>JAEYZG010000027.1 GCA_023428135.1 Bacteroidota bacterium | reverse complement strand
TTGAGAGGTTATAATGGCACATTCTGGATTATTTAAAAATGATATAAGATTTAAATAATTAAACAAGTGAAGTCTGACCAGTGAAACTATTGAGGAAAAGGCCCAAGATTTTTTTAACTGCTTCTTTATAACATTAATTAATAAATCAGCTATTAGTGCGCACCATATTTGAATTCGTATAGCATTTTGATTATCACCCAGGAAGTATTGTAAAGGCATATTTTGCTTTAGCCTTTTAAATAAGAGTTCTACAGCCCATCTTTTTTTGTATAAATCGGCAATGGTAGCAGGTTCACTGATAAAATCATTGGTTAAAAACTCAAACTCTTTTTTGTTTTTTTGATCCCAAAAACGAATCAATCTACATATAACCTTTTCTGTTTTCTTTTGAGGAAATCCAAGGCGGACACATTCATCAGAAAGAACTCCAGCCTGTTTTTGTTCTTCACTAACCAGATAGTATTTTTTAGGACGCCAATAGCATGGTTCGCGCAATCTGGTCACCCATCTGATATTCTGCTTTGTCCATAAATTGTAATATTTATAAGATCTGTATCCTCTGTCCATTATAATGGTACTTCCAGTAGGTACTGCAACTTTAGACATAAAAGAAATATCATTGACGGCCCCATCAGTTATATTAACAATTTGGGGGCTACAGGACTGTTCATTTATTACTGTATGGACTTTTAACCCTCCTTTCCTTCTTCCATCAGCTTTACTTGATCCGGAATTTTTGAATATCTCTTGAAAAAGGCTTATTACAGTAGAATCCATAAAGAAAATATTATTATTTTCTTTTCGGCTGTCCGATAAAACAGAGTCCCAATATTCTTTTAATTTAAAATATATCTCTTCAAAAACTTCGCTACTACGTCTTGCATTTGCATCTGAAAAAGTACTACGTGTAGGGAAATAATCTACCCCGGAAGAAGCTAATTTACCCTCTAGAGCCCTCATTCCTATTGAAACTTCACGCAATGAGGTACAGCCTCCCCAGCAAGAAAAAAGCATAGTAGCTAAGTGATTCCAGGTAGTAAACTTTTTGCAATATCGATCAGATTGATGTTGATTGGAAATCTTTAAAACTAACTCTCTGGGGATAAGATTTAATAATTGACAATATATCGGCTGTCCGGTAAAATGAGTACTTTTGTTCATTGTTTGAGTTTAAGGTTTGGTCACCAGAAAACTACAAACAAAAAAGGAGGCTTAATCGCCTCCTTTAATTTTTTTTTACCGGACAGTAATGGTTTTAAGTTAAAAGCTTAAAGTCTCAAAGTAAACAAGGTGAAATGAGCATTCCATATGTAGTAGGAATGCTCATTTGTATTTTATAAAAGACCATGATATTTAGAAGTAATCGAAGTCCTTCTCCTTTAGGAGAAGGATTTAGGATGAGGTCTTTTGTTAATAGACTATAAAAATCTATAGTCTATTAACATATTAATAATCAAAGGCTGTAACCAAGTTTTTTTCTGACTCTTTCAAGGACTGAATTTGCAATGCCTGATGCTTTTTCTGCTCCGATTTTTAATCTGTTTTCAATCTCTCCTTTGTCATTCATAAACCTGTTAAACTCTTCACGTTCTTTAGTATAGGTAGAAATAATAGTTTCAAACAGCTCCTGTTTTGCGTGGCCGTAACCGTAACCTCCTGATTCGTATTTCCCTCTTACTTGTTTTATATGATCTTCAGAGGCAATGAGCTTGAATATGTTATACACATTGCAGGTGTCCGGATCTTTTGGCTCTTCCAGACCTTTGCTATCTGTAACTATGGTTTTAACTTTCTTCAGAAGTTCTTTATCCGGTAAAAAGATATCAATATAGTTATCATATGATTTACTCATCTTTTTTCCATCAACGCCTGGCACGATCATGACTTGTTCGTCTGTTTTGGACTGTGGAAGCACAAAGGTTTCACCATAGGCTTTGTTAAAGGTCGTCGCTATGTCTCTAGTAATTTCAAGATGTTGCAGCTGATCTTTTCCTACCGGGACAATCTCCGCGTCATAAAGAAGGATATCAGCGGCCATAAGCACCGGATATGTAAAGAGTCCCGCGTTTACATCTGATAGTCTGCTGGATTTGTCTTTGAATGAATGCGCATTGGCAAGCATTGGATAAGGAGTGAAACAATTCAGATACCATGCAAGCTCACATACCTGAGGTACGTCAGACTGGCGGTAGAAAATATTTTTATTTGTATCGAATCCAAAAGCAAGCCATGCCGCCGCTACTGCATAGGTGTTTTCTCTTCTTAAAACCGGATCTTTAATATTCGTAAGCGTATGAAGGTCTGCAATGAAAAATAAAGATTCGTTTTTTTCGTTTGCAGAAAGTTTGATGGCAGGTAATATTGCCCCTAATAGATTTCCTAAATGAGGTTTACCTGTACTTTGAATACCAGTTAAAATTCTTGACATAATGCGGCAAAAATAGAAAAAAACTCCAATGGGAGCGAAATTTCTCTATAGGAACCCTTTATTATTGGATTAAAGTTCAGAAATAACAGGAATTTGCATAGTTTTTGACTTGATTGCGTAAATTAACGGATTCATTTTTATTAAAAATATAGTAGTTCAATATGAGACGTATAGCATTATTATCCTTCTTACTCTCCTTATCAGCGTTTCAGCTGTTTGCACAAAGTGGTAAGTTTGAATTTGAAGAAACTTCATACGATTTTGGAAATATTCATGAGGAAAATGGAAAAGTTTCTCACGAATTTAAATTTACCAATAAGGGGGGAGCTCCGCTTGTGATAGATACGATTATTCCCTCATGTGGATGCACGACCCCTTTGTGGCCTCGCGAGCCATTAGCTCCAGGGCAATCAGCTATTATAAAGGCAGAATATGATCCACTGGGAAGGCCTGGAGACATTCATAAAACCCTAACCATTAAAGCCAATACAGAACCTGCAACCACTGAACTTTACATTACAGGAATGGTAATCCCCAAGCCAAAATCTCTTGCAGAAGAATTTCCTGATTCACTCGGAAGCATAAGGTTAGCATCAAGATATATGAGTTTCGGTGGAATAACCAATAAAGAACCTGTTACAAAAGAATTTGGGGTCTATAATCATGGTGAATCACCTGTTACATTTAAACCGGTGGAGGGTTTGGCGAAGCACATGAAAGTTGACTTTGCCCCAATAACGTTACAACCTAAACAAAAGGGAATTATTAAAATAACCTATGATGCCAAAGCCAAGAATGATTTCGGAGGAGTGACAGACAACTTTGAGCTTGTTTCGGATGATAAAAATGGCACTAAGACTGCAATAACTGTCAATGCGACCATCAACGAATATTTTCCTCCAATGGATGAAGCTCAGATCGAACAGTCGCCTCGTCTGGAGTTTAGCAAAACGGTACATGATTTTGGCTCTGTTAAATCTGATAAAATTGTCACAACAGAGTTTGAATTTATCAACACCGGAAAGCAGGATCTGATCATCAGAAAAGTGAAATCCAATTGTAGCTGTATTGTAACAACTCCTCCTAAGACCTCTATAAAGCCAGGAGCAAAAGGAAAAATTAAAGTCTCTTATAACTCCGCAGGAAGAGAAGGTTCAGAAAGTAAATCTGTGACTGTATACAGCAACGACCCAAGGGGAGCCAATCAGGCACTGGTGATAAGAATGAAGGTAGGGCAGGAATAGTTATATAATTAGCAGATATTTAAATAAGGGATCGTAATGGTCCCTTTTTAATTTGAGACATTAATCAAATTTTGAAGAAGTTAAAACAAAATGCCTTTCAAAATTTTATCATAAAAGCAAAACAAATGAAACCAGAATAGATGTGTTTTCATTTGATTAATTAACTTAGCATTTCAATTTTGCAGTAGAATAAAGGAGTATATATGGTACGAATAACTGTCATTTTTACATTTTTAATTTTCCTAACGTTTCAGCTTTTTGCTCAGACGGGGGTAATTCAATTTGAAGAAACAACTTTTGATTTCGGTTCAATTAACGAAGAAAAAGGGCCGGTTTCTCACGAATTCAAATTTACCAACAAAGGTTCTGCACCTCTTGTAATTAGTGAAGTAAGGGCGTCTTGCGGTTGTACTACGCCTGCCTGGACGAAAGAGCCAGTTCTTCCCGGACAAACCGGTGTGATTAAAGCTCAGTTTGATCCTAACAACAGACCTGGAGCTTTTAATAAGTCACTGACTATAACTGCCAATACTGAGCCTGCAACCAATGTTGTATTTATAAAAGGAACAGTAATTCCTAAACCTAAAAGCCCATCAGATGAATTTCCTGATACACTTGGAAGTCTTAGAGTTACTTCAAGATATATGAACCTGGGGGGCTTAACTACCAAAGAACCTGTGGTAAAGGAGTTCGGAATATATAATGATGGAACTACGCCTGTTACCTTTCAGCCAACTCAGTCCGTACCAAAGCATATGAAAGTATCTGTAGAGCCAGTAACACTTCAGCCAAAGCAAAAGGGCGTAATTAAAATTACTTATGATGCTAAAGCGAAAAATGATTTCGGTTATGTACATGACAATTTCATTCTTATGTCTAATGATAAAAAGGGTGGAAGAAGAAATATCAATGTAGTGGCAACAATCAATGAGTATTTCCCTCCGATGAATCCTGAGCAATTAGCCCAAGCTCCAAGATTATCATTTGATAAAACAGTCCATGATTTTGGTTCTGTAAAGGAGGGAACAGTTTCAGAAACAGAATTTGAATTTACTAATACCGGTAAGCAAGATCTTATCATTCGCAAAGTAAAAGCAAGTTGTGGATGCACTGCCGGAACACCGGAGAAAATGCTTTTAAAGCCAGGAGAAAAAAGCAAGATGAAAGTCACCTTCAACTCTGCAGGCAGAGAGGGTATGGAGACTAAAACTGTAACGATTTATAGCAACGATCCTCAAGGCTCGAACCAGACTTTGACTATAAAGGCGAAGGTGGGCAAGGAGTAAGGAGAGTTTGATTTATAGTTAATACAAGTTTAATAAAAAAGGGAACGATTCAATTTTGATCGTTCTCTTTTTTTATTAAACGTTATACATTCTTAATTCCTTTCCAGCATCAATCTATAAAAGGTTATAGCCTCCATATAATTCTTAGTACTTATTCTTTCATTGTTCCCGTGTATCCTTTTCAAATCATCTTTTTGAAGGTCCCATGGATTAAACCTGTAGATATTTTTACTGATGCTCCTGTAATGCTTGGAGTCTGTTGTTGCCAGCATTAAATATGGTGATACGACAGCCTGTGGAAACACTTCAGAAATGGATTGACTAATGAGTTTGAAAGCTTCATTATCTGTATCTGACACTTCCGAAGCTTCAATCTGATCCGGAAGTACTTTAAGTTTTATAGCTGGATTATTAATAGTTCTGGTAATGTAATCCAAAATATACTGAAGCGTATCTCCCGGAAGTGTTCTTAGATTTACTACTGCTCTTGCTTTCATAGGAAGCACATTTTCCTTTGTGCCTGCATCAAAGATTGTAGGAGCCATGGTGGTTCTCACAGAAGCATTGGTGCTTTCAGTTTTTTCCATCTGACTGGTAATAACCGGCTTCAGTAATTTATAGTTGGCAAAAACAATCCTCATAGGATACTCCATTTCAGGTGCAGTGAACTTAAAAAGCTGTTCAGTTGCGCCGGCAATTTTTGCAGGAAACGGATGTTTCTGAAGCTCTGTTATTGCTTCACTTAATAGTCCGACAGAGGTTTTGGGAGGAGGCATTGAGCTATGTCCTCCGTCTGTTTCAATAGAGAGTTCAATACTTAAATAACCTTTTTCCGCAATTCCGATCACTGCTACAGGAGCTTTTACACCTGGCATGATGCCATGAATGATGGTTCCTCCTTCATCCAGTACATAATCAAAAGTGATCCCGCGGCTTTTAAGTACTTCCGCCATCTTCTTGTTTCCATCATCCCCACCGAGTTCTTCATCATGACCAAAGGCAAAATAGATAGATCTATTAGGCTGATAATTTTCTTTCAGAAGAGATTCGACAGATTCAAGGATCGCAAGCAAAGCACCTTTATCGTCCAATGTTCCTCTTCCATAGATATATCCGTTGTGTAAGTCCCCGGAAAAAGGCTCTTTTTCCCAGTCTCCTGCAGGCGGTACAACATCCTGATGAGCCATAAGAAGGATAGGAGCAAGTTGTTTGTCTTTGCCTTCCCAGTGAAATAGCAGGCTAAGTCTGTGATTTTCTTTCTTTAGTTTACTGTGTACTAAAGGAAAGTTCTGTTCGAGAAATTGATGAAACTCGAGGAACTTAGAAGTATCGGTCTTTCCATTCTCATGCGAAACTGTTTGAATCTGCAGCCCTTTACTTAATCTCATCAATGCTGATGTATCTGAATAAATTTGGGCTTGCTTTATATTTTTGGGTTGCCTACTTTTTAAAGTGAACGTATTAAAAAGCAGAACTGCCACTACCAGTATTACCAGTAGTAGCAGTATAATGGCGATAGTTCTCATATCTTATTTAAAAGCAGAAATTCCTGTAATGTCACTACCTGTTATAAGCTGATGGATATCATGTGTTCCTTCATAAGTGATAACAGATTCAAGGTTCATCATATGGCGCATAATCGGGAACTCGCCTGTAATTCCCATGCCTCCAAGTATTTGTCTTGCCTCACGTGCAATGGTAATGGCCATATGAACATTATTTCTTTTAGCCATGCTTATTTGAGGAGTTGTAGCTTTACCTTCATTTTTCAATGTGCCCAGTCTCCATGCAAGTAACTGTGCCTTAGTGATCTCAGTAATCATCTCGGCCAATTTCCTTTGAGTCAGCTGAAAACCAGCGATAGGTTTACCGAACTGATGTCTTTCAATAGCATATTTTCTTGCAGTCTCATAGCAATCCATTGCGGCGCCTATTGCACCCCAGGCAATACCATATCTTGCAGAGTCCAGACATCTGAGAGGGCCGCTAAGTCCGTCAGCATGAGGGAGCAGGTTTTCTTTAGGTACTTTTACATTATCGAAAACAAGTTCTCCGGTAATGCTTGCCCTCAAAGACCATTTATGATGAGTTTCAGGAGTGGTAAAGCCCTCCATTCCTCTTTCTACAATAAGACCTTTAATGCGGCCTTCCTCATTCTTAGCCCAAACCACTGCAATATCAGCTTTAGGTGAATTAGTAATCCACATTTTGGCGCCATTCAGAAGATAATGATCTCCCATATCTTTGATGTTGGTAACCATAGCAGAAGGGTTGGAGCCATGGTCCGGTTCTGTGAGTCCAAAGCATCCGAGAAACTCACCTGATGCAAGCTTAGGAAGATACTTTTTCTTTTGTTCTTCAGAACCGTACTTGAAGATCGGAAACATTACTAATGAGCCCTGAACAGAGGCAGTACTGCGCATTCCCGAATCACCTCTTTCAATCTCCTGCATCATTAATCCATAAGAAATATAATCGAGTCCGCCGCCGCCGTATTCCTGAGGAATTGTAGGACCGAAAGCTCCAACTTCTCCAAATTTTTTAACTATAGATTCGGGGAAATAAGCTTTCTGTGCACAATCCTCAATGATGGGCATAATTTCTCTGTTTACAAAGTCCCTGATCGCTCCTCGTACAAGCTTCTGCTCGTCAGTCAAAAGATCATCTATTTGATAATAGTCAGGCGCATTAAAATCTGTTCTTGCCATGAGAAGTTATTGTTTTAAAAAAATTAAATGATCAAATTTACAACCTACTAACGCATTTAATGTTCCTAAGATGCAGAATCCTGAAAAAGAAACAAAAATACAAGAACTTTTAAAACTCCTGGAAGATAAATATGCCAAAGAAGGGCAGGATCTGACAGTGCACCTGGAAGGGCTTCTCAATTCTAAATACCTCAATTATTGGGATTATATTCATCTTGACGCGTTATTAAATCTTCAGGTGCCCAAGACAGAGTACTCAGATGAGCTGATGTTCATTATTTACCATCAGATTACTGAGTTGTATTTCAAAATGATTCTGCATGAGATCAATAACCTCCGAAAGCAAGAAATTATTGATAAGGATTCTTTCTTTCATCGTCTAAACAGAGTCAACTGGTTTTTTGGACAGCAGATACAATCATTTGATATTATTTCAATTGGAATGGAGCAGGAACAGTTTCTGAAATTCAGAACTGCTTTGCATCCGGCAAGCGGCTTTCAGTCTGTTCAATACAGAATGACTGAAATTGCCTCAACAGACTTTATCAATCTGGTGAGCAAAGATCACAGAGATGATTTTCATGATTATTCTACCATAGATCAGATGTTTGAAAAGATCTATTGGAAAAAAGGAGCTATAGATGTAGCTACTGGCAAAAAGACTCTTACCCTAAAGCAATTCGAAGAAAAATACAGTGAAGTGTTGATCAGGCTTGCCAATGATTGTGTTTCTACTAACCTTTGGTCCATCTTCAAGCGGTTACCTTTTGAAGACCAGGAAGATGAAAGGTTAATATCTGCGATGAGGAAATATGATACTTATGCAAATATCAACTGGCCTCTGGCGCACTATAAATATGCAGTTAGTTATTTGATAAGATCTAAGCAGATTGTACCGTCTACCGGTGGAACCAATTGGCAGAAATATTTACCTCCCAGATTTCAAAAGCAGATATTCTTTCCATCTCTCTGGTCTGAGCAGGAATTGCAGGATTGGGGAAAAACCTGGGTGGAATCAGAAGTATTTGCACATTTGATTTAAGAATCATTAAAGCCTGAATTATAACATGTAATTCAGGCTTACTTTTGCGTTTAAGCTTAAAAAAGTAGTCTGTGAAATATTATATTCTATTTTTCTTAACGTTTATTTTTTTTATCCCTCACCTACATGGTCAACATATTCAGGTACAAACCTGGTATGACCAGAAAAAAACACTTTTGAAAGAAGATTATTTTGTGAAATCTTCCAATACAACAGTTCTAGATAGCCTTTATGTCTCTTATTACCAGAATGGAAGAGTAAAATCTCGCGGTCATTATACTCAGGGCAAAGCCAATGGGATCTGGGAATATTTTTATGAGAACGGTAATCCTAAAATGAAAGGAGAGTTAAAAGACAACATTAATCAAGGTTACTGGACTTATTACTATGAAAATGGGGGAATTAACATGGAAGGTGAAGTGATTAAAGATCAGCGGGAGGGCCAGTGGAAGTTTTACTACGAAAATGGAAATATAAAATCAGAAGGGCTTTACCGGAAAAATTTGAAAAATGGTCCGTGGAAATATTATTATGAGGATTCAAAAAGCAAGGGAACAGCTTACTTTCAGGATGACAAAGGTAAGTTTATGGAGTTTTATCCTGATGGAACCATTAAGAGTAAGGGAGAAATTGCTAATGGCAAAAGCAATGGCCTATGGAAATATTACTTTGACGATGGATCATTAAAATCTGAAGGGTATGAGAAAAATGGGCAGAAAGAGGGGATGTGGAAGTTTTATCACAAAAACGGAACAGTTTCAAGCGAGGGGATTTTTGAAAAAGGCTTACCAGAAGGGAATTGGAAGTATTTTTATGAAAATGGAGCTTTAAGTTCTGTAGGCGACCAAAAGGAAGGTAAAAAAGATGGTTATTGGAAATTATATTACAATAACGGAAACTTTAAAGGCGAAGGAAATTTTGTAAGGGGAGAAGGTCCTTACAAAGAGTACTATGAAAATGGAAAGCTGAAAATTGAAGGTCAGGTTAAAAATGATAAAAGTGAGGGCCCATGGAAATATTATTACGAAAATGGCAAGTTGGAAGGGAGCTGTTATTTTAATCAGGGAGAAGGATATTATACAGGATATTACGAATCTGGTAATAAAAAAATGGAGGGTCGGATAGTAGATGGTAATAAGGTGGGTATATGGACCTTATATAATGAAGATGGAAATCTTGCTGGCTATTACAGAACTTATTATGAAAATGATCTTCCGGTTTTTAGAGAAATAAAAGATAGTTTGGATAAAGTTAAAGGAGATACTGTTACACCTTCTAATAAACCAAGATTAAAGATTCCAAGAAAGAGATCACGGTATTTTACACCTAAAGTGAATGAATATCACGGATTCATATTAGCCATCGGCCCATTCGGAGTTGCGAAAAAATTAATCATAGGTAATCATCCCAATGCTATTCCTTTTTCTGTAGAATATTATTTTCAGGAAAGACTGGGATATGAATTAGGTTATGTTCTCATCAGGGATCCTTTTTTCAAAAGTTCGCAAGAATATAATGTACTTTATAAAAGAGGAAATGCCTTCTACTTAAGGCAAAAGTTTTATCAAAGAGACAGAGATAATGGTATGTTGTATTTCGGCCATGAAATCAGATATAGTAAAATAGATAACACTGTCAATAAAACTGGTTTTCCGGATACCACCCATTCAAGGGGGGTAACGCTCTCTCAAAGTATTGTAGAGTATTCAATTCTTGTCGGAGACAGATTGTCTAAAGATGCAAGAAAAAAAGGGTGGACGGTAGATGTTTTTGCGGGAATAGGAATCGGTTACAGGTTTATTTCCAGAAATTGGAACCCTTCTCTTGAAAATTATGAAAAAGATTTTCTGAGTGTTAAGGGTACGGGAATTACAATCCCTTTTCGCTTTGGTGTCAACATTGGTTACAGCCTTAAGAAGTAAAAAGTTTTAAGTTGAAGCTTAAAGTTTAATCAAGAATACAAATAATCAGGGGACTCCCTGCTTTTAAGGATAAAAACCTTACAGAAATGAGACAAATAGTTGAATTAACTGTGCCTGTTCAGGTGGCAGAAAATCCTGATTTGCTGAATCAGGAAATTTTAAAAAAGGCCGGTATCTCTTCCGGAGAAAATGTACTTTTCAGGCATCTGCGACGCTCCATTGATGCCAGGAGCAGACAGGTTAAAATTAATTTTCAGACAGAAGTTTGGGTAGACGAAGTTCCTGGTTCCCAGATCAGCTGGAAAAAGGAGTTTCCCAATTTGAATAACAAGCCGCAGGCTATAGTTGTGGGAGCTGGTCCGGCCGGACTTTTTGCTGCTATCAGGCTTATAGAGCTGGGTATTAAACCTATTGTTCTTGAAAGAGGTAAGGATGTCCGTACCAGAAGACGCGACCTGGCAGCTATTAATAAAGATCACATTGTTAATCCTGAATCTAATTATTGCTTTGGAGAAGGAGGTGCAGGTACCTATTCTGACGGTAAACTTTACACCCGATCGGGAAAACGTGGAGATATAAGGCGAATTCTGGAAATTTTTGTAGCTCATGGTGCTACAGAAGAAATTTTGGTAGATGCACATCCTCACATCGGAACTAATAAACTGCCAATGGTTGTCCAGGATCTTAGAAATACAGTTATAGAAGCAGGAGGAGAGGTCAGGTTTGATTCAAAGGTCACTGATTTTATACTGCAAGGTGAGGAGATGAAAGGTGTTGTTTTAGGCAGTGGAGAACGTATATCTGGAATAGGGGTAATACTGGCTACAGGCCATTCAGCCAGAGATATTTTTTACCTTCTTCATAATAAAGGCATTACAGTGGAAGCTAAACCATTTGCACTTGGAGTGCGGGTGGAACATCAGCAAAGTCTTATAGATTCCCTTCAATACCACTGCGAGTATAGAGGAGATTATCTTCCTGCTGCAAGTTATGCGCTGGTCAGTCAGGTGCCGTTCCAGGGAGTTCAAAGAGGGGTATTTTCATTTTGTATGTGTCCTGGAGGATTCATTGTACCCTCAGCTACAGCTCAGGAAGAGATTGTTGTAAATGGCATGTCTCCATCCAGAAGGGATTCTAAATTTGCGAATAGTGGCATAGTTGTATCTGTTGAAAAAGAAGAGTTCAAAGAGTTTGAAAAGTTTGGCCCATTGGCGGGATTGGAGTTTCAAAAAAAAGTGGAAAGACAAGCCTGGATAATGGGGGGACAAACTCAAACAGCTCCTGCTCAACGCCTGGCAGATTTTGTTCAGAAAAAAGTATCTTCGTCTTTGCTGGAAACCTCTTACCAGCCGGGATTAAAATCCTGTGAAATGGGTGATGTGTTGCCCACTTTTATTGTTCAGAGATTAAGACAAGGCTTTAAAGATTTTGGTCAGAAAATGAGAGGTTATCTGACCAATGAAGCTCAGATTGTGGGAGTTGAAAGCAGAACGTCTTCACCGGTTTCCATTCCAAGAAAAAAAGAGGAAAGGGAACATATACAGATCAAAAGATTGTTTCCTTGTGGTGAGGGCGCCGGATATGCAGGAGGTATTGTATCTGCTGCCATGGATGGAGAAAAATGTGCGGAAAGTCTGGCGGCAATTTATGGATGCTAAGAATCATTGATTTTTGAATATTATGAATAAAAGAACTGTCATTTTAGGCGCTACCCCCGATTCTTCAAGATTTGCATACAAAGCAGCTCATATGCTGGTAAAATTCGGTCATGAAATATTTCCTGTAGGAATTAAAAAAGGTGAGGTTGCAGGAAAAACTATTATGAATGACAAGCCAAACATAGAAGGAATAGATACTGTTACCTTGTATGTAGGTCCTCATAATCAGACCAGTCTTTATGATTATATAATCAATCTCAAGCCAAAAAGGATCATATTTAATCCAGGTACCGAGAATGATGAACTGATTGAGTTGGCTCAGAAAAATAATATAGAACCTGTAATGGGGTGTACCCTGGTAATGCTATCTGTAGGGACTTATTAATGCTCTGATAAATAGTTGGTTGGTTGTTTTGAAAACTTATTTCGCCCTGTTGATAAATATTTATCCATTCCTCCCTTATAAAGGCGAATAATCTAATTAAAAATTGTAAATTTACACTTTACAATACCCTTCTATAATGAGCGAAATTACTGATAAAGTGAGCAATTACTCAGCGGATAACATTCAAGTTCTGGAAGGCCTGGAAGCTGTTAGAAAGCGTCCGGCCATGTATATCGGAGATATTGGCGTTAAAGGTCTTCATCACCTTGTCTGGGAAGTAGTGGATAACTCCATTGACGAAGCCCTGGCCGGATATTGTGATACGATTAATGTCACTATAAATGAGGATAATTCAATAACTGTTTCTGATAATGGTCGTGGTATTCCAACTGGAATTCACACTAAAGAAAACAGATCCGCACTTGAAGTCGTAATGACGGTCCTTCATGCGGGAGGAAAATTTGATAAGGATACCTATAAAGTATCCGGAGGTCTTCACGGTGTGGGAGTTTCTTGTGTAAACGCATTATCTATCCATTTAAAGGTTACTGTTCAAAGAGAAGGAAAAATTTTTCAGCAGGAGTATTCAAAAGGTGTCCCTCAATATGCTGTAAAAATAGTAGGAGAAAGTGAAAAAACAGGAACCACTGTTCATTTCATGCCTGATGATACGATTTTTACAACAAAAGAATATAAATACGAAACCGTTGCAACCCGCTTAAGAGAATTGGCATTCCTTAATAAAGGAATTACAATTCACCTTACAGATACAAGAACAAAGGGAGAAGACGGGACTCCTGTTACTGAAACTTTTTATTCGCAAGGTGGTCTGAGAGAGTTTGTTCAGTACCTTGATTCAACTAGAGAGAAACTTATTCCTGATCCATTATATATGGAGAGTGATAAAGGACCAATTCCTGTTGAGGTTGCAATGCAGTATAATACCTCTTATACTGAGAACGTATTTTCTTACGTCAATAATATCAATACAATAGAGGGGGGAACTCACGTTGCCGGTTTCAGACGTGCTTTAACCAGAACCTTGAAAGCTTATGCTGAAAAATCAGGGATGCTGGAGAAGCTGAAGATAGAAATCAGTGGAGATGACTTCAGAGAAGGTCTGACAGCAATTGTTTCAGTGAAAGTGGCTGAACCTCAGTTTGAAGGTCAGACAAAAACAAAGTTAGGGAACTCTGATGTAATGGGAGCTGTAGATGTAGTAGTGGGAGATATGCTTACTACTTACCTGGAAGAACACCCGAAAGAGGCGAAAGCAATAGTTGCAAAAGTAGTGCTTGCTGCTCAGGCCAGATTAGCGGCAAAGAAAGCAAGGGAAATGGTTCAGAGAAAGAACGTTCTTTCCGGAACTGGTTTGCCAGGTAAACTTGCAGACTGTTCAGAGTCAGATCCTTCCCTTTGTGAAGTTTACCTTGTAGAGGGTGACTCTGCAGGAGGATCTGCCAAACAGGGAAGAGACAGAAAATTCCAGGCAATACTACCATTAAGAGGTAAAATTCTTAACGTGGAAAAAGCCCAGGAGCACAGAATTTATGAAAATGATGAAATTAAAAACATCATCACTGCACTTGGTGTCAGCTTTGGAACCCCTGAAGATGATAAAGCCCTGAATCTTGACAAGTTGAGATACCATAAGATCATCATCATGACCGATGCCGATATTGATGGTAGTCACATCAGGACATTGATTCTTACTTTCTTCTTCAGATACATGAAGAAGCTGATAGAAAATGGCTATCTCTATATTGCACTTCCACCACTTTACCTTGTTAAAAAAGGAAAAGAGGAAAGATATTGCTGGACTGAAGATCAGCGCGATATGGCAATAAAGGAAATTGCTAAAGAAGGAAAAGAAGACTCTGTAAATATACAGAGATATAAAGGTCTCGGAGAGATGAACCCGGAGCAGTTGTGGACAACAACTATGGATCCGGAGAAAAGAAGTTTAAAGAAAGTATCTATTGAGTCTGCCGCAGAAGCAGATCATCTGTTTTCAATGCTGATGGGAGATGAAGTAGCGCCTCGCCGCGAATTCATTGAGAAAAACGCTAAATACGCAAAACTGGATATCTAGAATATATCGGTGGTACTCAGGTAATTTTAAACTTTTTCCGGAGATATATTATTTTTATATCGAGGAAGGTTTATAAATTGCATTTCATTATGCATACCTCTAATCATTGAAAGTGAAAATAAGAAAGCTCTTGGGAGGGTTCCAAACTGTTGAGACGATAAAAAATAAACTTAACAGGTATAGAAGACATATTTCAATGTTACTGCAACAGACCCCGGTAATTACCAATAGTAGGTATATCAGCAGAGATCTTAGCTGGATGAAATTCAACTACAGAGTTTTAGACCAGGCTAAGAAATCAAATCGTACAATTTTTGAAAGACTTAAATTCCTTGCAATAACGTCTTCCAACCTTGATGAGTTTTTTATGATCAGGGTTGGAAGTCTTTATAATTATATAGACTACGGAAAGGAAAGAGTTGATTATTCCGGACTCAGGGAGATACCTTTTAGAAAAACTCTGCTCAGTGAAGTTCAGGACTTTTGCAAAGATCAGGTTGCATATTATGGAAAGGAACTTAAGCCATTATTCTCTGAAAATGGATTCGGAATTGCCGGAATCGAAGATCTTTTTGAGGAAGAAAAGGAAAAGGTAATTTCTTATTTTAAGAAACTTGTCTTCCCAATGCTTACTCCGATGGTATATGACAATTACCATTCATTCCCAATTCTAATGAATAAAATCCTGATTTTTGGTGTCATTACCAGAAACAAGGAAAGTGCCTCTGACCAGAGAAAATTATCCTTTGTTCAGATCCCCCAAAACCTGCCTCGATTTTTTGAAATTGAAAGGGACGAGAAAATTATCTTCATTCCTATAGAGGAAATAATTCGCTGGCAAATTCATAAGCTGTTCAGAAATGTTGACATTTTATCTGTAAATCTCTTCCGTATTACAAGAAATGGAGATTTTTCACTTGAAGAAAGTGATGATATGGAAGCTCAATTTATTGATGAAATAAAAAGAAAGCTGAAAACAAGAAGAACCGCAAGGGTTGTTAGGGTTGAAGTAGAGCCAAAATATTCTCAATGGATGATGAAGCTCTTAACAGAGCGTTGGGAAATTGATGAATCGAATATTTTTGTCAATGACAACCTTATTGATTATACCAGCCTTTGGCAGATTATCAATCATAAAAGATTTAAAGACAAACTCCCAACTCTACCTGCTCCTGTAAAGCCTATAAGCTTTGGCAAAGAAGTGGATGAAGATCTTTTCGAGTATCTGAAGTTTCATGATGTATTGCTACATCATCCTTATAATAATGTCAGACCTGTTATTGATCTCATAGAGCGTGCTGCGGAAGATCCGGACGTGCTTTCTATCAAAATCACTATTTACAGATTGGCAAAGGAGTCAAGAATAACCAATGCTTTATTAAAAGCAGCTGAAAATGGTAAACATGTTTCAGTTCTCTTTGAAGTCAAAGCCAGATTTGACGAAGAAAATAATATTAAGGAAGCTCAGAGACTTCAAAAGGCGGGCTGCTTTGTTATATATGGAGTTAGCAACTATAAGACGCACACCAAGCTGATGATGATTGTCCGTAAAGAGGACAACGAGAAAGTAACAAGATATGTGCATATGTCCAGTGGTAACTATAATGAAGAGACTGCTAAGTTTTATACAGATCTTGGACTGCTTACTACTAATGAGGTTTATGCACATGATATCAATGAATTTTTTAATGTTATAACAGGTCATTCTGTACATTCGGAATATAAATATCTGATCACCGCTCCTGGAAATATGCGGAAGAAGCTTATTGAGCTTATTAATCAGGAGGCTGAAAACGCGAAGAATGGATTGCCTAGCGGAATTGTAATAAAAATAAATTCTCTTCAGGATAATGAAACTATCGACGCCCTATATCTAGCTTCTCAGGCGGGAGTTTCAATAAAACTGATTGTAAGAGGAATGTGTTGTCTCAGACCAGGTGTAGAAGGTGTTAGTGAAAATATTTTTGTTAAGTCCATTGTAGGTAACTTTCTTGAGCATTCCAGAATTTACTATTTCCATAACGCAGGTGATTCAAAAGTATATGGGGGGAGTGCTGATATGATGGTGAGAAGTTTTGAAAGAAGAATTGAATCTTTGTTTCTGATTGCAGACCCATTATTGAAACAACAAACAATCAGCATACTAGATTATTCACTTAAAGATAATGTGAATAGCTATGTGTTGTTGAACGACGGTACTTATATCAATCAGGCCACTGAAGGTGAAGAACCGTTTAATGTGCATGAAGAGTTTTATAAAGTTACTAAAGAAATAGTATTAAAAGCGAAGCTCTTCTAATTCAGAAAGAGCTTTATTTATTTTTATCCGCATTATTTTAGAAATAGAATTTTAATGGAAGAACCGGAGAAAAAAAGCAACAGACTGGAAACCTACTGTGGCTTGTTGCTTGCTGTATTTGCCGCAGTACTTGCTATTGCAGACCTGGGAGGAGGGAAATACGGAGATGATGAAATTATCGAGACGAATGAGAAAAGCTCAGCTTATATGTGGTACCAGTCCAAGAGCATTAAAGAATCATTGGCTGAAGGACAAGGTGAGTTATTAAAGTCATTGCTTAAGTCAGGTGTGATTGTGGAGGATAAAAGAGCAGCCATAGAAAGTGTTGTTGAAGGACTGGATAAAGAGGTGGAGAGATATTCAAAAGAGAAGAAGGAAATTCTCCTTGGTTCAAAAGCAGTAGGAAAGGAAAATTGGGTACAGGAGCTTGATGGAAAACTAGGTCAGGTAATTGGGGTAAAAGAATGGGAAGATCATCTGCAGATTCTCGGAAGGGCAGGCGATTATTTTGATTTTGCCACACTGTTTCTTCAGCTTGCTCTTGTGATGGGAGCTATAAGCCTTATTTCCTCAACGGAAAAAAGTAAAAAAGCTTTTTTTATGTTGCTTATAGGTCTTGGATTAATAGGAAGTTCGGTTACAATTTATGCATTCAGTATTGTTCATTAATATATGAAAGTACCTGTATCGGCTGTCGTCATAACATACAATGAGGAAAAAAACATTGAAAGGTGTTTACAATCTCTTACTCGTCTTACAGATGATATTGTGGTGGTGGATTCATTCAGCAAAGACAATACAGAAGACATTTGCAGAAAATATAAAGTCAATTTTCTTCGAAGAAAGTGGGAGGGATATGGTCCTACAAAAAATCTCGGCAATAGTTATGCTCAGTATGATTATATACTTTCCCTTGATGCCGATGAAGAGTTATCCGAAGATCTAATTGAAGAAATTAAAAGAGAATTGAATAATCCTCAATTCGATAGCTTTGAAATACCAAGGAAATCCAATTTCTGTGGTCAATGGCTGAAGTTTGGCCACTGGAATCCGGAATCTCATATACGAATTTTTCGGAAAGATAAAATCAAATGGGATAGTAGTCCGGTTCATGAAAAGCTAAATATGGAGAAAGGGACGACTGTAAAAAAACTTAAAGGGGCTATTCTTCACTATACTATTTATTCTTTTGATCAGTATGATCATAAAAATGACAAGTATAGTACACTCGCAGCCGAAAGACTTTTTAAAGAGGGAAAGAAACCTGGATTTATCAAATTATACATAAGTCCGTTATATCGATTTTTTCATTCCTATATACTTAAATTGGGTATACTAGATGGATATTTTGGCTATGTCATAGCCAAAGAAACAGGTAGAGTCACCTTTCAAAAATATAATAAACTGAAAAAATTAAGGGCAGAAAAGTAAGTTCCCGGATTATTTCGGGAACTTATTAGTATTGATAATGGTGACTTGATTTAAATCGAGCATATTTCTCCTGAACAACATTTGTATCAAGCCATCTTTCAGACCTAGTTCAGGCACCAACATTTCCTTAGCGCCGGCATATCGCATCACAGATATATATATATCCGAAGCCGGAACAATAACGTCGGCACGGTCAGGGTTAAGATTTAATACATGGATTCTGTCTTCATAGGTCATAGAAGCTACCTGTTTCTGCACTCCTTCAATCTTGTCAATCTTTATGCTAGGTTTCAGATCTTTGGATCTTGAGAGATTCGCCAACTCATAGATTTTTCCTATGTTACCCCCTGTACCTATAGCATATACCGGTCTTTCAGCTTTGGAAATATTATCGCTAACCCACTTTTCCATTCTATTCCATTCCTCAGGCGCATCAAGTTTGTTCAGTCTTCTTACAGATCCTATTTTAAAGGATTGTGCAGCAACTTTGTTTTTATTCACAAAAATGTTCAGCTCCGTGCTACCACCACCTACATCAATATGAATGTAACTTTTTTCATCAAGTTCATTGAAGAGAACTGCATTGATGAGGTCAGCTTCCTGATCTCCATCAATAATATCAATTGAAATACCAACTTCTTTTTTTACCCGTTCTGCAATTTCCCTTCCATTGGAGGATTCACGCATTGCAGAAGTTGCACAGAATATATAATCATCCACTTCATAAAGTTCTAAAAGCATTTTAAAGGTTTTCATGAGCTTTACGAACTTTTCTGCTTTTTCCGGACTAATCTTATTGTATTGAAATACATCCTGACCAAGTCTAAGCGGAAAACGAACATATTCAAGTTTTTTAAAATTGAATATGTCTTTGTGTTTCAGTATGCTTGTTATCTGAAAACGGATAGCGTTGGAGCCAATATCTACTGCAGCAAATTTCAAATTAATTGATTGGTTTTTATTGTAAAATTGAACAGCATTGAATTTCAGGAGTTATCTGAATTAAAGCTGTTTGTAAATCAATCCAAAAATAGGGGAATTAAGGAAAAGACATGTTTAAAATGTTGAAAAATTATTACATCATGCCTTGAAAGGAAAGAATTTTGGATATTATTTCTTTAAAAAGAAACTTTATTAGTAATTTGCATTGAACTTATCCGGAAAGACGGAGGGATTGGGCCCTTAGATGTCTTAGCAACCCTTTAATAGAAGGTGCTAACTCCCACTCTGAGAATTTTTATTTTCAGCAGAGAAAGATAAGGTAGAACTCCTCCTCGGGAATCTCTCCGTTTAAGCTCTTCATAATTTTATTCATCTAAAAAAAGTTATTGAAAAATGGCTGTTGATATTCAGGAAGTATTAAAGAATAGAATACTTGTGCTTGATGGTGCTATGGGAACCATGATTCAGGGATATACCCTTGAAGAAGCTGATTTCAGGGGGGAAAGATTCAAAGATCATAAAGGGGATTTAAAGGGTAATAACGACTTGTTATCGCTTACCCGTCCTGATATTATTAAAGAAATCCACCTTAAATACCTTGAAGCTGGGGCTGATATAATCGAAACCAATACTTTTAGCGGTACTTCGATTGCCATGGCAGATTATCATCTGGAAGATCTTGTTTATGAACTAAACTATGAATCTGCAAGAATTGCCAAAGAAGCTACGGATATTTATAATAAGAAAGATCCTTCGAAGCCTAGGTTTGTAGCGGGTTCTATAGGTCCCACAAACAGAACGGCATCCCTATCTCCTGATGTCAATAATCCTGGCTACAGAGCTGTAACTTTTGATGATCTTGTAAAAGCATATTATGAACAAGTAAAAGGGCTTGCAGAGGGAGGGGCTGATCTGTTCCTCGTTGAAACGGTTTTTGATACCCTTAACTGCAAAGCTGCTTTATTTGCTATTGAATCATATAAAGAAGACACAGGATCTAAAATTCCTGTAATGATCTCGGGTACCATTACCGATGCAAGCGGAAGAACTTTATCCGGACAAACAGTCGAGGCTTTTTTATATTCCGTTACTCACTTGCCTGCTTTAACAGTAGGTTTCAACTGTGCATTGGGAGCAAAACAGCTAAAGCAGCACATCAGGGATTTAGCAAAGGAATCAGTTACTGGAATTAGTGCTCACCCTAATGCTGGTCTGCCCAATGAATTCGGCCAATATGATGAAAGTCCGGAGGAGATGGCCTCTACCATCAAAGAGTTTCTGGATGAAGGTCTGTTGAATATTATTGGTGGATGCTGCGGAACTACACCTGCCCATATTAAAGCAATCGCAGATTTAGCAGCTAAATATAAGCCAAGAACAAAACCTGAATCAGACCACCTTTCAAGATACAGCGGACTTGAGCCTTTGAAAGTATTTAAAGGAGCTAACTTTATCAATATTGGAGAAAGAACCAATGTAACAGGTTCTAAAATGTTTGCCCGTCTTATCAAAGAGGGCAATTATGAAGAAGCTCTTGCAGTAGCAAGAAACCAGGTTGAAGGTGGTGCTCAGGTTATCGATGTCAATATGGATGAGGGGATGCTTGATTCTGAGCAGGCAATGACTACCTTCCTTAATCTTATAGCTTCTGAGCCTGATATTGCGAAACTTCCTATCATGGTGGATTCGTCCAAATGGTCCGTAATTGAAGCTGGTCTTAAATGTGTTCAAGGTAAAGCTATTGTAAACTCTATAAGCTTAAAAGAAGGCGAAGAGAAGTTTAAGGAACATGCGAGAAAAGTCAGAAAGTATGGAGCGGCAGTCGTTGTTATGGCTTTTGATGAACATGGACAGGCAGATTCTTACCAAAGAAGAATTGAGATTTGCAAAAGAGCTTATGATATACTCACGAAGGAGGTAAACTTCCCTGCCGAAGACATCATTTTTGATCCGAATATTCTTACTGTTGCTACAGGTATTGAAGAGCACAATAACTATGCAGTAGATTTTATCAATGCCACAAAATGGATCAAAGAAAATCTTCCGGGGGTAAAGGTAAGTGGAGGAGTTAGTAACATATCTTTCTCTTTCAGAGGAAATGATGTGGTTAGGGAAGCTATGCACTCAGCATTCCTGTATCACGCCATCAAAGCTGGTTTGGATATGGGTATTGTTAACGCAGGTATGATTGAGGTTTATGAGAATATTCCAAAAGATCTGCTGGAGCATGTTGAGGATGTATTGCTGAACAGACGTCCGGATGCCACCGAACGAATGCTCGAAATGGCTGAAAAGGTTAAGAACAAGGGCAAGGAAACTGTTAAAGATGAAAGCTGGCGTAAGCTTCCTGTGAAAGAAAGATTAGCTCATGCCTTAGTTAAAGGTATCGTTGATTATATTGATCAGGATGTAGAAGAAGCAAGACATATGTTTGATAAACCATTGGAGGTTATTGAAGGACCTTTAATGGATGGAATGAACATTGTAGGTGATCTTTTCGGTGAAGGAAAAATGTTCTTGCCTCAGGTAGTTAAGAGTGCAAGGGTAATGAAAAAAGCGGTAGCGTATCTGCTTCCATTTATAGAGGAAGAAAAGAAAAAAGGAGGAGGAGAAGGGCAAAATGCCGGTAAGATCCTTATGGCTACTGTAAAGGGGGATGTTCATGATATTGGTAAAAATATAGTTGGAGTAGTTTTAGGTTGTAATAACTACGAGATTATCGATCTTGGAGTAATGGTGTCCACTGATAAAATCATTAAAGCTGCTCAGGAGAATAATGTAGATATCGTAGGATTAAGTGGTCTTATAACTCCTTCCCTTGATGAAATGGTTACAGTTGCCAAGGAAATGGAAAAAGCCGGTTTAAAAGTTCCGCTTATGATCGGAGGTGCTACAACGTCAAGAATACATACCGCAGTGAAGATTGATCCGCATTACAGCGGGTCTGTTGTCCATGTTCTGGATGCTTCTAGAAGCGTTCCGGTTGCTGGAAGCCTTATGAGCCGTGAAAACAAAGATAACTTTATTCAGAATCTTAAATCAGAATACTCTAAAGCCCGCGAAGAACATTCCAAAAGACAAAAAGATAAAAATTATATCAGTATTGATCAGGCAAGGGCTAATAAGGCACCTATTGACTGGACAACTACTAAAGTTACCAAACCTGCTTTTCTTGGTACCAAATTCTTTGATGATTACTCTTTATCTGAGATTAGTAAGTACATCGATTGGACTCCTTTCTTCCAGACCTGGCAACTTAAAGGAAAGTTCCCCAAAATTCTTGAAGATCCTATTATCGGTACAGAGGCTAAAAAACTCTATGATGATGCTAAAGCTCTTTTAAAGGAGGTAGTTGAGAAAAAATTACTTCAGGCGAAAGCAGTTATAGGCTTTTATCCTGCTACAAGAGGTGGAGATGATGATATTATTCTGCATGAGTTTAATAAGGAAGTAATTGATCACGGTAATCACAAGCATGAAGTCTTCAGAGAAGATAGAAGTAAAGTCCTTACGACTTTTCATACTTTAAGACAACAAGGCTTGAAAGGCAAAGGTATACCTAATCTGGCGCTCAGCGATTACATTGCTCCAATAGAATCGGGAATCAATGATTATATTGGAGGTTTTGCAGTGACTGCGGGAATAGGAATTGAAGCTTTACTGGAAAAGTATGAAAAAGATCTCGACGATTACAACTCCATACTTATCAAAGCTATAGCAGACAGACTGGCTGAAGCATTTGCAGAATGCATGCATGAGAAGGTAAGGAAGGAGTATTGGGGATATGCAAGTGATGAGTCATTTGATAATGAAGCCTTAATAAAAGAAGAATATGTGGGAATTAGACCTGCTCCAGGATATCCTGCTTGTCCGGATCATACAGAGAAAAGTATTTTATTCAACTTGCTAGATCCTAACTGCAGAACTGGAATTGCCCTCACGGAAAGCTTTGCCATGTATCCGGCATCATCTGTTAGTGGTATGTATTTTTCTCACCCTGATTCTAAATATTTCGGATTGGGTAAAATAGAAAAAGATCAGGTGGTTGATTATGCTAAAAGAAAGAACATGACTGTAGAAGAGGTTGAGAAGTGGCTTAGTCCGGTTTTGAACTATGATTAGAAGCTTAAAGCTAAAGGTGGAAGGCGAAAATTTAAATGGCTGTCGTGATGGGCAGCCATTTTGCTTTGATTAAATTAAAAAAAGCTGTCTCAACGTATCTGAGACAGCTTTTTTGTTTTTTAAAACCAGTATTATGGGTTAGCCTGAGTTTGAGTTTGCTGGCTATAGTCATTGATCAATGAGAATGCAGATTGTTTTAAAGTATTTAATTTTTCAACTCCTTTCTGCACCTGGTCATTTACATCAGTTTTTAATTGAGATGCTTTATCAGAGATATTTTTTCTGGTTACATCTCCTTTTTCTGGTGCTAATAAAATACCGGCAATTGCGCCCGTCGCCGCTCCGGCAAGGAAACCCAAAAATACTTTCACATTTTCGTCCATAATTACATTAGGTTTTGGTTGTACATCCAGTTCCTCTACCATATAATAAGTGATTTTGAGTGAAATATGTTTCCTTTAGGGAGTAATTGTCGATGGAAAATATTTTGAAATTGGACTTTTTTTACCTTCCAAGGGATAGATACTTGTATTTTATAGATGAAAATTCTATATTTTGTGTATTAAAAGTATCACTGTTATACTTCTTAGGTGTCAGTGAGAACTAAATCCGCCAAAAATGTTTTCCCAAAGTATTGATCATTTACGTCTCGAGTGGCTCATTAATTTTTACAATAAATTAACAGAGTTAAAAGAATTTCTGGAAATTTCAGATGAAGAGCTGAGTTCCATCCGTAATGATTTGAAAATGTATCAGTTCTCATTGAAAAGAATTGAATTTGCAAAGAAGCAATTTCGAAGAAATAACCTGGTAAAAGATTTTTATGCCTATGGCGAAAAAATCGAGGTGCAGGAAACGTTATCAGATTTTGATGAAATTGAGGTTCCGAATATTGTTGAACCAGGAATATTTAAAAGAATCTCTGAATATGTAGAGCACCTGAAAAACACGCCTCAGTTTTGTCGCCAGATCGATCAAAGCCTTGCATTATACAGATTTAAAGTTTTGTTTGATATTTCTGTAACATTAGAACCTCAGCTTCAGGTTTTTCTGGATGGAGGAAGGCCTTTGATACGGCTGATGAATCGCAAGGCCGATTCCCTTGATTTATATGTTGATAGGAAGGATGGCAGAGGGTTTGTCTTTTTAGCAAACCATACCCTTAAAGATTTTATAGACACTCATTCGATTCCTCCAAGTTCATCTATGGTAGTCTGGCAATATATCGCCATATTCAAAATTGGTGAGGACCAGGTTGGAAATTTTTCGGATCCGATCTCTATAAATGTTCAGAGAGAATATCCCCAAAGCAAAGACGGGAATCTGGCGCCTGGCTTGTTTTAAAAACAGTTCCAATTTGCTTTAAAATACCTGTGAAAACTAAATAACTTTTAATCAATTTTTAAAATTGATTAAAAGCTTAAACCTTTTGACGTTTATTGGTTAAACTCTTCGATAAAAATAAGTATTTTTGAGCTTCACTTATCTAAGAAGATGAAAGTCGTAGAACACCTGAAAAACGCTAAAAAGACTCTTTTTTCTTTTGAAATTCTTCCACCTTTGAAAGGGCAAGATATTCAGTCTCTTTTTGATGGAATAGATCCTCTGATGGAGTTTAAACCTCCGTTTATAGATGTCACATATCATAGAGAAGAGTTCGTATTCAAGAAAAGAGAAAACGGTCTTCTGGAAAAAAAATCTATTAGAAAAAGACCTGGAACTGTAGGTATTTGTGCAGCTATCATGAATAAATACAAGGTAGATGCAGTCCCTCATATTATCTGTGGCGGATTTTCAAGGGAAGAAACAGAAAATGCTCTCATTGACTTGAATTTTCTGGGTATTGATAATGTATTGGCCTTAAGAGGAGATGCTATTAAGTCAGAGGGTACCTTTATTCCGGAAGCTGATGGCCATCACTATGCTTCTGATCTTATCAAGCAGATAAAATGTATGAATCAGGGTGTATACCTTGATGATGATTTGCAGAATCCGGTTCCTTCAGATTTCTGTATTGGGATAGCAGGCTATCCTGAAAAACATTTTGAGGCGCCCAACCTTCAGACTGATATTAAATACCTTAAACAAAAAGTAGAGTTGGGTGCAGATTATATAGTTACTCAGATGTTCTTTGATAATCAGAAGTTTTTTGATTTTGTAAAAAAATGCAGGGAGGAAGGAATTACAATTCCGATAATTCCTGGGTTAAAACCTATAACTACACAAAAGCAGATTACAATATTGCCTAGTATATTCCATATGGATATTCCTGTGGAATTGTCTGAAGCAATCAGTAAATGCAAAACTTCTGATCAGGTGAAAGAAGTTGGAATAGAGTGGACAATTCAGCAATCCAAAGAGTTGATGGAGTTTGGAGTACCTGTATTGCATTATTATTCAATGGGAAAATCTGATAGCGTAAAACAAATAGCTTCTGCTTTATTCTAAGAATTATAGATGTCTGCGGTAAAAATTATAGAATGCCCCAGAGATGCGATGCAGGGCATTAAGGAATTTATTCCTACTGAACTTAAAATAAAATATATCAATCAGCTTTTGAAGGCTGGGTTTGATACTATTGATTTCGGGAGTTTTGTATCTCCTTCTGCTGTGCCTCAGATGAGTGACACAGAAAAGGTACTTGAGGAGCTTGATCTGGAGGGGTCAAAGTCAAGGTTGCTAGCTATTATTGCGAATGTAAGAGGAGCACAAGATGCTGCCCGCCATAATGAAATATATTACCTGGGTTTTCCTCTTTCACTTTCTGAAACTTTTCAGAAAAGGAATACTAACAAAAGTATTGAAGAGGCCTTTGCTCAGGTAAAAGAAATTCAATCCATCTGTGAGTCAAATAAGAAAGAGTTTGTAGTTTATCTTTCAATGGGCTTTGGAAATCCTTATGGAGATCCTTATGATGTGGAGTATGTAAAAGACTTTACAGGAAAACTTTTTGATATAGGGATAAGGATTGTGTCACTATCTGATACAATAGGAATAGCAAAGAAAGAAGATCTGCATTACTTATTTACTTCTTTGATTCCCGCTTTTCCAAAGATAGAATTCGGTGCACATTTACATGCCTCACCTTTTAATGCTGTTGAGATGGTAAAAGAAGCCTACAATGCAGGCTGCAGAAGGTTTGACGGTGCGCTCAAAGGCTTTGGCGGATGCCCGATGGCCAAAGATGACTTGGTTGGAAATATCCCAACTGAAAAAATGCTTGAATATTTTACCTCTCATAACGTTCAAACAGGAGTTGATTTAATTGTACTTGAAGAAGCTATGGCAATAGCAGCACAGGTTTTCCCACAATAGTATGCGCGCAGTTGAAGTAAATGTTTTTGTACCCTGTTCTGTAAACCACTTCTTTCCGAAAACCGGATTTAACACTATCCGATTACTCGAACACCTGGGATGTAAAGTTCATTATAAGGAAAATCAAAAATGTTGTGGATTGCCTTTTCTAAATACAGGAGCTTTTGATGATGCAATGGAGTTTGGTGTGAAGTTTCTGGAAGAGAATTCATCATCTGTTAATTACACTGTTATTCCATCCGGTGCCTGTCTCAATATGGTTCGGAACAATTATAAGCTATTCTTTGACAGTTCTTCTCACAGGAATGACTATAAAAATGTGAGGAAAAAAACATTTGAACTCAGTGAATTTATTGTCAATGTTCTTAAAGTTGAAAATGTCAAGGGAGCCAATTTTTCAGCAAGAGTTGTTTATCATGACTCTTGTACCGCACTTAATTTTTGTCAGATTAAAGATGCTCCCAGAACATTGTTAAAGGGTATTGATGGACTGGAACTATTGGATTTCAAGGAAAGCAGCTGTTGTGGTTTTGGCGCAAACTTTTCTTTGTGCTCTGGCAAAGCTTCTGAAAATATAGTTGGTAAAAAGGTGGAGGAGGCATTAGCCATGAATGCTGATTATATCATATCAACAGATTATTCATGTTTGGGCCATTATGCTGAATATATCAGTAAAAATAAGAAATCGTTGAAAGTAATCCATATGGCTGATATACTTGCCGAATCGCTGCTTATTGCACAATAAGTTGTTTTTCAGTTGGCTGAAACCCTGTTATAATGCCTATTCCTCCATTTACATTTGACATAATCTTTGATGGTTGTGCAAATGGATTACCGTTAGAGTCAGCCGCATTTTTTGTTGAAGTGACATAGTCATAATAATCTTTGTTAATATGAAAGAGTTGTACTATAACTTTGCTCCCCTGAAATAAAATATAGCCAGAGTTAATTCCTCCTAGCTCACTCTGAATGGCTTCATCGTTAAAAACCTGGTCCCACTTGCCTTCTCCGGAAATGGAGTCTTGTACAACTATGACTCTATAGTAATCTTTTGTTGCAGGATTGTCTTGAAACTTAACAAGTATAGCTGCTTTTTCGGGGTCATCGGTGAAAAAACTAATTGTATCAATGACCACAGGCCGCATAATCGTTGTGCGCCCTTCAATTATTCTTCCGTTCTTGTCCTTTATTGATACATAGAAGTCATTGTCAAAATCAGAGGGTACTAATGTATTTTTATCCGTACTATAGTTGTAAAATTTATTGTTGGAAGGATTAATTCCAAAAGGCTGTGGCGTTGGATAGTAAACTTTACCTGCATGTACTACTTCAATTGTAGCTCCGTCAATAGGCGTTACCTGTGGAGGATCGAAATAACCAGCAGATTCCGTAAGCAATAAACGGAAGGGTTTTCCCGGCTGAAGGTAAAATTCAACAACGGGCTGACTGATATATTGCGGCAGCTCAACAGTTATATTTTTTTCTCTGTTACAAGAAAATAAAAATACACAAACTATTAAATAAATAATCCGTCTCATACTTATCAAAACTTAAAGTTATATGTAAGACTTGGGATGATAGGAAATAATGAAACTTGCTTAGCCTGGAACTTTGTGGTGATCCCAAATTCATTTTGTATTTCATCAAAATAAATGAAGTAGGCATTTTTACGGTTATATACATTATAAATGCTGAAGGTAAGGTCCGACTCTCGTCCTTCTTTCTTAGGTATAAATTTGTATATTAGTCCCAGATCCATCCTGTGGTATGAAGGCATCCTAAATCCATTTCTTTTACCATATACAGGAATTATTTTAACATTAGTACCTTCTAAATCCTGCATAACAAAACGGCCATTGGGTAACGAAACTGCGTTTCCGGTTCCATATACCCAGGTACCGCTGATGTTTAGCCTTTCGGTAAGTTTGTGCACGATTACTATTGAGACATCATGTCTTCTGTCATACCTTGCAAAGAATTTTTCCCCATTATTAATATATGGAAATTGCTTCCATGTCCACGACAAAGTATATCCGACCCATCCAGTGGTCTTACCTTTCCTTTTTTCCAGGTAAATTTCATTCCCATAAGCCCATCCTTTACCAAATACAAATTCCTGATCCAGGTTAGGATTTGAATATATCATTGCACCATCTTTAAAGTCTATTTGCCTTTTCATCCACTTATAGTAAACTTCATTTGTCAGGAAGAATTTATCTCCAATGATTAAAGAAAGACCCGTTGCCACCTGATCTGAACGCTGCGGCTTTACAGTACTGTTTGAGGGATACCAGATATCAGTAGGAAGGCTTGCTCCTGAATTTGAAATTAAATGTATGTACTGGTACATCCTTGCAAAGCTTCCTTTCCATGACATCTTTTCATTGATAAGGTACCTGAATGCAACTCTTGGCTCTATTCCTCCGAAATAATTTGCTTTGTTCCGGAATAAAGATAAACGCAGTCCGGTGTTAAATCTCCAACGAACACCCACATCAAAATCATCAGATGCATAAATTGCCCCTTCCTGAGAACTAAATACTGACCCAAGGCCTAATTGAACCTTGCCATCATCGGTACCAGCTCTTAGTCTTCCTACAATATATCTGTGGTTGCTGGCATATATTCCGAATTTAATATTGTGTTTTTCTGAGTGCTTGTATGTAAAATCACTTTGTATCGTATAATCTTTTACCAATGAACTTAGTTTAAAAGAGAAGTCTTTAAACCTGTTTTTGATGTTGTATCGGTAATCTGAATATATGATTGATGTAGTCACCTTAAGCTTATCAGAAAAAATATGATTCCAGCCTCCTACCGCAACCGTGTTTCCCCAATTGAATGTAAAGTCAAGTCTATTTTGATCATATTTAAAAACATCTCTGCCAAAATATCCTGTCAGGTAAAATGAATTCTTTTTGTCTAATGTATAATTTACTTTTCCGTTCAAATCATAAAAATAATATGCTGGGATTGGGTCATAAGATGAATTGTTTTTATTCATTCTGTTGAGCTGACTTGTAAATACATCAAAATAGGTCCGTCTTGCGGAAATGATATAAGAAGCTTTATCTTTCTTTATTGGTCCGTCTACGGTGAGTCTGGATGCAATCAGACCGATTCCGCCTCTTACAGAGGTTTTCGTTTCACTACCTTCATTGAGTTTGACATCCACCACTGAGGATAATCTTCCTCCGTATTGAGCAGGGAAATCGCCCTTATATAAATCTATACTTTTTACAGCATCGGTATTAAAAATACTGAATAAGCCAAAAAGGTGATTAGGATTATAAACTATAGCATTATCAACTACAAAGAGATTCTGGTCTGGTCCGCCGCCTCTAACATAGAGACCGGAAGTTCCTTCTCCTCCTGATTGAACACCAGGTTTGAGCTGAAGGATTTTTAAGAGGTCAGGTTCTCCAAACAAAACCGGTACCTGCTTAGCATCTTTGGCAGATAAGGTTATTTTACTCATCTGAGTAGAAGTGATCGCTTCTTTGTGAGGATTTCCTTCAACGACTATTTCCTTTAAATGTTCATCATCATCGGCTAACAAAAAATCCACAGACATATCCTGGCCAAGATTGATGATTATTATTTCCTTCTTGTAGCCAAGTTGTTCAACAATAAGGGTAATGGTATCAAAAGGAATTGATATGCTGTAAAATCCGTTTTCGTCTGACATAGTACCTGCCTGGGCAGAAGGGGCAGAAACAATCACTCCGATAATAGGTTCATTGGTTAACTTATCTTTTATAGTTCCTGATACTGTGTATACTTTTTGAGCATACATAGTATTCAGTATGCTGAAAAATAAAAACGTTAAAAGAAAAGTAAATTTGCAGAAATTATTCATCCCACTAGACGATTACGGCCCTAATTACAAATAGTTAGTCATGTTTCATAAAGCACTTGGCTTTACTAATACATACTATGTTTCTTAAAACGCTCTGTTTATGCCAATTACGTATCTGAATTTAAAATAATCAGATACTGCTGGGGGCGTATTTACAAAAATGGGCATATCAAACCTGAGGGTCACAGGTTTCATATCATACGGCCCGAATTTGAATGTAACAGCAGACCCTATACCAGCATCTAACCTAAATTTTCCGAAATAGTTTTTCGATGCGGAGGTCGTATTAAGAATACCCAAATCGGAGAAAAGGTAAGTGTCTACCTTGAAGTTTTTAGTAATCCCCTTCGCAGGGATTTTTATATATTTATCAAAATCAATTTCTACATTAAAGGCTCCTCCGGAATTTCCGTAGTAGTTGTAAATCAGTGTTTCTTGCCCGTTTATGGTATGAATTTCAGGTGCCAGATAGCCAGCAAAACCTCTGAGGTTCAAACCTCCTCCCATTTGAAAGTGATTGTAATTCTGGCCATACCCTAACCAGTCTTTTGGCACAAAACCTCTCGCTTGTGTAAATCTGTTATCCAGCATTTGTTCCTGGTTAGCACTTGCCAGATATAAAGTAGATTCAAGAGGGATATCTCCCAATCCTATTTGTCCGAATACTCGTGTTCTGAATTCAAACTTTTTAAAGGTGAATCGGTTAATTGAATTCAACTGAGCATAAGAATAGTTATAGTCAGATCCCATAGATGGAATTCTCACATTGAATGTATATTCTCCGTTACCTTTTCCATAAGTATAGTAATGAAAGTATCCCAGATTAACAGTTGCATTCACCAGACCGGATGTAAAGTCTCCCTGAAAACGTCCCCATTGCTCAGGATATAGCCTGTAAACAAAATAGTTATTAGTAGTTATAAGATATTTTGTATTGATAAAGAATTTGGAATACTTTGATGCTCTTTGATCAGGTTCGCGAACCACTTTCTCAAGACCGGCATTCAGATTAGCAATGCCAGCATTGTAATATAAATTACTATTGGCACTTAACCCTTTCCAGATTAAAGAGAGGTTTCTTTTTAAATAGATGTCAGCAGCAACCCATTGATGTTTAAGATCAAGGTCTTTTTCATTTTTACCCTGCGCCAGACCTGTGTTAAACCAGACTCCAGCTGAATACTGGAATTTACCGAAGTAACTTCCTTTGAAGTATGGACCTACCTGGAGACCATCAAAACTATTGTACCAGACATCCGGTCTAAATGTATTTTTTTGTACTGTCCAGCTTGTAACGTTAGGTACTCTGTGTTCGAATTCAAGTATTTTAATTCCTCCTTCACCGGCTTTATTGTTTGTCAGGTCAATATCAGCAAGATAATGTTTGGGATCAATCTCAATGGTTTTAATAGAAGAAGGTAATTTAATTTCAGCTTTATAAGTAGGATTTAATTTGCCCCAGCCATACCATTTGGGTAAAATAGTCGCATTTGTTTTTTTTATGAACCAGGTATTGGGTATATGAAAATCGTGAATACTACCATCGGAAGCTTTAACTCTAAAGTCCAGAGGCATTTGCATACTCCCTTTTCTTTTAAACTTTATTTCATATTCATTCTCTTTACTTATTCTTTTTACTTCATCAATGCTGTAATCAATGTATTTGGTAGTCTCCATCCACTGGTCAAAGAACCAATTGAGGTCGGTCTGGGTGTATTCAATAATAGCTTCACGGAAGTCTTCTGGATAAGGGTGAGCGAATTTCCATTTATTAAAGTAATGCTTCATAGCTTTGGAGAATAATTCATCTCCAAGAACATAGCGAAGGTTATATAGCATGGTTCCGGCTTTGTAATAAACCAGACCATAGTTTCCCCCATGTCTTATAGCGCCATGAAAGTCAGAGCTGTGGGTGTTAAGCGGATCATCATAACCTTCTACAACATGGTTGAGGTAGGGGTAGTAGAGATTTTCATACCTAGTATCTGATGAGTCTACGTGTTTAGTGATGTATTTATTTTTACCAATTCTGGCTCTCTTTTCTCCGACAATCTTATCCATAGCCCATACGGTTAAGAATTGAGTGAAACCTTCGTCCATCATTGCTCTGTATGTTTCATTAGTGCCAACCATTCCATAAAACCACATGTGTCCTACCTCATGAGCCAGAAGATTTTGATGTTGAGGATAGGTGCCATTATCCAGTGTAAGCATTGAATACTCCATACCGTCTTTGGCATCTGCCACAACTATTTTAGGCCAGGCATACATTCCGAAATCCTGAGAATATACTTTGATAACATTAGCGGTAAAGTAAGCTGATAATTGCCATCCTGCGGCATTTGGTTCCTGAGCAATGGCAACCACTCTGATGCCATTCCACATCAGTTCTCCTATTCTGTATAGCGGATCTGCAGTGAAAGCGAAATTATGGACATTCTTTGCATGATAAATCCAGGTTTTATATTTCCCTTTTTCTCTTGGAATTACAATAGAAGGAGCCTCTTTCAATGGCTTTTTAGCAAAGTTTTTTAAGTCCAGCTTTTGTCTGAGGGTATCAGGTAAAACTTCTTTTTCATTGAGTAGTGTTCCTGTGGCCTCAAGCACATAATTGTTAGGAAGAGTTAATTTTATATCGAATGCCCCAAAATCAGCATAGAATTCTTTGTCAAGGTGTTGTTCTGTTTCCCAAGCAAATTTGTGGTCATATACAGCAATTGCCGGATACCAGTGGACGGCATCGAAGTGCTTGAAACCAAATGTTTCATAAAGCTTCATACGTCTTCTCATGCTGCCTGACGGATCAAAATATGTTTTGAAATTCATTGTCACAATAAGCGAATCTCCCGATTTAAGGGGCTTATTGAGGGTTACTTTCATGATTGTATTATCTATGATCGTTTTTACTTCTTCTCCATCAACTCTTACGCTATCTACTACAGTACCAAGACCTTTGGCTTCTGTAGGACCGAATTTTACCTTAATATCATTTTCAATATTTAATGCATGATAATAGGACCCCGGAATGAAGGCATTATTATGTAAATGGAAGTAAAGCTCCTTTAATTCGAATGGGGAGTTGTTGTAATAAACAAGTTTATAATCAGGGCAAACCAGCACATTATTGGAGTCATCAAGAAAAACATCCATATAGTAATGCACATCTTGTTGCCAATATCCGGGAGTAGGTGGATTGTTTTTCCAATAATAAGGATTTTGTTTACTTCTATAGGGAACCTCGGGAGATTGATGAGCAAAATCCTGAGAAAAACTAAAGGAAAATGAAAAGACAGTAAGAAGAGTTAATAAAAAAACGCGCATAAACTTTAATTCAATTTCGAAAAGTTAAAAATAGGAAAAAGGACCAATTTGTTTAGTCCTCTTCATCATTTATCTTAAGACAATACCTGCGATGTAGTTTTTTTGCCTGTCGTATGTCAAATTCCAGAGCTTTCTTAAAATCAGAGCATGCATTGGAAGTATCCACAATCCTGGAGTATGCCAGCCCTCTGTAATAATAAGCTATTCCGGGACTTTGCTTGTTTTTAATCATTTCAGTATAAATACCTATAGATTTTTGATGTTGATCTAATTCCTGATAGCAGTTGGCCAGATTAAGCAGAGCCATTTCAGACTTTGGCTGATGTTTCAGGAACTTTATGAAATCAAGATGTGCAGATTGGCAATTTCCCTTGGCGTATTGAAGTAACTCTCCCCTGTACAGATAACTACTATCTTTAGCAGGATTTCTTTTAATAGATTCGTTAAAATCTTCAAGGGCAGCTGAGTTTTTTTTGATTTTGACATTAGCCTTTCCTCTTTCATAAAACAGGTCCCATGAAGGATTTTCTGTATTTTCAATTGCTTTAGTAAGATCTAAAACAGCTCCCCGATAATCTCCCAGCATGTGAAGTCGCAATAAAGCTCTTTTTTGAAAAGCAGGGGCATAGTCTTCATCAAAGGAAATGCTTTCTGTATAGGATTCTAAGGCTTTTAACCATTCTCCGTTTTTTTCAAATTGAACAGCTTCCTCGTGAGTCCTTGCTGCCATTCTATTATTCATATAATGGTAAAAAAGAACAGAACAAACCACGAGCAGTATCAATGCCAGCCCAGTGTATAGATATATTCTTATTTCCTTATTTGAAACTTTTGGTTTAGGAGTTATAGCCGGTTTGGGCCGCGGCTGTCTGCTGGCCCTGGGCTTAGAAGCACTGTTGACAGGGGCTTTTGCAGATTTTAGTGGAGGGTTATAGTAATAATGAAGTTTTAAATCGTATAATCTTCTTTTTTGTGGATCTGAAAGGGTTTGATAGGCAGCGTTTACCTTTTTAAACAGATTTTCATAATATTTATCACCCTGATGTTTATCAGGATGATATTTCTTTGCCAGACTTTTATATGCCGCTTTGATTTCTTCAAAGGAAGCCGTGTTTTTCACACCCAAAGTCTCGTAATAATTTTCCATCAGGAAAATATACGAAAGAAGACCATATCAGACTAATTTATATTTTTTCCCAGGTAATGATTTTATCTGATTACTGAATTCCAGATTAAGAAGGAGAGAGGCCATCTTACTAACAGGTATCTGGCTTTTCCAGCATAATTCATCTATATGTGTTTCACCATTGCTTATAAGCAACTCAAATATTTTCTTTTCATCATTTGTAAGTCCTTCAGGAATTTCTGCTGTTTTATTTTTAGGCTGGGGTAAAACAGAGATATCCCAATTCATGAGCTCAATAATATCTGATGTCTTTGTATAGATTTGTGCTTTGTGTGATTTTATCAGGTTGTTACATCCAAGAGAATATTTGTTGTTAATGTTTCCGGGAACAGCCATTACTTCTCTGTTATAGCCATTAGCAAACTCCGCGGTAATCAAGGCTCCTCCGGAGCTTGATGCTTCAACGACTATTACAACATCGCTCAGACCAGCTATAATTCTATTCCTCGCCGGAAAGTAACCTGGCTCAGGCTTTGTATCAAATGTATATTCTGATAGTATACCTCCCGATGACTGCATTCGGTTTGCCATTTCTTTATGAACCGCAGGATATACAATGTTTACACCTGTTGCCATAACTCCAATCGTAGATAATCCATTGTCCAGGGCTGATTTATGAGCATAACTGTCTATGCCGTATGCCAGACCACTGATAATTTGAACATTTTGTGCCTTTAATTCGGAGATGATTTTTTCTGTTATCTCCTTTCCATATCCTGTAGCATTTCTTGTGCCTACGATCCCTACTGTTTTGGGAAAATTTAATGGGCCCTGACCTTTGTAATAAATCAGGGTAGGAGCGTCCATAATGTTTTTTAACCTTTCGGGATAGTCATGATTGGTATAAAAAAGAATTTTAGTTCCTGTTTTGATGGCCATTTCTACTTGCTTTTCAGCTTTGGAAAATATGTCTGAATGAATGATGGATTGTGCAATATTTTCTCCTATACCAGGGATTTTGAGCAGTTTGCCTTTCTTTTCTCTGAAGACTTGTTCCGGATCGCCACAATAACTTACTAATTGCCTGGTGAGTTGATTACCAATGCCAGGAACGAGGCCTATTGCGACCTCATAAACATTTGCATGAGTCATTAAAAATTCCTTATAGCTGTTGAAAATGAAAAATTTCTTAAGGAAGGCTTTTCTTTAATTCTATGAGAAAAGCTTTTACCTTCTGAAGAGATTCTATAATCTCTATCTTCTCTTTGGCTTTTGTGCCATGGATTTTAATATAATCCTTTGCCCCCTGAAGGGTATACCCTCTTTCTTTAACAAGGTGATAAACCAGCCTGATGTTTTCTATATCATCTTTGGTGTATTGCCGGTTTCCCTTTCTGTTTTTTCTGGGGGTAATAATGTCAAACTCGGTTTCCCAAAAGCGAATTAGAGAAGCTGCAACTCCAAACATCTCGGCTACCTCACCGATGGTGTAATACATCTTATCCAATTTTTTGTCCTGGTAAGTCAAATGCTTCTGGTTTTGAATGGACTATTAATGTCAAAAATATAAATAAAATTTCATTTTTTTCAACAGAAGTAACCCCCTCTTGTTTAATTAATATTTCAGTTGTAAAAAACTTATATACAAAATGTTGTAAAAAAAGAGGCATTGAAAATGTATTCCAATGCCTCTCTTTTTACAATAACTTACATTTATGAAAGTGATTGGTTTTCAACAGAAGCAAGCTCCAGTATTTTTTGATATTCAGCAGGTGATAGATCTATATAGAAATAGTGAACGGGGTTTACTTTTTTACCATTGTGAATGACTTCATAATGTAGGTGAGGAGCTGTAGAAGATCCGGTATTTCCTGAAAATCCGATTAATTCCCCTCTTTTTACTGCTTGTCCAATTCTTACATTGAACTTATCAAGATGTGCATATTTAGTAACATATCCATAACCATGATCCACTTCGATTTCTTTACCATACCCACCAGGGTTAGATGCTACTGTTTTTACAATCCCATCTCCGGTGGAGTATATTGGTGTGCCTTTGGGTGTTGAGAAGTCGCATCCCGTATGAAGTTTCTTAACTTTATAAATAGGATGAATCCTATATCCAAACCCTGATACAAGTCTTGTCAGTTCTTTATTGGAGAGTGGCTGAATAGCAGGTATACTTGCCAGCATAGCAGCTTTGTTTTTTGCCAGTTTTACTATTTCATCATAGGACTTTGTCTGGATATACATTTTCTTTTTAAGATTATCCAGCTTGGCAACAGTTGATACTATTAGTTCTTCCCTTTTTAATCCTCTGTCCAATAGTTGCTTATATTTTGTAATACCAGCCAGTTCTGAATTTCTTACCGAGTATGGAATGGGCTCTGCTTCAAAAATAACTCTGTAAATATTGTCATCTCTCTCTTGCAGAGCGATGAGCATTTTATTGGCCTGATCTATTTCCTGATTGAGGAGATCGTAATAAAGAGATAACTCTTCATTTTCTTTCCGTAGTAAAGTTTCGTGCGGGGATTTGAAATACTTGGTGTAAACGTATACCAGAGCAACCGCAAAGATGAAAGAGACAAAAAGAAAACCCAATGTGTTAAGTACTAGATCCCAGGTAGATACCTTAAGACGCTCATACTTGCAGGTTTCCGTGTCATAATAATATTTTATTCTGGCCATTACTGAACTTCTGAGATTTATACTAAATTTGCGCCTTCAGATAACGGTGAATCAGGTTAAAATTATGCCTGATTTGTCGACGAAAAGCTTAAAATTATAAAAAAAGTATAAATAATTAAAAGGTCTTTCCTAATTAATGGATTCCAAAAGCATAAGACAGAAATTTCTTGATTTCTTTAAGGAAAGGGGACACCACATTGTTCCATCTGCTCCAATCGTCAATAAAAACGATCCAACCCTGATGTTTACCAATGCAGGTATGAACCAATTCAAGGATATTTTCCTTGGAAATCAGCCTGCTAAATATAAAAGGATAGCCGATACTCAGAAATGCCTCAGAGTAAGCGGTAAGCACAATGACCTGGAGGAGGTTGGTATAGATACTTACCACCATACCATGTTCGAAATGCTTGGAAACTGGTCTTTCGGAGATTATTTTAAAGAAGAAGCTATAAAATGGTCTTGGGAACTCCTTACAGTAGAATATAAACTTCCTAAAGAAAGAATTTATGCTACTGTATTTGGAGGAGATAAAGGTGAAAACCTTGAGCCTGATAATGAGTCTCTTGAGTTGTGGCTGAAATATCTACCTAAAGAAAGAATTCTTTACGGTTCAAAGAAAGACAATTTCTGGGAAATGGGAGATCAGGGGCCATGCGGACCTTGTACTGAAATCCATATAGATTTAAGGACTGAGGAAGAAATTAAAAAAGTGCCGGGACGAGACAGGGTCAATAACGATGACCCGAGAGTTGTTGAAATCTGGAATAACGTTTTTATTCAGTACAACAGAAAAGCTGATAGGAGCCTTGAACCACTTCCTGAAAAGCACGTGGATACAGGTATGGGTTTTGAACGTCTTGTAATGGCCATTCAGGCAAAGACTTCAAATTACGATACTGATGTATTTCAACCAATGATTAAATTCATTGGAAATGCATGTGGCAAAACCTATGGAAAAGACCTGAAGACTGACATTGCAATGAGAGTGCTTTCTGATCACATCAGAGCAATTTCATTTACAATTGCAGACGGTCAGTTGCCAGGTAATGCAAAAGCTGGTTATGTAATCAGAAGAATTTTGAGAAGAGCAGTAAGGTACGGATACACTTTCCTTGGTTTCAAAGAGCCTTTCCTTAATAAGATGGTACCTGTGCTTGCAAACCAGTTTGCAGAAGTTTTCCCTGAGTTGAAAGCTCAGCAGGATTTTGTGCAGAAGGTAGTTCTTGAAGAAGAAATTTCATTCCTGAGAACTCTTGAAGTAGGGTTGAAAAAGCTTGAACAAATCAGAACAAACATTGATCAGTCCAATGGTCCAAAAGTCATTGACGGAAAAACCGTATTTGAATTGTATGATACTTTCGGATTTCCTGTTGATCTTACTGCGCTTATAGCGAGGGAGTATGGTCTTGAAATAGATGAGGCTGGCTTTGAAAAAGAAATGGCAGTGCAGAAAGAAAGATCCAAGAAAGATGCAGTTAAAGAGACTACGGACTGGGTGCTTGTAAGAGAAGAAGAAGGTGTTGAATTTGTAGGCTATGATCATTTGCATGCTAAATCAAAGATTGTAAAATACAGGAAAGTCACTGCGAAAGGAAAGGATCAATATCAGGTAGTGCTTGATACTACACCTTTCTATGCTGAAAGCGGTGGACAGGCCGGAGATACCGGTGTTCTTCAATCCGGAAAAGAAAAGATCCAGATTCTTGATACCAAAAAGGAAAATGATCTGATTATTCATATTATTGATAAGCTCCCTACAGACGTTAAAGCTGACTTTGAAGCGAATGTTGATGAGAAGAAAAGACTCCTTACTGAAAATAACCACTCTGCAACTCACTTGCTGCATGCAGCTTTGAGAGATGTACTCGGAACTCATGTTGCACAGAAGGGGTCATTGGTAAATGATAAGGTATTGAGATTTGACTTTTCGCATTTTTCCAAAATGACACCTGAGGAAATTGAGAAAGTTGAAAAGATTGTCAATGCTAAAATAAGAGAGAATATTCAGCTGAATGAAAGACGTAACGTTCCTATCAATGAAGCTAAGTCTCTTGGTGCAATGGCACTTTTCGGTGAGAAATATGGTGAGTTTGTGAGAGTAATAACTTTTGATCCTTCTTATTCAGTGGAATTGTGCGGAGGTACTCACGTATCTGCAACCGGTAAAATAGGCTTGTTTAAGATAGTTTCCGAAAGTTCAGTAGCGGCGGGTGTAAGAAGGATAGAGGCAATTACTGCAGATGAAGCTGAAAATTTCGTTGATGCTCAGCTTTCACTTATTGAAAAATTAAAAGAGGTACTTAAGAATCCTAAAGACATTCTAAAAGCTGTAGAAGAACTTTCTGCTGAAAAAGCAAAGCTGCTGAAACAGATTGATGAATATGTCAGCAAGGAAGGACAGGGTATCAAAGAGGAACTACTTAAAAAAGTAGAAACAGTTGATGGTATTAATGTAGTGATATCAAGAGTAGACCTTTCTTCAGCAGATGCTTTAAAACAGCTGGCTTATGATGTAAAGGCTAAGGTTGATAATTTATTCCTTGTTCTTGCTGCCAATATAGAGGATAAACCTCAGATTGCAGTAATGATTTCTGAGAATCTTGTTGCAGACAAAAAGCTTCATGCTGGTAATCTGGTTAAAGAACTTGCGAAAGAAATTCAAGGAGGAGGTGGTGGACAACCTTTCTTCGCAACAGCAGGAGGAAAAGATCTTACCGGGCTTGATAAAGTTTTAGTGAAAGCTAAGGGCTTCCTTAAAGAAAAAGTATAAGTAAAATTCAGTATTGCTTTAAAATGGATAAATCAATCATAGAAAAATATCAGCCGGTAATCGGTCTTGAAATACATGCACAGTTAAGTACGCAGAGTAAAATATTCGCTTCAGATTCAACTGAGTTCGGAAGTATGCCGAATACGAATGTGAGCGTGATTACTCTGGCACACCCGGGGACACTCCCTTTGTTAAATAAAAAGGTAGTTGAATACGCAATTAAAATGGGTTTAGCTAGTGGCTGTGAAATCAATAGAGTAAATTTCTTTGATAGAAAAAATTATTTTTATCCGGATCTGCCAAAGGGGTATCAGACCACACAAGATAAGGCTCCTATTTGTAAAGGAGGAGAAGTTGTAATTCGTATGAAAGACGGAGAAAAAGTGATTCGTCTTAATAGAATTCACATGGAAGATGATGCAGGTAAAAACCTTCACCTTGCAGGAGAAACAGATACACTTGTAGATTACAACAGAGCTGGGGTTCCTTTGATTGAGATCGTTACTGAGCCGGATATCCGCACCTCGGAAGAAGCATTTCAGGTAGTAACAGAAATCAGGAAACTTGTTAGGTATCTTGAAGTTTGTGACGGTAACATGGAAGAAGGATCAATGAGATGTGATGCCAACGTTTCTGTGATGCTCAAAGGTGCAACTCAATACGGTAAGAAAGTGGAGATTAAAAATATGAACTCCATCAGAAATGTGCAGAGAGCTATAGATCACGAAATCGAGCGTCAGATTGAGCTGATAGAAAAGGGCGAAGCAATTTTTTCTGAGACAAGGATGTTTGATGCTACCACTGGCAGTACTTATGGAATGAGAACAAAAGAAGAGCTGAACGACTATAGATATTTTCCAGAACCAGATCTTCAACCTTTACATATTTCAGATAAATGGTTAGCAGATATCAAGGCAACTATGCCAAGCTTACCAAGTTATCTGTATAAGAAGTTTACAACTGAATTTGGCCTTCCGGAGTATGATGCTCAGGTATTGACAGATGCTAAAGAAATAGCACTGTATTTTGAAGACCTGTGCAAGCATACCAAAAACTATAAAGCTGCTTCCAATTGGATAATGGGGCCAGTGAAAGGATATTTGAATGAATTAACGCTTCATATAAATGATTTCCCATTGTCTACTCAAAAGGTATCTGAGTTAATCGCTTTGGTAGAATCAGGAAAAGTAAGCTTTGCTGTTGCTAGTCAAAAGATTTTTCCAGAAATGATCAATCAAAAGGGAGGCTCACCTCAGCAGATAGCTGAAAAAATGAATTTGATTCAGGAAAGTGATACTGACGCTTTACAACCTTTGATAGATGAGGCTATTGCAAAATATCCAAATAAAGTTGCAGAATATAAAGCGGGTAAAACAAACCTTTTAGCCATGTTCATGGGAGAGGTGATGAAACTAACCAAAGGCAAAGCTGATCCAAAAATTACAAGTGAATTATTAAAAAAGACTCTGGATAATCTGAATTAATCTGATGAAGGTATTACGTTATTTGCTAATCGTAGCAGTTGTTTTCGGATGTTCTGAGAAAAAGGGATCTGAAAAAAAAGAAGAAGGGAATTTCTCTTTCGAACTATCAGGGACAATTAAAAATGGCGGTGGTAAGAAATTATACCTTGATAAACTTGAAAACCAAACCTGGATACATTTGGATTCGACGGAAATCGGATCTGATGGATCTTATAAATTTAAAAGTTCTCTTGCTGAACCTGACTATGCTCTCCTGCAGGTAGATACTCAGAATGTTCTTATTATTATTGATGCAAATAATATAAAGCTTAATTCTGATCTGACAGATTTGCCGGGGAAAGCATCTGTCGAAGGTTCTAAAGCAACAGCAGAATATCTGACTTTTTTTAATCAGATGAATGAACTTCAAAAGGAACAGAACAAATTACAGCAAAAGGGAATGCTGTTCCAAATGAAGAAGCAGGAAGACTCAATACCTGCTATAGTGACGAAATTAAAAGACCTTCAGGAAAGGTCCCGTAAATTAACTGTTGCCTCCATAGATTCTGTTCTTCCTTCTCTTTCTGTATTCTCAATGGTGAATTACCTTGATTTTCAGACTGAGCTACCTTTTTTGAAAAAAGTAGCTGATGAAATGAATAAGGCCTATCCTAATTCAAAATACACAAAGCTCCTTTCTTCAGAAGTGGAAAAGGCTCTTGCTATGAAAAAGCAAGAGGAGGAAAAGGAAAAACTTAGTAAAGTGGGTGTTGGGAAAAAAGCTCCTGAAATTGCACTTCCTAACCTAAATGGAAAAATTATCAAACTTTCTGATTATAAAGGAAAGTATGTAATGATAGATTTCTGGGCTTCCTGGTGTGGACCTTGTCGTATGGAAAATCCTCATGTAGTAGAGCTTTATAAAAAATATAAGGACAAAGGCTTTACTATACTTGGTGTTTCTTTGGATGAAGATAAAGAGAAATGGAAGAATGCAATTATGAAGGATGGTCTAGTCTGGGAACAAGTTTCAGATCTTAAAGGCTGGGCCTCTTCTGTAAATCCTGTTTATGAAGTTCAGGCAATTCCGTTAACTTATTTGGTTGATAAGGAAGGAACTATCATCGCAAAAAATCTTCGTGGTCAAGAACTTACTAATAAGTTGGAAGAACTTTTTGGCAAGTAAGCTTATTGTGGGATAAATTCTCCTGATCCTTGCCTGTAAGTATTAATTATCTTTGGCTTGCCGCTATAGTAGACATTTCCTGTTCCTTTAATGGAAGAGTGAAAAATGCTGTCGGAAAAGACGTAACTCATGCCAGGGCCCTGATTGGTCAGAGAAACGATCTTACTATTCAGTGCATTTACTTTTAGCTGCCCTGATCCATAGTTAATAGCATAAAATTCATGCGTTTTTCCTGTTATGGATATATTGCCAAGCATATCCATATCTAGCCACAGATATTCAAGATCAACATTTAAATTTATGTCTGTGTTAGAGTAATTGTGAATGAATAGTTGATCTTTTTTCAGTAAACCTTCATTGCTCACAGTGCCATAGCCCATAAAAAAAAAGTCTTTAAATTTTACCGCATCAATAAAGACTTTTATATCTTTTTTATAGGTTCTGACCCAGTTGCAGGTATTGTTGTTTTTTATTTTCAAATAAATACCATCATTGTCCGTTGTTATCTTTTTTAAGAGGTTTTCACCAGCTTCTACAATTATTGTGTCCCCAAGATTATTTTTAAGGATGAGATTGATATTGTCTTCGGTTCTTATAAAATAATTTCCTTTAACGATCCTTCTCTCCTGAGCAATTTTGCCTGTGCTCTTTAAACAATCCCAGCTATCTTCTTTATTGCATGACAATAGAATAGCTGATATAATTACAAGGTATAATAAAGCGGATTTTTTCATTTTAATGTATAACCAACCGTCCATTCAACTAATTCTGCCTGGCCGAAGTGAGCTTTAAGTGCTATTCCGGCGCTGATTGCATCAGTAAAATTATACTTGATAGTATAACGCTGATAAAGAGGTTTGTACCTCTTTAATGGATCAAAAACATAGTAGCCGCACTGACCAACAAAGGATACCTGACTAATAAAATAATGAAATCCCAATGCGACTCCATGTCTCATGTAATTTCCATTAACAAGTTCCTTATCATAGGTCCCTCTCTTGATCTCGGCTTTTGCAGAGTAGTCATAAATGAAATCATAACCAAGATTAAGGCAGGTGCGTGAGTTAATGCCAAGGTCGTAGAAAGCAGAAAATACTCCTGCAAAATATTTTGATCCTCCAATAGGTTTTATTTCCTTAAATCCTCCACCAATAGTAAGGTTTATAGAATTGGATCTTTTTTTTCGTTCAGGTTCAGGAGCATCGAATGTTACCTGTTTTTTAGAAGTGAAGCCTAAACCTGCATAAACAGCAGGGATATTCATCCCCAGATTAGGGATCTTCATGGCACCATTACTTAAATGAAACAACCCGATACCTGCATTGAAGATTAATCTTTTTGAAATTGTTGTACTGAAATTTATGGCTCCATTAAGACAATAATTCAATGTACTTCCTGTGATATTGGCTTTATTGTTTGTTATAATGTCAAATTTTCTGAATACAATGCCCGGACCTACACCTATTTTCCATCTTAGCTCGCTTTTAGGAGTTCTGAAAAATGCTTTACCGTAATATATTATCAAGCCTAAGGCATCTCCTACAGGCTTGTCCGGATCAAAATGAATATAGTTTAATGAGTATCCTACAACAGGATATTTATTGTTTACCTGCCAGCCTTTATTTCCATCTGTTTGTATTTTAAAATCGAGTTCAAGTTTTAATGGTCTTTGATTGGCAAGGTGCCCCATATCATCCCCATGCTTCATCAGAAATCCATAATGATAATTCAAAGAAAGCGCATATTTTGAAGAAGGTGCTTCATCCTGTGCGGCCACAACGAAACATTGGAGGGAAAAAATGATGAGCAAAAAGTGAATTTTCAATAAATGCATTCTAATTTAGCAAAATTAATAATCCAAAATTATTATAAATTCACATTACTTTAGAGGAATAATCTAAATAAAAATGAAAGCTGTAGAGTCTGATAAACGTGAAAAAGCTTTAGTTGTTTTTGTGGCCATGACCTTTGTACTATCAATCATTTTGACTGACAGCAAAAGGTTTGAGAACATTACATGGGCTCCATTGCTTGCGGAAATTTTGTTGTTGGGGTATTATATATTTATAATCAATGATTTAAAGGTGAAGGCGGTTTTGTTTGGTATGGCAGTTTTTCAGGCAGGTTTTGCTTTGGAGCTTCTTCATATCGAGGCTGCACAAATTCTTTTATATATTGGTTTGATTACCTATTTGATTTTGTCTGGAATCTTTATTATGAAAGCAATTAAAGATAGTCTGAAATTCAGTAACTTTGAGATGATGATCTTTCTGATGGGGTTATTTTTACTATATCCTGTTGCCTTTATTTTTTTTATGGAAGTTCAGAACTTACTCTTGATCCTTTGTTTCGGACTTGCTTTTGTATCAGCTACTATCATTTATAACGACAATCTTTGGGAGCGATTTTCAGAGGGAGAAAGAAAGATTGTCGTATTCCAATTAGTAAATTCGGTTGTAATCATTTCAGGAATTTCATTGAAAAATTTTTAAGCAAATAAAAGTATAATATGAATTTAAGGGATAAAGTTGCTATTGTAACAGGTGCGAGCAAAGGTGTTGGTCTTGAGATAGTAAAAGCATTGTTGGAGAAAGGTGTAAAGGTTGCCGGATGGAGTAGAACTGCTCCTGACTTTAAACATGATCATTTTAAATTTTATGCTACAGATGTTGGAAACATAGACTCTGTTAATGGATCATATAATGCGACTATTAAAGATTTCGGAGAAAATATTAGCATTCTGATTAACAATGCTGGATTGGGTTATGCTGGTTTGATTGAAGAAATGCCCATTGAAGAATGGAAAGAAATGTTTGATACCAATGTTCATGGAGTCTTTTACTGCTCTCAGATGGTAGTGCAGAAAATGAAAGAAATGGGAGAGGGGCATATCGTTAATATTGCCTCTATTGCAGGTAAAGAAGGCATAGAAAAATTTGCCGGATACTGCGGGACTAAATTTGCTGTTAGAGGGATCTCTCAGTCTATGTATAAAGAACTCAGAGATTATGGTGTAAAGGTAACCTGCATTGTTCCAGGATCTATTCATACCAATTTCTTTGATACAATAGATTCAATAAGTGTACATCCTAATATGATGAGGCCTGAAGATATCGCCGAAGCTGTTATTTATTCATTGGAGACATCGGAGAATTTTCACCCGGTAGAGTTGGAATTCAGGCCATTAATGCCTAAAGGCAGGAAGTTGATTTAGAAGCGGAAAGCAAAAGGCTTAAAGCTTAAAGTGAAAAGTTGAAAGTTTAAAGTTTGCACAACTGTTAGATGGTCGGGGAAATTATCCGAGACTGCTCCTTCTCCTTCAGGAGAAGGGTTGGGGATGAGGTCTTTTAGGATTTAAGTGAGAAATTAAAGTTTAAAACAGACCGGAAAAAAGTTGTCATCTTAAAACTTAAATCTATTATGTATTCGTTCTTAAAAGAAATCCAAACTTTAAGCTTTGCGCTTTCCGCTTTAAGCTTGAATTCAATAAATTTGCAAAAGATAACATACAGTCATAGTGAGTTTAAAGGTACAGGAGTTAACTAAAATTTATGGCGAGCAGAAAGCTGTAGACCATATCAGTTTCGAGGCTGGTAAAGGGGAGATACTTGGATTTTTGGGACCCAATGGAGCAGGTAAATCTACTACAATGAAAATTGCTACTTGCTACATCCCTCCTACATCAGGAGTTGTTACAGTGGCAGGGTTTGACGTTGTTGAGTCTCCTTTGGAGGTAAGAAAAAATGTCGGGTATCTGCCTGAACACAATCCTCTTTACCTCGATATGTATGTGCACGAGTACCTTGCATTTATTGGTTCTCTTCATTCTTTAAAAGGAAGTAAGCTTAAAGGAAGGGTGCAGGAGATGGTGGAAATGACAGGGCTTACTCTGGAGCAGAATAAAAAACTAGGGGCACTGTCAAAAGGCTACCGACAAAGAGTTGGTCTAGCACAGGCCATGATTCATGAGCCTCAGGTGCTTATACTTGATGAGCCAACCACTGGTCTGGACCCAAATCAGATCCTTGAAATCAGAAGCCTTATTAAGAATATCGGTAAAGAAAAAACAGTTCTTTTTTCTACTCACATTATGCAGGAAGTGCAAGCTCTCTGTGATAGAGTGGTGATCATCAACCGAGGTAAAATTGTTGCTGATAACAGAGTAAGTGAGCTAAAAGGACTTCAGACTTCAGGTAAAAAGATCATTGTCGAGTTCTCAGATGCAATAGAAGTAGAATATTTAAAGTCTTTGTCTGACGTGAATGAGGTGAAGCATATAGTAGGAGGAAAGTATGAACTGTTCTCTTCTGGTGAAAATGATGTAAGAGGAGCTATTTTTAAACTTGCATCAGAAAGGAACTGGACACTGATTGGCTTAAATCAGGAAGAGCATTCTCTTGAGAATATTTTCAGAGACCTTACCGGCAAGAAGAATGATTCCATATAATTTAAAATTTTAACTTGAAGGATTTGTGTTAAGTATATTTAGAAAAGAAATAAACAGTTTTTTTAATTCACTGATTGCCTACCTTGTTATCAGTGTCTTTCTTACATTAATTGGATTGTTCCTCTGGGTTTTTCCGGAAAGCAGTGTCTTTGAGTTTGGCTTTGCAGATATGGAAAGTCTTTTTGTATATGGTCCCATTGCCTTTCTCTTGCTGATTCCTGCCATTACTATGAGGACTTTTGCTGAAGAAAAAAGGGAAGGGACTATGGAATTATTGCTAACAAGACCTGTAAAAGACTGGGAAATTATATTAGGTAAATATTTGTCAAGTCTGGCTTTAGTGCTCTTTAGTCTGATTCCAACATTAATTTATTATTATTCAGTTTATAATCTTGGAAGTCCGGTTGGGAATATTGATTCAGCAGCTGTATTTACTTCTTATATAGGGTTATTCCTCCTAGGTGCAGTTTTTACATCTATTGGGATATTTGCATCAGCTATCACAAGAAATCAGATTGTAGCTTTTATAATAGCAGTATTGCTATGTTATACTCTTTATGATGGAATGGCAAGAGCTGCTTCAGTAAACTTCTGGGCAACTCAGGCTAATATCTTTGTAAAGCTTGGGCTGAGTTACCACTATGAAGCATTAAGCAGAGGATTGATAGATTCCAGAAATGTCCTGTATTTTCTAAGTATAATTTTTATTATGCTTCTTTCAACAAGATTGGTTTTAGGCAGCAGAAAATGGTAAGCAGTTTATGAATTTAAAGAAGTTTGATATCATTCGGTTCCTGTTGCTTTTAGGAACTGTTGTATTTATAAATATAATTTTTTCAGAGCATTTCTTCAGACTGGACCTTACTCAGGATAAAAGATATACGATTAGTCCATCCACTAAAGAAAAACTTAAAAATCTTAACGAGCAGGTATTCGTTGATGTCTTTCTTGAGGGAGATTTGAACCCTGATTATTCAAGGCTTAAAAGATCTATCAAAGAAACACTGGAAGAGTTTAAAGCTTATTCAGGTGATAAGATCGTTTACAGATTTACAGACCCGAATGCGATTGAAGATAAGAGACTACGTGAACAATTTTATTCCCAGTTGATTCAGAAGGGGATACAATATAAGTATGACTTGGTACAGCAGGGAGGTGCAAGAGAAGAGAAAATTGTATTTCCTTCTGCTCTCATCTCGATGGGAGATAAAGAAACACCGGTTATGTTCCTGAAGGGAAGTAAAATTTTACCAATGGCTCAGCAACTGAATCAGTCGGTAGAAGGAGTGGAGTATGAATTAATGGCTGCAATCCGGAAGCTTCACAATGAAGTTACCAAGTCAGTGGCATTTACTGAAGGGCATGGTGAGCTTTCGGCAGGGGAGACCAGTGATATTTCTACCGCGCTTAGTGAATATTATAATGTAGAAAGAATTGTCATTAATGATTCATCAAAACTCAGTAATTACAAAGCTCTGGTAATCGCAGGTCCAACAAAACCTTTTTCTGAAAAGGAAAAATTTATACTTGATCAATATCTTGTTAAGGGTGGGAGGATCTTGTTCTTTATAGATCAATTAAATCTAAACAGGGATAGCCTTGTATCAGGTGTTACTTATGGGTTCTCTTATAATCTTGGGCTTGAAGATTTGCTTTTCAAGTATGGACTAAGGATTAATGATGACCTGATACAGGATCTGAATTGTGCATTGTTGAAAGTTGAAGTCCCGGGCGGGCAGTCAGAAATGGTGTCCTGGCCTTATTTTCCTATCTTTTATAATTTCGGTAAACAGCCTGTTGTTAAAAATCTGGACGCAGTAATAGGGCGATATGTAAGCTCTATGGATACTGTTAAAGCACAAGGGATAACCAAAACTCCATTGATTTTTAGTTCAAAGAATACAAGGTTGATAAAGGCTCCACTTCCTGTAGATTTAAATGAAGCAAGGAAAAATCTTGATCCAAAAGACTTTAATGCCGGAATGTTGCCGGTAGCATACCTTCTGGAAGGTCAATTCGAATCGGTATATAAAAACAGGCCTTCTCCAATAGCAGGCGTTCAGGTCGTTAAACAAGATAGCTCAAGTAAAATCATAGTAGTATCGGATGCGGATTTTATCAGAAACGAAATTGACAAAACGAGGAATCAGCCGATACCATTGGGATATGATCCGGATTTGAAATATTTGTTTTCTAATAAGGAATTTATAATGAATGCAGTGGATTATCTGATGGACGAACCAATCATAGCTGCAAAAGGCAAAGAAATACAGCTAAGGCCGCTTGATAAAAATAAACTTGCAGAAGAGAAGATTTACTGGCAGATTGTGAATCTTGTGGTGCCTATAGTGCTTCTTGTTGTTTTTGGGATCAGCAGATACTATTTGAGAAAGAGAAAATATACAAGCTTTAGATAAAATGAGGGAGTTGAAGAAGTTAAGCCCATACATCTTTTTATTTGTGATCACCGGATTGGCAGCCTTGTATACATTGCTGAGTGAAAGCGGTTCCGATTCTTTTAACAAAGAGAAAATGTCAGTAGGAATTGCTGATACTACAGCTATTACATCTGTAAGTTTTCAGGTTAATAACCAGATTACCAGTCTTCAGAAAAAAGCTAACGGTAAATGGTCTGTAAATAATAAATATGAAGCAAGAGAGAAACTGATAAGTCTATTGTTTTTCGGATTGAATAAAATTGAAGTCAAAAGACCTGTTGCTGATAACAAGAAGAGCGAGGTAGTTAAAAATCTTAAACAAGAGGGGGTAAAAGTATCAGTGGAATCGTCCGGTGAAAAGGATGAGTTTTATGTATTGTCCAATGAAAATGATGTGAACAGTACTTACTTTCTTGCTGAAGGCTCTTCTGACCCGGTAATTGTATTTGTACCTGGGGTAAAAGGGGATCTTTCTGAATTGGCCAGTCTGCAAGAACAGGATTGGAGATCCAGGATTTTATTTAACAGCAGTCCAAGAAGTCTTCAAAAAGTATCAATAAGTTTTCCAGCTGCTCCTTCGGAAAATTTTACAATAGTTTCTAAAGGAAATAAGTTTGAAGTTGAAAATCTTCCGGCACAAGACAGCTCTAAAATCCACAGGTACCTGATGTTGTATGGAGTGTCAAATGTGGATAAGTATATAGTAGATGGTAAAGATACTATTGTGAATCAACTTCATAAAGCAAAACCGTTTTCAACAATACAAGTGGAAGATATTGTGGATAACCTAAGTAAGACTGTTGATATTTATCTTGATCCTTGGAAACAAGGTAAGATTTATGCCATCGTCAGAAATACAGGAGAGTTGGTAACGTTGAATCCTGAGCTGACGAACTATCTTCTTGTTAAAAAATCTTTCTTTGCTCCTTCAAATAAGTAATGGGGATTTTTTAGAATTCGGTTTTTATATTTAACTTTATCCCCTTCATATTTTACTAGAATAGGATAAAAGAGCTATATGAAATTTGTTGTTTCTTCAACTGCCCTTCTTAAACAATTGACTGCGATCAATGGGGTTATCACTACAAATCCGGTAGTGCCAATTTTGGAAAACTTCCTGTTTGAGGTTTCTGTGGGCAAACTTACTGTTTATGCTTCAGATCTTCAGACTTCCATGATTACAGAAATTGTAGTGGAGTCCAAAGAAAAAGGAAATATTGCGGTACCTGCCAAAATACTTCTTGATACACTTAAGAACCTTCCGGAGCAGCCAGTAACCTTTACAATTGACGAAGAGACTTATAGCATTGAAATCAGCTCTGATAACGGAAGGTATAAGCTATCAGGTGAAAATGCCACTGATTTTCCAAGAGTACCTGCAGTTAAAAACGGATATGCAGTTGATGTTCCATCAGACATTCTGACCAGAGCTATTTCAAGTACCATTTTCGCTGCTAGTAATGATGAGTTAAAACCTCAGATGACTGGTGTTTTTATCAATATTTCAGATGCAAATACCACATTTGTAGCAACTGATGGCCATAGATTGATCAGATACAGAAGATCAGATATCGCTTCTGAAAGTCAGAATACTTTGTTAATACCAAAGAAAGCTCTTAACCTTTTAAAAGCATCTCTTCCTACTGACAATACTCTTGTTAAGATGGAGTTCAATGCTTCCAACGCATTCTTTAGTTTTGCAAATATCAAGATGATCTGCCGTCTTATCGACGAGCGTTTCCCTGATTATGAAAATGCAATTCCTGCTAATAACCCAAATAAGTTAACGATCAACAGACAGGATTTGCTTAACTCTTTAAAGCGTATCTCTATCTATGCAAACAAGACTACACATCAGGTACGTCTTAAAATTGCAGGTAGTGAGCTACAGATTTCCGCAGAAGATCTTGATTTCAGTAATGAGGCAAATGAAAGGTTATCCTGTGAATATGAAGGAGACGATATGGAAATCGGATTTAATGCAAAATTCCTTATCGAGATGCTGAATAACCTGGATTGCGAAGCTATTGATATTAATCTTTCGGCTCCGAATAGAGCGGGTATCTTAAATCCGGCTAAAAAAGATAAGAACGAAGATGTGCTTATGCTTGTAATGCCGGTGATGCTTAATAACTATGTATAATTGTGAGTTAATAGTGTTATAAAAGAAAAGGCTGGTCAATTTGATCAGCCTTTTTTAATTTATTTCATATTATGAAAAACGTTTTGAACATCGTCATCTTCCTCAAATTTCCCAAGAAGTTTTTCGATTTCCGCTTCCTGCTCTTCTGTTAATTCTTTGGTATCTGTAGGAATCCTTTCAAAGTCAGAACTGATCACTTCATAACCCTTTTCCTCAAGGAATTGCTGAATTTTACCATAAGCATCAAATGCTCCGTAAATAACAATTTCATTTTCATCCGCACCTATTTCATCTGCACCGAAGTCTATTAGTTCCAGTTCCAGCTCTTCAATATCAATATCTTCTCTGCTTTTGATTTTAAAGATACATTTTCTTTCAAAAAGGAAATCAAGGGAACCGGTAGTGCCAAGTGATCCGCCGCTTCTTGTGAAATAACTTCTGACACTGGCAACGGTTCTGGTTGGGTTATCAGTGGCAGTTTCAACTACAATTGCAATTCCATAAGGACCATAACCTTCATAAACCACTTCTTTATAATCTTCCTGTTCTTTAGAAGAAGCCTTTTTTATAGCCCTTTCGACATTGTCTTTAGGCATGTTTGCAGCTTTGGCGTTCTGGATCAAAGCACGGAGTCTTGAGTTGGTAGTCGGGTCGGGACCGCCAGATTTAACGGCCATGGCAATGTCTTTACCGATTCTGGTAAAAGTCTTAGCCATTTGTCCCCATCTTTTCATTTTTCGGGCTTTCCGGAATTCAAATGCTCTTCCCATTTTAATATACTTTTAAATAATATCAGTTAATGCTATAATTCTTCTGTAAAAAAGGTAAAGATAAAAATCAAAGAAACCAGAACAAAGGTTAAACCATATAAAATTCCAATGGTAACATCGCGTCTCTTTGATATAAAGGCAATTAGGATCGATACAAGTATAAGTGCAAAATAAAGTACATAAGATATGGTGGTAGGAAGGAAGGTGATAAATCTGAAGTAAACGTAAGAAATAATGATAAGTATTATGGCTATTAAAATTCTTAGTTTATTGCTTTTGATTTCCATATCATTAATAAAAAAGGAGCCGGAATAACGGCTCCTTTGTACAAAAAGATTATTTTAAGAAATTCTTCTTATTTCAGCTCCAAGTGCATTCAGCCTGATATCAATATTCTGATACCCTCTATCTATTTGTTCTATATTATGAATAGTACTTTTGCCATTGGCAGATAAAGCCGCGATCAATAAAGCCACTCCCGCTCTGATATCCGGCGAAGTCATCTGAATTCCCCGAAGAGGAATTTGTTTATTAAGTCCTATCACTGTTGCCCTGTGAGGGTCGCATAGAATGATCTGTGCACCCATATCTATCAGTTTGTCAACAAAGAAAAGTCGGCTTTCAAACATCTTCTGATGTATCAGTGCCGAACCTTTTGCCTGAGTTGCCACAACCAGTGCAATACTCATTAGGTCAGGTGTAAATCCTGGCCATATTGCATCTGATATTGTGAGTATAGAACCATCAATAAAAGTTTCTATTTCATAGCTATCCTGAGAAGGGATATGAATATCATCCCCTCTGAATTCCATTTTAATGCCCAGTCGTCTGAATATAGTAGGGATAATTCCCAACATATCGATTCTGCAATTTTTTATTGTGACTTCAGAACTGGTCATTCCGGCCATACCGATAAAACTTCCTATTTCGATCATATCAGGAAGGATAGTATGTGTCGTGCCACCTAAAGAATCTACCCCTTCTATGGTCAGAAGATTAGAGCCAATACCGCTGATTTTCGCACCCATGCGGTTGAGCATCGAGCAAAGCTGTTGAAGGTATGGTTCGCATGCTGCATTATATATAGTGGTTTTACCTTTGGCAAGAACAGCAGCCATCACTACATTGGCAGTTCCTGTCACGGATGCTTCGTCAAGGAGCATATAGCATCCTTTGAGATTACTTGCATCGATTTGATAAAAACTGTCTCCGGAATCGTAGGAAAATTTTGCACCTAATTGTTCAAAACCCAGAAAATGGGTATCTAGTCTTCGGCGTCCGATTTTGTCGCCTCCGGGCTTGGGCATTTTGGCCTTCCCAAATCTTGCTAATAGCGGACCAAGGATCATAATAGAACCTCTCAGCGCTGCAGCTTTCTTTTTAAAAGAATCAGTTTCTAAAAAGTCAATATTTACATTTTTGGCTTCAAACAGATAAGTAGACTCTCCAGTCTTTTCTACTTTTACACCAAAATCTTTTAACAATTCAATGAGTTTGTTAACATCAATAATGTCCGGTACATTATGAATAGTAACAGGTTCCGGAGTTAATAAGACAGCACAAAGGATCTGAAGCGCTTCGTTTTTTGCTCCCTGAGGATAAATGTCTCCTTTAAGACGTTTACCACCGATAATTTCAAATGAAGCCATTCCTTAGTTTTTTCTTCTTTTATCCTTAGAGTATTTATTGTCTCTGTTATCGCCTCTATTATCCCTGTATTCTCTGCTGTTGTCTCTACTGTTGCTATCTCTGCTACGGAATTCTCTTTTGTACCCGTTACCATTGGAATAGCCCCCACTTTGGCTGCTGTTTTTCGGCTCACGCATTTCTTTTACATGGGAATCGAAAAGATTATTAGCTTTAATTTTTTCAGCATTGATTGGCAGCTTGTTCTTGGACATTGTTATGAGTTGCTCAATGATGATATCGTCTGTAATGTTTTCTTTATTCCAGGTCTGATAAAATCTCTTCATAAGCTTGCCTATATAGATTATAGCAGCTTCTTGTTCATCTTTATCCTCCAGTTGCAAAGCTTTTGCTATAAGCAATTCTATATTCTTTCCGTAATGCTTATAATAAAGCAGGTTATTATTATAGCCAACGGTCATTGGTCTTTTTCCAAGCAATGATTTTTCAGGCATTGGAAAAGGGGTTTCTACATCGAGTTTAAAATCAGACATGATATAAAGGTGGTCCCAGAGCTTTCCGAAATCCTGGGTGTCTCTCATGTTTGGATTAATCTGTTTCATTAGCTCGATAAGCGTTTTGGCATAACGTCCTCTTTCTTCGCGGTCGGGTATGCTTATCACAAAATCAACAAGCTTTTGAATATTTCTTCCGTATTCTTTTAAAACAATGCCTGTTGAAGGATCTGGTATCTCCATAATGTAGTGTTAGATTGCTTGCTTAAAAATATTAATAATACTATGTAGTGTGAATTTTTAGTTTAGCGAAACTCAGAATAAGTGTTTTTTCTCCATGATCGTTAAATTCGATAATGGCTTTTCGGTCGGTGCCGGATACATCCATTGCTTTTACCGTACCATAGCCAAATTTAAGGTGTTCTACTCTCATTCCTGGTTTTAACTGTGATGTATCACTTGGTTTAAAATCCGGAGAGGGAACATAGTTACTCTTTGGTTTACTTAAAACAGGTGAAGCGGTTTTTGGTTTAGCTTTTATTACCTGAGAGGAAGAACTGGCTGTTGCTGCTGCCGGTGTAGCAACAGGTTCTGGTCTGGCTCTTCTGCTGATATTCAGGTATTGAGGGTCTAATTCATTTAAGAATCTGCTGGGCTCGCATTCTTTTAATCTTCCAAAGCGATATCTTGTAGCTGCGAAAGAAAGGCAAAGATTACTTTGTGCACGTGTGATCGCTACGTAGAATAACCTTCTTTCTTCTTCCAGATCTGCTCTGCTGCTCAACATCATCTGAGAAGGGAACAGTTCTTCTTCCATTCCAACTATATAAACACTCTTAAACTCAAGTCCCTTGGCCGAGTGAATGGTCATAAGCACAATGTAGTCATTATCTTTGTCCTTTTCCTCTTCAATATCTGTTAGAAGAGATATTTCCTGCAAAAAAGAACCAAGCTTTTTATCCTCAATGTTTGGGTTATCTACAAATTCCTTAATACCGTTCAAAAGCTCTTGAACGTTTTCATACCTGCTCAGTCCTTCAACAGTTTTATCCTCGTACAATTCTTTCAGTATTCCTGAAGACTGAGCCACTTCAATTGCTGTTTCAAAGGCATCCTTGTTTTCAGCAAGGCGCATGTAGTTTTTAATCTGTACTACAAATCCCTCAATAGCAGCCGCAGCTCTTCCGGGTATTATTGAATGTACGTTATTCAATACATCCCAAAGTGAGGCACCTTGCTCTTCTGCAGTAACCAATAATTTGGATACGGTTGTATCACCAATTCCTCTCTTAGGATAGTTGATAATCCTTCTTAAAGCCTGTTCGTCATTAGGATTAAGGGTAAATCTTAAATAAGCAACAAGGTCTTTAATCTCTTTTCTTTGATAGAAAGACAAACCGCCAACTACTTTATATTTAAGATTCATTCTCCTCAAAGCCTCTTCAAATGCTCTTGATTGAGAGTTCGTCCTGTAAAGTATTGCAAAATCTTTATTCTTTAGCTGGTGGGCCATTTTTTCTTCAAAAATTGCCGTGGCTACCATTCGTCCTTCTTCATTGTCAGACGTAGCCTTAATTATTTCTATCAGCTTACCTGTTTCGTTTTCTGTAAAAACGTTTTTCTTAAGCTGGGCTTTATTTTTGCCTATAACTGAGTTTGCGGCATTAACAATAACTTTAGTCGATCTGTAGTTTTGTTCTAATTTATATACCTGTAGCTCTGGGTAATCTTTTTCAAAGTTTAGGATATTCTGAATGTCAGCACCACGAAATGCATAAATACTCTGAGCGTCATCTCCAACTACACAGATGTTACGGTTTTTTGCCGAAAGCTTCTTTGTAATGCTATACTGACTAAGGTTCGTATCCTGAAACTCGTCCACCAGCACATATTTGAATATGTTCTGGTATTTGTTAACTACATCAATATGATTTTTAAACAGAACATTGGTGTTAAAAAGCAAGTCGTCAAAATCCATTGCTCCTGCTTTGAAGCATCTGTCCTGATATAGTTTGTACAATTTACCCATCTCTGGCCTCATTGCCGAAGCATCATCCGCCATAAAATGAGGATTGTTCAGGTATTCCTGAGCTGAGATCAAACGGTTTTTGGCTCCTGAAATCCTGGCTAAAACAGTGCTGGGCTTATAAAGCTTCTCGTCCAGATATTGCTCTTTGACGATTTGTTTAATAAGCGTTTTGGAATCGTCGGAATCGTAAATTGTAAAATTGCTTGTATATCCTATTTTCTCTGCCTCAGCTCTTAATATTCGGGCAAATACAGAGTGAAAGGTTCCCATCCAAAGTCCTCTGGCTTCCGGACCTACAACCTTTTCAATTCTCTCCCGCATTTCCTTTGCGGCCTTATTGGTAAAGGTCAAAGAGAGGATATTAAAGGGATCTACACCTTTTTGTATAAGGTTTGCGATCCTGAAGGTTAATACTCTGGTTTTACCAGAACCGGCACCAGCAATAATCATGCTTGGGCCTTCAGTATTTATAACAGCGTCTTTTTGGGAGGGATTAAGGCTTTCTATATAATCCATTTGGGCTTGCTAATCTAGTTTGCAATTTACAATTTATTTCTCTTCAAATCCCATTTAAAGTTTTGAATTCTGAAAAACTTATATTTTTGAATTCGGAGGAGGATGTTAAAGGATTGAATTGATTTTTTTTAATTAAGGGATAAAGGTAGATTTCTCCCCGATGAAATTATTTACATCCTGACTTTTCAGTATTGATAAGGAACATCTTCTGAAATAGATTGGTTTCTCGGATCTTCTTTTTAAAAGGACAGAAGTGTTTTTTTTCGACATAGGGCAAATAATAAAAGATTAAGTTTTTTTTTGATAATTTGTTGGTTTTGAAATGTTTAATAGTTCTTGAAAAAGGGAGGACTGGTTTTACTTTTATATAAAATAGGCAAATTATCAGGATGGGCAGCAGGGAATGAAATTTTTGGGGAATAATTTTTTAATTTTGAATTCTTCAGCTGAAAAAACAGTTGGAGGTAAAAAGAAAATCAAGTGATAGTACAGGGTAAAACAGTAATTAGCGACGATATTGCAGATAAATTTTTTGTCTGTGATTTAATGAAATGTAAGGGAGCTTGTTGTGTAGAAGGTGATGCTGGCGCTCCATTGGAAGAGGATGAAGGGGCGATATTGGAACAGATTTATGATAAGATAAAACCATATTTGTCTGCAGATGGAATAAAGGCAATTGAAGAGCAGGGGCTGACTGTCATTGATAACGATGGAGATCTGACTACACCAACTATTAAAAACAGGGAGTGTGCCTATGCAATTTATGAAAAAGGTATTCTGAAATGTGGTATTGAAAAGGCTTATCTGATGGGGAAGATTGATTATAAAAAACCAATTTCATGCCACCTTTATCCTATAAGAATTACCAAGTATGATCATTATGACGCTTTAAACTATGACAGGTGGAATATCTGCAGTCCTGCATGCAGTAATGGGGAATCATTACAGGTGCCGATATACAAATTTTTAAAAGATCCACTGATTAGAAAATATGGGGAAGACTGGTATAATTCCTTGGTGAAAACTATAGAGAAAATCTAACGAACTTCTGATTTTTTATTCCCTTTTGATTTTACAAGATTGACAATTGCAACGGCTGTCCAGATAATATTTACAAATGCAGAAGGATAAGCTTTCAGGTATAGGGTGTTTATGATCAGGAATACTGCACCCGTAGCGTTAAGCAGCTGATATGACAATGTCTCCGGAGTGACTCTGTTAGTGGAGATTAGAAAATAAGCAATTAATACTTCTATGGCACCGACCCAGCCTGTTAAGTTCAATAGATAATCCAATTTTTAAATTTTATTATTTTGAAGTATCCGGAGAAGTTCCGGTTTTATTGGTATTTAAAGGAATAAATACGCTTAACTTTATTGTGAGGATATTATCCTTTTTCTTTTTTACTCCCCAATTACTGATATTATCAAGATAATCAGAAGTAGGGTTCATGTAACCGGCTTGTAACCCAATCGCATACCAGGAAGGAAGGAAAAACATAACTCCTGCTTTAGTCGGAAAAACAAAAGTTACATTGTTATAATCTTCTCCTTTTGCTCTCGTGCTTAGTTTTGTTTGAAGTTTGTCGTTATTCTGATCTTTTGGTGTAAAGCGCATAAGACCAATGCCCTGACTTATGAAAAAGCATCCCCATTTTCTTTTTATTAGGTTGAGTTGCAAATCATAATTGGCTCCAATAACGGCAGTTTTGAAATAGGTATTGGGAGTGGGGGATGGAATAAGGTCCGGGCTAAATTCATACTTGCCGTTTTGGCCCATGATATTTCCCGCAAAAATATTTATACAACCATTAAATCTTTTTTTCTTATAGAATTTAACACCGAAATTATATAAAGCAGTCCATTGCTGAAAAGAATTGTTCAGGTCTCCTCTATAGGAACTTGGGCTGATGCCAGCCTCAATAAAATGCTTTGGAGAATCCTGAGATTGGGCATTAAGAGCGATAATAATCAGAGAAAGTAAAAAAAAGGGTCTTAAGAATTTGAAGCTAGGAATGCTCTTCATCGGGGCAAATTTTATTGTAAATACCTTCTTAAGAATGAATGTAACCTTAAAAAGAAAAGCTGCTTTAGAGCAGCTTCCTTTTTAAGAAAATTTTTATTTCAGTTTTGAAAAGTCGAAAGATTCAAGAAAAGCAGTGTTGAATTTTCCGGATTGAAATTGAGGGTCTTCCATTAATTTTATGTGGAATGGAATTGTTGTTTTAACACCTTCAATAACAAATTCTTCCAAAGCTCTTTTCATTCTTGCCAAAGCCTCTTCTCTTGTCGATCCACTTGCAATAAGCTTTCCGATCATAGAGTCGTAGTTTGGAGGAATGGTATAGCCATTATAGCAATGAGTATCAACCCTTATACCATAGCCGCCGGGAAGATGAAAGTTTGTAATTTTACCAGGATTAGGTCTGAAGCCATTAGCCGGATCTTCTGCATTGATACGGCATTCTATTGAATATCTTCCAGGTATAAAGTTCTTATTTGGAATGGCGCCACCTGCAGCTACTTTAATTTGCTCCTTCACCAAGTCAACACCAGTTACTTCTTCAGTAATAGTATGCTCTACCTGTATACGGGTATTCATTTCCATGAAATAGAAATCCCCATTTTTATCTACAAGGAATTCAATAGTTCCGGCACCTTCATATTTAATAGCTTTGGCGCCTTTTACAGCAGCCTCACCCATTTTAGTTCTTAATCTTTCAGTGATAACTGGTGAAGGTGTTTCTTCCACAAGCTTCTGATGTCTTCTTTGTATAGAACAATCTCTTTCAGAAAGGTGGATAGCTTTACCGTATCTGTCTCCAAGTATTTGTATTTCTATATGTCTTGGTTCTTCAATAAATTTTTCAAGATAAAGACCATCGTTACCGAAGGCAGCACCTGCTTCAGTTTTCGCATCTACCCAAGCTTTTTTGAATTCGGCATCGTTACGCACAATACGCATACCTCTTCCACCGCCACCTGCTGTAGCTTTAAGGATTACAGGATACTTTATCTTGTTGGCAAGTTTAATACCTTCATCCATGGATTCCAGCAAGCCCTCAGAACCAGGGATAGTAGGTACGCCAGCTTTTTTCATTGTTGCTTTAGCTGAAGACTTATCACCCATTGCATTGATCATGGCTGCGCTGGCGCCAATAAATTTAATGCCATAGTCTTCACATATTTTTGAAAATTCAGCATTTTCAGAGAGGAAGCCATAGCCTGGGTGAATAGCGTCTGCATTTGTAATTTCAGCAGCAGCAATAATATTGGGAATACTTAAATATGATTTGGATGAGGGTGCAGCACCGATACAAACCGCTTCATCAGCAAAACGCACGTGCAGGCTGTCTTTGTCAGCAGTAGAGTATATAGCAACAGTTTTAATTTTCATTTCCTTGCAAGCACGAATTACGCGCATAGCAATTTCGCCTCTGTTTGCTATTAATATTTTATTAAACATAGATATGGTTAATTAAAATTGAAATCTTGGTCATAAAAAAAAGGGATAGGACATCCCTTTTCAAAATGCTGTTCTCTCTTTATTTAGGTTCTACCAGGAATAGTGGCTGATCGTATTCTACAGGAGTAGCGTTTTCTACGAGAACTTTTACAATTTTACCAGAAACTTCTGATTCAATTTCATTGAATAGTTTCATAGCCTCAATGATACAAACAGTCTGACCTTGTTTTACTTCATCACCTACGTTCACAAATGAAGGAGAATCAGGGTTAGCTGATCTGTAGAAAGTTCCTATCATTGGTGATTTGATAGTAATTAGATTTTTGTTTGATGATTCTGCCGGAGTAGAAGGAGTTTCTACTTTTTGTTGAGCTGCTGGTTGGGCAGCCTGTGCCTGTACCGGAGCTACAGGTTGTGCAATAGCCTGAGGAACCTGAGTTACTGTTAGAGTCTGAGGTTCTGAATACTTTTTTACAGCAATTTTAAATTGCTCTGTTTCGATGTTAACCTCAGCAAGACCTGAACTTGCGATAAAGTCCAGCAACTCCTGTATTTCTTTAGCTTTCATATTCTGCTTGTAAATGTTTTTTCAAATATCGAAATTTTCCTGGTTAAAATATTGAGGGAGTATTATTTAGGGTCATATGCCCATTTTAAGTATACTGACCCCCAAGTGAAGCCTCCACCAAATGCAGCCATTACGACATTGTCCCCTTTTTTGAATTTCTTCTCATAGTCCCAAAGGAGAAGAGGAATGGTTCCATTGGTAGTATTGCCGTAGCGGTCTATATTGATGAGAACTTTTTTGTCATCGAGGCCCATGCGTTCTGCAGTTGCATCAATAATTCTTTTGTTGGCCTGATGGGAGACAAGCCATGCCACGTCGCTTGAAGTAAGGTTGTTTCTGCGCATAATTTCTGCAGAAACATCTGCCATATTGGTTACAGCGAATTTGAATACTGTAGCACCTTCCTGGTAAGCAAAATGTTCTTTAGCGGCAATCGTTTCCAGGCTAGCAGGTTTTCTGCTTCCTCCGGCTTTCATGCATAAGTATTTTGCTCCGGATCCATCGGTTTTCAATACACTGTCCATTACTCCGTGATCAGTAGTATCCGGTTCTAAAAGTACAGCTCCTGCACCATCTCCGAAAATTATACAGGTAGTACGGTCTTCATAGTTGATGATTGAAGACATTTTATCTCCACCAACTACGATTACTTTTTTAAATTTTCCGCTTTCAATAAACTGACTTCCTGTTACCAAGCCATAAATAAAACCTGAACAAGCCGCATTGAGGTCATAACTGAATGCATTTTTCAACCCTGCCATGTCGCAAAGTAAATTGCCTGTTGCAGGGAATACATAGTCTGGCGTTGTTGTGCAGCAAATTAATAGATCGATTTCATCAGGATCGGTATCAGTCTTTTTTAATAACTCATTCACTGCATGAATCGCAATATTAGAAGTTCCTTCTCCTGGATTTTTAAGCAGTCTTCTTTCCCTGATTCCTGTTCTGGTTAATATCCACTCGTCTGTGGTGTCAACCAGTTTTTCGAGCTCTTTATTGGTTAGAATGTAATCTGGAACATAACCTCCAACCCCTGTAATAGCAGCTCTTAATTTGCTCATCTGCCTGATAAGATTTAATTGTATGCGTTTTTAATTTTATCTACTATTCCGGCTTCGGTAAGTTGAACTGCCAGGTTAAGCATATTTTTAATAGCAATAGGTGTGGATACTCCATGGCCGATAATAACATTGCCATTAACACCAAGGATCGGGCTACCGCCTACACCAGCATAATTGAATAATTCTATGAATGGATCCATGAAATTTCTCTTTTCCATTAATTCATAAAATGTTTCAGCCAGCTTAAGGACAACATTTCCTGTAAAACCATCTGTAACAATAACATCAGCTTTGTCATTAAAAGCATCTCTGCCTTCTATGTTTCCTACGAAGTTAATTTTTGGATTATTTTTCAGTAGCTGATGAGTTGCCTGAGTCAGGATTGTACCTTTCTGCTCTTCTTCTCCCAAGTTCATTAAACCTACTTTGGGATTTTCTATATTAAAAATATATTTTGAATATAAAGAGCCAAGTACAGCAAATTGATCCAAAAATTCAGGTTTGCAATCTGCATTAGCTCCAACATCCAGAAGAATTCCGTATCTGCCGTCTTCTTTGGGGATAAAACCAGCAATTCCAGGTCTGTCGATTCCCGGTATTGCTTTTATTGTAAAAAGTGAGCCGACAAGCATTGCTCCTGTATTGCCGGCACTGCAAAAGGCGTCTACTGATCTTTCCTTTAGCATTTTGAAACCTAACATAATGCTGGAGTTTGGCTTTTGGCCAATAGCTTTAGTCGGGTGTTCACCCATTTCTATTACATCTTCAGTATGTACAATTTCAAAAGCATTTTTATCAGCTCCCAATTTTTCAAAATGGGAGTGAATGATCGCCTGATTTCCAATTAAAACTATTTCTTTGTTTTCTTTGGAAAAAGGTTCCTTTGCCATTAAAGCACCCTGAAGGACAGCCTGGGGGGCGTAATCACCACCCATTGCATCCAATGCAATTCTCATAGAGTTATTTTATGCCAGGATCTCTTTTTCCATTACAACTTGGCCTTTGTAATATAATTTACCTTCAGACCAATGTGCTCTGTGTCTCAAGTGTGCTTCTCCAGTAGTCGGACAAATTGACAATGTTGGAGCACTTGCTTTATAATGAGTTCTTCTTTTGTCTCTTCTGGTTTTCGAAATTTTTCTCTTAGGATGAGCCATTGTATTTAATTAATTTATTATTTTTTTAATTTATTTAATATATCCCATCTGGGATCTATTTCATCGTCTTTAAGTTCATCTTCATCCAGGTCGATAGGAGTTGAATAAATCAAAAGCGTTTCTTCTTCATCATTTTCTTCTTCACCTTCCTTTATGAATTTCGGATGAAGTTTTTTCATTGGGACAGCCAGTCCTATGAATTCATATATAAACTGGGACAGATTTAACTTTTGAGTTTCAAAAGGAATTGTGATAATTTCTTCACTGATTTCCGCATACTCCTTTCCATATTTGAATACTATCTGATCATTTGTATTGATTTGATATTCAAATGGATCCAGGCTTCTGTCACATATTAATTCTACCCAGCCTTCTACAGCAATAGATGCCTGTATCATCGTTTCCGATTTATTAAGCATCACACTTGCTTTCAGCTGACCTTTTTCTAAAAGGCTGTCTTCAAAATCCTCAAAAAACGTATTGTCCAGAGTGTAGTCATAGTAGTGTTTCGTATTACTAAGACTTACTATATCGATGTCAAAAGTTCTTAATCCTTTCATACAAGTCATAGCTCCGCCCTAAAATCTAGGGCGCAAAGTTAATATATTATTTTAATTAACAAAAATGTTAATTTGAAGTAACTAATTTGTATTGATAATCAGTTGTTTGGTTTTTATTCCGCTTGCTAAACGGTCACCGGTTTGCGATTTTTTACTATATCGCATGCTAAAAACACCGCTTCCCTGAACGAAGATTCGTTCGCGATATTTTTTCCAGCTATGTCATAACCGGTGCCATGGTCCGGAGAAGTTCTGATTACAGGAAGGCCTGAAGTATAATTTACTCCTGAATCAAATGCCAGGGTTTTGAATGGTATTAATCCTTGATCATGGTACATTCCTAAAATAGCATCAAATTTTTTAAACTGTTTTGTTCCAAAAAAACCATCTGCCGGAAATGGGCCAAATATCAAAACTCCTTTAGCTTTTAACTCTTCAATTAGTGGATTAAGTAATTCTATTTCATCTTTCCCTAATAATCCTTCTTCACCCGCATGTGGATTTAACCCTAATAAGGCTATTTTTGGTTTCAATATTCCAAAATCATTTTTCAACGCCTTATATAATACGTTGATTTTCGATAGCAACTTTTCCTTAGTCAAGGATTTTTTGACTTCAGAAAGAGGGATGTGTCCGGTCACTACACCGACGCGGAGATCTTCACTTACTAATAGCATTAAACTGTCGTTTACTCCACTTTTGTGAGTGAAAAATTCTGTATGTCCAGGGAATTTAAATTCCTCAGATTGAATATTTTTCTTGTTAATCGGGGCTGTTACCACAGCATCAAGCTTTCCGGAAAATAAATCTTCAGAAGCTCTTGAAAGGGAAATATATGCAGATTGTCCTGACTCTGTGGTGGGCTTTCCAGGATTGATTTCGTGATCTTCTTCCCAGCAATTAATAATGTTAATTTTCTTAGGGTTAATCCCTTCCGTATTTTTGGTCTGATGGAAATGCAATTCTTCGGGTGTTTCTACCAGTTTTTTGTACTTGCTGAAAATTTTAACAGAACCATAAACAATGGGTACGCAGATTTTTGTGATTCTGCTGTCTGACAATGTTTTAATAATTACCTCCGGACCTATCCCGTTAAAATCTCCCAGTGTAATTCCGATTACAGGTTTTTCTGAATTATTTGTTAAGTATCCCATTTTTAGTTTTGTTGACTTATTTTTTTGAAAAAATCATAAAATAACCGAACGCCTGCTCCTGTGCCGTTCTTCCCTCTATAGCTATCTTCAGAAGTTAAAAATGCACTTCCTGCAATATCCAGATGCACCCAGTCATACTTTACGAAATGCTGCATGAATTTTCCTGCAGTAATAGCACCGGCATCTCCAGATCCTATATTTTTCAGGTCAGCTATATCAGATTGTAGCTGTTTTCCATATTCTTCCCAAAGAGGAAATTCAACCAGCCTTTCATAGACTGCTTTTCCAGAATTTTCCAGTATTTTTTTGAATTCTTCTTTAGCAGTTCCCATATATACAATACCCTCTTTTCCGATTGCCCTTGCTGCTGCTCCTGTCAATGTTGCGAGATCTGCCACAAGCACTGGATCATATTGGGCTGCATATGCCAATGCATCAGCTAATATTAGTCTGCCTTCAGCATCTGTATTCAAAACTTCCACAGTAGTACCATCATACATCTTAATAACATCTCCGGGAGTCATGGCATTGCCATCCGGGCGATTTTCTGTAGCTGGCACAAGTCCTATAATATATAAAGGTAATTTACTTTTAGCAACAGCATATAAGATACCTGCCACTGCCGCCCCTCCGGCCATGTCGGACTTCATGAGATCCATAGAGTTGGGAGTGGGCTTAAGCGACAGTCCTCCTGTATCATAAACAACGCCTTTGCCAATTAGAACATAAGGTTTGGTATTTATGGCATTTGTTGGTTTATATTCGGATATTATGAATGCAGGTGGATTTGGGCTCCCCAAATTTACGCTTAATAAGCCCCCCATTTTAAGATCCGTTATCTTTTGTTTATCAAATACTTCAACTTTAAATCCAGCTGCTTTACCTAAAGATTTAAATTCTTCTCCTAATTGTTCTGCCGTCAGAAAATTTACCGGTTCATTGACAAGGTTCCTTGTATGGTAAACTCCATCTATAATATTTTGCAGATCAAGAACATCACTTTCGTTTAGATCTTCAGAATATATTTTGATATTTTCAGGAAAAGTTGAAGCTGCAGCGGATTTGTATTTGCTGAAATGATAAGCACTTAAAGCAAGACCTTCTGCTAAGGCAAGCATGCCTTCATGGAAAGAACCCGTAATCTGGATTGTTTTCAGCTTTTCCTTTCTTACCAAGGAGCAAAGTTCAGCTCCGGTCTTTCTTAGTTTTTCTTTATTAAAATAGTCAAAGTTTTTGCTGCTGAAAAAGATAATGTAAACGTTTCTGTAAAGTTGGTTGACAGATACTATAGGTGTAGTTTCCAGTCTTTTTTCAACATATTCAATTTCCTCAGCCTTACTTAAGTATTTTTTTACATCTGATATAGAATCTGCCAGAATAGCAAGATTTTCTTTTTCAGAAATACTTCCTTCAAAATTTAACCGGATCATACTTTCTTATTCTGTGAAGCAAATTTATCATTTCCCATTTAAAACAAAAACAGCATACTTCAATAGAAATATGCTGTTTTTGAAAATTTACGAAACAGGTACGAAAAAGAAAAAACTAAAATATTACCATATAATTACTGTTTAATCTGAATACGCATCATGCAAAAAAGGTAACCTTAAATGATTACTTTTGGGGATGAAATCTGTAAAACCTAAAAAGTTTCTTGGTCAGCATTTTCTCAATGACCTGAGTATTGCCAAAGATATAGTAGACGGACTGTCTGGTTATAAAGGATATACGAATGTTCTGGAGATTGGTCCTGGAATGGGAGTACTCACTGATTTTTTATTACAGGAAAAAAAATATTCTCTGTTTGTAAGTGAGATTGACAAAGAATCTGTTCAGTATCTCAAAATAAAATATCCGGAATTAAATAATAATATCATTGAAGGAGATTTTTTGAGACTTCCTTTAGAAAAATATTTTGTAGGCCAATTTGCCATTATTGGAAACTTCCCATATAACATTTCTTCCCAAATCTTTTTTAAAGTTTTGGATTACAAGGAACAGGTAGTCGAAGTTGTAGGGATGCTTCAGAAAGAAGTTGCTAAAAGATTAACATCTGGTCCTGGAAATAAAGATTATGGAATTCTCAGCGTATTGCTTCAGGCATATTATGATATGGAGTATCTATTCACTGTTGATGAACATGTATTTAATCCTCCTCCTAAAGTTAAATCAGGTGTTATAAGGATACGCCGAAACGAGCGTACTACAATGCCTTGTTCTGACGAAGACTTTAAAAGAATAGTCAAACAAAGTTTTAGCAGCAGAAGGAAGACCTTGAGAAATGCCTTAAAAAGCCTAAATTTGCAGGAATCTGTACTTGCCCATCCCTTCATGGAGAAGCGTGCTGAACAGTTGTCCGTAGAGGATTTTATTAATCTAACCTGTATGATTATCAAAGAATAGAACGATGCAGTTTGAATTGACAGAGGAATATTTGGATTCGTTTATTCAGGCCGTGGATGCCAGGAAGAATTCATGGGTCAGGGAGCAATTGGATGAATTGCATCCTCAGGATATATCTTCTGTCGTGAAAGAATTGGAGTTTGTTCATTCTAAATATGTAATAAAACTTCTTGATAATGAAACCGGAGCTCAGGTTATTAGAGAGCTGGATTCAGAATATAGAAAAAGGCTTCTTAAAGAATTTAGTCCAGATGAAATAGGGGCATACATTAGTTTCATAGATTCAGATGATGCTGTAGATATAATCAATGAGTTACCTGTTAAAACTAAGGAAGAAGTAATTTCTCTTGTTGATAACAAAGAGAAAGCTGATCATATCAGAGATCTTATTCACTACGATGAAGATTGCGCGGGAGGTTTGATGGCGAAGGAATTGATCCGGGCGAATCTAAACTGGACTGTAACCCAATGCATCGAAGAGATAAGAAGACAATCCAGGAATGTTTCCAGAATACATTCTGTGTATGTAGTAGATAACCTTGACAAGCTTCTGGGGATAGTATCGCTAAAGAAGATGCTCCTTGCTGATGATAATACATTGATCGCTGATATATATGAGCCTGAAATAATTGCTGTAGAAACATTTATCAGTGCAGAAGAGGTGTCTCAGATCATGGAAAAGTATGACCTTGAAGCTATTCCTGTTGTAAATGTACATGGAAAGCTTCTTGGCAGGATTACCATTGACGATATTGTTGACGTTATCAAAGAAAGAGCTGAGCAGGACATTCAGATGATGGCCGGTATCAGTGGTCCGGCAGAAGACGATGACAGTGTATGGACTTTATCAAAGGTTAGATTGCCCTGGCTTATCATCGGTATGTCTGGTGGAATGCTGGGGGCGAAGTTTATAGGTCTTTTTGAAAAAGACATAAGTATGATTCCGGCAATGGCATTTTTCATTCCCCTGATTACAGCTACAGGTGGAAATGTGGGAATACAAACAAGTTCAGTTGTTGTCCAGTCGCTGGCCAAAGAATCAGGATATGGATCATTCAATTTCGCTAGTTTTTTGAAAGTCCTAATTGTGGCACTTATTAATGGAATAGCATTGAGTTCTCTGGTATTCGGTCTGAATATGATTTTGGGAGAAGATACCAAGTTGGCGATTATTGTTTCTACAGCACTTATGAGCGTTGTGCTATTAGCAACAGTAATGGGCACCATAACACCTTTGGTTTTAGATAAATTAGGCTTTAATCCTGCCCTCGCTGCCGGCCCTTTCATTACAACAGCTAATGACCTGCTAGGTCTTGCAATTTATTTTCTTGTAGCGCAGTCGCTTTATCATTTGTAAAAGAAATCATGAAATTTATTATTGTAGATGAAATGCATCCTTCCATAGTCTCTATGTTGGAAGGAATTGGCATAGTGCCTGATTATAGACCATCTATTACCCGACCTGATCTGTTAAAGATTGTGATGAATTATGAAGGGCTGGTAGTAAGAAGTAAAGTGAAAATTGATAAGGAATTACTGTCAATGGCTTCTAATCTAAGGATAATAGCAAGAGCCGGGGCAGGGTTGGATCAAATTGATATAGAAGAAGTCGAGAGCCGAAATATAAAAGTTGTAAATGCTCCCGAAGGTAACAGAGATGCAGTTGGAGAACATGCTGTTGGAATGCTCCTTTCATTAATGAATAAGATGCAGACAGGAGATAAGGAAGTGAGGCAGGGAATATGGAAGAGAGAAAAAAACAGAGGATATGAAGTCGGTGGGCTTACGATAGGAATTATTGGTTATGGTAACATGGGAAAAGCATTTGCCAAAAGGATTAAAGGTTTCGGATGCAGGGTGATAGTCTATGATAAATACATATCAGGGTATTCGGATGAATTTGCCGAAGAAGTTTCAATTGAAGATATATTTAAAGATGCAGATGTATTAAGTCTTCATATTCCATTGACAGAAGTGTCGAGAGGAATGGTCGATAAGAAATTTATTGAAAACTTTAAAAAGAATTTCTGGTTAATAAATACCGCAAGAGGAGAGATTGTGAAACAGGCAGATTTGATAGAAGCATTGGATTCAGGTAAGATAAGAGGGGCAGCATTAGATGTTCTTGAAAATGAAAAATTTGAAACATTAACATCTATACAAAAACTTAATCTTGAAAATCTGGTTGAAAGAGAAAATATATTGTTTACACCGCATGTAGCAGGGTGGACGTATGAGTCATTAGTTAAAATTAATGAAGTGTTAGTTAAAAAGCTCAGAGAATCAATAGGTAAGATTTGAGGGTTTGGAATTGGTTAAAAAAGTCTTAATTTTGATTCCTGAACGGTTGAGGAAGCCGTTTTTTTTATTGTACCTAAGCAATTGCAAAGAGATATGGCATACACATATTACACAGAAGAAGGACTTAGAAAATTAAAGGAGGAGCTTGCTATGCTCAAAACCAGAGGACGTGCCGATATGGCTAAGCAAATAGCGGAAGCTCGTGACAAAGGAGACTTAAGTGAGAACGCAGAGTACGATGCAGCGAAAGATGCTCAGGGATTGCTTGAATTAAAAATCAGTAAACTGGAAGATGTAGTAGCTAATGCACGCGTAATAGATGAGAGTAACATTGATACTTCCAAAGTATCAATTTTATCTAACGTTAAGATAAAAAACAAAAAGACGAACGCTGTTGTAAACTATATACTTGTATCTGAAGAAGAGGCAGATCTTAAGAGCGGAAAGATTTCTGTAAAATCACCGATAGGTAAGGGGTTGCTTGGAAAAAAAATCGGAGATTCCGCATATATTGATGTACCTGCAGGAAAACTTGAGTTTGAGATCTTAGATATCAGTAGATAATGGCAAGCATTTTTACAAAAATTATAAACGGTGAAATTCCAGGTTATACAATAGCTGAAGATGATCGCTGTTATGCATTTTTGGATATTTCTCCATTGGTAGTAGGGCATACGCTTGTTGTACCTAAAACTGAAATTGATTATATATTTGATATCGATGATGAGCTTTTGGCTCACCTTCATGTATTCAGCAAAAAAGTTGCAAAAGCTGTGCAAAAAGCTGTTCCTTGTAAGCGAATAGGTATTGCAGTTATTGGATTGGAAGTACCACATACACATATTCACCTTGTGCCGATGAATTCTGCAAACGATCTCAACTTTACAAGGCCTAAACTTACTGTTGCAAAAGAGGTGATGGAAGAAACTCAGAAAAAAATAAAGAGTTATCTTTAATACCTGTTATTATAAAAAAGAGGCTGTCTTTCATAGCAAAGACAGTCTCTTTTTTATTGGATTGATTATTCGCTATTATTTTTTTTGCCAGATACAATTCTGTCAGGGTTGTCTTTTAGAAAAGAAGACCAGTTTCCAGATTGAACTTTCAATGATCCACCCTGAAAATGGTGGCACAATGCTACTGCAAGCGCATCTGTTGCATCAAATAATTTGGGCGCTTCCTGAATTTTAAGCAAGTTACAAAGCATGCTGGAAACCTGTTCTTTAGACGCATTTCCATTACCAGTTACAGATTGTTTAACTTTTTTGGGAGCATATTCACAAATTGGAACCTCTCTGGAGATAGCAGCCGCAATTGCTACTCCCTGAGCTCTTCCCAGCTTGAGCATTGATTGGACATTTTTTCCGTAAAAAGGAGATTCAATAGCCATTTCATCCGGATGGTATTCATCTATCAGCTGAACAACCCTTTCAAAAATTTTGCTTAATTTTATTCCATGGTTACTATACTTGCTCAGGTGAATTACCCCAAATTGCAGAAGACTGATCTTGCTTTTCTGGATATGAATAAGGCCATACCCCATGATCGTAGTACCAGGATCTACACCTAAAATTATTTTGTCCTTCTCTATTTCTTTTCCTTTAGAAATCATTCAATGCAAGTTAACCACATCCTTTCGGCTTTAAAAGAGAAAATTAATCCCAATTTCCCCCTTTTTATTAAGTCATTAGTATTTATGGTTTCCTTACTCCTTATTTTTTATATTCTAAATAACAAAGATGAACTTACCGGAAATTACTTTTCTGAAATTTTAAATTCCTGGAAAATTAATTCCTGGATGATCTGTCTAGCTATTTTATTAATGCCATTAAATTGGGGAATAGAAGGTTTAAAATGGAAGTTTCTGGCTTCTAAAGTAGAAAAAACCTCATTTTTGAATGCTTTGGAGGGGGTGATATGTGGTACTACATTTGGGTTTATCACTCCTCACGGACTGGGAGATTATCTCGGAAGGATATTAATTATGAAAAGTGCTGAAAGATCTAAGGCATTAGGGGCGATATTTATAAGCAGGATCGCCCAATTTTATTCTACTATTTATTTTGGGAGTATTTCGATCTTCTTTTTACTGTTCTCATGGTTTTCATTTTCAGCAGCACAAAAAAAAGTTATTATAACTACTTTGCTACTGTTTCATATAGCCCTTCCAGCCTTACTTTTTTTTCGTGAAAATATTTTAAGAAATCTGGAAAAAAGCAAAAGATTGAAACACATGGTCACATATTTTCTGATTATTAAAAATTACAATCTGAGAGAAATATTATTGGTGATTGCATTATCAGCTTCCCGATACCTTATTTTTCTTGGTCAGTTTATTTTAGTCATCAATTTCTTTCGTGTTAAAACTGATTTGTTTTTTCAATTTCTAGCAGTACCATTTGTTTTTCTTATAAAATCTATCATTCCTACGATATTCGATTTTGGGGTAAGGGAAGCGGCAGTAATGTTTATTTTTAAAGGAGAAGCGGTTGATTTAGAAAGAGTATTATATTCAAGCTTAACGGTCTGGTTATTAAATGTTGTGACACCTTCAGTGGTAGGGCTTTTTCTAATTTTCAGATTAAAAATTAAAGGGCCATTCTGATGATAGTAATGATTGCTTCAATTTTTCTGATTTATTCTATTGCTCTTATATGGGCTATTGGAAAATGGAGAAAAATGGAATTATGGTCAAAGAGTAAAAAAGTCCCTGCAACGATGTTTGTCTCGGTAATTATTCCTGTGAGAAACGAAGAATCAAATATTTTAAGTCTGCTTTCAGATTTATCTAAGCAAGGGTATCCAAAGAGTAAATATGAAGTGATTGTTATTGATGATGGATCTGAGGACTTTACCGTATCCTTAGTTCATGAGTATCTTGAGACGACCGATATTAAGTTGAGGGTTCTTAATTCTGCTGATTATCAGTCAAATGCAGCTCCAAAGAAAAAGGCCATAGAATATGGCATTTCAAGCTCTAAAGGAGATTTAGTATTGACAATAGACGGAGATTGCAGATGTGGTGAACATTGGATTTCAACTATGGCCGGAATGCTTGAAGTTTCAGATTGTAAAATGGTTTGCGGACCAGTGGGATTCGATTCAAAGGGTACTTTGTTTGAGAAGATGCAGCAAATTGAATTCAGTGCAGTAATGGGAGCCGGAGGTGTTTGCCTGGCTTCAGGATTTCCTACGATGGCCAATGGCGCTAACCTTTGTTATGAAAAAAAGGCATTTTATGAAGTAGGTGGATTTAACGGATTTGAGAAAATAGCTTCGGGAGATGATGAATTTCTTTTGCATAAAATTTATGAGAGGTATCCGGGAAAAGTATTATTTGCATGTAGGGAAGAAGCATTGGTGGTAACCTATCCTAAAGATTCTGTTCAAGAATTTTTGGAACAAAGGAAGCGGTGGGCAGGCAAGTGGAAAATGCATAAGAACAAAAGAAATCAGTATTTGGCGCTATTTATTTTTTTAGTGAATTTTTTATTTTTAGTTTCGGGTGCATATTCATTGATAGATGGAAGGGTATTGCTTGTTTTTGCAGGGTTTGCTATTGTAAAATTTGCAACAGAATTGTTATTTCTAAAGCAGGTTTCGCGGCTTTTAAAACACCAATTTAATCTGTTAGAATTTGCAATTACATGGACCTTTTATCCGTTTTATGTTATAACTGTTGGATTATTAAGTAATTCTGATAGTTTTGTCTGGAAAGGAAGAGAAATAAAAAACTGAGAAATTGACACCGCAAGAATACGACATTCTGGATGAGCTTTATTTTATTTGCACCTTGGAGCAATTGTTGAAAAATTTAAAAATGGATGATTCGGAATTACGGAATCATTTAGAGCAACTTTTCCGTAAAGGGTGGGTAAAAGTTTTTTATAAAGGCACAGAAGATGAAGTCGAATCCGGAGAAGTTTCAAAGGGGCAATTCGAAAATTACCATTTTCTTGCTACCAAAGCAGGTTTAAAAGCTCATAACACCTTATAAAGTGGTTAAGTCGAAAGAGAATACAGTCAAAACACCTTCTTATTATGTTCGCAAGCGGCTATGGAAAAATAAGCCTGCAATTGCCGGATTTATAGTAATTGTATTTGCTCACATTATTGCAATACTTGGATATTTAATAATGCCCGATCATACTCCCAATGCTAATGATGGCTCTGCACTTATTAAAAAGAAACCTATAGGTTTTGAAAGTACATTGTTGAAATTCCGGAAAAACAGAGAAATAGAAAGGGGGAACTTTCTGGAGAAGATGTATATGGGACAGGAAAGTGACTTTATAATTCAGCCTGTGAGTTCCTATCAGATTAAAAACCTTAAAGTGTATTATTCCCTTTATGGAAGAGAAGGTGTAATCGAATCCGCTGATATAGTTGCTGCTACTAAGAAACTTTTTGTAGGTAGTTCCCCAAAGCTTAAGCCTGACTCTGTTTACAACTATGCGGTAAAAGGCGATATCATTACCTATCTTGATTTAGATGAAAATCCTGTTCAGATCACAAAAGAGGAATTGTTAAGAGACTTTTTGGACAATAATATAGAAAAAAGAGAGTATATTTTGGGAACAGACAAGGCCGGCCGGGATATTTTGAGCAGGTTATTATTTGGTACTCGTATTTCTCTTTCAATAGGATTTATTTCAGTCTTGATTTCCATTCTTGTTGGAGTAACACTTGGTGCTTTAAGCGGATTTTTTGGGGGGACAACTGATAAGTTTATAATGTGGTTAATGACAGTTGTATGGTCCATTCCTAGTATTATGCTGGTTATTGCCATAAGCCTTGCGTTACAAAGCAGAGGAGTCTGGGTGGCATTTGTGGCTGTAGGATTAACAATGTGGGTGGAAGTGGCAAGAGTTGTGAGAGGTCAGATTTTAAGCTTAAAGGAAAAACTATATGTTGAAGCGGCAAAGGCACTCGGAGTGGGCGATCTTAGAATTATTTTTGTTCATATTCTGCCTAATATTGTTGGCCCATTGATTGTAATTGCTACTGCAAACTTTGCATCTGCTATATTAATAGAGGCGGGTTTAAGTTTTCTTGGTCTTGGAGTACAACCACCAATGCCTTCCTGGGGAATGATGGTTAATGAAGGGTATGGGTCGATGTTGGCAAAAGATTCTGGTTATCTGGTAGTACTTCCAAGTTTGTGTATTTGTATTCTTGTATTGGCATTTAACTTGTTCGGAAACGGCTTAAGAGACGCATATGATCCCCAAAGCGCCGTCAAATGGTGAAAAAGAACCTGGTTTGGAAAACTCACTGCAACTAAAGCAGCTGGAGTTAAACTCTCTTCTAGAAGTAACACAGGCAATAAATTTCAATTTGCCTGAAGAATCCTTGTATAAGATATTTTACTTCACCTTAATAGCCAACCTTAAAATCAAGAAATTTGCCCTTTATGTTTTTGATTCCGGATGGAACTGTAAAGTCAATTATGGAACGAAGACTAATTTTAAATCAATCGAATTAGATCAATCATTTTTTAACGTAAGCAAAATAACGAAACTCGAAAAGGCAGCTGAGCAGTTTTCCGAATTTGATTTGCTGATTCCGGTTGCACATAAATCTCAATTGCTTGCTATAATATTTATTGGAGGTCTGGAGCTTGGTGAGGAAAATACAGACGTATCATTCGTTCAGACTTTTGCCAATATTATTACGGTTGCAATTGAAAATAAAAAGCTTGCAAGAAAAGAACTTCAACAGGAAGCATTCCGGAAGGAGCTTCAAATTGCAAGGGATGTGCAATCACATTTGTTTCCCACCTCTCTTCCAGACAATAATAGAGTTGTAATTGAAGCTGATTACTTACCACACCAGTCAATAGGAGGGGATTATTATGATTATATACCATTAAATGATGATGAGTTTTTTATTTGCGTAGCTGATGTTTCTGGAAAGGGGATACCAGCAGCCCTTTTAATGTCCAATTTTCAGGCATGTTTGAGAACAATGTTAAGGCAAACATCAGATCTTAAAAAGATTATCACTGAGCTTAATTATATTACACGTCTGAATGCAAGGGGTGAAAGGTTTATTACTTTTTTTGCCATGATTGTGGATCTGAAATCCAGGAAGGCAAGATATATTAATGCTGGCCATAATCCTGCTATTATTATTCAGGACGGAATTGCTATAACTTTGGATAGTGGCACCACTATTTTAGGAATTTTTGAAGACCTCCCATTTCTGAGTGAAGAAATTGTGGAAATAAAAGAAAACTCATTGTTATGCTTGTATACGGATGGTGTTACGGAAACATCAAATATAGAAGAAGAAGAGTTTGGTATGGAACGATTTGTTCAATTATTAAGGGCGAATTCAGGCCAGGAAAATCAGCTTATACATAAAAAACTCATGGAGGATCTGAATTCATTTAAAGGCCAGAAAGCATTCCCTGATGATATTACCTTTGTTTCCTGTAAAATCAAAGGCTTTTTTTAGTCTCTCCTTCATTATTCCATTGATTGATCTTTGCAAGAATTGCGATGGAAAGAAGGAAAAATGATCCCACCTTATCAGTTTCCGTAAAGTCAGAAAATATCATGCAAACTACAATGGAGGTAAACGCTAGGTAAAATCCCGCAGTTAATTGTTTGGTATCATAGTCGGACGTTTCGTTGTAAATTTTACTTCCTCTAATAAATACCATGATTACCAGGGTTGTAAAAAGAAAAAAGCCAACGAACCCTTGTTCTGTAAGAAACAAAAGAAAATTATTATGTGTAGTGGATTTTTCCGGATTATCACTCACATAAGTTCTGAAACGATCAATGGCAAATTTTTTATATTCTGGATAAAATGTACCGGGTCCAGATCCCATAATAGGTTTTTCTTTTACCATATTAGCACCTGCAACCCATCGGTATATTCTTTCCATCCCTGAAACATCCTTCATAGAATAAGTTGCAGCAAGATGTCCTTCAATGTCACCTTCATGAAAAATTGTTGTTGTATAGTCAGATGCATAATTAAGGTAACGATCATTGTCAAATAAATATCCTACAAAAATGGCAATCACTATTACTGTAAAACTTATAGTCAAGGTTACTTTTTTAAAATTCATTATCTTATAAAAGATAATGCAAACGATTAAAGCCAGCCAGGATCCCCTTGTATAAGAAGTGATAAGTGCAAATAAAAAGATAACCAGAATTAATTTAAGATAAGAGGATTGTTTAATAGCATATTTGGGAATTGTTTTAAGTAAAAACCAAATTAGTGGTATGCCAATACCTATCACAGTAGCATAGTACACGTGATTAACAAAGATTATTGAGGATATGTAATTTATACTTTCAAATGAGAACCCATCTATTGCATGGAGAATGATAGTAAATAAAACACCTAGGAATAAACCTGCTGTATATACATATATAAACTTCTTAAGATCATCTTTGGACTGGATGATCGTATAAGTAAGGAAGAGAAAGACCAGGTAATAAACACTTTTCGCAATGATATATTTTAGAGTCTTAAGCTTGTCAATGGAGAAGGGGTATTCAAAAATCGCCCAGCAATAAAGAAGCAATAGAATTATTACCATCGGATCTTTAAGTAGTCTGAGGTCATAATTTTTCTGAAAAAGAAGACTAATAATGTAGATTAACGAAAGTACAAGTACTAAGCCTTCAGCCGGAAGACTTAAATTACTATTACCAATAATCGGAAATTCTTTAGATAAGGGGAGAAAAAATATTAATACATAATATGCAATCTGGTAATCAAAAAAACAGTAAAGCCCAAATGCACTTAGCAATGGAATTAGCAATATTATAATGTTTTGAAAATAAAATGCCGATATCCCACTCAATATTATTAAGATAGCGAATGAAATCAGAAGGGGCTTTGCTAATGTAGGTAATGATTTCAATTGATTAACCTTCTCTTTTTGAAAATGATTCAGCAATTGATATTATAATAAATACTATAACCATAGTACCCACTATACCTATTAAAATGACAAGGGATTTTGTCGGCTTTGCTTTGTCTAACGCTGGTTTAGCAGGTTCAAGAATATAAAGAGTTTCAATTTTTTCATCCAAAACCTTTAATTCTTGTTGTACATCCGAAAGTTTGGTGTAGTTGTATATATATTCATTCGCAAGAAAGTCAGTATTGAATGTTGAATAATTTTGGTTTGGTTTAAGGTTTTCAATTAATTTTTGAATATCTTTTACTTTCTCTTCCTGACTTTTTAAATATCCTCTCAGGATTTGGTTATTGATAATTGAAATTGGCTCTCTGTTCTTTTTATCTATGAACTTAATTATTTCATTTGCCATATCAGCTGCTATTTTAGCATCTTTATCAAATACAATTACTTCAAGTCCACCGGCTAAAGGAGTTTTTTTGATAGTTACCTGACTCATAAATTCGTCAAATACTCGTTTCTCCGCTTTGGCTTCAGTTTTTTTGATATTGTATCTCTGGTATAAATTAAACTTTTCGATCATGTAAAAAGCTAATTCTCTGGATTCTCCAACAGCAAGTATTCTCTCAACTTCCTGTTCTCCTGCATAAATACCAAATCCAGGATTTTTGACTAATGCAAATCTTGGATCATAAGAACGCGGATCAAACGGATAAAAAATTACTACAGATTTATAATAAACGGGTAGCAAAAAGGCAACTATTATGCTAATTACCAAACTTAAAAGAAAGGAGCCGATAATCAGTTTTTTCCACCTTTTTATGACATCCCAAAAGCTAAATAAATTAAAATTATTCTCTTTCATTAACTCAATTTTAAAAATATTAAAGTTTAAAATTATATAATTTTGATAAAATTGTTACGATTTATTTAGTTTTAAGTGGGAAAAATTTAACGATTATCAGTAAAGTAGTAAAAAACATCGGTCTTTCGGTTTTTCTGAACTTCATGATCAAGCCGATCTGGATAATTTTGGAAAATCTGGTTCAGAATAAAATCGGTCATGAGGAGTATGGTTTATATTCTGCACTCTTCTCTTTTGGATTTATATTTTTAATTTTAACTGATTTTGGGATTAATTATTATGTGACCAAATCAATAGCTCGAAATTCTTCTGAGACTGAGTCACTATTTTCTCAAGTCACGTTGTTTAAAATTATACTTACGCTATTATTCCCGATTGCGTGTACATTCCTTGGTTATTTATGGGGGTATAAAAATGAACAACTCATCTTTCTGTTTTTTCTGTCACTCACTAATTCTCTGTTGCAATTGATCCTTTTTTGGAAGGCAATTCTACAGGGAAAGCAGGAATTTTATCTGGATAGTTATTTAGGAATTTTGGATAAGTTACTACTGGCATTATTTACTTTTTTGCTTATTATCTTTTCGGAAATTTCATTAGAAAGCTTTATTGCTGCACGATTGCTATCCGCAATATTAACTGTTGGAATGGGATATTATTTCCTGAAAAAGATTATCGGGCTATTGCAGCTTACTTTTGACTGGAAGAAAATTAAAGATATAATTGTTAGTAGCTTGCCGTTTGCCTCTATGGCTGTATTATATTCTGTAAATGATAAAATCGATCAGGTTCTTTTGGAACGTTTGCTGGGAAAAACGCCTACCGGATTATATGCAGCAGCATATAGGTGGCTGGATGCGACTATGATGTACATTTGGATTATTATGCCAATTTTTTTTGCAAGATTTCCGTTTTATAAAGAGGACACCCAGCAGGTGCAAAAGTTATTTAACGCTGCTCAGCTTATTGCAGCAATTCCTGTTGTTTTAGCAGCTTCTTTCGTTTTCTTTTATCCTGAAGTTCTCGTATATTTTCTTAACAACAGTTCTGAATCTGAATTGAAGGTAATTAAAGAATTGTTAAGAATCCTTTTTGTATCCTTATTGCTAAATGGATTTTTTAACATTTACTCAACTTATTTGAATGCCATGGGATATGTGAAAATTGTCAACATCTCTATTGTCCTCAGTGTGGCATTGAATATTCTTCTTAATTTTATGATAGTGCCTACTTATGGGGTTATTGCTTCGGCCTGGATTACGGTAATATCAACATTCATTTTGTGCATATTTGCCTTTGTCTTTACCGGAACCAATACCGATATTAAAGTTCCGTGGAAAATTTTATTTAGACTGTCTATATTATTCATTCTCTTGATAATTTTGTTTGCAATATGCAGGTATTATGATTTGAATTGGATTTTAGCAGGTGTGATGTCCGTTATTTTAACAGTAGTATATTCTTTGGTCTGTGGATTCAAACAGACCATGATGGAGTATAGGTAGAAAGGAATTATAAACTTTGAAGATAGCCGTAAATACAAGGTTCCTCCTAAAAGATAAACTTGAGGGAATTGGTACTTTTACATTTGAAATTTTGCAAAGGATGGTTAAGAATCATCCTGAACATGAATTTATTTTCCTGTTCGACAGACCTTTTCATAAGCAATTTGTATTTGCAGATAATATAAAACCCATTCAGCTTTTCCCTCCGGCAAGACACCCATTCCTCTGGCTATGGTGGTTTGAATTAGCAATACCAAAAGTTTTAAAAGAAGAAAAATGTGATCTGTTTATTTCTACAGATGGCTTTAATTCTTTACGCTCTCAAACGCCTTCATTGATTGTAATTCATGATCTGGCTTTTGAGCATATTAGAGAAGGCCTGAGTTTTCTGATGTATAAATACCTTAAGTGGTTTGGGGTCAGATACGCACGAAAAGCTACAAGAATAATTTCAGTTTCTGAATATTCCAAAAAAGATATTGTTAAGTTATATAAGATTGATCCTTCTAAAATAGATGTAGTAGGAAATGCAGCGCATGGTGAAAGTTTTTATCCTATTACCTTGTCAAAACAGGAAGAATGCCGGAAAACATATAGTAAAGGTAAACCTTATTTTATTTTTGTCGGAGCCCTGCACCCGAGAAAAAATATCTTAAATCTACTTAAGGCTTTTGCTGAATTTAAAACAAAGAAGCCCAATGATACCAAACTGATGATAGTTGGCAGAAAAGGTTGGGGCACTAAGGAAATATTTGAGACATTAGAAAGTAGTCCATTTAAAGACGATATCATATTTACCGGGAGAGTAAGTAATGAAGAATATCGTCATTTGCTAGGAGCTGCATTAGCACTTACATATGTTCCTTTTATTGAAGGTTTTGGTATCCCGATTTTAGAAGCTCAGCAATGCGATTGTCCTGTAATCACTTCAAATGTAACCAGTATGCCTGAGGTAGCCGGTGATTCGGCAATTCTGGTAGACCCGTATTCTGTTAGTTCAATTGCAGAAGGACTATCTCAAATGGCTTTCGATAAAGAAAAACGACAAAAACTCATTGAGAAAGGAAGGGTGAATTGTGAAAGATATAGTTGGGATACTTCAGCAGAATTATTCTGGAAGTCTGTAGAAAAATCCTTAGCTTAAATTTATGTATTTCAATAACTACACTTGGGCATTTCAGCTATTGTATCCTTCTTTGGTCTGGAAGAAAAAAGTAAAAGGTAATGAGCTTTTCCTGACCTTCGATGATGGACCTGTGCCCGATGCTACAGAGTTTGTACTTGATGAATTGGATAGATGGAATATTAAGGCTACTTTTTTTTGTGTAGGTGATAATGTAAGGAAGTATCCTCACCTGTTAAAGGAAATAATCGAGAGAGGACATATTGCCGGCAATCATACTTATAATCATCTGAATGGATGGAAAAATGATAATGAAAAATATTTCAGTAACATAACAAGCTGCCAGGCTGCAATTGATGAGGTTAAAAGAGAAGTAGGAATAGATCAGGGTAACCATAAAAATTTGTTCAGACCACCTTATGGAAAGATAAAAAGTTCCCAGTCTAAAGAACTTCAAAAATCTTATGAAATAATTATGTGGAATGTACTGACTGGTGATTATGATCAATATCTAAAGGAAGAGGAATGTCTTGCTAAATCTATCAAATACTCAACGCCAGGATCCATTGTGATTTTTCATGACAGCATCAAAGCAAGCAAGAATATGAAATATGTACTTCCTCGATATATAGAATATTTTTTATCTAAAGGGTTTGAATTTAAGACCTTATGAAAGTCCTTGTAGCTATTCTGTTGCTCTACTTCCTCATTTACTTCATATATATCCTTTTCCTATTTATTTTTTTTGAAAGGTTAAAACCATACATTGCTAATCCTTCCTTAACTGACAAACCTCTGGTATCCATATTAGTTGCAGCGCGTAACGAGGAAGATAATATCATAGAATGCCTGAAGGCATTAGCTTCAATGAATTATCCTGATGATAAATTTGAAGTGCTGATAGGTAATGATAGATCTGAAGACAATACCAGGCTTATTATTCTAGAATTTATAAAGACACATAAAAATTTTAGATTAGTAGACATAACAGAAAATGTTGGTCATGCTAAAGGGAAAGCCAATGTGCTTGCTCATCTCGCCAGAGAAGCTAGTGGTGAATATTTTTTTATAACAGATGCTGATATTTCAGTACCCGAAAACTGGATTCATGAAATGCTTGGCAATTATAAAAAATCATCAGGAACAGTTTCTGGTGTTACAATGATTAAAGGAGATACTGTATTTTCTAAACTTCAAAGCATAGAATGGATGCATGCATTTGGGATGGTAAAAGCAGTATCGGATCAGAATATTCCTGTTTCTGCAGTTGGCAACAATATGATGATTCCCCGCAAAGTCTATGAAGAAACAGGTGGATATGAAAAGATTCCATTTTCAGTTACCGAAGATTTTGAGCTTTTTAAGGCTACCCTAAATCTGGGTTATGATTATCAGCAACTCATGGGTCCAGGAGTCCTCGCTTTTTCCAAACCTCTTGGTAGTTTAAAAAGATTGTTAAATCAGAGACGCAGATGGATGCAGGGAGCTGTACAAATTCCTGTTGTATTATCGGCGCTGCTTTTATTACAATCCTTATTTTTTCCTGTTATTCTATATACAATGTTTGTTCTGCCCACCATTGCCATTCTGGTTTGGTCAGGCAAATTATTATTGCAGTATTCATTTATAAACAGAGTGTATAAAAAGATTGATTATAAGTTTCCTTTGTGGAAGTATATTATCATTTATGAACTTTATACCGGAATTGTTTCTTTATTAACTTTATTATATTACCTGAAGCCCGGTAAAATCGAGTGGAAGGGAAGAAGATTCTAAATTATGGATTTTACTTATATAGATACTCATGCGCATATATATGCTGAAGAGTTTGAAAAGGACACAACGGATGTGCTTGAAAAAGCAAGAGCATCTGGTCTGAAAAAACTTTATATGCCTAATGTGGATTTGCAAAGCATAGACAGGATGCTTGAAATGGAACATAAGTATCCGGATCTTTGTGTGCCAATGATGGGGCTGCATCCTTGCTATGTGAAGAAAGATTTTGAAAAAGATCTTTATGAAATTGAAGCCTGGCTGAACAGAAGAAAATTTGCTGCAGTAGGGGAGATAGGCATTGATCTCTACTGGGATACTACTCATAAAGACTGGCAGGAGGAAGCATTTGCTATACAGGTTCGGCTAGCTGCCAAACATAATTTGCCTATAGCCATCCATTGCCGCAATTCCTACAGAGAAACCATGGATTTGCTATTGAAGGTTAAATCTGATAACCAGACAGGAGTATTTCATTGTTTTACCGGTGATAGGAAAGATATCGATGAAATAAATGAAATCGGATTTTACATTGGAATCGGTGGAGTTATTACTTTTAAAAACAGTGGTCTTGATAAGGTGATGGAGTCAGCAGAACTTACAAATGTAGTGCTGGAGACGGATGCTCCTTACCTGGCCCCCGTTCCTTATAGAGGTAAAAGAAATGAACCAGGATACATTCCTTTAGTGATAAAGAAACTGGCAGAAATTAAAAGATGTTCGGAGGAAGAAGTAGCCAGAGTTACTTCTGAAAATGCAGATAAACTTTTTGGAAATGTTCACTCCTAAGATAGAGCTTCATATCAGCCCGGAAGCACAGGGCCGGATGCTTATCATATATACAGGAGGTACCATGGGAATGCATTATGATCCTATGGTCAGAACCTTAGTCCCATTTGATTTTTCTGATATCGTTTCAACATTGCCGGAATTAAGCCGATTCAACCTGACACTGGAATTTATATCTTTTCTGAAGCCGATTGATTCCAGCAATATGAAGCCAGAGCACTGGATTGCGCTGGTAGAGCTTATTTATGAGCAATATCTGGAATATGATGGTTTCGTGATTTTGCATGGAACGGATACAATGGCTTATACAGCTTCTGCCTTGAGTTTTATGATGGAAAATCTTAATAAGCCTGTAATCTTTACCGGTGCTCAGCTTCCTTTGTCAGAGGTAAGGTCAGATGCAAGGGAAAACCTTGTGACAGCCATTGAAATAGCAGCAACTAGAAAAAACGGAAAACCGATTGTCAAAGAGGTCTGTATTTACTTTAATCATGCGTTAATGCGTGGTAACAGGTCAAAGAAACTTCAGAGCAGCCATTTTGATGCTTTCTTATCGGAGAATTACCCTAACCTGGCAGAGGCCGGAATTTCAATAGAGTTTAATGAATCAGTTTTGTACAGCCCTGCTGACAGGCCTTTTAAAGTTTATACTAAACTAGATTCCAATGTCCTTATAGTTAAACTATTTCCCGGGATTACCAAAGAGGTTGTAGAATGTCTCTTCAATACTAGAGGTTTGAAAGGTGTTGTTCTGGAAACTTTTGGGTCTGGAAATGCTCCAACGGATTTATGGCTTGAAGATATTTTAAAAAATGTATCAGAGAAGGGGATTGTTGTATTAAATGTGAGTCAATGCATTGGTGGAACCGTTTTTCAGGGAAGGTATGATACAAGCAGACACTTGGAAAAATCCGGAGTGATCAGTGGTAAAAATATTACTACGGAAGCAGCCATAACAAAACTGATGTTTGTTCTTGCTAATAAACCTTTTAGCGAAAATATAAAAGCGTTTTTGGAAGATTCAATCAGGGGGGAGATGAATTAAAAAAACATGGAAATTGATTTATTTTATCATTCCTTTTTGTGTTTTGATAAAATGTTGGTTTCTTTGTAATCTCATTTCAAAAATGGGAAGCTTTCTACAGAGAGGTGTCCGAGTGGTTGAAGGAGCACGCCTGGAAAGTGTGTATACCCCAAAAGGGTATCGAGGGTTCGAATCCCTTCCTCTCTGCTTTTTAAGACTCTGAACTTCAGAGTTTTTTTTGAATATGATAGTTTGATTTTTTATGATTACATTTTTAAAAAATGTCCTAAATATCAACTTGTAGATATTCCACTTAGAAAGCGCTCTTGTTTGGCCAATAGACCTGATAATACAAAGTCTAAGCACTTATAATCATATAGTTTAAACCTAAGAGAAGCAAACTGTTCTGCATCTACTCAGTGTAAATGAGACCTTGTTTAGATTCTAAGCTTGAACACTCATTCATATTTGAATTTGTGTTTAGCGAAATGAGTAAAATTATTGGGTATTTTTAATAGATCAATGTTACATTTTAAGTTATTATTTTCTTTTCCTCAAAAGGAAAAGTGTATCAAATTTTTTGCATTGTTAAGCTTTTTAACATGGTGCACTTCAGTATATGGAGGTTCATTTACCTGGAAAAACGATGCTGCCAGTTCAGAATGGGAAGACCCGCAAAACTGGAGTGGTACTACTGCTGTTCCGGTTAACGGAAGCAATCAGGTTGAATTTACCTCTGTGGATAATATAATAATTGTAAGTTCTACAAATGCTCCTGAACTTAGTTCAAATCAGACAATAGGAACGTTTACAGTAACTTCAGGTACTTTAATAATAAATTCCGGGTCAGTACTAAATGTAACTAGTACTACTAATGTGGGAGGTGGAACTTCCATTAATGGCTCTGGTCAATTAAGTATTGTTACTCCACTTAACATTGGAGTAATAATAGGAAATGCAACTTCTGGAGCTAATATTAATTGTTCCATTAACGGAAATATTGGTGGTAGTTTAACTTTAAGGAATAGTGTTTTTGGAACGAACACAACTACAATTTTTAAAGCTAAATCAGGAGCAATTGGAGGGAACATTTTTAATGGAGTGACTACATTTGAAGCAGCAGGGATAGGAGCAATAGATCTAAGATTATCTGATTGGGCTGCTGATCAGTTTAATAATGATCTTACATTAATTTCTACAAATGCAATAGTTTATACTTCCTACAATTTTGATACTCAGTATAATGGAAATATAGTTGTAAAATCTACTAGTGGAGGAGTTTCATTTGGTAATAATGGGTCAATGTATACGACATCTACTCTGGCAAATGGGAAAACGATCACCGCTCAGAATTTTACTGCAGGAACTCTTACATTTAAAAATTTCAGGCAAACAGGAGCATCTACTCCACAGGTAATTTCACTTGAGGGATCTGCACGCTGTTTATTTTTCACTGGTACAGGAGGAGTTGATCCAGGACCTCAAACAATATTTGAATCAGACGTTACGGTTACATCTCCGATAATAACTTTAAATGGGGCAAAGTTCAAGGAAAACGCTTCATTCAATGCATCAAGCACAACTACTTGTACAGGAGGAAATATTTATGAAAAAACTGTTAGTTTTAATTTTAACAATACAAATGTTAATGGTTATTGGACATTTGGGGGAGTCGATCAGTATTTAGGCGATGTTACTTTTGTAAATAATAATGTTGGGATAATCTATGTAGGCAACGGTGCTGCAACTTTTGGAGGGAATGCTACTTTTGATAATAAATCTACAGGCTCAATAGTACTTGCATTTGCCAATAATGCTGAGATCAACTTTACAAATCCTCTGGCGAAGGCAAAATTTATAGTAAGTGGTGCAAATGGAGTGATAAAAATGGCTGATAGTGGTACGACAAATTTTGATTGTGATGTAGAGGTAAATTCTACGGCAGCAGGAACCATTTATTCAGCTACTAGTGGATCAGGTAAAGTTTATTTGAAGGAGGGAAGAAAATTATCGGTCGGAAATGATTTTGGATTTTCTTTGGGTAGTTTGATATTTAAAAATTTTATTCAGGAGGGTACAACTCCACAAACAATCTCTTTATCTTGTATCAGCAATGCAAGAATTCATTTTCAGCCTGGCTGCGATTTTTCAGGAAATTTAACTGCAATAGCTCCTCTCATTTATCTCCAGGGTGGGACTTTCAGAGGGGTCTCTGATTTTACTATTTGCAATAGCGCAGTTACAAACATAGATAACGTTCTTACTGCTCCCGTACTATTCAAAGGTGATGTATATTTTAGGAATACGAGCCCTTCTAATGTTTGGCTGGGAAATGGTCCCTTTGAGATGACCTTTGAAGGGAATGCTTCTTTTTATATTAATAATACAGGGAGATTGTTACTTGCATGCGGGGCTAGTAATATTACTACTTTTGCTGCAACAGATAAAAAGGTAAGTGTAAATATTTCCTCTATAAACAATGCTTCAGCAGGTGCCTTTTACTTTGCAACCCAAGGAATTTGTAATATTAAATCTGACATAGAAGTTTTTAATAATGCAAATGCCACTTTAACAATTGGAGCTGAAAATACTGGTTCTGTTTTTTTGGATGAAGGAAAAATTATTTCTATTCCTCAAGGTGCATTCTCTTATGGTAATTTAAATTTTAGAAATTTTACCCAGTTAGGAAGTACACCTCAAAACTTTACTTTGGATGGCAATATCAATTTTATGAAAGGATGCGATTTTGGGGGTAATTTAACGGCTATAGCATCAATCATTTATATTCAGGGTGGAACCTTCAGAGGGATATCGGATTTTACTGTTAACTATAACGCCGTTACAAACCTAAATAATATCCTTAATGCTCCTGTACTGTTCAAAGGAGATGTATACTATCGAAATATGAGCCCCTCCAATGTTTGGCTGGGTAATGGTCCTTTTGATATGACATTTGAAGGGAATGCTTCATTTTATATAAATAATACAGGGCGAATTCATCTTGCATTGGCGGATGGAAATACTACTACTTTTGCAGGAACAGATAAAAAAGTAAGTGTAAATATTTCCTCAATAAACAATGCTACAGCAGGCTCCTTTTACTTTGCAAGCAGAGGGGTTTGTACTATTAAATCTAACATAGAAGTTTTGAATAATGCCAATGCGACTGTTATGATTGGTGCCGATCAAAACGGTTCTGTTTCTTTGGATGAGGGGAAAATTATTTCGATTCCTGCGGGTGCATTCTCTTTTGGAAATTTATATTTTAAAAATTTTGAACAGCTAGGTGATATGTCTCAAAACCTTATTTTAACTGGAAGTGCATCTGCTAACTTTTCAAATGGAACAATTTTTAATGGAGACCTATCAGTGATTTCTCCTCGGTTAATGTTTAATGGAGGGGCTAAATTTAAAGGCATTTCTTATTTCGAAAGAACATCACCTGTCGGCAATGATTTTTTGATCGGAGGGAATGAATTTTATAAAAAAGTGACGTTTAAAAATTTGGGTTTGCAAAATTTTGCTTTATGTCATTCGGGTGGAGGAGATCATTATTATGATGATGTTATCTTTTGGAATACTACTGCTGCTCAGTTTCATGCATCTTATACTGGTACTTCTCAGTATGATGGGAATATTCTTTTTAAAAATACAGGGACAGGAGGTGTTTATATTGGATGGAACGGTGGAGTATCCAATTTGGCGTCTGGTAAGACAGTTAGTGCCGAAGGATTTGATTCAGGATCTCTTAATATAAAGAACTTTAAACAGACGGATGCAAGTACAGCACAAAATTTAACCTTGCCTCCCAATGGTACAGGCTTACTTAATTTTTCGGGAGGAACGGAATTTTGGGGAGATCTTACAGCATCTGCTCCAGGCTTAGCTATTAATGGGCTTTTTAAGGGCGTTTGTAGTTTTACAAAAACAGGAATTGGATCTCATTCTGGTGCTACAGCTTATTTTGAGAAGGAAGTAACTTTTACAAATACGGGTACAGGCGATATTTTGATTGGCGGTACTGATTTTACATTCATTGATAATGTTAGTTTAAATAATAATAATACAGGGAAAATTATAGTTTCTCACTTGGCAGGTCAAGTCACAAACTTTAATGGGGTGGGTAAACTTGTCAAGGTTAACAATCTTCTTACAGGTGTAATATATATTGTAAATAATGGAATCTGTAATATTAGCAGTAATGTGGAATTAGCTAATTTATCTACTGGTGGAATCTATTTTTCAAACGGTGGAGGACCAGTAAATTTAACATCAACTTGTCAGATTACAGCCTCAGATTTTAATAGTGGAACACTAAGTTTTAGAGGAATAAAACAAGAAGAAGGTTCTCCCGATATAAATCTTGATTTGCAAAATGCTCGAGTGGTTTTTAATGCAGGTAATGTATTTTACAGTAATATAACAGTTTCCTGTGGTTATTTTCATTTAAATGGATCAATGTTCAATGGAACGGTTAATCTTACCTCCAGTAATAATTCAGGTTCTTACGCTGTGTCCTATGGAGGAAATACATTTTTTTCAGATTTAGAAATAACCACCTCTGGTACTAATGGATTAATGTTAGCTTATTCGAATGGTGACATTTATAAGGGAAATGTAACTATAAATAAAAACAGTGCTGAACCTGTTTTGCTTTCTCGAACAGGAACTTCGGAATTTTATAGAAATATTTCTTATAATGTAATTTCCGGCCAGACTCCTGATGCCTTTGGTTCTAGTGGCGGTATAAGTGCATTTATGGGAGATTATCCTCAAAGTATTTCATCTAACTATTCGAGCTTAGTCTTTGCAGGCGGTGGTATAAAGATGGACAAGTCTTCAGGTGACTTAACCTTAAGTGTTCCATTAAATGTTACTGGTAACGTTACCTTTGTCAAAGGCAATGTCATTGCTTCAGCAACCAATACCTTTTCCTTTGGTAATAACTCGCAAGTGATTACCGGAGCTTCAGACCAAAGCTATATTCAGGGAGTTGCCAGAAGGTTTGGTAATATTGCTTTTACATTCCCTGTTGGAAGCGGAGGTAAGTATATGCCTATTAGCATATCTAAACCATCAGTAAATGAAGACATCCGGGTCGAAGCATTTTTAGATACTCCTCCCAATGCCACAACATTAAATAATACTTTGTCAAGAATTAGTTCATGTCAATACTGGGATGTGCAAAGAGTTACAGGAAGCTCAAACATTTCTTTAACCATACCATGGGCAAGCTCTGGTTGTGAAGGAATCAATAGCAGAGATATAAGTGTAGCTCAGTATAAAAACAATCTATGGCAGTTTTTTGGAGCTAATAATATAGTAACTGATGGATCGAATGGTTCTGTCACTTCCAATATTCCATTTACTTCTGGGTACTATACATTTGGATACATTCCTTTTGATGAGTCTGTATTTGGAGTACTCTCTAATAAAATGGATGGGAGCATTTATCCTGTAAAAGGG
>JAEYZG010000026.1 GCA_023428135.1 Bacteroidota bacterium | reverse complement strand
TTGAGAGGTTATAATGGCACATTCTGGATTATTTAAAAATGATATAAGATTTAAATAATTAAACAAGTGAAGTCTGACCAGTGAAACTATTGAGGAAAAGGCCCAAGATTTTTTTAACTGCTTCTTTGCTGAAGGCTTAAAGCTTAAAGCGAAAAGTATATCTCTGATACTTGTTGTTTGTGGGAAAAAGCAAGAATAGATAAGTATTAAGTTTACCCATTATGTTAAAGATGAAAGCAGTATTTAAAAGGGCTTCTCTATTGCTTCTTTTAGGAGCAACAGCAATTTTATTTTCTTCTGTAAATTATTTAAGAAGCGTTGATCCACTTCCTTCATGGAAAGAGAAGGTGAATAAGAAAGATATCCTTTTGTTTGTGGAAAAGGTGACCAGGGAAGGAGTAATGATTATGGTGAACCTGAAGAGCGCATAGCTGAGAGAATTCAGCTATCAGGAAAAGGATAACGCTTATCTACAAGCCGCAGCCGCTAATGGATGGAATGTTATAAGTATTAAAGAGACTGGAAAAATGTTTTTAAAAAATAAGCAATTAGTCGTAATCTCTTTAATCTATTATTGCTATCAATGAAATGATCTTTTAATATACCCACTCTTTTTGATGAAATGAATTCAGTTTTATTAAGGCTTCTTTGAAAGTATATTTTTTGGTATATATAAGTTCTCCATGTCTGTCAAATCTGAAATGCTCACTTTCACTTACATAAAGATCTAAAAAAATAGAGGAGTTACTGCTTACGATGGTCCATATTTTGCCAAAAGTAAATTCGTCAAAATAGAGGTAAACCTTTGCTTCTGTCTCTGCCTGACTATCATTTTTAATAAACTCCCCTTTTATAACAGGATTTTTAACTGATCTAATCTGAATATAGTAAGGCTTTGTTAAATCATTATGATTACCATAGAATTCCAAAATTCCGAGGTCTGAAGCATCATTATTAATCGTGAGATAATTTTCTTTGTGACTTTTGAGCTCCATTAACATTTTAGCCATAATTGAAAATTTTAGAAGGTTAATTGCCTCTTTTACTTGATTTTAACTTATAACGTTGCAATATTCTAATTTATTATAGTATTTTTCAATACCGTAAAGAGGTATTTTTATGAATAGTACAATTTATTAGAATAAAAATCCTAATTGAAGGTTGAAATAGCTCTTGTCTGCACCTAAACCATAAGTTCCAGTAAAAGCTAATCTGTTATGTATCTGAAGATAAAGTCCTGGTCCATATCCATAATGCAGTTCGCGGGACTTTTCGTTATCAGCCCATACACGGCCATAATCGAAAAATACGATCAACCCAACTTTACCTGGAAAAAGGTAAAAGTTGACATCAGCTAATTTTATTCTGGCTTCAATATTTTGATAGAAACTTGATCGTCCGTAAAAACGGGTTCTTCTATAACCTCTCAGATTTGTGGTACCACCTAAAGTATTGGACTGGAAAAATTTAAATGATCCAATATTAGTGCCTCCTCCGATTCTTGTGGCGAAAGTGGTAAATCTCATGAATTTAGGTGTATAGAAAAATGATATGTCCGGAGCTATGTTTACAAATTGCTGAGTCCTGCTTATTTCTTTATAATAGGTAATTTGAGTATTGAACCTTATTCCTTTTTTTGGAAAGATATTATTATCAAGGGTATTAAATTGATAGAATAATTTTACTCCCAGATAATTGTTCCTGTCGAAGTCACTAGGTGTTGTTTCAGCTTCTGGTGTTGATATAAAGCGATCTGGTGTATCCTCAATTTCTACATATTGAAATTGTGGGCCTATTCCAAAAATCATTTTGGTATTTAAATTTTTATAGAATAGAGGTGAAAACCTGAAATTATGGGCTTTTACCCTGAAGTAATCAATAGAGGTGTCTGCAGGAATCTCTGTATCGTTACCCATTCCAAAATAGTTGAGTGCGTACTTGGGACCGAAAATCAGTGCATCCAGCATGAGGTTCCACTTTCCTGCTATTTTCTTGAAATCACCGAAATAGTTGATCGAAAAAGCCTGGGTTTGGGTTGAATAGTTGATGGTTCCTGAGTGATATGCAGCATAAGGATATTTTCTGAATCCAAAAGACTTCCTCAATACACCTATTCCCAGAAATATTCCGTCATCCACATTGTATTGAAATGATGGTCTGATGGTGGTTAGATTGTAGTCATAGTCTGATCGGTCGTATGAAGTTGAATCCGAGTTGCGTGCATCCGATCTCATAAAAATGATCTTAGTATTATTCATTAACTGGTTTCCCAGGTTTCCGGAAACATATGCATATTGATTAAAGAAACTTGCATAATTGGTGGTGTCATTAAGTTCTTTCGCTTGTTCGTCTTTTATTACCCTCACTTGAGAATGTCTTCTGCTTTTTCCTGAGATGTTAAATATATCATTTCCTCCTAGTCCATATAGCCTGATTTCTCTCGTTTCTTTTCCTAATACCAGTCTGTGAAATATGGTGTCTGAGTCGCTGTTCAATACTGTTACCTCTGTGTTATGGCCATCGAGCCTATTGACTATGAAGGTTTCCTTTTTTGATGAACCTGTTACATCAATATCTTTTGCGAGTAGTTTGTAATATTTTGAAGCAGCCTTTCCCAGCTTGTCTCTACGTGATTTTAACTTTGAGATAATTTCACTTCCATGAAGAGGATAAATATTTTCAGGCATATGTTTAACCGCATCTTCTATTACCTGATCTGTTAATTCGGCTTTAAGACTATCAGCTATTTCCAGCCAGTCTTGTTGGGTTAATGGTGCAAGCAATGGCCTGTCCAACGATTTTGCACTCATGTTAAGACCTACAATGTCGTTGTATTTATAAGTAAAATTTTCATTGTTACGAATTGCCCATTTTCGGCTGCCTATATAGGGGATGATTCCATCTGCTTTATAAAATACATGGTCCCTGTCCCGTGGTATAGGTTTGAATAATGTTCCATTGCCATGGTCATAAGTTGCCCATCTCCACTGGTCATCATGTCTTCCCCAGTCACCGATAAGCATATCAAATAGTCTGGTTCTGGCAAATAATCTATAGTCAACTATGTTGTCATTGTCTTTGAATTTTTTCTCAAACATTTTTCTGGTGCTTACAACGTTCTTAGAATTTCCAGAACTGGCAAGGTGAGACATGTCTTCATCAGGACGTTCTTCTATAAAAGCAAGCATATTTGCGAATGTGGGTGCATATTTGCCTAATGAGGAATCATAAGGGACATAGATCAGCTTAGGGTTTGTGTGAAAAACCTTTGCAGCCCTTGCAAGGGGCGGAATTACGAGTTGCCCGTAAGGGTTTTCTGATGAAGCTTGATCTTGCAAAATTTTTGCAATTACTGTTTTCTGAAACTCATCTTCAAGAACGCGTGTAGGGGTTTTATTGATTGACCTGATTACATATTGGCGCCCAATGGAATCTTTAAGGTGGAGGTTGGTTGTCTGTCTGCTCCCCCCTTGTTTTATTGGTGTAAGGCCGCCATAGGCAGTATCGGCTTTGAATACTTTTACCTGAATAGGTGTAGTCCACTCTTTTCTGTAATGAGTTCCGAGAAGTACCCTTTTGGCAAATCCTGCTTTATAATTCTTGTTAGGAATAGTTGTAATAAGGATTCCTTTGGGCTGTTGGTGCTCTTGTGCAATGCTTTGATGTATCACACAAAACCATAGCAATAAAATTATATAATAAAAATGTTTATATATCAATTTCACGTTGTCGAAGAGAAGATTGTTATGTTTAAACAAGGGGTTAAGGGAAATGTTAAAATGATATGCCTGAAAGCCTGAAGAATTTACGTTTTTATCAGAGAATAAATTGTCATTTTATTATAGTCTGCTCATTGTCTGAATTATGCAATAATCCATTATCTTTATTGAAATTTTAATTTTTGTCAATTTATTTTCTATGAAAAAACTTTTATCTAAACAGTTAGCATCCTTAATGCTTGTCGGCTTCTTTTTTTTACATCTTGATGTGGCCGCTCAAACATTTAAATTCCCGACTTCCGGAAGCACTACTATTACCACATGTTCTGGTCATTTATATGACGATGGCGGGGCTGATGGAAATTATACTCCCGAGTCAGAAGGTATAGTGACAATACTTCCTGAAGATGGTAAGTTTGTTAAACTTACACTAAATGCTTACACTGCTTATTTTTCTGAGCTTGAAATATATTTCGGGGATAATACCAGTGCAAAGTCAATGATTTTTGAAAGTTTTCTGGTATCAAGTTCCGGACCGTATGATGTGTTCTATGGTTCACCTGTAAATGGAGCCATTACTTTAAGGTTTAAAACAGGGTATGAAGCATCTGGCCTTGATTTTACAATTGAGTGTATTGATGAATATCCTTCCTATGACTTCTACTTAAGTGAGGGGTCCGGAATCATTTTAGATACGGTGTCAAAGGGGGTAAACCAAGGAACAGAATCATCTCCTCAAAATGCTTCAGAAACTCCTACCGGTCCTTATACGATGAGTTATTTTATTTCAACGGATAAAGTCCTTGATGCAAATGATCTAAAGGTTTATGAGGATGTTTATACTTCTATCTACAAAGGAACATTTACATATATCAATGAAGGTGTATTGCAAATTCCATTGGAAGTTCCTGTTGGGAAATATTATTTTTTCACAGTAATGGATTATGATAATCTATTTCCTGAGTCAGATGAAACCAATAACTTTTCAATAGATAGTATTTATGTTGTTGAGCCTACCGTCTCTGCCTCTATAAAAAACTGGGAGCTGTCTCCGGAATCCAACAATGCATCTAATAAATTTAGTTTTGAATTTAAAGCTGAATCTGTCGGAGAGTTACGTACTATTCCGAGCCTTGACTGGGTGCTGAAAGCAGGCAATACGAAAGATGTACAAAATGCCTCAGTACAGCTGGCCGCAGGGGTAGTGGCTGATGTTGACAAATATTTTAATGACTTGAATGAGGGTTCTTTTATTCCTTCTGAACATGGCTTTATTCAAAACGGAACGTACTATACTTTTCTTCAATTAGATCCGGAAGGGAAGTTATCTCTGAAAGGAGAAAGTATTTTGGTAGATTCTTTTAAAGTCGATAATAGTATAGCCAAAGCATTATTACTACCGGTAACGGGTAATACAGTTGTTCATACATGCAATGGGCTGGTTTATGATAATGGGGGGCCTGATGATATTTATGAAGTTCCTACAGATGGAAGTATGACTATTTATCCTGAAAGTCCTGATAAGCTTGTTGTGGTTATTTTAAACAATGTGAGCCTTGGGATCTTTGATGATTTAAAGATTTATGATGGAGATGGAGGCTCTTCTTCTGAACTTATGGAAGAGATATCGGAAGATTTTACTGAAGAAAATAAAAAGACGTTTACAGCTTCAGGGCCAGGTAAACCATTGACTATACAGTTGAATTCTTCTAACTCATTTGCGTTTATGAATAACGGTTTTGAAGCTGAGATTTCTTGCCCTGCAGTAGCATCAACAAGAAATAGATATACAGAGAAGATTACAATAGGTCCTAATCCTACAAGTTCTTTCCTGCAGATAAATATGCCACAAAGCGTAAATCAGTTTACAGGAAAGGTTTATTCTAATGACGGAAAATTGATGAAGTCATTTTTTAATGAATCAATTTTAGATCTGGCTGATTTTGGAGCTGGAAATTATTTATTAATGTTGACATTGCCTGATGGTTCTGTCGAGACAAGGAAATTTATAAAAAGATAAGTTCTGAGATAGATTTAAAATTATATTCATAATGCAATTTTTAGAAAGCTGCTATGGAAATAGCAGCTTTTTTTATGAGTAAAATTCAAATTTCTGTTATTAATAAGTCGAACAGGTAACTTGGAAAAGTTATCCACATCTTTAAAAATATTCATCTCAGAAAGCTTCATATTTTAACTTTTTTAAGTCTCTGGGTAAACAGAAATCTTACTTTGAAGTAGTAATGGTATTTATGTTGGAAAAAATATAATTTTGTAAAGTGAGGTAAAGTTGTAAATTTGTTATTATGAAATTGATTACAATTACACTCAGAACAATAAAAGCTTCAGCAGGTGGTTTGTTTTTTATTTCGATATTCTCTATTCTATCTTTCAACCCTGCTTTCAGCCAGCACCACATAGAAGCTAACAACGAGCTAAAGTTAGAAGCTGAGAGGCTCTGGTCTTCTATAAATATAGGGCAGTTAAAGGATGAGATAGCTGCGGAGACTAAAGTAAGCAAGTCCGATGTTAATCTTTTCTTTCGATACCTCGAACCTCAGTGGGGTAAAGATAAAGTTATATTTTTCAGAAAAGTATTGACAGGTGAAATCAATAGCTCTAATTTTAATCAGCATCTCTCAGGCTTAAAATCCCACTATGTTTCTTTGTATGCTTCGTTCGCTTTAGTTAAATCTGAATTTGCTAAAGAAATAGCAGCTATTGAGAATCATGTTATGGACGCTACAGGTAAGTGCGTTAATATGGATTTTGAAGATGGAAATTTTAATGGATGGCAAGGTCAGGTCCAGAGCAGAGGTGGACTAGGCGGAAACGGACAGATTGTGACTCGTACTGGATTTGGCCAGCATTGTATTATGACCAAAACACAAAGAGACCCTTATATACCTAATCTTTCTGTTGTGGCACCTGGGGGAAATTATTCAGTAAGACTAGGTAATACAGAAGCTGGTGGTCATATGGCTAAAATGTCCCAGTCCTTTGTCGTTGATTCCAATAATGCCATTCTTACTTACCGCTATGCTGTGGTTCTTGAATCTCCGGATAATGATCCGAATCACCAGGGGATGGACAGCCCTCATTTTCTTGCCAGACTATATGATAAAGATGGAAATGAAATTACCTGTGGTGAATATACCGTGTCCGTATTGGGTTCAAACCTTTCTTCATACACGCATATTTGTGTCAATGAGAATTCTGAAGTAGTACAGATTACTGCAAACTCCGGATGCGGAAATACTAATACACTTCCAGCTACCTCAGTTACAAATCCTAATGCAAATAATCAGTGTCCTGCCAACAGAATGGATTTGTACTATAGAAACTGGACTACTGTTGCGATTGCTTTAAAAGATTATATCGGGCAAACAGTTACTGTTGAATTCTTAGCTTCAGATTGCGAACCGGGAGGCCATATGGGTTATGCCTACATAGATACCGAATGCAATTCTTTGACTGATCCTAAGAGTACAACTATCTGTTCTTTTAAAGAGACAAAAGTACTGACAGGCCCTTCCGGTTTTAAATCATACGATTGGGGGCCAGCCGGAAGTTTCCAGGGGCCTGGAACAAATCAGTCTATTACCATTGACAAAGCAGGAGTTTATACTTTAAAACTAACTACTGTATCTGATAATCCTTGTGTTGTTAATTTAACTTATACAGTAACGGATAATTGTGTTCCCAGAGAATATACTGCTCAGCTTTGTGAGACGGTGAAAGGTTCTGGTAAGGCAGATGGAGTTGATCTGGGTTTTTATAATGACCTTGTTACTGAGAATGGGGCATGGGGAACAGTCCAGTCATGGCATTCGCTAAAACCTACGCCTGCCAATAGTTATCTGATGCCTGCAGTGACCAATATTTCAATTTCAGACGGAGATGTATTTTATGCTATAACTTCTTTGCCTACAAGGACAGATACAGTTTTAATTAAGTTTACGATTAATAATTTACCTGATATTATTTTTCCTGCAATTGCTCCTGTTTGTGTGGGTAGTTCTGCATTTAAAATTCCAGGAGTACTACCTGCAGGTGGAGTATTTTCGGGTACCGGTGTAAATACAGCAGGTACTTTTACACCTGGCACTGTTGGTAGTTTCAATATTGTATACAAATATACAGATAATAACTCCTGTATATTTTCCGATACTATGCCAGTAGTTGTAGAGCCTAAGCCTACTGCTGAAGCCGGTCCTCCCCAGGTTCTGTGCGATAATGAATCAACCATTAATCTAAACGGCTCTGTTACCAATGCCACGGATGGTTCATGGCAAGGTGGAGCAGGTGGAGGCTTTAGTGCTGTTGGGTTGGTTACTTCCTATTCAATAACCACTGCTGACAGGAATGCAGGTTCTGTTCTGTTTACCTTGTCAAGTTCAAGTGGTGTTTGTCCTCCGGCTACTGATCAGGTACTTGTTACTCTTGAAAAAATGCCTGTCGCTGATGCAGGAAGCCCTCAAAGCTTTTGTGAAAATACACCTTCTATAACCCTCAATGGAAAAGTTACCAACGTACTTTCCGGAATATGGGAAGGTGGAGCCGGAACTTTTCAACCGAACAGAAACGCTCTGAACGCAACTTATATTCCTCACGCATCAGAAGTAACTGCCGGCACTGTAACCCTCACACTTAAATCTGTTGGGCAGAATAAGTGCCCATTAGACCAGTCGGATGTAACGTTTACCTATGAAAAGCTTCCTACTGTAAATGCAGGAACAGGAAGTCTGTTATGTGAAAATGCTACAGATATTAATTTAAGTGGGTCCTTTACCAATGCAAGCGGAATAATATGGACAGGTGGTAGCCAATCATTTGATGATCGTACAAAAACAAATGCGGTTTATAAAATATCTGACAAAGACAAAACATTTGACAGCCTTCCTATTTATATAACCACCACTGGGAATACATTATGTCCTCCCGCAATTGATACGGTGATTTATCCTTTTGAAAGGTTGCCTGAAGTAAATGCGGGTACAGGAAGTACATTATGTGAAAGCAATCCTGTTATCAAACTTTCAGGGACATCTGCTAATAGCCCAGGCACTATCTGGGAAGGGGGAACGGCAAGTGGATTCGTTTCGCCATTGAGCCTTAGCACTGATTATATACCAATAGTAGCAGAAATAAGTAACGGGGCCATCGCTTTTATTCTAAGTAGTACAGGAACTAAAGTTTGTCCTCAGGCACAAAGTATTGTGGTCTTTAATTTTGAGAGAGTGCCGGAAATAAATGCCGGCCCAGATATCAGTGTATGTGCCAATAATATAAATATTCCTCTTAAGGCAAGTATAAAAAATGCAACAGGTGGAATCTGGAAAGGAGGGAAAGGTACTTATGATCCTTCTGTAAACAATCTTGAAATAAATTACCTTCCTGCAAAAGAAGAAATTGAATTCGGAAAAGTTAATCTTGCTATTTCATCTGAAGGTTCTAAGGTTTGTCCACCTGTGACAGATACGGTTCAAATTTTAATTACTCCTGCACCTATTGTGAATGCTGGTCCGGATGATACTGTCTGTATAGGTTTGCCACAGGTACAGTTAAGTGGTGTTTCCTCTACTGGCAGTGGTATATGGACAGGGGATGGTTCATTTGGAGCAGGGGCATCTTCGCTTATCTATACTCCTTCAGATAATGAACTGACATCGGGAAAAGCTTTTCTGATATTAACTTCCGATCAAAATGGTAATTGCCTTCCGGTGTCGGATACAATGGAGGTTAAGATTGAACCACTACCCTCAGTGGATCTTGGAGAGGATTTAGTTGGCTGTGATGGAAGTGTTATGTCTATCACTGCTGTTAGTACCATGGAGCTTAAATATACCTGGGAAGAGTCAGGTGGTGTATTCCTTTCGGATACATTAGGTACAATTTCTATTCCTGTTAAATATGGGAAAACAATTTATGTGGTCAAAGGGAAAGACAGACTTGGTTGTGATGCAACAGATAGCATTGATGTTATAGGTATTCCTGAACCTAAAGTAAGTCTTTCTGATACTGCAGTGTGCCTGGGTAATTTGGTAGTACTTGATTCAAAACCTTTGAATATTGTTAATAGTGTTTCTCATAATCCTATATTTACATGGTCCAAAGATGGTATTATTATAAATGCTAACAATAGTTCTCAGTTGTCAGTGTCTGAGTCTGGTTTATATTCAGTGAGTGTAAGTCTTGGAAGTTGCTCCGGTACTGCTCATGCCAGAGTTAATATGCATCCTCTTCCTGATGGTGCTTTGCCGGATAAAATCAAACATTGTTTTGAAACCGGTAAAGAGCTAGAGCTGAATGCAGGTGCAGGAAAATCTTATTTCTGGAATCCTTCCGGAGAAACAACTCAGAAGATATTAGTGACCATGCCTGGAACTTATAATGTAGAAATTGTCAATGAATTCAATTGCACTGGCGTTGATAAAGTCGATGTATATCCAGTATGCCCTCCAAGGCTTTTTATATCGAATTCCTTCAGTCCCAATGATGATTCTGTCAATGATTTATACGATGTTTTCGGTGCCCATATCGGAAAGTTCCGAATGTTGATATTCAACAGATGGGGAGAGGTTATATTTGAAAGCAATGACAGATATGTATTCTGGGATGGAATATATAAAGGGGAGCCAATGGTAGAGGGTGTATATCCATGGACCATCATTTATGAAGGAGATTCAGAGGAGTATAAAGGTCCTTATACAATGACTGGTAGCGTTACAGTTGTCAGGTAAGAAATTTATGAGTAAATTTATTTTAATCATATTGTCAGGAATGCTATTGCTTTCTTGTGCTCCGGAAAGGTACAGAAAAGATAAGGCCAATCGCTTATCTGATAAAGCAGATCTGGCAAGTGATTTTCACGCCAAGCAGGCTGTAAATTTTACTCAGAGAAATATTGACCGTAAGGATAAAACAGAGAAAAAAACCAATAAGAGAAAGGAAAAGATTCAGGATCAGCTTAATGAACTGAATGCTCCTAAGAAGGTTGCAAAAACGACCAGAAAACATACAGGTAGATTTAATCTGTATTAAAATATGAAGTACAGAAGGTGTTTTAATAAGGTAATATGGATAGTTATACTGTCTTTGAGTATAGGGTTTTCTTATGCTCAGGACATTCAGTTTTCTCAGTTTTATGCAAACGTCTTATATCTTAACCCTGCCTTTGCCGGAAGTGCTCACAGTGCAAGAGCTATAGCACATCAAAGATTGCAGTGGCCAGGCCTGGAAGCCAGATATACTACTTCCTGTGTTTCTATTGATAACTTTTTTAACAAAACAGGCGGAGGTGTTGGGCTTATGTTTTTGAAAGACTGGCAGGGAACGAAACGAATCAGCTCAACGGAGATTCGCATGCAGTATGCTCAGGAAATCAATCTTTCCCCAAAGCTTTCTGCCAGGGCAGGCGCGGAAATAAACTATATCAACAGGTATCTTAATTATTCCTATCTCACATTTCCCGATCAGTTCAATGATGATGGATTTACCAATACTCAAACGAAAGAACCTTTTGGGGCCACTCAAAAAGGATTTTTTGATATTGGAGTCGGGGGGATGTTGTATTCAGAATATTTTTGGGTGGGGTTTGCTGCCCATCATGTAAATACTCCGGATCAGTCTTTTTATGGAAATGGTTCTGATCTGCCTGCTAAATTTTCCCTGATCGGTGGGTATAAGTTTATGCTTGAGAAAGGAAAAACCAAGGGAGATATACCTTCTGATGAAGATGTCTATATTACTCCGACTTTACATTATAAGTCTCAGGGAAAGTCCGATCAGTTGGATCTTGGTGTTTATGGTTTATATCATAGACTACTTCTCGGAGGTTGGTATAGAGGGATTCCTTTATTGAAACATTACAGAGCAGGTATTCAGAATAATGAATCTGTTATACTTATGGTAGGTTACAAAGTATATCCGATAAGTATTTCCTACAGCTTTGACTGTACGGTGTCAGAACTCACCAGAGCAGGAACAAGGGGCGCTCATGAGCTTAATATTACCTATGTATACCATTGGCCTCCCAAAAAACGAAAACCTTACAGAAAGCTTCCTTGTCCGACTTTTAAAGGATAAGTATCCGGGTAGGTAGTACATTTAGCCTGAAAAAAGATTTTTACATGAGTTTTATTAGGGAAGCCTTTGGTAAGCCATTCTTTAATAAATCTATTTTTTACAGATAAATCTTTTGGAAATCAGAAGTTTGTTTCCCCTCCGGACCTCGGCTGATTCGAGTTCTAGTTTGTTTTATAAAAAACTTAATTGAAAATATAGTATATTAGTAGGCTTCGACAGCTTAATATTCAATGTTTTCTAAAGCTCATTATCCTGATATTTTAATGCCGGAAGATCTGGATCTGTATCTGGCAGATGGTTGGTTTCGTTGGGGACAATCCATATTTACCACAAGTTTTCTGAATTTTAATAGTCAATTTTACAGGGCGATATGGCTTAGAGTTGTTCTATCAGATTTTAATGATGATAAGACTTTTAAAAAGCTTTCCAAGTTAAATGCTCCTTTTAGGGTGGAAATACAGCAAGCATCAATAACACCAGAGAAAGAAGCGCTTTTTCAATTATATAAAAAGGGAATTACGTTTAAAGTTTCAGAGTCTCTTGAGTCCCTTCTTTTTGGAACAGACAAAAAAAGAATTTACGATACTCGTGAAGTATGTATATATGATAATGATAAACTCATAGCCTGCGGATTTTTTGATTTGGGAAAAGATAGCGCTGCAGGTATCAATAGCTTTTATAATCATGAATACAAGAAGTATAGTTTGGGAAGATATATCATTTACAGTAAAATGATGTATTGTAAAAATCTTGGATTGCAATACTTTTATCCTGGTTATTTTGCTCCTGGATATCCGGCATTTAACTACAAATTGGATATCGGAAGACCTGCATTGGAATATCTTGATACTGCCAGTGAACAATGGCTTCATATCAACACATATGATTCTGTTGCAGGATCTGTAAGTGAGATGAGAGAAAAACTAACCAATCTGGCAGAACATCTTAATGCTGTAGATATAGAAGCAAGAGTGCTAACATATAGATATTTTGATGCAAACCTTGTGGCAGACTTTAACGGATACAATTTGTTTGATTATCCTATGTTTATTTATTGTCTTGAGTTTGTTCCTGAAATAATCAATCCTGTTATCGTTTATGATTTCCGTGATCAGCATTATCATCTGATCAGGAATATGAGTGTGGGGATGGCTGATAAAATAGAAGATCATTCTATAGAATATTCAGCTCATTTGATGAAGCCCAGACAGGTAATATTCTCTTCTGATAATCCGGAGATAATGGCTAACATGATTGCATCAGCATTCAGAAAGGATATTAAGGCTGAAAGCTAAAAGTAGAAGGTGAAATCTAAAAGTATAAAGTATTTACCCCTTTTCTTGTTGAATCTATATGATTTCAATAAGAAAAAGGGGCTTTTTTATTCTCCCAACCCAGTTGCTATCAAAAGATGCGCATAGTGATGTTTAACATGCCATGCAGACATTGCAATGGCCTGTTTCTGATTAAGCGTGATCTTTCGGATCGGATGATAATATGATAATTCAAGTTGTTCAGGAGTTAAAGATCTTATTAAGCAAGTAAATCGTTTAGCTATTCCTTCGAACATTAACAGTGAGTCTTCAATAGATGATTGAAGTCCATCATATGTATTAGCCCAGGCATCAATATTAACCAATGTGATTTCCTTGTAATCATTTTCTGTGAGTGCTTTTTTCATTCTGAAAAAATGAAGTAGTTGCATATCAGCAACGTGATTGTAAAGTTGTTGTACATTCCAGGATCCCTCACGATAAGTTTTGGTCAGGTCCGAAGGAGAAAGGCGTTTGGCCAATTCACGATAATCAGCAGGAGCTTCTTCAATAGTTTTTACTAATGCTTCAAATTCTGCTTTGCTCAAACTCTCTGGCGCTACAAAAGGACCTATGGGGAATTTAAGTCTGAATATTTCGGCTTCGTTTATCATGTACAATTATTGTATTTAAGGTTTAATGGTCAAGTTTAAGTCTTTTTGTGAATCTACCAAATTTCCTTTGTGAAAATTGAAGGGGAAATATGAGCTGATGAGGGATTGAGCCAGCGGGGGACGTTTATAAAGAGGAAAATAAACTTAAACAGGAAATTGACCTTTCATTGTGGATAAAAGTTCAAATAGACGAGTTGAAAAGGGTTAAAAATTGCCAGTTTGTGTCTTGGAAGTTTTTTATTTTTTTGTTTTTTAGGGAGGGGTGTAAGAGGTTGAAATTGAGATTGATTTATTTTGCAGATTCAGTCCGGTGCAGACACACTGGCCGGAGAATAGCATTGCAATAAAAAGGATTCCTTTTAAAATTTATAGTTCTATTGCATTATTAAATTTTAAATAAAAGTTTGCATGAAAAAAATAGCTTCCAGATTTTTCCTTTTTATTCCATTTTTGTTCTTTTCATTTTATTCATTTGCACAGTATAAAACTATTTATCCGGAAAGGACCACCTTTTATGAAAGGAAGACTTTTATTGGTACATCTTATGGCTCCTGGCAAAATTTTCCTAAGGGTATTTATATACCTGTAAAAATAGAAAAGCAAACATTGGAAAATGAAGATACAATTTATCATAACTATAGAGTATTCATTGAGGATACGTTTTTAGATAACAAAGATTTGTGTAAAGCCTCAAATAAAGCATACGCATGGACGGGTAAAAAAATCATATTAACCAAGGATAGTATGCAGGTTTTTATTAATAATTCAAATGATTCTTTGTACTTCCCGACATTTGGAGAAGTAAATGATTCCTGGGTATTTACGGTTTTGGAAGACGGTTATTATAAAGGGACTATTGTCAAAAAAGATCTGGAAACTATCAGTCTGTTGGGTAAAGAGTTGATAGATTCAGTCCTGACTATTTCTATTGATTTTAAAAATAAATCTGATCATACTGCTTTGTATAGTCATTTTAACGGAGTCGAATGGAAGATCAGCAAAAAATATGGTTTTGTTAAAACATTTGACATATTGAGGTTTCCGGCAGATACCAGTACAATGCTATTAGCAGGTATCGATGTGTTTAATCTGGGAGTTAAAAATCTTACGGAAAAGGAAATATATAATTATGAACCAGGAGATGAATTTCATATCAGGGAAGCAAAGGAGTGGGGATTTCATAATGTAAAAGAAATAAATACCATACAAAAGGTACTAAGCAAACAAAATATCAAGGATAGTGATACTGTAGTTTACCAAATTGCTGTTACGGAAAATATTTTAATTAAAGATTCCGGTAAAGAATCATTTTTGGTAAATAATGATATTATATCACTCAGAGTTCCTATGCCAGCTGGTTCAGAGTGGATCAATAAACTACCCTTAAAATCCACTGAAGATACATCTTTACATAACAGGCAATTTGTAGATGAAAAGAGCTCTATAATGGTTAAATGGTTAATGAGATCATCTCACATGCCAACTGGTATAGAAGATTCATGTTTTACGTTTGTTACTGATATTGAAAAGAATTACGTGATGAGGTATTATGAAGGTGTTGGCGGACCATTTTATCTACAGTATTTCTATGGTGGTAGTACAATAAGAAGAGATTTGATATATTTCAAAAAACAATCTAAAGAATGGGGGACTCCAATAAATTTGGTGTTAGGTCTACCTTCAAATAAGTTTAATTTATCTGTAAGCATATCTCCGAATCCTGCTACTGACCATATCAAAATTTCAAGTGAAGGAGTTCAAAATACGTTTTATAATGTCTATAATAATGAAGGGAGAGAAGTTTTGTATGGTTCTTTGTCAAGTACTGAAGAAACAATCAATATAAATAATCTTAAATCCGGAATTTATTTAGTAATGATCTCGAAAGAAGGAGATACAATGTATGCGACAAGATTTGTGAAGAATTAAGGATACTAACAAAGGCACTTGAAGCATAATCAAGCGCCTTTGTATTTTGTTTTCACCTTATGGCTTTTGAAAAGTCTATTGTACTTCACTTTTCGTTAAGGCATGGTTGAAGAAAGTGTGTCCAGTGCAGATATCATAGCAATCAGAATAAATAATTAACTGTTTGTGTCATTGATACTTTTAATAAAATCTGAATTTATTGATGAAGTAAAAATAAATTTGCACTTTTTAGCGTATATTTAGTTGGTGGATGTTATCCAAATAATCGGTAATTTATTTAAAATTAAATTTTGAGGTTATAAACTAATATTATGCGGAGATTATTTTTATTTCAGTTATTTTTTATCATATCAACTTATAGTTTCTCTCAGATTTGCACTAACGATTCAACAATTTTTGCCCAAAATACTTCTATATGGGCAAATCAATCCAGGGCAAAGCTGAGCGGATATTTTTCGGATGGAGATGAATTTCTAAAGAAAGACCATTATTTAATTATTGGTGGCTATTCTAATTTTTTAATTGATTCAGTTATTGAAAGAAAACCTTCTGTTAAAAAGATTGATTTATCAGGAAATTTGTATTGGACAACCTTAAAATATGATACTTCTGCTTATCCTCGTGATTCTTACATAGACAAGATGATTCTTGGCTCAGATGGTTTTATCTATGCTACTTGTTATGGGAATGATACTATTCAGGTATTAAAAATTGATTATGAAAATGGAAAAATAATTTGGAATAAAAAGTTTAGCGGATATAGACCTGCTCATTACATTCTTGATTATGACTCATCTAATATCATTTTAAGTTATACACTTTCTCCTGTTGAATCAGGTTTCCCCAATAAATTAATATTTTTATCAAAAAAAACAGGGGTGGTTGTTGTAGATAGGTCTTTGGGTGAAACTCATGGATATTCTTCTCTATATGGGATAGCCATAGATAACATGTTGAATGTATATGTTTCAAAGGAAGATACAATAATTAAGTTTTCGAGAAATTGTGATAGTATTAAATGGAAGAGTGTACCATATTATGATGCTCCATATTATTATGGCGGAAACAATGTAAGATATGTAAAGGACTATCAAAAAATTCAGTTTGTGTCAAATAATAATTTAATTCTCTTTGGTCGTGCTGATGAATCGGAAAGAGCGTTGATTGTACAGATTGATAGTCTGGGTAATAAACTTAAAGCATATACTATTCGGGGGAGTAATTCTGATTATTTTTCAAATGTTGATTTTGGAACATTAGTAGAAGATAACAATAGTTTTTATGTGAGTTGGGATAATCGAACTACTTATCAACGAGGAGTAAAAGTAGTTAAATTGAATAAATTTACTGCAAATCTGGAATGGACGACTAATCTATATACCTATATTTATAATGAAGAGTATATTAATGGAATGACTTATATTAATGGAAAATTATTTACTGTTGGCTTAGGAAGGGATGGTATGGGGCATTATTGGGGTCTTTATTGCATAGATACGGCTTCTGGTAATCAGATTTATGCTCAAAAAATAGCAAATGGCATTGGCACGGGAATATTTGGGATAGATCAAACTTTGTTTTTAATTGGAGATGAAAGTGCGTGGCTGAAATATGATGCAAAATTATTGAAATATGAAATGTCCTCCCAATCTGTGGTTTCAAATACCATGATAAAGGATTATATTGTTTTAAAAGATACCATCCAATGTGACCCTCTTTCATTATCTAATGACCAGAAAATAGATCAATTTTTCGTAGAAATTTATCCTAATCCTAGCAATGATAAATTTTATATTAAAAATTCTACAAATGAAAATTCAACAATTATTTTATATGATGTTCTTTTTAAAAGCATAAAAGAAGTTAATTCTTCATCCGAAATAATCGAGATGCCAATTGGAGACCTCTCGCCAGGAATTTATTATTTAACTATTAACATTTCTGATGTTCAAGTGAAAAAGAAAGTAGTGGTTTATAAATAATATTTTTAGAATGCCAAGGTCAGATATTAGCTAACAAATAAAAGGCTGTCTACCAGCTGTCTACCAAAAGTAGACTGACTTTTTGATTATTGCGCAATAGATGAAATGGAGAAATAAAAGGTAGTTGTGGAGTATGATGCGGAAAGGCATGCGTTTTGAAAGGTCGTCAGCTATTTTGCTGTTGAAAATTAAGACAAAAAAACTCTGCCGTTTTTGGCAGAGTTTTTTTGTTTATTCATGTATTGTGTTGTGATTATTTTATAATTACAACTTTAGGATTATATTCAGTATTGTCCTGCGTAATCACTTTTATTAACCTGATAAATTATTACCAGTCTATATATATCAGACTGGTATTAGTTTTTTTATTCCAGGGAAATTAAGAAAGACCCAATGATCTGACTACAAACAAAGGTTTGTGAGCGGCTGACAAATTTAAAATCATGCTAGTATTCAATAATAACTATGAGATAAATGTATTCCATAAATGAATCAGGAGGAATTATTATATACCGAGCATTTTGTTTTATTGATGGGAGGGACACAAAAAAATAAGACCATATTTGAGTAAAATATGGTCTTATCAGTATGGAATTAAAATTGATTAGAATACACCAATATAAGCAGTTCCTGCACCACGGTTTTTAATTTTTGCACCAACTTCAAACGCATTAGGAGAGGTTGAAGATGGGTCGAAGAGGTAGAAGTTCCCATCAGCTCCGGAAGGAACGACAGCCATTACAAACTTACCGTCTGCAACAAGGCTGTTCTGATATTGTCTGAACCAAAGATTAGCAGGCAGGTTCAAAACTACAGCTGTATTGTTTTTTAAGTCAATACGAGCAAGAGAATAGTTGGGAGTCTCTGTTGTTCCAAGGTCCGTATCCAGGAATGGAATATAACCAATACCGTTTCCTACATAGAACCAGCCATCAGCATAAGTGTTTTTTCCTACTAATGAAGACAGGTTAAACTCATACCCAGCATCAAAGCTTCCGTTTCTTAATTTTAAGATTTTAGTATCTTTTCCATTTACAGAAACCAACTGATAAGCATCACCCTCTTCATTAACATGAGCAGTAGGAGTTCTGTAGCCATTTGTATTTCCCTGAGCTTTGTTGGAATAAATAACAACAGGATTTGAAAAAGAAGGATAGTCCATTACAAGAACACTTGCAGTTGCAGGCTTGTAGCTAGATACATTGGCTCCCCCTAAATTTGCAGTATCTTTTTTAGCTCTTGCAAAACCATAATATACTTTTCCGTTTGCCACTACCGGAGCATCTATTCTGGAAATAAATACTCCAGACTGAGCCTCTGCAGCATCTAATAATACGTCCTCATGTATAACTGGAGATCCCATGTTTACTGCTCCTGTGGAAGCATCGGTTGAAATTTTTATGAAACTTGTTTTGTTCTTAATTCTGAGAAAAGTTCCTTTCGAATCTCTCACAACACCTTCTGCAGTAGCAGGACTGGTATTTACTATGTGAAGAAGGCAGGCATCATTGGATACTTTTGTAAATCTTGCAACGGTTGAACCTATCGCTTGAGTTGGATTTACTTGATCTACAAGGGTATAATTACTCGCTCCTCCAGAGTTTGCTTTATAACTATATACTTGTCCACCGCTGTAATCATAGGAAAATACATATTGTCCATTAGGCGAGGAATAAGGTCTTGCTGTACGAGTCGAAGCTAATTGAAATCCGGCAGTTGAAAAGTCTATGTCTGGTCCGGCACTACTGAAATCAGAAACTTGCTGAAAAAAGGTAGAGGACTGATTTTCGGGATCTACTGCCAGTGCAACATGGTAAATGCGGGCATTGGCATCATGTGAGCTTGGTGAAGGGTCACTGTTTTTTTTACAAGATGCTGCGATTACTAAAACTCCGGAGAGGATTACTGATTTTAGTATTGGCAATACTTTCTTATTCATAGATATATTGAATTTGTTAAACGTTTATTAATTTATAATTAGATTATTTTATAGGTCACTTTTGCATAGAATGCCCTTCCTGGTTTCTGTAGAGCCCAGTTGTCAAAAACCTGTCGATTTAAAATATTTTTAGCATCTAAACTAAAGGTGAGTTTTTTATTAGGAAGTGTGTAAGCTACCCCCAGATCATGGATGAGCTGAGTAGGAATTACCGGGCGGTTGTTGACTCCTATACCTTCCCAGTCTCTTAAGAATTCATGCACATATCCGAAATTATAATACAAAGAAACGAGCGCTTCTTTTTGAATAATATTTGGCAGACTAAGGCGTACATTATTATTGGCAGTAAAGTAAGGCGCATTTCTCAAACGCTTTCCATAGTAGTAATACCTCTGACCGTTTGCATCAAATTCTGTATTGAACCTGGCATTAAACATAGAAACGTTTCCTGCAAAAAATAATCGTTGTTTATAGTTGTAAAGCAGTTCTATATCTGCTCCTTTACTGTTAACACTAAGGAGATTTTCAAAACGGTAGGTTTCCGATACCTGTGTTGGTACCGCCTGTCTGATCATATCAGTGGTATTTCTGTAAAAGAAATTGGAAACAAATGCCAGGGTATGATTTTTATATTTAAAAGGACCGAGGTTTACTCCAAAGTTTACATTTTGACTTCTTTCAGGTTTCAGTTCATAAGAAGCATCAATGTTTTCAGCACTGTTACCAAATACTTCTGTGCCTTCAGGTAAGCGTACAGCCTGTTCAACAGAACCGGTAAGCATTATCTTTGGAAAGACAGTGAATGAAGCAGCTAAACCATATCCTAATACAGGTGTTGTTTTTGAATGTTCATAAGGGATATAAATACCTGTTCTGGACTCACGAACAGCATCTTTCAAGCGTACCTTTTGAGAATATTGTTTAGCGAACAGGGATGTTTTTAATCGTTCTTTAAAAAGATTGGTTTCATAGGCGCCACTAATAACATGTTTGGTCATGTATCGGGTATCCATAAGATCTCTTTCGACCTGCGTAAGTCTTGGATCGTCTATATCCCGGGAGAAATGAGACAGCATATAGTTGAAGTTCAACCGGTGTTGTTTACTCAAGTCATATGAAACATTTAAACGCCCTGTCATATTATGCTCCAGGCTTTTTTGTAAAGTGGGATTGCTTCCTTCTGCACCACTGCTCCAGCGATCCCATTTTCCATCATTATTGGCATCTATAAGCTGTCCAAACCAGTTGTAAATGTATGGAACAGTATCTATCACAGCTCTGTTAAGTTTGCTATAAGATGAGAAGAAATTGACTTTAAGTCCTTTTGTTAAGAAGTCCCGTTTTGCATAGGTCAGACTATAGAGTTGTGTGTTTTGTTTCGTATTTCTGTTGCCATAAACAGTCTCCATAGTAGCTCCATGCTGAACCTCTTTGGCCATATCTGAAAGCACAACTCCAAACAAAAACTGATCAGCCCATTTAACATTTGTAAAACCGATATCAAATTTTCCTCCATAAGATTTATAAGCATCATGAAAGCGCTTTGCTGTAACTTTTTGTATCTTACCTGTTGTACTGTTTGTTATGTACACCTTTTCGCCCCACACATCGTAACTATTATCAGAGTAGTTGTAAAAGCCTGAAGCCCTTGCTGTAAAGCCATTTTGGGGGTTTCTGTATCCACCATTCAGGTTAAACTGATGAGTATTAAAAGATCCATAGGAATAAGAGGCTGTCAGCATATTCTTGATAGAACTTTTAAGAATGACATTTACAGCTCCGCCCAGAGCATCGTCGGATAGTTGAGAGGGGACAACTCCTTTAAATACCTCTATGCGTTCAATCATAGAAGTAGGAATACTATTTAAAGAGAAGGAGGGGCCATAACTTGAGATGGGAATACCATCTATAAAAATTTTAACTGAATTGCCGGATAGTCCATTGATATTGTACTGAATGTTAGATCCAAGTCCTCCTTGTTGTCTGATACGCACCCCTGCACTTCTGTCAAGCAGTTCGTTCGCCTGAATTGATTGCATTTCAACTGTTTTGGTCTCGATGACATTCACGGCATAACCTTGTTCTTCCAACACTCTTTTTTGTGATTTGCCTTCAACCACTACTTCATCCAATGCTTTCTTTTCACTTCCTGAATTCAAAACGGCATCAACAGTTGTATCAGGGCTATCAACTTTTACTACCACTTTTTTCTCAGGTCCGTCAAATAATTGAATGATAAGCGTGTAGGTATTATATGGGATGTTCTCAAATTTATATTTGCCGAGGGAATCGCATGGAGTTACCAGATTTAGTTCAGCAATACGAACTATTGCAAAATTTGCCGGAGCACCTTCTTCATCCATTACAGCACCTGACACAACTCCCGTATTGACATGCTGACCTGCAGCCCATTTAGGCAATACCAGTAAAAACAATAAATATATCCAAATTCTCATCTTCAAAATCCCTGTTGAGGGTGATAGTAGTCTTAACTTTAAGGTAATCAGTTGTTTCTGTTCTTAGTGTGAAACTTGACTGTCCTTGTTAAGAATTAGTCTAATTAAACTGAGTGCAAATATATATTAGATGAGAATTTTCGAGGTACGCTAAAAAGAATTTTACCTACGCTGAAAGGAATAAATCTTCCGATTTTTAGGCAAGGGCTTATCAATAAAGCAATAAATCAAAAAGGTGAAAGGAATAATCCAAAATAATAATGAGATTGTGATATTACATGAAACTCCGGTTTCATTGAAGATGTGAATACCGATCCGGAGTTGAGTGATGAATCCGGAAATCAGCTTGTTCAATTGTATGATACACTGGTCTTCAGCAAGTAAAAGTGATATATGGCTTATTATTCTTTATCAATAGCTGAGTAATTCTCTTTTTTGCATCTGCGTTAAAAAGGTTATCTCAGATGTATCAATTTTATAAAATTGATCATTTAGTACAATCCGGCAAGACTTTACTTTTCCGTTTCTATGTTAGTAATGGCTCTTTTGCTGTGAGGATCCGGTATAGTGTTAAGAAATTTAATATGAGTTTAATTGCGTCTTTTTCTTCTGCTTAATGTGAACCTATTTTTGATCTGAATGGAAAAATGTGATTTTATATTTTTATATTGAAAGACTGTGCTTTATCTAATACTTACCCTTTTATGCTACGCAATTTATGAAAGATTCTATTTCCCGGGGAGGAAATAACCGATATGAATATAATTCTTCGGTAAAGTCTGAAGCAGCAGTAAACAAAAAAGCTCCTGTTCAGAAGAAGAGAAATTCTTCTATACAATTTTCTCAAAATAAGGAAGGCAATAGCACTCAACAGAAAGAAGATTCCATAAGTAAATTTCATGCATTAAAAGCAGCTAATGAGGCTTCAATAACACAAAAGAAGGAACATGAAGAAGAAGAGCTTCAACTGAAGAGAGATGAATGGGCAACTGAACCTACCCAACAAAAGGAAGAAGATGAAAAGATACAACTAAAAGAAACTGCCACGTCTCAGCCTAATCACACTGGCTTACCTGATAATTTAAAAGCAGGAGTAGAAAATCTTTCCGGCTTGTCCTTGGATCATGTCAAAGTTAATTACAATTCAAATCAGCCGGCACAACTTCACGCCCATGCATTTGCGCAGGGAAGTGAGATTCATGTAGCTCCTGGACAGGAAAAGCATTTGCCTCATGAAGCCTGGCACGTGGTCCAACAGATGCAAGGTCGGGTAAAACCTAATGCTAATCTAGAGCCTGGTCCTGATGCTAGGCAAGATCCAAGCCTTGCAAAGCAACCATTGCAAAGACAGGCCATCAGCAATCCGCAATTGCAAGATAAGTCTGATAACCAGAATTTTTCAGGACAATCCTCTGTAGTACAGCGGGTTCTTGATCAAGAGGTAGTTACTGAAATTTTGGAAAATAAACGAGCCAAATTAACAGTAACAGATTTTGAAAGCCACACTGAAATATCAGAGACGACACTGGGTGATGTCCTTAGTGATGTCTCATGTGATGAGTTGAATGTATATGACAATGATAAGGCTTTCAGAGTCTATACCAAGTTAAGAGGATATCCTAATACTGATAATAAATTTCTTTTCGATAATTATTTTTCTGAGAAAGTATGGGTGATGGGAAGCAATTTTAAAAGCTTAAAATTAACTGATGTTAATCTCAATGAGGTGGTTGCCTGGCAAGCAGATAAGGCTGGTTGTGATGGTAAGCCTGAATACATTGTACGGCATAATATTGTTAATGAAGTAGCAAGAAAAGAAGCGAATGAGGCTCGGGAAAAGCATGGTGAGCAGCTGGTAGAGTTAGATACGGACGAAGGAAAAATATTCATTAATGACACAGATAATGGAAGAAGTACTGTGCGCATCCTCCAAGAACGCGGATTGCGACCCTTGTCAATGCAGGTTGTAGGCTCTCAAGGTGATCCAACTGTTATCATCAAGACTGAGCCTGGAGAATGGAAGCTCCCGCCAAGAACCAACAGGGAAAAAGTGCAAGTGACAGAAAAAATACAGGACGATTTTCTGACAAAGAATATGGATGGCCCAATGATAGGAGAATTAACTAAAGTATCAGCTAAGAAAAAGTCTTCAAAAAATGGCTCATCTGAAAAAAGAAAGTGTTTCCTGACGACTGCATGTGTGACCGCTCGCGGTTTGCCGGATGATTGTTATGAATTAACAACACTAAGAGCATTTCGTGATGGCTATATGAGCAGTCTGGAGGATGGACCGGAAATGATTGAAGAGTATTACCGTGTTGCTCCCCAAATTGTTGATGCAATTCATGCAGATCCGGCTGCAGATGCGATTATGAATGACATCTATGCTATAATATTAGATTGTATTGGTCATATAGAATCAAACCGTCCGGAAACTACTCTGATGATTTATCGATCGATGGTGCTGGGGCTTGCAGGGAAATATTCAATATGACATCCTGTTGATGGCGTTTAACTATACAAATTGAAGCATACGATAGTACTCAAAGACGGAGATAAAACTTAAAACTAAAACTATTAAAAATCATAAAAAAGGGAACCATAAGATCCCCTTTTCTGATTTCATATTATTTATTCTTAGCCTCAGTTAATCCAGGGTCTAATACAAACTTTACATCACCGACTTTTAATGGTTTCATTTTGGATTCTGTAAAAGTATCTTTCCATACAATGTTCATAGTTGCAAATTGCATATCTGCAGTTTTAGCTGGGATATGCCATACACCAACTATCTTACCATGTTCTCCCGGAAGTACAAGGTCAACTTCATTTTTTCTGTTTTCGTTGGCAAACTCCTGGCCACTCTCAGTTTTTAAGACCAACTTGTTAGCTTCAATTTTACCAACATCCGAGCCGGTATAATTGCATTTGAAGTGAACAGACGTTTCTTTGGTTTCTTTTTTTATTTTGTCAAGGTTACAAGTAAAACCACCTGCCTGGAAATCATTTTTGGAAGCCGGTAACTGGAAGTCAGGGGCATTAAGCTTTTTCCCTTCAGAAGAAATTCTGTAAAAACCATCTAAGATTAAGGTAAGTTTTTCTACATGAAAATTTTGGCCTCCACTCACTTTAAGGGTTTTTGTTTCAGTAGCTTTTGGATCGATCACCATATTCATACCTTGAAACATGCCACCACCACTGGCATGTTCTTCACCGAATTCATATTTAAATGTAGGTTCATTGCCTTTGAAGTAGATAAAGTCTTCTGTCTTATTGGTGATCTTTAGCTTTACCTGAGTAAAGGCTTGCTGTGAGTGCGCATCAATAAATTCAATATGCAATACGTCTGTATCTATAGGTTCAACCTTATAATGATTTTCATGCTTGGGATCACTGGGTTTCCTTTGTGCCTGAAGAGTAGTAATAAGGGAAACAGCAAATAGGGCTGTAAGCAAATGTTTGAATAAAAGAGTCCTCATCGTTTTGGGTTAGGTTATTAATTTGGTTTTACTACGATAAATCAACTAAAATGATACTTATTATTCAATAACTCAATAGATTGAATTTTGCTTTGGATGAGGGAATATCCTTCGGGTTTTAAAAAGCAGGACAATTGCTATTCTTTGATAATCCTAAATTGAATAAAGGAGATTTATTGTCACGGAGGTAGGAAGAATACTTCGAAGATATTGGTTGAAACTAAGGAAATTGAATATTTAATGCTTTTGAAATCTTCCATATCTTTATCATACTTTTGGAAATATTTTAGAAAAGCATCAACTATCTGTTCGAGGGGATTTAATTTTTAATTCAGATGAAATACATACGCTTAATGATAAAGCTCAAACTGATTTATTCATTTAACATTAAAATGAATAAATCAACTAACGAGTTCTTTATTCAGCTTGATCAAATAGTTGATTTTGAAAAGAAGTTTCAATTTTTTTCAAATAAAGAATTTGTTGGTGAAAAATATAAAAGACATTTCTATTTTAGAAGAAGAGGAAAATCTGGAGACATTGAAGTATATGGGAGAGCACGAACTTTAAAAAAGTACAAAATATTAAAAGTGAGAATTACCCCTTTAGTAGAAAAATTTTCTTATCCGATAATAATGTTTACTGCGGGTATAATCGGTATCATTTTATTTAGTATTATTCAAAGGGAGGTGGGGATGTTGATTTTTTTAATTTTGTTACTAGGATTGATATTGATTAATTTTTTAAGATTAAGATATAGGTTAAAATGTATGGGTGAGAAAGTTAAAACTATATTTAATGAAACCCAATAATAGACATATTATATGTTTTTAACTTCCAATATTTTATGTGAAATGAAATCCAGCTAGACCTCACATAAATCCTCGGAAGGCTGGCGAGCTTTTGTAAAGTGTAAACTTGTGGTAGAGGGATTTTTTGGAATGTAAAAGATCTGCATTGAATAAAGCGCATTCGTATTTCTCATACAAGAGTTTGAAAAAGATATCGAAGCAGTCAGTATTTTTGAGCTGGTGTTTTTTGTTTTGAAATATTGAGAGTTGTTATAGAGTGCAGTGCAGCAGGCACGCTTTACAAAAACGCGCCTGACAGACAAATGAGGAAAACACTATATCTCGATCTTTAACTCAATAGGGCAATGGTCTGAACCCATGAATTCATTGCTTACCGTTGCCTCTTTAACCTGACTGATCAATGAATTGCTTACCACAAAATAATCTATTCTCCATCCGACATTTTTTGCACGGGAATTGAAAAAGTTACTCCAGTAGGTGTATTTGATTTCCTCCGGATGAAGCAACCTGAAGGTATCTGAAAAACCGGAACCAAGTAATCTGTTGAATCCGTCTATTTCCCTTTGAGTATATCCTGCAGATTTATTATAGTTCTTCTTGGCGTTGGCTATATCCTTTTCTGTGTGCGCTACATTCAGATCTCCGGCAATGATTACAGGCTTTTTGGAGTTTAGATCCAGAACGTATTTTAAAAAATCAGCATCCCATTTCTCGCGGTAATCAAGACGTTTTAATCCCTCTCCTGAGTTGGGAACATACACTGTTACAAGAAAGAATTTGTCGTACTCTGCAGTGATGACTCTTCCTTCCTGGTCATGTTCTTCAATATTCATATCATAAGTTACACTTATGGGAATGGATTTGGTAAGGATTGCAGTCCCGGAATAACCTTTTCTTGCCTTTGAGGCATTTCCATAAACTTTGTATTCAGGCAGCATGGCACATAATGTTTCCACATCATGAACGCCAGCTTTTGTTTCCTGCAAGCATAATATATCAGGATTTATGGTGTGAATATCCCTTACAAAATCCTTCTTCATAATGGAACGGATTCCATTTACATTCCAATTGACCAAATGCAGTAAAGCCATATCAATAAATTTTGAAATCGAAGTTAATTATAGAATTGATAAAGGAAAATTAAAATAAAAAATGATTGGATGAAGGGGGCTATCTTTTTATCTTTTAACTTATGTAGTTTTCTATGACAGTTAAGAAAACATATCTGACATACTAAGAGATTTTAAAAAGCATACATCCAAAGAGCTTATAAAGACTATTGATGATCCGAAGGAAATCAGGAAACAATGGATGTTGTGGCTCTTTAAGCCGACGGGTTGAAGAATAGTAATAATAAAAAAAAATCAATTCTGGCAACAAGACAATAGATCAATAGAGTTGATTTTTAATGATATGGATCAGCGGCATATATCCAAGATAATCCTGTTAAGGCAGGTATTGTTAGATGTCCGGAAGATAATATTTATTCGAATGCAATCAGCTATTCAGGAAAGTAGGGCCTGATAGAAGTCGAATTTATCGGATAATAACCCGCAAGTTATAAACTTGCTCTGATTTGTGGGCTTAAGTTAGAAAACTTAAGCCTGAGAAGGATGGAATTGCAATTCCCAATAGTCCTCGTTGAATAAACGAGGACTATTGGGAATTAACCGTCCACTTATTTTTAGTAACAATGACTCCACCGATAATGAACTAAGATAATGAGAAACAGCCTGACTTACAACGCCCACCCCCACTGAGGTATATATGCTGTTACCGACTGTTGCTTTCTGTCCACCATGAGAAATTATCCGATATTATTATTTCATTTTTCTGCAAATGGTGTGTTGTTTTCATAGGAATAGTCCTGTATTGAAGTTTGTATTTGTCCGCAAGTTGGCGTATTTCTGTTGTGTCATCATAGGTCAGCATAAATTTACCTTTAAGCTGAGATGTCAAATCAAAAAGTCTCTCATGGTCGATATCAAAGTAAGTATAAAGACGCTTTCCTGCTAAGGTATATGGTGGGTCAATAAAGAAGTACGCTTTGTCATTATTTAAATTTTGGCTTAGTACATTAAAAGCATCTCCTGCAATGAATTTAATTCTATCTTTAACATAACCAATAGCTATTATCCTGTCATGTAAAGTTTTTGGATACCAACGTGACGCAATACCCTTTCCATTTTCTCCATTTTTTATCATTCCCGAACCTTTAGCAAGAATACCTCCATGAAAAATTCTATTCTTTAAGATTGTGCAAAAAGCAACTTCATGAATTTCTTTGTTTGGTTTATCCAATTCGGCTTTTACATTGTCCACTGTCAGATTATATGAAAAAATTTTATCTGCAAGCCATTGATTTTTGCCATTTAGAATTACCTCCCAAACAGCTGCGATTTCTTCATCCATTTCAACCATTGTAATATGGTTTGCCAATTTTTCAAACGCTGCTGTTAGGCTAATAATTCCTCCACCAGCAAACGGTTCAACCAGTTCATTAACTGATTTATTCTCTTGGCGAAGCCATTTGCGAACTGTCGGAACAAGCCATGTTTTACCACCTGGATAACGGAATGGACTGCGTTGCGGGACGGATGCAACATTAACAACAGAATTTCTATTGCTGTTCTTGCCCATGTCAAATAAACTCATTTGATTGCTCATTCCACCACTATATTTTCAAGGTTATCAATATCAGATGCTCCTGAACGTTTGGCATCTAACTTTTTCTGCAATAGTTGTTTGAAATCATTAATAGAACCAGCTTCAAACTTCGCTATCTGCTCTAAAGCAATGGAAAATTTGGTATAAACAACTCTTGCAAGTCTGAGTTCTAAACGTTTCTCATTTTCTACAGGAACTAAGTCATAAAGAAAAAATGCAAAATCCGATTCAGATTTATCAACTTCAGGCAAATTCGGCAATGTATCGTAAAATGCTGTTTGTAATGCAACGGTCTGTTTCTTATTCCATTGTTTCAGAATAGACCCTTTTGCAATGATTTGAGGAATTAACCTTTTCCGAGAGGAAGAAAGGTAGTCTGGTTTATAGGATACTTAAATGCCTGATTCCAGCTAAATTCAGGTGTTGGCTCCTCTAAATAAGCCGTGAAAGGGCCTGTTAAGTTTCCAGATATATAAACCGATTGTACTTCAAGCGAACCAAAGTCAAGCACACGACCTTTATCATCGTAGGAAACTAAAACATAGTCAATATTTCCTGCTGATTTGCCAAATTTGTCTTTTAGCCTTACCTCGCCAACATGCGTCCATGTTGCTTTGTTTCCAAAGATAAAAGTTGCAGCATCGGTGACTATCTTCCAATCTTCTCTAAATCGTATAGGACAAATTACTACAGGTTTGCCTTTATGATTTAAGCTGCAAACGCCTAATGGAAATTCAATGCTATTTTTAGTGCAATTTGATACTATGTTGTTAAAGGGACAAAGCTTATTCTCCAGATAACGAAATGCTCTTTCTGATTGATTTGCAATGGGAAATCCGAATACTTCTGCTAATGGTTGATTACTGTTGGAGTCCGAATTCTTCATCTATCAAAAATAGTAATAAATTCTTTTATTTCTGCTGCATTGTTTCAATCTCTTGAGAACTACGTTGACAGTATATGCGCAATTGCCGGTAATGCTTGTATATAAAACGTGCCGGCACTCCAAATTAATAAATTATTATCAACCGTGCCGGCATGTTTTATATACGTTGTGTGTGCCCAGTATGGGCATCTCGTATCGAAGATACGGAAATATCCTAGAAGGTGAAAGTCCTTTACCTGCAAGTTGTTGTTTGATATTGAGCGGGTTAGTACGAGACAAGCTGGTTTGCCGTGAGGCATGCAGTGAAGAAAGTCAAACGGCAAAAGTCTGTACCGAAGAACATGAAGTGCATAGGAGGCTGTCAGGATCTGGTGAGCGTACACACCAACGCAAAGCCCCAAAACAACAGATTCTGCCAGTAGATGCAACGGTAATAGACAGAAAGAATGTGCCCTTACCTGGGGAGATCTCTTAAACTACGGGATAGTTACAAAGAGAAGTCAGCAGAGGTCGTAGTAGTTGGGAGAAACGAGCCAATGGAAGGATTGGAGGCCTCACATACCAATGAAGGACTGAACGTTAAACCGTTTCCAATTCGATAGAGAGCCTCTGGTAGCTTTATCTTAAAAGAAACAAGGAAGAAAATGTAACGATGATAGAAAAAGTTTTAAACGGTAAGAATATACAGAAAGCTCTCCGACAAACTGTCTCCAATAAAGGAGCATCAGGTGTGGATGGTATGACTGTAAAGGAACTCAAATCCTATATTCAAACCAATAAGACAAAACTGTTTACAGAAATCATCCATCAACGTTACAAACCAAACGCTAACAAAGGCGTGATAATCCCCAAAAGCAACGGAAAAGAACGACTATTAGGCGTTCCCATCGTAGTGGATCGTATGCTCCAGCAAGCAGTAAGTCAGGCTATAGTCCCGGACTTTGAATTAGAGTTCAAAGAATACAGCTATGGCTTCAGACCCAACCGCAATGCCCAACAAGCAGTCCAACAATCGCAGAAGTATATCCATGAAGGCTATAAATACATAATAGATATAGACCTTAAAAACTTCTTTGATGAAGTAGAACATGCGATACTGCTGCAACTTATCTATCGGAAAGTAAAATGTCAGATCACCATGCGCCTTATTCGTAAATGGCTAAGAGCCCCGATACTTATCAAAGGGAAACTAACCAGGAGAAGAAAAGGCATTCCACAAGGCAGTCCGTTAGGCCCGCTATTATCTAACATCATGTTACATGAATTAGACAGCTATTTGGAGAAGCAAGGACAAAAGTATGTACGCTATGCCGACGATTGTGCGCCAAGAACAGATATCTATAGAGGGTATTTGATGCTATAATAATGATGAGGGAAGGCCCCTCGAAACCAGCTTGCAGGAGAAGGTTTCAAATCACCGTATGCTGCTTCATTTAAGAGGTGAGG
>JAEYZG010000029.1 GCA_023428135.1 Bacteroidota bacterium | reverse complement strand
CTAAGCCTGCACATCTGTCAAAAAATTGAGGGAATTCTACCTGAGCTGTCATAGTATTTTGAGGTTTGGTTACTACAATTTACTACTTTCATGCCCGTTGGTGAATTCCCTCTTTCATGATTGTTTTGTTATTGGTAGCTACAACATGATCCAGTATTTCCATTGATATATTGAATCCATGTTGATTCATTTTTAAAATTAACAGATCAGGATCCACCCAGCCATTCTCATCAAGTTTGATACCTACAGTCTCTGGCTGATGTCTTAATACAAGACTTAAAAACTTACTGATTCTTTGATTTTCTTTTTCACTTATCATTCTAATAAAAAATTATTTTCCCTTTGTCAAACTGTCCAGTTGTTTCAGAAGGTCTGGAATCCTGTATTGTCCGTACATGAATTTAACATATTCTGAAGCATCATCCATCTTTATTCCTACAGAAGTAACATACAGAGGCTTTTTGCTTTCCCCCCTGTATACTTCTCTTTTTAATTTATGGATTTGAGCGAAATTGTTTTTAGCAACTCCAATAACAGGAATGCGCTGTTCCAATGCATTGAAAAGGTGAGCTCCCAATCCTGGTTTTAATTCATCATCAAGAAAGACAAAGCCATCCACTATAATGATGGTGTTAACATCATGCTTTATTTTATTTAATAAACTCAAAATACAAGGTAGTTCTCGTTTAAAAAAAGCTCCTGATTCATATTCGCTCACATCTTCTTTTATTTCTGAATATATATTTGAAGGAATTTTATCATTCCATTCTGCAAACTCTAGACAGACTGTCTTTGCTTTATTTTCAAAATAGTAAGTATCAAAAGCTAAAATCATAAATGCAGATTCATAAACCTCAATCAGAAAGACACTTCTAAAATTCCCTACCCTTGCGTTTTATTTCAAGCTACTGAACCAGAGCCTCATAAATTCAAGCATACATCGAACCAAACGATTAAGAATTGGAATACTGAATAATATGGTTCATTTCAGATTTAACGTCAGAGATAAAAATTATAGAAAATTCAAAAAAAACAATTGGATTAATTCAAGATTTTGATCTGGCATTTTAGGACCTCAACTCCTCAAATATTTCTGTAAAATTGCCTAAAAAATTAAAAAAATCAAAGAAAAACTACCTGCACAAAAGTGACTGAAACAATATAACTATACCTTATTTACAATGATTTACCGCACAAACAATGAAACAATCTGCAAAATTTACGTATAACAATACATTGAACAAGAGTAAAAAGTAGCTAAACGCGCTGCTCATTTACATCTAAACTATTTTTTCATATTTTTTTAATTTTTTTTTATCTAAAAAAATTGGCCTCTGATGTTTTCAGAGGCCTTTTTTAAAATTCAATAATTACCCAATATTATGCTTGTAAAATTAACTCTGCCGCTTTTTTAAGATCATCGGCTTTAATATTTACTTCAACCGGATTAGGCTCTTCATGTCCTACAAGAGCTGTCTTAATTCCAAGTTTTTTTGCAGGTACCAAATCCCTGTTTTTATCACCGATCATCCAGGATGATTCTATGTCTATATCAAATTTCGCAATTGCTTTTTCAAACATAAGGGAATCAGGCTTTCTTGAAATTGATTCAGAAATAGTCTGATGGTATGGGCTGTAATAATATCGATCTATGAGAGCACCACACTTTTCCTGAAAAAAATCATGACAGATTTTAACATCCTCGTGACCATAAATGCCTTTAGCAATTCCTGATTGATTTGTAATGACAACCAACAAATAACCTGCCTTTTTAAATGCCTCTAAAGCTTCTATTACTCCGGGGATAATTTTAAAATCTTCCAAAGTATAGGTATAATCAACTTTGTCAACATTAATGACACCGTCACGGTCAAGAAAAATACATTTAGCACCCATTAAATTTCCTTAATTTTTTTCCCAAAAATAATTCATTTAAACGCATTGGAATGTATTTTCGCAGGCAGGAACTTACACCAGATATCATGGTTGGAATAATCGGAGCAGGAATTTCAGGATTAACATTAGCTTATAACCTTCAGGAAAAGAACATCCCTTACCTCTTATTGGAAGAAAAAGAGATAACGGGAGGATATATAAAAACTGAAATTACAGATAATTATACGTTGGACATAGGTCCAAACAGTATCTTGGCTGATGATGAAATTACAAATTTCTTTAAATCAGTAGACATTGAAAATGAACTCGTTGAAGCGAATCCTAACAGTAAAGACCGCTTCATTTATAAAGCCGGGAGATATCAGGTTTTGCCCGATTCCCCACCCAGATTGCTCAAAAGCAATTTCTTCTCTTTCAAAACCAAAATTTCAATCTTAAGAGAATTTTTCAGAAAAACAGAAAAGGTTGAAGACGAAACTTTAGCACATTTTATAACCAGAAGATTTAATAAAGAAGTCACAGATTACGTACTAAATCCATTTGTAACAGGTATTTACGCCGGAAATCCTGAAAAACTGCTGGTAAAACTTACTTTTCCCATCTTAAATAATTTAGAAAATAAATATGGCTCAGTATTAAAAGGAATGATAAAATCCGGAGGAAGCGGCAGAAGGAAATCATTTAATTTTAAAAAAGGTATGGCCACTTTACCAAAAGCCATTGCTGAAAAACTCATAAATCTTCAGGTAAATACCAAAGTTGAAAAGGTCGAATATAAAAATGGCCAATTCAGGGTATCCGCTCTTTCAAATGGAAAAAGGCTTGCTTACGACTTCAGTCAACTGGTAATAGCCACTCCTGCGTTTGCGGCATCTTCCATCATGGAGAATATATCTCCAGAAGTAGCCAGAGCTTTAAGTCAGGTTGAATATCCTCCTATGGCATTGGTTCATACCGTTTATCCAAAAGACAATGTTAAGGGCGAATTGAATGGTTTTGGCGGACTGAATCCTAAAATTGAAAATAAATTTGCATCCGGCTCCATTTGGACTTCCTCTGTATTTCCCAACAGAGTCCCCACCGAGAAAGTCCTTCTGACAACTTTTGTAGGCGGAAGCCAATATTCTGAACAATATAAAAGCGAGGACAATCAGATCAAGGAAAACATCATCCAGGATTTTCAAAAAGATCTGAAGATTGAAGGACGGCCTGTCATGCAGAAGATTCATAGATGGGAAAAAGCAATCCCTCAATATGACAAAAACCTTCAAACAGCTTATTCAGAAATAGAAAAGCTTCAAATCAAGGGCTTGTATTTCTGTGCTGGTTGGTATAAAGGAATATCACTTTCAGATTGCATTAAAAACGCAAAACTGCTGGCAAAAAATATTTCCACCTTAAAGGATATTCATTCTTAAAATAGTTTTTTATTTTTAACACGTGGAAAAGGCGATTGTCATTATACCTACTTATAACGAGAAGGAAAACATTGAAACTGTAATCAGGAAGGTTTTTACATTAATTATTCCTTTTGATATCCTTATTATAGATGATGGCTCGCCGGATGGAACTGCGAATATTGTTAAAGACCTTCAGCTAGAGTATCCTGACAGACTTTTTCTCGAACAAAGAAAGGGAAAGCTTGGACTGGGCACCGCTTATATACATGGTTTCAGATATGCCATTGCAAGAAACTATGAATACATCTGCGAAATGGACGCAGACATGTCTCACAATCCTGAAGATCTTGTAAAGCTATATAATTCATGCGCTGAGCAAGGCTATGATCTGGCGATAGGCTCCCGTTATGTAAACGGCATAACTGTGATCAACTGGCCAATGAGCAGGGTTTTGATGTCGTATTATGCCAGTACTTATGTGCGATTTATTACAGGCATGAAAATTCAGGATACCACTGCTGGATTTAAGTGCTACAGAAAAAAAGTCCTTGAAACAATTGACCTGGATGATATCAAGTTTACAGGTTATGCTTTTCAGATCAAAATGAAATTTTTAACATGGAAATATGGGTTCAAAATAATAGAAGTGCCGATTATATTCACGGATCGTACACTTGGCCAATCAAAAATGTCTTCTGGTATTTTTAAAGAAGCCGTATTTGGCGTGCTTCAAATGAAGATTGAAAGTCTGTTCAAACATTATATACCAGAAGAATAATTAAAATCATTCAATTATTCTTCCGATTTAGCTAACTGAATTTTATTGATTTAACCGGCTTAATTTTTGAAATCACAAATACCGGAATAAACATTACAAGGGCTATAAGGGTAAATGTCATTAAATTTATTAATCCTAATACTTCAAAATTCCACTCAATAGGAACAGAACTCATATAATAATTCTCAGGGTCAAGGGGGATAATTCTAAAGTAGTATTGCAAAAGACAAAAACCAACACCCGCTATATTTCCCCAAAGCATCCCTCTCAGAATTATAAAAATACCGTTGTACCAGAATACTCCTCGAATTTGTCCATTTGTAGCTCCGAAGGCCTTTAATATCCCGATCATCCGCGTCCTTTCCATGATCATAATAAAAAGGGTCGAAACCATATTGAAGCTGGCAACAAAAAGAATAAGTACCAGAAATATAGCAACGTTGCGATTTAACAAAGCAAGCCAGTCAAAAATCTGGATATATCTATCAGTTATCTTTTCCAGTTGCATATCATAGTCCATTGCGTCAAAAATCTTTTCTGAAGCTGTAGTCAGTGTTGAAAAATCTTTCAGGAAGATTTCGTAGCCTCCTATCAATTCCTCATTCCAGTTATTAATTTTCTGCAGCAGCCTGATATCCCCAAGAATGATGAGGTCATCAAATTCTTCAAGCCCGGTTTCATATATTCCTTTAATCAGAAGTTTTCTATATCGTGGGGGATTCTGAACAAAAAAGATCATAACACTGTCTCCAATGCTTAGCCTCATTTTATTGGCAATCCTTTTACTGATCATGATTTCCCTTGAATATCCGCTATCGGGCAAAGTCAAAAATCTTCCTTCAACGATATTATTTTTAAACCTGGAAAAACTAAAATCTTTTCCTATTCCTTTCACAATTACCCCATTTACTTCCTCATCGGTTTTAAGCAAACCTGCCTTTTTGCTATAAACCTGAATATGAGCTATCTCTTTAATCTTTGATGGATGGTCGTATAAATCTGTTTGTTTCGGGAAAGGCGATTCCTCATAAGATCGACTGATATCATGCCTGCTTACCTGAATATGTGCACCGAAACTAAATATCTTCTCTTTGATTCTTTTTTTAAAGCCTTCCAGTATCCCAAAAGACACGATAATAAAAGCAAGTCCAATGGCAATGCTTGCTATCGCTATATTCCTGACCAGATATGTAAAAGAATCTTTCCTGACGTGACGAATTCTGCTGGAAATAAATTGGTATATATTCATGAACCGATCGAGCGGAAAATAACTTTCAATTTATAGAACTGATTATTGTAAAAACGATCTTAATAAAAGAAGGAAAATTATAAACCATCTGAAAAATCGTTTTAATTTTAACCCTTAAATATACTTACATATTTGTTTATCATTCAAAAAATTTAAAAATGGACAAAATGTTTTTGGCTTTTTTTCTATCATTCAGCCTGTTGATGAATGTTTCATCCTGCCATTCAATGGATAAACAAACTGATTCTGCAAAAGATAACACTGCTCAGACTTCAGCTTCGCCGATTCTCCCTGGGGCTTATCAGATTGGGGAATATTTACCTTATCTGAAAGATAAGAATGTAGCTTTGGTTGTAAACCAAACCAGCCTGGTCAATAATACCCACCTGGCAGACACCTTACTTAGTCTTGGAGTTAAAATCAAAAAAATATTTGCGCCGGAGCATGGTTTTCGTGGAGAGGCAGATGCCGGCGAAACAGTAAAGAATGATGTTGATAAGAAGACAGGCTTACCACTTGTTTCTCTTTATGGCAACAACAAAAAGCCCAGTGCTGAACAACTTAAAGATGTTGATGTAATCATCTTTGACATTCAGGATGTTGGAGCAAGATTTTACACTTACATCAGTACTATGCATTATTTAATGGAATCCTGTGCTGAAAACAATAAGACCCTTGTAATTCTTGACAGACCTAATCCTAACGGTTCTTACATTGATGGCCCGATACTTGAGCCAAAATATAAGTCTTTTGTAGGAATGCACCCTATTCCTATTGTTCATGGCCTAACAGTTGCAGAACTTGCTCAGATGATCAACGGAGAACACTGGCTCGACAGCAACAAAAGATGCAATCTCAAAATTGTAAAGGTGAAAAACTATGAACACAAAGACCGTTATGTACTACCTGTAAAACCTTCCCCAAACCTGCCAAACGAACTTTCAATCATGCTATATCCATCCCTGGGATTGTTTGAAGGTACTGTAATGTCTGTAGGAAGAGGAACAGACAAAGCCTTTCAGGTTATCGGTGCACCTGATACCGCATATGGGAAAGATACATTTAAACCTGTTTCGACTCCTGGAGCCAAAAATCCTCCATATGAAAACAAGGTCTGTTATGGAGTTGACCTTACTAAACAATCCCCTGAGCCGGGTTTGAAGCTGAAATATGTCATTGACATGTATAAAAAAGCACCAGACAAAGAAAAATACTTTAATAACTTTTTCAATAAACTTGCAGGAAACAGTAGCTTGCAGGATCAAATAAAAAAAGGGATGAGCGAAAATGCCATCAGGGAAAGCTGGCAGGCTAACCTTGACAAATATAAGCTCATGAGGAAAAAATATCTTCTATACAAAGATTTTTAAACTCATCAACGTTTCCCTGTCTCAAATACATTATGTCTAAAGACCTAAGAATCATCTATATGGGAACACCAGATTTTGCTGTCCCCAGTCTGAAAATTTTAGTTAAAAACTCCTATAATGTAGTAGCTGTAGTGACAGCTCCTGACAAGCCGGCGGGTCGTGGATTAAAGCTGAAAGCTTCACCAGTAAAGGAGTATGCCGAATCAGTAAACATTCCTGTATTACAGCCTGTAAGCCTCAAAGATCCTGTATTTCTTGAGGGATTAAAGAGTTATAATGCAAACCTTCAGATAGTTGTAGCCTTTCGTATGCTTCCAGAATCTGTCTGGAATATGCCCGAAATAGGTACCTTTAATCTTCATGCCTCTCTCCTGCCTCAATACCGTGGCGCAGCTCCAATCAACTGGGCCATTATTAACGGAGAAACGGAAACAGGTATTACCACATTTTTCCTTAAGCACGAAATAGACACGGGAGATATTATTTACCAGAAGAAAGAACCAATTTACACAGAAGATAATTTTGAAACACTTTATGGAAGGCTGATGAACCTAGGAGCGGAGCTTGTACTGAATACGGTGCATGCAATAAAAAATGACGCGGTAATTCCTAAACCTCAGGTGATGTCCCAGGAGCTAAAGCCTGCACCAAAAATTTCAAAAGAAACAGGTAAGATTGATTGGTCAAAATCATCAATAGATATAGAAAACCTGATAAGAGGTTTATCTCCGATTCCTTCTGCATGGACCGTATTAAATGATAAGGTTCTAAAGATATACAAGGCCTCCATCGTAAACGCCATCAATGTAGAAAATCCGGAACAAAAATCTTTTTTATGTGATAATAAAACCTATCTGTATTTCAGAACAGGCAATGGATACCTCAGCCTTGAAGAGGTTCAGCTTGAGGGAAAGAAAAGAATGATGATCGACGAATTTTTAAGAGGATATAAACCATGCTGAAATCTATTATAGTCGCAGTTTCTACCAACGATGTTATCGGTTATGAAAACAAGCTTCCCTGGCATCTTCCTGCAGACTTAAAATATTTTAAGAACCTGACAATGGGCCATCATGTTATCATGGGTAGAAAAACCTATGAATCCATTGGAAAGCTATTACCTGGAAGAATATTTGTAATTGTAACCAGAGATAAAAGCTATACTGTACCAGGAGCCACTGTAGTTCATTCGATAGAGGATGCTTTTGAGTATTGCAGTAAGAATAATGAATCTGAAGCCTTTATCATTGGAGGAGCAGACATCATTAATCAGTCTGAGAGTTTTGCTGACAAGCTATATCTAACAAGAATTCATGAGAATTTTGCTGGTGATGTATTTCTTCAATTCAATATGAAACTTTGGAAAGAAATAAACACAGAAGCCCATCTGGCAGATGAAAAAAACCTTTACAATTACACCTTTCTCACTTATACAAAAAATCAAGGAACGTAAATACAAACATTTTCGTCCTGATATTTTAATTTAAAATTATCTAAAATCCATGGTGCAGGTGTAGAAGCTTTGTTAACGACTACAGCATCAACAGATTGATTTTTTGAATAGGCAAAAGAGATAGGCATTCCTGATTTAGCATACAAATATTCTGCCATCATACTATATTCTGAATTTTCGAAATACACGTTTCTTCTGTTTTCAGCAAGTAATTTCTCCGCAATCTTTTCACTATGAAGACCTGTTCTAATATGCTTTCCAAATACGCCATTCTTTATAGAGAGCTCATTTAAACCAATGACCGTTATTACGGCAAATAACAAAGAAAAGGAAAAAAACTTTTCATTCATTTTTATCTTAATAACAGAGAACAAAATTCCTACTTCTATTGCAATAAAAATCCATATATAGTTTAGCATTCTTCCAGAGGGATAAACATTATGTCCAAACATAATTACCCATGGAATAAGCATTGAAAAAATACTTAATGTTAGAATTAATCTGCTTGACTCATCTTTTTTCACAAACCATAAAATAATAGGTAAAACCGCCACTGCTGAAATTATTAAGGGAGCAGCGCTATGTACTCCGACAAACCAGTCAATGATCTTTACTCTTATATGATCTTTTAAGACAGTATCTAAATATTCATTTGTGTGTGGGGGAATAAATACCGCATCCCACCCATTAACAAGAAATATAGGACCATATATTATCAAAACTGTTACAATTGAAAGTAATGAAATCGCGATCAACTTGCCAGCCTCCTGAATTCTTCCTTTAAAGAATAAATAGACAATAAAGAAGCCTACAATAGTTACAAAATTATAGGCAAATGAAAACACAGATACAAAGCCCAATACAATTGAAATATACAATATTACATAGTTACCAGAACTATTTTTTCCCTCTCTGAAGTTTTTAAGTATAAAATAAATCAACAGTAGTGTAAATAACATTGTAAACGCATATCCTCTTGCATACACAAGACTTGTATTAACTCCTGCAGAGGCAAAAAATATTACTGCAGACAATAAAGTATTCCTTTTATTATTTAAGAAAGTATCAGCGATAATACAGTATAAGATATAAGTTACAATTCCTGTTAGTACCACAGGGAATCTCATGCTTACGAGCGAATAAGGAGAAAAATAAAGAAAAATCCTTGACGCAAAAGTCTGCAGAACATGGTTGCTCGGAAGAGGATACCAAAAAAAGCTAAGCAAAGGATTATTCTTACCAAAAGACTGAAACATCCAGATTTCATCAGAATTTACAGGAAGATTAAACATCAGATACAATCTGTACAGAATCAATGTCAGTAGAATTATTCCAGCCAGTAAGCGTTCTATCGCGGTCATTGACCAATAAAAGGCAATACAGTCTTTTATTATAGTTTTAATTGAAACATTTAGAGATGACAAGAGGTCTTCAAGTTTATACCAAAAGAACCACAGAAGACTGCTGCTTACAAGCAACAAAATAACCAGAAATATCTGAACTTTAAAAAACAGATCCTGAGTAGCTATAGCAAATACAAACTCTTTCCTTTCTTCTTTATTGAATAATGTAATAATCGCATTGATACTTTGTTCGTATCCCAGTAAAAAAGATCCTGAGAACATTATAACAATAGAAGCTAGTATTGCTAAAAGCAAGATCTTTAATATAACTGATACCTTATTATATCCTTTTGCCCCCATTATCAATAATTTCAAATCTATTGAGAAACATCAAATGCTTTAAGCTGTTCGTTACGAAATCTCTCCTTTTCAATTAAAGTAAATCGAAAATCTTTTTGATAAAAAAAGCGAAAAAATCTTTCTATAAAATCCGTATCGTCCTCAGTAGCTATCAATACAAAGTTTTCATTTGCAGAGGCTTTTTGAAATAACTTCAATACAGATTCTGAGCCAACTATGTTACTTATCATTTTCTGATTTTCAGGCAAAAACGATAAGCCGCCGGAAAGTCTAACCATTTTATCTCCCATATACATAGGATAATACTTAAACGGATCCAGAAAAGAAATATGACTGCCCAGCGAGGTAATCATTATAACTTTGCCTCTGCCGAAGTCATTTATAACATTTAATGTGGTTTCATTTTTTTGGCGGGCAGCAAGGTTAAAATCTATTCTGCCTTTGATTTTATAAATGGTTACACCTAGGGAAATTAAGAACAGTACCAGAAATACCTTTTGCTTTAGCATCCATTGAACTACAAATCCAGCATCTGCCAATACAAACAGAGCGATTGTAAAAAGCAGAATCGAAGGACCAATAATTCTTTCTTCTGACTTTAAAGCCAAAGAGATAAACGTTAGCATTGCCCAGAAAAATATGTAATAGAAAACAAAGAATAAAAATTCCTTTTTAGTTTTTGTTTTATAAAAAAACAGAAGCAATGCCAGCCCAATAAAGAGCAAAAAAAAGTAATTTCTTAATACTAAACCTGCAAAATAGACTAAATCACCCTTTAAATCAGCTTTAATATATCCAATATGGTAATCCTTCAGCATATTATTCAGCACTTCTGCATTAATATTTTTTTTATCAGCATAAAACCATTTATAAATAGCTTCGAGCAAAAGCCTGTCCCTCTCATCTACAATTTTATTAGTATCAACATACTTATAATCATATATTTTCTGGATTGCAATAATCTGATTTAATTCAGATGATTTCTCAACAACTTGAATACTTGCAGAAATGAAAACGATTGGAATGATTATAATTAACCTGTTTAATGCTAATTGTCCTTCCCTAATCAATTTAATGGTGACAGCGGGAGCCAGAAATAAGATACATAAATTGAGGGTACTCGGTCTTATAAAAGATGCAATCAGCAATAAAAGCCACAATAGAATAGTTTCGATTCGACTTAGTTTTTCAGAAAAGATTATTTTTATTATAATCGTTCCACATGTAAGTATTGCAACCCTGGTGTAGGTTAAATACATAACATTTTCAGAAATGGCACATATAAAAAACAAAAGAAAAATGCCCCAAAACATCCAATACTGATTATGTTCTGAAGAATTCTTATTTATAAAAAATGAGGCTATTATATAAATAGAAGCAAGGAGCATTCCATAGATAAACACCGAGTAAAACGGGAAGGCCGGATCAAACATATAAAGCCTGCGTAGAACGTCAGATACTATTGGAATCCAAACAATAAAACCTAGAATTGGATGTTCTGGATTTCTTAAAGCATAATCCCTGGATATATCATCATTATTTTCGTAATAAAAACCTATGCAAAAATAAACCAGGATAAATAACAGAGGCGGAATTGCCCAGAAAATGATTCTATGCCAAAGCTTACTCCCTATTCTCATTTTAACGGAGTATGTATAACTTTCCGTAATCCTTTTTAAACGCCTTGTCTCCCGCAGTTGCTCTTTGCTTAAAATTTTCTCCGGCATTTTTAATAACTACTCTATACAGATAGACGCCATTAGCCAGTTTATCTCCAAACTCATCTCTCCCATCCCATGCATAATCTGATATATTATTTCCTATTCGTATCGATCCAAGTTCAGACTTGGTAATCTCTCTCACTACTTTTCCTGTTACAGTCATTATTTGAATTTTCAGATCTTCAGGAATATAGCTTCCTGTAAGAGTAAACACAAATCTGGTAGACGTAGAAAACGGATTGGGATAAGGATAAAAATGTGAAATCGTAGAAGCATTTTCAACAGTAAATGTTATTTCATAAAAATTCTTACCTGACTTATTATTTGAAGCATCTGCTCCTTGAACAATTAATTTATAAGTTCCATCAGGAAGATTTTTAGGATTATAGTCAATGCTGAAGGTATTGGATCTAGTATTAGCAGTTTGCCCCCATCTTAAAATATCCGGATTTGAAAAATAGATAGCTTCAGGATTTTGCCCAGGCCTTTGTAAGAAAACAGATATCCCTACAGAATCAGTTTTAAAAAGATACTTATTTTCATCATGAATAATGATGCTTATCAGAGGGTTTGGAGAAACCAAATCTCCATCCATAATATGAACACCATCAAATATAACATCCAGCAAAGGATTGGTTTTATCTCCTTCAACTTCAAAGTTTACTTCAAGGATATTATTATTGTAATACTGCTCCTTCTGAAGGCGAGGATTTACATAAGTCTGAAATAAATTTTTTCCTGAAAACCCTGCTGTTTTAATATCATGGTTAAATCGAACGGTTGCAAGAGGACCTAGTTTCCCAATGTTCACTATAGATGTATCAACTTTTCCAGTTGAAATACTCTTGAGTGTATATTTCACTTTCAAACTATCCTTGAATGGTATGTTGGTGATATTCGTAAAATCAAAATCCAGATTGATAGGTGCCCCTTCCTGTTTTTGATTGATTTTATATTGTTCCATCTTTCCTGCGACGGGACTTATTGTTCCTTCTGGAACAGGACTATAAATAACCTGCCACTTCCTCAAATCAGGAGGAGTAAGATTTACGCTATCCAGCATTTCTGCATATAGTTTTATATAAGGATACTGATCAGCATTTATTAAAGTATTCAGATCAAGGCTGTCTTTCTGTGGAATAGCCAAAGTATCGGAAACACCGTTAAGATTAAATCTGATAATCTTAATTTCAAAATTATCATTAGCTTCTTTTTCAACCTTATTAAAAAGACTACCCCATTCATCTGCAGGACCAATTAAAGTAGATGTAATAGATCCCTTGTAATTATTCCCCAACAAAACTGTATCAAGATCAAGTTGAGTTTCAGAATACCTTTCATAGATTGGAGTAGAAAGGCCTTTTTTAGTCAGAATTATATAAGCATAATTATTTTTAAGACTATCTATCAATTTTGCGCCTAAGTCCTTTTTAAAAAGATCTTTTGTAGCTTCAGACCAATTTTCAAAAGAAACCATTCCATGGCTAATTAATGCTATATAGTCACCATACTTAACGCTATTGATATAGGTTGAATATTCTGGTTCCTGAAGAGCCGCAATAACACGTTCTGCTCTTCCGCATAGATTTACTCCACGACTCGCCACATAAAAATCACTACTTATTCTGTCAAATGCTAAGCCTAGCATCCTTCCTACAAGAACATCTGTCTGGCATCCCCCTCTGCCATTGTAAACCCAAGGTATACCATTGGTATTTATGATGGTTTGTACAAACTGGTAATCTGACAATTGTGGATACTCTGTATTTACCGGCGGGTAAAAACTTGGACCGGCAGTATGTATGATAATTCTGGTTTTCTGATCAGAAAATTTAAAAGTGCCTCCTACTGTATCTACAATGGAACTTATTCCATCATCTTTGAGAAACTGAGGATACTGACTCTGAGACCAACCTTCCGGACTATTATGAATATAAATAAAAGAACTTGTTCCCCATAGTTGTTCCCCTTCTTGTTCCAAAGCTTTTTTGATACGCCAATAATAAACGATACTATCATTGGAAACGATAGTATCAAGCAATTTAATATCCTGCCATTTTATTAAAGAACCAGAAAGAAGTGTCGCAGACTTTTTAAAAGGACTGTTAAACTTCCAGGATGTATCCAATTCAATATAAAATTCTGCCTCATCTTCAAATAAGTCAGTTGTCTGAGCTATGAAAGTAACAGGCTGTTTATTCACTACACTAAATTCCGCAGGATACAGACATGTAACAGCACTTAGAGGAATAAAATAATCCAGAGTGGCTTTGTTGTTAATAAAATCATCAGCCTCTGGTATAGCATTTTCACAGTCAAGTGTAATCTCGAAGTTGTTCATCCCATAAGTATCTGCACCTTTTGAACGCACAGTATAATAAACCGTATCTTCAAAACTAATGGGAGAAAAATAAACAGGACTTTGATTGATTATCTTGGTACCAATGGTTCTCCTCAAACATACACTAAAAGAATCGGAATTGGTAATGCCCAAATTGCTTATAGGAATACCTATTGCAAAAGAATCCGAAACTGCTGTTATCTTATCCGAATTGAAAGACTTTAAAAACAATCCTGAATTATTTATAGCATAATCTGTTGTTGATTTGCCATGCTGATTAAAACCGGGAGCATACAATCTGATTGCTGGATCTCCTACTAGAATCATCTGTTCTGCATTGGCAACAGGAACTTCCTGGTTTGTGGATCCTAAATAACTTTCAATAACCTCCCTTTGAATCTGTCCTAAAGGTCTATGCATTCCAAGAGTATCTGAAAACATCCTTCTATACAACAAATCTGAATACCTTCTTAACTCCACAGGATAGCCGGCATCAGAGTGTCCAATGAAAAGTATGGCGCCTTTATTTGCAGTTAAAGTCCAGTCTTCAGCAAAAGAGTTTCCCCAAAATACATTGGAAGAAGAACATCCATTCATCAAAATCATCGGATATTTCCCCTTGTTATTATAGCCATATACATTCATGGAAACAAAACCAATATCTACATCTGAAAATACAGGAGATGAATGACCAAAAAATGTTATAAGCCCTACCCCATCATTTACATCTGATGAAAGGTTTATAAATTCTGTAGGATTAGTTGAATTTTTTACAAAACTTTTTACTTTACCTCCCCAATAAGCGCCTTCTGCAATGGATTTAAGGCCTGCAAGATAATCTCTGAATGTAACTACCTGACTTGGGTTATTCCCCCCGCTCAGATGTACAAGTTTCTTTCTCCATAATGCATTGGGGGTTGTTGAGGCACTTTCATGTTCTTTGACTTTATTCAAATAACTCGCTACCTGGTCATTATTTTTTGCAGGAATCCTCCCTATTGGTATCCTAGGAACATTTTTACTTTTGCCTCCCAATCCAGTTACATATATCCAATCGCTCCCAGGGCTTCCACCTGGAGGAATTAAATCATCCACCCGCTCTGCGATATTAGGATTTGTTCTTGAAGGTATCGGATCTAATCGGTAATAAACATTATTTGTTTTATGAGCTGGATCAAGGCCTTTACCAATGATTAATGCATATTCCGGTTTGCCTTTATCAATATAATAATTCAAAAACTTTCTAATCGCTGCAGATGTCTTTTCTCCATATGTAAACATATCGTAGATCTTCTGCACATCAACAACTAAAGGAGAATGGCCTCCACCTTCTATTGATTGCCTGTAAGATGCATATTCATTAGCCTTTGCCCATAACTGACGATGCGTAATGATCAGATAATTTAAGTTTAAAGGGTATGGTGAAAGGTCAGCTTCTGATATTCTTGTTACTCCATTATAATTAGCTGCACTTGTAATTAAATATTTTGATCCTGAAAAACTATTTACAGGCAGTTGAAGATTGCCACCTGATAATTGCCCTTGAATACGTTTCAGATTATTTCTGTCATATATATCATACACAACGGGTATAGAAGGGACTGAAAATATATTCGTCAAGGAAACTAATGTTGCGGAAGGTAAAAGATTTAGCACGGCTTCTGTCCTTCCTGACATATCTGTTACCTGTGGATATGTAAGTTTCATATATGCAACTGATACTGCATCTGCATTAGAGCCCACACCCAATATTTTAATGGTAACTTTAAGTTGCCCCCCTAAAAAAATTAAGGGATTTACGTCAATCTGAAACTTCTTATTTGTATGGTTTGAAAATCCATTTACTATGTAAGAATAAGAACTTGAAGCCGGATCATTTCCCAGAATAACCTGGACATTGTGATTGAGATCATTTCTTCCGGAAAAAAGTATTTCTAGCTTAGGTAATTGACCAGTGCTATAATAATTAATTGTATTAAATAGATATTCTGAACTTTCACCTTTATATTTCACATAACCAGTCCAACCTTCACCATAGTCCCAGGAAGATTTTGCGGTCTCAATAGAATAGTTCATTCCCCTGTCATATTCATCTGTATAGACATTTAATATTTCTTCAAGATGATATGGCTCAGATGTCCCGGAAAGAGCTCCCGTAACTTCCTGCATTCTCTTCCCATTAATAGAATTAGAGATCGTAAGAAAATAAGCAGTAGTATCTGAATATAAACTAAAATACTTATGAGGCTGACTATTATAAGGATCGTAAAGAAGACTATCTAATTCTCCGTTGTTTCTTATTCCATAAAAAATCAAAGAATCATTTTGATCAAAGTGAGCATCTTCTTCTCCTTTTATAAGAATCGCCTGTTCTTTTCCACGATGAAATAGTTGAATCTTTCTACAATCTGCACTACTTAAAGGTACTCCTGCGTTTACAAGATCATTGTAAGTTAATGCATATATCCCAGTTTTTGATACAGGTATTCTAAAATATCGCTGTCCTGAAACGATCCATTCATTTCCATATATCTGACCAAAGGAGCAATGAAAGAATATAATAAAAGAAAAAAGACAACCATATTTCAGAAAACGCTTCTCCATAAACTACTATTTAAGAGCAAGCTTTAAAGAAAAAATGTTAGAATAAAGATTAGCATTAGCTCCGACACCTGTAAGGGCATAATCTATAGAGACCCTGTTAATTCTTATTCCGACTCCAAAATTAGCCTGGATATCGGTCTTGGTTTTACCATCAAAATCTTTTATCTGCTGAGTATTTCCGGCACCGGCACGAAGGAATACTAATTTCTTATAATCTAACTCCATACCAACATGAGGATCAATAGAAGCAAAATTTGATTTCACCAATACGTTTCGTTTCCTGTCAAATGTAAAATCAAAATCCACACCTGCCAGTATACCAAACTTTTCTTTGCTGAATCTCTTAGATCTTCCTACTCCAAATATTAGTTTGGGTAATGTTACTTCTACAGAATTCTGAGGAATGGCATTGCCGGTTTGGGCAAAGGTTTTTTCAAGCAATGAGGTATTAAAAGACCAGGCATTGTAAGTACCGGTTACATCTCTTGCCATAAGACCAAACTGCCAGTTTTTTCTAACATATTGAGCACCGGCATCCAGTCCAAAACCCCAGGCATTCCCAAATGGTCCAACTGTTCTGTGAATAACTTTTAATGTAGCTCCCAGATTTAATCCAGGTAAAAGATTATTAGTACGGGCAAATGAAACAAGAAAAGCATAATCCGCTGAAGAAAAATAACTTATATTATTATAATTTGGCGTATTGTTTCCCTGATTATCAAATAGATTTAATGTATTAGGAATTTCATCCGTCCCGAATCGGATGGCATTAATTGCCAAGACAGAGTTGCTATCGAGCCTCACTGCCGCTCCCAGATAGTCATACTTAGCCATACCTGCAAAGTATTCGGCATGCATAGCCGCAAGTTCATACTTAGACTGAATTTTCAATAAACCTGCCGGATTCCAGTAACCCGCTGTTACATCCCCCACAGTGGCTGCCTGAACATTGAACATGCCTAAAGCTCTTGAGCCTACCCCAATACTCAAAAATTCGTTACTGTATTTGGGAGCTGTAAATTGTCCGAAAGCAAAATGAACAGAGCAAAAAATTATAATAAAAAGAATGGTACCTTTTTTCATGCAAAATTTTTATTCCTTACAACGATTATTACATTAATTTTAATGTATTCAGAATGTGAAATTACATCTGTTTTAATGCTTTTCATAACTTAATCCATATTAAAATAAAAAGGTAAACAGTAAATTTTATATTTTCAATATTTGAAAAATCCTAAAATAAAAGCGATTAAGCTTCGTTTGAAGGCTTTTTTTATAAAAATCTTAAAAAAGAAAGCTAATTCTACAGATCATAAATATCAAACAATCGTTTCTGAATTTATAAGAAAAATATAATTTTGACTTTATTGATATTTCTTAACTTAATTTATGAGAATCATTTCTATATTATTTTCCATTGTTTTTGCTTTTTACCTGATTGGTTGTAAAAATGAAAAACCGGAGACCCAACAGAAAAGGCCGGCTGAAAAAGACAGTTTACTAATCAGTGCTAAAATTATTTCAGATAGCCTTCAAGTCAATTGGGATACAATGATCAAGTCCGACGATCAAAAATTTGAAAATATAAAACGTCTTCTTCAGGAAATATCATATACCTCTGGATATAATCACCTTCTACATGATTCTCTTGTTAAAGCCTGTGATCAGGTTAAAAATACCCGATATACTCAGGAAACAATGGATGCTCAAGCTATAGATCAATATGACGCACTGACCGACAGATACATAGGAAGGGTAATGGCACTTGCAGGCAGCACTCCAGAATTACCTCAGCATCCACTAGCGGAAGAATTGATAAGTGAAATAAATGAAGCAAACACAAACACTCTTATCAAATTGAGGGTTAACTACGGAAGATGGGTCATGATAAACAACGATTTTATCAAAGCTTATCAGAAAGAACTGACCGCAGCAGGCCCGCCATATAGCGAAATGAAAGAGAAAAATGAATTTATGGGATCTTCCAATGTTCAATAATCTACAAGCAAAACTATTTATGGCATTCCTGGGGATAGCCATCTTCTATGCGTGTTCAAAGAAAACCGCTTCAACGACATCATCTCAGCCAGATTTTAAGACTAACCTTAAATTGGTTGTCGATAGCATGAATACCAACTGGTCGTCCATGGATGCTTCTGAAAAAGATAAACTACAATCTATTGACAGGTTGCTGGATGAACTATCGTACATTAATGGTTCAAATAATATTAAAATAGATAGTCTGAAATCTTCTGTCAAAATTGCAAAAACAGCTATGCTTCGTGCTGAGAGTATGACAAGTCAGGAGATTGATGAATATGATGTCTTGACAGATAATTTGATCCGAGGTACTCTTGCATTGATTGCTTCAACGCCTTCTACTGAAGAACATCCATTGATTGCTAAACTTGAAAGCTACATTGCATCCGCCGATGGTAATCTTATAGTTTTCAGGTACAAGTATGATAGATGGGCAATTCAATTCAATGAAATTATCACAAATAATAAAGGACGCCTAACTAAAATGGGCGCCCCATATTCGGAATACAAAATCCGACCATTATTCCAAATTCAGCCTTAATTCAAAGCTTTAATTTTGACAATTCAGATTGAACAAATCCGATCAGGTTCTTTATATTCTCTTTAGAAAAATCAAACTTTATTCCGGCTGTTTCATAAATTGCCCCAATTGGTTTGGTGTATCCAAGTTTTAAAGCTTCCGTGTAAGCTTTATAACCTTTTTCCGGGTTCTCTTTATAATTTTTCCATATAGCGATAGCTCCAAGCTGGGCCATTCCATACTCAATGTAATAGAATGGGACTTCAAAGATATGAAGTTGTTTCTGCCAGAGATACTCAAAACTCTCTTCAAAGCCTGTCCAATCAGTGATACTATTACTGAATTCAGTAACTATATTTTTCCAGACACCCTTTCTCCCTTCTGCAGTATGTTCGGGATGCAGGTACATCCAATGCTGAAACTTATCTATCGTTGCAACCCAAGGCAACGTAGATATGATACTTTCCAAGTGCTCTCTTTTAGCTCTGATCAGATCTTCAGGATTCGGAAAAAAAATATCCCAATACTCCATACTGATCAGTTCCATGGACATTGAAGCTAACTCCGCTACTTCAGACGGAACTTGCTTAAACGAATTCAATGGAAGATCTTTGGTAAGAAATGAGTGTAATGCATGTCCGCCTTCATGGACCATTGTTACCAGATCTCTTAAAGAAGAAGTAGCATTCATAAAGATAAATGGAACTCCGGTTTCATCTAATGGGTAGTTATATCCACCAGGAGCTTTACCTTTTCTGGAAACTAAATCCAAATGCCCCATTCGCTTCATTATTGATATGCATTCTCCCAGATACGGATCTATTTGCATGAAGCACTTAATAGTCTTTTCTTCAAGCTCCTCCCCTGTCACAAAAGGTTTTAAAGGTGCAGTACCCAGGTAATTAATATTACTATCCCATGGCTTCAACTCATCTAATCCTAGAGCTTGCTTTCTTTCTTTTGCAAGTTCATCTAAGAGAGGAACCACTTCTGATTTAACAGCTTCGTGAAATGCATAGCAATCCTCCACAGAATAATCAAAGCGCCCCATGGAGCTAAACATGTAATCTCTGAAATTAGGGAAATCAGCGTTCAATGCAACCTCATTCCTAAGCTTGATTAGCTTATCTAATAAATCATCCAGGTTATCTTTATCCTTTAGTCTTCTTGAAGCTATTTCCCTATATGCCATTTCTCTTACATTTCTGTCTGATGACTGCAGATAGTCTGAAGCTTGCTGGAGAGTCAATTCCTTACCTTCTATAGTAACCGTCATAGCGCCGGAAATTGCGCCAAACTGTTGAGCCTCCTGGTCTAGCTGTGTAAAAAGCGGAATATTCTTTTCTCTGAAAATTTCAAAGTCCTTTTTAAGGGTTCTTCTTAGAATATCAAACCCTTGCTCCTGAAGCTCTTCAATGTAGGGACTTTCAATAGCTTTCTTGTTTAAAGCATTTGTATAAGGCGATACATGTGGTTGTATCTCTGAAATAAAGAAGTTAAAACTTTCAACAAATTCCTTATTTGTAGTGTCTCCAGTCATTCTGATGTATCGCCATGCAAGATCTTCAGAAAGGACAGATTCTAATTCACTTCTATCCAAAAACCATTGCTTCAATTCTTGAGCATTATTGATTTTTCTCGACTCTAATTTTTCAAAAAATGGCTTAGCTGAATCCCAGTTTTCTACTTTAAAATTCTCTTTTAAAAAGCTTCTTTTACTTCTCACAACATTAATCTATTTCAATCACTACATTAGGAGTTACAGGGTGTCCGACACAAGTCAGCACATACCCCATCTCTAGCTCTTTATCAGAAAGCGCGTCACTACCATCAAGATGCACCTTTCCGCTGATACATTTACCCATACAAGCAGTGCACATGCCACTCTGACATGAATAAGGCAAATCAATATTCTGCTTTAAAGCAACTTCAAGTATTGATTTATCGGGAGGAACTGTGATTTTATATTCGCTTCCCTGATAAATAATAGTAACGTCCTGAGGGGAATCCGGGCTGTCGGCAACGACCTTGCCACTACTTAATGCAATGGAATCAGCAGGAAGGAAACTTTCTTTTTTAATCTGGCTTTTTGAAACCTTTAAAAGTTCAAGTGCACTTATAGCTTCCTGCATCATTCCATCCGGACCGCAAACATAATACTCAGCTTTTTCAATCTTAAGTTTATTAAAAGCTTCCAGAAGTTTGATCACTTCTGATCTGTTCAATCGTCCCGCCGGCAACGACTTGTCTTGAGGCTGACTCAATCTGTGAACTACTGTAAGCCTTTCTTTAAAGGTTGATTGTAATAATTCAAGTTTCTCTTTAAAAATAATAGAAGCTTCATTTCGATTGCCATAAATCAGGTATACCTTACTTTTAGGCTCTTTTTCAAGAGCTGTCTTCGCAATAGAAATCAATGGCGTTATTCCGCTTCCTGCTCCTATAAGGACGATATCTGCAGCTCTAGAAGGATCTGGGATAAAATTAAATGTTCCCGCAGGATCCATGACTTCAAGTGTATCACCTTGTTTTAAATTATCCGGAAGGTAGTTGGATACTATGCCATTTGCAATCCTCTTTATGGAAACAGCTAATTCTTTGTCTGTATAAGGAGAAGAGCAAAGGGAATATGACCTTCTTAATTTATCACCTTTTACAGGAACTATTAAAGTTAAAAACTGACCTGACTTGTAGGATATTTGTTTTGATCCGTTTTCGAAGACTACTGTGATAGTGTCTGAAGTTTCTTTTATTATTTCCTTAACTTTTAGTTGATGATACTGGCTCATATGGTCTTTAAGTCGAAAAGATTTTTACAAAGAAAACAAATTCAGGGAATAAATTCATATTAAGAGAAATTAGATTACTTGAGAAATTAAGCGGATCTGTTTCACAATGATATACTTTAACTTTCTTAAAAAACTATAATGGCCAACCCTTTGTAAATTTTCTGCAAGGAGAATAATCTCAAACCAATCCGATTAGCAAACTCTGTTCGTTTATAAAAAGTTACACCCCTTCAAAACTTTGCAATTCAAGGTGGTGGCTATTTAAAAAGTTACAAATGAAATATACTAAAAGGCTTAAAATCACTCTTATCTCATTCTCATCTGCATGAATAAAGATAAAAATGAAATGGCAGCGGGAATTTAATTATTAAAAGCAGCTCGAATAATTTAGTTTTGATAATTTCAGATGTGTCATAGAATTTTATCTTACTTACCTTATGTTTGTTGTATAAATTATAATTATGATTGAAATTCCAATTACACCTAATACTAAAGGTTTAATATTTGACATAGATGGCACCCTTGTAGATACTATGTCCCTTCATTATAAAGCTAGTCAGATTGCTTGCAATGAATATGGTTTTGATTTCCCCTTAGATTTCTTTAAAGCTTATGCAGGAGTTCCCACGCTTACAGTTTTTGAGCTTTTAATGAAACACCTGAAACTAGAATTTAATGGTCGTGAAATAGGTTTAAAAAAAGAAAATTTGTACCTCGAACTGGTCCATGAGGTCAAACCTCTTCAACCTGTATATGATATTGTTCTTAAATATGAAGGAAAGCTTCCTATATCACTGGGAACCGGAGCTACACGTGAAATTGCAATGATGACATTGAAAGCTGCAGGAATTCTGGACAAATTTGAACACATTGTAACTTGCGAAGATGTCAAGAATCCCAAGCCCGCACCAGATACCTTTTTACAATGTGCATCGCTGATTGGCATTGAACCTCAATACTGTCAGGTATTTGAAGACGGGGATGCAGGTATTAAAGCTGCAATTGACGGAGGTATGATTGCTACAGACATCAGACAATATGTGGATGTAAATATTCAGCTTTAATAGCTGAATATTTACTTATAACTCAATGTTAATTATGTTCGGATTATCTTTTTTCATTTTTTGAGGCACTTTGGAAATAATCTCCTCTGATAATACTTCATTCAGTCTTTCTTTAACAATATTCCTATGTGTTACTAGTACTACTTCTCTTACAGGCTCTGGCTCATAAAAATATCTTACCATCCCTCTTTGGGCTGCATTTAAATCGGCTAATGCCAATTCCGGCAAGAGTGTTACTCCCTGATTCAATTCCACAAGCTTCTTTAAAGTCTCAATACTACCGGCCTCATATATAACCTGACTGTCCTTATTACCGCGGCCAGATGCTTTACACATTTTCAATACTTGGCTCCTCATACAATGACCTTCCTGTAAAAGCCATAAGTCATTTACCTCCAGATCTTCCTCCTTCAATATCTTTTTCTTATATAAAGAATGTTTTTTTGAAACATAGGCTACAAATGGTTCATAGAACAGTTTCCTCTCATGTATCTGAGGATCACTCAATGGCCCGACCAATATACCAGTATCAAGCAGATCATTTTTTAACCGGTATAAAATATCTTCTGTTTTCAGTTCTTCCAGAATTACTTTGACGGAAGGATATTTCTTTATAAAGGAAGGGAGAAATAAAGGAATGAGATATGGAGCAAGTGTTGGAATTATCCCAATCTTTATTTCTCCTTCTAAAAGACCTTTTTTAGAATTAATGATCTCTTTTATTTTAGCCGATTCTTTTAGTATTCTGCGGGCTTGTTCAATTACATCTTTTCCGGCATCTGTTGGTATTACAGGCTGTTTTCCCCTGTCAAATAAAAGAATCCCAAGCTCTTCTTCCAACTTTTGAATCTGCATACTTAAGGTAGGTTGTGTTACAAAACACTTTTCAGCTGCAACCCCAAAATGCCTGAAAGTATCCAGAGCAATGATATATTCCAATTGGACCAATGTCATAGTTTTTATCTATTCTCATATAAAAATAATCAATTTGTTCTATCACTACAAGTACCCCATATTTGCATCAGTTCAAATTCAAAACAACAAAAAACTTTAAACTTATGAAAAACTATATTTTGTCAGTAGGCTCAGCATTTCCGGAATTCAGAAAAAAGACCGTCGTTTCACTGGAAAAAGGTAAAGAATTTTCAGAGTTCAGTTCTGAAGACTATAAAGCAAATAATCAATGGTTAGTAATGTTCTGGTGGCCGAAAGATTTCACCTTTGTTTGTCCTACAGAAATAGCTGAATTCAATAAAAGAGCTCAGGACTTTGCAGATCGAGATGCAATACTTATTGGAGCTTCAACTGATTCTGAGTTTGTTCACCATGCCTGGAGAAACAATCATAACGACTTAAGAGATCTAAAGTTCCCTATGCTTGCAGATACTAACAGATCGCTTGCAGAAGAATTGGGAATATTGGAAGCTGAAGAAAAAGTGGCATACAGAGCAACGTATATAGTGGATCCGACTGGCATTGTAAGATGGGTAAGCCTTAATGACCTTAGCGTAGGAAGAAATGTAAATGAGGTATTAAGAGTACTTGATGCTTTACAAACAGACGAACTTTGTCCTTGCAACTGGACCAAAGGAGAAGCTACCCTGGCTGTTTAACTATAATTAACTTTAAAATGACAACTATAACCTCAGATACATTGACAACACTTCTAAGAGAAGTTGGTGTTGAATCACTTGATAGTGGCATATTAACAAACATTGGAGAAAAATATCCGAAATATCTTAAGGATTTAAGGATAAATATCAGTAATGGATTTAATTCTCCAAACCTCACAAAAAAAGAGTCTTACTTAATAGCATATGCTGTAGCCATCAACGAGAAAAATCAAGCTCTTATAAAAGGGCTTGAATCAAAGAGTAAAGAGGAAGGCGCTTCAGATGAAGAAATTGCAGAGATAGCATCATGTGTGTCATTACTAAATGCCAACAATGTTTACTATCGTTTCAGACATTTCACACAGAAGGACTTCTATACTCAGACACCGGCGGGAATAAAAATGAGTATTATGGCATCACCTGTTACAGGGAAAGAATTTTTCGAACTTGTAAGTCTTGTGATCAGTGCCTTGAACGGCTGTGAAATGTGTGTCAATGCCCACGAAGAATCATTATTAAAACTAAATACCTCCCAATCCAGAATCCTCGATTCTATCAGGTTAGGAGCAGTATTAAAAAGTCTTGTTGCTGTTCTGTAATTTGTTTGATTGAGACAGGTTCTTCATAAGGCCTGTCTCTTTTTTCTATTATTTCAAATACTTTTTCATTTCTGCTTATTATAAAATCCACAACAAAAAAGGTAAGGTCGGGTTGGGATTTTTGAACTTTATCCATTATGAAACCGACCACAACTTCAAAAAAAACTACAACCAATGAACCTGTTACTATCCATAATCCGCTGTCTTCGGCAGCAAATTTGGATCCATTGATGCAATTGATCGGTGACTCAAAATACGTTTTGCTTGGGGAAGCATCCCATGGGACACATGAGTATTACATATGGAGGACTGCTATAAGCAAAAGGCTTATAGAAGAAAAAGGCTTTTCTTTTATTGCGGTTGAAGGAGATTGGCCTGATTGCTACCAAGTCAACAGATTTGTTAAAAGCTATCCGGATGCTCCGGTTAAGGTTACAGACTTATTAAAGAAATTTAACCGCTGGCCAACCTGGATGTGGTCTAACTGGGAAATTGCAGCCCTTGCAGAATGGCTTAAGAATCATAACCTTCATTTGGAAGACCATCATAAAGCAGGGTTCTATGGACTCGATGTCTATAGTCTGTATGAATCCCTTGACAATATGCTCAAATACCTGTCAACAGAAGACCCTGAAGCGGCAGAATATGTAAAATCAGCCATTCATTGCTTTGAACCATTTCATGGGGATGATCATAAGCATCCTGGAAATCTTTCAAAAATATGCAAAGAAAAAGTTAAGGCATTATTACTTCAGATAAAAGCCAAACTACCTGGTTATGATAAAGACCGAGAGGCTCCCTTAAATACAGAGCAGAACGCTTATGTAGCCCTCAATGCTGAAAGGTATTATAGTGAAATGCTTTCGTTTGGATCCAGCTCCTGGAACATTCGGGATATGCATATGGCCGATACCCTGGAGCGTTTAATGAAATTTCATGGAGAAAATGCAAAGGCTATCATTTGGGAACATAACACTCATATAGGAGATGCCCGCGCAACAGATATGAAAAATGATGGATTACTAAATATCGGACAAATTTTGCGAGAGAAACATCAATCTGATGGGGTTATATTGGTCGGTTTGGGGTCATATAAAGGGACAGTTATAGCCGGACCAAAATGGGGAGCACCGATGAAAGTTATGGAGGTACCGGAAGCTAAAGAAGATAGTATTGAAGCAATGCTACATAAAGAGTCTGTCTCCAACCGATTAATTATTTCAAAAAAACAAAAAGGTATATATAGAAAATCTATTCCACATAGAGCTATTGGGGTTGTTTACAATCCTGAAAGAGAGCATTGGGGAAATTATGTCCCTTCAATAATGGCAGAAAGGTATGATGCTTTTTTGTTTTTTGATGAAACAAAAGCCCTGCACCCATTATATACAGCTCCCGACCAATCTGAGATTCCTGAGACATATCCCTTCGGCATGTAGAAACTTAAAAAAAATTGTATAGGTTAAAAATATAGAAGCAGAAAGGTGTATATACAGCTTTAAATGTTTAAAAAGATCTTTCGATAATACTTCGTTGGATTTCAAATTTTAAACCAATACATATGAATAATTTTATAATATTATACCGGTTTCGAAGCCCTGAATCAGGAAACGTGTTTTTAGAATCTATTGAAAAAACATTTCCAAGGCATCTGATCTACAAATTAGGAGGAATCCAGTATTTTCTTCTTAGTTCCAAACTAATTGCGGAAGTTCAGGATAAAGTCAATGACATATTTGATAATCTGGATATTCGTGATGATGATTATGTAGCAGTATATTATACCAGGGAAGATGAACCTGATGACATCAAAAGACTAATGATGCTAGGGCATGCAGAACTGATTGATGAAGATTTGAAAAATGGAGGAACTGTTCTTACAAGAACTTTAAGTGAACTACTGGATTACGACTTTAATAAACAAAAAGCAGAGCTTTAATTAGAAATGTAGGGAGGTAATTGCAATATATAACCTCCCTTTATTTATTCAATCTCTTTGCAACAACCAGGAAGTTTCTCATGAGCAGTTGCGCTCATAGGGATAAGCTTAGTTCCATGTCCCACATTTGCTATAGCTTTGTGTATTTCCAATTCGGAAATCTTAGCTGTATCATAAGTAACGGATAGTTGGTGGCTTTCAAGATTAAAATCAGCACTTTCAACCCCAGTCAGATTAGTAGCAGTAGCTTCAATCCTCTCCTCACACATTTCGCAATTTGCCCTTACATAAAATTCGACAGCTTCTTGATGATCATTAGATTGACACCTCCAAAATAAAACTATCAAAATAGTAGCTAAAAAATATTTAGCAAAACCAGAAAACATAAACTTCTATTTATTGATAAATTATCAGAAAACATTTCTTCAAAGTTAATCAATATTTTTTGAAAGTAGATTCTTGAGCTTAGCTTCTGTGAGAGGTTTATTGATGTATTCAAAATCGCCCAGGTTTTTCACCTTATCTACGTCTTTTTGGTTAGATGAAGTGGTTAATATCGCAACTTTGACATTTTCCTTGTTATCAAAATCCATCATATTGAAAATGGAAAGGAACTCAATACCATCCATTACAGGCATATTAATATCTAATAGGATAAGTTCAGGACAAGCCCTGCCTTCAGAATTGCAATTATCCTTGATATAATCAATACCTTCTTCACCATTAAGGGCTATTTCTATTTTTGGATTTTCCAAATGTTTTGAAATTAGCCTTTTGTTAATGAAATTAGTGATATTGTCATCATCTACTAAAAGAATTGAATTTAATCCCATTCATTAAAGCTTTTATTGACTTCTAAATTTTAACAAATAAAAAGTTGAGAATGTTTACCACCAACTCAATACCACCTAAAAGTCAAAGCATTAATTAAAAATATATGTCAGGATAAAGACTAAAAAGGGACAAAAAAAGTCCCTCAGAAATCTGAGGGACTTTTTATATTCATAGTGATGAATTCTTACTTAACTTTTTGAAGAATTGCTTTAAAAGCAGCAGGATCGTTCAATGCCAAATCAGCAAGAACTTTTCTATTGATTTTAGATCCTGAAGCATTCAGTTTACCCATGAATTTTGAGTACGAAAGCCCCTGCTCTCTTGCAGCAGCATTTATTCTCATAATCCAAAGACTTCTGAAGTGTCTTTTCTTCTGTTTTCTGCCGATATAAGCATAAACAAGACCTTTTTCAACTGCGTTTTTTGCTACAGTGTGAACATTTTTTCTTCTGCCGAAATAACCTTTCGCAGCTTTTAATACTTTTTTTCTTCTTTCGCGGGAAGCAACCGATGGTACCGACCTTGGCATAATTTAATTTGTTTTTTGGATTTTGGTGACCCCTTCGGGTACTTTAAACCGTATCCTGGTTTAACATTGATTTTAACCTAATCACAAATCAGAAACTGATTCGTAATTATAGCTGAAGCATTGCTTTTACGTTGTTAGTATCAGCGTTGCTTACAAGAGTAGCATGAGTAAGCCCTCTTTTTCTTTTAGTAGACTTTTTGGTTAGGATGTGGCTTTTAAAAGCGTGTTTTCTTTTAATTTTACCAGTTCCAGTAACCTTAAATCTCTTTTTTGCACCAGATTTAACTTTTACTTTCGGCATTTTTATGTTTACTTTTAAATTAAAGCTTATTTTTTCAACTTCGGAGTAAGCATGATAATCATCCTTTTCCCTTCAAGTTTTGGCATATCCTCTACTTTTCCAACTTCTTCCAGCGCATTGGCAAACTTCAAAAGCAAATGCTCACCTCTTTCTTTGTAGACAATTGTTCTACCTACAAAATGTACATATGCCTTTACCTTTGAACCTTCTTTCAAAAAGTTTAGAGCGTGTTTTAACTTAAATTCAAAATCATGATCATCTGTATTAGGACCAAATCTGATTTCTTTTACTACAACTTTATGAGTTTTAGCTTTAAGCTCTTTTTGCTTTTTCTTTTGCTCGTATTTAAACTTGGAGTAATCTGTGACTTTACAAACCGGAGGATCTGCATTCGGAGATATTTCTACCAGATCTAATCCAACGCTCTTAGCTATTTGAATCGCTTCCTGAACGGGATAAATCCCTTGTTCTATATTTTCGCCAACAACACGTACCTTAACAGCGCGAATTTTCTCATTAATGTTATAGGGCTCTTCTTTTTGTCTCGGACCCCTATCTCTCGGACCTCTTTGTAATGCCATTTATTTAACAAAACCTCCTTGTTATTCTTTTTACTAAAGTGCGAATTTCGTAAACTTTTGAATTATAATGAAATATTTCTTTATTTTTTATTAAGCTCTAAAGCGACCTCTTTCTTAAAAATATCAATAAACTCTGACAATGAGAAAGTTCCAAGATCACCCTGACCATGTTTTCTTACTGCTATTTTTCCTTCTTCCTGCTCTTTTTCACCCATAATCAACATAAATGGAATCTTTTTCACTTCCGCATCTCTGATTTTCCTTCCAATTTTTTCGTCTCTATGGTCGATAAAACCTCTTATATCATTCTCCTCCAACTCTGAATAAATTTGTGAGGCATAATCAGCATATTTTTCTGAAATTGGCAATACAGCAATCTGATCAGGTGACAACCATAAAGGAAAATTCCCTGCACAATGTTCAATCAATACCGCTACGAATCTTTCCATAGATCCAAATGGCGCTCTGTGAATCATCACTGGCCTGTGTTTCTGGTTATCAGAGCCTACATATTCTAACTTAAACCTTTCCGGTAACTGGTAATCCACCTGAATTGTTCCAAGTTGCCACTGTCTTCCCAGTGCATCTTTAACCATAAAGTCCAGCTTTGGACCATAAAAAGCTGCTTCGCCTAATTCAGTTACGGTATTCAATCCCTTCTCTGCTGCTGCCTCTTTTATAGCTGCTTCAGCCAGATCCCACTGAGTATCTTCTCCAATATACTTAGATTTATTTTCTGGATCACGAAGCGAAATCTGAGCTGTATAGTTTTTAAATCCTAAGGCATTAAATACATAAAGCACAAGGTCAATTACCTTTTTAAACTCATCTTTTACCTGATCTGGACGACAGAAAATATGTGCATCGTCCTGCGTAAATCCTCTCACTCTGGTCAAACCATGAAGTTCCCCACTTTGCTCATACCTGTACACCGTTCCAAATTCAGCGAAACGAATAGGCAAGTCTTTATATGATCGAGGTTTTGTTCTGTATATTTCTATATGGTGCGGACAATTCATAGGTTTCAGTAAAAACTCCTCGCCTTCATGAGGTGTTTTTATTGGCTGAAAAGAATCAGCTCCATATTTCTCGTAGTGACCAGAAGTCAAATATAGTTCTTTACTTCCTATATGAGGAGTCACTACAGGGAGATATCCTGAACGAATCTGAGCTTTTTTCAGAAAATTTTCCAGTCTGTCTCTTAAAGTAGCTCCTTTAGGCAACCATAGAGGAAGTCCTTGTCCTACCTTTTCGCTAAAAGCAAAAAGTTCCAATTCTTTCCCAAGTTTCCTGTGGTCTCTTCTTTTAGCCTCTTCTAGGAATTCAAGATATTCTGTAAGTTCTTTCTGTTTCGGGAAAGTTATTGCGTATATTCTGGTAAGTTGCTTATTCTTCTCATCTCCCCTCCAGTATGCGCCGGCAACATTTAATAATTTTACAGCTTTGATGAAACCTGTATTGGGAATATGTGGTCCCCTGCAAAGGTCAACAAAATTTCCCTGTGAATAGAATGTAATAGACCCGTCGGAAAGACCCTCCAACAAATCCAATTTATATTCATCTCCCTTTTTAGTGAAATACTCTATTGCATCCTTTTTGGAAATATCTTTGCGAACATATTCGCTTTTGCTCTTTGAGAGCTCAAGCATTTTGTCTTCAATCTTTTTAAAATCTTCCTGAGAAAATTCTTTCCCTCCAAAATCGACATCATAATAAAATCCATTTTCAATAGATGGACCTATTCCGAATTTTGTTCCAGGATATAAAGCTTCCAACGCTTCAGCCATTAAGTGAGCTGAAGAGTGCCAGAACGTTGATTTACCTTCCGTATCATTCCAGGTTAGCAATTGTAATGTGGCATCGTTCATTATAGGACGATTAGCATCCCATACTTCTCCATTTACTTTGGCTGCAAGAACATTTCTTGCAAGGCCTTCACTAATACTAAGGGCCACATCCATTGAAGTTGCCCCTTCCGGAAATTCTCTAACCGATCCGTCGGGTAATGTAATTTTGATCATTTTAAACTATCTTTTCGCTGTGGGGCGATATTATTAATTGAATCAGTTTTTTTTATAGTAGGTACGTTCTTTTTTATACCGGTAGTATCTTTGGGAACAATTGGTTTCGGTTTCTTAACCTTAGCTGTATCTTTTTTAGTTTCAACTTTCGGTGCTTTAACTCCGGATTTAAGCGTATCAGTCATTTGGGCCTTCACACCTGGCTTTATTGCAGAAGAATCTACTTTCGGAACGGTCACCACCGGAGGGTATAGTTTGTACAACCTGGTTAAAGCTTCTTTTGCCTTAACGTTAGTAGTATCTTCAGATTTTGCATTTTCATAATAAGAAACTGCCTTAGCACCCTGGCCGGTTTTGTCTAAAATTTCTGCAATGTACAAATTTGAATTTAAGCTAAACTCAGGTTTATCGGTTAATGGAGCAAAATACTTTTGTGCTTCTGTATAACTGCCAGAATTGAACGCTTCTACTCCCAGACGATAAAATGCAGGGTAGAATGAAGAATCCATTTGAATCGCTTTTCTAAATGCCCTGAGTGAACTTGTTTTTAAACCTTTTGATTCCAGCACTACCCCTTCAAAATAAGTAAAAAAAGGATTATTAGGATTAATGGATCTGCCCTCCAATACATAATACATTGCAGAATCTTCTTTATTCCTCGCAAAATATATTTTAGCAAGCTCCTGAAAAGGTTTAGCATTTTCAGGGTCTTGAGCAAGGGCGGCCCTGTAAGATTTTACAGCTGCAGTTGTATCTCCTTTGGCTGAATCAAAAACACCCTGAAGTAAAAACACCTCTGAATGCATAGGGGCCAGTTGTTTAGCTTTGGCTAGGTATTGTTGAGCTTTTCCAAGATCCTTTATTTCCCAATAAAGTCTTGAAAGTAATAAAAACAATTCAGGGTCATCATTTTTGTAGCTTTCTGCCCGATGAGCAGTATTTAATGCCAGACTTGTTTTTCCCATCTTCTGATAAATACGTGCCAGCAATTCGTAGTAGAGTTCTTCATTGCTTTCCAGGGAAATAGCCTGATTTATATCTTTCAGCGCATCATTGTATTTATGTACATCAAAAAAAACTTTGGCTCTCTGAAAATAATATTCAGGATTTTCAGGATCATCTTCAATTAAACCATTAAGATAGGTTAGTTGTGGTTCAAATGAACTATTATATACCACAGGAGGAATTGTATCCTGCTTTGCATTCATAGAACAACCGGTAATTATTAAAACCGAAAGTATTAAAAATATAAAATTCCTCATATCTGTTTCCGCTCAAAATTAAAAAGGGATTTGGTATTTACAATACAAATTGAACAGATACTTTGACTCCGAATTTCCGTACATCAGGTTGGTTCAGGTAAGTGAGTCTGTGGACGAAGTCAACACGGAAAATCTTGAAAATGTTTTCTATTCCGTATCCTACTTCGACATAAGGTTTTGCTCCCAGGTAGTTAAAATGAGGAGTTTCCTCCCCTACTGAAGTTTCTTTTGCAATCATTTCCTTATTTGCCTGACTTATTCCTCCAAAGAGCACATTGGCAGAACCAACGAATCTCCATTTAAGCTTTTTCACCAAAGGAATTCTGTTGAAAAACAGACCTTCAAAGTACTGTCGATACTTTATCCCTGCATAGGTATCGTTTATGAACTCAAAATAGTTCATTTGGTTGTAGGCAAAATTGGTAAAAAATATGGTCTGATTACCTAATGGAATATTTAAAAGTGGATAAGGTACCTTAGAAAATATTTTTCCTGCAAAAATATCATAATATCCTCTCCCCAGAATCCCTAGCTGAATCCTATCATCTACATGGAGGTTAAGCCTGGTATAATTGAAATCTCCCCCTAAAAAACCTTTTATTCCCTGAGTTACACCAATTGTCAGGACTGGCCATTTTTTTGTTCCCAGACTTATCCTCTCATTATCATTCTGCACGAAGATTTCATCTTTGGTGATTCTTGTCTCCAATGTCAATTCTGTTGTCTGAATCGTACTTTTTAAAGTGGAATCTCCATTTTTCAAATTGCTGTAGTAGTCAAAGGGAAATATCGGATTGATGTATCTGGTACGAAGCTGAATTTTAGGGGTAAAATCCTTTTTTATCTCACTTTGGAAAGAAAAAGTATTTTGCTCACTCCAATATGGTCCCCGCAGAGTGCCCCATCTGGCAAAGGCAAGGAATAATGCATTTGATGTAACGTTTTCTGTGGCAACACCCAGCTGCTCAATATCAGCCTTTCTTTCTATTGAAGCTATAGTCCAGGGTTTTCTGGAGAATATATAACTGGCACCCGCAGAATATTTAAAACCGTTTAACCCATAGCTATCTTTTGTTCCATACGCCAGGTATCCTTTGAAAACCCATTTTTTGCTAAAATCAACATTCGTTCTGAAACCAAGTCTAAAGCGGTTTCCTTCGATATTATTATTGGCATAGGCCATCAGATAAGGACCAATATCTATCTTTCCAACCTTTTTATAGCCATTTATAAAAATATTTACAATTTCAACATAAGTTTTTACTACTGGAACATTATTTACCGAGTCAATCATATTATAAACATTTTGCTCAGTAGCAGTCAAAGAATCATGTCTGTTTTGCTGCCAATATTCCTGGCCTTTTTGCTGGGCATCTTCCTCTACTTCCACTAAGGACTCGTAAAACTTTAATGGCTTTGGCTTATTTACTTCAATTTTCTTATTGGAAGTATAGAACTTAGCTAGCATCCCTGGTGAAGTTTCGCCTACCTCATCGATGTCAATTACAATACGTGATTTTACAGGCAACCAGGGACCAGCTTCTGTCGGAGCCAGCTCCTGCTGGATCTTGATTTTATCAATGTAATTAATGTTAGCATCACGGTTCACAGTAACATCAATTTGCTTTAGAGCAAAAGAAGTATCAGCAATCCACATAAAACCATTGAATGCCAGATCCTGAGCCCTTTTCGGTTTAAACTCAAGTTTATAGCACCATTTGCCTTCCATAAAGGCGCTGTCAACCAGCCAATAGTTATAAGAAGTGTTCCAACCATCGCTGATTGGTGAAATGAAATCTTTATTGAGAATATTCAGACGGTTTTTATAAAAGTTATATTGTTGAAATGTGGATCCTATAAGCTGGGAAACAAGGGTCCCGTCATCAACTCCAACCCCTTTTACATTGGTGGCAACAATATGCTCCGTAGTTTTATCCGGATTGGTCCGGTGATAAAAATTAGAGACTGACTCAGACATGAATACCGGCAAAATTGGTTTTCCTTCATCTCCTGCTATTATTTTCAAACTGTCAAAAACCTGAACAAGCTTCGACATGATTTTACGCTTTCTGAATTTCTCAGTGATATTATCTATGCTCAGCTCTATTTTGCTGTAGCTTTCATATTCATAAGCGCCAAGTTTTCTATAATCGTTTTTATCTTTATTATCAATTACTTTTCGAAGGATTCTAAACGCAGGATTTTCGCCGGCAACGACGGTTACCTCGTCCAAACTTTTTACTTCTGGAGTAATCTGAAAATCTATGCCCTGATTTGACAGACTTTTATTTATGGGTTTGGATTTTGGAAGATACCCGATAAATAAAACAGTAATAGAATCCGCCGCCTGATTGACTTTTAATACGTAATATCCTTCAAAATCAGTTAGCGTAGCCTGGTTCGATTTACGCTCTACTACATTGGCAAAGGGAATTCCTTCTCCTGTTTCCGAGTCTGTGATTTTACCCTTTACTGTGATTTCCTGGGCATTTGTAGTCAGCACACAGAAAATCTGCATTAAAAGAGAAAAAATAATGCTGTTAAATAAAAACTTCCTTTTACTATTCACCCTCTAAAAATATATAAATTCTGTTTTTTAATTAAATTTTAATCTGAATTTTTTGCCCCAGATATTTCGGCTTCTTTTTCAAAATGTAAAGATCAATGACTGCTTTGCATCTCGCAAGGTACTCTCTTGTTTTTGTATAAAAAGAATGCTTCATCTCGACTTTCTCAGCTACGAAACCTACTGAACTCATTCCATAATAATTGCTTATAAACAAAGCTCTATAAATATGGAATTCCTGAGTGATGATGATCACTGAAGTTTGATCAAAAACTTTTTTGGACCTTACTACAGAATCAAAAGTCCTGAACCCTGCATAATCAAGCTGAATAACGGAGTCAGGAATCCCAGCTTTAACCAGTGCTTTTTTCATATCCTGGGGTTCATTGTAATAAGTCAGAGAATTATCTCCGCTTAAAATAAAAAACCTCACCTTACCCTCTTGATACAACTTCCTGGCTGCTTCTATACGATTGTGGAAAAAAAGGTTGGGCTTCCCAGTCCTGAAGTACTTGCTGGTACCCAATACCAATGCAATATTTTTGGCAGGCACCTGGTTTACGTCATAATAAACCTGCTTCTCTGTGGAATTTACCACCCAAAGATTACATAAAAAAATAATCAGGACTGACACTAGAAATGATATTGCCCCTATTTTAAAAATCTTTTTTACCACTGTTCAACCTCTAATTTGAAATATATTTATTTATATCTTTTATAGAACTCTTTTTCCAACAAATCAGGCTTCCTGACAACTCCTTTAATCCATTTTAAATATATCGTCTCTTTTTCTTCCTGAGAAAGCTGCCAAACTTCCGAAGGTAATTCCCGCATCTTTAATGTCAACTGATGTATACAAATTGCTGCACAAACAGAAATGTTCAGACTTTCAGTAAACCCCACCATAGGAATTTTAATAAACCCATCTGCATGTTCTTTGGCAATTTCACTGATACCATTTTGTTCACTGCCAAAAACCAAAGCAGTTTTGGTATCCATCTGAAAGTCTTCCAAAGCAATATCATTGGTATGTGGTGTAGTTGCAATTATTTTATAACCTTTTTCCTTTAGTTTCCTATAGCATCGCAGGGTATTATCGCCCCCCTTTGTGTTATGTTTAATGATATCGACCCATTGGGCAGAACCTAATGTTACATCTTCACTAACTTTATACCTATTTTTGTTTTCAATAACATGAATATCCTGAATGCCGAAACAATCACATGTACGCACGACCGCACTGGCATTATGAGGTTGAAAAATGTCTTCTACTACAACTGTTAAAAACCTTGTTCTTGTTTCAAGAACTTCCTCCATTTTTTCCCTTTTGTTTTCGGTGACAAACCGGAGCAGATAATTTATTAAATCCTGTTTCAAAAACTTTGCTTTAATTCTAATTCAAGACGCAATCTAACTAATTAACAAAGGCTTAATCGTTAAAATTAACCTTTGTAATGAAGGATGTGTTCTAATACAAAGGTATCTATTTAATTTTAAATAAATAGGGGTATGATGGAATTGAATAAAATTGGAATTGAGATTGATGTTGCGACAGAAATCGCTGAAAAATTAAATGACCTTTCTGCAAATTACCATATATTTTATCAGAATGTAAGAGGGTTTCACTGGAATATTAAAGGTAAAAATTTCTTTGCTCTACATCCAAAGTTTGAAGAACTATATACTCAATCTTTTGAGGATATTGATAAAATAGCGGAAAGAATCCGGGCTTTAGGATTTATTCCAAAGCATGCTTATTCTGATTTTATCAGAACAAGTGATATTAAAGAAATGAAAGATATTACTGATGAAATAACTTGCGTAAAGGATACTCTTCAAAACCTGAGCATACTGATATTCAAGGAAAAAGAAATCATGAAACTCACGTCTGAAGGTCATGATGACGGCACCAATAATATGGTCAATGACTTTATCGAAGACCATGAAAAGCAAGTTTGGATGCTATCTGCATTTCTCAATCAGTAAAGATTATTTTAACTTCCTAACCGGAAACCTATTCGTCCTGCTGGCTGATAGGTTTCCGGAATAAAAGATTTCACATCCTCAATAGTCAGAATTTGAAGAACTTCTGAGGTTCTCTGATCTCCTGAAAGTGATGCCATCCTAAGGTGCTGATTTCTGATAGCTTCTTTGATTATTTTTCTAACAGATCTGGCGTTCCCAAAAAACTTATCCCGTTTTAAAAAGATTGAATTCAAATATTCCTTAAGCCTTACAGAAGCGTCTTCATCTGGCGTCAGATTTTCTTCTGCAAGCATACTAAGTGCTATAGAAAATAACTCTGAAGGCTCATAATCATTAAATTCCAAAACTTTATCAAATCTGGATTTTAAGCCTGGATTAGCTTCCATAAATATTCTCATATTATCCACATAGCCAGCGACAACTACAATAAACTGTCCTCTTTTATCCTCCATTTGCTTAAGAAGGGTTTCTATAGCTTCCTTGCCAAAGTCGCTGTTTCCGCCTTCTGAGAGGGCATAGGCTTCATCAATAAATAAAACACCTCCATGAGCTTTCTCTATCTGCTCCATGGTTTTGATTGCAGTCTGTCCAATGTACCCAGCTACAAGCCCCTGTCTGTCCGTTTCAACCAGATGACCCCGTTCTAATATTCCAAGAGCTTTATATATTTTGGCAATAATTCTTGCTACTGAAGTTTTACCGGTTCCTGGATTTCCAGTGAATACAGTATGAAGAGAAAATTTATTTAACACATCTCTTCCTGTTTCAATATAAAACCTAACCAGTTTTACCATTTCGAGAAGATCATTTTTTACTTCTTCAAGGCCTGTCAGCTTATTTAATTCACTTAATGCTTCCTGAAGAAGCAGCTCATCCACAGGAATATCCGGAGAACCTAAAGAAGAGTTTTTAAACAATTGTTTTACATCTTCCAGTTCTATCGTTTGTAATTGCTCTGCAGTCAATGTTTCCGGATTCTGAGATTTCATAACCCTTAAACCCATATTCATCTTAGCTTCTTCTACAAGACCGGTAACCATACGGGCGTTACCAAATGCTTTAGTCCTGTTTCTATATGCTTCCGTTAATTTTTCTGAAAGAAATTTCTTCCCATCTTCTGAAAATTTAACATGCCTTTTTTCTGCTGACAGCTCTGAAATTTGAATTAACTCCTGAGGGAGATAATCAGGAAATTCGAACAAGAGATTGAAACGAGATTTTAGGCCTGGATTTGATGCCAAAAAATGGTTCATTTCCTTAGGATAGCCGGCAACAATAATTGCCAGATCACCAGGACCATCGGACATTTCTTTTAGTAAAACTTCAATTACCTCTCTGCCGAAGTCCTGCCCTGTATCACCTTCTCTGACCAGAGAATATGCCTCATCAATAAATAATACACCACCTCTGGCTTTCTCAATTACTTCTTTTGTCTGAGGGGCTGTTTGCCCAATATATTTGCCACAAAGTTCTGCTCGCCCAGCTTCGGTAACTTTACCTTTGGAAAGAAGTCCGAGTTTGAAATAAATCTGTCCAAGTAATTTAGCAATAGTTGTTTTCCCTGTTCCTGGATTACCAAGAAACACAGAGTGAAGACTTATTTTTTGATTTTCCTCAAACCCCTGATCTTTTCTTAGCTGTAAAAATTTAAGGTATGAAGTATAATCAGTAATCTTCGACTTGATGCCTGAAAGACCTATCATTTCATGAAGGCTTTTCATGAGCTCTTCCAGAGAAGTTCCCTTTTCTTCCTGGATGGACATAGGAAGAGGAATATTATTAAAATTTAAATCAACTAAAGGAATTCCCTCAACAAAATCATCTTTAACTTCAAAAGGAATTACAGCTATAAGCTGATCCATAAAAATAACCTCTAATGTGTATTTATCATGATACCATGTACCTTTGCTATCTGCGCCCCAACCGGTTGTGAAGGTTATAAAACTGTCTTCTGGGTTTATATATTTCAGTTCCGATGTATTTCCTTTTAATTGCCCTGCATCATTATAAAAATTAAAGAACAATTCACAATACCATGGAAGAGCCTGTTTATTAATAATATTAAGCTCTACCCAGATAAACCTGCATTCATTTGCATCAAACTCGATATAAGATTTTCTCTGCTCTGGGATTATACCTTCGTTTGGCCCCTCAAATAAGCGGACAATATCCACTTCAAAATAAGGATTAAGATTTTGATCTACCACTCCTCCATTTTCAACATAAAAGCTTTTTATCCCGACAAATTCATCTTCCACATAAGCTTCCCACTCATAATCTCCTCTTAACCAAAAAGTTCCTTCCTCTTTATTACCCCAACCTTCCCTAATGATTACTATATTCTGATCTGAGGTAATTTCTACTTTTCTTTCAATACAGCAAAGCTCCCTCCTTCCACTCTCATTTAGGGCAAAAGCTTTTAAAATAATCTTGGCTTCCCAATCAGCTTCATCAAATAATTTATTGTAAAAAGATAACTCACAATACAAATAGGTAATTTCTTTAGTATCATACACCCGTCTGTACTTTTTTGTATTTCCATCCATTGTTTCAGTGGATGAAAAGATCTTAAGATCCTTAAACTTGTATTTTTTCTCCAGATTACTAATCACGCTAAAAATATATAAAGCTAATGTCCTATCAACTACTCTTTAATATAATTGATTAAATTCATTCGAAAAAAATTAAACGGATTAGTTCTTTATATGTTCCTTTTAAATGGATCAAATTGGGACTTTTTATCCACTTTCCATTTAAAATGGAATTTATTAAAAAATATGGCAAGATTATTGCAAAATAACTTAATGCAAATAATTCTCATAGCGTATATAAAAAGAGAGACCGCCCTCGCAAATGGCGGTCTCTCTTGTTTTTATAAATGATTAAATCCCCACTTTAAATTTCACACTGATAATTAACCACTTAAATCAAATCTCAGATCTTTCTGAACCTTCTGAAGTCTTTTTGAAATTTTCTCTTGGGCGTCTATGAGTATTTCTGACTGGCTCCCTGTCCCTTGTTTTAGTTTCATAGATAGGTTTTTCTCTAACTTCTGGTCCAGTCTTTCTCAATTCATCATCCCTTCTATACAATTTTTTTTCAGTAACTGTATACCTTAGATCCCTTTTACTTTTATGCTTATTAAAATTGACCAGATAGACAATCACAAGCATCATAAATACAATTATTAAAGACGGAATTACAATCAGCATCTTAAGTCCTCCTCACTGTTTAGTCCTACTTTATAACATCGTCAAAAAAACTTTAGTTTGCCATGCTATTCGCTTTTGGATTTTTATCTTATTAATTTTGTTTTTAAGGGTAAAATCAAAAAGTAAGACCCTGAAAATACGCTTAATAAAATGAATTACGACATTATAATTATTGGTGGCGGTATAGTAGGACTTGCTACAGCACTGAAGGTTAAAGAGTTAAACAACAGCCTTAAAGTAGCTTTGCTGGAAAAGGAGAATGAGCTGGCTAAACATCAGACTGGAAATAATAGTGGTGTAATCCATTCAGGAATTTACTATAAACCAGGAAGTTTAAAGGCGACAAATTGTATCAGAGGGTACAACATGCTTTTGGATTTTTGCAGAACCAATGAAGTTCCTTTTGAATTGTGTGGAAAAATCATTGTGGCTACTAACGAAAATGAGCTTGCTGCAATGGATAATGTCTATAAAAGAGGACTTGAGAATGGTTTACAGGGAATGAAGCTTATAGGCAGTGAAGAAATTAAAGAATACGAACCACATTGTACAGGGATAAAAGGAATAGTAGTACCTCAGACTGGAATCATTGATTATACTGCAGTATGCCATAAATATGCAGAACTATTTAAAAAGGCAGGAGGAGAAATCTTTCTCAATCAAAGGGTAGATGATATAGTTACAAAAGCTTCCGGAGTGGAAGTGATAACATCCGATAAAACCTTTTCCGGAAAATTAATCATTAACTGCGCAGGACTTTTCTGTGACCGCATTGCTGCTCTGAGCATAAAACCTGTAGACGTCAGAATCATACCTTTCAGAGGTGAGTATTACGAAATCAAAAAAGAAAAACAACATCTTGTTAAAAATCTTATTTATCCTGTACCAGATCCTAATTTCCCTTTCCTGGGAGTACATTTTACAAGAATGATTAATGGTGGTATTGAAGCCGGGCCGAATGCAGTCTTTGCATTTAAAAGAGAGGGTTACAAAAGGACTGATTTCAATTTAACTGATTTTTATGAATCTATTACCTGGCCAGGCTTTCAGAAAGTGGCAAAAAAATATTGGAAAACAGGATTAGGTGAATATCAAAGGTCATTTTCCAAATCTGCATTTACCAAAGCCTTGCAAAGATTATTACCTGAAATACAAGAAAGTGATCTTATTCCTGGAGGTGCTGGAGTAAGAGCACAAGCTTGTGAAAGAAATGGAGGACTGATTGATGACTTTATGATTCTGGAAAACAGCAATACAATCAATGTATTAAATGCTCCCTCTCCAGCTGCCACATCTTCCCTGTCTATAGGATTGACTGTAGCTGAAATGGCTCTTAAAAGATTATAATCAGCGGGGATTGATAACAATCCCTGCACCAAACCTTCCTGCTTTATTCAGAGATTTCCTTGCTGAAAAAAACTCATCTGCATTTTGATATGTACAAATGCCGGCCACCTCTATATTTTCTGGATTAAGCTGTTTTGAGATCAACTGAAACCTATTTGCTTCCCACAGATTAAAAAAAGTTTTTCCCTCTTTTTTATTTACCATAGATGTGATATTACCAAAAGCATTTTCTGCAGCGTCTATTACCTCCTGACCTACTTCATAAATCTCAGGAGAAATACTTGGGCCTATGCCTGCTATAAGATCAGAAGGCTTTGTTCCAAATTCCTTTTCCATAGCTTCAACTGTCTTGTCGAGAATTTTTGAAACTGTTCCTCTCCATCCTGCATGCACAGCACCAATAGCCTTATTTGATTTATCATATAGCAATATCGGTACACAATCTGCAGACATTACTGCAATACAAACCCCTTTCAGGTTTGTAATCAATGCATCAGTATTACTAAGGGATTCCCCCCCACTTTCCAGACTTTTAAGCACAGCAACCTTGTCAGAATGAGTTTGGTCAGGGAAAACAACATGATTCTCAGCAACATTCATTGCCAGAGAGAGTAACTTTCTATTTTGTAGTACGTTTAATTCAGTATCGTTGATTTTAAAACTGAGGTTCAAGCCTCCTAACTCTCCGGTACTGCAACCTCCTTTACGCCCTGATACAAAATGATTTATTTCATTGCACTTACTCAGGTTTGAAAATTGCCAAAGTTGTAGATTATCAAATTGTATGGAAATCATAAAGAGTTACATTATCTGAATAAAGTTATAAAATAAACGACCAATTGAATAAAGTTACATTTAAGTATTAAAATAAATCATAATTTTGAATCATTCAAAGGCATTACCAATAACATTCAAAACACTGAAAATGAACTAAAACAAACAAGACCATGAATATTTTCCATTTCAAATTTATAGGAAAAACTCTAATTTTATTTTCACTGGGAATAGTTCTGGTTTCAGCATGTACGTCTGAAAAAAAGAGTTCCGCTAAAACACTTAACAGTGAAAATCAGACCTGGCAAAAGGAAAGCAACAGAGAAACTAAAAAGCATCTTAAAAGCGTAAAAACTAAGCGAAAAGAACTTGAACAATATCAGCCATCGGCCTCACTTTATAAGAAACCCAAAAACGGGAAGAGAAAGAGACATTTTTAATTTTTGAATTACTTTTTCCTGCTCCTTCTCTTTCGTAACTTTAATTATAAAGATTTCCTCAACCACAAATTGACTACCTTAATTATTTCATGAAACGTTCAGGTTCTGCTGACCTTCCATTACATGGTGGTCACGTACCATATTGGCTTTCTGAAAGAATGGCCAAACTCGGAGGTGCAATCATTGAATCTTTGGTTTACCATTATGGTAATTCTGAAGTACTGAAAAGATTAAGCGATCCCTTTTGGTTCCAGGCTTTTGGAGCTGTTTTAGGTATGGATTGGCATTCCTCAGGTATTACAACATCTGTAATGGGAGCATTAAAGAAAGCCGTTAACCCTAAATCCTCAGACCTTGGAATTTATATCTGCGGAGGTAAGGGAAAATATTCAAGAAACACGCCTGACGAATTATTAAAAATCTCTGAAAAGCAAGGGCTGAATGCCAAAGATTTGATAAGATCCAGCAGACTCACCGCAAGGATTGACAATAATGCAATACAGGATGGCTTCCAACTATATCTCCATTCTTTCATTGTTACAAAAACTGGCGAATGGGCCGTAGTACAGCAAGGAATGAACGAACATAACAAAATGGCCAGAAGATATCATTGGCATAGTTCAAGCATAAAATCATTTGAAGAAGAACCTCATACAAGCATATATGGCAAGAATCAGGGAATGATATTAAATCTGACAGATAAAGAAGCTGCTCCTGCAAGAAGCGGGCTTTTGGAACTAACCAAGGAACAACCGGATATAATGATGAATGAAATCAAAAAGCTCATTATGCCTCTTCGCCATGAGCTCAATGTTACCGATGTTAATCTAAAAAGACTTGGAAGCGTGCTGGCTCTTGCTCATGAAACTGAAGTAAGAAATTTTGAAGATCTTATTCTTCTTAAAGATCTTGGTCCAAGAACAATACAATCTATGACATTGGTCAGTGAAATCATTCATGGTACACCTTCCCGATTTAAAGATCCGGCAAGATTTTCTTTTGCTCATGGAGGTAAGGACGGACATCCTTTTCCTGTTTTAACCAAAGTATATGACGAAACAATTGATACACTTAAAACCGCTGTGGAAAAAGCCCGGTTGGGAAGTAATGAAAAAGATCAAGCCATAAAAAAATTATCACAACTTTCAGCTGAAATAGAAAAAGAATTCATCCCGAATGATAACTTCGATAAAATTATTGAAGAGGAAAGAAACAATGCCTATAAATATGGGGGGATGACTGTCTTTGGTAAATCCGAAAAGCCTAAAGATAAAGGTTCAAATCAACTCAGTCTTTTTTAATAAATCATTCTACCGTTCACCTAAACTTTATTTATCTCTGAGAGTTATTTTTTATTAAAGTGTAGAAAATTTCGATAATGACTCTGAGAGATAATGGATCACATCATTCACCTTCTCTTTAAAGCTAACCAATCTGAAATCACATGGTGGGCAATGGTTTTCCGAGGTATAGTCATCTATTTCCTCGCAATATTCATGATAAGAATAGGGGGCAAAAGAATATTAAGCAGATTTGGCACTTTTGATGTTGTTATAAGCATCATTATTGGAGCAATACTTGCTAAAGCAATTGTCGGAAGCGCAAAGTTTTTGCCAACTATCATCACTTCTTCTATACTCGTTATCATTCATTATTTTCTTTCAAAAATGACTCTTTATTACCATCCCCTGGGCCACCAGGTTAAAGGTAACCCTCATTTGCTTTATGAGAACGGAAATTTTATTGATGCATCTTTGAAAAAAAACAATATCTCCCATGATGATATACTAGAAGCAATAAGACTACAAACCCATTCAGAAAGTCTTAAAAATATTGAAAAGATTTATCTTGAAAGAAATGGACAGATAAGTTTTGTTTTTTACAAATAAAAATACAAAATCAAAAAAGATAAGAGGATTCATATCTGCTTATCTTCTTTGATTATATTTTACCTGATCAAGCTCCTCTTATAACCCTTAAAAGGAAAAAGACAACAGCCAAAACCAACAATATATGTATAAACCCACCTACTGCATCGCCAAAGCCTAAGAATCCAACAAGCCAACCTATTAACAGGATCACTGCTAATATATATAATAAATTTCCCATAATTGCCTCCTTTTCATTAAAACGAATCTTAAAGTCCCTTAAGTTTCCTTATATAATCTATATCATAAAACTTTTTTGTAATTTCTGGATTGCAGAATATCAGTATATGATTACTAAGTTTGATATCAACATTACTGAAACTTTTCATGAGACTCAATTCGTTCTGGAGATATACAAATAAAACATTATACCAATGCTTGATCCTGATAAAAAAGTAGAAAAAGATAAGGCTAAATATTCTTATGTTTATCAAAGTTCTCAACATCCTATTCATTTTGAAAACGAAGGTGGTGAATATATAGAAGCTGAGCCTAACAGATTAGAAGTTACAAACGGTGTCATTCACTATATCAATAATAAATAAAATTTTCTGATCTTTGCGTCCCATTAAGGGGCAGAAAAATGTATTTGTTATCATCCACCAAATCTGCAAATAGAAAAATGCATAAATTTGGTGGCATTTTTTTACTATAAATACATTTCAGGACTTGGATAGAATGAACTAAGCTGGTTTTATTTTATGAAAGTTCAAGACTTGAAATGCTATGACAAAATTTTTAAAAGGAAGTATTTTAATTTTTTTTAAACTTCCTGAGTTGATACTTGTTTTCATATACTCATTTTTTATAAAGAACTAATATGGAAACAATTACTCCAATACTTAAACTACCACTAAAGAAATCTGAACAGCAAAAAAGTCCTGTTTCATTATACACATTCTTCTTAATAATGGGAGCGACTAGCATTATGACAGGTGTAATATGGGATATTTGCTGGCATATGAGTATAGGCAGAGACAGTTTATTCTCTCCTCCTCATCTTGCGATCTATTTAGGAGGACTTGTTACTGGCATTGGATCTATCATCAAATTATTAATGATTACCTTCAGTAAGAAAGTAGAAAGCAGAAATAGCAGTGTGTCATTCTGGGGAATGAAAGCACCGCTGGGAACTTTGCTTTGTATATGGGGTGCTGCTGCAATGCTCACATCTGCTCCATTTGACGATTGGTGGCATAATACATATGGACTAGATGTAAAAATTTTAAGTCCTCCACATGCACTACTTTTTGCCGGAATTATCAGTATTCTCACAGGAACAATGCTTACTGTCCTTTCATTTCAAAATCAAAGGGAAAACAATAATCCGATGAATAATGATATGCTTAGATGGAGCTTTGCCTATACTGCATCTTTATTTCTTACTGCAATGTATATATTCATTATTGAGGAATTAGGCAATACCAAAATGCATAACCCACTTTTTTATCAGTTGATTTGTTCTGTTTTGATAATGCCCATTACAGCTACCATGTGTGGATCAAGATTAAGTTATCCAGCAACAAGCATAACAGGACTTTATTCGATCATATTGCTGATCCACCTATGGCTATTTCCCTTGATTCCGGCTGAGCCTAAGCTTGCTCCCATTCTTAATCCGATAAAGCATTATGTCCCCCTGTTATTTCCTTTGCTATTAATCATACCAGGTTTTATCCTTGATAAGCTTTATAAAAGAATCAGCAGCAAAAATATTTTTATTCAGGCTGCCTATTGTGGGGCAGCTTTCTTTGTTTCCATATTAATAGCACAATGGTTCTTTTCTTATTTTCTTAATTCCCCAATGTCCCGCAATTGGATTTTCCAGACACATGCTCTGCCTTACTACAAGGATCCTAATGTGCCGCATAGATTTGAATTCGTTAAATATACAGGCACAACAGCTCAATACTATACAGGATTTATGCTTGCATTATTGAATGCTATAGTTTTTTCATACCTGGGTTTAAAATGGGGCAGCTGGATGAGGAGGGTTCAAAGATGAAACGTCATATAACCTTTTTGCTAATTCTAATATGTTTGCAATCGCATGCTCACGTAGGAAGTCCGGATATAATATATCAGGGTAATGCAGGACCTTATCCTTTACTTATAACCATACAACCTCCAGATGTAGTACCCGGAATAGCCAAGGTTCTGATAGATGGAGGAAATCAAAAAATCAATCGTATTAAAATACAACCAATCTATTACCAATATGGATCTGAAGGCGCGCCCAAAGGTGATGATATCAGGAAGGTGGCTGGCATGAATCACTTATATGAAGGTAGTTTTTGGCTTATGACTTTTGGGTCTTCCAGCGTAAAGATATCAGTAGAAGGGATAAAAGGTGTTGGCTCAACAATAGTTCCTGTCCCAGCTGTTGCCACAGCAACAAGAACTATGGAACAGACCACGAGTATAGGACTCCAGATTATGGGTGTCTTTTTAATTTTGTCATTGGTTACCATAATAGGAGCTGCAATCAGGGAATCAACAACTCCTCACGGAGGATTACCAACCCCTAAGGGGAAAAGGGTCTCCATTATTGTTATGAGCTTTACATTTATTTCTATTGTATCACTACTCATATTTGCCAATAAATGGTGGGAAAATGTAGAAAGTGATTATAGAGAAAACATGTTCAAACCTCTCAGGTTAGATGCGCATGTAAAAAAAGAAAATGAAAAAAATACGCTTCACCTTGATATAGAAAATCCAGTATGGCTGGAAAGAAAAAACAACGACTTGATTGCTGATCATGGTAAATTGATGCACCTTTTTCTCATCGATACTAAAGGAGAAAAATTTGCTCATCTTCATCCGGAACAAAAGGATTCTTCACATTTTACAAGTACTTTACCTACACTGAATCAGGGAAAATATCTGATTTTTGCTGAAGTTGTCCATTCAAACGGAATGGCTGAAACGCTTACAGATACTTTACAGCTTTCGGAAAATATACATTCACTAATTACAGATAGTGATGATTTTGCAGGCGATGTTCCACTAAGTTCAGAAGTTTCTGTTATTGACAATCTCAGAATAAAAGCAATTAATCAGGATGAAATTATTTCAGGAAAACCAGTAAAAATCTCATTTAAATGTTCGGAAGATGAAGGTAAGCCTGCGGACCTCCAACCATACCTTGGAATGGCAGGACATGCAATAGTGATGAAAGATGATGCATCTGTTTTTATTCATCTACATCCTATGGGAACCATATCTATGGCTTCGCAATATGCACTTGCACAAAAGATTGATGAAAATGTAACAATATGTGGAAATCTGTCCGACTCTCTAAATGCAAGTCTGGAAAATACTGGTATTGTTGATAAAAAGACCCTCAGTCTTATGAGACTTAAAAAAGAATATAATAGTGAAATAATATTTCCTTATGTCTTTCCAAAACCAGGAGATTACTTTATTTGGGTCCAGGTGAAACATAATGGCAGCATCAAAAGCAGTAAATTCAAAATTAAGGCTGTCTAATTAAGAGTTTTTTAAAATATTTATTTATCAAACACAAGCCTTGTATTTAAGTCAAAGGCTTGTGTTTTTTTAAAGTAAGAACCAGTCCGAATCACTAATACTTAAATTTGAAGCACACACTCCCAATTACCTATTATCCCTTCCAATCAGTCAGAATCATTTATTCAAGAATTTTTCCTTTTGATAAGAATATTTAAAGATCCTCAAAAAATCTATAGCCAAAACTAGCAATGGATTTATAGCATATCAATCCTAAAAATTTAAACTGAGATACCAATTGTATTTAGCCATGTTTATTTAGGATTTTTGATATTTTTATTATCTTTAGGTTTCACATACTCAAATCAAACACAGAAAAAATGAAAAAAACTCTACTCGTAATGCACATGCTGCTTTTAATAGCTGTGCTTTCCAGAGCTCAGACACCACTTTCCATGAACGGGAGGTTAAGTGTAACTGGCAGTAAATTGGTCAATGAATGTGGAACAGCTGTTCAACTACGTGGGTTAAGCACCCATGGAGTGATGTTTCACCAGGAATGTTATACAGAATCTTCAGTAAAATCAATTGCTCAGGATTGGAAAGCCGACCTATTGAGACTTGCTATTTATACAGAAAATAGTGATGGAGCTACAAAAGGTTTCGCTCAAGCAACTGATAAAGAGTTTTATTATCAGTGGATCGACAAAATGGTAAGTCTTACTGAAAAATACGGCATTTATGTAATTATTGACTGGCACATTTTAAAGGATGGAAATCCCGGAAATTATCAATCACAGGCAAAGGCATTTTTCACTTTGATGTCCAGCAAATATAAAGATAAAAAACATGTCATATATGAGATATGTAATGAACCGAATGGCGGAACCTCATGGGGACAGATTAAAAGTTATGCAGAGGATATCATTCCTGCAATAAGAAACAATGACCCAAATGCTGTAATTCTTGTCGGAACTCCGGAATGGAGCAGCAGAATTGATCAGGCCAGAAGTAATCCATTATCTGGAAATAATGCAAAGAACGTCATGTATACACTTCACTTCTATGCAGGAAGTGGTGCTCATAATCAGTATAAAAACTATTTGAGAGATGCCGTTTCTGCTAATTTCCCTGTATTCATTTCAGAGTGGGGAACAACTGAAGCAAGTGGCGCTGGTAACATAGATTCTAACAATTCCAGAGACTGGTTATCTTTGTTAGAACAGAATAAAATAAGCTGGGCTAACTGGCAGTTTTCCGACAAAAACGAATCGTCTTCACTGTTAAAAGAAGGTTCTTGTATCAGAGAATCATGGATTAATTTCAGAACAGACAATTCAGGAAATTCCGGAAAACTTATCTATGATGAGCTTAGAAAAACAAAAAACTATACAACCTGTGGTACTGTAACTATACCGGTTACGCCAACCCCTCCGGTTTGTCCTAATGCAACAGGATCAAACCTAAACATCTATGGTTGTCCTGTTACCAATACCTTCAACACCAACTATTGCGAGGGTTATAATACCAAACAAGCATATGTAAGAACTGATTTCTCTAAAGATACAGTGCCATATTTTACTTATTGGAAAAAACCATCAGAAGGAAGCACAGTGTATTCGGCTGTAATTCAGAACGAAAAACTTGTAATCACCTCTGTAAATGCTGATCCGAACTATTCTACATTCGGATTTGATTTTGGAAAGTTAAATGCTACAACCCATGTTCCTATTGACTTACGTGCCAATGCAGTGCTGAAGTTTGATGTAAGTTTCCAGAAAACCAATTACTCGGCTAATGATATCTCATTGTATATCGAAATGGTCGACGCAAATGACAAAAGCATCAATGCCAGTGCATTAGGTGCCTATAATCGTTTTGTCCTGCCAGTAGATGGTACAACAAAAACCATCGTTGCAGACTTTACCAAAGGAGTTAAAAGAACTCCGGCAGAAGGAGGAACAAGTGGTAATCCAAAGGAGGATACATTTGACAGAACAACCTTTGATTTCTCAAAAGTTACTAAAATCACTATTTGGGTAAATCCAGATGTAAGCGGAGTATATAAGAGACCTCCTTTTACAGGAACATGGACTATTGACAACTTCAGCCTTGGATATGACGAGACTAAAGCTGTAAGTTGTGACGAATATGTTGATGTAGATCTTTGTCCTGAAGACCCAAACAAAACAAAACCTGGAAAATGTGGCTGTGGTGTACCTGAAGACGGCTGTGATTGTAATGGTGTAGCAGGAGGAACTGCATTTATTGACTTATGCGGTGTGTGCGTTGGAGGAAATACTGGGAAGGCAGAATGTGATGGAAATTCCTATACAGGAACTCCATATCCTATTCCGGGAACTATTGAAGCTGAAAATTTTGATAAAGGCGGACAAGGCGTAGGATATTATGATATCACTGAAGGGCAACCCGCATCAAGCTACAGACCAGGAGATGGTGTTTTCACTGAACTTGCCGGAGGTTCTACCAACAACTGGAACGTTGGTTATACATCAGTAGGAGAATGGTTAAACTACACTGTAGATGTAAAGTATCCTGGAACTTACCATGTTAGTTTCAGAGCGGCATCTGAGCGTGCTACAGGAAAATGGCACCTAGAAGTGGATGGACAAAAAATTCCAAACTCAGATTTCTCTCTTGCTTCAACAGGAGGCTGGCAAGTTTACACTACTCTGAAAACTACTCAGCCTATTACTCTGAAACAAGGAAAACAAGTAATAAGGCTTGTATTTGATGGAGCAGATGCAAACATCGATAACATGATTTTCGAAGCGGATGAAGTTATTACTTCTATACCAGTAAAAGCTGCAAGTAAAGTAACTGTCTATCCAATGCCTGCAAACGGCCTCATCAATATCAGCCAGGAAGAGATGTCCTATAATAAAGTTGTTATGATGGATATGACAGGAAACGTGATTAAAACAAAAACACTTTCTGGTTTAACAGAAGAGTTACCATTACAAAATGTTTCCCGTGGTATCTACATGCTTGAGCTTACAGGCGCTAAAGGTACTGAACATGTTAAAGTTGTAGTTGAATAAACTGAATTACTTTCTAAAAGAGAAAAGCCCCCCAACTCATTGGGGGGCTTTTTCTTTTAGAGCTCTTTCAACCTTACTTTTTTTCAATAACCCAGTTTACCATTTGCCCTTCAATTTGTAATGTATCAGGACCTAACAGATCTGACTATTATGAACAGGAAAAACTGCTCCATATGGATTCTTATCAATATTTTATTCTTTCAGTTTTCAATTGCTCAACCACCAGGAGCTTCAACCAACTGGAAGCTGGTATTTGAAGACAACTTTGACGGCACAAAGCTGGATCAATCTAAATGGGGCTATAATTATCCTTGGGGAAATACTCATAACCACAGGGCTTACATGACAGATTCAATGGTCACGGTCAAAGATGGAATACTTAGTATAAAAGCAATAAATAAAAGGCATCCCAACGCCCCTGCCGGAACTGACAAATACCCAAGCTTCGGATATCTTAGCTTTGACTATACAAGTGGTGCAATTCATTCAAAGGGAAAATTCGAGACTACCTATGGATATATTGAAGGAAGATTCAAAGTCCCTTCTACTTCTGGCACCTGGCCTGCATTCTGGACATTGAATGCTGATGGAGCCTGGCCTCCCGAGATTGATATTCTGGAAATTCCGGATGACCGTAAAGTACATCATTATTATTATCATTATGGTCCAGACTGGCAAAATGAGAAATCATTCGGAAGCACTCACACCGGACCAGACAAATCACAGGGTTTTCATACTTATGGTGTAGAATGGGGACCTACTTATTTGAAGTTTTATTTCAATGGACAACTTCTCAATTCATATACCAACAGGTCCGAAGCTGCACAAGGTAAAAACATGTATATGTTAATCAATCTGGCAATAGATGGTTGGGCTCCTACTCCGCCTGCCAACGCACAATGGCCAGCCATATATCAATGTGACTGGGTCAGAGTATGGAAGGTAAATGAATCAGCCAATTTTGACTTTGAAACAGGAAGCCTTTCTCCCTGGGGTCCATGGAACAATGCAACGATAACCACAGATTGTAAAAGATCAGGTAATTATGGTGTAAAATTATCAGGAAACCCTGTTAGTATAGAACGAACAGTTATCCTGGAGCCTAATACCAGATATGTGTTCGGAGGATATGGAAAAGTCAATACCTCTGGAGAAACGGCAATGTTTGGAGCAAAAAACTATGGAGGAAATCAGATTACCAAAAATGTAAGCAGCACATTCTTCACTAAGGATTCAGTGATCTTTACTACAGGAAGTTCAAATACCAGTGCAATAGTATTCTGGTATAAGCAGTCAGGAAACGGAAGCGCCTGTGGTGATGATTTTTTTCTTTACAAGCTTAATAATATTTCTCCGGTTATCACTATTACAGGACCAGGAAGCAGCCAGGTAATCAATGCTCCCGCATCATTTATCATAAATGCCAATGCCTCTGATTCTGATGGATCGATTACAAAAGTTGAATTTTACGACGGCTCTACTCTCTTGGGTACAGATGCAACACCACCTTATAGTTTTTCTTTAACAAATGTATCTGCCGGTAGCCATACAATCACTGCAAAGGCTTTTGATAATGCAGGAGGAACTACCGTTTCATCACCACTTCAAATTAGTGTCAATGCCTTGCCGTCCATTTCAATTGTAGAACCCATCAATAACACTGTATTCAATGCTCCAGCTTCAATCAATATAAAAGCTATAGCAGACGATCCTGACGGAAGTATAGCCAGTGTTGAATTTTATAATGGAGTTCAATTAATAGGGACAACCTCCCAGGCTCCTTATTCTTTCGTATGGACAGAATCTAATGACGGTCAATATGATATTTTTGCCATTGCAAAAGACAACCTGGGCCAAACATCCAAATCTAATACCATTTCCGTTTCTGTCAGTACAGTAAGCTCTATAAACACCTCATATAATAATCAGCTGATGATTTATCCCAATCCGTTTTTTTCAGATTTTAAGATTATGATGGAAAAACCAGAAAAAATTTTAAGTGTAAGATTATACAATTCAGAAGGGAAAGAAATTTACACTACAAAAGACATACAGGCCAATGAATTAAATTTAGGAAATGAACTTCTTCCGGGTGTATATTATTTAACTTTGGCAACCGAAAGTCACTGCTATACAAGAAGTATTTTCAAAAAGTAAATCTGTTTAAAATAAAAATTCCCACTCAGGTATTTATTAGCTTGAGTGGGAATTTTATTTAGAGAGTTCCAATAAGCATTCTCATTTTGTTAACTCATTTTCGAAATAAACGAGCGCTTCATTCCAGTCATTCAGTCTTACATGATGATTGACATGAACATTATGACTGGCAGTAAAAAGTAATGGTTTACCTTTAAAACAATCAAGATTCTTTGTATGATCATCAATCATATAATCAGTTCCGATAACAGATTTGTCTCCACACAACACAATATTCTTCCAGTTAATAGCAGGGAAATGATCAGCAAGCCATTGATATTTTTCGCTTAAAGACTGAGGGAATTGCATTGCTGCAGAAACAATGAATATTTCATAATTTCCGGAAAGAGCTTGTAATGCCTCCTTTGCTCCTTTCATTACAGGTATCGTGCGAAAAAAGCCGGGAGTGAATAAGTACCTCATGACTGCTGTTTTGTCCGGTAAGGCTTCCGTTTCAGGTACGCCGCTTAATGATTTTCTATCAACCCGTATTCCATTTTCTTTTTCATACCAATCAATGTAATGCGACTCGACGTCAGCAATAACATTGTCCATGTCAATTGCGATGGTTTTCCTGATTTTCATATTGATACTTCTAAATATAAATTAAAATCAAATAGTATTATTTCTTTTCCAGATTAGGCAAAAATGCAGTAATAAGCCCAATCAACGGAAGAAATGAACACAAATGAAAGACATATTCGATCCCTGTAATATCTGCAAGTTTTCCAAGAATAGCAGAGCCTATTCCTCCCATTGCAAATGCCAATCCGAAGAAAAGGCCAGAGATCATCCCCACCTTACCCGGCATCAGTTCCTGAGCATATACAAGAATAGCAGAGAATGCAGAAGACAATATAAACCCGATACAACTGATCAGCACTGCAGTCCACTCCAGGTTAGCATAAGGAAGTAACAATGTAAAAGGGGCCACCCCAAGTATAGAGATCCATATAACATATTTACGACCGATCTTATCTCCGACAGGTCCTCCAATCAATGTACCAGCAGCTACGGACACAAGGAATATGAACAGATATACCTGAGCTGTCTGTACGGATACATGAAATTTGTTTATCAGGTAAAAGGTAAAATAACTGCTCATGCTTGCCATATAGAAATACTTTGAAAAGATGAGCATAATCAGGACTCCCAATGAAAATATAACAGTCCTTTTGGGCAAAGACCTGGCTTCAGACTCTTTTTTATGCTTCTTAATCCTGTTAAGGCCATTATTCCTATACCAGATGCCCAGGTTAAACAAAACGATAATTGCAATCAAAGCAATCAAAGAAAACCAAATGATTTTCGATTGTCCATAGGGCACCACTATAGATGCTGCTAATAAAGGACCGAAAGCGCTACCAGCATTTCCGCCAACCTGAAACAAAGATTGAGCAAAACCACGCTTACCTCCGGATGCCATATAAGCCAGCCTTGACGCTTCAGGGTGAAATATGGCTGAACCGATTCCTACAAGACCTACAGAAATCAAGATCATAGGATAAGTAGTAGAAAGCGATAATAAAATAAGCCCCATAAGAGTGAATCCCATTCCAACAGCGAGTGAATTGGGTTTAGGGTTAAGATCCGTATAATAGCCTACAAAAGGCTGCAATACTGATGAGGTAAGCTGAAATGTAAGCGTAATAAGACCCAGCTGAGCAAAACTGAGATTTAAGGAGTTTTTCACCAGAGGATAAATAGAAGGAATAAGAGATTGAATGGTATCATTTAACATGTGAGAAAAACTGATTCCTAACAAAACCACCATCACAGTGCTTTGTACAGCTTTATTTGATGCAGGTACATCTTCTGAATTTTTCATAATTCAATTTAAAATAATCAGATCATCTGATGTTTAAGGTTATTTTTTTTATTTGCACTGACCTGTGATACAAACCGCCCAATACCAAGCCTTTTGTGAATTTTTATCAATAATAGATTGGAGAAGGGCCTCATGCATAGACTGAGTTTCGAGGAAGGACTCTGTATTTGCAAAAGATTCTTGAAAGGACTTTTTCATCTCTGTAGCAAAAGTTTTGTACAGGTCAGCCAGGATAAAGTTCTGGCAGGCTTCCGCAATGCTAATATGAAAATTAATATCAGTTTCGATGCACATTTCTATATCATTAGAAAAAGTTGCTTCTTTTCTTTTATCAAGAAAGTATTTCATTTTCTCTATATCCTCATCAGATCGAAACATGGCTGCTTTTTCAGCAATTTTCAATTCCAATAGTTGTCGAACCTCATTCAGATCATTTCCATTTTCTCTTTGAAGCCTCTTTGACAAAGGCTCTGCAATAACAGGATGACTTTCCACAAAAGTTCCTGCTCCCTGTTGTACCCTGACCATTCCTGTATTGGCAAGTATGCGAACAGCCTCCCTGATTGTAGACCTACCGACTGCAAATAACTGCATCAACTCTGGTTCTGAAGGTAGTTTTTGTCCTTCTGTATATTCCCCGGAACTGATTTTTTGCTTCAGAATGTTTGCAACTTCCTCTGCCAGATTTTGGCGTTTTATTGGTGTAGAAATACTCATCATATCATCAGATGACTACAAATTTAGAAGATAATTTAATAAAGGAAAAAGTAAGTAAAAACTATTTCTGCGATCAAAAATTAACAAACCAAAATATAAAACCGACAATTAATAAAACAACAAGTAGCCCTACTCTGCCATTCCAATTCTGGCTTAAAACTTCTCTGAATGTATACTTTCTTAAAAACAAAAATCTGAAACTGGCTCCGATAATACGAAACAGCTCAAGAACTAATTCACCAAATAAAGACTCACATAAAGCCTCAAAAAATTCAATCATCAAATCCTACTTATTTTGGTATTTCTTCAATTCTGTAGAAGGAACCAGGATTGTCCTATTTTTCCATGTTTCAGAATTATAGGCATATTCCTTTTTAAATTTCATGGTAGTTGGCTGTATTATTCTATTATAAGCTGCCTCATCAATATCCTCAACATCCATAATAAGCAGTTCCCATTTGCATTCAGAATTAAAAGATAATTTCACATCGAGTTTCATTTCATTCAATTCCTTATCTATAAAAAACCTTTTTTCCTTTTTAGTAATAGAAAAACTTCTGTCAATGGATGCAAACTCATTTTGATTGACACTTATAAATTTAGGGAAATAGGAAGTTTTACCTTTTTGAAAAATAATGTGAGCCTCCTTAAAATCAATAGAGTGACCGACACCAAGTAATCTAAAATTTTCGCTTTTCTTACCTTTTGCAAATGCAAAATCCAACTTTAACACCGCATAAGAAGAAGTAGAAATATACATAGTTCCTTCAAATAACCCTTGGTTGCGAGGGATAAACTGAATTTTATATACAGGCTCATCGTCGAGAATGGTAATTTCCTGCATTTCATAACTATATTTTTTTATACTATTAATAAATTCCCAGTTTTTACTTTCTGCTAAGGTATATTCCTTCAGAAGATATAAAATTTCACTTTTTACAAGGTCTGTATTAACAGTATAATTCAGAGTATCATTTTTATTTGTGGTCCATGTAGCATCATTACTACTACTATTATTATTCTTAATTTTCTTACTCAATATTCCGGTCCTGATTTTATAATAAATCTCTTCATTTTCCCTGCTTTTCTCGATATCGCTGAAAAATGCATCCAGTTTTTCTTCAAATTCCTTTAAAAGAGATTTCTGAGACCCGTCTTCAAGAGAAATGGCCTTTTCCGGAATGAGCTTATAGCTTGTTCCATTTCCATAAAGGTTTACTATGACATCTTCATATTCTACAAACTCTGAAGGCATCTTTTTAAACAATTCATTAAAAGTAGTCTTATCCATGCCCACAAAGTTGGATTTCTTTAATACAATCTGATTTTTACTTTGAAAAGGAGTTCTTTCGTAACTGTGAAAAAACAAATGTTTTTTATCGAAAGAAGCCTGATGATTTTTATTAAAATTTTCTTTTACTTTTTTTAATATTTCTTCGACTGATAAATTATTAGCGATTACCTGAATCTCTTTAAGAATGCCTGAAGCCTGGGTCATCATTACTTCTCCGGATTTCATCAAGGTCTCAAGCCTGATTTTAATGGTTTCATAACCAATATATGAAAAAACTATAGTATCGTTCGATAAGAGATCTGCAGTATCAAGTAA
>JAEYZG010000071.1 GCA_023428135.1 Bacteroidota bacterium | reverse complement strand
TCGGCTGTCCGGTAAAATGAGTACTTTTGTTCATTGTTTGAGTTTAAGGTTTGGTCACCAGAAAACTACAAACAAAAAAGGAGGCTTAATCGCCTCCTTTAATTTTTTTTTACCGGACAGTAATGGCCTTCAGCTTTTGACTCTTACAATGCATCTAAACCCTATATGACATGATCCCGAATCAATCATTTGTGGAGAACGGGCAGCAGGTCTGAAACGAAAACAATAATTAGGAGCACAAAGGTGACTTCCTCCTTTAAGAACCTTTCTTGGTATTTTTATATCTGGCTGGTGAGGATCCAAACTTGCCTCTCTCTCTCCTCCTCTTGGATTGGAAGGAATACAACATGCCTTTGTTTTATCTGCCTTATGCTTTGAGATAAACCAGTCTTGCGTCCATTCCCAGACATTTCCACACATATCATGTAAACCATATCCATTTGAAGGGTATACTCCTACAGGAGATGTTCTTTCATAACCGTCAAGATTAAAGTTCTGCCATGGGAATTCCCCCTGCCAGAAGTTTGCCATCATCTTTTTGTTAGGAGTCATCTCATCCCCCCATTCAAAGACTTTGCTTTCGAGACCACCTCTCGCTGCAAACTCCCATTCTGCTTCCGTTGGTAGTTCTTTACCAATCCACTTAGCATAAGCTTCTACATCTTCCCAGGCTACATGTGTGACAGGATGTTCCCATCTTCCTTCCAAATCACTTGCAGGGCCTTCAGGATGCCTCCAGTTAGCTCCATGGATAAAGGCCCACCAGTTCATATAATTATTGAGATCAACTCTTTTTTGGGGTTTCTGAAAAACAAGGGAACCTGGGAAAAGCATGGCAGGATCAGCTCCCGGATAGTCTTCACCGTTCAGCGGTCGCTCTGCTATTGTAACGTAAGAAGTTTCCTTTACAAATCTTTCAAATTCGTGATTGGTAACATTGAACTTATCCATCCAGAATCCTTCTACCTGCACCTCATGAGCGGGGCTTTCCTCGGGGTAATGTTTATCCGATCCCATTGTAAACTTCCCACCCGGCACCCAAACCATACAAGGATGAGGTGCTTCATTAACCCTGTCGGATTTATCAGGACGAATTGTAATATCTTTCATAAGTATGCATCTGTTGTAAACTAATGATACAAACCTGCGGTAAAAATATATGTTTAAAAGCTACTGTTGCTCTTGAATCCATTGATATCCATCTTTGCGGGCATGCATCATAGGCCTTCCCAACTCAGTATCAAAACGATATACATTTTCTTTTCCTATCTCTTCCAATAAATCTGTTCTAACCAGCTGATGATAGACAACCTGGCCTACTCCAACCAATTTCAAAATGCAATGATGTTCTTTGAGGTGTTCATGGTATTCTTTAATAACAGTAACAAAAGTACTTCCTATTTCTTTTCTTCCTCTTAGCCCAATGATTATAACAGAATGTTTTGCATTATCTGCTTTTGGTAAAAGCTCTTTCAACACATATGCTCCGGCAAAAAAAAGGCTTCCTGAGGGATGTAGCATTACCACTTCATTACTTGAAATTTGAGATGGTGGAGGTATCTCTTTCAGGAAACCATCATCTGCTACTATCAATGCTTTTAACTTAACCCTATTTGAAGCCTCTATAATATGCAAGATAAATGTAAGCACCACTGAACCGAGCACAGCATACTGAATAGGAACAGCAAGTGTGGCAACAAAAGTAAAACTCATAATACACCTGGCCTGAACGCTGGTTTCCCATATTGTCAAAATCCCTTCCCGGTTAAGAGATGAAAACCCTGAAATAACCAAAATGCCTCCTAAGGCTGCCATAGGTAATTGCTCAATGAATCCGCTCATAGTAAATACAAGCAATCCAATCATAAGAGCTGAAATAAAAGTGGCCCATCTGGAATACGCACCAGCTGAAGTCAACACAGATGTATGACTAACAGACCCACCAACAGGTATGCCAGTAAAAATTCCGGAAGCTAAGTTTGCAAACCCTTCTCCCCTCAAATCCTTGTTTGAGTCCGGATATTTTCCATTAGGATTAGGTCTCATATGACTAACGCCTGCGCCTTGTATGAAACCTATAAGTGCAATGGCTAAAGATGAAATAAAAACATCTGGAATGTTTTCATATTGAGGCAATACCAATGAAGGCAACTCATTCGGAATTTTATTTTCATCTCCAACAAGTCTGAGTGATATTTTTATAAAAAAAGTGGTAAGTGTGGCTGCCGCTAAAGAAAAAAACATGGAAAAATTTTTGAGTTTGGTGCTTTCAAGGTAAAGGGTTAGAATGATTGTCAACATTGCTATGCCCAATGCATAGAGATTAAATTCTTTATAGTGTAAAATAACATCCAAAGCCTTCAGGACTTTATTACTATGCTTACTTCCATAATAACCAGAAATATCTGAAAACTGACTTAGAACAATAGTTAAAGCTACTGCACTCAAAAATCCTCTCATTACTGAGTTTGAAACAAACCTCATAAGAAATCCAAGTCTAAAAATACCCATCAGAATCTGAATAAGACCGGCAAGAACTGTAATCAATACCAGAACGGAAATCTTTTCATCTTGGCTGATACCATGCAATGCCCCCCTTGTTGCCAAAGCCAAAGCTCCAGTAGTTGACACAACCATGTATACAGAACTTGTAGTCCATGATCCAATAAAAGGCCCAATGATAGAAGCATACAAACCATGAATAGGATTCATACCAGCCATAGCACCGAGAGCCATACCTTCAGGTAATGCAGCAATACTTCCTATAGCTGCCGCTATTATATCCTGAGGAAACTTCAGTCTTTTGCCACTATGCTTCTTCCTTTCATTCATTTTTAGGGTAAAAATATTTTATATTTTTGAGTGTGGTATTCCTTTTATAAAAAACATATACCTTAGAAAACTCAGCCGAGTACATAAGCACACAATTGCTGTAAAAGAACCAAAGCTGAAATGCTAGTAAAGATGCAGTGATACTGGTATCTATTTCTTTGCCTACAATTACAATCATAATTTCTCTCCCTATTTCCAGCAATATTCCTCCAAGAATTCCTGCAGGAAGAGCTTCCCTTAGACTCACAGAATGTGGTGGCATAGATTTGAAGAAAAATGTATAAAGAACAGATATAAAAAATATTTGTATTGCAACTTTCATTATTTCAATTCCAAAATCATAATCAACTGAAATCACCAATGTATGGTCTATAAAAGGATTTAATATGCCATTGATTATTACAAAGATGGCAATAACAAACAATGAAGACACAGTGGTTTTCACATCATCATAGTTTCTTTTGATTGCTTCAATTAGGCCAAAGCGATCGCGGATATCTCCCCATATAAGCTCTATGGAATCTTTAAGCTGTGCAAAATAATTAACCGTTCCTAATATAAATGTCACAATAGTAACACCAGCAAAGGTTGACTCATCTGAAGGAGGAAACCCTTTCTCTCTTGTCAGCAAAAACTTTATTACATCTATAAAATTGGGAGGAAAAAAATCAGCTATTAAAGGTAGAATTACCTCTTTAGTTTTTTGTAAACCAAATGTCTTTAAAGAAAGTACATATACAAATGCCACCAATGGGGCAATTGACAAAGACTGATAAAATGCCAGACCAGTAGCAAGATTTGTACCTTTATCTTTAACCCACTCCTTGTAAGCTTCAAAAATCAGTTTCCCAAGAATGGAAAAGTCCCTTGTTATTGTATACAAAATTCTCCGGTACATTGATGCCCTCCATCAGACATTATACTTCCAACATAAAGCCTTTTTCCTCTTTTTGTTTTTATTATTCTGAGAAAATAAAGGGGGGATATTCTACAGATAAGGGAAAAACAATTTGAATATTACAAGAATTATATTAAAATTATATCATTACTTTAGTTAGGTGGCTTTCTCAATGGAGTATCATTTTATATAATCTTTAGAAAAATTATTTATGAAAAATATACAGATTGTTACGAAAAGAATCGAGTTAAAATTTGATAACAATGGAGTTGCAATAACAGACGTAGAATCTATTATTGATGAACTTTCAAAGGAATACAATATTGTAGATAATTTTCCTTCTGTTACATTTCAGGAAAACTATCTCTATGTCACTTTTAAAGCATCAAAGAAAAATGTCAATAAGTCAAATATCGGATTCAGCTTTGGCACTAAGGGTAATAATTAAGCCAAGCTTTTCCCTAACTTATTTCAAAATATAAAATGAAGGTTTAAATCTGTTTTACTATTTGGCTGATACGTGCTCTTCTACTTTATGTACGGCTAGTATAGGCAATTCAGGATTATATATAATTTCTTTTGTCCTGCTACGAGAAAATATTTTCTTCAGAAAGCTTCTTTCATGCGTAGCCAACACCAGAACATCAGCATTCTTTTTTTTAGCATAAGCATTAATACCAGTTTCAATATCTTCACCTTCATTCAGGTCGAAACTCATTTTTCCATATGACTGATTGAAAAGTAATTTATCTAAAGCATATTTTATAAATTCTTCTTCCTCTTTATAATTATGTTTTTTCTGGATACTGAAAAATGAAATCTGAGCATCGAACAACTGAGCTAGTTCAACCACAAAAGAAATACCTTCTGTTTCATTTCCTTTAAGATCAGTAGCATATACTATTTGTTTGATCGGATGGTATTCTACATTGGATGGCACTACCAATACCGGACAGCCTGATTCTTCTGCTACTGTAGCTGTAACAGAGCCCATAAAAATTTTCTTCAAACCTTCTGCTCCTTCAGTTCCCATGACAATCATGTCAATATTTTCTCTCCTTGCAAAATGTGGTATTTCATCTTCCGGAATTCCATATTTTACAACGTAGTCATAAATTACATTATCTCCTTTGGATAAACCATTGATAATATCCTGCAAGCCTCGTCTCGCTTCTTCCTCCGCTTCAGTAACAATATCACTTGACAGATAGCTTGCAGTTCCCGGTTCTATTGGAGTGATGTGATACAGATTTATTAAAATCAGCGCCCCTCCAGTAATTTTAATTATTTCATTGGCAAAATTTACTCCTCTGTATGAAACATCAGAGAAATCTACCGGACAAAGAATCTTTTTCATAATCAGAATAACTTTTTAAATTCCTTCTTATAATCACAACAAACAAACACTTACATATAGTTTTTCTTTCCTGCATTGAAAAAACGCTGTAACAGGTGCAACTGAAATCCTGAAGTTATCTCATGCGATGGATTTCCATTCATAATAATCAAATAACTTCCCAGCTCTGAAATTTTATAATCAGCCATTATAGTATGGCCATCATAACTTCTGAATATTTTTTTAAAGTTAAGTTCTTCAGGAATATGAAGAGACTGAAGGATCATTTTAGCCCTACACACAGCCTCTTCGAAGTCATCCTCTTCATGGCCTATAGTTTTCCAAAGATGACTTAAGTATTCTGAGGGTTCAGGCAAAGAAGCTATGACCTTTTTTAAACTATCTTCCTCAATAAAGGGAGCATAATTATATAATTGAATTTCAAATGCCATAAATTAAACTTTAGCATATTCTCTTAAAGAGGCCAGCTCTTTGAATAAAGCTTCCTCCTTTTCTGATAAATTTTTAGGTAACTGAACAAGTACCTTTGCATATAAATCACCGAACTTTCCGGATTCATTATAAACCGGCATTCCCAGATTTTTTAATCTTAATACTTTAGCATTGTCTGTTCCCTTGGGAATATCCAACTTTATCATCCCTTTTAAGGTATTTACTTCTGCTTTTCCACCCAATATCAAAGTATACAGATCCACAGGAAAATCTACATAAAGGTTATCTCCTATACGCTCATATTTATAATGATTCACGACTCGTATAGTAATAAATAGGTCTCCAGGTTTTCCTCCTCCTGCACCCTGGCCACCTTTTTCCTTAAGCTTTATAATTTGTTCATCAGCGATTCCAGGTTTCAACTTTATCCTTAAAGGCTGTCCGTTAACATTTACAATTTTTTCTGTGCCTCTATAGGCTTCTTCCAGAGTTATTTCCAGTTCTGCCTGATAATCGTTCCCTTTATAAGATCGGCCACCGGTAGAGAATCCCCCCTTACTTTTTCCTGAACGGCTGAATATGTTTTCAAAAAAATCAGCGAAACTTTCTGCATCAAAGCCTCCGGAACTACTGTATTCATAAGAACCGCCTCCACCAAATGGATTATAAGCACCTCCTCCTCCTTGGTTTTTCATTTGCTCATAATACTTCCAATTATCCCCCATCTCATCGTATTGCTTCCTTTTTTCAGGGTCGCTTAGAACACTGTTGGCTTCATTAGCTTCCTTAAACTTAGTTTCAGCCTCCTTATCTCCCGGATTTTTATCGGGATGATATTTCACCGCAAGCTTTTTAAAAGCTTTCTTAATCTCATTCTGCGAAGCAGTTTTGGAGACACCAAGTATTTTATAATAATCTTTATACTCCATACGATATGATCCTAATAGATAAACAAGTGTTGTATTAAGCTTGTTCTTATAGAGCGAAAAGCGTAATGCTGAAAGCGAAAAGCTGAAAAGTTCAAGTGATCAGTTGAATGATAAAATTGAGAGTAGTCAGGATTTCTTATAAGAAATTAAAATAAAATATATTGAAAAGTAGTTGTTACTAAGGGAACTAAGATTCGTACCTAAAAAAAGGAAAAACTGATATGATAAATATCAGCTCTTCTATTCACCAATTTTTATTAATGAAATTTACAAAACGACTACTTCTTTCAATACTGTTTTTTACTGACCATCACCCTCTTTCTCCGTGGATGGATATACAGAACTATTGTTACTTATAAATCAATCGGACAAAGACAAAATTATTTACCAAAGGATAAAAACCTTATTTCTTATATTGAAGCGAATGAAAAAAGTAATCCCACAACTGACATTAAGAATATAATAGAAATCGGGCTTTCAACCACAGTAAAACATTTAAACTATTCAGTGGACGTAAAGACGAATGATCCCAATAAGCTTATATATTCTAAAGCTGCACATTGTGTTGGTTATTCAACCTTCTTTGCTACAACTTGTAACTATCTTTTTAAAAAGTATAATCTGGATAAAAACTGGGAGGCAAAACATCAAATAGCCCAGCTTTATCTATTTAAAACCAATGTTCACCAATTTTTTGATACACCATTTTTAAAAGACCATGATATCGTCATAATTGAGAATCAAAAGACAGGAGAACTATTTGCAGTCGACCCAACATTGAACGATTATTTTTATATTGATTACATTTCCTTCGAGAACAACTGAACGATAATTTACATGATCTTCAGATTACTTATCTTTCCAGTTTAGACTTTAAACTTTAAGCTTGGTGCCATTACTGTCCGGTAAAAAAAAATTAAAGGAGGCGATTAAGCCTCCTTTTTTGTTTGTAGTTTTCTGGTGACCAAACCTTAAACTCAAACAATGAACAAAAGTACTCATTTTACCGGACAGCC
>JAEYZG010000051.1 GCA_023428135.1 Bacteroidota bacterium | reverse complement strand
GAATTATTTAAAGATATTACAAAAACACAAAATTTTTACCCTCTCATCCTTTTAACAGCTGGAGCACTAATCTCCCTCTCAATTTCAATGGGGCCTGATTATCATTTTCTTAATGATGAATACCGCTTTATAAACTATCTCAATCCATTCTTCTATCTGGAGAAAATAACAAACAAAGTTAAGCAGTTCCGGGCATTAGGAAGGTTTAGCTGGACATTCTTCTGGATATTTAATATTTGGGTATTAATAATCGTTAGCTGGTTTTATCGAAAGTATTCTTATTCAAAATTCATCATTATTCCTTTGCTTCTTTTAGTTTTTATAGATTTAAAAGATACTTTTATTTACTATAAAACAACCAATCAGGAAAATTTTCTCAATTTAAAAGCTGGTTCAGGAGAGAAACAAAACTTGAGGGAATTATTCAATGCAGTAGATGTAAAGAATTATCAGGCCATACTTCCTATTCCGTATTATAATGTTGGAACAGAAGACCTCAACACTATTATTGATCCGGAAGATGGCTTTTGCAGAAATACTTATCAAGCATCACTTTTAACAAATTTGCCCTTAATGTCTGCTAAATTAGGTAGAACTCCTATCACATTCACAGAGGATATGTTTTCTTTATTTGAAGATAAGCCAGTGCCACAGAGAATGCTCGAAAAGTTTAATTCCAAGCCGATACTTGTACTTGTAAAAAGATCATTTTTCAATGGAGAACAAAATAACTGGCCAAATCCTCCATCAGAAAACTCAAAAAATGTATTTAACAATTCCATTAAATTTATTGAATACAAACATTGTGTAAAACTTAACGAAGTTGCTGGCTGGGAGCTTTATCAATGGAATTTAAATAAGTAAGCATATAATGTCAAAAAATTATCGGGGTTGATATAAAATTAAGGTCTGCATAAAACTCAATAAGCAATAGAAAGCCGGATAAATAATAATCCGGTTTTCTGTTTTTTGTATCCATAGATTGAATACGCAAACAATCCAAACTATGGTGAAAAATTTTTAGTAGTCAGAGTGTTTATCAGATGGAGAAAGTCCACCTGATAATCCCTGGATCACTTCAGCTTGCGGCCTTTAGACTACATAATCTCAGGTTAATCCTATTGCAAATGCTGGAAGACAGTTAGTAAAAAATCTATCATGATAACCTCACAGCTTCCGGTATTGCCTAAATTAACATTGCAAAATCAAAACAACCCTGTTTCTATATAATCTGGAAGAGTGGCTCAGATTTACCGGAATTGTCTAATCCAGCAAGTAAGAATATCATAGACAATAAATCAGCTTCAGTAAAGTATCCCCAATGTGTACCTATCTCATTATACTAATTCACTGTATGCTGAAAGGCTAGTCAAGATAAGACTGTCTTAAAGAATTATTATAGGCGATAGTTAAATAATTATCTTTCACTAATTAACTGTTTTAAAGATTCAACTTCTGAATCAGTCAGATTAGTATTATTGATAATATACAAAGGTCTGTCTCTCACATTATTTGCAATTCTACTGATATATTCACCAATTATACCGATGCAAATTAACTGAATTCCGCCCATGAATATTACACTCAAAATTAATGAAGTCCAACCAGGCACGTAATTACCTGTTATAAATCTGGAATACAAAGCATATAGCATTATAACAAAGGCAATCCCTGAAACGGCAAATCCTGCAATTGACGCAACCTTCAATGGGAAGTTCGAAAAAGATGTAATCCCGTCAAAAGCGAATTTTAGCATCTTCCTATAAGTATATCCTGTCTTTCCAGAATGCCTTTCATCCCTTTCATACTCAACATATGTTTGATTAAAGCCAATCCATGCAATTTGCCCCCTTAGATACTTTTGTTGTTCGGGCATATTTTTTAGTATCTCAAGAACTTTTCTGCTTATAATTCTAAAGTCTCCGGTATCAACAGGTATCTCACATGAGGTAATTTTTGCTAAAAGCCTGTAAAAAATGTGAGCAGTAAGTTTTTTCAGGAAACTTTCACCCTTTCTTGATTTTCGTTTTGCATAAACTACTTCAAATCCTTCTTTGGCCTTTTTATAAAGATCAATTATTAATTCTGGAGGATCCTGAAGGTCTGCATCAATTATTACTGTATAATTTCCTGTACATTTATCTAAGCCTGCTGTAACAGCAATCTGATGACCAAAATTTCTGCTAAAGTCAATATACTTTACACGCAAATCAGATTTAGCCAAAGAATAAATAACTTCTAAAGATTTATCGCGACTCCCGTCATTGACAAAAATCAATTCACAGTCTGCATCCAGTTTTTGGAGTACCTCTGTTACTCTTTTATACAAAAGAAGAATATTTTTTTCTTCGTTATATACTGGTATAATAACTGATATTTCCGGCATACTAAGAAAGCTTGAATTTTAAATTCATATTTTTCAAATTGTTTATATTCTTCAACTTAAGGGCGGAATATAGCTGAAACAAAATATACACTAGACCTAATAAAAATAGGAAAGCAATAAACCTATTGTCAAATATAAGTGTACCATATTTTTTAAGTCTTAGAGACATTACAATCTTTTCCAGACTCAGAAAATAGCCAATGGATAATAAGATGTAACAAATATAGTTTGAAGAAATCAATGCATAAATCGCGATGAAAATTATCATAGGATGACAATACCTCTCATGCATTTGAGTATTAAAATAAAAAAATATTAATGGAATTAATGCTGATGTCAAAAATGCCATTTTGTAATATTCTATAGTCTTTTCACTTTTTTCAATCATATGTTGAATTGTTGTGATTAAAAGAGGAATAAGGGCAAGAAAAGAAAAGAAAAAGAAAAGTATAAACCCCCAACTTTTATACTTAATTCCCCAAAACAAAAGTTCATCACTAATTTCCATCAAATCTCCTTCTAAGAAAAGATGCCATATGTTAAATGCGTTCAATGACACTACGGGATAATATCCTACTGACCCAAAAACAATTTTCAAAAGTACATCTAATTTATTCTCCACAAGAAATGGTAATATTATAATTAATTGAATCAATAGACCTCCAAATAAACCTACTATTAATGACTTGGGATTTTTAAAGATTTGTGGAATTAAAATAATCGCAACAATTGGTGTAAAAATGATTGCTTGAAGTTTAGTATTTAAGGCCAAAACAAAAAATATAATACTCCAAGAAACCCTTTCTTTTAATGCAAAAAAAACTGATACAAATGCGAAAAAAGTAAAGATAGAATCGACCTGTCCCCAAATTATTGAGTTGTATAAATAAGAAATATTAAACAGAACCAGGAATACTTTATAAGGGGATATATTGAATTTAACAAGATATTGCAGAATGACATAAACTCCCATTATATCAAATAATAAGGTAAAAATCTTCAGATTATTAATATTTCTATAAATCTCTACACTTGATCCGTTAAACCAACCATATAACTTCAAAATATACACATAGAATGGCAGATAATTGCATTCAGCCATTTCGTATCCTTTAACTAATCCATTCTCAAGAAATGACGTGGACCAAGAAGCCCAATAATTCATATCTAATGAAAAATTAATAGTTGGAAGTGAGAAACATAAAAAAATGAAAATCAAAGGAATGTAATACAATTTAAGATTCCTCAATTCTTCATCAGCATTAATCATAATAGGTTTTTCCATCTAATTTTTAAAAAATAATTTCCTCTTTATATTCTTCTGTATATACTTACTTAAGTTATTAATTGGCTTATTTCATCCTTAGACAACGTTCATTTCCATTAAACTCACCTTATACAGTATAGTCTGGGCTATATAGAATTAATGTTATAAATAATTTTTTCCAACTCTAATTGATAAGATCCGGTGACTCACCAATCTCATTATAGATATCTAATAAAAACCAAATCATTGTCAGTTATTGGAATAGACCATTTATTACTAAAACCTGCATATCTCCTGATTCTAAAAATAAATTCGTATGGTAAATTTCTCTTACTTCCAGGTGTGCCCTTTAATCAACAGGATTGAATCATTATTATTCCCCTATTGAAATGACAATAAATTATAAATTTAATTATACCTAAAATGGTAAGATTTTTTGTAAGAAGTGAAGTTGAAAACATTTTCTTCAGGAATATAAAATTCAAAATTACTAATTTTTACTAATAAAATCCATAACATAATACCAATCAAAATTTAATTTTTCTAAGAAATCATTAAATATCCACAATTCTCTTACATTCTTTCACTTTAATCACTTTTTGCCCTACATTTGTAGGATTTTTGAAATTCCGGGCAGGAATTTTCTGAATCCTTTGGAAGAAATTGTTCCTAATTTTGCATCGATTCAAATATTTGTTTATAAAAACGCCCATCATAAATGCCAAGAGACAATAGTATCAAGACCGTCTTGATCATAGGTAGCGGTCCAATCATCATCGGACAAGCTTGTGAGTTTGACTATTCCGGTTCCCAGGCCTCCAGATCCCTGAGAGAAGAAGGTATCGAAGTCGTCCTCATTAATTCCAATCCTGCTACAATCATGACTGATAAGGTCACTGCAGACCATGTCTACCTGAAGCCGCTTGAGAAAAAATCTATTATAGAGATTTTAGAAAAACATAAGATTGACGCTGTACTTCCAACAATGGGCGGACAAACTGCGCTGAATCTGGCAATCGACTGTGACAAAGCTGGTATCTGGAAAAAATATAATGTAAAAATTATCGGAGTTGATATTAAGGCAATTGAGACCACTGAAGATAGGGAGAAATTCAGGCTTAAAATGCTTGAACTGGGAGTCGGTGTCTGCAGAGGAGAAACAGCAACGTCATTCCTTGAAGGAAAAGAAATCGCTCAAGATATTGGATTCCCTCTTGTTATAAGACCTTCTTTTACACTTGGTGGCACAGGTGGCGGATTTGTAAACAGGCCTGAAGATTTTGATGAAGCACTTACAAGAGGATTACACGCTTCTCCTATTCATGAGGTTCTTGTAGAGCAAAGTATCATGGGCTGGAAAGAATATGAGCTTGAGCTTTTAAGAGATAATATAGGCAATGTAATTATCATATGCTCTATCGAAAACTTTGACCCAATGGGTATTCACACCGGAGATTCAATCACTGTCGCTCCGGCAATGACCCTTGCAGATACTACCTACCAACATCTGAGAGATCTTGCCATCAAAATGATGAATGGAATTGGCCAGTTTGCAGGAGGATGTAATGTACAATTCTCGGTTAATCCTGAAGACGAGTCTGTAATTGCAATTGAGATCAACCCAAGGGTATCACGTTCATCTGCCCTTGCTTCAAAAGCTACAGGTTATCCAATCGCTAAAATAGCTGCCAAGCTTGCAGTAGGCTATAACCTTGATGAATTAAACAACGCAATTACAAAAACTACAAGTGCTTATTTCGAACCAGCGCTTGATTATGTAATTGTTAAAATACCTCGCTGGAACTTTGATAAGTTCAAAGGAGCTGATAGACACCTTGGCTTACAGATGAAGTCTGTTGGAGAAGCAATGGGTATTGGAAGAAACTTCCAGGAAGCGCTTCAAAAGGCTTGTCAGTCTCTTGAGATAAAGAGAAACGGACTTGGAGCAGATGGTAAGGAACTTACTAAACAGGATCAAATTCTGGAGAGCCTTGAAAATCCAAGCTGGAATAGAATATTCCATGTGCGTGATGCTTTCGCAATGGGAATTCCGTTTAAAACAATTCATAAGCTTACCAAAATAGATCCATGGTTCCTGAACCAGATAGAAGAGCTTGTGGTGCTTGAAAAAGAGATCCAAAAATACACAATAGATAATATTTCAAAAGACCTGTTGTTTACTGCAAAGAAAAAAGGCTATGCAGACAGACAGATAGCACATCTTTTGAAGTGTCTTGAAAGTGAGGTTCACAAAAAGAGAACTGATTACAATATCCAAAGAGTATTTAAAGTAGTAGATACATGCGCTGCAGAGTTTGAGGCAAAAACGCCATACTACTATTCAACATTTGAAGGAGAAAACGAATCGATCCGCTCTGATAAGAAAAAGATCATCGTGCTTGGATCAGGACCAAACAGGATTGGACAAGGTATCGAATTTGACTACTCATGTGTTCATGGAATCCTTGCAGCTAAAGAAGCTGGCTTCGAAACCATCATGATCAACTGTAATCCTGAAACTGTTTCTACGGATTTTGACATTGCGGATAAACTATACTTTGAACCAGTATTCTGGGAACATTTGTATGATATCATTCAGCATGAAAAACCTGAAGGAGTTATAGTTCAGCTAGGTGGTCAGACTGCACTTAAGCTTGCAGAAAAACTAGAGCGTTATGGAATAAAAATCCTGGGAACAAACTATAAATCACTAGATCTTGCTGAAGACAGAGGAAGCTTCTCAACTCTTCTGAAGGAAAACAATATTCCATACCCTAAATTTGGTGTTATTCAGACTGCTGATGATGCTATTGAATTGAGCAAAGAGCTGGGATTCCCGCTACTTGTGAGACCGTCATATGTATTGGGTGGCCAGAGCATGAAAATCGTTATCAACGAGAAAGAACTGGAGCAGCACGTAGTGGACATCCTGAGAGATATTCCTGAAAACAGAGTACTCCTTGACCATTTCCTTGAGAATGCCCTGGAAGCTGAAGCAGATGCAATATGCGACGGCGAGGATGTTTACATCATTGGAGTGATGGAGCATATTGAACCTGCAGGAATTCACTCAGGGGACTCTCATTCTGTATTGCCTCCTTTTAACCTAAGTGAAAATGTAATCAAGCAGATTGAGGATTATACCAAAAGAATTGCAATTGCCTTAAATACAGTAGGTTTAATAAACATTCAGTTTGCTGTTAAAAATGAAGTAGTATACGTGATTGAGGCAAATCCGAGAGCTTCAAGAACAGTGCCTTTCATCTGCAAAGCTTATGATGAGCCATATGTAAATTATGCAGCAAAGGTAATGCTTGGAGTAAACAAAGTTAAAGACTTCAATTTTAATCCGAAAAAACAGGGGTACGCTATCAAAATACCTGTATTTTCATTCAACAAATTCCCTAATGTAAATAAGGAACTTGGTCCTGAAATGAAATCTACAGGTGAAGCAATCTACTTCATTGATGATCTGCAGGACGACTATTTCTTAAAACTTTACTCTGAAAGGAACTTATATCTCAGCAGGTAGTTTATAGATATGTATGTTTAAAGTCTTATTAATATTATTTCTTATTTTCCTGGCGTTAAGGTGGCTCACAAAGCCACTTTTAAAGTTCGCTATTGAGCGCATGGTTAAAAAAATGGCTGAACAGCAAGGTTATACAACAAATAACCAGGAACCTGCACGTCCCAGAAAAAAAGAAGGGACTATAGACGTTGATTATATTCCTAAAAACCAGAAGAAACCGGGTAATTCATCTTCTGAGGGGGAATACGTAGACTATGAGGAAGTAAAGTAAAGCTTTCCTTTTCAAAATATTACTCTGAAAATAACAAAACACCTGCCTGTTAATCATTTGATTTTCAGTCAGGTGTTTGCAAATAGTCTAAATTTGGAGGATTTGAAAAAAAAGATATCTTTGCTTTTCTGTATTGGATAAAAAGGTTCTCATCACAATAGAAGAAGAAGAAATGTCCTACAATAAGATATTAAGTCTGCTTGGAAATGATGCCGATTACCTCCTGAAGCATCAATGTGAGACAATAACAAAGCAATCGATAAGAAAGCCTACGCCTGACTATGTAGATGAGTCTTTTGCATTGTCTAATCGCCCTACCCCTGTCCTTAGAAGCCTTGCCGCAATGCTTGGACACGGCAGATTGTCCGGAACTGGCTATATATCCATTTTACCGGTAGACCAAGACATAGAACATACAGCAGGAGCATCATTTGCTCCGAATCCTATTTATTTTGACCCTGAGAATATAATTAAACTGGCAATTGAAGGAGGCTCCAACGCCATCGCCAGCACCTTTGGTACATTAGCCATTAACGCCAGAAAATACGCCCACAAAATACCTTTTATAGTAAAAATCAACCACAACGAGCTGCTTACCTATCCGAATAAATACAATCAGATTATGTTCGGTAAAGTAAAAGAAGCCTGGAATCTTGGAGCAGTTGCCGTAGGCGCTACCATTTATTTCGGATCAGAAGAAAGCAACAGACAGCTAATTGAAGTTTCCGAAGCCTTTGAACAGGCTCATGAACTTGGAATGGCTACAATATTATGGTGCTATACAAGAAACAATGCTTTCAAAAAGGACGGTGTTGACTATCACAATGCAACAGATATGAGCAGTCAGGCCAATCATATTGGAGTGACCATTCAGGCTGATCTTATCAAACAAAAACTACCGGAAACCAACGGAGGCTTTAAGGCACTAAATTTCGGGAAATACAACGAAAAAATGTACACCGAACTTTCATCCGACCATCCTATTGATCTTACCAGATATATGGTGGCAAATTGTTATTCAGGAAAAATTGGCCTGATCAATTCCGGAGGAGAATCAAAAGGTGATAACGATCTAAAAGAAGCTGTAAAAACAGCTATCATTAATAAAAGAGCCGGAGGTGTGGGACTTATTTTAGGTAGAAAAGCCTTTCAAAGGCCATTTTCTCAAGGAATAGAACTTTTAAATGCGGTTCAGGATGTTTACCTGACCAAAGAAATAGACTTAGCTTAAGAATTATTATTAATAGTGAAAATAAACAAACTAAACGAATAAGGGGATGACTTGGTTTAAGAGAACAGAAAAGGGAATTCAAACACCTACAGAACTGAAAAAGGAAGTTCCTGATGGGCTTTGGTATCAGTGTCCCGAATGCAAAAAAGTCATGCAGACCAGTGCTCATGTACTTAACTCCTATACTTGTATTGAGTGTAATTACCACGCCAGAATAGGCTCCAAAGAATACTTTGAACTAATTTTTGATGACAATCAATTCACTGAATTAGATCCTACGCTTAGCTCTTCCGACCCACTGGAGTTTACAGACAGCCAGGCTTACCCTGACAGAATTAAAGCTTCACAAAAAAAATCAGGACTTAAAGATGCTGTAAGGTCTGCTGTAGGGAAAATGAATGGTATTGAAATCGTAATTTCCTGCATGGATTTTAAATTCATCGGAGGTTCAATGGGATCTGTGGTAGGTGAAAAAATTTCAAGAGCAATCGATTACTCAAGAAAGCATAAAATTCCATTTTTAATGATCAGTAAATCCGGAGGAGCAAGAATGATGGAAGCCGGATTTTCGCTTATGCAAATGGCTAAAACTTCAGCCAAACTTGCACTTCTTGACAGAGAAAAAATTCCTTACATTTCATTAATGACAGACCCGACAACGGGAGGTGTTACCGCTTCTTATGCAATGCTGGGCGATTTTAATATATCTGAACCAGGAGCTTTGATCGGTTTTGCCGGACCAAGGGTAATCAGAGAAACAATTGGTAAGGATCTACCGGAAGGATTCCAATCTGCAGAATTTTTATTAGAGCATGGCTTCCTTGATTTCCTTGTTGATAGAAAAGAACTTAAATCAAGATTAACCGATCTTCTGATCATTCTTAAAGGTAAAGTTGCCGAAGTACCGCAGGAGAATATTAAAGCATAGTTATTAAATAAAAAGCCCCCGACATGTCGGGGGCTTTTTATTTATATTTTAAATCCTCCAAATAAAGAAGAAGAATTCATCTGAATTACAATTTAGCATTAACATTGATTGCATTCAAATCTTCGAATGACTGCTTCAATCTAGCTACAAGAGTTTTCTCACCTTCTCTTAACCAAACTCTTGGATCGTAGAATTTCTTGTTAGGTTGATCTTCCCCTTTAGGGTTACCGATCTGACCTTGAAGATATCCTTCATTTTTCTTGTAGTAGTTTTTCACGCCATCCCAATATGCCCACTGAATATCAGTATCGATATTCATTTTGATAGCGCCATAAGAGATCGCTTCTCTGATTTGCTCCTGGCTAGAACCTGATCCACCGTGGAATACAAAGTTGATTGGTTTTTCAGCGCTCAGATTGAATTTCTTCTTAACATACTCTTGAGACTTGTTAAGAATTTTTGGCTCCAATTTTACACTGCCTGGCTTATAAACACCATGAACATTACCAAAAGCAGCTGCAATTGTAAATTTATCACTGACCTTGATAAGCTCTTCGTAAGCATAAGAAACTTCTTCAGGTTGAGTATAAAGTTTAGAATTATCTACATCTGAATTATCAACTCCGTCTTCTTCTCCACCTGTTACACCAAGCTCGATTTCAAGAGTCATACCCAGTTTAGACATTCTCTTAAGGTATTCTTTGCAGATTTCGATGTTCTCTTCAAGAGGCTCTTCTGATAAATCGATCATATGAGATGAGAACAAAGGTTTTTTGTATGCTTTGAAAAACTCCTCACCAGCTGCAAGCATACCGTCTATCCATGGAAGAAGATTTTTTGCTGCATGGTCTGTATGAAGAATTACAGGAACACCGTAAACCAAAGATAATTGGTGTACATGGTGAGCTGCAGAAATAGAACCTGCTATAGAAGCCTGTTGTTTGTCATTTGGAAGAGATTTACCCGCGTAGAATTGCCCACCTCCATTTGATAGCTGGACAATTACAGGTGAATTAACTTCTTTTGCTGTTTCCAAAACAGCGTTTACAGAGTTAGTTCCCACTACGTTCACTGCAGGAAGTGCAAACTGATGTTTTTTTGCTGCTTCGAAAATCTCCTGAACCTGATCTCCTACTACAACACCTTTTAGAGCGGATGTTTTTATATTTTCAACCATACTTATTTAATTTAAAAATTCTTAAGGAGCTAATATAACAATTTTAAAGCTTTCTTATATCATAGAAACACCACAAGTTGAAAAATTAGACCATTTTTTGCAAAACTTTTCGCGCTCTGGCATGTAATTTCAAAAAAAGGGTATGAAAAATAAGCGGAAAAGTCCCATTATTACCAGGAATAAAAAATCCTTACATTCCCAAGCCACTATTCCTGCAAATTCTTATTTTAAAATTCTATTTACACCTAAAATGCAGGATAATTTACTTATTTCAGTTTTTGAAAAGCATCTTCCGAAAGGAACAGTTTCATATTGTTACAAGCTATGGTATGAGAATCACTTTTACTTCAGGTTGGCCAGGAGAAGGGAGTCTAAACTTGGTGATTACAGATACGATCCCCGCTCAAAGGAACATACCATAACTCTCAATCATGACCTAAATCCTTATTCATTTCTTGTCACCTATCTGCACGAGGTTGCACACCTCAAAGCACAGATCCGCTATGGAAACAGGATAAAACCTCATGGTAATCAATGGAAAGCTATATTCTCGGAATTACTGATGCCTATATTCGAAAGGCATGATTTCCCTGCCTCCTTATCCAAAGCGTTAAAAGATTATATCGCTGATCCAAAAGCTTCCACATGTTCAGATACCAACCTGATGATGGCTTTAAGGGAATTTGATAAAGATGATAATCTTGTCTATTTGTCAGAGCTAACAGAAGGACAGCGTTTCCGACTTGGAAGGAAATTTTTTATCAAAGGCAAACTTAACCGGACCAGGTATATATGCAGGGAATGTAAGAGCGGAAAGAGCTACTATGTTTCAGAAGTTGCTCTGGTAGAAATTTAAAAGCTGAAAGTTGAAAGTCAAAAGTTGAAAGTTCTTCACCTCTTAAGACTTAAAACTTATAACTTAAAAGAGGTTGCTCCTTGGGGAAACAACCTCTTTCTGTTTATTAAAACTTCTGATTAAAATTTTGGAAGCTTTTTAAGTTGATCCTTAACGCCTTTCTCAGCTTCTTTCTTCAGTCTTTCCTGCTCTGCTTTCTGCTTTTCTTCTGCTTCTTTCTTTATTCTCTCCTGCTCTACCTTTACTTTTTCTTCTGCAGCCTTCTTAGCCTCTTCAGCTTGCTTCTGAGCTTCCTGGATCTGAGCATTGTTTTTGATCTCTTCTTTAACTTTGTTCTCAACAGCAGTCTTCACCTGCTCTTTGCCTTGCTCCTGAACGCTGCTGCCAGCTATACCAACTTTTGGATCGCTATTGGTTCCGCCAATTTTCAGATCAAGCTTTATATTGTCTGAGCCTGATGAAGGCTGGCCTGTGATCTTTCCTAAAGCTGAATTTACAGCAGAACCTAAAGCGCCTGCAGGAACATCCATTTTTACAATGTAATCAAGACCTCCATCAAATCCGGAGGCACCGCCAATATTCATTTTGAAGTTACCAGCATTTACATCAAACGGTTCAACCTTCAACTTACCTCCTTCAATTTTGAAATTCGCAATTACATTTTTTATTCCAAGTGGATTAAGCTCTTTTACCATAGTTAGCTTGCTCATTGTGGCCAGAACAGGGTTGTCTTTAATAGTTGCATTAGGAATTGCAAGGCTTCCTGCCCCTGACATGGTAGGATAAAGCGGATTCATATATTTATCCATTTTTCCATTTGTCTTCAGGGATAAAGAAACTACACCTTCCATATTTTTTGCCATTGGAGCAAAAGTCTGCACTGTATTAAATGTCTTGAATGCTTCTTTAATCTGAATTTCTGTAATCTTCATATCAAAATCGAATGATGGCTTTTCTATATCCTTTGTATTGTACTCTCCCTTTGTCAGTAAGAAATTTCCGCCAAGAGAATTGAACACCAGATTTTCCAATCTAGCTATTCCATCTTTCATGATGATATTACCTTTAAGATCCTTCAGGCTCATATTATCATAAAGAACTTCTCCGATCTGGGATGCAAGGAAGAAGTCAATGTTCTTCGGAATTTCTACAAGACCACTATCTACAGGTTCCGCTTGGGCTTGAGCAGTTGTGGCCTCTTCGTCTGTCATCCATTCGTTCACATCAAATTTCTTTGAATTAAAGCTCATATTTCCGCGAAGTACAGTATCCTGCTTTCCGAACATGTATCCCATGTAATTAGAGAAAAATCCTTTTACGCTGATATCACTTTTCCCAAGATAGCCATCCATGTTATCGATCGTCATTTTATCAGGAGAAAGCGTAAAACTTGCTGAAGAAAGAGCCATACCCTGTGGGAAGTCTTTGCTTGAATACTTCAGGTTGGAAACTTTCATCGTACCGCTTGTAGAAGTTTTGTCATACCTGCCAGCTTCCACATCAGACAATACACCTTTAGTTGCTATATCTGCAATAATTCTACCCGCTACGGTCATGTCTTCAAGAGGATAGATCTTCGTCATCTTTGTAAGATCAATAACTCCCTTCAGATTCACGTCATAGGCAGGATTATCAAAATTCTGAACGTTTGCCTTCATTTCAAACGGTTCCCCGTCCATCACCATTTTAAAGTTCTCCAGTGATGCTTTTGAAGTCGGCATATCACCAGAACTTTGCACGGCAGCATTAAAACTCATTTGCTCTAATGCTGCAGGAAAATCTTTGGTTTTAACATAACCATTCTGTAAGAACATCTTTGCATCAACTACTGGCATCAGCTTCAGAGAATCGCTATACGTTCCTTTCACTTTTACATCTGCGCCAAAAAGGCCCTTTAAAGTTGTTCCTTCAATAGGATAAAATTTAGTTACATCATCCAATTTTACTTTTGCAAGTAGGTTCGCATCAATTTTATATGGATTCAATCCTTCTACAAGAGCACGGGCATCCACTGGATTCTTATCCATATCCATGTGGAATTTTTTCAGATTGATAACAGTATTATCTATAATACCATCATTATTAACAACACTCAGGTCTGTAACAATATTGCTGATAGCAGAAGGAAGAGATGGATACTTCATGCTTCCGTCATCAATTTTAAGATTGAATGTAAATCCGGGAAGAGTAGTAGCAGTTTGTTTACCTTTTACAATTCCGTTAAACCCGACTTTACCTTCCGCCTTCAGATCATTATAATCTTTAGAATAAATAGCAGGCACAAGAGAAATAAGATTTTTGAAATCTGTTTCCTTTGCCTCATAAGTAAGATCATAGATGATATCATCACCTGGCATAGCGATAAGTCCGTCAAAACCGAAATCAAAATTGTTGATCTTGATATTGTTTTCAAGGAACTTATACTCTGACTTTGGCATGTTGATATTCAGATTAAGGTTAGCTTCTACCTGATGTTTGTTCAGATAAGCAACATTATCAAATATAACAACGGTCTCTTTAGACTTTGTATACGTCTCAACATCATAGATATCCTGAGTAATATCTCCTTTACCAGTATGGCTAAATCCTCTTAACTCTGCATACATAGGCAAAGATTTGTCTTCATAAATGATAAGACCGTCTTCAATTTCCCACTTATCCAATGCGACACTGAATTTAGAAGGCTCCTCAGGTGCCTTTTCGGCAGTAGTATCTTCAGGAGTAGCTATGGCAATGTCCCAGCTCATTTTTCCATCTTTTGTTACATATGTTGCAACAATTGGCTTATTCAGATAAATGCTTTTAACTTTTATCTGATCTCCTGAAATAACGCTCATGATATCTGCTACAACTTTAAAGTTCTTAGCAAAGAAAAGCGTGTCGCCTTTAAATTCTTCCTGTTTTCCGATGATACCAAAATCATCAATGGAAATGGTTACGTTAGGAAAGTTTCTGATAAGAGACAATCCTAGTTTGTCTGCATCAAAAACAACAGTAGCATTGACGCTTTTGGCAATCTGCTCATCTACTTTAGCTTTGATTTGATCTTTAAAAAGGAATGGAATGGTTAACAGGAGGATAAATAAAAATGCTATTATCCCCAGAAAAATAAGAATGCCTTTTTTCATTTGAATTGAATTAATTGATTTCTGTCAGATTTCTGTATAAATACTATAAATACAAAGAGTCCTAAATATAGGTTTTTTTTCTATACGATTTATCGGATAAAGATATTGCAGAGAAAGCTAAGGGAAGAAAAATAAATCGGAATTTGTTATGTGAAAAAAAATCATGTAAATCCCCATTACAAGTTAGGATTAGGTGATTGATTCTATTGATTAACAATATTTCCAATTCCCAATGCTTAATTTGGGAAAAAATTATCAGAACAGTCCGGCAGCGGTTTTTCTTTTATAAAAATCCTGAAGGATATGTGCAATTTTTTCAGTTTCAATTAAAAATCCGTCGTGCCCATACAGAGAATCAATTTCCTGATATTCTGCTCCGATTATGTTCTGGGCTAAGAAAATTTGCTCACAAACAGGGAAAAGTATATCAGTTTTGATACCTATAACCAGTGTATTTGACTTTATCGCCTTCAATGCAACTTCAGCACCTCCCCGACCACGGCCTACGTGATGAGAATCCATTGCTTTTGAAAGGTAAAGGTATGAATGACAATTAAATCTGTTTACAAGCTTAAGCCCTTGGTAATTCTGATAAGAGGATGCTTTATAGTTATCAAGCTTGTTTTCGTCCGTTTCTTTCTGAGTGGAAACATAAGTATTATAATTCCTGTAAGAAAGAAGAGCGATTGCCCTTGCGGCTTTTAAGCCCTCCTGCCCTGCATCTTCTCTGCACTCTTGCCAGGTTTTATCAGCTTGAATTGCCATTCTCTGAGATTCATTAAATGCAATTCCCCATGGAGAATGAAAGGCATTTGTTGCCAGCAAAATCAGATTTTCAATAGTATCAGGAGCTATGATAGCCCATTCCATTGCCTGCTGGCCGCCCAAAGAACCGCCTAAACAAGAATGTATTTTAGAAATACCCAATTCTTCTTTAAGAACAATATGAGCATTTACCATATCTCTAATTGTAACCTTAGGAAATTCAAGAAAATACTGCTTTCCAGTCTTTGGATTAACATCTAATGGACCACTTGTTCCGTAGCAGGAACCAAGGATATTGGCACAAATAATGAAGTGCTTCTCAGGATTAAAAAATTTACCCTCACCTACCAACCCATACCACCAAGTATGCACCTCCGAATTAGCAGTAAGAGCGTGACAAACCCAGATTACATTATCTTTTCTACTATTAAGTTTTCCTAATGTAGAATATTGTATCGTAAGGTTTTTAAGAACCTGTCCTGACTCTAAAACAAAATTATTCTTATATGTAAAGGTCTTATTTTCCACTTTTAAACTCCAGATTAAACCACCAAATTCAGCACAAAACTAACAACAGACAAAAAGGAAATTAAAAGACTGGCCTTTACTATTAAAGAAGGAGGTATAACGAAAGGTGTAATAATATTCAATTAATTTCTTCATCATAATTAATTTATATGCCCTAATATCTTAGGAAAGGAATTAGCACCTTATCTCAAAAGGATAGGTTGCTAGAGGTTCAAAGAGCCTTTTCTCTCCCCTCTTCTTTATAAATCAATTACAAGTTCAGAGTAATTGACTTTGGAGGGTTCAAAATTAATCGTAGAAATGTTAAAAACAAAACAAATTGACCAATTGTAATAAATTTTAGTATTAACATAAAATCAGAACACTATAATCATTTAGCAATCAAAAAATTAAAAGACATCTGATACAAGGTAAGAAGCAAAAAATATTAAGACGGGTTTAACAAGGAATCCATAATCGCTGCGTTAGATAAAGTATTTAATATCAAAGAAATAAATTTTACCAAAAAACTGGTTACTAGCATTAAAAATAACGTATAAATAGTTAATCACTTAAATTTTTTGGTTATGCTACTATTCTTTACAATAGCCATCGTCTGTTTTTTGATCTTTAAAGTGATATCTATGTCTAAAAAAATAGCCAAAAGTAAAAAATCGAAGCATTTTAACTCTTCTCTCTAAATTTTATTCTCAGCTAAATATTTCAAACTATTATCACCTATTTACTGTTCCTACTTTTTCGAATTCCAATTCAAGGAAATCAAAGACGAACCATGATAAACAATTAAATTTTAGTCTGTTTATTTACGTTGTAAAACCAATTAGTTAATATTGTTAACAATTAACTTAATTTACTATTGTTGTTGCTTTAAATTTAAATGAGAATTGTTTCATCAAAAGAGCCGCCTCTGGGAAAATGCTGCACTGATTTGGCTAAAAATTACCTGGCATTTCTTGTAGAAAACCTCGAACAAACAGGTTTGGACAGATATTTCTATATACTGTTGGTTTTGGATGAAAACTCAGGGAAAATAACACAACAGCAACTTTCTGAACTACTTCATTGCGATAAAGTTACCACCCTGCGCAATCTTGATCATTTATCCAAACTTGAACTCGTGGAAAGAGTCATAAACCAGAAAGACCGCAGAGAACACCTTTTGCAGGTTACCACAAAAGGCAAAAAGTTAATTCCCCAAATCCGGAAAACATATGCAGAACTGGAGCAGGGCGCTTTTAAGGGAATGAGTGAAATGGAAATTGATAATTTCTACAACACTCTGGATCTGATAAGAAACAATCTAAAAAACCTGCATACAAGCAAAATAGATATCAAACTCAGAATAAAAAAAGTTAAGTAAAACCAAAAACAATGAGTACCAGAACCACCACATTTTCCGCAATTTTTATTTTGGCCATTGTCTGGTCCTGTACATCCTCCGGCAAGAAAGCCAAAGAAGCCCGAGCACCAAAAGATCAGCCTCCTTTAGCTATTAATGGCATGATTCTGAAGCCTGAGGAAGTGGACAATAAAATAGAAATTATAGGAACTATTCTTTCAAATGAAAAAGTAGATCTTAGAAGTGAAGTTTCCGGAAGGGTAACCGGCATCCATTTTAAGGAGGATGCAAAAGTTTCTAAGGGAACACTTCTTGTAAAAATCTTTGATGAAGAACTCAGGGCTCAATATAAAAAGATCAAACTTCAACAAGAGTTGGCCAATAGAGAAGAGGAGCGTAAAAGAAAACTTCTCGAAATTGGTGGTATCAGCCAGGAGGAATACGATATTGCCAGCAACCAGACAAGTACATTACATGCAGACCTTGACCTATTAACTGCACAATTGCGCAAAACCGAGATTAAAGCGCCATTCAGCGGGATCATTGGGCTTCGTTATGTAAGTGAAGGGGAAATCGTCTCTCCTACTACCATTATAGCATCTCTTCAGCAAATAGACCCTATCAAACTGGAGTTTGATATACCTGAAAAATATGGAGCTTTTATAAAAAAAGGTTCAGATATAAAATTCACTGTAACAGGATCTGACAAGATTCACAAGGGTACTGTATATGCTGCGGAGCCTATGGTAGATGTAGCTACCAGAACTTTAAAAGTAAGAGCTAGATCTTCCAATGAAGACTTTACTCTGAGACCAGGATCATTTATTAAAATTGACCTCCTGTTACAAAAGGATGCACAGGCCATCATGGCTCCTACACAATCCATTGTGCCTATGCAAAATGGTTCAAAAGTTTTTGTTTATAAACAAGGTTATGCAATCTCCAAAAATGTAAAAACTGGTGTTCGTAACGACTCCGCCATTCAGATCACTGATGGCCTGAATGCAGGAGATACTTTAATTACTTCAGGTATCATGCAATTAAAAGACAGCCTGAAGGTAAACATAACCTTATCCAAGTAATCTGCTATGAATATTTCTTCAGTAAGTATAAACCGCCCTGTTCTGGCAACTGTGATGTCCATAGTCATTGTACTATTCGGACTGATCGGCTATAAGTACCTGGGCGTTCGGGAATTCCCATCCATAGACCCTCCGGTCATTACAGTAAAGACTACCTATACCGGTGCCAACGCTGACATTATTGAATCTCAGATCACGGAACCATTAGAAAAAAGTATTAATGGGATTGCTGGTATCAGATCAATTTCTTCATCTAGCAGCACCGGAACAAGCAGTATCACTGTTGAATTTAACCTTGATGAAGATCTCGAAACTGCTGCCAATGACGTGCGGGATAAAGTCTCTCAGGCTGTACGATTTCTTCCATTAGATATAGATGGCCCACCAGTTGTTACCAAAGCTGACGCAAACTCTGATGCTATCATAGCTCTTACCTTGCAAAGCAATACCAGAAGCCAGCTGGAAGTGAGTGACTATGCTGAAAACGTAGTACTGGAAAGATTACAGACAATACCTGGAGTTAGTACAGTGCAGATATGGGGACAGAAAAAATATGCCATGCGTATCTGGATGGATCCCTTCAAACTTGCCTCCTACCAACTCACAGCTGCCGATGTTTGGAGCGCCCTGAACAAAGAAAATGTTGAATTGCCAAGTGGTAAAATTGAAGGTTATGCTACAGAACTTTCAGTAAGAACTATGGGAAGGCTTACCACAGAAGATGAGTTTAATAATCTCATCGTTAAAAATGACGGGACAAGAATTATAAAACTTGCAGATATAGGAAGGGCTACTTTAGGCGCTGAAAATGAAAACACCATGCTTAAGGAATCCGGAATTCCTATGATTGGTCTTGGTGTAGTGCCTCAACCCGGAGCAAACTATATTGAAATCGCCGATGAATTTTACAAGCGACTCGACCAGATAAAAAAAGATATTCCTGAAGATTTTAAGTTAGACATTGCGCTCGATAACACAAAGTTTATAAAAACTTCTATTCTGGAAGTTCAGGAAACATTGATCATCGCATTCGTACTCGTGGTTCTCATTATCTATCTGTTTTTCCGCGACTGGCTGATCGCTTTCAGACCATTGATAGATATTCCTGTTTCCCTGATAGGAGCATTCTTTATCATGTATGTTGCAGGTTTTTCTATCAATATACTTACACTACTTGCTATAGTTCTTGCGACAGGTCTCGTGGTTGACGATGGTATAGTAGTCACGGAAAATATTTATAAAAAAATTGAGGAGGGCATGGACCCTATAACTGCTGCGCATGAAGGATCTAAAGAGATTTTCTTTGCGGTGATCTCCACTTCCGTTACTCTTGCAGCGGTGTTTCTTCCGATTATTTTTCTTGAAGGTTTTGTAGGACGACTATTCCGGGAATTCGGCATTGTAGTTGCAGGTGCTGTGCTCATTTCAGCATTTGTATCTCTTACACTTACACCCATGCTGAATGTGAAAATGGCAAGAAAAGATCATACGAAGAGAACTCGATTCTATGAATGGTCTGAACCTTTCTTTGTAGGAATGACCAATGTTTACAGAAACTCTCTGGGAAAATTCTTGAAAATAAGATGGGTTGCCATTGCAATACTTCTGGCATCCTTTGGAACCATATGGTACATCAATGGAAATCTTCAATCAGAACTTGCCCCTCTTGATGACAGAAGCGTATTAAGAGTTTCTGCAACGGCTCCTGAAGGTACCTCATTTGATTATATGCTAAATTACATGGACAATGTATCTAAGTTTATCAAAGACTCAGTCCCTGAAAATAAAATTGCTATGACCATTACAGCACCAGGTTTTTCAGGAACAGGAGCTATGAATACTGGTGTGTTCAGAATCGCATTGACAGATCCACGTGACAGGAACAGATCACAGCAGGAGATTGCTGATTATCTATCCAAAAACCTGAAATCCTTCCCTTCTGCCAAACTCTTTGTTGTGCAGGAACAGACCATCAGTGGTGGCGGTGGTGCTTCTAAATCCGGACTTCCTGTACAGTATGTTATTCAGTCTTCTGACTTTAAAAAGTTGTCTGCAGTTCTTCCTAAGTTTATGGAAGAAGTCGGTAAAAATCCAACATTTATGGGCTATGACGTGAACCTCAAATTCAATAAGCCTGAACTGATTGTAAAGCCTGATAGAGAAAGAGCAAAAGCTTTAGGAGTTTCAGTGAGCGACATTGCTCAAACGCTTCAATTATCGTTTAGCGGACAAAGGTTCGGATATTTCAACATGAATGGGAAACAATATCAGGTGATCGGTCAGCTGGATAGGACAAACCGTGATCAACCTTTGAACCTGAGTTCGCTTTATGTTAAAAACAAAGATGGTGTTCCGGTTCAAATGGACAATTTAGTGAAGATTGAGGAAACCAATAGTCCACCACAACTTTATCACTTTAACAGATATAAATCTGCAACTGTATCTGCCGGACTTGCTCCAGGTAAAACAATAGGTGATGGAATTGAAGCAATGGATCAGATTTCCAAAAAAATCCTTGACGATAGCTTCAGCACCAGCCTGAACGGGCCATCAAGGGACTTTGCTGAAAGTTCATCGAATATTCTCTTTGCTTTTGCATTAGCACTGGTATTAATCTATCTGATTTTGTCTGCTCAATTTGAAAGCTTTATAGATCCGTTGGTAATTATGTTAACCGTACCACTAGCACTTGCCGGAGCTTTTATAACTTTGTATGCGTTTGGTCAGACAATAAATATATTCAGCCAGATTGGTATCATTATATTAATTGGTCTGGTTACCAAAAATGGAATTTTGATTGTGGAATTTGCGAATCATAAAATAGAAGAGGGATTATCTGTAATGGATGCAGCACGTGAAGCCGCGGCAGCGCGTTTGAGACCAATTCTGATGACCAGCCTTGCGACCATTCTGGGAGCTGTTCCAATTGCATTTGCTATTGGTGCCGGAGCCAAAAGCCGTATCCCGATGGGACTTGTAATTATCGGAGGATTATTGTTCTCTTTAATCCTTACACTCTATGTAATTCCGGCGATGTATACATTCCTGTCAAGGAAAAAAATCAAAAAAACAGAAATAAAAGAAGAGGCTAAAAAGATAGAATACTCTTATGAATAAAACTAAATTTTTTATGCTGGCTGTTATATGGACAGCCAGCTTTTTAAATGCTTTCTCTCAGGATACACTGACGCTTGAAAAGGCTATTGAAATTGGACTTGAAAATAATTATACAATAATCATAGCAAGGAATAATCAGAAGATAGCAGAAAACAGTAATACTTTAGGTAATGCGGGATTCCTGCCCGACCTAAGCTTAAATTTTAATAACACCGGTAATCTTGTCAATACCAGAGTAGAATATTTAACAGGACCACCTCGTGAGGGAAAAGGCATTCAACCAAAAAGCATCTCAGCCAGTGCATTAGTGAACTGGACTCTATTCGATGGTTTTAATATGTTCATTACTAAAAGTAAACTGGAAGAGCTTGAAAGAGCCGGACAGACTAAAGCCCGCATGGACATCGAAGTTACAATTGCAAATATCATTAATACATATTATTCGATTGTCCAACAACAAAAGATGATGTACGTGATACAGGAAGCAATCGGACTCTCCTTGCAAAGACTTAAGCTGGCCCAAAGTATGAAAAGTATCGGAACAGGATCCGAGCAGGCAATTTATCAGGCAATGGTGGATGCAAATGCTGACAGTACAAGACTCCTGCAACAAGCTGCTCTTATAAGGAATGCTAAAGCAGATATGAACAGACTTCTTGCACGTGAGATCACCACTTCTTTCGAAGTAAGGCCAGAAATACAAATTAATTTAAAACTTGATTATAATGATCTCGTTCAGAAACTTGAAAGTCAAAATGCAATGTTGCTGACATCCAGAGCAAATGCCAATATTGCAAAATACGATATAGAATCTTTTCGTAGTCAATATTATCCTATAATCGGTGTATTTGGAGGATATAACTATACGAAATCTCAGAACCCCGTTAGTCCGGCAAGACTAAATAGATCTAATGGTTTAACCTATGGAGTAACTGCAAGCATGAACGTTTTTAATGGAGGGGTCAATAACTTAAATGTTCAGAATGCAAAGGTTCAATATCAATCAAATACCTCCCTATACGAAGACACAAAACTCGCCCTTCAAAATGATCTGTATAAATTTTATAACAATTACCTCACAAGTATTCAACTAGTAAACATTCAGGTCGGAAACGTTGAAGTTGCCCGAAAAGACTTGAATATTGCCGTTGGCAGATATAAACTGGGGAATATAAATGATATCGATCTGAGAATTACCCAGCAAAAACTTACTGACGCAGAAAACGACCTTCTTTCAGCCCAATTCACAGCAAAAACTGCCGAAATTGAGCTGCAAAGATTGAGTGGTCAATTATTGAACGATATTCAAAAATAGGACATACTTTATCGTTCTGTCATCGTTCGTCATGCTTTCTGGTCATGTTAACAAATTTCATAATGAACGGAGAAGCCACGAGTACTAGGACACCTATAATCGCGGCTTCACCTATTTTTATAATTCCTGTTGCAACTCCTGCAACAATGAGGACAATAATACCTATTAACCCAACTATAAAATGTACCTTGCTCATAACATCTTTCCCTTTGGTTCCTTTATAAATTAACCAAGATCGAAATGAAAAGGTGCATTATTAGCAGAGAAAGTCCACAACAGCATTGGAATCCACAGCTTTTTGTCCCTTTTGAAATCTGACTTGGCTGCGAAATTGTTATCAACTGTCCAGACTCTAGCCTGAAGACCGTTGCAAAACATAAGAAACAATCCAACTAAAAATATTTGCCTTGAATTCTCATATTTTCATTTTTGTTTTTTTAGCTATTAGGAATCTAAAAAAATACCCACTGGTGAGTAACTTTTATCCCCACAATCTTCGCTTTTTAAAATATTTTTGTGATTTTTATTTCACTTACAATTTTTATTATCCCCTTATCTTAATTATAGTTTTTTCAGATCCGCCTTATGATTAAATCCCTCGAAGAAAAGATTGCAGAAATCGATAATATAGCTAAGGTTATTCCTGCTATTATTGTTATTCATGAAATGGTTGAAAACTATGGTGTGATCTTACAATATATATCCCCTAAAGGTCTTGAATTGCTTAAAATTTCTAAGGAAGAAATAATCGGAATTAGAGATCCTGAATACTATGGGAGGTTCTTCAATTCTGAAGATGTAGTCGACTATGCTCCTAAAGTCCTTGAGCTATTAGTTAAAAATGATGAAAAAGAAATTATTAGCTATTTTCAGCAGGTTCGTTCCTCGGAAAATGAAGATTATAAATGGTATCTCACAACTAGCAAAATTTTTATGAAAGATCTCTCAGGGGTGCCTTCACATATTATATCATTTGCTCATCCTATTGATCCACAACATCATCTCACAATTAAGGTAAATCGCCTTTTAGATGAAAATAATTTTCTTCGAAGAAATCATAAAATCTTTGCTTCGCTTTCCAAAAGAGAAAAGGAAATATTAAAATTCATGGCACTTGGTGAAAATTCAGATCGTATAGCAAATAAACTTAATATATCTGAAGCTACTGTAAATACACACAGAAGAAATATTAGATCTAAACTAGATGTTGATTCCAATTATGATTTAGTACGTTTTGCTCAAGCTTTTGATTTGATTTAATTATAGTAGCAGATTCAAAATTAAGCAATATGACACTACCAAACCATTCAAGGACAACAGATATCCTAATCGCACCACAAGATTACCTGAAAACGAAATGCCCATTTCCAGCGAATTTCGAACTTGGAAAAACCAGCCTTAGAAATTAAAAGTTCCAGTTCATTCTTCTTAAATGCTCTCAATACAGAAAGCTGAGCATCGTATTTTACCATATATGATCTGGAAAACAAACCAGTAAGGTATTTTATGGAATAATAAGCAAACCAATGCCGATGAATGTCATTGATTATAATAGCAAAGCGGGTTTGGTTCTTTAACTGTTTTAAAAAATCTATCAGAACATCATTTTCAAAATGATGACAAAAAAGTGTACATGTACTAATATCAAACGATTCCTTTCTGAAAGCTTCTTCAAGCACATTGTATTTTTTAAATGAAATACAGTTATGAAAAGGAACCTTTTTAGCCGCATGATTCACGACATAGTCGTTTGCATCTATTCCAGTAAGGTTAACTTTTATATTTTCTGATTGTGCCCATTTATAGATCAGCGAAAGCATTTCCCCGCCACCACATCCAAGATCAGAAATGGTTATGGAAATATCTGAATCTTGTAATTGCCTTACTTTAATTACCCTTTTAACAGCATCCAAAGTTACAGCATTTCCCCCCAACCACTTATTGATAAACTCAATTTCATCCAAAGTCTTACCAAGAACTTCCCCATCAAACTCAAGGTCATCCATAATCTCCTGGTCCGCTGATCTTTGTAAAAACCGGCTCATACTGTTTCTATATTTATTAATTCTTTATCATCCTCAAGGGTCTTGATAAAGCCGGATGGTACAACTTCTAATACCATTGATTCCATTGTAAGCCCCGGACCAAATGCGAATGATAAAATCCTTTTAGAGGAAAAATCATTTTGCAGATCCTGCATAATCCTTTTCAAAACAAACAATACTGATGGAGAAGACATATTCCCGTATTCGGCAAGCACATCAAAACTATGCTGGCACTTCTGCTTCTTAATATCCAGCTCGTCTTTTATTACTTCAAGTATCTTCTTTCCTCCTGGGTGGATCGCGAAATAATCAATTTCATCAACACTGTAACTAAGCTTCGATAAAAGGTTATTGGTTAATTCTTTTATTCCACCTTTTATCATTGAAGGAACATAAGAAGATAAAATCATTTCGAAGCCAAAGTCTGCTATTGACCAGGCCATGTCTTTACGGCCTTCAGGAAGCAAATCACAATAAAACAATTCCGGACTCAGCGCCAGGCCCTTGGGCCTTTCAGACTGAATAATAACCGCTGCTGCTCCATCTCCGAATATTGCGTTAGAGAGAATGTGATCCCAATTCATGCTCTTCTGGTAATGAATGGTGCAAAGCTCAACGCAAACCATTAATACAACAGCATTTTTATCCGATTTACAGATAGCGTCAGCAAGTTTTAACCCTGAGAATGCTGCATAACATCCCATAAAATTAACGCAGGTTCTATTTACGGAATGAGGCAACCCAAGAGACTGAACAATATCCAGATCAAGACCTGGAGCATACATGCCGGTACACGAAACAGTGATCAGGTGAGTAATTTTGTCTTTGGAAAAGGATTCTAATTGATTCAAACAATTTTCAATTGCTGAGATGCTTAGTGGAAGAGCCTCTTGCCTGTAAAGAGTCATTCTTTCGGCAACAGAAGGCATTGCTGCTTTTTCTCCCGGCTTGAAAAAATCGGAATTTTCAAACGTAGTACCAAAATCAGACAGGACAGAATACCTGTGTTTAATACCAGAGGCACGATACAATGTAAATAACCTTTGTCTTTCTTCCTCATTCATGGAAACAGCATCCGACATGAACTCCGCTATCTTTAACTGAGGAAACCCATGTGCAGGATTTGCAGTACCTATCGCAGTAATGAAACTTTTCATTTTTCCTTAAAAACAAAAATTTATCTATCTTGTTAAAAAACTCTTAAATAAAGATGATTCAAAAGTCAACATTAATACACCTGAGAATTCCTTTCTCTATTTTTTTAATGCCTTTCTTCATCTTTGCTTTAAGCCAGTCACCGAATCCCAATATACCTTATTTGATCCTTTCATTCATTATAATTCATCTCTTTTTTTATCCTTCAAGTAATGGTTATAATAGTTATTTTGATAAAGATGAAGAGAGTATCGGAGGCATTGAAAATCCACCGCCGGTATCTAAAGAATTGTATTACACTTCATTAATATTTGAATTTATAGCAATTGGTCTTTCATTTCTCATAGGGTGGCAATTTGCTTTGATGGTTTTTATAATAGCAATGGCAAGTAAAGCATATAGTCACCCCTCCACCAGATTGAAAAAATATCCGATTGGCGGGCTCCTTGTCGTCTCTTTCTTTCAGGGTATATGGACTTACCTGATGTCTTATTTAGCAATTAATGGACTGACCTATTCTGATATAAACTTTTATGAATTAATACTTCCCGCCTCCCTTTGTACTTTGATCCTTTTAGGATCATATCCGATGACGCAGGTATATCAGCATAATGAAGACGGAAGAAGAGGAGACCAGACATTCAGCAGGATGCTTGGAATCAGAGGAACTTTCATCTGGACTGCATTAGTCTTTACAATAGGCGCAGGAGGATTTGTGTACTATTTTATCAGCCAAAATCTTCTCATAGCATTATTTACTTTCCCATTATTTATGCTGCCTACGTTAGTATACTTTTTAAACTGGTTTATAAAAGTACTTAAAGATGAAAAGGCAGCCAACTTCAAATCAACCATGAGGCTGAACATGCTATCATCGTTAGGATTTATTGCATTTTTTATCTTTCTTACTGTTTTAAATTATATCTAAAAGGGCTCACCATGAGTCATTTTGATAAGCTGTCTTGAAAGAGGCTTTACATTATTCAGCATTCGTAGAGAAAGCTCAGTCATCAGGTCTTGCCCGAATAATTTTTGTATTTGCCTTCCAACAAACAACCTGGTTGAAAACAATTCATTCCACTTTAAAGAATATTGATCCTCCAGAAGCTTTCTGTTTAAAGATGAATTTACAAAATGCAGGGAGATAAGCTCTGACAGGATTTTTGCAGAATGTATAGCCATTGCCATTCCGTTACCACAAAGAGGAGAAATCATGCCTGCAGCGTCTCCGCAAAATAAGAGATGATCATATACCGCTTCTTTCTTTTCAAAGCTTATTTCATTTATTACTTCAGGCTTATTATACAAAAAATCAGAATTCTCAAAAATGTACTTTATCTGCTTGTTTCTGAAAAGTACCTTTTCCTCCATCTCTTTAATATTTCCGTGGTCTTTCAGGTTACTTCTGGAACTGAGATAACAGAGGCAGTATTTACCATCTTCAACTTTTGATATACCACAATACCCGTCTTTAAAGTTGTGCAAGGCAATAAGATCACTTGGAAAGTCAGTTGTAATATGATATTTCACTCCTATGTAAGGAGACCTTTTAAAGAAAAATTTGCGGTTGAGTTGTCGGTCAAGGTTGGATCTTTTTCCAAAACTACCCACTACAAGATGGGCATAGTGCTCGGAACCATCCTGGAGCCTAACGTTGAAGATATTGTTTCTAAAGGTTACATCTTCAACCTGGTTTTTTAAAAGAAAACTTACACCTTTTGATATGGCAAGTTCATATAACGAATGATCAAGCTTATAACGGCTAAGCCCGAATCCGCCGAGATCAAGATTTATGTTTACTTCAGCTCCCAGAGGAGAAGTAACCTTAAGTCTGCTGATCTCAGAAGGGCAAAGGTCAGAAAGATTTAATCCAATTGAAAGCAGAAAAGGTTTTACCTCATTGGAGATATATTCTCCGCATACTTTATGAAAAGGGTATTCCTTTTTTTCTATCACCAAAACATTATATCCCTTATTTGCAAGGCAAATAGAATTAACGAGCCCGGCAAGCCCTCCTCCTATGATAATGACATCTTTCAATACTTTGATGAATGGGTTTTAAAGAATCAAACTTACAATTCAAAAATAAATTAAGGAATAAAAATACTTAAATATGCACATCCTCTATTATTTTTATTGCAGCATTACAGAACGATTATCAAAAATTAATGCTTAAGTTTTTATACCATATTATAAATTTTAAATCATGACTCCTGCATTTAAAGAATGGTCATACATAGTGGAAGCCTTGGGAACAGGTAAACAGAACATCATCATACGGAAAGGAGGGATCCATGAAGAAGGTTCTGATTTTGAAATTAAATCAAAAAAATTCTTATTGTTTCCTACCTTCTTCCACCAGGCAAAGGACCTGGTTAAAAGTGACTGGTTTGAAAGTTTTGATCCTAAAAAATTCCATAAGGAAAAGGATAAAGTAAGGGTTGAATATTTTGCTGAAATTGCAGACAACAGAATTATAACCGAATGGGATAAGCTTGCAAAGCTTTTCCCATTCCATGCATGGAGTGAAGCTATTATCAAAGAACGCTTTGAGAGATGGGAAAAAAGAGCACATCTGCTGATTGTCCAGATATACAAACTGAACGAACCTCAAACTATTGAACTGCTTCCTGAATATGGTGGCTGCAAGTCCTGGGTTGATTTGGAAGGAGATTTTAATCTGGAAGGGAAGCCTGTAATAAATAAAATGATCCGTTAAGGAATTAACGGATTATTTCTCTTCAATTGAAATGTTAAATAATCAAACAATCCATTGGTTAAAAATCTGAGAATGAATTGTACTTATCGGAATATGACCAGAAATTTTTAGAACTAAAAAAACTATACGCATGTAACCTTTTAAGCTAAAAGGAGTTATATTTACAAAATCATATTTATTTTTACAAACATGAAGAAAATTGTATCTATTATTTTTATAAGCTTATTTTTTGCTGTCACTGCACAAAGCCAAATAATAAACTCTTATGACAATTATTTCTTAAAAAGCCAGTATGACTTTTTGTATACAAGAAAAAGCGATTTAAGAAGTTTTAATAGCCAGGGAAGGTTTAGTTCTTTAAATACGATTCCATTAAAAGAATTTAAAAGTAACGGGGGGAATATGGCTTTGAGCACAAGATACCAGTATAACAACCATAATTTTTCAAAAAGAGATTTCAACTTTTTTACTGATTTCTTTATGCCAGCTATTGGAGGGCCAATAATCATTGATATTCTTAGAGATCTGAATTGATTTGAATAAAAAATTTTCAATTCAGACAATACTTCCAGTATAAATAGTAAATTATTGCCCTATTCTCATAACCCGATTTCATAGAAGCAATAATTTGCAACAAATGCTTAAACATATCAAAAATCTCTATAAATCTACGATTTCTGAAAGGAACAGAATAAAACTACATTATATCAGATTTTTCATAAGAGGTTTTTTCTATTCCGGATCTAAAGTAACGTGTATATGCTGCAATAAAAGCTTTACAAAATTTCTCCCCCATGGAAAGGTAAAAAGGCAGAATGCAGTCTGTCCATCGTGCAATACGCTTGAGCGAAACAGGGTATTATATCTTTACCTTAGGGATAAAACAAACTTCTTTCATGACCAATTAACTGTACTTCATTTTGCTCCGGAATACAGACTGGAAAAGATATTCCGCAAACTGAAAAATCTCTGTTATATCTCCGGTGATATTAATCCTGAGCTTGCTATGCAGCAAGTTGACATACAATCCATCGGTTTCCCTGACAACCATTTTGATGTCATTATTTGCAGTCATGTACTGGGCCATGTTCCTGATGAAGCTAAAGCATTATCTGAATTAAGAAGGGTAATAAAAGCAGAAGGCTCCGTTATTATTATGACAAAAATCTACGAAGATTTCCAAGCCACCGTTGAAGCTTCAGGAATGTACAATGCAGAGCACCAGGAGATCTTCAGGAAACATGGAAAAGACTTCCCTGAAAGGCTTAAAGAAGGTGGGTTTGATGTTTCAATAATTGATGTAGCAAAAGACGTTGGTAATGCAGCTGCTGCTAAATATGGGCTTGGAGAAAAGGAACTAATATATCTTTGTAAGCGGAAAGCTTGAAAGTTGAAAGCTTAAAGTTTGTCAATGATGACTTAAACTCTCAAAGTTAAAATGTTACCAAGCTTTAACTATGAATACTTCAGGCAAAAAGTTAATGCTTACGTTATCGAAGGGTAGACGCCAGCATGGCGTCTCTACGAGGAATTAAATTTTGCGCTTTCAGCTTTGTGCTTTACAAAGCTTACCACTTTGAACTTTCTACTCTTAACTTTAAACTTTCACTAATCAAATATCGACTGTATATCTTCTCTAGAAAGGTTCTTCACAAAACTTTCTTCTGTTGTGATAAGCTCTTCCGCCAGCCTCAACTTATTCTTCTGAAGGTTCAGAATTTTTTCTTCTACTGTATTCTGAGAAATAAACTTGTAGGTAAATACCTTATTCTTTTGACCTATCCTATAAGCTCTGTCTACTGCCTGGGCTTCAATTGCGGGATTCCACCAAGGATCAAGGATAAACACATAGTCTGCAGCTGTCAGGTTAAGACCAACACCACCGGCTTTCAGACTTATCAGGAATACTCGCACCTCTTCATTGTCCTGGAAATAATCAACCTGAGCTTTTCTGTCTTTGGTAGAACCGTCAAGATAAGCGTAAGTTACTTTCTTTTCATCAAGGTAGTTCCTGAGGATACTAAGATGCTTTACAAACTGACTAAAGATAAGTATTTTGTGATTCTTGCTGATGGCGTTTTCAAGCATATAAAGCACGTCTTCCATCTTGCCGGAATCTCCATCATAGTTCTCATCCACCATCAAAGGATGATTGGCAAGTTGCCTTAACTTTGTAAGACCCTGAAGTAGCAGGAACTGAGAATTGCCCACTCCCTTCTCTTCTATAGACTCCAGGATCATGTTTCTATAGCTTGACTTTACCTTTTCATATTCGGCTTCCTGAGAAGCTGTCATACGAGAGAATTTAACGTTCTCAATTTTTTCCGGAAGGTCTTTTGCTACCTGAGACTTTTGTCTTCTAAGGATAAAAGGCTTTATGATAGAATATAATCTTTTGATCTTTCCATCATCTCTTTTCTTCTCTATCGGATTAAGGAATTCATTTCTGAAGAAAGACTGACTACCTAATAAGCCTGGATTCGCAAAGCTGATCTGTGACCATAGATCCATTGTACTATTTTCAATAGGAGTACCGGTAAGAATAAGTCTGTGCGAAGACTTAAGATCACGAACCGCTTTGGCAATATTACTGTCAGGATTCTTTATGGCCTGTGATTCGTCGAGTATGATATAATTGAAATAGTAATTTTTCAGATGCTCAATATCAATTCTCACAGTTCCGTAGGAAGAAAGAATAAGATCATATGATTCAAACTGCTCTACATTCTTATCTCTTCCTGTTCCTGTATAGTTTAATATTCTCAAGGAAGGAGTAAACTTACGAGCCTCCATTTCCCAGTTATACAACAATGATGTCGGCATGATAAGCAAGGTTGCACTTGTTGCTCCACTTTCTTTTAATGATTGAAGAAACGCCAATGTCTGAACTGTCTTTCCAAGACCCATATCATCAGCAAGACAGCCTCCGAACTTATACTTGTAAAGAAACTGCATCCAGTTGTAGCCAGCCTTCTGATAAGGTCTCAGCTCACCAAGGAAACCAGAAGGAATTGGATGGTCTTCGATTTCTTCAAACTCCTTAAGCTTTTCAAGCTTCTGACTAATCGTAACCTTAGCAAGGTTTCCACTATGCAGCTCTTGAACAAGAGCAAGATGATGCTTCTTTAACTTCAGGTCATTTTCATCTTTGGAATCTTCCATGAAAGCGAATAGCTCAGCATACTGTGTAAACCATTCTTCAGGAATAACAGCTATTTCGCCATTAGGTAGTGCAAACTCTTTTTTCTTCTTTAATATGTAATTACGAAGTTTTAAGAAAGGAATTTCGAACTCTCCGAATTTTACAGAAACGTATATATCAAACCAGTCCTGGTTTTCTTTAACCTCTAAGTTAATAGAGGTTTCACCAACAAAATACCTCTTGTTATCTTTTACATTCTGACGAACAACAAAGTTTTTAGCTACCAGTTCATCTCTGTAGCGATTCATCCAGGCAAATGCTTCAAATCTTTCAAGCATTAGTTTGCCGTTTTTCAGCTCCAGACCAAGTTCTCTCAGTTCAACAAGAATTGACTTTTCCCACTCCATAGACCTTTTCACCTTATGAAATACATAAGACTCTTTCGTCTTCTCCATCTTCACATAATTACTTCCGTTGATATCAGAATTGAATGTAAAGTTACCGTACTGAAATGCAAGGTTAAATACAATTTTACAATCATCTGCTTCCTGAACCTCAACATCACCAGAACCAGCGCTGAATAGATTCAGGCTCTTGCCTGCAGTGGCAAGTTCTGTAAATGTAATCACAGGTTTAGGCTCATAATCTTCTGTAAAGATCTGAAAGCCCTTCGCATGAACGTCAAAAGTTGCAATAAGAGGTGTTACAAACTTTTCATAGTAGGTGTCTTCCATTTTCCTTGGCACTACTATGAATTTCTTGTTAAGGAAAGGTTTTAGCTTATTTCCGTCTACATCTTTTTTAAAGCTGTAAACTTTATCACCTACCAGCAGCCATGCCGGTGAATTGCAGATAATGATTGCATTTTTATATTGAAATTCTACCTTTTCCCCTTGATATTTAATAGTAGGGAAATAGTGTGTATTGTCTTCATTTCTCATGAAATGGAACAATACCGAAGCTTTCTCAGGAGCCAGATGAATACGCTTCCATGTTGGTTCTCCATCATTACCCATTTCGAAGACCATTTTATCATGTAGCAGCTCAAGGATTTCGGCCTTTCTGTGTTCAATATAATCGGCTATGGCCTCCTGAAGCAGGGCATCTCCCTTATCCTTATTATATACTTTAAGAAAAAATTCTGCGGGAGTAACTTTTTTATTGTAGAACTTCTTAAGAATTGCATCCTGTTGAATGCTGTCTGTAAGATGTATCAACTTAAAGTCTACTTCATTTAAACCCGTTGAAAACTCTTCTGCGTTTTTTGAAGAAATATTCTGATGTTTAAACGTAAGTCTCCCATTGGCATCCAACTGAACTACATAAGATTCAAAAAGATACCCAAGGTATTCATGCTCAAACAATGAATAAATTATTTGGAACGGTTCGGCAGTTGAGACTTTCATTTCGGATTAAAACAAGTATACAATATACTAAATTCAGTTTTAGAAGAAATGAAAAAGAGAAGATAATTATGCACAGAAACCGAATCGTCCTGATTCTTAAATATTTTCCCTTATGCTAACCTGAATGGCTCTGTTTGCGGGCCTTACAGAGGCTAAAAAGGTGATCACAATAATTGTAATACCTGTACTTATGAAATCGCTGAGTTCCATTTTTACAGGATATGCATCAACAAGTGATGTTTCCATACCCATAGAAACCATCCCAAATTGTTGCTGAGCAACACAAAGGCCAATACCAAGAAGAAGTCCTAAAATCGCTCCTGTAAATGCTATCATTGCGCCTTCAGTAAGAAAAATTGCCCTAACCATAGACGGGGTCGCGCCCATTGAATAGAGAATAGCTACATCCTTCTTCTTGTTAATGGCAAGCATTGTAAGGCAAAAGAATATATTCATAGAAGCTACCGCAAGGATAAATGATATAGTGAAAAACATAAACAGTTTTTCAATTTTAACAGCACGCAGTAGACTTGCATGCTGCTCGTCACTATTTTGCACCATAAAATCCTCACCCAGCAACGTTCTCAACTGATCTCGTACTTTATTTACTTTAAAACCATCCTTGACCTTTATCTCCAAAGAGGTTCTCTTGTCGCCATAATTCAGTAGTCTTTCAGCAAAATCCAGTGGTACGAAAATATAATTATCGTCATACTGCTTTTCAATGGCAAAGACTGCTCCTGCCCTTATGTTTTCTCTGCTAAAAACTTTGTCAGGACTTAAAGCAGCACCTGCTTTAATATTTTTAGGATACCAGACCTGCAAGGGATTAATTTCACTATTAAGTGAAATAGCCAGATTATATTGAATTCCACGCCCAATGATTGCATAGTCCTTTCCTCTGTCATGGAACTTCAGTTCTCCTGCCACTATCATGGAATCCAATCTCTTTTGTTTCAGAAAGTTCTCCGAAACCCCTTTCATTTTCACTACCATTTGATCTTCCTTGTATTTGACAAGTACATTGTCTTCTATGACTTCTGTAATAATAGCAATCCCCTCATTGGATTTAAGCTTATCCAAAAAATCATGATCAACTGTAAAGGATTTTCCCTTTACAGCAGAAATCTTCAATTGTGGATCAAAGGTATTGTAAAGTGAACGGATAAGATTCTCCAATCCATTGAATACGCTTAGCGCCACCACCAGAGACATAGTTACAAAAGCAACCACAAGGATGGAGAGCAGGGAAACTATATTTATAAAATTTATTTTCCTGCCAAATAAAAAATAACGCCTTGCAATGAAAAAGGGTACCCTCAAAACTTTATGGATTTAAATTATTCTTCTTCGTTTTCTTCATCCTCCTTTTTTACAGGAGGAATATCAAGTCCGGAAAGGATCTTATCAATATTTGCAGCATATTCAACAGTATCGTCGATATGAAAAACGAGTTGTGGAACAATTCGCAACTGTTTTCCGATTTTCTCCCCAAGCATTTTTCTTACCTGCTTTGTGTTTTCTCTTATATTCTGAAGAATGGCATTCTGGTTATTGCTTTTCAAAAAACTTAAATATATAGAAGCAACCCCAAGATCAGGGCTGATTTTTACATGAGTTACAGTGATAAATGCTCCCCCAAATATTCCTTTGGTGTCTCTCTGAAAAAGTTCTCCCATTTCTTTTTGTATTAATCGGGAAACTTTTTGTTGTCTTTTGCTGTCCATTTTCCGTATCGATGAAGGATGATTTATTTAATGGAAATTATCAAAATTATATCCATTAAATGAACAAGTAGTTATATTTACTTCAAACTTAGTTTTAATTAACAAGTTTTAATCGAAAATTAACAAATAATCTTTTGCCTTGGTTAGATTTTTCAAAACTTTTGATCCCTTCCGCTTAGGGATTGTAGTTATTATATTTCTGATTATCAGAATATCTTTCATGTTAAATGGCAGTCCTCTGCTTCTTAATGAAATCAACTGGCTCACCATAGGGGAAAGGTTGAATTCCGGGACTTCTATGTATAGGGATATCTGGTTTCCTACAGGTCCACTGGCATCCTCTGTTTATTATTTCCTGAATCTGATCTTTGGAAAATCACAGGCAGCTCTTTGGATTACTTCTTCTTTATTTGTGGTTTTTCAGGGGGTTGTTTTTAATTTAATCTTAAACGCAGTAGGTGCCCTTAGAGATAGAAGCTCGTTACCAGCTCTTTTTTACTTCCTGTTTGCTTCTTTATTTTTTGACTTCAATACTTTGTTCCCTACTTTGATGGGTACCACTTTTTTGCTAATCGCTTTATTTCTGATATTCCAACAGCTCCGCAATGATTTGAAGGAAGAACTTATGCTGTATTCAGGAATTTTTATCGGAATTGCGGCTTTATTTAGTATTCAACTAGGCCTTTTCTTTTTCTTTGCTTTTCTATCTTATTTATTCTTTGGCGTCCTAAATCTTAGGAAGTTTCTTCTATTAATTGTCGGATTCGCTTTTCCGTTTTTGATTGCCTGGACTTACTATTTCCTTAAAAACGGATCTTCAGAATTCGTAACCTACTACGTTCTTTCTTTTGTCAATTATAAAAAGACTATTTTTGGCAGTCTTCAGCTCTACATCTTAATTTTACTGATTCCAGCAATAGTGATGCTTTTCTCATTTTTCATCATAGCGAATTCATCGCGCTATATCAATTTTCAATACAATCTGATCAAATCCATGTTGCTTTGGATCATATTTGGTACATTTTCTCTTACCTTATCAAACAATCTCTCCCCTTCTTCTACCTATATATTTGTTCCAGCCTTGGCATTTTTTGCTGCTCATATGTTTTCTCTTATCCGACATAGAATTTTTAAGGAGTCATTTTTTGCAGGAATCGTCATCTTCATCATAGGAATAAGTTTTATATTTTCATCAAAGGCATCAATGAACAATAAAACATGGAATATCAATTCCATGATAGCCTCTCCACTTCCAAGCCCTCTTAGCGAAATAAAGGGGAAGAAAGTTTTGGTTTTAGGTAAACTTCCTGAAATGTATATTAACAATACACTTGCTACACCCTATCTTGACTGGCAATTGGCAGAGAAAAGATTTGATAACCTTAATAACTTCGAAAATATTTCGGGTATTTATAGGGACTTTTTAAGGGATTCCCCTGACTATATCGTTGATAGGGAAAATCTTGCAGAAAAGATATTTGCAAAGATTCCATCATTAGGTGCTGCGTACAAAAAGGTAGGTGAAGGGCTATACGAAAAAGTACAGCCCATTAATAGCATTTATTAATTTTATCAACTCTGTTCTGATGCCTTCCTCCTTCAAAAGGTGTATCAATAAAAGTCTGGGCAAATCTCTTAGCATCTGCTAGCTCAATAAACCTTGCTGGAAGACATAATATGTTTGCATCATTGTGCTGTCTCGCCAATGCAGCAAGATCATTTGTCCAGCACAGCGAAGCCCTGATATCTTTATATTTATTAGCTGTGATTGCAACTCCATTCCCGCTTCCGCAAATCAGAATTCCAAAATCAAACTCTTTACTTTCTACCGCTTTAGATAATGGATGTACATAATCCGGATAGTCGACAGATGCTTCACTAAATGGCCCAAAGTCTTTTACCTCATAGCCTTTGCTTTGAAGGTCAGCTATTATTTCCATCTTATAGGTGAACCCGGCATGATCACCGCCAAGTGCAATTTTTTTACTCATTTGAGATTATAAATTTTAATGATCTAAATATTAGATAAAAATGAAAGTCCTGCTTTATATAAAGCAGGACTTAATAATTCTTAAGAATATGTTATCTCTTGAATTTCTTCTTTTGCCTTTCTCTTCTTATTTACACTGGCAGAGATAAAGATACTTAATTCATACAGCAGAAAAAGAGGCAGAGAAATTACAACCTGACTTAGAACATCAGGAGGCGTGATTATAGCCGCAACTACTAAAATAACAACAATGGCATGCCTTCTGTAAGTTTTCATGAAATCGGGAGTCATGACACCCAATTTGGAAAGGATAAATACAGCTACAGGCAATTGAAACATCAGACCACTGCCAAGAACCATCATGGTAAGCGTAGAAATATATGATGCCAAATCAAAGTTATTTTCAATACTTGGATCCAGAGTATAATTTGCAAGAAAGTTAATGGACATCGGGGAAACGATGTAGTAGCCAAAAAGCACCCCTGAAATAAACAGAAGAGTCACATAGAATAAAAGACCGCTTGCTGCAGTTTGCTCTTTTATATACAAACCTGGCTTTATAAAGCTCCATATTTCCCAGAATGTATAAGGGAATGCAAGAATAAGCCCAATTACAAATGCTGCATTGATGTGCATTGTAAACTGCCCTCCAAGTGTTCTGTTTTGGAGAGAAAAGTTCATCTTTTCAATGCACAGATCCGGACCAAGCTTGCATAACATTTGATAGGTCCAGAAATCTGTTTTAGACGGCCCCAGGATGATAGTCTGGAAGATGAAATCCTTTGCCAGAAACGCAACCAAAGAGAATACAACAATTGATATTAACGATCTAATGAGATGCCACCTCAACTCCTCAAGGTGGTCGAGAAATGACATCTCTTTATTCTGAGCTTTTGCCACAAATTATTTTTTATACGTAAAGAGGAAAATCTTCCATCCAGTGGTTGATGTCTTTTTTCACCTTCTGAATAACCTTCTGATCTTCATTGCTCATTAGTACTGTGTCAATCAGATCAACGATTTTTTCCATATCGGCTTCTTTCATACCTCTGGTAGTAACAGCAGCTGTACCGACTCTCATTCCGGAAGTAACAAATGGAGATTTGTCATCAAACGGAACCATGTTTTTGTTTATTGTAATATCTGCCTGAATAAGAGTATTCTCAGCAAATTTACCTGTAAGGCCCTTAGATCTGAGATCAATAAGCATTAAGTGATTATCAGTGCCACCTGAAATGATCTCATATCCTCTCTTTTTAAAAGCGTCAGCCATTACCTGAGCATTTTTCTTAACCTGCTTCGCATACTCAAGATAATCATCTGATAACGCTTCGAAGAAAGAAACAGCTTTTGCTGCAATTACGTGCTCAAGCGGACCACCTTGTACTCCCGGGAAAACAGCCATATCCATTACGTTAGACATCATTCTGATTTCTCCTTTAGGAGTTTTAAGCCCCATTGGGTTTTCAAAATCTTTACCCATCATGATGATACCACCTCTTGGACCTCTAAGAGTTTTGTGTGTGGTAGAAGTAACAAAATGACAATGAGGAACAGGATCGTTCAATAATCCTTTAGCTATAAGACCAGCAGGGTGAGCAATATCAGCAAGCAATACAGCACCTACTTTATCTGCGATCTCTCTGAATCGTTTGTAATCCCAGTCTCTTGAATAAGCAGAAGCACCGCAAACGATCAATTTAGGTTTCTCTCTTAAAGCTATTTCTTCAACTTTATCAAGGTTAATTGTTCCAGTCTCTTTTTCAACACCATAAAATACTGGTCTGAAATATTTACCGGAAAAGTTAACTGGAGAACCGTGAGAAAGGTGACCACCGTGAGAAAGGTCAAACCCAAGTATTGTGTCTCCAGGAGTAAGGCAAGCAAGGAATACAGCCATATTTGCCTGTGCACCGGAATGGGGCTGAACATTAGCCCATTCAACTTTAAATAATTTCTTTAGTCTGTCAATAGCCAATTGCTCTGAAAGGTCTACAATCTCGCATCCGCCATAATATCTTTTACCTGGCAAGCCTTCTGCATATTTGTTTGTTAATACACTACCCATAGCTTCCATCACCTGACGAGAGGTAAAATTCTCAGAAGCAATAAGTTCAACACCACTCTCCTGTCTTCTTTTTTCGCGGGCGATTAGATCAAAGATTTGATTATCCCTTAAGGCAGATATTATTGTAGTTTCCATGAAAGAGTTTTTGATTATTTGATATAATTATCAAAATTAACTTAAAGTGCGTTAGGAACAAAGAATTTCTGAATTCAAGATGCCTTTTAAGCTAAATTTTAGTAATTTTTATACCTGTAATTTTATCTTATTAAAGGAATTATAATGTAATATTTGGATTGAAGCAAATCACTTTTCATAGGCTCCTAAGTCCGGTTTTTCGTCTCTGTTTTTGTCTTCAAGGTCTTTTGATATACCTAAATTTAAGCCTGCACCTATTGCGGGAGAAAGGCTATCAGGGCGAAAATCCAGGTGAAATGGACTTTTGAACTGAGGAGCTTTTGAAATAATATTATAGCCTGGAATGGATTGAATATTTTTAACAATTGAATTGTTCACAATAAAATCTCCCCCCGGAATCAGCTCATTCGCTCTGTCACCCCAGAATATGCTGTTTTCAATTCTGGTTTTTCCGGTGGATTTTGAAAAATCCAATAAAGAATAATCTCTGAAAAATGAAAAAGAATACCCTGTAAAGGTAGAGTGCCTTATGTACACAGTTTCTTTTCCCTTCGAAAGTATGCTGTTACCCAATATATTATAAGAAAGGTCATTCCATAAGTAAGTATCTGCTGCCAGAGACAATCCTTCATTTTTCATATTCCTCAATATGGAATTGGAAAGTACCAGTTCAGGAATGGTATCATTATCCGATACTTCTTCCTGACTGATGCCTATATCAGCATTTTCTATTATAGAAAAATTGATTCTGTTGTTAACACTTTTGGAAGTAAATTGAATACCCGACCATTGACCAGGCTGATCTTCATAAATTCTGCCCCTTTTATCCGAACCGAACAACACCTCTTTTCCTTTTTCTCCATTAACAATCAAAGTTCCCTCAACTTTTAGCACGGCATCATTATGAAAAAGCACCTTTACTCCTTTTTCAACTGTAAGCTTGCAGCCCTCGGGAATAGTCAGTTTGTTATAGATTACGAAAGGTTTTCCCGCGTTCCAGGTAGTATCACACCCAGTTTGAGCATTAACAAAGAAGTTGGCATTCTGAGCAAAACTTTCTAAAGCAACAGACTGAATGTTTCCATTGGTATTAAAAAGAATTTTATCTGAAACGATATAAGCATTTGTGGTATCCGTTGGCTTTAACAGCACAGAAATGAGTATATAGATACTGTCTTTCGCCCGTATTTCAACATTTGAATCAGAAAATGATTTTTTCCCATTTATAATCAATGAATAGGGAGAATTGGCAAGCCCTTCCAGTGATATTTGACTCACTTTCACTGCATTTTTATTGTGATTGTAAACCAGCAGTCTTTTGGTAATATTGGGAACAGAAGTAAAAAGAGTATCAAAAAAAATGGTATCTCTTGAAAAAGATAATTTCGCTGAAGAATCTGAAGTTAATTTTTCATCTGCCTTTTTACAGCATACCAGGAAACATAAAAAGCACCAAAGACAGATAAAAGTATTTTTCATTCTTAACGAGATAAAACATTAAAAAAATAACGTTGAATTTTGAAAAGTTATATCCAAAATCCAACGTTTATATTCCATTATTATTCTAAAGATTATTTAGCTCCTTCTTTCAATCTCTCTGCATTTTCAGCAATACGAAGTTGCTCTATGAAATCTTCAATATGGCCATCCATTACCACTGGAAGGTTATAAACAGTATAGCCTATTCTGTGGTCAGTAACACGACCCTGAGGATAGTTATAAGTTCTGATTTTATCCGATCTGTCACCGCTTCCAACCAATGATTTTCTCTGAGCACCAATTTCATCATTTTGCTTCTGTAGTTCAATTTCATACAATCTTGAACGCAATACTTTCAGAGCTTTGTCGAAGTTCTTAATCTGAGATTTTTCATCCTGACACTGCACAACCACACCTGTGGGAATGTGTGTTAGACGAATTGCAGAATAAGTAGTGTTTACTGACTGCCCCCCAGGACCAGAAGAGCAGAAAGTATCTTTTCTGATATCGTTCATATTGATATCAATTTCCACATCTTCAACCTCAGGCAACGCAACTACAGTTGCAGCAGACGTGTGTACACGTCCCTGGGTTTCTGTCGCTGGCACCCTTTGTACCCTGTGTACACCAGACTCAAACTTCAATTTTCCGTAAACATCTTCTCCTGAAACTGTGCAGATGATCTCTTTGTAACCACCTGAAGTACCTTCTGTATAATCCAGAAGTTCTAATTTCCAGCCCATTATCTCGGACAGACGCTGGTACATCCTGTGTAAATCTCCTGCAAAAATAGCAGCCTCATCACCTCCTGTGCCTGCACGGATTTCAAGGATAACGTTCTTACTATCATTAGGATCTTTAGGGATAAGCATCTCCTTTACCACCTCCTCCATCTTGTCCTTTTCCGGCACCAGTTCATCCAGCTCAACCTTCGCCATTTCTCTGAAATCAGGATCTTTCTCTGTTTCAAGTACTCTTTTAGCGCTTTCGATATTATCCAGAATTCCTTTATACTTTTTATAGACCTGTACTATCTTCTCAAGTTCCTTATACTCTTTTCCCAGTGCAGTATATTTTTTCATATCTGCCATTGCATCAGGCTGAATTATTAATTCAGAAACCTCCTCAAATCTTTTTTTAATGGCCTCGAGCTTATCAATCATGTTTTTTTAGAAATTTGCGTTTGCAAAGATAATAAAATCTAAGAATAGAAAGTGACTGTAATCAAACACAAAAAGAAAGGGTTTTGTCCCCTGAAATTCAATTTATTTGCGATTTCTGCCCTGTTTATAGGAATATTTTCCGCCTGCAACGAGAGTTCTGTAGACACAAAAGGAATTTCTGAAGAGCTTCAAAAGCGAAAAATCCTAAGAATTAGCGAATCTGAAATCTTTGACATGGCTAATAAAACAGGTGAAAATGCTATCCTGAAGATAAATGAATCTGCAAAAAGGCAGTCTGAAGCACTCGCTAAATCCCAAAAAACAGAGGAAGCTGTTCTGGCCTGCAGCTATGCCTCAATCAATAACCTGGACTCTCTGGCAAACGAAATTAATGTTTTCAAAGTCAATAAGATAGATACAAATTTCAAAAGCAGAATCCTTTTATCAGAAATAGAAACCCAGCTTTTAGATGCTTATAAATACAATAGAGAGAATAAGCTTGAAATGAAACCCAACCTTCAGACAATAAATGATACCCTATTTATTTATATGTCTCCAATTTTGGTATCTCCGGAGTGTATCGCCCTTTCTGATCAAACAAAAGAAAATTTTATAGTCGATGAATTCCAAGGTATTTGGATCATTTATCTAAAGAAAAGAGATTTAGTTATGGCCATTCAGAATGAGCCGAAAAAAAAATAGAAGTTTGACCTGATACATTTCAGGTCAAGACTTTTTATCTGCATTCACCCTTAACAAATTTTGTAACGCCAGCTTTCTCCGCATAGCAGGTATTTGAATAATTTTTGCCATCACAACCACAAACGGGATCATAAATTTCTATGCAAACTGTTTCAGTATTGATTTTTGAAGAATCAATGCACGCTTCAGTGTCTAGCTGAAAAGTTTCCTTTTTTCCCTCATTCCCGGTTGAATCTTTTTGCGCTCCATTGCAGGAAAACAAAATAAAAAATACTATCCAATAATTCTGATTCACAATAGATCTGATCATTTTCGTTGATAATGTTAGGTTAAAACTTTTGTATAGGGAAACTGTTCATTGATTTAAATCAAACAGATCTAAAACTCAACACTTTTAAAATACGTTCTAATTCAAAGGAGGAGCTTAGTTATGATTTACACTCAAAAAAAAGTTTACGATCACAATTTACACTTTTCTATTGATGAAATCCCACCGAGGGTTGAGCCAAGAAAAGTACTCATGGCAAGTCCGGAATATTTTGATATCATAGATATCAAGAATCCGCATATGGAAAAAGGCCTTGGAAATATGGACAAAAAACTGGCTATAAGTCAGTGGGAAAATGTCCATAATGAATATGCTCGACTTGCAGAGCTGGGTATACTTGATTCTGTAAATGTGATTTCTGGTGTTCCCGGTTGTGAAGACATGGTATTTGCTGCCAACCAGACTTTTCCCTGGAGAGATGAAACGGGAAGAAAAGAAGTCATTCTCAGCAAAATGAGACATTGTTCCAGACAAAAAGAGGTGCCATATTTTGAAGAGTTTTTCCGGGATGAGGGATATAAAATAAATAAACTGGTAAAAACCTCTCTTTTTGAAGGAATGGGAGACCTTATTCCTCACTATGGTAAGTCGCTTCTTTACGGAGGCTATGGTTTTCGATCAGAAAAAAACGCCTATGATGAAATAGCACAACTGTTGAATGTGCCTATCATAGCTCTTGAACTCATTAATGAGAATTTCTATCACCTTGATACATGTTTTTTACCTTTGGATGAAGAAACGGTACTGATTTGTGCAGAGGCCTTTACAACCGAAGGTTTGAAAACAATAAAAAAAATGTTCCGTGAAGTAATTGCCATCCCTGTTCATGAAGCAGCATTAAATTTTTCCCTGAATGCCCATATCATTAATGATCAGATAACAGGAAAGAAGGTTGCGCTTATGCAAAAAGGAGGTATTATTACTTTTCACCACCTGGTAAAAAAAGGATTTGAGGTAATTGAATTGGATACTTCAGAATTTATTAAGTCTGGTGGAAGTGTATTTTGTATGAAGATGATGGTTTATTAGCCTCATCTTCTCAACTAAAAAACCCTATTTTTATGCGATTTGACCTGGGCCAATATAAGGATAAAGAAAACTCTGTAATCCGTGTCACTTCTGACATCGGAGCACTTAAGTCAGTTCTGATCCATAAGCCTGATGAAGGAATTGAAAAAGTAACACCATCAAGGGCTATAGATCTTCTATATGAAGACATCGTCTATCTTCCTAAAATGGTAGAGGAACATCAGGTCTTTACAAATCTACTTGGCTATTTTATAGGTGAAAAAAATGTACACGACTTTTCAAACCTTCTAAGGGATATCCTGAGACAAGACGCAATCAAGAAAGAGCTTGTAACTATAGTTTGCAGACTTGAACATTGCGACGACAGAGTAAAACAATTCCTGATCAATGCGGAACCGGAAATATTAGCCAATACACTGATATCAGGGGTATATCATAATAAGAAAGAGATCTCAATTTTCTTGCCTCTACCGAATCTCATTTTTACAAGAGATCTGGGAACAGTCATCAACAACCATCTTCTGATAGCGCAGGCTTCCAAAAGAGCGCGGTCAAGGGAATCTGTACTCTCGTACTTTGTATTTCATTATCATCCATTATTTGCAGCAGTGAACAAAAGCAACAAGCTATTCGGAATCTCAGACAATGTAGAGGAGCTGGTTGACAATAATAATGGCCACCTTGGAGTATTCTCTGTGGAAGGAGGAGATGTAATGCTGGTAAATGAAAATCATTTACTGATAGGAACAAGCGAAAGGACCTCTGAAATGGCTGTTGAGAGAATAATCAGGAAAATTTTCGCACACAAAATAGTCAGTGAAATAACTGTTGTAAACCTTCCTCCTCTGAGGTTTTGCATGCATTTGGATACAGTCTTTACCATGTCAAAAAGAAATCAAAGTGTGGTTTTTGCTCCTTTGATCATGCAGGAGGGCAAAATGAAAATACAGCACTATTCTGCCAATAGTCAGAAGCCTTTAATTGCTAAGAGTCTAAGTTCGATATTAAAAGACATTTATCCAGACTGGCAGTTTATACTTTGCGGAGAAGGAAAGGCTCCATTTGAAGAAAGGGAACAGTGGACAGACGGTTGTAACCTTTTTGCCGTGCGAGAAGGCGTTGCATTCACTTATGACAGGAATCTGAAAACAAACAAGGCACTACAAGAGGCAGGTTATCAGACTGTTAAAGCCTCTGAATTACTTCAGGAGCTTAGAAGTGGAAAGATTTGTCAGGAAGACATTCAAAATACAATCATTAATCTTCCATCTGCTGAATTATCAAGGGCCAGAGGCGGTCCGCATTGTATGACAATGCCGCTTTGCCGAGGGTGAAAGTCTTTATTTATGATGATTATTGACAGATAATTTCAATAATTAAGACCTATTTACAAAATTTGCGAACAAACGATTCAATAATCGTTTCTAAAGCTTAAATTTGCCAAATGAGGTTCCTAAAATTCGTCACATTTTTTTTCTTCTTTCTCCTGATACACAGGGATGGCTTTTGCCTGTCTGAAAGATATAGTGACGGAAGTGCCAATTATGACACGTCTTTCTTTCCTCAAAACACTCACATCCAGTTTATTGATCAAGAACAACTTAAACTCAGTATCAATCCAAATCCTGTAGAAAGCACGTTACAATTATCTTTGAAATCAAGTGTTTCAGATGAAGCACAGGTCCTCATCTACAATTCTTTAGGAGTCTTAATTAAAGAAGTTTTTATTACTTTTAACAATGGTACAAGCCAGTTCGAAATCCCTGTTTCCAACATCCATCCGGGGTTGTACTTTTTAAGCATTAAAGGAAAAATAGTTAACACAACCGGTCGCTTTATAAAAAGGTAACTTTTCCCCACTTACCTTTCTCAACCTTTTAACAGATTCTCTGTTTAATTTTCATGGTCATAATTGTTTCCGGTCTTCCAGGTTCCGGTAAATCTTTTTTTGCAGAAAAATTAGCTAAACTCATCAATGCCGAATATTTATCAAGTGATATTATAAGGAAGGAACTGTTTCAGAATCCCACATATAGCGAAGAGGAGAAGAAAGCAGTTTACGCGGAGATGAAAATACGGATGAACGCATTATTATCTGAAAAAAAAGATGTCGTTCTGGACGCCACTTTTTTCAAAGATGAATTAAGAAAATCATTTTGCAAAGAATGTATTCAGTATAAAACCAATTGCAAAATTATAACTATAAGTGCTAGTGAAGAGGATATAAAATATAGAGTCTCATCCAAAAGAACGTTCAGCGATGCTGATTACTCAGTATATCTGAAAATGAAAGAACAATTTGAATTGCCCGAGACTGAATTCCTGGAACTTGACTCTTCAAAGATTGATATTAACCTAATGCTTATCAAAGCAGTTGCATACTTAAATACAAATTGATCATTCTATGGAAAAGGAACAATTAGAAAGAATAATTTTCCCTGATCATTCCAGACCACTGTCTGTTACCGAAACTTCCATTTCCTGGATTCTTTTTTCAGAGAACAAGGCATTTAAAATCAAAAGGCCTGTTGAAACTTCATTCCTAAATTTTACATCTTTAGAAAATCGAAAATTCTATTGTGAAAAGGAGCTTTTATTAAACCAAAGGTTCTCATCAGATATCTACATCAATGTTCATCCTGTAAGAATACACAATGGATACTTCCAAATAGGAGAAGGAAACGGTGCGATCATTGATTATGCAGTGGAAATGAGAAGACTTCCTGAAGGAAAAGAGTTAAACAACCTTCTTTTAAAAAATGAGATAGCAGAAAGTGATATTCGCAATATCGCTAAAATTATTGCAGAATTTCATCTTTCATCAAAGCCTTTAATCATAAATAATCAAAGCGGCCTGATTAAAGATAAAACCAAAGACATTCTCAACTATTCAGAAATATTTAATAAAATTGATCCGGTCAGTAAAGACTATATTGATATAAGTACAAGCTATTGCCTTCAGTTTATCCAGCACTTTAAAGAATTTCTTGAATCCCGGATGCATCAGGGATTTATCAGGGATTGCCATGGCGATCTCCATACCGGAAACATCTTTCTTCTCGATAAACCTATATTGTTTGACTGTATAGAATTTAGTGATTCTTTAAGGCAAATAGATGTAATGGAAGAGCTTGCCTTTCTTTCCATGGATTTCGACAGGTTTGGCAGGAAGGACTTCGGAGCATTGGTACTTGAATATTATAATGAATTCAATCCTGCAATAAGAAGCCCTGAAGAATACTTGCTTTTTTTATTCTACAAGTATTATAAAGCTGGAGTCAGGGCTAAAGTCATGGCAGTCCAGTGGATAAGAGAAAAAGATACAGAACACAAAGTACAGATAGAAATTCAAATGCACACTTATATAAAATTGATGCAAGCCTATTTCAATCAATTGCAAAAGGATTCCAACATAAGCTATCCTCAAGTTTTCCCGACTACAATTCGTTAAATATCCAAGTGTTTAATTTCTCCATGTTGCTAATTCATTAAAGAGTCAAATACCTCATCAAGCCTAGCAGCAGCATGAATATTAACTTTGAACTTTGCCGTATCGAGCCCCTTTTTATTATACTTTGAAATAAATATATCTTTGAAGCCTAATTTTTCAGCTTCAGAAATCCTTTGTTCGATTCTGTTTACCGCTCTTATTTCCCCACCCAGACCTACTTCACCAGCAAAACAAACTGTTTGCGGAATAGCGAGATCTTTAAACGACGAGATGATGGATGCGCACACAGATAAATCTATTGCAGGATCTTCAATCTTTATTCCACCCGCAATATTCAGAAACACATCCTGAGCGCCCAATCTGAGACCACCTCTTTTTTCAAGCACAGCTAATAACATGTTTAATCTTTTCGCATCAAATCCGGTAGAACTTCTTTGAGGCGTTCCATATGTTGCCGGACTTACAAGAGACTGTACTTCTATCAATAAAGGACGATTCCCTTCCAGAGTTGCACCTATAGTTATTCCGCTCAAAACCTCATCTCTCTGTGAAAGCAATATCTGAGAAGGATTAGAGACCTCCTTTAATCCAGCTCCTGACATTTCATAAATACCCAACTCAGAAGTAGATCCGAAACGGTTCTTTGTTGTACGCATGATTCTATAGGCCATATGGCGATCACCTTCAAACTGCAAAACGGTATCCACCATATGTTCCAGGATTTTAGGCCCGGCAATCGTTCCCTCCTTGGTAATATGACCTATTAGAAAAACAGGAGTCCCTGATTCTTTAGCAAACTTCAACAACTCCGCAGTACATTCTCTAACCTGAGAAATGCTTCCCGCACTGGAGTCTATAAACGATGAATGTAAAGTTTGAATAGAATCTACAACCAGAACATCGGGTTCGAGTATCTCAATCTGTTTAAAGATATTCTGAGTTGATGTTTCTGTAAGCACATAACAGTTATTGGACTTTATACCAAGTCTTTCCGCACGCATTTTTGTTTGTTGCTCACTCTCCTCTCCTGAAACATACAATACCTTATGCTCAATAAGACTTAACGCAATCTGAAGCATGAGGGTCGATTTGCCAATACCCGGTTCACCACCGATCAAAACCAAAGAGCCAGGGACAATACCTCCTCCCAATACTCTGTTTAATTCACCGTCACTGGTATAGATTCGTTCTTCCTGATCATAAGCAACTTCATTGATGGGTTTGGGCTTATTGGCAACCTTCATAGAAGAAGAGGAAGACTTCCAGGATTGCTTTTCCTCTTTCTGAATGAGCTCTTCCACATAGGTATTCCATTCTCCGCAGGAAGGACATTTACCAACCCACTTGGCAGACTGCGCTCCACAACTCTGACAAAAAAACGAGGATTTTACTTTGGCCATAATCTTATATACAAAGATACCACTTATTCCACACATGATCATATTGTGGAAAAATTTGGAAAAATTCCAAATCCGACATTAAATATTGCAATATCCCGCTAGAGGTCTTTTGATATTTTTTGTAATATTGTTCACTATACAGTAACTAATAAAAAACCAAAATATTCTATGAGCTTCAGGATTGAAAAAGACACTATGGGGCCGGTACAAGTTCCGGCAGACAAATATTGGGGAGCACAAACACAAAGGTCAAAAGAAAACTTCACCATCGGCGGACACCTTATGCCTACTGAAGTGATCAGAGCATTTGCTATTTTGAAGAAAGCTGCAGCGCAAACCAACCTTGAGCTTGGGGTTCTTTCCGCGGACAAAGCTGAGATAATCAGCAAAGTTTGTGAGGAGATTCTGGATGGAAAACTTGATGACCAGTTTCCTTTGGTGGTATGGCAGACAGGTTCAGGAACCCAATCTAACATGAATGTGAATGAAGTAATAGGAAACAGAGCTCATGTACTTCTTGGTGGTAAACTTGAAGACGAAAAGAAAAAAATCCACCCGAACGATGACGTTAATAAATCCCAGTCTTCTAATGATACCTTCCCAACTGCAATGTCCATTGCAGCATATAAACTGATCGTTGAAGAAACAATTCCTAAAGTAAAGTCTCTTAGAGATACCCTTGACGCTAAAGCAAAGGCGTTTGCTGATATTGTCAAAATAGGTCGTACTCACTTAATGGATGCTACTCCACTTACACTTGGAAATGAATTTTCTGGTTATGTAGCTCAATTGGATCATGGCATTAAAACCCTTCAATCTACGCTGGATCACCTTTCCGAGCTTGCATTAGGAGGAACAGCTGTAGGAACAGGACTAAATACTCCTACAGGATATTCTGAACTTGTAGCAAATAAAATTTCACAACTGGCAGGTCATCCTTTCAAAACCGCTCCTAACAAATTTGAAGCTCTAGCTGCTCACGATGCAGCAGTAGGTACCTCAGGAGCGCTGAAAAAACTTGCAGTAAGCTTGATGAAAATCGGAAATGATATCAGATTACTTGCTTCAGGACCAAGATGCGGTATCGGAGAATTATTAATTCCTGAAAATGAGCCAGGTTCTTCAATTATGCCTGGAAAGGTCAATCCTACTCAGTCTGAAGCACTTACAATGGCTTGCGCACAAGTTATAGGAAATGATGCTGCAATTTCTGTCGGTGGAATGCAAGGACATTTCGAACTAAATGTTTTCAAACCCGTAATTATCTTCAATTTGCTTATGTCTGCAAAACTAATCGGAGATGCTGCCGATAGTTTCAACAAAAATTGCGCAGTCGGTATTGAGCCAAACTTACCTTTCATCAATAAAAATCTTGAAAATTCGTTGATGCTGGTAACCGCTCTTAATACACATATCGGCTACGAAAATGCAGCTAAAATTGCCAAAAAAGCTCATAAAGAAAACAAAACCTTAAGAGAGGCAGCCATAGAACTGCAACTATTGACTGACGAGCAATTTACAAGCTGGGTAAACGCAAAAGACATGATAGGAAGCCTTAAATAATATTTTAGGGTTTCCTGTCGGCAATTAAAAAAACAGGATACTCTAAAAACATTATTAAATAGCTACTACCATGAAAAAGAGCGCTCATGTGTTCGGATTGTTAATGTTTCTGACAGTTTTTGCCGGATATGCCCAATCTGATAAGGAAACTGAAAAAGAATGGGCTAAAAAACTGAAATCTCTAACTCCAATGGAGTATAAAAAGCTTGTCGAAGAAAAAGATGCTTTATCTGCTCAGGTCTCGCAAACTGCAAGTTTAAAATCTGAGGTGGATGCAAAAAATGCAGAAATAGAGCAACTTAAAAAAAGTCTTCAATCAGGAGGTACAGGAAATGTTAAATCTAAAACCGTACCTGGTGTTATTTTTAAAGTACAGGTGGGCTCTTTCAGAAACAAAGACCTGTCAAAATATTTTGACAACAATCCAAACTTCAGTGGCGAAGTAGATAAAGATGGAATAAAAAAATACACTCTAGGCAACTTTGCCGACTATTGGGAGGCAAACACATTTAAGAAGGCGCTCAGGGATATGGGAGTGAAAGATGCCTGGATCGTTCCTTATAAAAATGGCGAAAGAGTACCAATTAAAGACGTGCTTGAAGGGGTATTATAAAAATTTCATTTAACAAGTAAATAAAATACAGCAAAAGGCTGATTCGGAAGAGTCAGCCTTTTTTTCTGTAAATTTTTAAAGCACAGAGAGCCATACATGGTGTCGCAAAAGCTATGACAATGAAACGCGATGAGGAATTTTGCGAACAATAATGTTTCCACTTATTGTTCCTGGTAAATTAAAAGACCCTACCTATTGAAAGGGAGACGCCATGCTTGGAATCTCTACAAGAATCCTTTTTTAACTCCTTTATTCCCACAATTTTCTGCTACATAGTAAAACTACATTCAATCTGCACCCTTGTAAACTCAATGGTAATTAAGCCATTTCGTATTAGTCTCTATTTTAAACTTTAAGCATTTTGCCTTTCGCCTTCAGCTACATATTTATTATCTTTAAAAATACTTCAAGAATTTTCTAGTGGAAAATAAAATTACCTGCCCCAAATGCGCTCATCATTTCAATGTAGAAGAGGCGCTTGCCAGCCATATAGAGGAAAAACTAAAACAGGATTTTGAGATAATCCAGAAACAAAAAGAAGCTGAGCTTGCTGAAAAGGAAAATAAACTCCGTGCTTATCAGGCAAAACTGATCAAGGAAAGAGAAGATCAGGAGGTTCAGCTGAAAAAAACACTGATTCTGGAGAAACAGAAAATAGAAGAACAGCTCAAAGGCAAAGTGAAAGAGGATTTTGAAATGCAGCTTAAAACAATGCAGGAAGAAATCGAAGAACGCAAAAAGGAAAACCGTGAGCTGAAAACCAAGGAGCTCGATCTTTTGAAAAAAGAAAAAGAACTGAAAGAGAAAAGTGATGAGCTGGAGCTGGAGCTGGAGAAAAAACTTTTGAGCAAAACCAAAGAAATGGAAGATCAGCTCAAAGGTAAAGTAAAAGAAGACTTCGAACTTCAACTAAAGAGTTTACAAGAAGAAGTTGAAGAGCGGAAGAAAGAGAACCGGGAACTGAAAACCAAAGAACTTGAGCTGCTAAAAAAAGAAAAGGAGCTGAACGATAAAAAGGAAGAACTAGAGCTGGAAATGGAGAAAAGATTTCTCAATAAGGCCAAGGATATGGAAGAGGACATCCGCAAAAGGATGGATGAAAACAATCAACTGAAGATCAAAGAAAAAGATATGCAACTGGATTCTTTGAGAAAGCAAATTGATGAAATGAAAAGAAAGGCAGAGCAAGGATCTATGCAATTGCAAGGCGAAGCCCAGGAAGTAGTCCTTGAAGGAATGCTCAGAGAAGTTTTTCCTTTTGACCTGGTAGAGGAAGTAGGTAAAGGTGTAAGAGGAGCTGACGTTATTCAAACAGTAAGAAACTCTTCAGGAAAAGACTGTGGAAAAATTATATATGAAAGCAAGCGGACCAAGGCTTTTAGCGATGGCTGGATTGAAAAACTGAAAGGAGACCTTCGCGGACAAAAAGCGGATCTGGCTGTCCTTGTAACAGAAACTATGCCCAGGGATATGGAAAAGTTTGGTCTGCGGGACGGCGTTTGGGTTTGCTCTTTCAATGAAGTGAAAGGGGTTGCAATGATTCTCAGAGATACTCTTATCAAATTGACAGAAGTTAAATTGTCACAGGAAAATAAGGGGGATAAAATGCAAATGCTTTACGATTATCTCACCGGAAATGAATTCAGACAGCAGATGGAAGCTATTGTTGAAGGCTTTTCTTCGATGCAGGAAGCGCTTGCAAAAGAAAAACTCGTTACCCAAAAACTTTGGAAAGAAAGGGAAAAACAACTGGAGAAAGTCCTTCATAATACAGTAGATATGTATGGCTCCATAAAGGGAATAGCAGGTAAAGCCGTTGGAGATATTAAATACCTTGAGACTCCTGACTTGCTGGAAGAAGGAGATTAATGACATTTCAGGTAAATAAACCTGGAATATTTGCCCGTATCATCTCTTTTTTATAAAAAAGTCGCTATTTTTTTATATTTTGTATGCTTTATGGAAAAGCGTTGGGTATTTAAACATGTTCCTCCGGCTCAAAACATTGAGTCATTATCTCAGGCGATTAATATCAACGCTACCCTAGCTTCTCTTCTGATTCAAAGAGAGATTAATACATTTGAAGAAGCCAGAGATTTCTTCAGACCTTCTCTTGAAAATCTCCATGATCCATATCTTATGAAAGATATGGACAACGCAGTAGCAAGGCTTTGCGAAGCCATGGATAATGAAGAAAAAATTCTTATTTACGGTGATTATGATGTAGATGGAACTACCTCTGTAACTCTTGTCTATGGCTTTCTCAGCAACTACTATGAAAATCTTGAATTTTATATTCCTGACAGATACAAAGAAGGCTACGGCATTTCAAAAACAGGTATAGACTGGGCCCATGAAAATGGATTTTCCCTCATTATCAGTCTCGACTGCGGCATCAAATCATTAAATGAAATAGCCTATGCCTCAGAATTGGGGATAGATTTTATAGTATGCGACCATCATAAGCCAGGTGATTCGCTTCCAATGGCCTGCGCAGTCCTTGACCCTAAAAGAGTCGACTGCGATTATCCATATAAAGAACTGTCAGGATGTGGTGTTGGCTTTAAGTTGATGCAGGCGCTATGTATTGACCTGGGTCTTGAAGAGGAATTACTCTTTAGTTTTCTTGACTTACTTGCAGTAAGTATCGCATCTGACATAGTACCTATTACCGGTGAAAACAGGATATTAACCTACCATGGTTTAAAGGTACTGAATGAATCTCCACGTCCGGGGATGAAATCGCTCATTGATATATCAGGAGTATCAAAGGAACTTACAATTAACAATATTGTCTTCGGAATTGGTCCCAGAATCAATGCAGCGGGAAGAATCGCACATGCCAAACATGCAGTTCATCTGCTTATTGCCAAGGATCAGGATGAAGCGGACCTTCTGGCTGAAAAGATAAATGAAAAGAATAAAGTAAGGAAGGATTTTGACCTGAACATTACCGATGAAGCGATTCGAATGATTCAGGAAGAAGTGGCATTGGACTCAAAATCAACTGTCCTTTTCAAAAATGACTGGCATAAAGGAGTTATAGGTATTGTGGCTTCCAGATGCATTGAGAAGTTTTACAGACCAACCATTATCCTTACAGAGAACAATGGTATGGCTACCGGATCTGCAAGATCAGTAGACGGATTTGATGTATATGAAGCAATAGCTAAATGTTCGGATCTGCTTGAACAGTTTGGAGGACATACTTATGCCGCCGGACTTACCATGAAGCTTGAGAATATTAAAGCTTTCCAGGAAAGGTTTGAACAGGTTGTTTCCTGCGATATACGTCAGGAGGATTTAATACCAAAACTGGACGTTGATCTTAAGATAGAGTTGTCTCAGATTAATCAGAAGTTTTATAACATTCTGAAACAATTAGCACCATTCGGACCAGGGAACATGGATCCTGTATTTATTTCTGAAAATGTCAGAGACGATGGGTCGGCGAAATTGCTGAAAGATCAGCACCTGAAACTAAGAATCTCCCAGGACGGTTTTAATACCATTGAAGCAATTGGGTTCAATATGGTAGAACCATTTAAAAGAGTTTCAAAAGGAGAACCATTTAATATTTGTTACCATATTTACGAAAATGAATTTAATGGTAAAAAATCTTTGCAATTATTCATAAAGGATATAAAATTTGTCACTAATTAAAAGAGGGTCTTCCTTTTATTTTGTTATATAATCAGAAATGATACTCAGAGCTGAACATTTAATTAAGAGATATAAAGCCAGGACAGTAGTTAACAACGTTTCGGTAGAGGTTAAACAAGGAGAAATTGTAGGACTGCTGGGGCCAAACGGAGCTGGGAAAACCACTTCATTTTACATGATAGTAGGCCTGATAAAGCCTAATGAAGGTAAAATTTTTCTGGAAGATGAGGAAATAACCAAGCTTCCCATGTACCAAAGAGCAAAGAGAGGAGTAGGTTATCTTGCACAGGAAGCTTCCGTTTTCAGAACACTTACAGTAGAAGAAAACATTATGGCAGTTCTGGAAATGACTAAACTATCCAAAACTGACCAAAAGAATAAACTTCAGGAACTTCTGGACGAATTCAGCCTGAACCATGTGAGGAAAAATATAGGTATGGTGCTTTCAGGAGGAGAAAGAAGAAGAACAGAAATAGCCCGCGCACTTGCCGTAGATCCCAAGTTTGTACTATTGGACGAACCCTTTGCTGGTGTAGACCCTATTGCTGTTGAAGAGATACAATCAATAGTTGCTAAACTAAAAAATAAAAATATCGGTATACTTATTACAGACCACAATGTAAACGAAACACTTTCCATTACAGACAGAGCTTACCTTTTATTTGAAGGAAAGATTCTTAAATCAGGCACTGCGGAAGAACTTGCTGCCGATGAGCAAGTTAGAAGAGTTTATCTTGGAAAACATTTCGAATTGAAAAGAAAGATTTAAAGAATGATTCTGAATCTTATAATGAAGAATATTCTCAAGAGGCGTATTGGCCATATTGAGCGCTTTATGAAAAATCCTCATGAGATTCAGGAGCAATTATTCTTTGACCTTATCCGAAACGGAAAAAACACTGAATGGGGAAAAAAGTATGACTATAGCTCCATACGGTCTATTGAAGCATTTAAGAACACTGTGCCTGTATCACCCTATGAATCTTTGTTTCCATACATAGACCGTATGATGCAGGGTGAACAGAATATTCTTTGGCCTACTAAAATCTCCTGGTTCTCAAAATCATCCGGGACGACCAATGCCAAAAGTAAATTTATTCCTGTTTCCAAAGAGGCGTTGTACAATTGCCACTATAAAGGCGGCAAAGACCTGCTCTGCCTTTTCTTTAATAATAATCCGGCCAGCAAACTATTCAACGGAAAAAATCTTGCTATAGGGGGCTCTTATTATAAAAATCCCAAGTGGAAGGATTCGTTTTATGGCGATGTATCTGCTGTTATCATGGCTAATCTTCCTATGTGGGCCCAATATTCAAGAACACCTGATCTCAACATTGCCCTGATGGACGAATGGGAGCAAAAAATTGAGAAGATGGCCAAAGCAACTCTAAACGAAAATGTAACCTGTATTAGTGGTGTTCCAACATGGACAATCGTGCTTCTAAACAGGATACTAGAGCTTACTGGCAAAAAGAATATGCTTGAGGTATGGCCACATTTTGAAGTTTTCTATCATGGCGCTGTAGCATTCTCTCCGTATAGAGAAATATTCAAAACCTTCTTCCCTGCTTCTCATGTAGACTACATGGAAACCTATACAGCATCGGAAGGATTCTTTGGAATACAGGATCAGAAAGGATCTGATGAACTGCTGCTAATGCTGGATTATGGTATTTACTATGAATTCATAGACATTGACCACCAAGACGATGAATTCCCGAAAAGCTATTCCCTACACGAAGTTGAGCTGGATAAGAGCTATGCTATGGTAATTTCTACCAATGCAGGCTTGTGGAGATATAAAATTGGGGATACTGTAAAATTTACTTCCCTTGAACCTTATCGGATAAAAATCACAGGTAGAACCAAGCATTTTATAAATGCCTTTGGAGAAGAATTAATGGTTGAGAACGCTGAAACAGCAGTTTCCAAAGCAGGCATGAAAACCAGCTCTATTGTAAGTAATTTTACTGCAGCTCCGGTATTTTTCGAAGGTAAAAAAAATGGCAGACATGAATGGGTCATTGAATTTTCTCAATCTCCAAAAGATCTCCATCAGTTTTCCCAAATATTAGATGAAGAACTTAAAATTGTCAATTCCGACTATGAGGCAAAACGATACAAAGATATAGCTCTTCAGGAACCGATTATTCATTCAGTACCTCAGGGGACTTTTTACAAGTGGATGAAACAGAGGGGTAAACTGGGCGGTCAGAATAAAGTGCCCAGACTATCCAACTCCCGTGAATTTGTAGAGGATATTTTGAAGAATTTAAACCTCTAACTGTAAATTACATCGCTCATAAGCTTGTCAGCCATGGCATTTAATGCCAGCGATCTTTTTATATCTCCATTTTTATGGGCTTCAAGTGCATCTAGCCTGAGTTTTGTGTAGTACTTTCTCAGCTTTTGTTGTTGAAAATATTTAAAGAGATTCCACATACCTAAAACTACTTTAGAGTACAACCTCAAACCAAAATAAATTGTTAGAGCTATTTGGGCCTCCTCTAAAATAAAAACTGTGTATGATCTCCTAACTTTACTTCAAATCAAAAATCAATATCGTAATCCAGAAAAATATTTTCACCTCTGCAAAATTGGATAATTTCAATATGGCAATAAAAAATTTTACAACAGGAAAAATGACTTTTACCAAGTTTTAGAAAATTTGCAGGGCCCGTTTATCCGCTGAAAAACAACTTATTATATAATTATAAATCTTATATTTTTTCAATTTTTTGAGCTAAGTTTTTCCACAAAGTTATTCTTTTATCCACAGAGACAAAACAAACCGCCGAATCCGCCTGAATATCAACAACTTTAAGTCTTTTATCGAGCAATAACAAGTGTTGATAACCTTAACATTTTTTTTCATGCTTGCAAACAAAAGCCATTTAAAAATTTTATCTATATATCCTCTAATTTATTAATCATTGAAAATGGTCAAAATCAATATCATACATAAACCTGGCAATTAGTATATTACTATAGAAAATATATTGTATTTTTCCAATCAAATAATTTCTTATCAATGAATAGAGTCAATCAATTATTCGAAATTGAATATCCGATAATACAAGCAGGAATGGTTTGGTGCAGTGGCTGGAAGCTAGCTTCAGCAGTAAGCAATGCAGGTGGCCTCGGATTGATAGGTGCAGGATCTATGTATCCAGAGGTTTTAAAAGAACATTTGGTCAAATGCAAACTCGCTACGAACCGCCCTTTTGGGGTGAATGTCCCCCTCCTTTATCCGGATATAGATAAAATTATTAAGATCATTATTGAGGAAGAAATTAAAATTGTATTCACGTCAGCTGGCAATCCCTCTACATGGACCAAAACCTTGAAGGAAAATGGTATTAAAGTAGTTCATGTGGTATCCAGTGTCAAATTTGCCAAAAAATCTGAAGATGCAGGAGTGGATGCTGTGGTAGCCGAAGGTTTTGAAGCAGGCGGTCACAATGGTCGTGAAGAAACAACTACCTTTTGCCTTATACCAATGGTTAAAGAATCAGTAAAAATCCCTGTTATAGCTGCGGGTGGAATAGCAACAGGCAAAGGCTTATTGGCAGCAATGGCTTTAGGGGCAGACGGAGTGCAAATAGGAAGTAGGTTTGCAATTAGTGAAGAATCTTCAGCGCACATCAATTTTAAAAACAGAGTTACAAATTCTGCAGAAGGAGAAACAGTCCTAACACTCAAGTCTGTGACACCGGTAAGATTGCTTAAAAATAAATTTTATGAAGAAGTAAAACAAGCTGAAGAAAAGGGAGCTGATCCAGTCTCTTTAAAAAATTTACTTGCCAAAGGCAGAGCTAAGAAAGGGATATTTGAAGGAGATCTTAACGAAGGGGAACTTGAAATAGGTCAGGTTTCTGCACAAATCAAAGACATTAAACCCGCAGGTCAAATTTTAAGGGAAATATGGCAAGATTTCTTAAGCCATAAAAAACAATTGTGTGAGCTTTAATCAACTTTTGAAAACTCCAGGACATTCCTTTCGTCAGATAAAGTAAGCTTTAGTCCGTCGAATTTATATTTAAAATTTCTTCGGGAAAGCGCTGTCAGAAATTCCTGTTCGAAGGAATAAGCATTACAAAGCATTTTGGTGGAAGCAATAGATCCGATTGCAATGATGCTTTTACTCTGGATAAAACTTCCACTACTAGCATTACAACCAGCATTTCCAAAAATTTTTCCCTCTCTGATATTAAATTCCAGATAAGGAATACCTTTATCAAAATTTGCTGCATCAATTTCTTTACCATTAAATGATCTTAGAGCCCATATATCATGAAGGCGCCAGTCTCCCAAAAAACTCCCGCATCCGGAAAATCTTGAAATACCCTTGTTTTTCATGCCTTCGGCTGCTATTAAAACTTTATATGGAATCGATTCTCCTGAAATACTATCTATACAAATGTCTTTGGTAAGCTCTATTGAAAGAAAAGATTCCGGAGCAGAACTAGTGAATTTCCAGCTATTGCGATCAGGATCAATTTTATCACTAAGCGCTGTCTTTATTACTTCTCCATCAGGGAAATGAAATATAGCTTCCTTATCAAAGTCTAAGGTAAGCTTCCACTTTTCATCCGGGTCAGTAATAAAATCAATCCCCCTCTTACGCATTCTTTCACTCTCCTCCAGTCTAACTTCAGCATCTGATTTGTATAAAATATACTGATTTCTTACTGAAGAACCTTTTTCATTAAGAAGGCCAAGCTGATTACTCTTGAATAAAAACTTTGCTTTGCTTCCATCCATCTTGTTCAAAATAAGAACAGAATCGCTGATCATTTGCCAGGACCCCTCCAACACTTCAGAACTACCTTTTCCATTGATCATCACAGATTCCTCCCTGAATAATCCCGACCTTTGAATTGTAAGCTTATAAGCCATAACATCACAATCTGAGCATGGCCAACTACCACTCCAGACTCCATAAAGCTCTGCATTGGGAACCCATGGATTGGTGCCATTTTGATTTAAATGATTATGCTGGCATCCGAAGAAAAACAACAGAATCGCAAAAATATAAGGTAAGCCCCATTTCATCAGTGAAGTAAACAAACAGAAGAACTTTTTGTTTAAAAGTGTTTAAACATCATTTACGAGATACCGATAAAAAATTACTTTAATTTTCGTCCAACGAAATCAAATTTCCGTTATAATTACCCCATAAAAATTTTAGGCTTAAATAGCTCTTTTCAGACATCCAAGAAGTACTATTCATCCCATCATTATGAAATGTATTCAAAAGACATTTGTTCTTCCTGCATTTAAAAGGGGATTCCATCTGATCACAGGTAAAATTGAATTCCAAATTCCTGAATTGAAAAATATATCAGTAGGATTGGCCCATGTCTTTATTCACCATACCTCAGCAAGTCTTACTATTAATGAAAATGCTGATTCAACAGTGAGACAAGACTTTGAAAGTCACTTTAATAAAATGGTACCTGAGAATGCGCCCTACTATAAACATACTCTGGAAGGACCTGATGATATGCCAGCACATATAAAAGCATCACTGATGGGCAGTTCAATAAGCATACCTGTTACAGGAGGACGCTTTAATCTGGGTATCTGGCAAGGAATATATCTATGCGAACATCGTGATCACGCATCGGGAAGAGAAATTACTGTAACTGTATTTGGGGAGTAGCAACAAGCTACTCCACCCACAACGCAAGTCCTTTCAGGTATTCCCCTTCCGGGTGATAAAGATTAACCGGATGATCTGCTGGCTGATGCAACTGAAAAAGAATTCTCACATTCCTTCCTGAATCAGCAGCAGCCCCAAAAATAATCTTTTGAAACAGGTCTTTGGTGATATGTTGAGAACATGAATAAGTAAATAGCACACCTCCCTTTTTGATTTTTCTGAATGCTCGCATATTGATGTCTTTATAACCTCTTGCAGCCCTGTCTACTGCTGCTGCAGACTTAGCAAATGCAGGAGGATCCAAAATGATCAGATCATAATAGTTCTCCTGCATATCTTTCAGATACTCGAAACAATCTTTTGCTATAGACTTATGAGAAGCAGTTGGAAAGTTTAACAGAACATTTTCATCAGCACCCTTTACGGCATCTCCTGAGATATCAAGAGAATGTACTTCCTCAGCCCCTCCTGCCTGTGCATATACAGAGAACCCACCTGTATAACTAAATGCATTTAGAACTTTCTTATTTGAGGAAAAACGCTTTACCAACTCCCGGTTATCCCGTTGATCAAGGAAAAAGCCTGTCTTCTGACCTTCGACAACATCTACCATGAACTTAAGTCCATTTTCCATAACCTCAAAAGGCCCTTTATTTTCTCCTGCAATCCAAAGGCCATCAGACTTTACATCCAGATTCTTTTTTGAACTTCCGCTCGATCTGAGGTAAATAAATGAGTAACCAGCCTTTCTGAAGATATCAAAAAATAGCTCCTTTCTTTGTTCAATCCCTTTAATACTGATCTGCAGTACAAGAGTATCCTTATAAACATCAGCAATAAGGCCTGGTAAAAAATCACCTTCTGCATGAAGTAACCGATAAGCATTTGTTGATGTAAAATCAATAATGGACTTTCTTAACTGAATTGCTCTATCAATTTTAGCGCTCCAATATACGTCATCAAATTTATTATTGCTTTTGTCCCACTCAAACAATCGGCATACTATCTGACTCTCTGAGGAATAAAACCCATAGGCGAGAAATCTGTTATCTGCATCTACAACTTCGACAATATCTCCATCTTTCGCATTTGCCTTAGCCACTGCACCAGAAAAGACCCAAGGATGTTTATTCAACACAGCCTTTTCTTTCTTTGGCTTTAACTTTACTATTCTATCCATCTTCTGAGAAATTCTCCTGATAGTTATTAACAGGAGAACTTTGTATTAAAACTAATAACAAATTTATATTAAACAGCACTCTGTGACTACAGATCCATTTCCAATTAATGTGCTTCAAGCCAGTTTTCTCCTACACCTATTCCAATTTCCATAGGAACCGACATTGACAAAGCTGTCTTCATAAACTCTTCCACCTTCAACTTCAACACATCGATCTCTGACTTATGAGCATCAAAAACAAGTTCATCGTGGACCTGCATAATCATGCGGGATTTAAGATTTTCCTGTTTCATCCAGTTATGGATATTGATCATTGCGACTTTTATCATATCCGCTGCACTTCCCTGAATGGGAGCGTTAATAGCGTTTCGTTCAGCATATCCTCTTTGAGTGATGTTTCTGGAATTAATATCTCTTAAATACCTTCTCCTTCCCAATATTGTCTCTACATATTCATGCTCACGCGCTTTATTGATAACCTCATCCATATACGACTTAATGGCTGGAAACTCATTGAAATAGGCATCTATAATATCTGCAGCTTCTTTCCTTGGAATATCAAGTCTTTGAGAAAGACCGAATGCCGAAATACCATATATGATTCCAAAGTTTACCATCTTGGCATTTCTTCTCATCTCTGATGTTACCTGATCAAGATTAACTTTATAGACCTTGCTAGCAGTAGTTGTATGAATATCGATCCCTTTCTGAAAAGCTTCGATCATATTCTTTTCTTTACTGAACTCAGCCATAATCCTAAGTTCTATCTGAGAATAATCCGCTGATAAAATCAAGTGATCATTGTCGCGTGCAACAAAAGCTTTCCTGATCTCTTTCCCTCTGTCGGTACGAATAGGTATGTTCTGTAAGTTAGGATTTGTACTACTAAGCCTTCCCGTAGCAGCTACTGCCTGATTATAGCAAGTATGGACCCTTCCATCAACTTTACTGATAAGAAGTGGTAATGTATCTACATAGGTAGATTTCAGCTTCTGAAGTTCTCTGTAATCAAGAATCTCCTGAGCAATCAAATGATCAGGGGCAAGTTTTGAAAGCACTTCTTCGCCTGTTGCGTATTGTCCCGTCTTAGTCTTCTTGGCCTTCGGGTCAATTTTTAATCTTTCAAACAATACATCTCCTAATTGTTTAGGAGAAGCTATATTAAACTCACAACCAGCACGTGTGAAAATACTTTTTTCAATATCAAGCAACTCCAGATCCAACTGCTTTGAAAACTCTTTCAGAGCGTCGGGGTTGATTTTTACACCAGCCCTTTCTACATCTGCAAGCACTGTTACCAAAGGTATTTCCACTTCAGTGAAAAGCTTTTCGGTTTTCTGTTCCTTAAGAATAGGTTGAAGTATATGCTTCAGCTGCAGTGTAATATCTGCATCTTCCGCCGCATATTCAGCAATATCCTTTAATGGAACATCTTTCATATTCTTCTGCTTTACACCTTTTTTCCCAATCAGGGCTTCAATAGAAACAGGAGAATAATTAAGATAATATTCTGACATGAAATCCATATTATGACGCATATCAGGCTCTATCAGATAGTGTGCAAGCATAGTATCAAAGACAGGACCATCCACATCTATCCCGTATCTTTTCAAAACCAGAATATCAAACTTTAGATTTTGCCCGATCTTTGTGATCCTTTTATCCTCTAGAACATCTTTAAACAATTGTACTATTTCTTTCGCCCTTTCAAAATTCTGCGGAACCGGCACGTAATATGCTTCTCCTTTGTAGTAGGAAAATGCAAGTCCGACAAGGTCTGTTTCTGCAGCATCAAGACTGGTGGTTTCCGTATCAAAACAAAATTCATCCTGAACTTTCAAATAAGAAACCAAGGAAGATATAAGTTCAGGAGTATCAATAACTCTGTAATCGTGAACAGTGTCTTTTATGGTACAGAAAACCTTTTCTTCAACTTTCTCTTCAGTAAGGACTTCATTCTCCGCATTTCCAAACATTGACATTTGCCCGTTAGCATTTACTTTTGCTGTGGACCTACCTGAAGAAGCAACCTGAGCGGCGGCGGCATCTTCTCCAAAAACTCTTTTCTTCAGTGTCTTGAATTCAAGCTCATCAAAAAGCTTGGATAACTCCTCTTTCAGAGGTTCCTTATATCTGAACAATTCATCATCAAATACAACTGGCACATCACAATGGATTGTTGCAAGCTCTTTAGAAAGAATTCCCTGAGGACCAAAATTCACTACGTTTTCTTTAAGCTTCCCTTTCAGATTATCGGCATTGGCGATAAGATTTTCTACAGTATCGTATTCTGCAATAAGCTTTTGGGCAGTTTTTTCTCCAATACCAGGAATCCCGGGAATGTTGTCGACACTATCTCCCATCAATCCCAGTATATCCCTTACCTGGTCAACCCTTTTAATACCGAATTTCTCCAACACCCTTGCAACATCATAAATTTCATGTCCGTTGCCCATGTAGGATGGCTTATAGAGATAAACGCAATCATTGACCAGCTGACTGTAATCCTTATCCATGGTGAGCATGTAGACCGTGTAGCCCTCTTTGCAGGCTTTGGAGGACAATGTGCCGATCACATCATCTGCTTCATAACCCGGAATACCGATAAGAGGAATCTGAAAAGCTTCTAAAAGACGTGTTATGTAGGGAATTGCAATAGTTATATCTTCAGGCTGTTCCTGCCTGTTGGCTTTATATTCGACAAAACTTTCATGCCTGAAAGTCGGCCCTGCAGTATCAATGGCTACACCAATGTGAGTAGGTTTTTCTTTATATAAAACTTCCAGAAGGGAATTGGTAAAACCAAAAACAGCACTGGAATTAACCCCTGTAGAAGTTATTCTCGGATTTTTACTGAAAGCAAAATGAGCTCTGTAAATTAAGGCCATTGCATCCAGGAGAAAAAGTTTTTTTTCGGAACCGTTCATGAACTAAAATTAATACTTTGTATAGGAGATAAACAAAAGATTTATCCTGTGGAACAAAATAAAAATGAAATTAATTCTCGTTCTCAGGCATTTAAACATTGACTTCATTTTTTTATCAGATTAACAACTCCCACTTTTGTTTCGCGAGTTTCAGAACCCTCTAATCAGCAATGCGTAAATCTGTATTTCAGGGAAAAAACTAATGTTTTTCCTGTTGATAGTTAGACAAAATGGTTTAATTCTTGTTAAAATTTAAATAGAGCATTTTGCCCGGCAACCAATTTTAATATTGTTTTAACTTATTACTGAATTTAATGAAAATATATTCAGCTATTCTAGATCAAAAAGAAATAGAGCAACTGCAAATCCTCTCTGAAAAGGAAGGCGATATTGAGGAAAAGGCTTTATGGTGGAAAGGTGTTCTGAAGACCCGTTTTTCACGCAAAGAAATCAATTTGTGGAAAGAAATATTTCATGAACTTTATAAGAAAAATAAAGCTGGCATTGCCTGGTCCCCATCACCTGAGGATATTGAAAATTCCAATTTATCATGGTTGATTACCGAAAGTGGCAATAAAGATTTTAAAGAGCTCTTCACCTGGGCATCATCTTTCAGAGCCCTTTATTGGGAAAAGGTTGTTAAACGTACAGGCATAAAATTTAAAGAACCTTATTTATCTATACTTGACACATTTCACGGTGTTGAGGAGGCTATATGGATGGAAGGAGCCCTGATGAATATCGCTGATAGCTGCTTCCTTGCTGATAAAAATAAAACTGCCATCATCGAAGGTTCTGAAGAAAATGATAGTATTAAAAAGATAACATATGAACAGCTGGATTCATACAGCAACCATATCGCTAATGGCCTTTTGGAAAAAGGTTATAAACGAGGTGATCGATTTGTTCTTTATCTCCCATTTTCTATTGAAGCAGTAGCCATATATCTTGCTCTTGTCAAAGCTGGAATGATTGCAGTTTCTGTAGCAGACAGCTTTTCTCCTGTTGAACTCTGCAAGCGAGTCGAGATTACGAATGCGAAAGCGGTTATCACTGTAAACCAATATGCATATGGAGGTAAAACGCTTAATGTTTATGACAAAGTTAAAGAAGCTAATTGCGGACCTGCCATTCTTATATCTTCGGATAATGAAGAACATCTGCGAAAAGGAGATTTGTTATTAGGAAACCTGCTATCAAAAAACGCAGCCTGTTCCACTGAATGTGATCCTTATGACATAACCAATATTCTTTTTTCATCCGGAACAACGAAGGAGCCAAAATCCATTCCATGGACACATACAACACCTATCAAATGTGCAGCTGACGGACATTTCCACCTTGACATAAAAGAGACAGATGTAGTAACCTGGACCACCGGCATGGGTTGGATGATGGCCCCTTGGCTCATATATGCGACCTTAATCAATAAAGCAACAATGGCCCTATTCACAGGATCTGCAGTTACAGAGCAGTTTGGGAAATTTGCAGAAAGTGCTGGTATCACTATTATGGGAACAATACCATCGGTAGTAAGAGGCTGGATTAAAAATGATTTTATTAGTAAGTTTAACTGGGACGTTCGCTTGTACTCATCAACCGGAGAGCCATCCAATGCAGATGACTACCTATATCTTATGGGAATGTCAGATTTTAAAGCTCCTATTATTGAATATTGCGGAGGTACAGAAATAGGAGGTGGCTATATTACAGGTACAATTTGTGAACCTGTTTCCCCTGCAATGTTTACCACTCCTGCACTGGGCCTTAATTACTTCCTTTTGAATGAAAACAAACAACCGGCAAGGGCCAATGAAACAGGAGAAGTATTTCTTGTTCCTCCATCAATAGGCCTGAGTCAGACACTGTTGAACAGAAATCACCATAATGAATATTATGAAGGGATGCCTAGTGGACCAGGAGGAGAAGCTCTCAGAAAACATGGTGATGCATTTGAAACTATACAAGAAGGCCCCTATAAATTTTACAAAAGCGTAGGAAGAACTGATGATGCAATGAACCTTGGAGGTATTAAAATAAGCGCTATCGAGATAGAGGAGACTCTAAATAAACATCCACAAATTCTGGAAACTGCAGCAATTTCAATTGCACCAAATACGGGAGGACCTGAAAAATTAGTTGTCTTCTATACTGAAAGAAATCAAGTTTCAGATGAAGGACTTCTTAAAAAGAATCTTCAGGATTTACTGACATCCCAATTAAATCCCTTGTTCAGAATTTCCCAAATCGTAAAAGTTACAACAATACCCAGAACTGCCTCCAATAAGATTATGAGAAGAGAGCTTAGAAAAGTATTAACAGAAGTTTGACCTATTATTTAAACAATTCAAATTTCCCTTTGTTAAAAGTGAAAACTCCACTTATGGCCGAGGATACTATTATTGACATTTTACTAATCGAAGATGAAATGAGTTCAGCACTTCTCACTGAAAGGCTTAAAAGAGAATTTCATGAGAAAGTGAATATACACAGAAATGGACATACAATAGCCAAGGATCTGGACATGTATATCGGCAAAGACCTCGATATTGTAATTCTGGACGAACAATATTCAGATATTAATATAATTGATGCAGTAAAACTCATCAAAAAAAGGAAGCCTGAAGCTGATATTATAGTTCTTACCAATGAAAAAGAAAAAATGTTGGTCGATAAAGTAAAATCAGCAGGTGCTTTTGACTATGTTGTTAAAGATAAATCTACTGTTGACAAAGTTGTATATGCTGTAAAAGGACTTTGGGGAAGCAAATTTGCTAAAACCGAAAATGTACGACTTAAAGCTTCAAGAAAAACCTCCAGGACAACAGTAGCAATTTTGGTTCTACTCTTTATACTCATTATAGCAGGAGCGATTTACTATTTTACCCAATAAAACGAGCTAACAGACCTCCTGACTATCACCTATTTATATATCCTAAAATTCTCATTCAGAAATTTTCTTCCGCACTAAATACCATATTTTGCCCGTTAACTCATTTGAATTATCTTTGATAATCAAATATTCACAATGGTCTTTAGTTCTCTTGTCTTTATATTCCTTTTCCTGCCGATATGCCTTTTAGGGTATTATATTTTACCGGGAAAATTTAAAAACTTGTTCCTTTTAGCCGCAAGTCTTTCATTTTATATATGGGGAGAAGCGCAGCATAGCGTTGTGATGCTGGTCTCTATTTTGGCTAATTTTTTCTTTGCCTCAATGCTGGAGAAACCAGATGAACTGGCTCCTAAAACCACTATTACCCTTGCTGTAATATTCAATCTTGGTTTATTGATTTATTTTAAATATTCAAACTTCTTATTGGAGTTAGCAGGCATGCCGACAGCAGAAAAAATTACACTTCCTTTAGGCATATCTTTTTTTACATTTCACGCCCTATCCTATATAATAGATGTTTATAGAAAGTCCTCACAATCACAAAAAAGCATAGTAAACCTTGGTTTATACATTACTAATTTTCCCCAATTGGTAGCAGGGCCAATAGTTCGTTATCCGGAAATATCTCAGCAATTGACGGAAAGAAAACATTCATTTAAAAAAATAGTCACAGGATTAAAGAGATTTATTATCGGCCTTGCCAAAAAAGTTTTGATAGCAAATAATCTTGCCGGAGCAGTAGATTATATTTTTGCTCAAAATGTAGCAGAAGCGGGATTCCTTATTTCCTGGATCACCATCATGACCTATGCAATGCAAATATACTTTGACTTTTCAGGATACTCTGACATGGCGGTCGGACTAGGTAAAATGTTCGGCTTTGATTTTCCAGAGAACTTTAATTATCCATACATTTCCAAATCGATAAAAGAATTTTGGCGCAGGTGGCATATATCGCTTTCGTCATGGTTCAGAGATTACCTTTACATTCCCATGGGAGGAAATAAAAAAGGAAATTTAAGAACTTACTTTAACCTTATTACAGTATTTCTCCTATGTGGTTTGTGGCATGGACCTAACTGGACGTTTATAGTCTGGGGTGGATGGCATGGAACTTTCCTGATACTGGAAAGAACTCCTTTAGGAAGCTTTATAGAAAGATTACCATCATTAGTTAAACACACTTATTCTTTAATTGTGATATGCATAGGATGGGTATTTTTCAGATCAGATAATCTAAGCGTTGCATTCAGTTATCTGAAAAATATGTTTACCCCAGTAATCTCTGTCAGCGAAAATTACCTTATTCCCTTTAGAGATACTGATTTTATAATTGCATTCATGGCAGGATTAATTTTCTCAACTCCTGTGATTAAAAATCTGCTACAGCTAAGGAGGATAAAGGTCTTAAGAGAAAGTGAAAATTTGCGTACAACCGCTGATTTTGCAGGAGTTTCTGTTTTGATAATTTTGCTGGTCTTGAGTATGCTTTCACTTGTTGCAGGAACTTACAATCCATTTATTTACTTCAGATTTTAATATTTCAATGAAAAACAGATATAAAACAAGTGATACACTTCTTGTATCGGCATTTGCAATACTACTTTTCATCCCTTGCATATTATTTCTGAATACATTAAATAATTATCAGTTTCCAGAAAGTGACCCGACCCAGGAGCAGCAAACATTTAAGGCAAAAGTTAAATTTTACGAAAAATTATTATCTGATTCCTTAACATTAAAAAATCAGCTAATCGGAGGCTATTATTACTTAAAAACAAAAATTTTAAAAGAAACCACCATTACTCCATCCGTAATTCAAGGAACTGAAGACTGGCTATACTATTCAGGTAACGGAGATGGCTATCCGGTTGAAAGTTTTACCGGTCAACAAATAATTGCCGATACATCATTGTTAAAAATCAAACTAAACCTGGAAGCCCAACAAAGATGGCTCAGAAAAAGGAATATTGATTTTTACATTATTATGTGCCCTAACAAACAGACAGTATACACTGAATATTTTCCCTATAAAAAAGGCATCACAGTTGCTGATCAGATTATGTCATATCTGAAAAAGAATACAAACTTAAAAATAATTGATTTAAGGGAAACGCTAATCAATGCTAAAGATAAAAAGTACTTACTTTATTATAAAACAGATTCCCACTGGAATCACTATGGCGGCTTTACTGGCTACACAGAAATCATCGATCAACTTTCGGTTAATTACCCTGAGCTAAAACCTGTGCCACTAAAGGACTATAACATCAGTCTCAAAGAAAAAAATGGAGGAGACATAGCTGAAATGATTAATCTTCAAAATTATTTCAAAGATTATCAATATGATTTTGTACTTCGAGATACAACAACCTTACCTAAAAAAAATATTGTCATGTTTCATGACTCCTACTTCGACCTTCTAAGACCATTCTTTGCAAATCACTTCACAACAACAGAAAGACCGCACCACTGGAACAGCTTTGATTATAAAGTCATAGAAGAAGTGAAACCTGAAATAGTGTTCTATGAAGTAGTTGAACGATATTTAACTGCATTTTCAAGGGAGAACCCAGCTGAATTAAAAGATACAATTAATAATAATTAATACACTGAACAAATAATAGAACTTGTTTACAGCATTAATCAACAATAGAATGCTCTAAAATCGGGAGCCCGAGGAAAGTAAGAAGACTCAATATTTTTATCCAACTTCAGAAAGCAATACACTCAAATTGCGAATATGATCAGCTCAAAAATAGCCCAATAAAAAATGAATTAAAAATATAGCAACATCTCTCAATTATTTGAAAGATGTTGCTGTGCTTGAATTTTCAAGGATAACAAACTCAGTTCTTCTGTTAAGTTCTCTTCCTTCGTCTTCATCATCGTTACTTGCAAGTGGTTTGCTTTCACCAAAGCCTTTTGCTGATAACCTGTCCCTGGGTATTCCTTTTGACACCAGCCAGTTAACAACCTCTTCAGATCTCTTCTGTGATAATGAATAGTTATACTGTTGAGAGCCTTTGCTATCAGTATGTCCATCTATTCTGATTTTTACACCTGCATTTGCACTCAGGAATTTATATAAATTATTAAGTTCGGAATTTGACTCACTTTTTAAGGTAGCTTTATCAAAATCAAAATATATATTTCTTAGAACTCTGGAGACACCTTCCTTAATTTTATCCAAATAAAAGCTCTTTGTGATAACAGAATCACTTAAGACCAAATTGGCAGTAGAAAATACATAACCAGCATAATCAACAGAAATAGCCACATTTGAAGACGGTTTTACCTTATATTCTTTAGAAAATTTCCCTGCTATGCATTTCGCCTCTACAAGTCCGCCATTAACGTCAGAAAAATTTAGCTTAACTGAAGCATTTAAAGGTTCTTTTGATACTGCATCATAAACATTTATGATAATCTTAAATCCATTAACTATTTCCTTTTTAGCTACAGGAGCCGATTTAAACAATTCATTCTTTGGAGAAAGTGATTGAACTTTCTTTTCAGTCTTTTTTTCCTCTGGTTTCTTCTCTTCAGTTTTTTGAGCTAGCTCTTCTATTGGTTTTTCATCAAAATAAACTTTGTAGATATCCATATCTCCGAAACCTTCTTTCTTAACAGAAGCTATATAACCAATCTTCCCACCATCGGCCACTACTATAGAAAAATCATCAGCAGCAGAGTTGATAGGATGCCCAAGATTTTGAGGTTTGCTCCAGGTAGAAGTTGTAGAATCATATTCCGATTTGAAAAGATCATAACCTCCCATACCTTCATGCCCTTTGGAACTAAAATAAAGAGTATTCTCTGTAAGATATGGGGACTCATCATCGTATTCAGAATTAATGGCTGCTATGTTCAGCGGTTCACTCCAATTCGCATTTTTATTTTTTCTTGTAGATATATATAAATCTAATCCCCCTTTACCCCCTTTTCTGTTACTGCTGAAAACAACAGTATTTCCGTCTTCGGAAATTGTAATTGCATTCTCAATAAATTCAGAATTTACCGGTTTTCCAAAAGGCTTTGGCGATGACCATTCATTGTTAGCATCAATAAAGCAATAAAAAACATCACCCTTGTTCTTATCATTATCTACATAAACGAAAAGTTGCTTACCATCATGACTAAGACCAATACTTGACTCATGCAGTTTAGAGTTAATTTTTGTCCCAACATTTTTTGCTTCACTCCATTTACCATTACTTCCTTGAGAAAAGTAAACATCCTCAAAGAATTCGTTGTCTTTATCCTTGTTGCCACCAATACTACCCTTTCTCCTGGAGGTAAAGAACATTACCTTTTGATCTGCAGAAATAACAGGAGCATAGTCCGGGAACTCAGAGTTTATTTCACTTCCGAGATTTTCAACTTTGACATGGACTGGATTCTTCACCATAATAATAGCAGTATTACATTCCTCTATCCTTCTATTGGTTTTCTTAAGCTCCTCCATGACTTTGTTATTATTATAGTCCTTACTATAAACACCTGATTCAAGCTTTTCAATATATTGTTTATAGAATCCTATAGCTTGTTCAAAAGAGTAATTATAATGATAAGAAAGCCCAATAAGGTAGAGAATATTTGCAGCATATTTGTGATCTAAATCATACGCTTTAAGCAGGTAAGGCAGAGATTTCTCCTTATTGATAGTTTCAATGTAACATTTACCAGCCATGTAGTTGGCCTTTACATGTAGGGAATCAAGCTCCAGTACCTGTTTATAGATCTCCAAGGCATCTTTAATGTCACCGAAGTTATAAACCTCGTCGGCAACCTGGATTAATTGCTCTGTTTGTGATAAAGCTGAGCCGGAAACGCACAACAACACAAAAAAGAGATATATTTTAATTAAGCGTTTCATACTTACGTCATTTCAATAATTAACTTATAGCCACTCTAGTCCATATTAGTAAGGTACACATAAAGTTTTATCTGAGAATTTAACATCTGAAGTTGATATATCTACATCATATAAATTCATTCTCACATCTGTCTGGGTTCCCCCCGACATTACTTTAGATGTTAACTTTTCTGAAGAAGGTATAACAACATTTGCATTACACTGATATTTGGACCATTTCCTGGTTGTCTTTATAAGCATAACATCCTTTACCTTTGCGCCAAAGCTACTTGTCTGACCAGCAAGAATAATTCCTTCATTGGTTGTTTTACAGAGAGCCACACCATGATCCTCCTGCGGGCCACCGTATGACTTCATCCATTTCATTTTTCCATTGTAATCAAGAATGCATATAAATGCATCTTCCTGCTCTAATCCAAAACTGCTTGTATAACCTGCTATTGCAAAAGACTTTTCATCCAAAGTCACAAGATCAAGAAGATATTCTGCACTCTGTCCTCCCATTGTTTTAGCCCAAATAAGGCCACCATTAGCATCCACTCGCACAAGACCAATTTCCATATCTACATCTTTTCCTGTAACACAGGTTCCTCCCAGGATGAAAGTACCATCAGGCGCCTGTCTTGCTACCCTTCCATAGTCAGACGAATCTGTTCCGAAAGCTCTTGTCCACTCTATATCACCACTTTCTTTGAGCTTTACAAAATAGAAATCCCAATCACCCTTACCAAAGCTGTTTGTTTCTCCCCCAATAATATAACCATGGTCTATTGTTTCCGAGATACTATATCCATAGTCCGTTCTCTCACCACCTATAATCTTACTCCATAAAATGTTACCATCCTTATCAGTCTTAGTAACAAGTATATCCGAATGTTTAATTTTACTCTCTTTATTAATTGTCTCACCGAGTATTACAATGCCACCATCTCTTACTACAGTTAGCGTAGTTGCATACACGCTTCGGTCAAGTCCTATAGTTTTAGACCAGAGAATAGATCCCTTCGGGTCAACTTTTATAAGTAGTATCTGGTTGTTATCTGAATTAAAGCTTTCTGTATAACCTACCAGGACGAAATTATCATCATTTGTCTTTTCAACAAAGCCACCAAATTCATTGTCTTTGCCCCCATATGTTTTGGTCCACATCAGTTTTCCAACACTATCAATTCTGGACAAATAAAAGTCTCTCTTTCCTGCGCCAATTCCCTGGGTGTTACCGGAAATCAGATATCCTTTCTCCTTATCTTTAACTTCTAGGATATTAAGACATTCATCTTCTCCCTCCCCCCCTACAGCATGCTGAAACTCCTCATGAGATTTCACAAGCATAGGATAAACAGTCTGAGCATAAGAAGGCGCCAGAACCAGCAGATAGGATAATACGAGGCTGACAATTAATTTGTTCATTCTGATCCTGTTTGAAGAAATAATTACCAGGCAGATCTTTCAATCTGCCTGGTCAATGTTAATTTTAATCCCCATTAAAATTATTTTTTGAACGCTAGTACACTTACACAGCAAGGTTGTTCACCTTGGAAGGAATAGCGCAGATAATACATACCCGTAGCTTTGCTTGTATACACAATCGCATTATAATATTTATTATTCTTCTTGTCATAATTTGTTGCTATTTCCTTTCTGTTTGAATCATAAAGCGTTACAGTAACATTAGGACTTACGCCATCTTTTCCGCAAAGCACAAGCATATAACTCGTTTCCTTACTGAATACATATGAATGTTCTGTTTCCTCACCCACACTTTCCATTTTGTAGGTTTTAAGAAAGGTATATCCTTCACCTAGCTTGGCAATACACTCATCTGAGCTGCATTGAGAAAATGCTTTGATCGAGGTAAAAGCAAAAAATATTAATACCAGGAAGATTGATTTCTTATTCATAAAACTAATATTTAATACTTTAAAATTATACGGTAATTCGATTTCTAAGATCTCCAACAATTGATCTAATTTGATTTAACTGATCATCAGAGATTATAACTTTACTTGTCGTCTGATCTTCAACCACCAATACTCCATCAACCTCTTTCATTACTGATTCCTGGTATGTATAGTTGATTTCCACTTTCTTATAAACCTCATTCAGCTTTTCAAGGTCAGCCAGTAAATCTTTCACCTCTGGTCTAACTTTAAAGTTTGAAAGAAGCAATACAATTTTTTCAAGAACGATCTTTTGCTCTCCGATCTTTTCCTTTAAGTCTTCATTGTGATTTGCTTCATGTACCTTCAAGGCAATGTGCAGTGCTTCAATCCATCCGCCGCTAAGCATAAGAATACTCTGCTCAGATCTTTTTTTCTCCTTAAGAAAACGGTTAATATCTTCAAATGTAGAAGTCGTAATGAGAAGAAGAGAATCATAGTTGTTATTGTTTTCAGCAATCCTCTTGAACGCCTTCAGATCAAAGAACTGACCTATTCCCAAATCATCTGATATTCCTTTTACGCATGAAATATAACTTAGGGCATCGGTACTTTTACTATATATATTTATATAACCAAGATCCGTGCTAAAAACACCAAGATTGATAGATTTTTTAAATGTGGTGTTATAATTTGATGCATTTGTAACTTTATTAAGTATTCCCCTATCATAGTCTCCTCCTGACTCTTTGATCATTGTAGAAATTTCAAGCGGAGAAGGAATGGATTGCATGATTCCCTGGATCGTCTTATCAGACACCTGTATGTCAGGCACTACTACTGCAGAATCAATGGAATTTGTAAGCCTCTCATCTGTGGAAGAATGAGTGCTGCATGCAGATAAAAGTATAGCTAGTAAAATATAACTTCTGTCTTTCATACAATTAATTTTTCTTTTGTAACATAGTTGAGGATTTATCAATAATTATTCTAAGGATATCGAAGTACAAGAATGCGAAGAACAATCCGGTTATCGTCCACAATATTATCAGGTTAAACCAGAAGGTATCCAACTTGATACTTCCAAGATATTTGGAAGGAGCATAGAAGTGAGATCTGTATCCGAAGTTACCGTCAGGTTTTGATGCGAAAAACACCAGGTCAACTTTAGGAAGTATCTCCTGTTTTGAAATTTTATATCTTTCTACAGAGTTCTGATTTCTTACAAGATCAGATAAGCTTTCATTGTAATGACTGTTTTTCATCTCTGAAGAATTTGATATCCCTTTCTTCTCCATAGCTTCAACAGCATGATGAACCGTTTTATTGTAAAAAGAATCAAGCGTAGGTAACATCCCTAATATAGCTTCAAGGGACCTTTCTGTTGGTCCGTCATTTTCCAAAGTATTTATTTGAGCCAGAGTTGGAAAACCAGACAGCCTTTCATTCTTTTTAATTTCATTAAGAACTATATTCCACTTAACCTTTCTTTCCTCTTCACCGAGTCCTTTTTCCTGAAGCTTTTTCACTAACTCCTCAACCAAAGGTAGACCGTGAGCAAGTTGAAAATTAGAAATTGCCTTTATCTGCTCTTCTTTGAAGAACAAACTTTGATACTCATTATCTTTAAACTGACTTACAGCGAGCGCCTCATATCCCCATCTTGAAATCATTAAATCTGCAACAAATGGAACCTTATTTTTATCATTAGTAAGAAAATCGTTCAACTTGTCAAAACTGAATAATGCACCGCTGAGAATCATCTGAGGTATCAGTATCAATGGTATCAGTATATATACAATAACTGCCGAATTAAAGGCTGAAGAAATAATCAGGCCTAAAACATTTGCAGCACAGGATGATGAAAATAATATTAGCCAATAGGACATACCCATTCCCTTGATATCCAAAACAAAGGTACCTATTACAACGAACAGAAATGTTTGGATTGCTGAAAACGAAAAAAGTATGACAATTTTTGACAACAGATATCCTAATCTGCTTAGGTTTAAAAGTTTTTCCCGTTTCAATATTTTCCTGTCTCTTATAATTTCTTCTGCGCTTAGGCTAAGCCCCATGAAAAGCGCAACAATTACACTCATCAGGATAAATGCAGGAATATTCTCATTGAATCTGAAAAGATACTCGTTTGTGGTATTCTTATATCTGATTACAACACTAAGGATCAATGCCAGAAGAGGAGCTTCGATAAGATTGATAAGCAGGTATTGCTTATTTGATAATTTCCCTTTCAAATCTCTAAGGAAAAATATCATCGACTGCTTGGTGATAGTAGGAAGATCCAGACCTTTGGGCAGGCTAAATGTACTGTCCTTCTGCTTTATGATATCAAAATTTTTCTTGAAGCTGGAATACCACTCGCTGGTAGAAATCTTTCTATGCCCTGTGAAATTACCATATTCATCAACAACCTGCTCCTCAACAATATTAAATATCTGCTCTGGATTTACATTACCGCATGAGAAGCATTGTCCCTTTTCAGCATCAGTATGATTTGCAGTCTTTTTAAAATAGATAACACCTTCAACAGGGTTACCATAAAATATCGGGAATCCACCTGTATCCAGAATATACATTTTATCAAACATCTTATAGATGTCTGATGAAGGCTGGTGAATTACAACAAAAATCAGTTTTCCCTTTAAAGAAAGCTCTTTCAGGAGGTCAATAACATTTTCAGAGTCTCTTGAAGATAGCCCAGAGGTTGGCTCGTCCACAAATAAAACCAGCGGTTCTCTGATAAGTTCAAGAGCAATGTTAAGCCTTTTTCTCTGACCACCACTGATGGTTTTTTCCAGAGGACTACCTACTTTAAGGTCTTTTACATAGCCCAGTCCAAGGCTTCCCAGCAAACTTTCAACCTTATCTTTAATGTCAGCATCGGGAAGCTTGTCAAAGCAAAGCTTTGCGCAATAGAACAAATTCTCAAATACTGTGAGGTCTTCAAAAAGAAGATCATCCTGTGAGATATATCCGATTATTCCGGTTGCTTTCTCCTTCTCTTTATGAATATCAATTCCATTCAGGACAACCTGTCCTTTAGATGGGATTTCAATCCCCGACAAAACATTCAGCAATGTTGTTTTACCAGCGCCACTGGCTCCCATGATACCAATAAGGGTCCCTTCTCTTTCAGAGATATTGATATCACGCAAGCCTATGCGGCCTGACTGAAATGTATACTCAAGGTCAGTTACATTAAAGGTTACAGGCTTTTTATTCTCCTCCTTTATAAAATACCTGATGATATCGCTATAAAAGAAGGTAGCACCTATAGAAGACTTAAGTATACTTCCATAAGGGAATAACTTTATGTCTTCCGAGTTTACCGGAAGGCCATTTAATGTAAAACCTTCCCCTTCTGTTTTTAAGAAGATAAGATCTACTGATTCCAGGAAAAGGAATCGTACAGGGGCAAGGATGTGATGATTAAATATAATGTTAGGGGCGGGCTCAAATGCTTCTCCTTCACTTTTGATAAAAAGAAAAGCACTTTCAGCTTTCAGATCTTCAGGCTTTGAGAATACGAACCACTCAATGAAGTCATGTTCGTTCTTTTCAATATTAAAGCTTTCAGAGACTGTCTCAATAATTTGCTTTCTTTGTGGCGTATAATTCCCGTCAGAACGAACGAGCTCCAGAAGTTCGATAAGCACAATTATCTTCTGCTTTTGTACGAGCGTTTTATTAATCTTTCTGCAGATAGAAAGAGTTCTAACGGAATCTTTTACAGAAGTAAGTTTCTCAGGTTTGTCTTTTTTATCCTGATCCATTCCGGCGAACTCATCATATAAAGCTACATATTCCTTAAGCCTCACCTGGTCAAGTTTTGAACGGAAAGAATCTATAACATAGTTTCTTTCCTTTTCACTTACACCAGTATCCTGCTTTGTAATGATAGCATATAACTGTGCCAGCGCCTTAAGTATCTCTTCACTCATAACTTACTTCCGTAGCCTTATTAAAAGTTTTTTAATTCAAATGGCACTTCTACCAATTCAGAAAATTCCTGTCCGGCTTCTTGCATATCTTCATCATCTTCATAGGAGTACCAAAGAATTTTAGCATTGGAAATCTTTTCTAATCTTGTTAAAAGATCCAGAAGAAGCTTAGAAGAGGCTGTATTAAAATACTCAAGCTTAATAGTAAACTCTGTTTTTGGATTTGGATCAGTGGCATAATTTTCAAGCCACTTGAGAATAGGAGCATAAAAACCGGCAGCATCTTCAGGAAGTGATCTGCCCGAAACTTCAAATACACCTATAGTTTTATCTAGGCAAACTGCCGGAGTATCTTCTGTACCTTCAATTTTTATCGGATTCATATCTATTGTAAATTATTTTTAAAGATCTTTAATTCTTGAAATTTTAGTTTTGAAAGAGAAAAAGGAATAAACATCGTTGATTGGTTCGAATTCAAACTCCAGTTTCTCTCCTGATTTCCTTGCTATATCTACAAAGCCCAGACCAGCACCTCCCTTATCAGAAATTTCACTTTTAGAAATCATATCCTTGTACAACACTTTGAGACCTTCTTTGTCCAGAGAATTGATTTTCTCTAACTTGCTCTTGAGGTATGGAACGTCTGAATTAATAATATAGTTACCAGATGTAATGATATAATAATCAGATTCTTTTCCTATCATGAAGATGGCTTCCTTTTCCTTCTCCTGGACGCTGTCTGCATGCTTGCAAATATTCTGAAGACACTCTACCATAACGTTAAAAACCTTCCTTTTAATGTTACTTCCTTCTCCGGTATAATCCATATTTCTCTCTGCCATCACCAGAACAGACTTGGTTATCTCCTGTGTAAATTCTCCTTCATATACCAGAATCAAACTCTTGTCTGACATTATCCGGTGAATTTCATAGATATATTTCATAAAAATTATTATTGATTAATTGTTACAATATTCCAGGTATTTCCAAGCTCTGGAAGCACGAGTTTCTCTTTTATAAAATTCCCAAACACACTACTATTCTATATGAAAACATATGCCTACGGGAAACATGTATACTTTATCTTGTAGATAAGGGTTTCAATAAATGACTAGTAAATTTGTCTGATTTACAAACCCTCTGAATTAATCATTACTATTGTAATTAAACGAAATAGATGAAGTAAGTATATCTTCCTTCAACAATAATAGAAGAATTATTAAACCATTACTGATTATTAATAGGCATAATTAATTGCAGCACCTGATAACGGACAAAGCATCAGAATATGATCCAAAACAGGTAAGCTGATCTTGGTTGAAAGTAGTTCTTAACCTGTTTAATATTGCAGTACAGAAGGAGTAAATGGAGAATTATAATTTCTGGTATTTACTTAATAACACTTATCACTATTTCTAATCTTTGATTTTCTTATAAATTTTTTCTTCATTATTTACAGAGATAAACTTCGGAGCTACCTCCAATGCTGAAGAAATGGTTTCCTTTGTCCCTACTACAAGATAGCTATGAATAAACAAACTCTTATGGAGAAGATTCAACACCTTTGACTGCAACGACTGATTAAAGTATATCATAACATTTCTGCAGAATATGATATCATATTTAGATGTACATTCAGCTTTCACAAGATCAATATTTCTAAATGAAACTCTGGATAGAAGAGACTTATCAAATCTGCAATATTCTCCATCTACTTTAAAATATTTCATCAAATCCTGATAGTCATCATTTACACGAGCATAATTTTTGCAATTCAGCTCCATGTTTCTCATCGCGATAGTTCCATCCTTTGCCCTTGCAAGAATCATATTATCTATATCAGAAGCAACGATTTCACATTTGTCAAGAAGATTCATTTCCTTTAAAAGAATCAGCATAGAGTATACCTCTTCACCTGAAGAACATGCAGCATGCCAAATACGAATTTTAGGTAATGATTCAAGTGAGAAGGACAATACTTTCTTAATTGCTTTCCAGAAAGACGGATCTCGGAACATCTCTGTTACATTTACAGTGATTTCGTGCAAGAACTCTTCCTTGGTAAAACTATTATTTTCAATTTTGAAAATCAGGTTATCTATTGTCTTGTAATTGCGGACTTCTATAAGCCTTTCAAGACGCCTTTTAAAGGAGGATACCGCATAATTGCTGAAGTCTAGATCAAACTTTTCATGAACAACAGAAACTACTCTGTTTATTTCCGAAACACCAATCTCCTGTAACATAATTCTAGACACCGATAAGTAATTGAAAGTTTGAAAATGCTGTTGAATACGAAACTATATCATTCCTTTCACTGGCCGATTGTGAAGTGGTCGGGAACAAATGTAATCCTTCTGAAACAGCATCTTTAATTTCATAACTTCTTCTGTTATCTGTCAATTCAATTGGTGGTATTTGTAAATATCCGGTCATATTGGCCTTCTGTAAATTTGAATGCTTCTACACAGGTTTTGTGAAAATTCTTCCTTCAAATCATTATCGATGTGCTGATAATGATTCTTGCAACTTTAATTAAATAAGATTCTATCAGAAGAATTAGCTACTTGAAAATCCTTAGTTGAAGTATTTGACTGCATGAACGTTATTTCCAGTAAAACGTTTCGCTTAATCAATTAATGCATTAAAGGTATAGGTAAACCAAAATTTTTAAGCCACAAAATGATATTTACCAGGAATAATGTGCATTCTGATTATCAAACCTTTTACTAAAAGAAAACGGAAGGCTGATGCTGGATATATACATCAGATTAAAAATTCAATTACAGCTTCATGCAAGGAATAATTTCTTTCCTTGATTAACTCGTAACATGGCTACGATTAAACTAAAAAATAGTTGGCAAAAGTTAATTCATTATTTAATACCCTTCCACACCAAAAAGGGAAACCGGGTGCATCCCTGATTTCCCTAATTAGAAACATAAATAATAATTACTTCACGATAATTGTCCTGGTAGTGACTGAATGAGCGCTGAAATAACCCAATGCAGGTCTGGAAAGGTTTGTAGGAGGATTGGACGGAGTTCTGGAAGGACCACCATCAGCAATTGCATCAACTCCTCTTAGATATTTATAGGTACTTTCATCAATAGACAAAAGAAGTAACGTAACAACATCACCTGATTTGAATGTCTGCAAATTTCCCCCTTCTCCACCTTCAAAGATAGGCTGTGTAAATCTTTGTCCGTCACGATAATCATCGTTCAAAACGTGTATTCCATCAAGTGTATCACCATTGAACACTTCAAGAACCCTGTAATAGTTTTTTATTCCTTCAGGATCTCTGAAATCTATTTTTACATATTTTGCCGTATCCGGGCCTCCAAAGAGAAAATAGTCAATAGATATACTATCTATTGCTACAGGCTGTGGCATTACAGATTGTCCAGTATAAGTTTTTCCCTGGTCAACAACGCTAAGTGTATATGTATTGCCAGGCACACCAACAATTGAATTGGTTTCGTAAAGACCAGGCCCAACCTGACTTAACGTATCTATGTTACCCATATTGTCAGAGATAACAACATTAGCACCATTTACTGCAGGAAAAACATTTGGTTCATCAAAATTAACTTTTCTGGTAATCTTAACCTTGTATGGTCCTGGTTGGTCTGTTACCGCAGCTTCTATCACTATGCCCGCGTCCGAATCCCTGAGCTTTAGGTCTATGACCTTTTCACATGAAGATAAAATAAAAGATATCGCTGAAATAAAAGCAATATATGCAAACTGACTATTTTTCATTTCCATATATTTATCAGAATTTAAAATTATAAGTAAATGATGGTACCATTCTGAAGAGTGTTACTTTGACTGCTTCCGTTTTAGATGCATCTGTTTCATTCTGCCTGAAATAAATCATATAAGGATTGGCTCTCCCATAAAGATTGTAGATAGAAAACGTCCAGCTGGATTCAAACTTCTCCGTTTTTTTCCTGATCCATGTGGCTCCGATATCCAGACGGTGATAATCCGGCATTCTGTCCTGGTTTCTATCTCCATAATAAAAGAGCACTCTGTTATCTGCATAATATTTACCGCTTGGAAATGTAATCGCATTACCAGTATAATAAACCCATGAACCTGATAAAGTCCATTTGGGAGATAATTCGTATATACCTACAACAGAAATATCATGACGCCTGTCCTGCTTGGCAGGAAAATAGGCCCCTTCATTTATAAGATCAAATTTTCTTTCTGTTTTTGAAATTGTATATCCGATCCATCCATTAAATTTTCCATACTTCTTTTTTAAAAAGAACTCAATGCCATAAGCTCTGCCTTTACCTATAAGTATTTGATTCTCGACATTATTATTCAGACCAAGTTGAGCATTGTTTTTAAAGTCTACCTGGTTTTTCATGTCTTTGTAATATGCCTCAGCAGAAAACTGATATTTGTTCTCATCGAAATTCCTGAAATAACCTACAGATACCTGATCGCCTATCTCGGGCTTCACATATTTACTTGTAGGGATCCATTGGTCTGTAGGACTTCCGGAAGTGCTATTGCTTAGTAAATGAACATTCTGAGTAGTTCTGCAATAGGCCGCCTTAACTGAAGACCTTTCGTTGAATATATAACTTGCAGCAAATCTCGGCTCAAGATTTACATAAGTTTTGACAATCTTCCCGCTTGTATATGATAAGGTATCCAGCGTATTCCCATTTTTATCTATATCCAGAAAATCACCTGGACCAAGCACAGAGAAAGACGTTAAGCGTAGCCCATAAACAAAGTTCAACTTTTCTGAATACTTAAAATCGTGCGAAATATAAGCTGCATTTTCCCATCCTACTTTATTGCTCAGCGTCTCTTCATTTTCGGTATTATCAGCCTTAGTCGTTACGATACCCGGCACAACTTTAAGGTAAGAAGTAATCACTCCAAAGTTAAATTTGCTTCTGGCACTAGGGACATATTGAAAATCCTGTTTTAGCTGCTTATTATTGATTTTGGAGATAATGAATAAGGAAGTTCCGCTAAAGTCAAGTTTTATTCTGTATCTATAATCTGAATGAATTAACGATGTACTAGAATACCATTTATCATTGAATGTATGCATCCACTTCACAGTAGCTGCTGAATTACCCCAGTCAAAATTGAATAACTTTTTATATCCCAAAACATCTCTTCCAAAATATCCGCTTATAAAAACTCTGTCTTTCTCTCCAAGCCGAAAAGTTAGTTTGCCATTCAAATCATAAAAATAAAGTTTTGAATTTTTAAGACCCTCTTCAGGAGAAAGCTTCAGGAATAAGTCAGCATAGGACCTTCTGCCTGCAAGCATGATCGATGCCTTGTCCTTAATAATCGGAGCTTCTATATTTAATCTGGAAGATATAAGACCTATACCTCCGTTTGCGCTTAGCTTTTTGTAATTACCTTCATTGGATCTTATATCCAATACAGAAGACAATCGTCCTCCAAACTGAGCAGGGATTCCTCCTTTATAAATTGTGAGATCGTTTATAGCATCAGAATTAAATACTGAGAAAAATCCAAGCAAATGTGATGCATTATAAATGGGAGCCTCATCCAACAATACAAGGTTCTGATCTACGCCACCACCCCGTACATAAAATCCGGAAGTACCTTCCCCGGATTTAACACCCGGAATAAGCTGTATGGATTTAATAATATCTTTTTCTCCCAACAACACAGGAATTTTATTAATCTCTTTTACTTCAAGCTTTTCAACCCCAATTTCTGCTTTAGTAATGTTATCGTTTTTCTTTTCAGTAGTAACAATTATCTCCTTAAGCTCATCAACATCTTCAGACATTGATACATTTATTGTTACATCTCTCTTGAGGTCGACCTTTATTTCTTTAGGTTTATAGCCAAAAAAATTAACCATCAAAGTGTATGAACCTTCTGGAAGAGATAAGGAATAATAGCCCATTTCATTTGCCACAGTTCCTGTAGCTGCTTCCTTTACAGATACCGTCGCACCTATTAAAACATCGCCTGTCGCATTGTCTTTAACTATCCCACTGATAGTGTGCTTAGTCTGTGAATAGCTTTTAACTGAAACTAAAAAAACTAATGCCGATAATAAAAGTCTGCCTTTAAATGCCGAGAGACTTAAACTGTAAACTTTACCCAAAATCATGTAACCTTATTTCCTCTATTGCTATGATGACCCCCAGAGAGTTAAAACTTTAGTTAAGTTTGGTTCTGGAAATTCTGAACTAAATTAACTAAAATAAAGAACTTCATTTCACTTCTTTATTTTTTTTATGTTTCTGCTCCCATTTTTTAAAAATTGCCGGAACTTCATCATTGAAAAAATCGAAAAAATCAACGATTTCGTATAAGGATTGATTAAATTCTTTTGTGGATCTGGATCTCTGTTTCATAACTTCCTTGAACAGAGCACTCATCTCGGAAATTTCTTCCATCTTCTTTTTCATATCCTCTTTCCAGTTAAAGATTTTCAAACGGAAATATCTTTTTCTCACACCGGGGTAGGTGATGTATTCAATTCTGTTCAGAGAAATCAGAAGATTCAGGGAAGCACTTGTAGAACTTTTGCTGATTTTTAAACTGTTCTGAATTTCTTCGAATGTCAGTTCTGTTTTGTCTGAAACAAGTAAAAGACCTAGTATTCTGCCGGGTGCAGGTTGCATTCCCGATTTTTCATGGGCCACTCCCAATTTCTCAATAAGCTCTCGTTGCTTTGCTGTTAGAATCGACTCATTCATATAGATTATTTGTGATCAAGCTTTTACAAATATATGCATTGCCGCCTCTTATTAAAACTGATAACCATCATCTTTAAATTAGAAAAATCTTAAACCCAGGGTAATACATTTAAATCCAAGGTAAGAGCATCGTGGTAACATATGCATGAATAAATTTGTCCTGAATGTGTTAGGGGAATAAAATGATTTTATAGATGTAGAATATGCAGTCATTAAGAAAATGGTTCAGAAACGTTCTTTTTAAGTTTAGAAGCAGCAGGCAGAATTCCAAAATATTTCTGGAAACCGTGCTGGAAAATTTGCCCGCAATGGTATTTATAAAAGAAGCTGAGGAATTACGTTTTACCGCACTCAACAAAGCAGGAGAGGTTTTCCTCGGCTATAGCAAAGACCAGTTACTTGGTAAAAATGATTATGATTTTTTCCCTAAAGAACAGGCTGATTTTTTCACCTCCCAAGACAGGTCTGTAATTGACAACAGAATACCAGTAAATATTCCGGAAGAACCAATTAAAACAAAAGATGGCTTGAAATGGCTTCATACTCAAAAAATCCCTGTGGCAATTGATAGTGGCAAACCCAAATACCTGGTGGGAATTTCTGTAGATATAACAAATAGAAAAATTGCAACGGACAAAATCAAAAAGTTCAATGAAGAGCTGGAGTCCAGTGTAAAAGAAAGAACTTCAGAACTGGAAAAAGGAAACAAAGAACTAAGAAAACAAATAAAAGAACGTACGAAAGCAGAAAAGAAGGCTAAGTTAAGCGAAGAGAGATATAAATTCCATGCAGATTCCATTCCCCAAATTGTTTGGACTGCCAATACAAAAGGATCGATAGACTATATCAATAAACACGGATTTGACTATGCCGGAATGGACTTTGAGCATAGCAAAGGAGGGGGATGGCTTGCGATCTTGCACCCACATGATTACATTAAAACACTAAAAAAATGGAGAGACTCCCTTCTGACCGGAGAGCCATATGAATTAGAATACAGGCTCCTAAGAAGAGATGGGGAATACAGATGGCATCTCTCAAGAGCTTTGCCCATGAAAGGTCCAAACGACAAGATTGTAAAGTGGTTTGGTACCGCTACTGAAATTCATGATCAAAAACTTACCCTTGATTATCTTGCCAAAGTTAAAGAAGATATAGAAAAGATGAATGAACAACTTAGCCTGAATAATGCTGAGCTCAATAGAATAAATCAGGACCTGGATAATTTTGTATATACAGCTTCTCATGACCTAAAAGCACCGGTCCCGGCATAAACGGCTACTCGAAATGCTTGATGTCTCACTTCATCAAAAGCTTGTAGGAGATGAAGAAATACAAAATATAGTTCAACTTATAAAAGGATCTATAGAACGTTTTCAGAGGACCATCAAAGAACTTACGGATATAGGAAAAATTCAGAAAAATATCCATCAAGATATAGAGGAGATAGATATTACTTCTGTATTAGAAGAATTAAAACTCGATATCCAGAATCAGATAAAAGAGTCAGGCGCTTTAATCACTTCTGACCTGAGTGAAGTTTCAAAACTTAAGTTTTTCCAAACTATAAATATTCATTTTCATCATAACTAACTTGCGATAAGAAGTTGAAAATACCCGCTTCCTTCAAAAGGACTTTTTATTACTACAACTGAAGTTATCTTTACTGGTATTCATCCCGGCATTTCACTAAAAACCTTTATCCAATGCCAAATTTTTTGTTCTTTTGAAACTGGTAAACTGACACTGGAAACCATTGCTTTCATGCCAGTCTGAAATATCTGATACTCACTGCCTGAAAGCCCGCCCATAAAACTGTCAAAAAACATTTTGCATTAATAAAGAATAAAAAATCATAGTAAATGAAGATCACAATCAGAACAATTCTGTTCAAAATACTTTTTCTGTATATAGTACATCCTTCTTTCTCTCAAACCTCAACAAATGTCCTGTGGCTGGACTTTGAAGATCTAAGCCCTATCTTTTCTCCTTATGGAGACAGTACAATCTTTACTCCTAATATTGACCGCATAGCCAGTGAAGGTATAGTCTTTAAAAAAGCCTATACAACTGTACCTGTCTGCGCTCCCACCAGATCAAGTATTATCACTGGCATGTATCCGACTTCCATAGGCTCGCATAATATGCGTATACAAGCGCAGAACAAATACTCAGATGTTCCGAATTATGAGGTGGTGCCACCTGATTATGTCAGATGTTTTCCGGATATATTAAGAGAAAATGGGATTTATACTGTTTCAAGCAAGAAGACAGATTATCAGTTTGCTCCTTCGCCTTTAACCTGGGATGTATATCCGGCAAATGATTCAACCGACAGGTACCGTTTCCCGAAAGACAAACCATTCTTCAAACAAATCAACTTCTGGGAAACTCATGAATCACAGATCTGGGGGTGGTGCAGACAAAACCTCCCTCTTTCAGTAGATACTTCCAAAGTAATTGTTCCTCCATACCTACCACAAACTGTGACTAATAAAATGGATTGGGCAACCCAGTATAATAACCTTAAATACTGCGACGGCATTATTGGTAAAATACTGGATACACTTGAGAAAAACGGATTGATGAAGAATACAATTATCATACTCTCTGGAGATCATGGCAATGGCCTTCCTCGTAGCAAAAGAAGCTTGCATAACTCAGGAGTAAGTGTCCCCCTGCTAATCCGCTTTCCAGACAAGCGATTTGCAGGAACAGTAAATAATGATCTCGTTTACCTGATGGATCTTGGACCAACCATTTTAAACTTTTATAATATTCAGGAACCTTCTCAGATCCATGGAAGAAATATATTTGCAGTTAATGAAAATAATAAGCGAAAGTATGTATTCTTCTCAGCTGATAGATTTGATGAGTCAATAGATATGCTCAGAGCCTCAAGTGACGGGAGGTATAAGTATATCCGTAATTACCAGCCGCAGAAACCTCAGTTTCTCAACCTCAGTTATCGCAAGTCGCAGGAAGGGGTTAAGGAACTATACAGGTTGGATAGCCTTGGAAAACTGAACACAATTCAGGCAGTACTTATGAGAAAGACAAAACCTGCAGAAGAACTTTATGATACCCAGGATGATCCTTATGAAATAAATAATATTGCTGATCACCCCGAAAACCAAAGCAAGCTTACTGAACTAAGGGCTGCTCTTGATCAGTGGATAAGGGAAACAGGAGATCTTGGTTTTACACCAGAAACAGATATAGCCAAATCTTTCTGGCCAAATCTGAAACAACCTCAAGCTGAAAAACCGCAAATAAGTGTGATTAAAAATAAAGTTACACTATCGACTAAGACCAGCGGGGCTTCTATAGGTTATAAAACAAAAGCATCTGATCAATGGAAAATCTATACTAAGCCATTTGAGTTAAAAAAGGGAGAGACCCTATTTGTAATTTCACACAGATTAGGATGGAAAACGAGTGAGATGACCGAATTTAAACCATAAACATTTCCTCACTTAATAACTGATAATCAAATACACCTACTAATGAATATATAAATATAAAACTAACTCACAAACATGTTCCATCTCTAAGTTGTTCTTTTCTTATCTTTACAAGAAAAAGAGAGATTTATGGAACTCGGCATAGGAATGTTTGGCGATAATCATTATGATCAGAATGGACAACCTCTTCCTGCAGGAGAGCGTTTGCGTGAACTGATCGAAGAAATAAAACTGATGGATGAAGTAGGTCTCGACTTTTTTGGCATCGGTGAACATCATCGCCCTGATTATGCAGTATCTGTACCTGAAATCGTGCTTGCTGCAGCTTCCACTGTTACCAAAAAAATTAAGTTAGGAAGCGCTGTGACAGTGCTAAGCTCTTCAGATCCGGTGAGAATCTATCAAAGCTTTGCAACGATCGACCAGATAAGCAAGGGACGGGCAGAAATCATTACCGGAAGAGGAAGCTTTATAGAATCATTCCCTATCTATGGATATGACCTCAAAGATTATAATGGCTTGTTTGAAGAAAAGCTGGACCTTTTGCTGAAAATAAACCAACAGAACCCGATATCCTGGAAAGGAAAATACAGAGCATCATTAAACAACCAGGAAATATTGCCAAGAGCAGTGAACGATCAGCTAAAAATATGGGTAGCAGTTGGAGGAACTCCGGAATCAGTTCTGCGAGCCGGGAAGGTCGGCTTGCCGGTAATCTTTGCTATCATCGGAGGCAATCCTGCACAGTTCCAGCCTTTGTTCCAATATTATCAGGATGTGTATCAGCATTTCAATCATGATATGTCCAAATTTCAGGTAGGCGTACACATGCATTGTTTCTTCGGAGAAGATAGTAAGAAAATAGCAGATGAATACTTTCCTGTTTATTCGGACCAGATGAACCGTATCGGTCGGACACGCGGCTGGCAGCCATTCTCACGCAGCCAATATGATTATGGCCGTGGCCAAAATGGTCATCTTATTATTGGCGATGCCAATGAAGCTATTGATAAGATCCTTGAGATGAACGAACTATTCGGGCTCACCAGATTCTCAGCTCATATGGATGTCGGGGGACCATCACATGCATCACTTATGAAATCAATTGAAATTTTCGGAACTCAAATAGCACCTAAAGTGAGGGAAGCTTTGCAAAAATAGTTTCCATAACAATTTATGCTTATCAATTTTAACATACCCAAAAAACTATACATAAATAAGCCTCCCAGCTTCAACAGATTTTCTATACTCATTGATCAATAATAACGGTTAGTTGTTTTTAAAATCGACAAGGAGTTAAATCGATAAACAATGGATATTTATGACAAAGCCTCTTTTCTAAGGAGGCTTTTTTTATTGGTCACACAAAATCAAACAGTAGAAGTTGCAAAGCGTTAGCATTGCTCAAAACAATTAAAGTAATTTTTTTATTTAAATATAATAAAGATATAAATAGCCATTCATTTTCGGATTGATTTAAAAGAGAAAAAATGTTTAGTTAAACATCGAAAATAATTTATCAGTGGCATTTCTATCGAACCGCATGAAAAGCAAGGAGCCTCGGATTAAATTGTCAGAAAACAGTTTTAAAGCAGTCACTGAATCTGCTACAGATTCCATCTTTGTAGCCGATGAGAATTCAACAATATTGTATTGTAACAAGAAGGCTTTTGAATTATTTGGATACCAGCAAGAAGAAATGATTGGGGAGAGCTTAACTATTCTTATGCCACAAAGACATCGTAAAGCTCATTTAAAAGGAATAAAAAGATTCATCACTAGCGGTCAAACCACATTGATAGGGAAGACATTTGAAATATCTGCTTTACATAAAAATCAAATTGAATTTCCTATCGAACTATCCCTATCTGCCTGGAAAGAAGGAGGAAAATATTTTTTTGCGGGAATAATCAGAGATGCTTCTAAAAAGCATAAAATATTGAAGGAAATGGGAATTCTTCAAACCATTTCTACAGCGATAAGTAAAGCTGATACTTTTAATAATGCACTAAGTCTGACAATTAAATTTATCTGCCAAGAAGCGGGATGGGATTGTGGAGAAGCATGGGTTTTAAACAGAGGAAAACACATGATTGAATATGCCCCGGTATGGTATATGAGAGAAGAAAAATTTTTACCTTTTTTAGAAGCCAGTAAACAGGTTACATTTAGAGTTGGAGAAGGAATGACAGGAAGTGTATTCCTGAATAAAACAGTATGGAATCCTGACATAACAGCTTACGACAGTGATTTTAAAAGAAAAGATATTGCAACACAGGTAGGTATAAAGAGTGTCTTAGGGGTACCAATTGTAACACATGAGGGTGAAGTTTTTGCATCTCTGATGTTTTACTTTAGCGAATCGAAAGAAGAGGATATCATTTTCACTAGAATTGTAACATCTCTTGCAATCCAATTAGGTACATTTCTCGAAAAGAAACAAACAGAAGAAAGATTAAAGCAATCAAGAGATTTCTACTTAACTATCTTAGAAGATTTTCCTGCATTAATCTGGAGAACAAATGAAGACGGATTACCTGAATATTACAACAAAACATGGTTAAAGTTTTCAGGAAGCTGTCTGGAAGATGAATTAAAAAAGGATTGGTCTACCTCTATACCAAAAGAAGATTATGAACGGTTAATGATTGCTTTTGAAAATGCTTCAAAGAATAAAAGTGCATTCGAAATTGAATTAAGGGTTAAAAGATATGATGGACAATATAGATGGATTCTAAGTTTAGCACGTCCCTTTTATGATATCGATAAAAATTTTAAAGGATACTTAGGTGTATCTTACGACATAACAGATCAAAAAAGAAATATCTCTAAGTTAAATCAGTCTAATCTGGAGCTTCAAAAAACCACTGAAGAGTTGATGGAAACGGAAGATATGTTGCATAAACTGAATATAGAACTTGAAAAGAAAGTAGAAGCTCGCACAAAAGATTTGAATGAAAAAAATGACTCCCTTCTGAAAATAAACACTGATCTTGATAATTTTATCTATACTGCATCACATGATCTAAAAGCTCCTATAGCAAATATTGAAGGATTGACAACGATGCTTGATGATGTTACTTCTGATCCAACATTTAGAAAAAAAGAAGTTATCTCTCTTATTGAAATGATCAAGACATCCATTTCCAAACTAAAAAACACAATTATGGATCTGACTGAAATTTCCAAGATCCAAAGAATGGAAAAAGATGATATTGCTCCTCAGAACTTAAGTGAGATAATTGGAGATGTGCAGGTACTCCTCTTTGATCAAATTAAAAAAAGTAATGCGCAGATAAGGTTAAACTTAGATGATTGTCCTACCATTGAATTTTCAAAGAAAGATTTGAGAAGCATTGTGATGAACCTGTTAAGCAATGCTATAAAATACCGATCAGAGAGAAGGCCTGAAGTAATAATTAAATGTTATAAGAAAGATCATTATGCTATTCTATCTTTCACAGATAATGGGATTGGAATAGACCTTAAGCATGCTAAGTTATTTAAGATGTTTAAAAGATTTAATACAGAAACAGAAGGAGCAGGTATCGGTTTGTATATCATTAAAAGAATTATAGATGATGCAGGAGGCAAAATAGAAGTCGAAAGTGAAGTAGGCAAAGGTTCTACTTTCAAAGTATACTTTAAACATTAACAAGGATTATTTCACAAAAAATCGCAATCTACCTTAAACATAACAATTAAAAATTATTGATGGTGCTTAAAAAGTCTTTGGTGATGCAAGTCCTCAAATGAGTGAAGAAACCCTGGCTTGCGTGCCTCAAGCCAGGTTATAAAAACTGGGGATTATTTTGTAAAACTTTCTTCAGCTATAACTCTTTCAGTTACCTCCAAAGTTTCATCGTAAAAGGTCACTAATCCTGATCCAACATCATACATACCACCAACCAAACTAACTAAACCATTTTGGATCATTTCTTTAAGAATCGGACTTCTTTCTTTAATAGCATTTACAGTAAGCTTTACATTAAGATCAGCCACCTTCTCGACAAATTCAGAATTGGAAGAATTACGGTTTTCTTTAATCGTATCCTCAGAGTCAATAGCTGGTTTTATTTTATCTAATAATGTTGTGAGGCTCCCTAGCTTCGCATGATCACAAGCACCTTTGATAGCTCCACACTTTGAATGGCCCAATACAACTATAATCTTTGCACCTGCCAATTTACAAGCGAACTCCATGCTACCCACGATATCATCGTTCAAGATATTTCCGGCAATACGGATACTGAAGATGTCTCCAAGTCCCTGATCAAATATTAATTCGGCAGAAGTGCGCGAATCAATGCAACTCAGAATTACTGCAAAAGGATGTTGCCCGTCAGAAGTCTCATTTACCTGTTGTAGTAAGTTACGATTTGCCTTCAGATTATTAATGAATCGATCATTCCCATTTTTCAACAGTTGAAAAGCCTGTTGAGGCGTTATAGCAGCTTGCATTTCTTTGGTTAATGTCTTCATATCTTAACTTTTATACAGCATTAAATTAATACCACAATATTTTGTGGGTAAGTAAAAATATTACCGCGACATTAAGATGCCATAAGGCCGAGATTAGAATATCATTAGAATTTTTAAAAAAAATATTTTATTAGCTAATCGGAGATTTTTAATAGTATTACCTCTTCCAGGAGAAGAACAATCTTTCTTATTAGAAAAAAATATCATCATTGAAATTCCATTGCCTAATACCTTTAGGACTTAGGCAACTTATGGATTATTAAGCGGACGCCTTTTAAAGATAGGTCCAACCAAGAAGGCTTGAAACCAGCATTGACCATTTTTGTTATTAAAGATTATAATCTATCAAATTCCTAATACTTAAAAAGCATAGCATCCGGCTCGATCTAAAACTGTGCAAGCGTTCGCATCTGTGTAAAGGAAAATTTACCACAAAATAGCTATAATGTCCATTTATAAAAATTAAAAAGATATTAAGATTTGTAATTCATTTACTTTATAAAGGATATGTAAAAAAACGGATATTAAGATAGGGATATAGAAACTGATTTTAATATTAGCGTACACATAAGAAATCTTCTATTTAGAGTTATGAATTAATCATAATATAGGTCTGTGTTTCCATTAAAAATTTTCTGAGATTAATTATCTTAAATTATAGATTTATTCATCTAATCTCCCAAACAAGAACAACAGAATTTATAAATACTTGTTGCCACATTGAACTTCTATAAGTTAGCTTTTTAGCCTCTCAATTTTTTCACTACATTTAGCATAAATAAATTGTAATTTTTATGAAATCAGTTTACCGCGCTGAATTTATAATTATTATAATGGCTTCCTTTTGCTTTCATTGCAGAGCTTTTGCACAATGCCATTCTAATAACCTTGTTGTTAACAGTGATTTTTCTTCTGGCAATACTGGTTTTTCTTCATCATATCAATTCTGTGATAGTGAAAATTGTCTTTATGCAGAAGAAACATATACCGTTGCTCCAGATGTAGAAAAATATCATCCTGATTTTTCAGGAGCAGATCATACAAGCGAAAACGGAAACTTTTTAATAGTAAATGGAGCTGGCACTCCGGAAACTAAAGTGTGGACTCAGACTATAAACGTTGTTCCTCTTACTGAATATAATTTTTCCGCATGGGTAAGCAGCTTATCTTTAGGAGAGGTGGCACAACTACAGTTTTCCATAAACTCAGATATTCTGGGCAGTATTTTTTATGCTCCTTCTTCTGTAAATACCTGGGAAAATTTTGACATTATGTGGAATTCAGGTAATGCAACAACTGCTCCTATCACAATACTAGATCAAAACACCACAGCAGGGGGAAATGATTTTGGAATTGATGATATCAGATTTGTAGAAAGCTGTGCCCTTGCTGCTTATTTCCTTGATATAAGAGCAATTAAAAAAAATGCAGCAATTGAACTGAGATGGAGTACATTATCTGAAAGGGCCAGTAACTACTTTGAAGTGCAAAGATCTTCTGATGGAGTAAACTTTGATTCTATCGGTAAAGTAAAAGCAAAGGGCAATTCAAGATCTATTGCTAATTATATATTTGAAGATACAAAGGAAATACCAGGGCTTTTCTACTACAGAGTTGTGGAACATGATGATGAAGGAAAGCAAGAAATTTCTTCAATTGTAGCAACGGAAGAAGAGGCTGATATATTAGTTTTCCCTAATCCATGCACAGGTAACCTCAATATAATTTTTCAAGATCAATCTCATGATTATATTCGTGTCTGTTTAGTGGCTATAACGGGTACTTATATTCCTCTTGATAACAAAATGTCTGAAGGTATTGCTGGTAAATGGGCTTATGATCTCTCAGCCTTAGCTTCAGGAATTTATTTCCTTAGCATTGAAACAGAATCTGCAAGAACAGTTGAAAAAATTGTAATACCATAAGTGCGACTATAATCATTTACCAGATGAACCTCTTATTCAGCTTTACGTTACTATCCCTGATAACTATTAATTTACTATTTGAATCTGATTATAAATATTCTAGAATGGAAGAATTGCTGAAATACAGAAAATATGATTATCCTTCATTAGTAAAGGAATTCGGGATAAAGGATAGTGAAATAGATAATGAGGTAAGCTATATCAAGTTGCAGGGCTTGTCAAGAATTCATAAACCTGATGCAATTCCCGCATATTTTTATTTCGAAGGAGATAAGCTGGTAATGATATATATAAATGATGATAGCCATTTAATAAGTGATATGTCTTTCAAGAAGATAATTTCAGACTATGGTGAGGGTCATCGCCTCTCGTCCCGGGCAGGCAAAACGAGTAACTTATATGTATATCCTGAGATTGGTTTTGCTGTATCTGTTACCCATGGTCAAATAGATTTTATTGAAATATTTCCTTCAACAACGCTTGATGAATACAAAAGTAGAATTCATGAAGATGTTGTTTTTATCAGGTAATTTGAATGCCAAAGTGGTATGATTTTTTGGTTTGATATATCTGCGTTAATTTTGTGAGAACAGTCAGATTATATCGTAATGAAAAGATTTATTAAGTCAATCATCTTAGCCTTATTTCTCCTGTCTTGCAGCAGGCCTGCAAAGCTTAAAGTCGGGGATGCAGCGCCGGATTTTGCAGGTAAAGATCAGGATGGAAAAATTGTCACACTTAGTTCATTCAAGGGAAAAAAGGTGATTCTTTATTTTTACCCAAAAGATAATACTCCAGGATGTACAAAGGAAGCTTGTAACCTGAGAGATAATTATGAGCTTCTTCAAAAAGATGGTTACACCATATTAGGAGTGAGCTCAGATGACGAAGCTTCTCATAAAGTTTTTAAAAATCAGCATGCCCTACCCTTCACTCTTATTGCAGATGTAGACAAATCTATTCATGAAAAATATGACACATGGATTGAAAAGGAAAGAGGAGGTGAAAAATTCATGGGAACTTCCAGGGTTACTTTTATTATTGATGAGAAGGGTTTTATAAGTGAAATCATTGATGATGTAATTCCAGACGCACATGCTGAGCAAATCAGGAAAGAGTTTTAATATTAGCTGTTCACTCGTTACTAAAAAAGGCTGCCCCCACCAAAGAGGCAGCCTTTTGCTATTATAAAAACAATGACCTTATTTCTTAAACTCAAGTAACTGGAACTTATTTGTCCTTTTATTCAGGTACCCTAAAATAACATTTTGTTTGTATGCTGTTGTATTGTTGACTTCCGGTCCTGCAGGGCCAAATTTATCTTCTTTAAAATCAGTAATCTTCTGCATGGCACTCTTTGGCACATTACCTTCAATGTGCATATAGCTATTATCAAACAAACTTTCAAAATGCACCAGATTTATTCTTGTCATAGTCGGACCGCTATTTGGAAAGTAGGAAGAGTATCCGAATGCTGGATAGCCATAACCAAGAGAAGCGGTAGAATAAGGGCTGAAGGATGATCCGGAGCTTATAGGTGCTCCTGTACCAGCTCCTTTGTATACAGTAAATTCTTCATAGGAACCTATTTGTAATGCCAGCTTATTTTTATCTGTCTTATTTACCACGATAGCAATATCACCGCCTAGAGCTTTTTTGAAGAACTGCGAAGGTTTCCTGATTATTTTTTCATCGTTATTGTCAAATCCCACAATAATACCTTGCTGCACCATTGGTGAGTTAGCGATGTTCACTTCATTTTCCTCAGGGAAAATATTGTATGTAGCCAGCATACTCATAGTGTCAAGGTTAAGCACGGTCAGGTTCATCTGATCAGGATTCATGCTTATTCTGAATAGTGTATTGTCACTAATGAAGCTATTGCCTTGTTGCCTTGAGGCGTTCGCTGTCCTTTCGAGAGTGAAGTTTAGCTTTTTGTATACAGAAGTTTTTTTATAGGTATCTATTTCAATAAGATGAGTTCTGTCTGCATCATCAAAGGTGAAGAAGATTTTTCCGTTGGAGTGATAGAGTTTTTTATCTGAATGGACAGACCTGATCGTATTGACAGCCTCAGGATTGATGTCATCGATTACTATAGGTTTTGCTTCTTCAGAGCCATCGCTTTTCCTGCTAAGCCTTCCGTAAAATGTTGGAAATTGCATATTGTACATATCTGCTTGCAAAGTTGCTATATGAGGGGAAATTGTATAAACATTCACATCATTCTTGTATTGCATTACAGTTAGTATATAGAATTTACCATCCATGTTAAAGCCTTTGAGAACCTGTTCTTTGGGCTGAAGAACAAAGAACTTCTCATAAGACTGCTCTCCTGTGATTCTGTTAACCTTCAGTTGAGATAATATATTTGACTTTGGATGATGAAAATAAAATACTACATAAAGTGAATCGATGAGGCCACCTAGTATTTCTTCTTTCTTTTCATCGGCACTTCTTTTATAAAGAGTTTTCCTCTGCTCATTAAAATCATCAGAAAGTATAATGGTTTGATATTGTTTGTTAGTTTTAAACAAAAATGCAAGCCCTTTACCAGCCTGAGCTACAGAATATACATCCTTCGGATTTTGAATAGTAAGGTTTAGCGCGGTTATCTCGTGTTGTGCATTGGCTGTCATCGTCATGCAAAAGACAATGGTCAGCAGTAAAATACCTTTTCTCATAATTATACTCCCTTAAGACAACGGTTTTTCTGACTGAATGTGCACACCCCTTCATAAGGGAACTTATTGCTTAGTTCAGAAGATTGCCGCTATCATGTTGGCTACGATAGGAAAACAGGTATTTTTTTCTTTAGTTTTTTTTATGTCAAATACTTGTAATATTTTTTATCATTTAGTACATTTACCAATACACATAATATTCATTAACAACGAATTAATACTTTTACAAATACAAAAACACACTATAAAAAATACAAGAAATGAACAATTTTAAACTTCTCCCTTATTTACTTGTCTTATTTATTGTTTCTCCCTTAAATTCTTATGCCGAGGGTGAACGTAAATATGAGACTATTGCAATCGGGTCGTTCTTTGCGCTTGCTCTTGTAGCTTTGGTTGTCTACTATCTCAGGTGGAAAATGAGTACCGGTACAGGAGACAAATTTATTTACAAACAAGTGGAAGAAATCCGTAATGGAAGACGAGTTGTTGTAAACAAAAAGTTTAAAGTGGTGCAGGACAAACAGGATAAAAAAGTAAAGAGACGTCCAGGCGCTTAAGCCTGTTCCCAATACTTCAATATTTGAAAGCTCTCTGACAAGATGAGCTTTTTTTTCATAGATGTTGGCCAATCCTGATAGAGTGGTTATGCCAAGTTTATTTTTCGCGCAATTTTCAATACCTGCCTTTACAATGTTGACTTTTTTCAAGAGGTTTTAGTTTTAAAATTTATTTTAGAAATTCTTTAACACAATTTTTTTCAGGTAAATTAATCCTGTCTCGATGCTTGCGCCAATGTTCACCATATCTTTGAAGAAATTACCGGAATAGTCAGGTATCCCTGTATATATCCATTCCGTTTGCTCTTCATTTTCTTGCATTAAACCCATATTTCATGTGTTTCAATACGGCCTTAACTGGCCAGAAAAAAGATTGTTTATGACTTCTTCATTTTCTTCCGAAAATTTCTTTTCTCCCAGCCTCAATTTTTTGATTTCGGTTTCAAAATAAAGTTTTCATATACTCAGATTGAAAAAACTGAAATTTGTTTGCAGGATGTGGCGAATTATTATTAGCAGGGAATGAGCATTAAATTAATTTACAGAATTAATGCGTTAGTTCTCGTAGACTTATAAGATTGGGCTGTGAGAAAATTTTAACAAATTTCCTCACAGCTCTTGATTCTTTTGATTACTGATTAATGAGAAAAGTGATAAAACTAAAACAATGAGACTTATTATAAACTAATGTACTCATTATTTTATGATGGGAATTAAACCTCTAATCCTAATATTTTTGATGTGGTTATGATGGATTTCGGTTTTAATGAGGATGTTTTTCCCTGAAATAGCCATAAACCCATGTACCGGCTATTGCGCTTAATAATGAAATTATAATGACAGTCGCTCCTATTCCTATCTGAGCAAATAGTGGTCCGGGACAAGCCCCTGTCATAGCCCACCCAAACCCAAACAACAACCCTCCATACACCTGTCCCTTATTGAAGTTTTTAGGGTGAAATTTTACCTCTTCTCCATTAATAGTTTTGATATTGAATTTTTTGATTAACAACACTGAGATTAATCCTGTTGCAACAGCACTTCCAATTACCCCATACATATGGAAGGACTCCAACCTGAACATTTCCTGAATACGGAACCAGCTTATGATTTCCGCTTTTGTAAAGACAATTCCGAAGGCTATTCCAACTATTCCGTACTTGATATAATGCCACCAAGGGGCTGATCGATATATTTCCTGATGTGTCATGTTAGTTAAATTTTTTAAAGAGAAAGAATAAGTGGGAGAATAAGATTCGCCATAATAAAGCCTCCTGCCATAAAACAACATGTTGCTATAAGCGAAGGCCATTGCAGAGTTGACAAGCCCATGATGGAATGGCCGCTGGTACAGCCTCCTGCATATCTTGTTCCAAAACCTACGAGGAACCCACCTACGACCATTAGCAAAAATCCCCTTAGTGTGAATAAGGCAGTCCAGTTGAATAAATCTTCAGGCACTATGTTTTGATAATTTGTAATGCCATATGCAGCGAGATCTGCAGCAAGTTTCTGGTTAACTATAACCGGCTCAGAATTAGTCAGGAATGTAGCTGCAATGAATCCTCCGATAACAATGCCAGCAACAAAGAACAGGTTCCAGGCTTCTTTCTTCCAGTTATACTGAAAGAAGGGAACTTTTGCAGGAACGCAGGCTGCGCAGATATGTCGCAGGTTTGAACTTATTCCAAAGGATTTATTGCCAATGATTAAGAGAATGGGAACAGTAAGTCCGATCAATGGGCCTGCCACGTACCATGGCCAGGGCTGAGATATAAATTCTATAATATTCATGATACACTTTACTTTTGGAAAATAAGATGCCTGGATGAAGTTTTAAACCTCATAGAGCATTTATTTGCCGTGATTATACTTTCTGTTTTTGATTGAAAAGACCTCTCAACTTTATGAGAATTATGCTATGAATTTACCTTTTTGTGTTTTTCATAACCATAGCATAGGCTTTCTTGAAGCAGTTTATACCTTCTTTATTTTTATCCTACACCTTCAATAATTTGCTTTGACAAACGAAATTGGTTTTGGGAACAGAAGTTTTAGCTATAGCTCCGAAGCCGCCTGCAACTTCTGTAAAGTTTCTATAACCTCTGGCTTGTAATATAGATGCAGCCATCATGCTTCTATACCCCCCGGCACAATGCAGGTAGAAATGCACTTTCGGATCAATATCTTTTATCCATTCGTTGATGTAGGCAAGAGGTTTGTTAAATGCATCCTGCACATGCTCTGCAGAGTATTCAGTTTCTTTTCTAACATCGATAACCTTACTTTCTCCTATCGCAATTTTCTTTGAAAACTCTTCAGCATCTATGCGATTTACAGAGTCTGTTTCTTTTCCATCTGCTACCCAAGATTCGAAACCACCTTTGAGATGACCCAGGATATTGTCGAAACCCACTCGGCTCAGTCGTGTTACTGCATCTTCTTCTTTTCCTGGTTCTGTTACAAGTATTATCGGCTGCTTTACATCTGCAATCAGTGCACCAACCCATGGAGCAAAGTCACCGTTCAGCCCTATATTAATTGACTGCGGAATAAATGATTTATAAAACTCTGTGTTTGCTCTTGTATCTAATATCAGAGCGTTGGTGGCTTCTGCAAGGTCTTCTAATTCTGAAGGACTAAGAGGTTTAAGTCCATGATTGAGCACTTCATCAAAACTTTCATATCCTTTTTTATTCAAAGCTACATTAAGCGGAAAATAAGCAGGCGGAGGCAATAGCCCATCTGTAACCTCTTTTATGAAGGTTGCTTTGTCTGGTTGATTCAGGGCATAATTAGTTTTTTTCTGATTGCCCAATGTGTCGATGGTTTCCTTCATCATGTTTTTACCGCAAGCGCTTCCGGCCCCATGTGCAGGATAAACAATTACATCATCTGCCAGCGGCATTATTTTGGTCATGAGACTATCATAAAGCATACCAGCCAAATCTTCAGCTGTGATCTGACCAGCTTTTTGAGCAAGATCTGGTCGGCCTACATCTCCGAGAAACAAAGTATCTCCGCTGAATATAGCGTAGTCTTTTCCTTCTTCATTTTTTAAGAGATAAACAGTGCTTTCTAGTGTATGCCCGGGAGTATGTAGTACCTTGATGGTGACATTTCCTAGTTTGAATTCCTGGCCATCAACTGCAACTATTGAATCAAATTCAGTGGTAGCGGTGGGGCCATAGACTATAGGAGCTCCAGTTTTTCTGCTAAGGTCCAGATGGCCGGATACAAAGTCAGCATGAAAATGTGTTTCGAATATATATTTGATTTTAGCACCGGCTTTTTCAGCTCTGGCTATATAAGGTCCGACTTCTCTCAGAGGATCTATGATGGCTACTTCTCCCGCAGATTCAATATAGTATGCACCCTGTGCGAGGCAACCGGTATAAATTTGTTCTACTTTCATATAATGTGTTAAGGGTGAAACAATACTTCTTTGATTATAATAAATAATCCAAGTACAAGGGTAAAATAACCAAAAGCAGGTTTTAATTTATCTCCCTGTACTTTTTTTGATAAAATCGTACCAATGAAAATCCCACCTAGTGCAAATGCGGTGTACACCAAAAGAAAATTCCAGTCAGCGTTTAATCCTGCATAAAGATCACCAGTGAAACCAATAAGAGAATTCGCAGCAATAATCAACAATGATGTTCCAATGGCCACTTTCATCGGAAGGCCGACAAGCAATACCAATGCAGGAATGATTAAAAATCCTCCACCTGCTCCCACAAAACCTGTAAGTACTCCGAGAATTAGTCCTTCAACAATTATCATCGGATAATTGAATTTTACAGTTAGAGGATTAAACTCCTCTTCTGACATGTTTTTTTTCAGTTGCTTCTTGATCATTGAATAGGAAGATACTATCATCAATATTGCAAAAGCAACCATGATCAAAACTTCCTTATTCAGCACAAAGCCTGAGTATTCCATGATTGTATCAGGTAGCAGTGGCACCAGAAATCGTCTGGTTAGGAATACAGATAAGAAAGATGGTACTGAAAATGCAATTGCAGCTCTGTAGCACAGTTGTTTTTTCCTAAAGTAACTTATAGCTCCAGCCAATGAAGTTGAGCCGACAACAAAGAGTGAATAAGCAGTAGAAGTAACCGGGCTTATTTTTAAAAGATAAACCAATACTGGCACTGTGAGTATGGAGCCTCCTCCCCCAATGAGGCCTAGTGTGAGCCCTATCAGTATTGCAAACAGATAGCCTAAAATTACCATAGCTTCAAATTAAGATATTTACATATTTAAATAACTGCATATAATGTGATTAAAAAAAAACTCAATCGCATTCGCATTGAGCGACGCACTCCAGAATTTTTATGATGCGTTTTTCTTTTAATTCATAAACCATGTTTTTCCCTTCTCTCTGGCACTTAAGAATTTTTTTATCTTTCATAGCAATGAGATGATGGGATAACGCAGCCTGTTCGATTTTGAGATGCTCTTGCATTTCCCCTACGTTCATCCTGAAGTTCTTTTCAAGCAACTCAATGATGGACATACGCACTGGATGTGCAATTGTCTTTAGGACAGCACAAGCTTTTTCAAGCTTTTCAATACTAATTCCGGTTTTAGAGTCTATTGAAGATTCCATTCATATTAAGTTATGTGTATCTAAACGCAAATATATGTAAAAAGTTTCATATGTAAAATTTTAGATTTGATTTTTGGTTTTATCAAAATCTGCATCCGAGAATTACAAAGAAATTAACCGAGTTGAATTTGGTAGTGTAAGGAGCATCTTTGTATATGTTAGACATAGGAAACTGGTAACGAGCTACTAAATGAAAAAAGATTTTTTTTGCGAATTTGTACCCTAATGTACCTCCTACAAATGGTGCAATAACAAAGTCATTTAATTTTGTTGAAGCGATAGAAAATTCTTCTTTTTTGGAAAGAAAGTACATAGGGGCCATCCCTGCATGTATTCCTATAATATTTGTTTTATGCAAAGGATAAAAGTTAAGAGAAACCGGGACTTCTATATAGCGGTATTTAACTTTGGCGATTCTGCTCATTGCCGTACCATTTGGCCCTGCAACAGGAATAGCATTACTGCCACCAAATGTTGCGTATGTTGGTTCTATGCAAAGGTCAAGAACTTTTGATAACCCTGGGAAAAAGGCAATACCAAAAGATGGGGCAACAATGGCAGAAGTCTGGATGGAAGATGAGTTACTTTTAATATTAGAAATATTAAATCCTCCCTTCAATCCTATTGATTGACAGAACGAAAGAACTGGTATTAAATGGAGTAAAAAGAGGAGAGCTTTCTTCATAAAATAAAGTTTTGAAATGAAGATTTACCAGAATGTAATTCCGGGAATTCAGATCCGATGAAATTTTCATTTGGAAAATCTATTTATGAACCTGAAATTTGAGGTTGTGTTTGCCTGTATTCTATTCCCTTAAAATTTTTATAAAAAATAGACTTTTAAGAACGGCAGTAAATAAGGGCTAAAGGAGATAATTGCTACTTAGTATTTCAACAACCAATTTAAAATATTAATAAAGTGAAAAAATCAATTTTTAGAAGTTACGTAATCATTCTTTTTTTGTATTCAGGTTTTGCAAATGCTCAAGAGCTGAAATGGGTTAAAACAATACCAATTCAACCATCACCTGATCAAGATTGGTTTTTGTCACCAGAGATATACAACCTTCAAACTGGTAAAGATGGTGGCATCGTTATTACAGGGTCATTTTTTGAGGATACTTTAATTTTGGGGGAAAATACAAAGGTTTTCAGATCTAAGGAGCCAGCAACTTATCCCGGCCCCAATAAGGTAAATTTTATAGCGAAGTATAGTAAAGACGGTACTATTCAATGGGCAAAGGACTTAGGCATTGATTATTCCTTATTACCAGTAGAATCTTTAGTGGGTGATCGTCTAAGAGATGGAGAATTTGCAATAGACAGTTCAGATAATATTAGCATTGGGTCAGAATTTTACCCATTGGCTAAATTATCAAAAGAAGGTTCTTTTATTTACAAGAAGGATAGTGCCGACATAAGCAGAATGATAGTCAGAGCGGCAGACAAACATGGCAATACATACGTTGCCTCGATTTTGATTTCGCAAAAAGATTTTGATTATGGTCCGGGCTCGTTCTATCTTTCTCCCGAGAAAAATTTGTGCGGAGTTGATATAACTGTTTGTTCAGAAATTGTCCTCGCTAAGTATGATCCTAATGGAAATATGATCTGGGCTAAAAAAGTTGGCCAAATTGGCGATGCTGGTCCGGAAGCAATAAAAACAGATGCTTGGGGTAACATATACTTGGTAAGTAGAAGAAGAGGGCGATATATTCATAAATTCGACAATAGTGGCGAACTGCTATGGGAAAAACAAGTTGCATCAATATATTCAAATCTGAAAAACATTGAATTGGATAATTCAAATTTATATCAGATAGAAGGAAATAATCTATCCAAGTATGATTTAAATGGAAACCTGGTACTTACCCAAAAATTGAATTTTGGCAATAGAGAAACTTACTTGCATAGTTTTACAATCCAAAATTCGAAATTTTATGTTTCCGGCAATTACGACAATAAAGGGTTCATTGCAGAATATGATCTGTATTTTAATCTGAAGAAGGTGAATAATTTGGATTTCGAGACTATCAATACCAAAATTGATATCGATCCATCCGGGGATCTTATCTGGTATGGACATATCAAAAATGTATCCGGAGATATAGATTTCGGTCCAGGCATTAGCAATATCAGTGCAATTGGATTACAGGAAACATATTTCATTGCCAAATATTCCCTACCAAAACAAAAGCCTGTCCAGACAATTACCTGGCTTCCAATAGGTGACAGAACGATTAATGAAGGCATTATTGAACTTCAGGCAACAGGGGGACCTTCAGGCAATCCAGTAGTTTTTTCAATGACAACAGTTCCTTCTGAAGGTGTAGCTTTTTTACAAGACAATATTATTACCATCCTCGGACCAGGAAAAGTTACGGTTTGGGCAACCCAGGCCGGCAATGACGACTATTATGCAGCGATTGACCTTTCACAAACATTCGATATTGCTGTTGTAAGTAATCTCTCTAAGACTGTAAAAGAGCAAATTAAAGTTTTTCCTAACCCCTCAAAAGATGTGTTTTATTTAAACGGAAACTCTAACACAATCACCAATATTGAAATTACAGACCTTCAGGGAAAATCTGTCTCCTTCAATAAAGAATGGTCAAATGAAGGCCTTAAAGTTTCTTTAAAAATGAATAAGTCCGGAATTTATTTATTGAAGGTATATTCAGACGAAAAAGTGGAATACCACAAAATTACAATGGAGTAATTCAGGAAATCTTTGATTTTGAATTTTCAAATTCAAAATCAAAGATTTATTTTCTATTTATATCTTTTAGTTCCTTTTTCCTTTTCTCCCAAGGTTTCTTAGTCTTGGACATCATATCATAGCTGATATACAACATGATAAGCAAAAACAGAAGGGCAAAAATCAGAAGAACTTTGTTTTTTTTCATGGTATAAATGTGTTACTAAATCAATAATCTTCAGGATTGTGGATTACTTTTTAAAATATCCTATAGATAAATATACTTTACTGGTTACCTTTGATCCAGTAGTTGTATTCATCTACAAATAACACTATTTTTTTCATAACCTGTATTAATTTCTTTTGTAAAATAAGAGGCCCCTTTTTAGGGGCTTTTTATTTTTACAGTCCTTAGCATCTCCCAAATCCTTTTAAAAATCTCAAAAATCATTATTCTTTGAAATGTCCTGTTAATCATTACAATGAAACATTTATTATTAAGTTTTAAGTAGTAGATGAAAAATGATGTGTTGTTTTAATCTTAAATCCCCGTTAAATTTAAAAACAATAGTGTTAATTCTTAATTTTGCCTTTAACTTAAAATATTATCAAAAAATGAAAAGATTAATTTTTAACCTTTTACTTCTATTTTCAGTAGCCTCTCTTAGTTCCTGCGGTTATAATACAATGGTCGAAAAACAGGAAAATGTGGAACAGCACTGGGCTCAGGTTGAAAACGTGTACCAAAGAAGACTTGATCTTATTCCAAATCTTGTAAATACAGTTAAGGGTGCAGCTGATTTTGAAAAAAGTACACTAACTCAGGTAATTGAAGCAAGAGCAAAAGCGACTTCCGTAAATGTGGATGCAAGCAAACTTAGTCCGGAGCAAATCGCTAATTTTCAACAAACTCAGGATCAGCTGTCTTCTGCTCTTTCCCGTCTACTAGTGTCTGTGGAACAATATCCTCAGTTACGTGCCAATCAAAACTTCCTTGAATTACAGGCTCAGCTGGAAGGTACCGAAAACAGAATATCTGTTGAACGCAGGAATTTTAATGAAGCTGTGATGGATTACAACGCCTACATTAGAAAATTTCCTCAGAATATGATTGCGGGTATGTTTGATTTTGAGAAAAAAGGATATTTCCAGGCAACAGCCGGAGCAGAAAAAGCACCTGAAGTTAAATTCTAAATCTATGGCGAAATCCTTTTTTTCTGAACAGGAACAGGCTGCAATCGTAGCGGCCATTAAAGAAGCTGAGAAAAATACCAGCGGTGAGGTACAGGTGCATCTGGAAAATAATTGCAAGGAAGATGCCCTTGATCGTGCAGCGGATATTTTCAAAATATTAAAGATGCATAAAACCAAGCTCAGGAATGGTGTGCTCTTTTATCTGGCTATTAAGGATAAAAAATTTGCTATTCTTGGAGATGCCGGTATTAATTCGAGGGTTTCCGATCATTTCTGGAGTGATATTAAAGTTATGATGCAGGAGAAGTTCAGAGAAGGAAAATTTACAGAAGGCCTTTGTCAGGGTATTATAAAAGCTGGAGAACAACTGAAAACTCATTTCCCTTATTCAAAGGATGATATAAATGAGTTGAGTGATGATATTTCTTTTGGAAAGGATGAATAAATTGGAATTAGTGAAATTGTACAGATATTTATTAGTCCTATTATTTTCTCTTGGATTTTCTAATTTTCTGCTAGGTCAGAATGATATTCCTGAAAGGCCATCACCTCCAAGGCTGGTAAATGACTTTGCAGGAATTCTTTCTTCTTCAGAAAATCAGGCATTGGAACAAAAGCTTCTAAATTATGAAGACACAACGTCTACGCAAATTGCTGTAGTTATTGTGAAATCTATAGGCGATTATGAAGCGGCCGATTATTCTCAAAGGTTGGGGCAGAAGTGGGGTGTTGGAGTTAAGGGTAAAAATAATGGTATCGTTATTCTGGTGGCAATAGAGTCGCGAGACTTTTTTATTTCTACAGGCTATGGCATGGAAGGAGTCGTACCTGATGCAATGGCAAAAAGGATTTTTGAGGAAATCATCAAGCCTACTTTTCGTGAACAACGTTACTATGAAGGTCTTAATGAGGCTACCAACATCATTATAAAGCTTGCCTCAGGTGAATACAAAGCCGAGCCAAAGAAACAGGGAGGTCGCAATAAATTTGGTACTGCGATGATTCTGATAATTCTGTTCTTTATACTGTACAGTATATTCAAGAATAAAGGCGGAGGAGGTCATCACACTACCTATTCTTCCAGAGGGCCATTTTATGGCGGAGGTGGCTGGGGATCCGGCGGTGGTGGAGGCGGCGGCTTCGGTGGTTTTGGCGGTGGCGGCTTTGGCGGCGGCGGTTCCGGAGGAAAATGGTAGAACATTAATAATTGGCAGTATGAGAAAATATTTTCTGGTCATCATTTTAGTTATTTTTTCAAGCCAGTTTCTGAATGCAGATGAGCTTGTAAGATTTCCTGAGCATAGTTTTGTTTTTGATAATGCAGATCTTTTGTCTTCTGAACAAACCGTTGATATTGAAAGACAGCTACAACAAATCAAAGATTCTTCTGGAGCGGAAGTTATAGTCCTATCCGTTGATTCTTCTGTCCAAACAGATGTGAAGCGTTATGCGGAAATGCTCTCTAATCAATGGATTGAAGCAGGGAAATTAAGTCCTGCTAATATCATTTTTATATTGGACCCCACTGATCGTAAATTTGCCATTATCCCTTCTGAAGAATTGGCAGGGAAAATGGATATTAATCTTATAAAGAAGATAGAGGATAAGTACCTTCTTCCCCAGACCAGAAATAAAAAGTATTACGACGGAATTAACAATTCTATTGCTCAGATCAAACTGGTTTTATCAGGGCAAATGGTTAAATCAGACCTGGATGGAAGCTTCAAAGGGTTGTTTTTCATTTTTGTAATGCTTTTGGGTCTCTTTTTTATAATCCTGTTTCCGGTTCTTCAATATAAGGCAGTGGTTCAAAGTCATCATTTCGGTAGCAGAAAGCCTGGTTTTTTTAGAAGAATGCTTCTGTTGAATACTTTTGGAGCTCAAAGAGGAAGTTTTGATGCATCCTCTAAATTGGATGAATATGAAACCAGAAAAGCGGCCTTGTTAAGAGGTGCCGGAGGAGCTGTAGGTGTTTGGTAATCTAAATTATCTTACAGAAGACACATTTTTCAAGTGAAACCTCTCAGATAATCAATAAGAAGAGTCTGAAATACTTCAAGCCTATAATTGACGTTTAGTTTCTGGTTTGGAAATTTACTTTGTGATGAGTAGAATGGGATGCGGAGCTTTTAAATTAATTACCATTATTTTATTTTGATGGAGTTTTATGATAGTAGATATTATTTGGCATTTATTGATAGGCGTGGTGGTTAGTTTTGCCGGAAGCATTCCTTTGGGTACTATTAATCTTGGTGTTGTTCAAACCACTGTATCTGTCAATCTTAAAGCGGGATTATACTTTGCTTTGGGAGCAACTTTGATTGAACTAATATATAGTACTATAGCCATTAAGCTTATCGGAGTATTAATGACTCAAACCCATCTTGATTCAATCATTCGTATGGTTTCTGTTCCGGTATTCCTGCTGGTTGCAGTGTATTATCTGAAGAAAGAAGAAAAAGAAGGTGAAACAAAGGAATTAAGAAAAGGAAGGAGTTTTCTTAACGGAATTTTTCTTGGAGTAATCAATCCTCTTCAGATTCCTTTCTGGGTATTCTGGGGATCAATTTTTATGAGTAATAACTGGATCTCAAAAGATGAATTTCTGCTGAATGTATTTATAGCAGGCATCTGTATCGGCACTATCCTGGTACTTACGCTTATTGCTTTTCTCAGCCATTCCATTGCCGCAAAGGTTAATCTGAAGAGCCATTTCGTAAATAAACTTATTGGTTATGTACTGATAGTTCTAGGGGTATACCAGCTCTTCGATTTAACTTACAAATTTATTTAAGAAATTTATCATCATCTCATTGGATGTGGTGAGATAATCTTCTTTGCGCAATTCTTCTTCAGTCTGTATATAGGGAGCCTTGACCAGTTCATGCCCACAGTTAGCAATAAGCTTATCTATGCCACTTGCATTCATTTCAAGGTGAAACTGAAATGCGACAACATTATCTCCGTAAATAAAGCCTTGATTTTCGCAAGCTTCACTAGATGCAATTCTTTTAGCCCCGGAAGGAATGTCAAAAGTATCTCCGTGCCACTGAAAGACTGTAGATTTTGATTGGAAATCAATAAATAATGCATTGTTCTTAGCTTCTTCAGTCAGCTCCAATGGAAGCCAGCCGATTTCCTTTTCTTTATTTTTATAAACCTTAGCTCCCAAGACGTCAGCAATTAGTTGTGCGCCGAGGCAGATGCCAAGCACTTTTTTATTTTTATCTATCGCTTTAGCAATGAGTTCCTTCTCCTTCTTCATCCATGGGTACTGGCTTTCATCGTACACGCCCATTGGTCCACCCATCACAATCAATAGGTCAAACAACTCAACAAAAGGAAGTTTATTATCTTCATAAAATTTAGTCGCTGTGAGTCTGTTGGCAGGTATTTTAGCCCATTCTTTTATACATCCAAGCCCTTCAAACTCTACATGCCTTAAGTAATGAATGTTCATAGTAAATTATGTAATTCTAAAAGTCAGATTTTTCAAATATACTATTTGAAAAGGAAATTTGAACCCTGCCCCGGATTTATTTTGGACTTTTTACTGAAGAATCCACCTAATTCCTGCAAATCCTCTTATCCCCTGAATGGGTGCATAATTGTAACTTGTATCAAATGTATATCCATTTGGATTACTAACAGGGTCGTTTACTCTTTTATCAAAGGGATCTTCAGAACGTAGCAGGGAATACTTTGGTAAATAGTTCAGCAGGTTCTTAACTCCACCATATACTTCAAACTGCTTATTGATTTTTTTGGTGATCTGAATGTTCTGAATGCTGAACCAAGGTGAAACAGATGGACGATAATCGTTGGTCTGCACAGGTAATTCCATTGGACCTGTTACCCTTCCGGTGTAGTCTATGACAATACCAAGCTGATTGATTTTATAAGTTACAGCATACGTGCCGGAAATCTTTGGAGCATGAAGTTGCTGCACTCTATTGTTCAACCCGCTGCTGTCTTTTTGAACAGAATACACATCCATCAATGTTACACCTGCTATGATCTTTAATGGAAAAGAAAAACTGAAATCTGTATTTAAAGTAATTCCTTTGGAAATAGCATATCCATTAAGATTATCATAAATGATTTTATCCGGATCTGTCAGAAAATCTCCGATGATTTTGTTTGTGAAGTAAGTGTAGAACAAGCTCAGATCAAGCCCGACAAATCCTTTTTTAGTATTAATAAACTTCTGATAATTTAGGTTTGCATTATATGACTTCTCAGGTTTCAACTCATGAGAAATGATCACGTCTCTGGAGCCCGTTAATGCCGCATGGTCTTCTGTAAAAAGATTAACTGTTCTGTATCCATTGCCACCACTTAGTCTAATAATATTTGTTTTTGAAAGATCATATTTAAAGCTGAGTCGAGGCGTTAAAATGGAACCATAAATTGAGTTGTAATCATATCTCAACCCTGCAAGACTCTTGAGTTTAGTGTTTATGGCAAACTCTTCCTGTACAAATATTCCTGGCAGAAAAGTCTTTTGTGGTCTGTTGACAGATTCCGATACATCGGCAGAGCTGGTCCCAGGAGTATTATCATCATAATAAATATACCGGAAAGGTAAACCTATTAACAAATCATGCCTTGCAGAAAGCTTTTTGTCATATAAGAACTGTGCAAAGCCAATATATTGCTGAGCAATGAAAGGCATTACCCCATATACGGAATTCTGATGATGGGAATTAAGTGAGAATTGAAATGTTATCTTTTCTTTCAGTGGAAGCTGATAAACACCTATCAATTCATATCTTTTCGTGTAGATGGATTCTCCGTAAATACTGTCTGTTCCACGAAATTTATTCTCATAGTTGAGCTCTCCTCCCCAGCGATCTTCATAGATGTATCTTCCGGCGATAGATGCTAACCGGTTACTTTTTCTTTTAAAATTCCATTTGTTAAAAACTGAAATTCTATCCTGAAGTGTCACATCTGTAAAGTGGTCTTTATTGACATCAAGTTTATTTTTGAAGTTGAAATAATTGATCCCTAATAGGGACGTATGTTTTCCTGCATTACTTCTTACAGATACATCTGTATTAAGCTCTCGCTGAGATGTTGCAAAAATATCAATTGTTCCCCGTGGTGATGTAGATGGGTCTTTTGTGATAATATTAATCAACCCTCCTACAGCCTCTGACCCATATAGGGTGGATGCCGGGCCTTTAACCACCTCGATTCTTTGTACCATACTGTTCGGTATTCCGCTTAGTCCGTAAACAGTGGAAAGGCTGCTTACGATAGGCATTCCGTCAATTGTGATCATTGTATAAGGGCCTTCCATTCCGTTTATATGGATATCTCCTGTATTACAGACATTGCAGTTGAGCTGGGGTTGCACACCATTCACCATTTGCAGGCTTTCGAACAGACTTGGTGTCGGGTTCTTCTTAAAATAGTTTGGTGTATAGACTTCTACTGGGATTGGAGAGGAAGTTCTGGTTACCTCCTTCATTGTTCCTGTTACAACTACTTCATTTAGGTCTGATCTAAATGCGTCTAGTTGTATGTTAAGTTTTTTATTTTCACCTGCTTTCAGCGTAACAGTTCTTTCATAATTCTGGTAGTCTATGGCCTGTACTTTGATCTTGTATGTTCCTTCTGGAATTTGTGAGAAGGCAAAATTTCCTATCGTATCTGTCAATTGGCTTTGATTCAGGCTTTCAATAATCACAAGAGCTCCTATGACTGGTTCTCCTGCTGAACTAACATTTCCCTTTATAAAAGATGTCTGACCCCAGCCTTCATTTCCGATAAGTAAAAAGCTTATTGTCAGCACAAGAAAAGAAACTTTTATTTTTAGCCTCATTTAAATTTAATTTTTGTCAAATATATAAATTAAATTTAGATTAATAATAATTTTATTTTTAGAGTCACCTAAACTTAGACAAAAACTAATCAGAAGGAGAATTGTTCAACGCAAATGAACCATTAATCATTAAAAAATCTTGTTTATCATAACAATTAATCCTTTGGTGATACCTTCCCCAAAGGATCGATTAACATTGACATTTTTTTAATGATTAATACCGATTTATATTGTAAAAAAATAGAGAATGGATTTAGAGACCAGAATTAAAGAAGCAGAGTCACGCCAGTTTAAGGCAATTTTTCCTAATACGGTGAATCATTATGATACACTATTCGGCGGGGCTGCACTTGCCTATATGGATGAAGTTGCATTTATCACAGCAACAAGATTCAGTAAGCAGAGACTTGTAACTGTTTCAACAAATAAGATAGATTTTAAAAGGCCGATTCCAGCCGGGACCATCATTGAAATAGTTGGCAAGATTGAGCATGTGGGAAATACCAGCATTCAGGTAAAAGTAGAAATTTACGTGGAAGAGATGTACCACGAGAAAAGGGAAAAGGCTATTGAGGGAGTCTTTACTATGGTTGCTGTTGGAGAAGATAAGAAACCTGTGAGGATTCTGAAGGGTTTTGAAAGTTAAAAAAATAGAAGTAATGCAGTAATTTTTTCAATTTATTACTGCATTACTTTTTTGAATATTACTTTTTAATGAGCTTGATGTCTTTTACAAAGGTGTCAGTCACGACTTCCAATATATATAGACCAGAAGCAATATCAAGGTCAATCGTAATTTCTCCTTTTTCAGCCAAAGCAGTGAAGGTACTTTCAAATATCTTTCTTCCGTGTATGTCATAAATGATAGCGGTGAGCATCTTTTCTCCGCTTAGGCTGTATCTGATATGTACCTTGTCATCTGCAGGGTTTGGATAAACATAAATTTCATCTTCCATCCCAAAGTTCAGACTTTTTACTTTACTGAAGTCAGTCTTGCCATCTTTGTCAACTTCCTGAATTTTGTAATAAGTAATCCCGGAGTTGTTTGCAGCTATAGTAAACTGATATTCGTTCAGTGATTGATTTTTCGCAGGAATTTTTACAGGAAGTATGCTCCAAGTTTTTCCATCCTGACTAGTATGAATATTAAAATGAGATACATTTTGCTCATTGGCAGTAATCCAATTCAGAAGTACTGTTTTTTCAGCCTGGCGAACCTCGAATGAAAGGAAGTTAAGAGGAGTAGTCGTCACATCACAGCCAGTTACTACTTGCGCTGAAGGGGACGGCACTATTCCTCTGATATCGACATAGGCTGTATTGATGAGGAGTCCGGTTGCCGGGCAACTGGCAATATTTCCTTTCCATACATATTTCACAGAATCATTTGCAAGGACAGGCCCATTAATTTTTGTATAAGTTACAGTGCCCGCTGTGTTTGTTCCTTCAATTAAAGTAGGAGTGCAACTTGGGCAACCACTGAGATCAGCATCGGTAGCGGATACAAATGTTACCCCAGTAGGTACCGGATCTCTCATAACAATGTCAAAGCCAGAGTCAAGCCATGTATTCCATTTTTTGACTGTGGAAGATGAATTGTTGGTGCTTCTCCAACCAGCATATCCAGCATCCGTCTTAAGACCTGTCACAATGTAATTTGGAGCTCCAGGCATTGCCGATCCGCTAGTTACAAGAGAAAACGAAGCCTTGTCTTCATACAATTCCAACTTAATATCTATATCTGGAGAATTTGGAAAGGAAAAATCAAGATTGGAGAGTTTCATAGGCATGATTAAAGTATATGCTCCATTAACTCTTTCATAAAGACTAACCTGTACTCCATTGTAAACTTTTTTGAATCTTATTTCATACCAGTTATTTCCGTTTTTCCTGAAGACAAGAGCGTAAATTTCCTGATCACTATTAAGGTAAACGGTTGTATTAATGGACCCATTTTTCCCATGGGAATATTTATGAGTCATGAGGTTAGAACCTACGGCACCGTTTAGTCCTGCACCACTGATGCTCATATTTCCTCCGGAAAAAGTAAATGGATTGCCTTCCACCTGTGTCCAGTCAGCTGCTGTCCCAATTGAAGAAACAACAGTACCCGATTTGTTTTTGTAGACTACAGTATAGGTAATATCATCACCTGTTAAGTAGTTAGCTTTATCCGCTTTCTTGGAAATGCTTGGGTCGGGGATAAATACAGCATCACAACTTACTTTAGTTTTAGCAGTATCTTTTACCCATGGTTCATTATCGGCTTTTGCATAACCTGTGTTGATGATTTCATCTGGTGTAGGGCCAGCAGGGCAGTTAAAGAAGGCAGCATTTTTCACTCTAACCCAGAATTTATATTCGATAGAATCATTTACCAAAAGAAGAGGAACAGTTGGCCATGTAATCACATTTCCAGCTAAAGTTCCTACTGGATAACCTGTTATAAATCCTCCAAACGTGACGGTGTTAGACAAGGTATCTTTAACGACAATATTATTAAGCTCACGACCTGCTGCCGGAGAGGTACCCAGAATTCTTCTCCAGGTATAACCATCCCATTCTTCCACAAGTACTTTATTAGAAACTTTAGTAGTTGTTCCACAAGCTTCAGGATGGTATTTGTTTATGGGAACATCAAGATTGTTCGGATCTGACCAGTCATTGGTTATCAATGTCTGAAGATCGTTAGAAGCGCCCGTTGAATTAAGGGCAGATTCATAACTCCAGTCATCGCTAAAATTAAATTGTCCGTCATTCATTGAATATATCCTGGCTTCCATCCTTGGAGGGGCAAGTTCGCCTCTGTGTATCATTTCCTTATTGCCACGATATTCTGCAAGATGCTGAGTCACTGTTGTAAGGGCTTCCGGAAATGTAATGAAGAACCTGTGGTTGTATTTGTCTCCAGGAACAAGCGGTTGTACCCCCAATGTTGGGGCTGCTGTTCCAAATCCCTCTGCTGTATTAACACCTATCTGCCATTTCGGAGGACCATCTTCTTTCAGGAAATAAGAGACTCTGTAGTTTTTAAGATTGATATAAGCCTCTTGTGCTCCATGAAAAAATCGGAAGTTCATAGTCAGTTGATTGTCAGTAGGAGTTGAGAATGGCTGCAAGCCCAACGTGAAATGAACTCCTGGTCTTCCTCCGTTGAGGAATGCAACGGAATTATTTTTAACCTTGATTGTATATACAATACTATCTCCGACTTGCACTATGCTCCTGTTGACAGACTTTACTATGGAAAGAGGTTTTTCATTAATGATGTCCACGCAATTTCTTTCCATTGTCTCGGTAATGTTATTCGGATATTCATTGCTTGTCCATCCGGAACCATTAGTTGCTGTAATGGTCGCAGCATTACAGATTCTGGCAGGGGCATTGTTGTTAACAACTACCTTTAGGGTAATGGTATCCATCGTTTCAGCCAGATGATCAGGAACGCCGATTTCTGTTCCCGGAACAGTACCTACTGACCAGCTAAGTGTGCTGCCGGTCTGAGAAAAAGTTACGCCTCCCGCTCTTGGGCTTTGCGATAGGAATGTTAATCCAGTCGGTAATTCGTCTGTAATGACAACCCCGGTCGCAGAAGGTTTTCCAAAGTTTCTGTAGGTAATTTTATAAGTCAGTGTATCTCCGACATAAGCATAGGTTTTGTCCACAGACTTATAAATCTTCATATTCGCCTCAGGCGTCATATCCAGAGGATCGTGCCAGTTGCCTGTAAGCACCATCATACCTAAGAATCTGAAGAATTCATGAAAGTACAGAGGATTAGAATCAGTATACTTTTGAGCACCTCCGTCGGCTCCATCCCAGGTAATTTCGCATTTCCTGTACATGTTGGACATAAGGTCGAAATTCTGTACAGCAACAGCTGATGGAGAAAAGGCCCCGAAAGCTTTGTTAAGCCTGAAATACAAACTTCCCATATTGGCTCCGGTCGGACTATGATAGGTGGTCAGCGTGGATGGTCCGCATATATCTAGTTCCTGTGTAGGAAGTTTATAGGGCAAATTTCCATATGACTGAGGATCTAATAAAAATTTCTCATTATTTTTGGCGAAGTCCAGTTCATATGTATTGCCTCCAGGAATTACCTGGTGACCTGTAGGCGTATTGCTCGGGTCCCATGAAGTAGTGGGGTTACCATTCCATACATAATTTAATACTGTTCTCCAACCCAGTCTGAAGTCCTCACCGTCATTAAAGCTGGTATAAGAAGCGTTATTGGCAGCATCCAGTGCCCACCATCCCGCAAATCCAATTAACCCCTGCTCTGCCATCTTTCCCATTGCCCAGTCGCTGGATGCTTCTGCTCTTCTATACTGTTTAATCAGCCAGGGAGATTTTCCTTCTGCCTCAAGCACATCAGCAAAAGATCTGAAGTAAGCTGGGGCATAATAATCAATATGTTGCTGGTCTCCACCCGTTCTTTCCGGATTCATGCCCAAATATGATCCTCCTTGCGCCCAGTTGGTTAGCTCATTCCAGGTATCTCCACCTTTCATATATCCGTCTAATCCGATTATACCTGATATATACTTTTTCATTGGAAGTGAAGGAGCATAAAGCAAAGTATCAACCATTGTGGAGATATATTTAATAACTTCACCTTTGTAAGTGATGGTCCCTAATTCCGGGTCGTTACAAATGACTCCGTCGTCGCCCCATTGCTTCCAGGCAACCAGCATTGCAAGGGCGATATCCACATCTCCGTCAGAAGCAGAATTTCCTCCTAAAGCCCCCCCATAAACGTTTGTAGACGGCCCAAAGGAACCAGCTCCTGAAATCCCTGGGCTATAGCCATAGTTGGGAGAGTTCATAACATTATCAACAAACCTTACTGTTTTTTGAAATTGACGATCATGCATCCACATGTAATATCCGTCATAGGTTTCTTTATCTCCCATGTATGCTGCCGCGAGCAAATAATACCCATCCGCTTCAACACAGGTACAATGCATTATAGGAGCATTTATATTAGGCATTATATATCTTACACCATTTACCTCAAGGGGACCGGCAGTAGCTCCCTGAGTGACGTTATAAGTCATATTATTGCAGATCATCTGGTATGCTTCTCTTATTCTAAGCTCCAGCTCTGCATGAGTCACTCCTACCGAATGGTGCTTGGAACTTGCGATTGTTTTTAATGCTCCCTGATTGTAATCTTTAAACTGAGGGAAAGGAAAGTTAGGATTTCCCGAATTGATGTTAGCTGGTATCTGAGAATAACCTTGAACCTGAAGAAGAAAGGCACTTATAACAAACAGTAAAAGTCTCTTCATTGATGTACTTATTTTTTTTGAAACCTTGAATCAGAGTCGCCGTAAAAGACAGTGAGTATAATTTGTTTTCATATTCTTTATTTAATGTGTTTTTAAAGAGTTGTTGTTACACATATGTTACCCCGTCCCGGGTAACATATGGTGTGGCAATAAGAAAACATTATCCCCTCTGTATTGTACTTTCCTAAGAAACCTTATCGTCGACCTTTAATATTTACACTTTTCCTCTATACAATATCCTATTAATACCCTTTTGAGCCGGAATAGTAAACAGTCTTTTTCAAACTTTTTTGCCTATTTGAATATTATTTATCGTGAAAGAATTTTATACTGCTTCTCAATGTTTTTAAATTTGTAATTCACAACGAGAATAGTTTGAAAGTAAAAGATTTAATAAGGCTTTATCAGGAAGATCCCCTGGTTCAGATACTTCATGATAAGATAAAGTCTGACAGCAATTTACGTTTCCGCCTGAAAGGTTTAAATGGGAGTATGGATGCCGCAGTGTCAGCAGCTATATGCAGTTTAAGTCCTGGAAATCATTTATTCATTCTTCAGGATAAGGAAGAAGCTTCCTTTTTTCAGAATGACCTTCAGGTGCTTCTTCAGGACATGAACGTACATTTTTTTCCCAACTCATATAAAAGGCCCTATAAGTTTGAAGAAACTGAAAATGCCAATGTGCTTATGCGTGCAGAGGTACTTAGTGCCGTGAATAACAGAGGGAAAGACAATTTTTGCATAGTCAGTTATCCTGATGCTCTAACTGAAAAAGTAATCAATAAAAAGTCTCTTAAAAGCAATAGTTTTACTGCTAATGTGGGCGAAAAGGTAGATCTTCAGTTTGTTACAGAATTACTTTCGACTTACGACTTTGAAAAAACGGACTTTGTATATGAAGCAGGCCAATATTCTATCAGGGGAGGGATCGTTGATATATTCAGTTACTCTCATGACTATCCATACAGAATTGAACTATTCGGGGATGAAATCGAAAGTGTAAGGACCTTTGATCCCAATACTCAGCTGTCTGTAGAGAACAAAAAAACGTTTTCTATTATTCCCAATGTACAGACCAAATTGCTTCAGGAGAAAAGAGAATCTTTGCTTGAGTTCCTTCCTGATGATACCCGCATTTGGGTTAAAGATGTTGAGTTGACACTAGAAATTATTGAAAGATATTTTGACAGAGCAACACTTTCTTTTGAGCAAATATTAAAGGAAACAGGTGGTTCGAAGTTGATTACTTCTCCTGCTCAGCTCTTTGAAAATCCTGAAGAATTTAAAAAGCTGCTGGAGGGTTACAAGATTCTGGAATTCGGAACAAGATATTACTTTGATACTGATAACCATATTGAGTTTTCATCTAAGTCGCAACCTCCATTCAATAAGGAGTTTAACCTGCTTGCTGAAAACTTAAAATCCTACCAGGAAAAAGATTACACAAACGTTATCGCTGCAGAGTCTTATCATCAGATAGAAAGGTTAACTACCATCTTTAATGAGGTTGACAGGTTCCTGAAATTTCAGACGATGAATGCTGCTCTCAGGCAGGGCTTTATTGATGATCAGTTAAAGTTGGTCTGCTATACCGATCATCAGATTTTTGAAAAATATCACAGGTATAAGACCAAAGAGAAGTTTTCAAAGTCGAAGGCAATGACATTGAAAGAGCTCAGGACCTTGCACCCCGGAGATTTTGTCGTTCACTCTGACTATGGTGTGGGTAGGTTTGCCGGTCTTGAGAAAGTGGAAGTAGGTGGAAGGCAGCAGGAAGCAATACGCTTGGTATATAGAGATGATGATTTGCTTTATGTAAGTATACATGCGCTACATAAAATATCAAAGTATACCGGCAAAGAAGGGACGCCTCCCCCTATCAGTAAACTTGGTTCCGGTGATTGGGATACAAAAAAGAAACGTGTTAAGAAACAAGTCAAAGATATTGCCAAGGAGTTGATTAGCTTATATGCTAAGAGAAAAGCGGCTCCTGGGTTTAAGTTTGACAGAGATACTTTTCTTCAGGCAGAACTGGAGTCTTCATTTATCTATGAAGATACCCCGGATCAGGCTAAGGCAACAGCTGATGTAAAAGCTGATATGGAACTTCCCCATCCTATGGATCGCCTTGTTTGTGGTGATGTAGGATTCGGCAAAACAGAGGTTGCTGTGCGTGCAGCATTTAAGGCAGCAACAGATGGAAAACAAGTTGCAGTGCTTGTTCCAACAACCATTCTGGCAATGCAACATTACAAAACTTTCAGTGAAAGACTTAAAGGTTTTCCGGTAAATGTGGAGTATGTAAACAGGTTTAAAACAGGTCAGCAGATAAAGGAAACGATCAAAAGGGTAGAGGAAGGCAAGACTAATATTCTTATCGGTACACATCGTCTCATCGGCAAAGATGTTAAGTTTAAAGATCTTGGTCTGTTGATTATTGATGAAGAGCAGAAGTTTGGTGTGAAGGTAAAAGATAAACTAAAAGAGTTTAAAGTGAATGTTGATACGTTAACTCTTACTGCAACACCGATTCCAAGAACTCTGCATTTCTCGCTGATGGGAGCAAGGGATCTTTCAATAATAGCAACTCCTCCTCCTAACAGGCAACCTGTTACTACAGAAATTCATGCATTCAATGATACGATTATCCGGGATGCTGTGAGCTATGAATTGAAGCGTGGCGGACAAGTATTCTTTGTTCATAACAGAGTTAAAGACATCGAAGAAATGGCGGACAGGATTAAACGTCTTGTGCCTGATGCAAAGATGGGTGTAGCTCATGGGCAAATGGAGGGAGACAAGCTCGAAAAGGTAATGTTGAAGTTTGTAGAGGCTGAATACGATGTATTGGTTTCAACAAACATCATTGAATCTGGTTTGGATATTCCTAATGCCAATACCATTATGATCAATTCGGCACACATGTTTGGCTTATCAGATCTGCATCAGATGAGAGGGCGGGTAGGCCGCTCCAACAAGAAAGCATTCTGTTATCTCCTCACTCCGCCGGTATCTACTCTTCCTGCTGATTCAAGAAAGAGACTAAGTGCACTTGAAGAATTCTCTGATCTTGGAGATGGATTTAAGGTGGCCATGCGGGATCTTGATATTCGTGGAGCGGGTAACTTACTTGGGGCGGAACAAAGCGGATTCATATCAGATCTGGGATTTGATATGTATCATAAAATTCTTGATGAAGCTATACAAGAGCTTAAAGAGACGGAGTTTGCAGAGTTGTTTAAAAAAGAGCTTGAAGCTAAAGATTTACACAAGTCTACCGATTGTCAGATTGAGACAGACCTTGCTGTAATTATTCCGGAGACTTATGTTTCCAATATATCAGAAAGGTTAAGTCTTTATTCCACACTGGATAATATTAAGACTGAAGAGGAGCTTGAAAAGTATAGGGCATCTATAATAGATCGTTTTGGCCCACTTCCTGAAGAAGTTAAAGATCTTGTAGAAACAGTAAAACTCCGATGGCTTGCAGAAGGCCTTGGCTTTGAAAAGCTCACTATCAAGAATGGAACTATGAAAGGGTATTTTGTTCAGAATAATGACGCCTATTACAAGTCAGATATATTCGGTAAAATCCTCCTTTTTGCTCAGAAAAACCCTAAGAAGTGTAAGCTGAAAGAGGTCAATAAAAAACCGATGATCGTATTTGAAGATATAGATTTCATGCATCAGGCTATGGATACGCTTCAAAAGATTAATCCTGTTCCGGTATCTGAGTCTGTGAAATAGGATCGAGAAGGCTTGTTTCGCAAAACTTCGAGGAGAGCTGGTACAATCTTTATGCTATTACAAATTATATTTTACACATTTTTACTTGTAAAATAGTCAGATCTTCAAATGTAAAAATTTTGACTTGATCGCAACTTTAGTTAAATTTGATTTGGAAGTAATATTTTTCCTTTATAATTATGGAAGTAAAAGAGTTTTTTGAAATTTTTCTGGAAGAGCTGAAGCAAAATCCTGCCTTACATAAATATTATAAATTTCTTGGCGAAAGCAGTTCTTTCGAATTCAGGAAAGCCTATTTCTGTCAGCGACTTCAATATATAATTGATAATATAGAGAATAAAAATGCGAATATCTGGGATTGTGGATGTGGTTATGGTACTACTGATATTTTCCTGGCGATTAATGGCATAAAAACTTTTGGGTCCACTCTTGAATTTTATTATAAAGAAATTCCAAAGAGATTAGAGTTTTATAGTAAATATGGCGATATGAGCTTATTTACTTACTCTTATGAAAACCTTTTTGATCAATGTCCTCCTCCAAACTCTCATGATATTGTGATATTGCAAGATACATTGCATCACCTTGAACCATTACAAGATGCTCTTAAAATATTCAAGTCCGTTTTAAAACCTGAAGGAAAAATTATTCTGGTTGAAGAAAATGGAAATAATTCGATTCAAAACTTAAAGTTATATTTGAGAAGAGGGAATAAGAGAATAATTGAAATTTATGATGATAGGTTGAAAAAGAATATTCTAATTGGAAATGAAAATATAAGAAGTCATAAAGCCTGGAGTACTGAATTAGAAAAGGAGAATTTTTATATTAAACCTGACAAGACAAACTATATCCGCCTTTATCCACCTCTCTTTTATAAAAAAGATAATATCGATTCAATTATTGAGAAAGAACAAAGGATATGGAAAACTAATGCATTTCTAAGAGAGAAATTTTTCTTTGGGCTAAACATGATTGTTGTGAACAAATAAGGATATAACGCTATATCTGGATTGCTAAAAGGAAAGAGGTTACTTGTATAAAGTAACCTCTTTCCTTTTAGCAGTGAAGCAGGTTTAGGTCATTCTATATTGCCAGATATTTTGAGAAAGAGGATGTGCGTGTTAAGATCCTCTTTCTTTTTGAACAGGTTAAATTCAACTACTCTTCTGCTATTTCAAAAACATTATAAACCCTTTTAATCACGTTTATCTTTCCTGGCTTACCTTCGAGAGCATTGAGGGAATAATCGTTGCGCGCTCTGGTCATAGGTAAACTAGTTGTTTTAAAGGTCCCGTTATTATAAGTAACACTGATGTGATTTGCTGTTTTACCCCCTGTATAATCGATATACCTGAAGGTGAACCCAGTCTTATCTTCATTAGTTCTCATATCAAGAAATGAGCCTGTAAAATAGGTGGAGGAATGACTTACCTCATTAGTTGTAGTGTAAGTGTTGTTTGTTTTATTGAAAAAATTAATCTTCTTCAGATTAAGATTTTTGTCAAACTCCGCTACAAAAACTTTATCTGAACATTGCACAAGTGAACTTGTAAAATTAACCAGTACATCATAAGATACAGCATTATAGGTTTCCCCAATCAGGAAATAACTTTCTCCTATTTTTGTAGCTCTGATTGGATTTAATCTTAAACCTCCTTTTTTAAATTTGATTTTGTCGTTTTCATCAAGTTTAGACAAGAATTCATCAGATTCCAGATACAGAAATTTTTCCTCCGTTTTCTTCGAGGCCATATCAAAGCTAAGGAAAAGAAGGCCTCTTTCTTTGTTTGCTTTTAGCAGGAAGTTGCCATTATTTTTACTAAGATTAAACTGAGTAAATAAAACTCCATTTTTGCCATCACTATAAAGTGCAGGTTTTTCAATAATTTTTATGTCTTCACTGTTAAACTCATGATTCAATACCATACTTCCATCCTTTACTTTATTAATTAATAGGCCTGAATATATTTTGGGGGTTTTTAATTTGGCCTTACGGACATAAAAGCTATAGAGATTCTGATCAATAGTCTCTGTGTAGGCAAGAGGTATAATCTTTTCTTCATGATTAAAAGCATTCTCAAAAGTCCATTTAATATTTAACTTATTATCGTAATGAACTATTCCTTTAAATACCTTCTCTTCAAATAGCATTCCCGTGAAAATAAATCCGGTATTGCCGTTGGCAACAATAGTAGAGTTGATGTGCCACATCGCTACCTTGTTTAGAAGTTTTGTGGTCCCAAGTTGTTTCAGATCTCTGGAGCTATATGTCACGATCTCTGCTTCTCCATTTGTGACATTTTTCATCGCACTATTACCGTTAAAATTGTATATAACACACAATGCTGAATCGTTTACTGCAGCAGAAATAACATCATCATACATGTTGCGGGGCTCTTGTACTGAAATTATAGGCTTCATCGAAACATCGCATTTGGATATGGTGTAAATTGATGTTTTTTTAAATTTTTCGAGATCACGACTTACAATGTAGTACCCCTTAAGTTTTTTGTTTTCATAAATCGGCTTTACTGCCAGAACTTCATATATGCCGGCTTTACTTTGAATAAAAATAGATACCAGTAGGATGATAAGAATAAGTTTAAGGTTTTTCATAAATAAAAAGAATATTTAAAAATTGATTGAAGTTTAAAGGTATAAATTATACAAATAAATTCATCCATTTTTTTAATCAATCTAATCAGATAATTTCATGTTATCCTTCTTTACATGTATTTTTGTTGGATAGAGGGTATTATTATTATTAAACCCAAATTAGAAGAAATCATGGAATTAAATCCCCTTATAGAAAAAGTACTAACTGCAGACGAACAGCAGAAACTTACGCCTGATGAGGTGTTGAAGCAACTTAAAGAGGGTAATAAAAGATTCATTTCGGGTAACCTGACTTTACGTGATCATTCTAAACAAATACGGGATGCCGTGAATGGCCAATACCCCAAGGCTATTGTGCTTTCCTGCATAGATTCAAGAGTACCTGTAGAAGATGTTTTTGATAAAGGAATCGGAGATTTGTTTGTTGCACGTGTAGCAGGTAATATTATAAATGATGACATTCTGGGCTCAATGGAGTTCAGTTGCAAAGTTGCAGGAGCGAAACTTGTGCTTGTTATAGGTCATGAATACTGCGGTGCAATAAAGGGAGCAATAGATCATGTTGAATTAGGAAACCTGACTACTTTATTAAAAAAAGTTGAGCCTGCCATTCAGAATTGTAATCATTATCATGGAGAGAAAACATCCAAAAACTATGAATTTGTGGATATGGTAATAAGAGAAAATGTTAAGGTTACTGTAGATGCGATTCGTACGCAAAGCCCGATTCTAAAGGAAATGGAAGATCATGGGTTAATTAAAATAGTTGGTTCATATTATGACATGGACAATGGTCAGGTAACATTTTATGAATAGATTTATCTCGATCAAGGGATCGATCAGGGTGAAAAAGGGAAGTAGGCAATTGTGCCTGGTTCCCTTTTTTTGTAGGTAATCATCTTTAATCAACAGCGATCATCAAAATTCAAAGAATAATTAGATATATGAAAGATATAAGACAGCAGGTCCACGAGGGAGGAGGAATGTTTTTTATTCAGGTGGATGATAAAACTTCAGCAAAACTGGAGTATTCTCTAAAGTCAGAACATTTATTAACCATCGATCATACGGAAGTAGACGAAAATCTTAAAGGGGAAGGAGTTGGACATGCTTTGGTTGAAAAAGCTATAAGTTATGCCAGAAGCAACAGTATGAAAGTCATACCCTATTGCCCTTTCGCTAAGGCAATTATTGAAAAAATTCCACAATTTCATGATGTAATTTCAAACTGAGGTTTAATTTTCTTAAATTGTACTAACTAGGGAAAAAAAATAATATTTTAATGAGAGTTATAATCGTCATTTTACTTTGTCTGTTATTAAGTCCACTTTATGCTCAGAAAATTAACAAAGTACTAATATGGTCTGAAGAATTTGATTATTCCGGCTTGCCAAATCCTAATAAATGGGATTATGATATTGGAGGGAATGGTTTTGGTAATAACGAGTTGCAGTATTATACTAAAGATCGATTAGAAAATGTACGCGTCGAAAGCGGGCATTTGATTATTGAGGCAAGGAAAGAAAATTACTCAGATAAAAAATTCACTTCTGCAAGAGTAAAAACGCTGGGAAATGGTGACTGGAAATATGGTCGTTTCGAAGTGAGAGCTAAATTGCCTACCGGAAGAGGAATCTGGCCCGCAATCTGGTTTTTGCCAAGCGAAAATATATATGGCAACTGGCCTTCAAGCGGAGAAATAGATCTGATGGAAAATGTCGGCTATGATCCTGACAAAATATTTTTTACAACACATACCGAGAGATACAATCACGAGACTGGTGAGAGTAGAGGTGGCAGTACGGATCTTGTAGCTCCTTATAACAACTTTTATACTTATGCATTGGAGTGGTATGCAGACAGCTTAAGATTTTATGTAGATAATGTATTGTATTACTCTCTTGATAAAAAGCCAACGGATACTTATAAAGAATGGCCTTTTGATCAGAAGATGCATCTGATTCTGAACAATGCTGTAGGTGGTGATTGGGCAGGCTCACAAGGAATCGACTCTACAATTTTTCCTCAAAAATTTGAAGTGGACTTTGTAAAGGTATATCAGTTCAGCGAAGAAAAACCAGAATATGATCTCCAGGTACAACAGGTCGCAGGAGGAACTGTAACTGCATCATTTCCGAATGGAAAGGTCAGCGCTAATGCAAACGTCAATCTGGAAGCGATTCCAGCTGTAGGTTATGAGTTTATAAAGTGGGAAGGAACATATCAGGACCTTAACAACCCTCTTTTGTTTAATATGGCTATAAATACATCGATAAGACCCATATTCAGAAAGAAAGGCGAGATGATACAGAATGGAGAATTTGATGCAGGATTTTTCAAATGGCATCGGACAGTGCCCTCTGACCTTGTTTCGTCAACAATAGATCAGGGTGAAATAAAATTGGATATATCAAAAAGCGGGACCAATGCATGGGATATTCAATTTTCCCAGGATGGTCTTTTAATAGAAATGGGTAATTCATATACTTTAACATTCGATGTATGGGCAAGCCAGCAAACAACTTTCATTGCAAGTATAGGTATGAGCAAGGACCCATGGAATGTATATGCCGGAACAACTCACACAGCAGGCCCTGCAAAGAAAACAATTACCTACAACTTTACAATGTCAGGCAATACGGATCCAGAGGCACGGGTTATTTTTGATCTGGGTAAAGCTTTGGGTAGTTTGCAGTTTGACAATATAAGTCTGATTAATAATGATGTATTAAGCACGTTCAATCCTTTTGTGAAAGCTAAGTTATCAATCTACCCTAATCCTGCTACTGATAAGATTTTATTTGAATCAGACGCTATTATTCGCAGCATCACTATTTACAGTCAATCGGGGAAAATTGTATTTGATCAAAAGAACATTCGTGACTATAAGATTGAAATAGCAACAGCAGGTTTTCGAAAGGGAGTTTATATTGCCGAAATGGAAACAGCGGAAGGTTTAATAAAGGAAAAATTAATAAAGGAATAACTTTAGCTTTAGATAATATTTAAAAGACTCCTTATAAAAAAAGGTCCACTATGATTTATTTAAGGTGGACCTTTTTGCTTTAATGCCATTTGCTATTATTGCTTAACAATTCGTTTTCTCCAAACCTGTGTTTCTCCCAGAACCTCTATAATATAAACTCCAGGAATAAGATCTGATCCCACAGTTATCGGCTCATTACCCTTATTAGTAAGGTTAGCCACTTCAGATCCTTTAGTATCAATGATTTTTATAAGAAGTGTTTCGCTAGCCTGAGTATTTGTCTTTATTGTGAAGGATGTTGAGCTTGGATTGGGGTAAACAATCACAACGTCTAGAATTATGTCTGCAACAAAGAAAATTTTGCTGTATTCAAATTTGCCATCCAGATCTGTTTGCTTGATTCTGTAATAGTTATACTCTCCAGCAGAAGCTTCAGAATAAGCATACTTACTTACAGAAGCACTATTGCCCTTTGCATTTACTGTACCTGTAGCAGAAAAATTTATTCCGTCTATTGATTTTTCAATGATAAAAAGATCAGCATCTTTTTCCTGCACTGTAGCCCATTGCAAACTAATTTGAGAGCCGTTTCTCTCCACATTGATATATAGGTATGAAACAGGAAGTGTGCAATTCGGATCTGGCAATACATCTTTAATCTTAGTATCCACTTTGCCTATCTGGATATCATCCATTGCAAAGGCAGCAGCTTTTTGAAGATTTAAATTTGGCACTCTAAGTTCTACTGTTATATTGCCTGTTATGGCAGCGACAAAACTATAACCGAAATTGTTCCATGATGTGTTTAGCGGAAGTACAAGCCTTTTGACTGCTACTCCTCCAACATATAGATCCAGCTTTGTTGTTTTGGCACTACTGGATGTATCAGGATTTGCTTTGGTAAACTCATTATGGATATTTGCCAGCCAAACAGAAAATCCGTATTCCTCTCCATTTGCAACTGCTATAGTCTGGCTAAAAACAACGTTATTTCCAACCGCATACACTCCACTCCCGGAGAAATAATCAAAGGAGTTTGTACTACCTGTAGTGTGGTCTGGTACTGAAACATATATTTTATCCTGGGTATTGGAGTATGCCGAAGGATCTTTGCCAATAATATATTGACCATCGTTAAATCCGTATGCTCCAGGAAGATTGGTTCTGTCAGTCATGTTGCTCCCATTTTTTGTTGTGAGCGAATAATCTGGATTGGCGATCTGATTACCCCGAACAAATTTGAACTCAGCAGTATATTTATCAGTAGTTGCAATCGGCTCAGCCGTTGTAATGGCATCGCTTGGTTTGTCAATTGTGGTTGAACTTGTTACCCCTCCATTATCGGTATGCGTCCACTTTGTGAAGAACCCATTTGAGGAAGTCGCTTCAAGTGTCAATTCTCCTGCATTACATAAAGTATTTGCATCAAAGTCATCACAGTCGGTAACATCAATAGTAACTGTGTGTTTCTGCCTTCCCGGAGCACCAAATGAAATATCATCCATTGCAAAATCATTTCCTGCATCAGCTCTTGAGATTTCAGAAATTTTAATTGTTGCTGTGCCAGATGTTGTAGCAATATATTTATAGCTTACTTTTTGCCATTGACAGGTAGCACCGTCTATGGTAATTGGTGTAGGATTTACTAATGCATCATTAACATAAAAATTTATCTGAGGTTGACCCGCTGTAGGATTGTCAGGGTCTTTAATAGGGTATTCTGTATTATCAAATGGATCTTCACAGTCACAATATTCTGAGTTTGCATTAGTGAACCATGCTGCAAATTCGTATTCCTGACCAGCAACGAGTGTTACCTGCTGAGACCACATATAGGAATCCGTTAATGCGGTTCCTGCAGGAACGTTTTTAGCGGCAGCGTCTGTAAAGTAAAGATTACCTGTTCCTGTCGTATGGTCCGGGCATGGCTTTATTCCTGTATAACCATCATTGTTTGACAATACATAGTTGTATAGTGAAAAGGTTCCATTTTGAAGCCAGCTTATACCTTTCCTATCGGTTACACCGAAAAAAGTTTGAGAAGTACCCACTACTGCATCTTTGGGATCTTTAAAGTTGTAATAAGAACTATATGTAAAACCTGGAGATGCATCCCCTACTGTATATAATTCAAAATCTCCATTAATTACTTGGTTCCCGACAGGCACCTCTGCATCAACTTCCAAGGTAAATGTTCCTGTTGATACCGGCAGAAAAGTTGGAGTTTTAGTATTGATATTGCTAATGCCATTAGCTCCGGACCAGATTATAGATCCGGCAGTATTCCCTGTGGCGCCTAAAGCATTAAGCTTGGCAGTTTCTCCCAAACAAAGAGAAATTTTGTCCGTTTGAGCAAACAATATCCTTTTGGAGACCATTTCCACATCGCTTTTATAACACGACGTTTTATTGATGTCAGCAAGCTTTTCTACAACTCTCACAGTGTATTGCCCTGAAGTTGTAACATCTATTTCGTTATCGTTTTGTACTGGAGCTGTTAGGGCTTGTCCGTTTTTAAACCATTGATAATAATAGCCGGTTTGCAAAGGAGTACTTAAAGTTAATGCCGGGAAAACAGGATCCGTATCAATAATATTAGTGCCGGTGGTTGTATTGATTGATGGAGCAGTAACGTTTCCGGGAACGCAACAACTGGCAGACGCTGTGGGACTAACATTTACTCCAACTGGAGGGCAAAGCGTTGTAATATCCCAGTCAAGAAATGCAGGTCTGTTGGTTGTTGTTGAATGGGAAATTGTTGTTGATCCTATAGTATAGGAGTTATTGAACGTTGTAGTTGGAAATGCCACCAATCCGCTGATGTCTGATGTTCCTGCAGGATTGGTTGCATCACTGTATATTACAGATATAGTAGTTGATCCGGCAGGAATTGTAAGTCCGGGATCTGTGGGACTTGTATTTATCTTTATAGGTACAAGATACGTCTGACTTTCTGTTGTATTGATAAGATCAGGACATTTGAATGTATACCAGACTGAAGCATCGGTTGGATTGGCTGTTGGTCCAACTATAACCTTTAACCTGTATGTTGCATTTGGGTCACAGTAATAAAGTTTTATAGGTACAGTAAATGCATTTAATCTGAAAACAGTTGTTGAACTTACAGAAACTGAATAACCTGTGTTTAAGATGGAAGTCCCTGATGCAGGCATTGTATAAGTTGAAGCTGCTCCTTTTGCAGGACCTCCTGATTGTTTAATTTGCTCCTGATAATTTATAATTGTTGGTGAAGTCAAAGGTGACTGATAGGTAAAGTCATATCCCTGGCCGTATATGGAACCTCCAACTGTCCATATAAAATCAGTTCCTGGAACTACAGTAGGAATAGTTAGTTGAGGAGATTGATTGGGACAATTATTGACAATAGTTGCAGTTTGGGACCCGCATTGGCTGAAACTTGTATTTGAATGGAACAAAGATACAAGCAACATTAATGACAAAACAAGGACCTTATTCATAGTTCTAATAATTGATGAAAAACAAAGCTTTTTGAAGACAAGGCTTTTGGTATCCCAATCATAATTTTTCAGATTTTCATATACCAATCCTCTACCTTGTAGAGTACTGATCTTGGCCTAAAAAGTAAACGACAACTTTTATAAATCTTAATCACTAGGTGGGAATGGATTGGTTATGACATTAAAAAACTGCAGAAAAATATTATAATGTTAACCTCATAATGGTCAGGTATCAATATAGAGATAATGTACAATTTTTTCATGTATATTATTTTATCCTATTGAATTGAACAAAAGCAAGATGAATCTTCTACGTTCGATTAAATCGTGAACCAAATCTTATAATCATTCAATTTATGTATTATGATTTTTTATTAGATTTACATTTAAAAAAAACCTATAAATGCATGAAACACATCTACCTGTTTTGTCTGTTATTTCTGTTAACACTAAACGAAATAAAAGCAGCAAACATTTTTTCGAACCCTGGCTTTGAAAGCGGCCAGCACTGGTGGCAGTTCCAGACTCCTGAAGGATCCGCCACTATTGACTACAACTCCGCTGATGCACACAGCGGAAGCTACGCAGCACACATAAATGTTTTAACCGCTGCCGCTAATAACTGGGAAATTCAGCTTAATACACCAAGTAATTGGCCTGCAGAAAAAGGGGCAAAGTACATTATTAGTTTTTATGCCAAAGCTGACGAGGACGTTTCCATCCACCTCGCCGCTCAGGATGGGCCTCCATCCTATGGTTATAAAACAGGATCAGACTTTACGCTTAACTCTGAGTGGAAGTTTATTGAAATGGTTTATACCTCAGATGTAGAGGGAGAAGGCGCATTGCGATTCAATCTATTCGTTGGTGCAGCTGCAGCCAATTATTACTTTGATGATTTTAACCTGGAAATCGTTCCAGAAGTTGAACTAGGCACACCTGTTCCTCCAACTCAGGGAGCTTACTACACTGACCTATATAGAAGTATGTTTAAGGAGATGGGCAAGTCAGAAACTGCAATAGACAATAAAGTTGAAGCAGCTTTTCAGCAGCTGTTCCATGGAAGCTCTGCTTCAGAGGCTCTATATTTTGAAACAGGAGACGATATGGCTTATATTGATGCCATTTCCAGTAAAGATATTCGTTCAGAAGGGATGTCTTATGGAATGATGATCGCAGTTCAACTTAACAAAAAAGAAGAGTTTGACAAACTGTGGAAATTTGCTAAAACATATATGCAACATAAAACGGGCCCAAGAGAAGGGTATTTTGCCTGGCAGGTAGATGCTTCTACTTTTGAAATCCTTGATCCGAACAGCGCTTCGGATGGTGAAGAATATTTTGCTACCGCTTTGTTCTTTGCTGCGCACAGATGGGGTAACGGGGAAGGCATTTTTAATTATGAGCAAGAAGCACAGCAGCTTTTGTCAGACATGATAAACCTGGAAACCAGGAATGGCGGAGTAGTTGACCAGCTTACCAATATGTTTAACAAAACAAATAAGCAGGTCGTTTTTGTACCAGAGGGAGGTAACGCGGATTTCACCGACCCTTCTTATCACCTTCCCGCGTTCTACAAGCTTTGGTCTTTGTGGGCCAACACAGATAATCAGTTCTGGGCAGATGCAGCTGATTCAAGTAAGGTATTTTTTTTGAAGGCTATGCATCCTAATACCGGACTTGTGACAGATTATATGACCTTTGACGGTCAGCCTTATACAGTTGAGTGGAACAGCAATGCAGGATACTTTGCCTACGATTCCTGGAGAGTAATTTCTAACATTGCTATGGATGCACACTGGTTTGGTAACTCCTGGCATTCAGCTCAGGTTGATAAACTTTTGACCTTCTTTAACTCACAGGGTTCCAACTATAATGCATTATATCATCAGGATGGTACTCCAACAGAAAACACACATGCAGCTTCAGGTTTATTTGCCATGAATGGTGCAGGAACATTGGCTTCCAACAATGCAATGGCCTGGGAATTTGTAGACAAATTATATAATCAGGCAGTGCCTTCAGGAGAATATAGGTATTATGATGGTTTGCTTCATATGCTAGGTCTGCTACATGCTTCAGGTAAGTTTAAAATATGGAAACCTGAAGAAGTTACTTCAAATGTGAATCCTGTAAATAACTCGGTTAAATTCAACATTTATCCGAATCCTTCAGTGTCAGAAAAAATAGACCTTTCTTCTGATATTGTTCGAGATGGTAATTATGAAATCAGAGATATCTCCGGAAGAGTCTTAGTGAATGGATATATGGAAAATGGTAAAGCTGAGGTTTCAGTTACCAATCTACAGGAAGGAATTTACTTTGTGAATATAAGAGATGCAAAGAATAACTTTACTGAGAAAGTAATTATTAAGTAATCAAACATTATCTGTGCGTAGTATATAATCCAACTATGCACAGATGATTTTATTTAAACACTGTACCCCTCTATTTTTTTAGCTTCGTAATCCAATGCTTGGTAGTAATGTTCATTAGTTAAGCCAATTGGCTATATTTTCCCAAAGAAGCAATAACATTACTTTTAGTAGTAATTAAACGGACTTAACAAAATTTTACCTCTTTTATCTGTCCATTTTTAGCCGCAACGATAATAAACCTATTCTCGTTTGATAAAACCTTTCGATCAAGATGTGAAATATTATATTTGCGAAAAAAATAAGTTTAGTTCGGTGAAATGATATTAACATATATAAATCTTGCAGTTGTATTTCATTGTTTAATTTTTGGATTTTTTTTCCTGTTCAAACGAAAAGAAGGAATTGGTCAGGCTAATTTTCACCTGGGATTGTTATTAATTCTTTTATCTGTAATCTCTTTTTCATTTGCCTTAAAATCAACGGGATGGATATATATATTTCCATACTTTGTAGATTTGGAATGGGCTGCAGGATTTTGGGTCGTCCCTGTTTATATGAATTATATACAGGAAATGTGCGGAGAAAAACGGGAGTTTAACAAAAAGCAATTTACCCTTTTTATACCTGGAATACTCGTATTCCTTTATTTTTCAAAGTTTTATTTTAAATCCGGAGAAGAACAGCTTGCTTACATTAATCAGATACAAAGTACCTATATACTAGATTATGAAATTGCTGATATGCTGTTTTATCCGTACGTTCTGTCATTTTTTGTTTATGTAGTTGTCAGGCTTCACCGCAGAAAAAATCAATTATCCGGAGAGTTCAGGAAGAATGCTAAGTGGTTGTTAAGTTTCACGGTATTGGCTTTACTTTTGGGAGTTTTTGGTGCGGCGATTTACTTTATTAACCTACCCCAGATTTATATGGATCTGCTTCCTTTGTCTTCTGCTCCACTCTACATGGCTTTGATATACAAGTCTATAGCTGCACAGGGGAAGCATGTTTCTGTTACAGTGGAGGATTCTGCTGAAGAAAAACCAAAGTATGTAACATCAAATTTAGACATTAAAGAAGCGTTAAAACTCAACACTGAGCTGCAGACTTTAATGGAGCTTAACAAACCATACCTGAAGTCGGACCTCACTCTTCAGGCTCTTTCACAGGAGATAAATATTAAGCCGCATTACCTTTCTCAGATCATCAATCAATATCATCAAAAAAACTTCTCCGACTTTGTAAATTTCTATCGGGTCAAGGAAGCCCAAAAGTTGATCCTGCAAAATTCCAACTTAAAAATAGAAGCCATTGGATACGAAAGCGGATTTAACACAAAGGCCACTTTTTATACTGCTTTTAAGAAAGTTTCAGGGTGTACCCCTAGTGAATACCGTAAAAGAGAGCTGTAAAAGCGTCTGGATTTATAATATTTGACTCTTTTTAATTTTCCTCGCCTTTATTTCACCGTATTGATCCAATACAAAATTTAAAGGCTATGAAGCATAAATTCCATTACCCGTCATTTCGATCAGTTTATCAAAAGAAGTTAATTGCCGACTTTCCTTTTAATACTTGATATATAAAATCAAGCCTGTTACTTATTCAAAATACTTTATCTGTACAAAGCTTAATAAGCAAGGATGATCATCAGAACATCCTGTTTCAGGTATTCCATTGCTTAATTATTAAATAACCCAAATATATCTCTTATGAATAAACGTTTTACACTGTTACTTCTATCTATGACCTTTGCGCTTAATTATGGCATGGCACAAACCTGGGAAATCGCATATAATCAGCCTTGGGATGCAAGAGATCTTCGTGTCATAAACGATACTCTGTATTTTACAAGAAATGTTCCTACAGGAGCAACAACGTATGTCAATTATTTATACAGATCAGTGGTTCCGGGAGTGATATTGGATTCCAGCAAAACAATCGACGGTATATATGGCAGTTATGATTACAACCGTCATAAAGGTAATGAGTATATTTCTATTTATGCACCATTTGCTAATACTAACGGATTCTATAAAAAGAACCAGGCTAATGGAATGTGGATTAGAAAACACGCCAAAGGAGATTACCTTTTGGACAAAAAAAACGATAAAATTTATCTGGCAAATTCCTTTTCAAGTATAGTAGTCTCTATAGATGCAGGAGAAAGTTTTACCCCTTACTGGTCTACTTCTGGGAGTATAAATCTGGTTGGCATCGACAAAGAAAATAACCTTTACATTTCATTAAAAATAAGTTCCTCGGACTCAACTGGATTGTGGAAAGTGTCGAATAATGGTCAGGCAAAAACTCAGGTATGGTCTAAAAATTACACTATTAGCCCATATACCAATTATCTAATTCAGGGAAATGATAATAATCTGTTTATCCTGGATGAAACCAATATAGCATACTCTTCTGATAATGGAGACACATGGAGTGTTACCAAAGTACCATCTTCTACATTTAACTATGGTGGTTATGGTATAAGTTCTTTACACCAATTGCCTGATGGAGATTTACTTGTAGCAATTGCAGCAAACAGTGGAGCAAACAGAAGTGAGCTTATATATAAAGGATCTTCAAATGGAACAGGTTTAAGTCTTAATAGTGATGGTCTTCCTCAATCCAGGCAAGCCTACTCTTTAACTTATTGGAAAGGACATGTATATGTAAGAACTTTAAATGGAATGTATAGAACAAAGGTAGACGACGGAGATTATACCAGCATTGCAAATGCTTCTAAAAATAGTTTGAATTTAAATCTTTACCCTAATCCTGCATCCGATGTTTTATTAATTTCTTCTGCAGCATCAATAGTTGGCAAATCTTATGCTATAGTTGACTATACCGGAATGGTAGTTGATCAGGGAGTAGTTGACAGTGAAATTTTTGAGTTGCAACTAACAAATCTAAAAGCAGGTTTATATTTCTTAAAAGTTGGGGAGAATACTTTTAAGTCATTCGTAATTAGTGAATAATAATTAAGGCGTATAAAATTTTTTGTCTTATTTAGTTTTATTGTCGCCCGGATTATCCGGGCGATTTTCTTAAGTTTCTAAACATTAGAATATGATACCTTGTATTTTGATAATTTTTTCACTTTTTTTTCATTTATGTTTACTTTTTGATGAACTGTGTTTAGTGGAAGAACTTTTGGAAACATCCATTAGGTAATGACTTCCCTAATTACTAACTGGAATTAATCATGTCTCTGAATCAAGAATTCAGACAGACTGGCTTATGTATAAGCTAATCTGAACATTCCCTTTGCTTGAACCTAAATAGGTTTTCGAACCTCTGTATTACTGTCATTTCAGGATGAACAGATGGTATTGTATTGCTATATAGGCGTTGACATGTATGCTAATTAAAACAACAATAAATATGAGAATTAAAGCAAGTGCATTTTTGCTATTTCTGAACATTTCACTATTCAATAATTTGTTCGGGCAAGTTCCCCTTGTTTTTGATGTAGAAAACAGAACAGCTACAGGATGTAATACTGCTGCGGGAAACACCAATACGACCAACACTTATTTACCAGACCCTTTCTCTTTTACTAATGGTGGCAGAGTGGCCACGTTTGATGATTGGACCTGTAGAAGAAATCAAATCAAATCGGACATTGAACAATATGAAATAGGGTCAAAGCCACCTAAGCCTACTAATGTAACAGCTACTTATTCAGGAGGAAGACTTACAGTAACTGTCGTTGAAAATGGTCAAACACTTACATTAACATCTAATGTAACTATGCCATCAGGTACTGGTCCTTTTCCTGTAGTGATAGGAATGAATGCACCATCAGGCCAGTTAGGTGCAAGCCTATTTTCCGGAGTTATTCAGATTCCGTTCAATCACGATCAGGTCGTTTCTTATGGGGGAGGATCCGGAAGTATCAATGCAAATGATCCTTACTTTAAATTGTATCCAAGCACTAACATTGGTAAATACAGTGCATGGTCCTGGGGCATTAGCCGTTTGATTGATGGTATTGAAATTGTGAAATCACAAATGAACGCTGATCCGAAAAGAATCTGCGTGACTGGCTGTAGTTATGCAGGTAAGATGGCATTGTTTGGTGGTGCTTTTGATGAGAGAGTGGCTTTAACAATAGCTCAGGAATCTGGAGGAGGAGGGATCAACTCCTGGAGAACCTCTCAGGCTTTTACCACCAGAACCGGCACTAATATTGAGAAGATCGACAATACAAATTATAGCTGGTTTAAGTCTAGTATGAAGAACTTAAATCCTAATACATTACCGCACGACCATCATGAACTAATTGCGATGATTGCACCAAGAGCCTTTTTAGCTCTGGGAAATCCAGGGTTTGAGTGGTTGGGAGATGAGTCAGGATATAAATCCTGTATGGCTGCGGTAGAGGTATGGAAAGCAATGGGCGTTGAAGATAGATTTGGGTTCGACTTTACAGGTGGTCATGAACATTGTTCGGCAGCATCCACTCAAAATAACTCCAGTACAGCGTTCATCAATAAATTCTTAAAGAATAACACAAGTGCTAATACCAATATTAGAATTAACCCTTCACAAAGCAGCTTTAATTTGGCGCTTACTTCTGTAATAAACTGGACAACACCAACGATAACATTTACCCCGTCTAATCCTAATACTCCTTCTGTTGTATTAACAACCAATCTTACCGGCACTAGCCCTGAAGCTCCTGCTTCCATACTTTTAACTGCAGCTGTAACGGATGCAAATAATAATGTTACAAAAGTAGAATTCTTCAATGGAACGAATAAACTCGGAGAAGACTTTACTGCTCCATATAATCTTCAATTGGATGAATTACCAGTCGGCACTTATTCATTTACAGCAAAAGCCACGGACGCAGAAAATTTAAATGGAACCTCAGCAGCTATCACTGTCACTGTAAAAGCTCCTCCATTCAAAATTCAAAAGACTTCTATTGCTCCTGTAGTTGATGGGACTGAGGATCCTGGAATTTGGGACAATCCTGCTATTTCTTCGATAGAAGCTAAGAATGTTTTAGTAGGCACAGTTTCGTCAGCAAGCGATTTGAGTGGCAATGCTAAGTTTGTCTGGGATAATTCTTACCTGTATGCATTTGTTACAGTAACTGATAATACCAAACAAAATGATAGCCAGAATTCTTATGAAGACGATGCTGTTGAGATCTATCTGGACATAAACAACGATAAGGCATCTACTTATGGGGCCAATGATGTGCAGTATACATTTGGATGGAATGACGGAACGACTGTTGGAGTTTTGCCATCAGGCAGATCTACAACCGGGATTACTTATAGTGCAGTGAGCACACCAACCGGTTATGTAGTAGAGGCACGTATACCATGGTCGACAGTGCAAGCTTCTCCTGGAGAAAATCAATTATTGGGTCTTGAGTTTATGATCAATGATGATGACAATGGAGGAACAAGAGATAAAAAAATTGCATGGTCTTCAACCACAGATAATGCATGGCAGGATCCCTCTTTGTTTGGAGTAGCAAAGTTAGCAGATGAAGTAATTACAAGTTTTGATGAACAGTATTCTTCCTTTAATATCCTTAGCTATCCTAATCCTTTCAATGCTGAGTTTAACATTGAAGCTAAAGGATATTTTACTTACCAATTGATGAACCAAATGGGGCAAGTGTTAGAATCTGGTCAAACTAATGATAAAGCAACGTTTATGACACAAAACTATGCAAAAGGAATATACCTTTTAAGGTTTACTCAAAATGATGAATCCAGGGTTATCAAACTAGTAAAAGAGTAAAGGTTTTCAACTGAGGATTAATTTTAGATAACAGTTTTTTAAGGTTAAAATATTAGATGTAAAGCAAGGCGCTATCCCAAAGATGGCGCCTTGCTTGTTATATAGGGTTGCAGTAAGATGAGATAATTCGCATAAAATACTTTTCAGAAAACTTTTTCTATTATCGTTACCTTTCTGATTTTCCTTTGTTTTACAATAAATTTCACATAAAAAAGATCAGAATATAAAGATGTTAAAAGTAGGAATAGTAAAATTACTGCTGGCTGCATTGTTCACAGTCTGCGGGCTACAATTGAATGCTCAGATTCAGGACTCCGAACCTTGTGGCTATGCTTCTTTAGAAGTCGGAACAACAGGAGGAGCAGGAGGCCAAGTAGTTGTACCTGCTTCTTTTGCAGAACTGCAACAATATGCTTCAGGCACTAATCCGGTTATCATTCTTATAGACCGTGAATTTAAAGGTCCAAATGTATTAAGGTTAGGATCAAATAAAACACTCTTTGGAGTGGGGACCAAAGGATTCATTAATCAAATAGGTGTGAGCATTCAATGTCAGCACAACATTATTATTCGTAATCTTAAGTTTACCATGAAAGGCGTTCCTATTACTAATGATGGAGAGAATAAAATAGCGGGTTTTAACTTTGATCCTGACTGTATCGCTATTCAGGCAGATGATGAGACACTGCCTGAAGCTGAACGTAAGTCAAGTCATATCTGGATAGATCACTGTGAATTCTATAATGAAGACCCGACTGTAATGACCGATTATGACCGATATGATGGGCTGATTGATGCTAAGAACAATTGCCAGTATATCACTATTTCATGGAACTACTTTCACGATCACCACAAAGCATGCCTTTTTGGAAAGGGTAACTCTGATGATTTTGACAGGAAAATTACCATGCACCATAACAAGTTTGAAAATATTGGTTCTCGTATGCCACTCATGCGTTTCGGAAAGTTGCACATGTTCAATAACTATACAACAAGATGCTTGGATGGTAATGGACTCAATGTGAGAATTAACTCCAATGCATATCTTGAGAAGAACTATTATGAAGATGTGAAGAAGCCGATCTTTGGAAAAATATCTGAAGGAGGAAAGGCTTTATTAAAAGACAATATTTTCAGAAACTGCGACAGGATGCCAGCCATTACATTGCCTAATGCCTTGTCACCAGATGCGTCACCATTGAGCAGTAGTGAAGAGTTTGAAATCAGCAGCTATTTTCCTCCTTATCAGTGTGCCTCCATCACCTTCCCTGTTCTTGATGTGCCTGCAAAAGTAAATCAATATGTAGGAGTTGGAAGACTTCAAGCTCCTACTGTTGTTACGGGTTTAACCAACACTGAAGAAGATTTGACATATCATATTTATCCAAATCCAACCCAAGGTATCATAAACTTAAACGCAAAACTTACCTGGACTTTAACTAGTCTGCAGGGTCAGTCCCTTATGGAAGGTCATTCAGAAGTAGTAGATTTAAATGGTTATACATCAGGCTTGTATTTTCTGAAGCTAGATTCAAAAGTTGTGAAAATACAGAAACAATAGAATTGTTGGAAACTAATTGGCATGTGTATAAGCCACTGCAAAACCCTTGCTATATATATTGCTGATACTAATAAAAGCTATTGAAAGTTATTCGATAAATAGGTTTATTTTGTCCTGCCTCTTTATCTTTTTCATTTATTTTTTAGACCTTTTTTTACCTTCTTTTGATGCCTATGATTTCGGCAGCTGCCTCAATCAGATCATTGGTATCGAAGGAGGGCAATACTTTTTAACTGAACTATCGAAAGTTAAGATATTGAATAGTCTTAGTTTTTTAGTCCTTCACATTCATTTCCGGTTCATCAATAGTGGTAATCGATTTTTGTATACTATCCGCCTGATGTTTGTCGAGGTAATCTTAAATATTCCCTTTTCCGGACATGGGCAATATAAGTTTTCATGTTAGCGCTACTGAATGACTATTGAGACATAGATCACGTCAATGATTATATGATGAAAGTAATCAGGAGGTACTGAACTATGGTAAACGACAAATAGGTTGATCTATCATTTGAAGAGAATTCAATATATTTGAAAGGCCAACGACGGTGTTTTAATAGAAATGATTCTCGAAACCTACATACCAACAGAAAAACTAAGGCCTTTTGTAAAATGCTATATGATTGTTGATTGTAATGAAACCACGGTCAATACGATGCTTCCCGGTACTTCTCTGATTTTGGGATTCAGATATAAAGGAACAACCACATACCTCACGGATAGAGAAAATATTCTTCCATTCGCTGTAGTTGCAGGGATGAGGAAATCTATTCAATTAATGAAAGACGAGACCAGCACAGGAAACTTATTGGTAGTCTTCAATACTGAAGGGGCAGCCGCTTTTTTTAAAGAACCGCTTCATTATACATTTGGTGAAGTGTTGTCACTCGGTGAGTTTTCTAACTTCAAAAAGTTAAATGAGCTGGAAGACAAATTGTGTGATGTGGAAACAAATAAACAAAGAGTAGATATAATAGAACGTTTTTTATTGACAATGGTATATGACTTTAAACAAGATCAGCTTATTGCTCATGCAGTTCAAATTATTAAAAGGCATAATGGGTTTATAAAAATTAAGGAGTTGGCCACTAAACTTTTTATAAGTCTGGATGCATTCGAAAAAAGATTTAGGAAGCAATGGGGGCTTCGCCAAAACAGTTTTGTTATATAGTGCGTATGAACGCGATTATTGGTAGCATGGGTGATAAAAGTCTGGTACAAACGGCATATGAGGCTGGTTACTATGATCAGTCTCATTTTACAAAAGACTTTAAATTGTTTACAGGACAAACGCCTCTGGAATTTTTAAAAAATCCTCCAAAGTAAAAATCAATGATTTTTTACAAGACGGATAACTATATGACAAATACCTTTGTTGCAAAATGAATACTTAGAAATGAGGTATTAAATGTGGAACTTTTAACTTAGGGAGATTGTGATCTTGTTTTTTTTTGAGTATTATAAACGATATTTAAAATATTGCTTTTTCAGGTTGCTGTCAACTACTCCTATTGCTGCCATAGTTTGGCTGCAAGACAAAAAATCCGACAGTTAGTTATTTCGTATTAAACTTAACATTATGAATATTTTATCTTTAATTTTAGTTATACTTGCTGGTACTGTATTGCTCCTACTACTGATGGCCTTGGTTCTCCCCAAGCATTATTCTGTTAAAGTATCCGAAACTATCAACAAGCCTAAGAATAAGGTTTATGATTATGTAAGCTCGTTCCAAAATCAAATTTATTACAGTGAATGGTTAAAAGCAGACCCAGACCTTCAGCCCACAGTTGTTGGAGCAGATGGAACAGTTGGAGCTATATTGAAATGGGAAAGTTTCAACGAAGACAAGAATAAAAATGTGGGGAAAGGAGAGCAGGAGATTAAAAAAATGGATGCTAATAATATAGAAGTTGAATTGAGACTGATAAAGCCTATGGAGGGTACTTGTAAGATCATTAACAACTTTGCCGAAATAGGAATTAATCAGACAGATTACACTTGCACATTTTATGCTTATGCGAAATTTCCAATCAATTTACCTTCTTTCCTGATAGGCAGGCATTTTATCAAAAAGAATCAACAGCAAACCCTGAATAATATCAAAAAAATAATTGAACAGGCCTCATAAAAGGCAATACAACTTCGATAACTTTAAATTTTAACTACAACAAACCCTGTTTTGGCTACATATTTCTTCTAGGTAGTTCGCAATTTTGTATTGAATCAAATAGTAAAGAGATGAATACAGTAAAAATTGCATTAGTAACAGGAGGTAGTCGTGGCCTGGGTAAAGATATGGCTATAAATATTGCCAAAAAGGGAATAGACGTTATAATAACTTATAACAGCAATGAAATGGCAGCTAATGAAGTGGTGCATGAAATTGCATCCATAGGACAGAAATCAATAGCTTTTCAGCTTGACACAAGTAATATAAACGCCTTTGATACTTTTGTAGGTAATATAACCAAATATTTAGAATCAGCATATGGCAAATCAAATTTTGATTTTTTAATCAATAATGCCGGAACAGGCATTTACGGTTCTGTGGAAGATACAACAGTAGAAGTTTTTGATGCCATGATGAACATTCATTTTAAAGGAGTGTTTTTCTTAACACAAAAATTATTGCCATTGTTAAATAATGGAGGTAGTATTATTAACATTTCATCCGGTCTTACAAGAGTTTGCTTTCCTAATGTATCTGCTTATGCCAGTATGAAAGCTGCTATAGAAATGTATACAAAATGTCTTGCGAAAGAATTAGGCCCAAGAAAAATTATTGCTAATGTTGTTGCTCCGGGTGCAATAGCTACCGATTTTGGAGGAGGTTCAAACAAGAGTGACGAAAATAAGAGAAAGGCAATAGCAGGTATTACAGCCTTGGGAAGAGTTGGTGAGGCAAAAGACATAGGTGGTGTTGTCGCATTCCTATGTACTCCGGAAGCAGGATGGATGAATGGACAAAGAATAGAATTGTCGGGTGGTATGGCTTTGTAAACATCATTTAAAGATATTCTGATTATGATCCAGTCTGAAATACATCGGGTAAAATCAATTGCCGATTTTCATAAAATGAAAGGGCTTCCTTCTCCGAAGCATCCATTGATCAGCGTGTTTGATTATAGCAAGGTGGAATGTTCTAATGAGGTAAACTTTAAAAATTTTGTTTTTGATTTTTATCATATCTCCTGTAAACGAAGTGTAGGAACAAAATATAAATATGGCCAGGGGAGTTACGACTTTGATGATGGGGTGATGTTTTTTATTGCACCCAATCAGGTATTCGGAATAGAACCAATAGCGGAAATGGCATCTCCCAAATCAGGCTGGGTACTTATGATTCACCCGGATTTCTTGTGGAATACCTCATTGGCAAAAAACATAAAACGTTATGAATACTTTGACTATGAAGTAAACGAAGCGTTGTTTTTATCTGAAAAAGAAGAGGAAATCCTTAACACCATAGTAAGTAATATAGAGCAAGAGTATCAAAGCAACATCGATAAGTTTAGCCAAAACATTATTGTATCACAAATAGAAACCTTGCTCAATTATTCAGAGAGATTTTACCAAAGACAATTCATCACACGCAAGAAGAATAACCATCAGGTATTAGCTAATCTGGAAAACCTGTTGAATAATTATTTTAACAATGATGAGTTAACCAGAAAGGGCTTACCAACGGTTCAATACATTGCAGACGCTTTAAGTATCTCACCCACCTATTTAAGCAGTTTGTTAAAATCCATTACTGGACTTACAGCTCAGCAGCACATTCATGAAAAATTGATTGAAAAAGCTAAAGAGAAGCTGTCCACCTCAAATTTATCAATTGGTGAAATAGCGTATGAGTTAGGTTTTGAACATTCACAATCATTCAGCAAGTTGTTTAAAGCTAAGACAAATCAAAGCCCTCTGGAGTTTAGGGCATCTTTTAATTGAGGTTGTTATCTGCGGTGAAATGCAGAAGAGAGGTGGTATAGTATGGATGCAGCTGTTAAACTTTTCAAATTACTTACTATTTGATGCCATCGCTTGAAGCGATGGCATCAATTGATATTGGAATAGCCTAATGATTCCCAGGAAATTCCGATTGATATGTAAATTCTTCAAAAAAATTCTTTTAGCAAAAACAAAAAGTCTTCAAGAATACTGTCTGATGCTTTTCTTAGTAGAAGAAAGGTTGAACGTAGATAATCTTTATGATAGAAGCCTTTGCTTGAATTGATAGTGCAGGCTTCCGTTATAATAGATTAAAAGATTTTATAAGACGAAGATTTAAAATTTGATCCAGTGAAAGTAAAGTCAGTTATCCAGGATGGTAAGTAATACTAGAGTATACTTATTTGATTCTTTGAAAGTAGGTATAAACGATTGGTCCATTTTTTCCCTCTCTTCCTTTCAAATAGAAAAGGTCATTGTTAACCCAAAATATAGGATTTGCAAAAGGACGAGATTTTCGGTTATCAATATCGTCAAGGTCAAACGTTAATTGCTTATCAGTTAAGCTCCATTTTCCATTTTTAGTAGTATTAATTCCATTTCCTGGAAAATTTTGTTTTTCTGAATAAGTAAAATCAGAATTAAAAACATAGATTATGCTTTCCTTATTGCAATTAAAATGAGGATCAAATTTCAAGTCATGGCATTCTTTCCAAGAACCGGTGATGGTTTTACTTTTATCTTCAATAGTACCTTGTCCAATTGCATAAAAGCAGTTTGAACAAAGCATAAAACAAGAAACAAGTAATGAGATTAGGATTTTACAGATCATAAACTCTCCCATTGAATCTTGCTTAAAGCATTTGAATGTAAATATATGGTAAAACGAGAACGGAAAAAGTTTAATTGAATAAAAACAAAAAAGCCTCAAAGATTACTCTCTGAGGCTATACTTAGTAGCGGGAGCAGAGCAATGTCCGCCCACTGGCGGAACTCGAACCTGCGTCCGCCAGCTGGCGGATATGAGCCCAATGAGCTACCTTTAATTAGTAGGATTCAGAAATGATCGAATGAAAACTCGTCCTTGATATGACTTCAACTCCTTTTCTCTTTTCATCGCCAGAGCTTTATCGTTAAAAGTTTCTGAATAGATTAAAATCCAAGGCCGGAATTTAATTGTCCACCCCTTAGTGGCAAGGTGGTTATGTGAAAGTAATCTCTTCTCCAGATCAGAGGTGTACCCAATATAGATTTTATCGGAAGATGGAGAATGTAAAACGTAAGTTGAAAACATAGCTGATAAAAAGTTTAATTGAATAAAAACAAAAAAGCCTCAAAGATTACTCTCTGAGGCTTTACTTAGTAGCGGGAGCAGGACTCGAACCTGCGGCCTTTGGGTTATGAGCCCAACGAGCTACCAACTGCTCCATCCCGCGCTATATTTTTAATGTTTTGGTTCTTTTCTTCTAAAAGCCTTCTGCTTTCATAATCAGGCAACTTTATATTAACCTGGAATCTCTCAGAATTGTTCAGGATTTTTTTCCTTCTTTCCTTAATTCGGATGCAAATGTAATGCTTTATTTAATTAAATCAACTACCTTTGAAAATCTTTTTACCGAAAAAATAACTAATATATCTAAAGGTAAAGAGAATCAGTGGAATAAGTAAAAATTATTTATTGATTAATTTTCAATAATTAAAATTTCCCTTCCTTTTAGATAAAAATTTGAGTAAAAATGTCTGAAATTAAATCTCATAAAGCCGGTTTTGTAAGTATTGTTGGTAAACCTAATGTTGGTAAATCGACATTAATGAATGCGCTTATTGGTGAGCGTTTATCTATTATTACTTCCAAAGCACAAACAACTCGCCATAGAATTATGGGGATTTTGAATGGGGAAGATTTTCAGATCGTTTATTCGGATACGCCAGGAATACTTAATCCGCAATATGAACTTCATAAAGCGATGATGGGCTTTGTCACAGGCTCATTGCAGGATGCGGATGTGGTTTTATTTGTTACCGACATCTACGAAAAGGAAGAAGAAGTTTTTGAGATTACGGAAAAGATCAAAAAAATGGATGCTCCGATTATTGTGATTGTAAATAAAGTTGATCAGATAAAAAGTCAGGATGAGCTTAAAGAAAAGCTTAATTACTGGTCTACGGCGTTTCCGGCAAAAGAAGTTCTGCCTGTTTCAGCGCTGGAAAAGTTTAACCTTGAATTGCTTTTTAACACAATTCTTGAACATATGCCTGTTCATCCGCCCTATTATGGCAAAGATGAGCTTACAGACAGGCCAGAGCGTTTCTTTGCGGCAGAAATCCTGAGAGAGAAGATTCTGCTCAATTACAAAAAGGAAGTGCCCTATAGTTGTGAGGTAATTATTTCAGAGTTTAAAGAAAAGGATGATCTTATTTCTATCAGGGCGGATATTCTTGTAGAAAGAGACAGCCAGAAGGGGATTTTAATTGGCCATAAAGGTGCGGCATTGAAAAAAACAGGTACTCAGGCAAGGCAAGAAATGGAAAAGTTTTTTGCAAAGAAAGTTTTTCTTGAGCAGCATGTAAAAGTAGAGCCAGAGTGGAGAACCAAAGCTGACAAGTTAAAAAGATTTGGATATCTGCAGTAAGCAAATATTATATTCGGAATGTCCGGATCATAGAAAAGAAAAAGTATTTAAGAATTATATAAAGAAGGCATGGCTAATATTATAGCAATTGTTGGAAGACCTAACGTGGGAAAATCCACACTATTTAATCGTCTTGTAGGCACCAGAACGGCGATCATGGATGACATGAGCGGTGTCACAAGAGACCGGCATTACGGATATGGAGAATGGATCGGGAAGTTTTTTACTGTTGTAGATACAGGTGGATATGTATCCAATACTGATGATCTTTTTGAAGAAGCAATAAAGGAACAAGTTGATGTAGCATTGGAAGAAGCTACTGTGGTGTTGTTTGTTGTGGATACCTTTGCTGGTCTTCACCCCCTTGATGAAGAGTTTGCACATAAACTAAGAAGGGCTAAAAAGCCGGTTTTTCTTGTCGCCAATAAAGCAGACACACATGAAAGAGCAAATCTTTCCGGTGAATTTTATGCACTTGGAATTGGTGATGTGTATCCTATAAGTTCTCAAAACGGATCGGGTACAGGAGAATTGCTGGATGAAGTAGTGAAGCATTTTTCTAATGACGGTATTGAAAATCCAGACGAAGGAATACCTAAAATAGCAATTATAGGCAGACCAAATGTTGGCAAATCTTCATTCCTTAACGTACTTCTTGGCAGACAAAGAAGTATCGTAACTGATATTGCAGGCACCACAAGAGATGCTGTTGACGCGAAATACACTGCATTCAATAAGGAGTTCATTATTACAGATACTGCAGGATTGCGCAAAAAGGCAAGGGTAAAAGAAGATATTGAGTTTTATTCTGTCTTAAGATCTATCAGAGCGCTTGAAGCTTCTGATGTATGTATCGTGATCATCGATGCCCAGAACGGACTGGAAACTCAGGATCTTAACATCATTGGTCTTGCCAATAGAAATCGTAAAGGAATTGTCCTTTTGGTCAATAAATGGGATCTGATAGAGAAGGATACTAATACTGCTAAGAAATTTGAAGATGATATAAGATCTCAACTTGCGGGTATGGATTTTATTCCAATTATTTTTGTGTCTGTTTTAAATAAACAAAGAATTCATAAGGCAATAGAAACAGCAATTGACGTTTATGAAAGCAGAAGCAAGAAAGTTACAACATCTGCTTTGAATGAAGCTTTGTTGCCTGAGATTGACAGATATCCTCCTCCTTCATTGAAGGGAAAGCATATCAAGATCAAATACATTACGCAGTTGCCGACGCATTCTCCTACGTTTGCATTTTTCTGCAATCTGCCGCAATATATAAAAGGGCCATATGCAAAGTTTCTGGAAAACAAATTGAGAGAACGCTTTGGATTTGAAGGCGTTCCGGTTAATATCGTATTCAGAAAAAAATAATTTCACATCTATGAAAAAGATTTTATTTGGAGGATTATTCATTCTGGCAATTTCTATGATTTCTTCATGCGAGGAAAAGTCCAAATCTGAGAAAGCGCTTGATAAACTGAAAGAAAAATCCGAAAAAGCTGTTGAGGCTACCGGTGAAGCTGCTGAAGAAACAGCAAAAGAGGGGGAGAAAACTGGTAAAAAGGCTAAAAAGAAGTTAAAAAAACTGCTGGAAGAATAGTTTTTGGGTAAGTTGGAACATATTTTTTTTCAAAAAAATCCCATTTATCCTTTTGCGATTTAAAAATATCTATATATTTGCATCTTAAATCTAAATTAAAAAGTTTTAATTACTATGAGAAAATTATTTGCGTTATTATTCGTAGCTGGTACATTATCATTCGCTTCTTGCTCTGAGAAAAAAGCTGAAGAGACTACTGCTGAAACTGTTGACACAACTGCTCACGTTGAAGAGGCTCCAGCTCCAGTAGATACTACTACTACTACTGCTCCTGCTCCTGCTGACACTAACACAGCTGCTCCTGCAGAAGCTCCAGCTCACTAATTAGTGATCGCTGTCAAAAAAGACATTCAAAAAAGCCTTGGTCAGACCAAGGCTTTTTTTATTTGTAACGGGTGAAAATTTTTAAATGAGGTGGAATCTAAAGCTTTCTTTTAGTTTGAAAATTCTATTTTGACTTTTTGGTTTTTTTTCCGATTTCGCTGGTTTTCTTTCCGTCCATTTGTACACTTCCGGAATCATCCTTTTCGGCTAGTTTTTTTAGTTCGAACAACTCGTCACGTAAACGGGCAGCTTCCATAAAATCCATCTCTTTTGCTGCTTTTTCCATTTCCTTTTGTGTTCTCTGAATCATCTTTTCCAGCTCAGGTTTGCTCAGATATTGTAATACCGGATCTGCTGCAAGATCTTTATGTTCTTCCTGAACATAATAAGTTCTGGTCTCTTTTCTTGAATCGGCAACCTTAGTCTGTCCCAGAATTTCTTCACGGCTTTTCAGTACTGTTTTAGGAGTAATATTATGTTGCTTGTTATATTCCATTTGCAATGCCCGACGACGATTTGTTTCTTCTATTGAAATCCTCATAGAATCAGTAATCTTATCGGCATACATAATCACTTTACCATTTTCGTTTCGCGCAGCCCTGCCAATAGTTTGTATAAGCGATCTCTGGTTTCTTAAGAAACCTTCCTTGTCTGCATCCATAATGGCAACCAGAGAGACCTCTGGTAAATCCAGACCTTCTCTCAAGAGGTTGACACCAACTAGCACATCAAAAACTCCAAGTCGCAATTCTCTCAATATTTCAACCCTGTCCAGTGTTTTTACTTCAGAATGGATATACCGACACTTAACATTTACCTTTGAAAGGAATTTTGTAAGTTCCTCAGCCATCCTCTTGGTCAGAGTGGTTACAAGTACTCTGTCATTTGCTTTTACTCGTTCATGTATTTCGTCCAGAAGGTCATCTATTTGATTTCCGCTAGGTCTTACATCAATCAGCGGGTCAAGCAATCCTGTCGGTCTGATGATTTGCTCTATTACGACTCCGTCACATTTTCTCAGTTCATAATCAGCCGGTGTTGCACTTACGTAAATAGTTTGAGCAGCCATATTCTCAAACTCGTTAAAAGTAAGCGGCCTGTTATCAAGGGCTGAAGGCAGGCGGAACCCATAATCAACAAGGTTGACTTTTCTGGAACGATCTCCTCCCCACATTGCTCTTATCTGTGGAACTGTTACATGACTTTCATCTATTACCATCAGGAAGTCGGAAGGGAAATAATCAAGCAGGCAAAATGGCCTGTCGCCCGGATTTCTCCTGTCAAAATACCTTGAGTAGTTTTCTATACCCGAACAATAACCGATTTCCCTCATCATCTCCATATCAAACTCGGTACGTTCCTGAATTCTTTTGGCTTCCAGATGGCGTTGTTCGAATTCAAATAGTTTCACCTGTTTTACCAGATCATCCTGGATTTCGCTCATGGCCAATTTTAAAGCGTCTTTTCCGGTGACAAAAAGGTTTGCAGGATACAAATTAAAGAACTTCTCATCATTCAATTTTTTTCCAGAATGAGGATCAATTCTCTGAATAGCTTCAATTTCATCTCCCCAGAAAATAATTCGATAGGCAAAGTCGGCATAGGCAGGAAACACATCTACTGTATCTCCTGTAACACGGAAAGTACCGCGTTTGAACTCTGCAGTAGTTCTGTTATAAAGAATCTCCACAAAAGAGTACAGGAGCTTATTCCTGGAGACTTTTTCCCCCTGTACTACTGTTACTATATTCTTGCCAAATTCTTCGGGATTACCGATACCATAGATACAAGATACCGAAGCAACCACAATAATATCTCTGCGTCCGCTCATCAAAGCTGAAGTGGCGGCAAGTCTCAGCTTTTCAATCTCTTCATTTATAGAGAGATCTTTCTCTATATATAAATTGGAAGAAGCGATATAAGCTTCCGGCTGATAGTAGTCGTAGTAACTGATGAAATATTCGACCAGGTTATCAGGAAAGAAATGTTTGAATTCACCATAAAGCTGAGCCGCCAGCGTTTTGTTGTGGCTCAGGATAAGGGTAGGCTTTTGCACCTCCTGAATAACATTGGCGACGGTAAATGTTTTTCCGGAACCAGTCACTCCAAGCAACGTCTGAGCAGGTTCTCCTTTGTTGACTCCGTCTACAAGTTTGGCAATTGCCTTGGGCTGATCGCCTGTTGGTTTATAGTGTGATGTTATGTTAAACAATTGAGCTCCTTTTGGTATAGGTTATAAAAAACATTGTCACAACCTCGGTAACACAAGCGAGTTGCTAACTGTTCCATATTTCCCAGGCTTTTTCTGCCTGGAGGTGCAGCATTTCAAGACCGTTTTTTGTTTTGGCTCCCTGAGCCGCCCCCTTTTTCATAAAAAGGGTTTCCTCGGGATTGTAAACAAGGTCAAACAGGTAATGTTTTTCTGTAATATATTCGTAAGGAATTGCAGGACAGGTATCGACTTTTGGATACATGCCAAGTGGGGATGTATTAATGATTAGCCTGTATTCTGCAAGCACGCCGGCATTCAGATCTTCATAGCTGAGCAGATATTGACTTCCGGATCTGGAAACCATTTTAAAAGGAATGGCCAGGTCGTCCAATGCCGCAATCACAGCTTTGGCTGCCCCGCCAGTACCAAGTATCAATGCTTTCAGAGATTTTGGATCTTCGTCCCCAAGAAATTTTATAAGCGAATTCTTAAATCCGTAGTAATCGGAGTTATATCCTTTAAGCTTATTTCCATCTGTTACTTTGATGACGTTTACAGCGCCGATTTTTCTTGCCGCAGGATCAAGTTCATCCAGCATCGCTATCACTGCCTCTTTGTGAGGAATCGTTACATTCAAGCCTTTCAGTTGCGGCTGGGATGAAATAACAGAGGGAAGCTCAGTGGCTTCCCTTATTTCAAACAGTTCGTATTTACAATTTTGTATTCCTTCTTTTTCAAACTTTTCGGTGAAATAGCGTTTGGAAAAAGAATGGGTAAGCGGAAACCCAATTAATCCATATACATTCATTTAAGCTACAGTTTTTTTCTGAAACTTGCTCCTTAAATATTCTATAAGCGGAGGAGTCATAGATAAAAGAATTATTCCAAAGATTACAAGGGTAAAGTTCTTTTTAACAGCTGGAATATTTCCAAATAAATAACCAAGCACGGTAAATCCTGCTATCCACAAAATGCCCCCAATAATATTATAGCTAAGGAATTTCTTATAGTTCATGGTACCAACTCCTGCTATAAAAGGCGCAAATGTCCTGATAATAGGCATAAAGCGCGCGAAAATGATGGTTTTTCCACCATGTTTTTCATAAAACTGCTGTGTTTTAAGAAGATGCTCCTTTTTCAGGAAGCGATAATCTTTGCTAAAGACCTTCGGACCAATAAAATTTCCTATGAAATAATTCAGTGTATCTCCAAGGAATGCAGCAATAAATAATAGAACAATTAATAACCAAAGATTCAGACTTCCCAGAGCAGCAAAGGTTCCTGCTGCAAATAACAGTGAATCACCTGGCAGAAAAGGCATAATCACCAATCCGGTTTCAACAAAAATGATCATGAATAAAATCAAGTATGTCCAAAATCCATAATCAGTTATGATTTGGTTTAAATGCTGATCAAGGTGCAGGAATAGGTCTATAAAGCCTTTTAATAAGTCCGTCATTTTTATAGTTTATTTAGAAAATAATCAAATGTATCGCTTCTAAGTCCCAGACGAAGTGTTTCTAATGGTATGACTTCATTTGGTGAAATATTTCCCAGATTTACATTTGAGCTCAAAAGTTTGATAAACCAAACCTGCTGTTCTCTCTGAGGAGCTTCCCAGATTATTTTTTCAAAAGGAATTTTAGTTAAAATTTCTTCTACAAGGCCTGATCTTACTTCACCCGTTGAACGGAATAGTCCAACGTTTCCACCTTCCCTTGCTTCTCCGATTACTTTCCATGCACCAGCATCAAGTTCTGCCTGCATCAATTGAATCCACTTGTATGGAGGAATAATTTTTTCAACGTCTTTGGATCCCACTTCAGACAATACCGTTACCTGTTGGGAAAGGCGATTGATATACTGACATTTCAGATCGTGATTAAGTTCAATGCTTCCGTCAGAGACCTCAGCAAAAGTCATCTGATATTTATCCAGTATTCTTATGTAATCTTCAAATTGATTTCGTACAATAAAAGCTTCGAAAAGGGTACCTCCGAAGTATACCGGTATGCCTGCAGATTTGTAGATATCCAGTTTATCTTTAAGATTTGGAGTAACGTAAGAGGTTGCCCAGCCCAGTTTTATGATGTCGATATAATTCCCCGCGACTTCGATCAAATCTTCCGTTTCCCTGATACTTAAACCTTTATCCATTACCATTGTAAAGCCGTATTCTCTCGGTTTTTTAGTCCTCTCAGGGATTTTGGATAGCACAAAATTGTTATACATCTTCTTTTCTATACTGATCAATGATTTTATACAGCGCCTTCTGAGTTTCCAGTTTTGGGAAAAACTCATAGAGGACAATATGTTTTTCAAAGTTCAAAATTAAACCATTTTCTAAATAATTAAAGGCTTCTTTGTAATTACCTTCATTAATTAAATAAGCAGCGGCTCTGTAGTACAATAATGCTTCTTCAGGAATCTCGTCTATTCCATTTTTTATCAATTCGATAGCTTTCGGATTATCTCCTTGCTCGTAATGAATAAATGACCAGTTCAGCCAAAGCTCAGGATCGTCCGGACGCAGGAAACAGGCCTCTTCGTATGCCTCCAGGCAGGATACGATGTTGCCTGTTTTATACTCGGCTTTTGCAAGACCTGTCCAATAGTCAGGATTTTCTCTTTCCAGCTTTATTGCTTTCTTAAAAAAGTGAATGGCTTCATAAGATTTATCCTGGCTTTCCAGACATTTTCCCAAACCATACCACGCCTCACTACAAAAACAGTCCAGCTTTGATGCTTTTCTGTAAAATTCTATTGCCTGGCCTGGTTTATTAAGTTTTTCATAACAAGTGGCAATACTTAAATAAGTTTCCGGATCCGGATCTTCCAGTTCAAGAGTTCTATTATAGCATTCAAGACCGCGTTCAGGCTGTTCCATCTGGACATAGCAATTGCCCATATTAAACCATGCAGAGGCAAAATTGTCATTTATAGCCAGGGAAAATTCATACGCATGGATTGCCTTTTCATAGTTGCCTAGTTTAAAATAGACAATACCCATATTGTACCAGGCAAAATAAGAGTAAGGGTCCTGGTTTATGAATTTTTCATAAAAAGACAAACTGTCTTCAAGCTTGCCAGTATGATCCAGGCAAAATGCAAGGTCATAAAGTGCTTCTTCATGTTGTTGGTTTTCGTCGATGGCTCTCCTGAAAAATTCTATGGCGATGTCCATTTTCCCCCATTCCTGATATGCTAGGCCAAGACCATAATACATATCATCCTTTTCCTCAATTATATCCAATGCGTTCTGAAGCAGTTCAATAGCGTCTTCAAACCTTTCCTGCTGAATCAGGATGTTGGCCTTTAGGAATATGATATCTGAATCATTAGGTTGAAACAATTCGGCTTTTTCAATATGCTCCAGGGCTTCATTAAAATCCTGCTTTTTGGCAAGCAGCTCGGCCTTGGCAACGAGAAGTTCAACAGAAAAAGGGAATTGAGTAATCGCGATCTGGCATGCAGACAGCGCTCTTTTGTATTTCCCGACTTCCGTATAGTATTGAATAATGTACTCATAGGCGCTAATATCAAAAAAGATACTTTCGCCGTTTTTCAGCATCTCTTCAAACTTCCGAATCAGGTCTTTTCCCTGTTGGTTCTTTCTGAATTTCCTTTTCATTTAAGAGATAGAACTGAATTAATTACTAAATTATGCAAAATGTGCAAATAGCTGATTTAATGAAACTGGTGAGAAATCCGTATGGATTGCCATTCCTACAATTTAACAATTGATATTTAAAGGAAGAAATAAGATTTGATTATTTTTCGACCTTTTGTAACAGTTGCTCGCAGGTCCAGGAAACTGTCTCTTCAAAGGGAATAAAGCTGTAATTGAGCAAGTTTTTAATTTTTTCATTGCTATAAATTATATCACTTTTTGATATACCGGCTGTTTCCTTAGTAATCAAAGGTTTTGATCCGGTAAGTTTATAGCGAAGATACTCAAATCTCCAGGCTATATTTCCTATGAATTTAGTCACCTTATACGGGGGTTTTCTCTTTCCAAATTTCTCCGCTACCATATCGAAGAAGTGTTTGTATGAGGTGCTCCCGGCGTTCAGAATAAATCTTTCTCCCGTAATATTTCTGTTATGCAGACAAATTACAATTTGAGTAACGTCACGCACATCTATATAATTCATTTCCTTCTCTGAGTAAAACAAATTATTTTTCCAGACATACTTAAACAGCTGGCTGCTCCCTGAGTTCCAGTCTCCGGGGCCTAATATAATGCTTGGGTTTACGATAAATCCGTTTAGACCTTCTTCAAAAGCACGCCATACTTCTAGTTCTGCTAGGTATTTGCTTTTACCATAGTTGCTGTTCATTGGAGAGTCTTCCCAAACACTGGCCTCTGTAACCTGACTTTCATTTTTTGATCTTCCGATCGCAGCTATGGAACTGATATGGATAAACCTGGAAATACCTTTGTTTAATGCTGCATTGACTAGGTTGGCAGTCCCCTGTGCATTTGTTTCAAAAAGCAATTCTTTGTCTTGCGGCTGATAAGAGACAAGAGCTGCAGAATGAACAATAGTATCTACTCCTTCGATGATTTTTTCCAGTCCTGTTATATCAGACAAATCTCCTTCTTCCCAGATTATTTCCTGAGCATATTCTCCAAGAAGATGAAAAGAGCTTGATTCCCTTTTCATTGCTTTTACCTTATGACCTGTTTTGATAAACTCTTTTGCCAGAAAGCTGCCCAACAGACCTGTAGCTCCGGTTATAAAAATCATATATAGTTGTTCAGGAGGTTGAGTTGAAGTGCCTTTTTATAATGCTTTGAAACACGTGCTTTTTTCATTGCATCTATGTGCCGTATACCGTGGCAATCTGAGCCAAGCATGTCTACCATACAATTGTCAATCAGTTTGCCGGCAAACACCTGTGCTGCTTTTGAATAATAGCCACTCAGAGAGTTGATATTTACCTGATACAATACGCCTTTTTCGTAAATTTTCTTGAACAAAGAAAAGTCCGAATAAAGGTAGGTATATCTTTCCGGATGAGCCATTACTGGTTTATAACCCTGACTTTTCATTAAGAACAAAGCTTCGTCCAGAAAAGCAGATTCATTGATATAGGAGGTTTCAAAAAGCAGATAGTTGCTACCGAATGTAAGCAATTTTTCTCCTGATCTTAATTTGGCCATAAACCACTCGTCGAGATAGTATTCTGCTGCAGCTTCAAGTTTAATAGATAGGTTGTTATCTTTAATTAGACATTGAAGTACCTGCAGTTTTTCAGAGATAATTTCAGGAGTATTCCTGAAAAAATCTCCCATAATGTGTGGGGTTGCGATTAGCTTTTTGTATCCGAACTGTTCAAAAGCTTTGAGCAATTCAAGAGAGTCTTCAAGTGAGTCAGCACCATCGTCAATACCGGGAAGCACATGAGAGTGCATGTCCACGAATAATGATTCTTCTACTATCTCTTTATCTTTTTTCTTAAAAAGGCCAAACATCATGCTTTAACTCCTGCGAGACTTTTTAATTTGGAAATAATTGTTTCTTTCTCCGTCTCCCCTTCATAATAGCCATATCCATAACCATAGCCGTAGCCACCATATCCATAAGTATTGATTGCTTTTAATGCATTCATTAATACACAAAGTTTTGGAATGGTCTTCACAAGTTTGTTGATGTTGCGTTTTGCGCTTTTCTTGGAATAGTCGGTACGCACTACATATAAAGGAATATCTGCTTTGCGAAGTATAAGTATACCGTCAGTAACAAGGCCGACAGGAGGTGTGTCAATCACTACGACATCATAGATTTCGAAAAGACGTTTGATTAAAAGATCAAATTCTTCTCTCAGTATCAATTCTGATGGATTTGGAGGTGTTGGTCCTGCTGAAATAAATGAGAGGTTTGAGATACTTGTCGGTTGAATACATTCCTCAAGGGTATGTTTGCCGATAAGGACTGTACTCATTCCTTTAAAGTTTTCTTTCTCGAATGCAAGGTGTACCTTAGGTTTACGCATATCAAGATCCAGGAGGATTACCTTTTGATTTGACAATGCGATAACTCCGCTGAGGTTTGACGCTACAAAAGTTTTCCCTTCACCGCTGACAGTAGATGTTACTGCGATCAGCTTTTTCTTCTTATTAGGACAAATGAATTCCAGGTTCGTTCTTACGGATCGCAGGGCCTCGCTTATCGCTGATTTTGGGTTTTTATCAACGACAAGTTTTGATACTTCCATTTTTTCCTTGCTGTATTCCGGAATGCCACCAAGCATACTTGCATGCAACGAGCGCTCCAGCTCTTTCTGGGTAGAAATTGTATCATTTAGAAGATATCTGATTGCAATAAGAGATATCCCAAGGAAGATACCAATACCAAGCCCGCTAATATATATGAAAATTTTCTTTGGATAAATCGGGTTTGGGTTGTTCAGTGCCGGAGAAAGTATAACAAAGTTAGGAATGGTACCCGCTTTGGCAATTCCAAATTCCGCTTCTTTTTCCATTAGCAAAAGATAGAATTTCTCATAGATGGAATAAAAACGCTTAAGCCTTGTAAACTCGGTCTCTTTAGAAGGAAGGCTTAATACCTCCTGCTCCAGTTGCACCATTTTGGCATTGATTTCACCAGTTTGCTGAAACAGCATTCTTTTGTTGATGTCTACAAGTTCAAGGATATTTTCCTTGATTCTCTCAATAGATTTATTCTTAGATTTTACAACAAGTGTATTTTCTCTTTGTGAATTAAGCAGCCTGTTTCTTTCTTCCTGCAAGGTGTTGAGACTATTGATTGCCGCTGATAGCTGCGAATTTTCTATCTGGCTGAGAGCAGGGATGAAATTATTGACATCTTTATCGTCAAGAATAAGGTCTTTTAGTTCGCTAAGCATTGAAATTCTTGATTTCAGCACCTGCTTTTCTTTTTCCAGTTCCTCGATCTTAACTCCTGTTTTACCAAAATCCTGCTTAACATCTACAGTTCTGTTATTACGAACAAATGTCTCAAGCTCCTTTTCTGCTTTTGCAAGATTTTCTTCTGTCTTAAGTAAAGATGCTTCAAGAAATTTGATAGTCTGTTCGTGCGACTTTGATTTGTTTTCCAATGTCTGCTCCAGATAAACAGAATCAATGGTATTGACAATGTCTGTTGCCTTTATGTAGTTGTGGTTCTTATAAGAAAGTAAAATGGTATTGGCTTCCAGATTAAGAATACTTACCGAAACGTTTTCCATAAGATTATTAACCAAAGCTTCTTTACTATTCATTGTAAAGAAATACTTTGCACCTGGCTCGTTTGCAGACCAAAAAGTGGTCGGGTAAAGTGTAAAGGTGTAATTTTCAGTAGAGATCTTTTCTCCAAAATAATGTTCGGACTTGACCTCTTCATCATTCATTTTATATGAAAGTTGAAACTTGTCTTTATCAAGAAAGGTAATATCAAATTTGAAATTCAGGAATCCCTGGTTCTTTATTTCTCCTATAACCTTGAATGGCGCGTTGTTGTATCTTTCTTCGTAGAGTATATTTCCATAAGCATAATAGCTGACATTCATCTTCATTCTGTCAACTACTTTTTCATAAAGGAAACGGGATTTAAGAAATTCGATTTCTCCGGAAATAGTGGAAAGTTTATTTCCTGGCATATTATCATCATTGAACTTATTGAGCCCAAGTACTCCGGCTTCACTTTTAAGATCAAGTTTCAGGATGGAGGAAGATTCAAAAACAGGTTTGGTGTATCGAACATATAAAAATGCTCCTGTAACACTTAGTACAACCAGCAGAATTACCCATACAAGACTTTTGTTGGCTATTACAAGGAGTTTGGCAAAATCAAAATCACCGAATACATCATCCTCGTCCTCGCTATCATCTGCAAAGCTTACTCTGGTCCCGGATCCGTTTAAAGATCTTTTATCTTCGTCTTCCAATAAAGACATATAATGCTGAATTAAATTATTTGACGGTAGTAATTAATACGACCAAAGTGATTAAAGTACCCAGAACGGAAATAATCGGAGCAATTTCTCTGGCAGATTCGCTCAGAACCCTTCTTACAGGTTCAATGTAAACTATATCGTTAGGCTCAACCTGAAGATTTGCCTTTTTCATTCCCTCAATGGTTGATAAATCTACAATTGTTACATCAGGTTTTTTTAAATCGCCTCTGATGTGTCTGATATTGAAAGCCTTTCCATTTTCCAGGATTCCGCCATAAAGGGCGATTACTTCTACCAGATTTAGTTTTTGATTTTCAAGGGGAATTACTTTTCCTCCCTGAGGCCCAAGCACTATCACGCGTTTATTCCCAAACTTTGTAATAACGAAAGGATCTTCATAAAATTTTGAATATTGCAGACTTAAGAGACTGTCCGCTTCTCTCAATGTTTTCCCTAGCAAAGAAATTTCACCAATCATTGGAAGTCGTACTTTTCCATCCTGGCGGACAAGGTATTTAGGTTTTTCCAATCTGTTCTGATAATTATTCTGATTCATCATCATTTCATTATTGGGATCAACCAGACGCTCTCCACCATTGGTGTATATCTGGACTTCCAGATAATCATTTTTTTGTATGAGGTAAGTAGGAGTTCCTTCTTTCAGAATTTGCCTTACCGAGTCGACAACATACTCAGTTTCTGTTTTGAACATCCTGCTATGGTTAAACATCCTGCAGGAAAAAAGTCCGAATGTCAACTGAATACAGATAAAATAAAGAAGTAGCCTTTGAATACTCATACTGTGAAAGCATTCAGGGGAAAGTGATTTTCCCCTGAATTTTTATAATGACGAAAGAGAGAATAATTCTTTTAACGGTTTTAAAAGCTGGTCCTTATCGGAAACCAAAGGTGTTTTTACCATCCAGTCTATATTCAAAGTCGGGTCATTCCAGATGATACCGGACTCAGATTCTTTGTGGTATAAGTTTGTGCATTTGTAGAAAACAATACTTTCCTCCAGTGCTGAAAACCCGTGAGCAAAACCTTCTGGCACATAGACCATATTGCATTTCTCCGAATCCAGGATGAAGGTGTCGTATTTACCGAATGTAGGAGAATCTTTTCTTATATCTACAGCAACATCCAGAACTTTTCCCTTTATTACTCTTACAAGTTTGCCCTGAGCATAGGGTGCATTTTGAAAATGAAGCCCTCTTACTACCCCAGGAATAGAATAAGACTGGTTATCCTGAACGAATGTGAGGTCCAATCCATTGTCTTTAAAAACTTTTGAATTATAGGATTCAAAAAAGAAACCCCTATCGTCTTTGAATACTCTCGGAGTTATTTCAAAAAGATCTTTAATATAAGATTCTCTAAAGTGCATATGATCAAATTTAGTAAAGATTTTCAACTAATTTTAACTGCAAATTTGAAATAAGGGCAAATGACCTAGGAAATGTACTATTTTCTCTCAAATTAAGGTTTTTGAGTCATTTTCTCTTCTAAAACTTGCATAATTGCAGCTTCGTAAGTTTTAATAACTATTTTTTCATCAAACTCCTTTTGAGCTTTTTCTCTGGATTTCGTAGCCATTTTTGTGTAGGCTTCTTCAGACAAGTTGAATAAGGCTTCCATCTTCATTCCCAAATCCTTTGGGTCTTTAACTTTGCACAGAAATCCATTAACCCCATCATCCACAACTTCCCTGCAGCCGGGCACATCCGTCGTAACTATCGGTAGTCCGCATGAAGCAGCTTCGAGCAGACTTTTGGAAGTGCCTTCTCTGTAACTTGGCAATACTACACAATCAGCTTCATGGTACAGTTTCAGGGAATTTTTTTCAAAACCTTTGTACTCAATTAAGCCCTTATTGATCCAGTCTTCCAGCTGAGCAGCAGGGATTCCGAGTTTTGTTTCCTCATCCAGACTACCTGCCAGCATAAATACTGCATCGACCCTAAGCTTGATTAACTCTATTGCTTGTATATATTCAATAATTCCTTTATCGTAGAGTAACCTTGCCATAAGCAAAAATCTGAAGGACTGTCCTCTTTTAAAATTCTTTTTTTCATTGGGGAGAAATCTTTCCGTATCAACCCCGGATCCGGGAATCAGAGCGGTTTTATTGATAGCTATCAGATTTTTTTTGACAAATAAGGTTCTATCATCTTCATTCTGAAAAAATACCTTTTGGGGAAACTTAAATGCCATCCTGTAAAGGGTTTTGGCAATTTTCGCTGAAATATTTTCATGCAAAAATACAGTGCCAAGGCCAGAGACATTGTTAATGACAGGGATTCCCAAACTCGCTGCGGCCAAAGTTCCATATATATTGGGCTTAATGGTATAGTGCAAGATGAGATCCGGTTTAATTTTTTTATAGATTGCCCTGAGGGTCAACATGTAGCGGATGTCATCAAAAATGCTGCTGCCTTTACTTTGTACACTTACCGGCAAATATTTTAGGCCGACACGGATAAGTTCGGGAGAAAATTCATCTTCCGGAGAAATTGCATATACTTCAAAACCGCAATTCATTAAATGTCTGGCAAGTCCCAATCGGAAATTGAAGATGTTCCAGCTTGAATTGACAGAAATAGCAATTTTCATTATCCAGTAATCTATATAAATTAGATTTTTTACAAACTAAAAATTAATTTTGGGTTGAAACAAATATAATTTTATGACCAAAGGCTTTTTGCACACACACAATCTCGTGGTGGTAATCTTCTTGATTACATTTATTATTAAAACGGTTCTTTTACTGTTAAATAAATACGAGCAACTCGACAAAATAAGAGAAAAGACCAAGGTTTTGGAGATGATTATGGGTACTCTTATCCTGATCACCGGAGGATATTTACTTTACGCAACGAAAAATACCCAATCTTATATTATAGCGAAAATCATTATTGTGCTTGCTTGTATTCCATTGGGAATTATAGGTCTTAAAAAGAAAAATAAAGCATTAACAGTCATTGCTTTATTGGGCTTCCTTTACGTGTTAGGTATTGCGCTTACAAAAAGCCTAACATTGACAAAGCAGAAAATTGAAGTGCCGGCATCAGTTTCTGAGGGGTCTTCATCTGCTTCTGAAGAAATACTCGAGGAAAATGCTGACAATAGTTTAAGTAATGCGAAAGCGATATTTGAGCAGGAATGTGCAAGATGTCATGGTGCAGATGGGAAACAAGGTCTTGCAGGTGCCAAAGATCTTACTGTTTCTCCGCTTACTGATGCTCAGAAAAAGGAAATGATTCTTAAAGGAAAAGGTGTGATGGCTGGCTATGAAGGCAGACTGTCTGAACAGGAAATAGATAATCTGGTTCTTTACATTAATACTTTAAAGAAATAGTTTTTCCTCCACCTTGAATAAGACGCAAAAAAATATTGTTGCTTTTACGTGATGAAAACAAATACAGGACAAGAGACAAAAAAAGCGGTAGAAACAGCGATACTTGTAGCGCTTATTCATAAAAGACAACCTCAGGACAGGGCAAAGGAATATCTTGAAGAATTGGCATTTCTTGCCAGTACTGCGGGTGTTGAGACGCTTGCCTGGTTTACCCAAAAGGTAGACCATCCTGATCGCCGTACATTTATAGGGAAAGGTAAGTTGGAGGAAATACAGGCGTTTGTAACGGCCCATTCCGTGAGCAGGGTCATTTTTGACGATGACCTTTCTCCTTCTCAGTTAAAAAACCTGGAGAATGAGCTTAAGGTTAGAATATATGATCGCAGTCTTCTTATTCTTGAAATCTTCATGAACAGGGCACAGACTGCTCAGGCCAGAACTCAGGTAGAGCTCGCCCGTTATCAATACTTGTTGCCCCGTCTTACAAGAATGTGGACCCACCTTGAAAGACAAAGAGGAGGTACAGGTACCAGGGGGGGATCCGGAGAGAAAGAAATTGAAACAGACAAGCGGGTTATTCGTGATCAGATCACGCTCCTGAAAGAGAAGCTGAAAAAGATTGACATGCAAAATGCCACTCAGAGAAAATCAAGAACGGATATTGTAAGGGTTGCATTGGTGGGGTATACCAACGTTGGTAAATCTACCCTTATGAACCTGCTTTCCAAGTCTGATGTGTTTGCTGAAAACAAGCTTTTTGCAACCGTTGACGCGACAGTCAGGAAGATCAATTATCTCAACATTCCATACCTGCTTTCTGACACAGTAGGTTTTATAAGAAAACTTCCGACAACGTTGATCGAGAGTTTCAAGTCAACTTTGGATGAAGTAAGAGAGGCAGATATATTGATACACGTAGTAGATATAAGCCATCCTTCCTTTGAAGAGCATATTGAAGTTGTAAACGCTACCCTTGCTGATATAAAAGCAGCTGATAAGCCGGTAATACTTGTATTCAATAAAATAGATCAATATCATCCTGAAGTCGAGCAAAGTGAACTGGAGGGAGAGCAAATAAGTGAGGCAGAGGTAATAAAGGCCTCTCTTGAGCATTTGAAGGCGAGTTATCTTAATAAAAATCAATTTGCGACTGTTTTTATCAGCGCTACGCAGAGAGAAAATATTGATGAATTAAGGGAGATTATAGGGCAGAAAGTCAAAGAAAAGCATTTGATGATCTACCCGAATTATTTGATTTATTGAGGAAAATATATAATTTAGCACCCTCATTTTTGAGGCCTCGTAGTTCAATGGATAGAATAGAAGTTTCCTAAACTTTTGATACAGGTTCGATTCCTGTCGAGGCTACAAATTACAGCAAGAGTGTGAGTATTGAACAAGAGAAGTTTTCCTTCTGTTGCTGTTGCTCGGACTCTTGCTTTTTTATTCATAGTCCTCATTTACAATGAAGATTATTGGACATTGCGATTGTATCGTAATAAATAATTCTTACAAAATATCGAATTCATTAGAGCGATGTAATCGTTCTTCTCAGGGATCCTCGTGGAACACGAGGACCATTGGGGGATTTAGTCATCTATTGCAGTTTCTCAAGCTCTTGCTTTTAATTGTTAATCACTGATATGATACATGGAGTCAAATGATTTTTGAAGTGGACTGGCCTACCTCAATAATATAGCCATCTGGATCTTTCATGTAACATCTCATTTCCCACCCGTGGTTATCTAAGGGTTCAGTAAGGAAAGTGGCACCTTTTTCTTTCCATTCATTATAGCATGTCTGAATATCTGCAACCCTTAAATTTAAAAAGCTGTCTACTTTGTGTGTGTTTTGAGGAGCCTCTAAAATGGTATTAGGCTTATCTGGTGTTGGTCCTCCTCCGGAATTTAAAATTAACCACGAATTTGACAGTCTGATTACACAGGGATTTTCCTTTACAATTACGGTTCCCCCAAGTACTTCAGAATAAAAATTAGCAGATATTGCCTGGTCTCTCACAGTTAAAAAATGAGTAACATAAAATCCTTTTTCGGGAATTGGAACATCTGCTGGTATCATATGAAATAATATTTTTAATGTAACCTTGCATATTGATCTTTGTTTAGTTGGCTATTTTCAAGCGCTTTAGTGTGCCAAAACTACCATAGTTGACCTTGATAAACTTCTTGAAACAATTACAACTATTACACTTATCAAATTTGTTATAGATGAAAGAAATAAAAGGAGGAGATGTAAAATGGGCATTTCAGATACAATCAAAAATGTGGGGGAATCATTGACCCAAAAAGGTTCACCAGTAGAACAAACTGTTGATGTTGCAAAAGACGTTGGCTCAAAAGAAGGAGATGTGGTTCAGCAAGCTGAAGGGGCTTTGTCAAACGCCGTCAGTCCGATTGCGGCAATGGGAACAGATGCAGCGGTTAATGCGGTTGTAGCTTTTCTTAAAACAGAGGAAGGAAAAAAAGTTACAATACCAATAGCAAAACATCTTCTTAAAAAATACTGGTGGGCGGTAGCAGGCATTGCTGCTTTTGAAGTAATTGGAATCTTTGCTACAATAAGATTCTCCCTTTCAAGGAGATAAATATTCCTGAAGGCGGTATTTCACTTAAGTGGAATCTCTCAATCCCAATAATACTCAATACACATAGAGCATTATTGGGATTTTTACTTTAGTTCACTTTCATCCCCATTACCAAAATATCATCTATCTGCTTCTCTTTAGTTCCCCTCCAGTCCTCAATTGTTTTATCCAAAATGTCCTTTTGCTTATTGAATGGCTCCTTATGAATTTTTAACAGCAGATCCTTTAAATTCTTTATCATAAATTTCTTACTATCAGGCCCTCCAAACTGATCTACATATCCATCTGAGAACATATAGATATGCGTATCACCATCGTAAGAAATTGTATGTTTGGTGTAATCTCTGTGCGCCTCGCCCTGAGAGCCTCCTATCGGATGTTTATCCCCTTTTAAATGCTCGAGCTCTCCGTTTTTAATTACAATAAGAGGGTTCTTTGCTCCAGCAAATTCAATAGTTTTATCTTCACGATTAATCACACATAAGGCCATGTCCATCCCATCTTTATTATCATTCTTGTCCTGCTGAAGGGCAGACCTTACATTTTTATTAAGCTCACTGAGTATTAAATGCGGTTCATAAATTTTATTGTATACAATCATGTTTAATAAGTTGTATCCAACCATTGACATCAATGCTCCGGGAACACCATGACCTGTGCAATCTGCGGCAACAATTATAATTTTATTAATCTTTTCTGTACCATTTTCATTTCTTTCATCTCCATCATTTACATTAAAGAACCAAAAAAAATCACCACTTACTATATCTTTTGGCTTAAACAAGATAAAAGAACCTTCAAATAAATGCTGATAGTCACTCTCGTTTGGCAACATTGCATTCTGAATTTTCTGAGCATAGTTGATTGAATTGGTAATGTTCTCGTGCTGATGTTTTATGACACCTAATTGCTTTTCAATCTGATCGCTATACAATCTCCTCTGACGTAGATTTTTATAGATTACATAAGCTAGTATAGAGAGTGTTATGATCCCTAAAATCAGTGAAGCGGTGATCGCTGTAATAAATCTATGCCTGGCATCCTTTTCCTTAATTACAAGTTCCTGATTTTTTAATCTTGACTCCTGCTCTTTCATTTTCAAATCCTCAATTTCTCTTTCCTTCTTCAGTAAATCAATTTGAGCCAATTGTTCCTTATTCTTCAAATCAAGGAAATCTAATGAGTCCTTCGTTCTGTTTAATTCTTCTGCTTGTTTGTTAAGCTCTTCTTCAGTAAGTTGTTTGTCTAATTCGGCGTTAAGTGTTTGTTCACGCAGCCGAGACATTTCTAATTCATTTTTCCTCGATTGCTTTTCCAGTTGCTTCTTTTCTGCTGCTATTTTAATTAAGTTCAGCCAATAGGTATATTCCTCTTCTTTTTTACGAGCACCAGTTTTATGATTTAACTCTACCAGTAATTCATAAGTCTTTGTTAAAAGTTTTTCATCTCCGCAGATCTTTGCTGTCTCAATAATCTTTTCAAGTTCGGTAATTGCCTTTTTTGTTTTACCAGACCTTTCATGTAATTCGGCGGATTCTATTGCTTTTATTACAATAGACCTTTTATCCTCTACCTCTTTTCCTGAACTATTTTTTTTACCAGCTCCTTCAACAGAATGAAAGAAGAAAATAGTTATCAGAAAGATGAATGAACCAATGTTCCTCATATACAATGCCCTAGTTAATATTACCAGTAATGCAACACTTATAAGAGTATTTAAACGAAAATGCAATTTGCAGAGAGGCCCATTGTAAGGTTTATTGATATAGTAAAGAAAAAATATTTATAATGAAACAGGCATAAAATCTATGCCTAACACATAAAGAGGACATTATATCTAATCAACATTAATAATCTACTGATGAAACAAAAATCAGGTTGATTTAACTAATCAAGTCCCTTTAAAAAAAGATTATATAATCCGGGAAAATTCTGTGCAATTTTCAAACGGATACAATCCTATTGACATAGAGATCATGATTTCGAAGAGAAAGTTACTTGACTTGACCAGGAAGCAATGAGAACGGCACGAATGCTACATATAAGGATGTATATATAAAAGAGAATTTATACCATTTGTATTGAGTGCCAAGCAATTATTGTCCTCCAATCTTACTTTAAAAAGTCTCTAAGGTCTTAAATCTGAAAATAAAGTTATACAATGGAATTTTGTATTCCCTTGTCCTAGTGGCATTTGCTAAACGGAAACGTCTCATAAATTCCATTGAAAAAGTCAGTGATTTAATGCTCTTCAAAAATTTATGGATAATACAACTCAAGTCGCTTTATATCCTCATCAGGGTCTTTGGCAGTTTTACTATCCATAAAAGTATAACCCAGGGTTAACGCTTTTCCATTGTGAAAAAAAGAATAATAAACTGCATACATTCCATTAGAGACGAACTTATAACTTACTTTGTTTACTACTCCAATTTCATCAACTTGAAAATCTTTATAACTTATATCATCAACCTTGTGAATCGAATTTTGATATTGCTTTATTATTGCCTTTGAAAAGTCCTGTGGTGTTGCAGTCCTTTTTATATTTAAAGCTTCTACTGTAATTGTCAATGAAGGTAAATCACTTTGTGGTAAATACAGCATATAAGTGCTGTCCTTAAATTCAGATTTGTCAATATGAAAGAATCCGTCCTTCTCTTTTATAAACTCTCCATAGCCTTTATCAATAGGAATAGTTATAGAACAACCATTATCATCAAAGGCCGGAAATTTTAACTTTGACTCTTGTGCGTTACAGCCTGTCATACCTGATACAATCAGTAGTAAAAAATATATTGATTTGAAGTTCATTTCTAATTATATAAAAGCATACAGGCAATAAGCAGCAAAATGAAATTTATTTAAATATAATCTTAAGGACATACAACATTCAATTTCAAAATGTCATCGTCAAAATCCACATCCTCTATGGAATCTGGTATTGTATAGCCAATTGTTACGACCTTGTCATTAATAAAGAAAGAATAAATAATATTCCTGATATTATTAGAAGAATATTTAAAGTCCACCTTACTAATCTTGCCGACCATTTCATTGCTTAGACTTTTATGCTGAACGTCTTTTATCGCTATATTATTCTTAGTGTAATAGTTCATCATTGATTTTGAGAAATGTTCAGGTGAACTGGTTTTATTTCTATTCAATACTTCCACGGAAATATAAAATGAAGGAAGATCAATTCTATTGAGTGTTAAAAAATAAATATTATCCTTAAAATCGTTCTCCTCTACTATCAGATAATCTCCTTCGCGTTTTACATACTCAGCATATTCTCCTTTAAGGGGATAGTCAATCATACATTTCTTATCATCAAAAGAAGGAAACTTTAAACGCAAGTCCTGACTATTACAACTTTGCATAAACGATAAAGAAAACAATAAGAATAATGGCAGTTTATATTTCATTTTGTTTCAAGCTAAAGATTAAATAGCCTGTATTTTTTTAAAGAAACACCAATTCAAAAGTGGTGATTCTATTCTCACTAATACGTTAGGGGAATCTTTAATAACCTCCTCGACACCAAGGCTCATATATGTCCCATTAAAATATTACTGAAACTAATCTATCAATTTCTTATGGACATAAAATTTTCATTTTCTCTAAGGACTTATCTGGATCGATATTCATATTTTCTGTAAAAATAAATCCGATAGTCATTACATTCTTTCGCATAAAAAAAGTATAATTTACCGAGTAAACCCTGTTACTTGTTAGGTTGTAAGTTGCCTTACATACTTCTCCAAATTCATCATTATGGAAGCTTTTAAAATTGATGCTGTCTATATAGTCTCCAGATTTTTGATAATTATTAGTTCTATGCTTTGCAAAATCCTTTGGCGTAGGAGCCAATGTTAAGTTCAATGGCTCGACAGAAACAATCAATGACGGTATTTCTCCAAAAGGAAGGAACAAATTGTATACGCTATCTTTGAACTCTGACTTCCCAATTTCAAGAAAACCTTCATGTTCATTTATAACACTTCTATATCCTTTATTAACAGGGACAATTACAAAACAACCGTCATCCTCAAACGTTGGTATTTTTAATCTTGGCTCCTTTGGCATTTTCTCTTGTGCTTCGCAGCTTATCATTGTTAATAAAACAATTGATAAAACTAATAATGATTTAAATTTCCTATTCATTTATACATGAACTACTATTTCATAAAGCCAAAATTAAAACCTTTCACGGACATTCAACTTTAACGCCATCATAATTTAATGCGGATCAAAGCTCTGGAGTATCCCATCAGAAACTTCCTTCCCGTTTATATAAGTCCCTATTCTTTTGTAATGGGTAAACTAATTGAGAAACCTCCATTAATCAAAAGAAGAAAACTATAGTCGTAAACCCTGGCTACAATAGGATTCCATTGAAAATATAAGAAAACTACAGGAGTCTTGCTTTTACTGTGACTTCTTGGTAAGAGAGGTTGGAACCAGCACTGTTTCAAAAGTGATGATTCTGTTCTCCCCATTATATGTTACTGGAAATGTAAAAGCTTCCGTTTCAATCATGTCTCCAGTTGAGTTATAATGCCCTTTTAATTCTACTGTATTATTTCCATGAAGTATATATTCTCCATCATTCATGTTAAATTTTATTTTAATTTTAACCCCACCTGCAGATCTGTCAATAATTTCAGCTTCTGTAACCTCCATTGTCACTCTGAATGTAGGATTTGTAATCTTAACGTACTCTTGCTTATTAATATCAATGTCCACAAATTTATAGTCTCCTCCATCCATATTTGTTCCACGCCCTTTAATAGTAGACTCCTCAGAGCTTTTGGTATCACCTAAAACTCGATTCCCTCCGTTATTGGTTTGTTGATCTGTATTCTTTGAATGTGGTCTTGGAACACTATTACTTCCGGAACTCTTGTAAGGAATCCCAAATAAAGCACAAAGTTGGGATCTTTGGAATTCCGTTTTCATTACATTCATATACAGAATATCAAAGCCATCCCAGAATGTTTTGTCCGGTCCTGTATTAGGACCAGGCTGTAAAACACCTGCAGCAGAAACAATACTTTTTCTGTCAGTTCTATTTCCGAGCATATCAAGCATTATGTCGCCCTCCCAACTTTCATTGAAGGTCTTTATAACGGAGATCAATGTATTCTGAAGCCTCACCATTGAAACTATTGGTGCATTGGAATAATAATAACTTTTCAGAAAAAAGCGCAGTGTCATAAACTGAGCACCATCACAATCATGCAGGAGCTCATAAGGATCAACCCCATCAATTAATGTTACGGTTTCAGCTGTTTTAAACCTTTGAGTTGCAAAAAGAATTTTCATTATAGCATCTTCCGCTCCATCCATTGTTGTTGCAAAAAGCATTTGCGCTATCATTCTTATTCTTTCCACTAAAGGAAGAGCTGCCAGCTCCTGTTCAGTCTTACTTAAAATCTCTGAACTATTCTTTACAGGAGGAGTCTCCGTATCCTTCATGCTTGGGTTAGTTGAAATTTTATGCAACCAATCTGTATAGGAAGTCGCGTCTTTGCCAACATCACCATTTCCCTTTGCATAAGGATCTACAGCCCGATCTGACTGAGGTAACAAGGAAAGCTCCTCTGCCCTTTTCCAGGTATCTGCACGCTCCTTAGTCATATCAGCTCCATATAAATATCTCATAGACATATCCTGAGCCATCTTGGGTGTAATACCAGCAAGTCCACTTCCCTTTTGGGCAATAACAGCCTGCATCTCTCTTCCGGCATTATCAAAAACACCTCCCATGGTCATAAAATCTGTCATGAATGTTTTTATTGTGGGAGTCTGAGATTTGTAGTAGGTATTATAAACCCAGGCTTCTGCTCTGGGAAGATCGAAACGAATATGAGCCAACATGGAAGCAACAAGAGAATCGACAACTGCCATCGCCTTATTTGCCTCGTATGCCAGAAACCTCTCAGAACTATTATAGCCACCTCCAATTCCATCCAAAATATTTGGATTCTTTTGCTCGTTATCAAAGAAATCATACTTAGTTTTTGAATCCTTTGCTTTATCAAAAGCAACTTTCCAATGATCTTCTACTTTCCCTCCTGAAGCTTGTGCATTTAAGTTATCATTATAAAGTCTTTCGAAATAAAGAACACATCTTAACACATAGGACGGATAATAATAAGCCCCGGCTTTTACATATTCGATTTCATGTTTTGAAACCAGACTATATACTTTTGCAAACCAGTAATTAAAGCTTGTTACCTCCCCATTAACAATCATCTTATCTGCCCTGTCCCTTTGCTGAGTTTGCAACTTTTCTGCCTCCGCCAGCAATGCCTGATAAGTACTTTCATCTTCTGAAACATTAGCATCAGGTACAGAATTTTCATCTCGCACAGGGACCTTGCCTTTTAACTTTCCATTCTTTCTCCATTCAGAAAGGTTCCCTTCAGCAGTTTCCTTTTGTATTCCAGATCCTGCCCCCTCCACTTCTGCAGGTTTTCCTTCCGCAGCTTTTTTACCCATGACATCAGCTTCGTTTTCGAGAGTAGCATCGTCATTGACCCCAACACCTTTCATCTGAGTAGTAGGTTTCACCACCCCGGACCACTGCTGGACAATATGAGTAAGTTCATGACCTAACAATTCCTGCCCCTGTTGAGATTCAGGATTGTATTGTCCCGGTGCAAAGTGTATGTCATTGCCCTGAGTAAACGCATGGGCATCCATATCTGTAGATTGTGCAGAATTCTTGTGAATATTTACATTAGAAAAATCCTCGCTAAATGAGGCCTCCATCTTTCTTTGTACTAAAGGCGGCATCTTATCGGATGAAGAAGAGTCACTCTGAGAGAGCTCACCTGAATCATCACTAATAGAAGATACAGGGCCTTTGCGCTGCATTGGCAATTCTTCTTCTTCCTCTGCGTGGAACTGCAATGGCACAGGTCCCTTTCTTTGTAATGGCTCTTCTTCCTCTTCCTCCATCATTGAAGGTACAGGACCTCTTCTTTGATTATGTTCTTCACCTCCTTCAGAACTATCCCACTTTCTTTGCAAGACATCTTGAAATGATAAATCTTTAGATTGCTCTTCTTCAGATTCTGGATTTTGTGAAGATTTTTGATCAACAGCCTTTAGCTTTTTCTGCTGGGATTGATGCAGGTTCCGGTTGTTATCTGTTCCTTGACGGTTTTTATGTAAAAATTCTCCCATTGCTGAATGAGTGTAATACAAGATAAAATGAAAAACATACTTATACGGAAAGAATATCTTATTCCTGAATAATCAAAATGCCTCAAACATTTTATGTATTGAATGGAAACATTACTGACATTCCTAAAAAAAATCCAACTACTGTTAAAAGATAATCTTATCAAAAATAACAAGATTGACTTAAAAATCAAGTGTTTAAATAGATTTTTAGAAGAAGTAGCAAAGGGAATTAATTTCAAAAAGATCTAAATCAAATTTGGTACGGAATCTTGTCTTGCTTCTAAGACAAGCTTGAAATTACCATTCAAGTCTTATATATAATTGTGTTTTAACAACTTCAAAAAAACATATCCTGCATAAAGAATATAGGTCTGACCCTCCTACAAATAATTTAGGCAAAACCAAGGACCCTATTTTGAATCTGAAAAATTCAAGTCATTATAATTCCTCCCATCTAAAGGTCATATAGAATAAACTGTAGCATTGCCCGATTTCCCAATACGAAGCACCTTAATAGAATTTTTATAGCTCGCATAAAAAATCCTGTTTGGATTATCTAAAAATAAATCTTCATCTTCCAGGAGTTCTTGATTAATATCAGAATAATCAATATCCAACAAATTACTTTTTTCAACTTTAAAATTATTCTTATTTAATTCATAAATTATATCTTTTCCTGAATCAGAAACCTGCTTAACCAACAATTTGTCATTCAGAAAACCCAGCACCCAAGCTCTATTGTCGATCATCCCCTCAAGTTGTATTATATCTGGCTCTATCCTTTCATTGTAACTAACTAAATGCAATTCATTACCTTCCGAGATGAAATAAATAACTCCATTCGATGCCAAAAAACTTTCGCCCGAAAAATCAACATTAGACTTAAAATCATTCAATTTATTTTCATTATCAAAATACTTCTTTAAACTATTAATTATACCTCCATCTGAGCTTTGACTTTGATAAGGGATAAAAAAATTATCCTTACCTGCACTAAAAATTTTATCTCCACCGGCATTATACTCGAAGACTATTTTTTGCAGAGAATCATTGGCATCAACAAGAATAAATTTTCTCCCTATCAAGAGATAATACATATTGTTAAATACCTCAGATACTTCAAAATCTGAAAAAGGTATTCCATTTAATATTTCTTCGGCAATCTTGATCTCTAAGACCTTTTCTCCTTTCAAATCAAAGCCTACTATACTTTGGCCATTCCCTAAATATATAATTGAATCATTGAATTTAAATTGTTTAGGAACCTCTTTATTAAATTCATATCTTAACTGTATACTATCCTTTGGCTCCAAATTTCCTTGAGACATTTTATAAGGTGATTTTAGCAATGTATCTATAATAGCTATGTTGGTGTTTACAGATCTCTGTTCATGTCTATCTGAACAACCATAAAAAATAAAAAAGAACAAGGTAATATATAATTTATAACTCATACAAAATGACTTTACTTGGTCAATAATTGTTTCGGTCTGTAATATCCGTAAAATTTCGAAGTTCTATATTCTGATGGTAAAATATGATATTTGTTTTCAGAAGATAATTTACCTTCTCCCCTTGCATGTATTAACCTTATTTTTGCCCCTTCAACACTAGAAACGATTCCAACATGTCCATCCCATAATGCTATATCTCCGGCTTTTGCAGAATTACTATGCTCAAATTTTTTATTATCAGATAATAAGATTTTTAATCCGTCCGAATTTAACTGCTCTACTTTATCAGTGACACCATTCGCAAATAGTACTCTACATACAAACTCAGAACAGTCCATAAATGCTTTAGCATCTTTTGAATCCCCTGTTCTCAGCGCACTATTAGTTTCCTGTTTGTATGGAATGCCAATTAATCCCCTTGCTGCTGCAACCCTATCAATATGCTTATTGACAGAATTGTCTTTCGAATTGCCCAATTTATCATTAGAAGCTTTAGGAGGGAGTATTTGCTTTTCAGCAGCTTGTTTGGACTTAACTTGAGCTTCAGCCTTTGTTTCATTGTCAAATAACACCTTATCAAAAAATCTTGAGATCCCTTCAGATGATTCATTATACAAATCGCTAACAATATCCTTAGATGTTTCAAAATAATCAAACAAAACATTCATTATACCTGGTTCAGGTGTACTCGATTTAACTTCTTCTTTTTGAAGTTCATCTTTTTTAATTAAAATAGCTTCCCCAGCTTCAAATCCCTCAACATTTCCCCATTTTCGCAATTTCTGTAAATTCCACTTTTTCAAATCTTCTTTGGAAACTGAATTTTTATTTGCAATAATATCTAAAGTTTCTCCTTTTTTCACAATATATATAGCTCCTGAACTTTGTATACCTGGCACATTGACAACGTTTCCCATATTCCCCTTTTTTAAGCTTGAGGTTTCAGTAATTTGTTTGTTATGATCCTTATTTTCTTTCCCATACTGAAGATCAAGATATTCATTAACCTTATTAGGATAAGCAAGAACCTCATTATATTTTAATTCAATAGCTTCATCAACACTTCCTGTTTTATTGCTTTTCTTTCCTTTTCCCGTTAAGTAGTATTTATAAATGCCAGTATCTTTAATGGCTGGTTTTAAATATTGAGCATTAAAGCATTCCGAATATGGATCTTTAGATCCTGCAGCAGAAGCATATTTTATAGCTTTTTTAACTGTTCCCTCACCCGCATTATAAGCAGTAATTGCAATAGCCGCAAAGTTCTTATCTTGTGAGTTTACCCCTACACTTTTCAACTTTAATTTAAAAGTAGCTGCACCAAACATGATATTTACTTTCGGATTTTTCCAATATGTACCAAAATCATAAGCCTTTAGTTCAGGATACCTCTTTCTTGTATCATTCCATGTCTCTTCCGTCAATTGCATTAATCCAAATGCAGATCCACTCGTTGCATCCTTTATTCCTGCGGACTCAACTGCAATAATAGCTTTGAGTTGTTTTTCTTCGATCCCATATTGCTGACTAGCACTAGCAATTTCCTCATTATAATCGCTGACAGATTTTAAAACGTCTTCCTTTTTCTTCATCTGAATTGGCATCCTGTCTGAATTTTGAGTTGATAGAGAATTACCAACCAAAAGTTGTTCCCCCTTCGCCGCCTTCTCTCCCATCACATCCGCCTCCTTCTCCAAACCCGCATCATCATTAATCCCCAAGCCCTTCTTCTGAACAGTTGGCTGGACTCTTCCCTGTCGTTGCTGAACAACGTGGGTCAGTTCGTGACCTAAAAGTTCCTGCCCTTTTTGCGACTCAGGATTGTACATACCCGGAGCGAAATGTATGTCATTGCCTTTGGCAAAAGCATGGGCATTAAGATCCTTTGATTGGGATGAGTTGGCATAAATGTTTACATCAGAAAAATCTTCCCCGAATGATGATTCCATTTTCCTTTGAACCAATGGAGGCATCTTATCAGATGAAGAAGAACCACTTTGAGACCGTTCATCCTGATCAAAATCTATAGGAGGAACAGGGCCCTTTCGCTGAACCGGTTCTTCTTCTGTTTCCGCTGCATAAAACTCTATAGGTATCGGCCCCTTTCTTTGAATTGGCTGTTCCTCCTCTTCCTGGATCGAAATAGGAGGCACTGGGCCTTTTCTTTGAACAGGAATTTCTTCCTCTTCTGCTGCATGAAACTGCAACGGCATAGGACCTTTTCTCTGAATAGGCTCTTCATCCTCTTCCATCACCATGGGAGGTACAGGACCTCTCTTCTGATTATTCTCCTCTCCTCCTCCTGAACTATCCCATTTTCCTTGCAACACTTTCGCAAATGAAGAATCTTTAGAAAACTCTTCTTTTGATTTTACCTCTTTGCTTTGTGACGATTTTTGATCATCTGCTTTTAATTGCGAATGTTGTGATTGGTGAAGATTTTGTTTGGTGCCATTCCCTTGGGGACTTTTATTTAAAAATTCTCCCATAGCTGAATCAGTATAATTAAAAAGATAAAACAAAAACTACCTGCACAAATAACCTTTCTACTATTGTGCAATCTCTATATCCAATAGATTTATTTAAATCAAAAAAAGGTTTTAGCACTAATTTGAGTGCACATTCCATAGCTGTTATAAATAATGTTTTAACTAAAAAAATGATTTAAAAAAAGACAGCCATTTACTGACTGCCTTTGATATATTTTATACCTTTTTATTTGACAAGCTTCAAATCAGAGCTCATCTTGTAGGCAGCCATCATAGAGTTATTTACTGCATAGATAGAACCTATCACAAGGAAACCTCCATCTTTAGTATAGATGATGTGTTTACCTTCATCATTTCCTGCTCCTCCAAACTCTGCTGATGCCAGTACTTTTCCTTCTTCAGTAACTTTGGCTACATAGATGTTTTTGTCTCCTGCTGCTGTCCTGATATAACCCGTAACACCATACACTCCATTACCTAATGCTACTATAGAATTAGCCTCTGAGCTATAATTGCCCGTCACAACAAATTTATCATTAACACCTGAAATGCCATTAAAGTCAGTCTTTACAATATAAACATCTCTTAAACTGGTAGCATCCGTTGTCCTGTTCTTACTTCCTGCAATAACATATCCTTCTGTCGTCTTTACCATACATCTTCCATACTCATTGATTCCATTATGAGGAA
>JAEYZG010000042.1 GCA_023428135.1 Bacteroidota bacterium | reverse complement strand
ATTCTCACTTTTTAACCTAAGAAAAAATCACTCTTTACCCATAGTGCACCACAAAAACTACCGAAGGTTTCGCTCAACATCGTTTTCATTCTGGGCACTCCATGCCAAACGAAAACTTAGTTGTTATGGGCAGTTATTTGATTCAACATTCAAAACCATTGATGGATTATTTAGAACTCATCTTTAAGACCTCTTTAAGAGTTCCTTTTTTTAATTCCCAGATTTTCTTTTTATCATTCCAGAAAAGATAACTGCCTTCCGGTATATATGGAAGGTCTTTTACATTAGGATCCTTATTAATTGCTTCATCATAAGAAATGACTAGGAAACCATTAAAGTCTTTCAAATCGCCTTTACAAATAAATGTGAGGAGGTTAACTCCCTTCTCATGCACAATGTATACAAATTTAGCTGAGTCAAGAAGTCGCACTTTTTTTGTTACAGCAACCATATCTAGTTTGTTTTGCTGTCCATAGATATTATTACAAATGATAAGTAATAAGAAAATGTAAAAAATTTTAAGAATTGGTTTCATGTTGATTAGTTTAGATTACCCATAACGGATAGCAGCTACCCGAAGGTGGCGATTTCGAAGCACTCCACTGTCAATCAAGCACAACCTTTAATAGAATCACAAAGCTTGATTTAACCACTGAACCGCCACTTTTGGGTAGGTGCTGTTATCGGTTGTTTTTCATTTCGAATTCGCGTATTTGTCGGTGTATTCTTTCCATTAAATAACGAAACATTCTATGGTCTCCTTCATTGTCGCAATGCATTTGTAGTTCTTCAGCCTCCATCATTAATTTATGATATTCCTCCATTGCTTGTCCCGAAGAAGAAAACTCACCATTTGAAAGTCGTTCAAGTTTATTAGTGATTCTCTCATATTCAATATTTGCAATACCTCCTTTTCGATTATTTCTCCTACCCTCCATCATGGAAATTTCCATCATTTTGCGCATATCATTCAACTGAGTTTGTAATACGTCAAATGCTAGAGCCTCTTTATTATTCCCTTCTAAATTTGGAATTGTCGCAGGTGAACTTAGTGCCATTAAACGAACAATAGAATTAATATTTCCATGTTCACCCTCAGCTGCTTTTGTAGCTTCAATTGGATTTTTTAAATCCTGTTGAGTCTTTAGAACGTCATGATTTTCATGTCCTTTGAATATTCTAAATATCTCAATGGACCAATATCAAATATTTTCGGTGTTCCTTTTTCCTGAATTAGGACAACTGGTTTATCAAATGCCTGTCGTATACCTAATTCGAAAAGAACATTTGGATTTCGTGTGCTTAGGTCACAGATTGCAATTGGTGCGTCAATTAGCTTTTTTAAAATGTCGAGATGGATGAAGTTTGTTTCCTTTACTTCATCTGCTCGTCTCGGAATAAATCCAGATAACTCAACAGCTGGTTTAATTATGTCGTCATAAACGTGATTAAAATGTCCTTTTTCATAACCTTCAGCGTCACTTATTGGCATAATGACAAAACAGTCTTTATTTTCTTTTTTGTTGTTCATTTTTATGTCGTTTTAAAATAACCGATAATGATTGCGTTTCAATAGTTAATTTTCGGCCCCATCTAAATAAGAAAATTATATTATTGAAATGCAATATTATCAAGAGTTTTTACTTTGGGCTTGAAGTATCGGAAAAACGTGGTTATAAAGCAGACACCCTATTCATTGGCCTCATACAACTTTTCATTCTGTTAATTTTAATATCCACCGATTGATTTTACACAGGGTGTTAAAGCTGTCGGTAAATATGTTCATCTTAAGAAATCAAACGTAAAAGTAAATTTACCATTTCGTCTGTTCTAATATCGTCGGAGTCGAAATCAGCATATTTGACTTTATCATTTTTTAACGCTAACTTCGAATCCGTTAAAGTTTCTGACGGTGCTCCCGTCATCAAACGCTCGTTTGAACGGTATCTCCGGAAACTTTAAAACGAAAAAACCTTCTTCTGATTTTTCTCCGATTTTATCTCTGACGAAACCCCTCCTTTAAAAGTTACTTAAGATGAAAAATAAACAAATGAACCAAGACTCGTCTGCTTTATAATTCTTGATAACGTTTTGGAGCTTTGCGTTCGGGCGGGTTTCGGAGCACAAAGTTTCAATTTATTACTAAAGTTCAATGGATGCACAATGCTTCAAGTGATACGTCAGCCCGCCTGACGCAAAACCCGTATTATAGCCAGTTTTTTATTCGTTATTCATTGTCGTTGCACCAATAACTCCAATTATAGTCGGGTAGTTATTGTCTGCTATGTCGTCAAATTTAGGGTCTCTAGCTACTTTGTCATTTTTTTTAAATTCTGTTGAATTAATGTCGTCAATATGTTTAATGTCTTTGAGTTTTTCAGAGTCCAGTTGAGCTAACTTAGTGATAAAATTGTCTTGATTAAAGAAGTTAAATACTTTGTCTTTGTCCTCCATTGTCAAACCATTGTCAGCAGTAGTAAGTATGTTGACTGTGTCCCCTGTTTTCTGAGAAACAGCAATTAAATGAATATAGTATTTCAGGTCTTTATTGAAGTCAGGTCCACGACTTGTGTAAATAAGTTTAATTTCTTCATTGTCTTCTAATGCGGTGTTATCCATTCTGAATTTGGAAATGTCCCAAAATTCAAATCTGTTTCCACAACCTATTATTAGAAATGTAAATAGTCCAAATAATAAAATTGTCGGTTTTTTCATAGAATTTATTTTGTTTATGATTTGCAGTTGTCTCTTTGTTTGTAAGTGCGTCCTAAAATTGTTTATATCTAATACTATTTACGCTCTAAAATTCATTATAAATAACAATTTGTAAAATGGGCTGTCTAGCCCATTTTTTAGTTCAATATTTACTAATAGTTCAATTCTTTTAACGTAAAAATGCTCTTGATGATTATCTCATAATCATCAAGAGCATACACTATTATTAACTGCTAAAATTTCTACTTTTTATTGGTGGTACGTGTGAAGTTTATGTTTTTACAAGTGCCTTTTAATTCACCCATTAAGTTGTCATAAACTTTTATTTCATTATCGCTTGTAATGGTTATTTTACCGTTGTCGTTTACTACATTTATAGATATAGAAGCATCGCGTTTGCTTACTTGCCCATTTCCTACAACCTGTATCGCAACTTCGTCTGATAAAAGTTTGTCGGCTTCACTAATTCCTAAGTTAGCGATAATGATTGGACCTAATTTGTAAGTGCCGGTTTTAGGAAATTCTTTCCCTAAAAAAGTAAATGTGATCATTTCTGCTGCTGCTGTTGCATTGATGTTGTAAAATGACATGTACGTATAGTATGTATCTGACCATATATGGGACATGTCTTTGTATTGCGCTTTTACATATTGGTGTGTATAAGTTTTGGGAGAAGACGTGGCAGCACTGGTATAAATAAAACTACCGCTTGCTTCGTAAGTAAGGTTTTTGGAGGTAAGAGAGTCACTAACGGGAGGGTTTGTGCTAGACGGAGTTGTGTTAGACGGTTGTGTGCTTGACGGAGTTGGTTTATCATCTTTACGACAAGAAGTAATTCCCACAATAAGGATTAGGGCCAATGCCGAAATTGTAATTCTTTTGAAGTTCATTTGGTTTCTTTTTTGTTTTGCCCTACTCGTTTGGCTTTTCGGTAACGCCCCGTTTTTGATAATGGTAACTGGTCTCCACTTTTTATGTTTTTTGTGCTGTAAAATGCAATCAAATTATTAGTTAAAAAAAACAATCTATTCAGCCATTTTTCATTCTTAACACGATAATGTCGTAAATCTTGAAACCATAGGTTTGTTGTCAGTTGTAAATAATTGTCAAAAAGTGACGTTGCAATATTTTGTTGGTCCTCTTCTTATACGTTGTCCTTTCCGCCGAGTTGCGTGAAAATTGACCATAATGATTGCGCTTCAATAGTTTACTTTCGGCCCTATCTAAAATAAAAAATTATATTATTGAAATGCAATGTTATCAAAAATTTTTACTTTAGGCTTGAAGCATGGGAAAAACGTAGGTATTAAGCAGACACCTTAATCTTTACCCTCATACAACTTTTATTTATGTTAATTTTAATACCCATCGATTGATTTTACACCGGGTGTTAAAACTGTCGGTGAATATGCTCATCTTAAGAAATTCAACGTAAAAATAAATTTACCATTTCGTCTGTTCTAATATCGGCGGAGTCGAAGACAGCATATTTGACTTTATCATTTTATACGCAAACCTCGAATCCGTTAAAGTTTCTGACGGTGCTCCCGTCATCAAACGCTCGTTTGAACGGTATCTCCGGAAACTTTAAAACGAAAAAGCCTTCTTCTGATTTTTCTCAGACTTAATCTCTGACGAAATCTCTCCTTTAAAAGTTACTTAAGATGAAAAATTAACAAATGAACTAAGACTCGCCTGCTTTATAATTCTTGATAACGTTCGCATATAAAGCGTGCCGGCAGACCAAATTAATAATTAGTCATCAAACTCTGCCGGCATGATTTATATGCATTGTTATGCACAGTCATTTGTCCTGTTTTAAATCAGGTTCCATCATTTCTGGAGTTTGCTTCAGCGGATACTCCTTATGAGATTCTGCAAACGGCACTTCCTTCTCCATTTCCTTCAACGTCTCCGATTGGCCCGCAGCACATTGATACTTCATGATCTCTTTCAACACTCGATTCCGTATTCTTTTTTGCTCGTCATTGCCAAGCAAGGGATCCAGACCGGTTAGTGTCTGGTTAGCATTTTTTTGATTATAGACTACTCTAACAGAATACCAATCACACCCTATTATTTCCTCCGGTTCCGCTTTAAAGTAAAGAATATAGTCAGGTTTAATAAAATGATTCTTTACATCCTCCAGTTTTGAAAGTAACTCCGGGTCTCTTATGCTATCAATGGAATGTTCGCGACATATTTTTTCCCAAGCCAAGCTATCTAAGCAGGAAGGACTCATGGAGCCGATTTCAGACGTCTCCTTATTTGTGTACAGTTGGTTACACGCAGTTAATAGGAGTAAAACAAATAAAGGTAATACCCTGTCCATATTAAATTTAAGGCAATGATTGTGCATAACGGCTGTGTTGTTGCAGTTGCAGGTTTTAGAGCTCTTCACTACCCTATCAGATGCAACCCGTACGCCTAATAAAATAATAAAAAAGTATGGAATTTTAATGAATTAAACTTGCCTTTAATACTTCACCCTGCAATTGCTACAACACTATGTTATCGGCAGCCTTTTTATTTCACTATCAAAGAAACAAAATCTCTTGCTTGTTGCAGTTCAGGGTCAGATGTTAAGTCCTTTGCCAATACCTCATTTACCCATTTAGGTCCATGATTTCCAACACTCTTAACAAAACTCTCAAGTTCTCCAACTTCAAGAATCAAAAATCCTTTTTCCTTAAACTTTTGTTGAATTCTCTCAAATGCTTGAGTTGCATTGCCACTTGGAATAAATGATTTTCCTACTTCCTTAGCCTCAGACCAAGCAGATGCTTTTTTAAGAGCCTTTTGAATTTCAGAAATTTTTTGTTTAGGAATAATTCTTTCTGTTGTTGATTGAAGTATAGTATCAATCTCAGTTTTTAACTCTGATGTTAAAAATTCAGGTCTCTTTTTTTCAATTTCAGCTTTTACTAATTTCCAGTCTGCTTCTACTTCTGTCCAAGTTCCTCCTAGATCTTCATATATTTCTTTTATTGGATTAACGTCATTTAGAACGTCAAAATCAGAAACTACTTTAAGTAGAACATTTAATTTTTTTAAAGCTTTTATCGCCGTGGGTATTCTGTGTTTACCACCACAATGAATAAAAAGTATATCGGGAGCAATTGAGCCAGAATTGTCATATTGTGTAGATAGTAAAGCAGAGAAAAATCTACAATCTGAATCGCTTTCACAGATTACGACTTTTGAATGAAATAGCCCATTTAAAACATTTGAATGTCTTAGTAGTGAATCATTCCAAATGTTGTTGATATCCGTACTATTGAGAACACTTACTTTATTTATTGAATTATCTCTTTGTATCCGAATAATTTTCAAGTTTGAAACCCCTGAATCTAAAAGACCTTTTAGAAAGTCTTCACTATGGGTTGAAAGAAACAACTGCCTTTCTGACGGCAAATCCTTGGCTAACATTTTACCTAGAAGTCGAGCTTGAGGAGGATGCAGAAATGCTTCAGGTTCATCAATAAATAGTATTGAATGGTTTGAAATAAAGGCATTAAGCAATACTCCGACAAAACTTCTCATTCCATCACCTTGTTGATGAAGCAAATCTAACTTCTCAAGCTCTTTAAGGTAGCCTTCCGAAACTCTATCTTCTCCCGCTAATGGTGTTGGTTTGGCGCCTACGTAAAGAGGAACTTCGTTACCAGCATTTCTATGGACAATTAACTCTGTTCCGAAAGCTTGCTTAAAATAATCACTAAATTGTTTCTCTAGCCTATCATTTTTCTGAAGAAAATGAATTGGGTGTTGAGGTGCTTGAGAAGTAATCTTAATACTACTTGGAGGGTTTGCTGCTTTTAATCTTTCTTCAGTAGTTAGTGTATGAACAAATATATGAATCAAATCTGCTAATCCATTTTTATAACTACTCCAATGGTTTTTGGCATTTTGCTCATATATATTGAATTTATATCCTTGATAAGAGGGCAATGGATTTCCTGTAAATTCTTTTTTTGAAAATGTTTCTAAAAATGAAATCAACTCATTGTTATCACCATCCTTTTCAATTGTTATATCCTTTAATACTTTACCCTTCCTATTTTTTGTTTGTAACAAACTTGCAGCTTCTTTTAAAGAAGCACTTTTGCCAGCATTATTAGGTCCAACTAAAACAATAATGTCATTTTTTTCTATTGTAACTTTTGTGTCATCGCTAAAAATTACTTCACTTATCCAAACTCTTGTCATATGAAAAAATTTTGTTAATTATTACTCTATTTTTGGTTGCCGATAACGTTTAGTGTATAAAATGTGCCGGGTTTGAACAGCTAAAGTATCAGCCTACACCGAACCCCGCACGCCTTTAAAAATAATAAAAAAGTGCGGGACTTAGAACTACTGCTCTCGACTACCACACATCAGCCAGGCATATTTTATATACAATGTTACCTGTCGTTTATTATTCTTTCCTTAAAGATTTCTCTAAAATTATCCAGATACGGTCCAATTTCATTCTTGGGCCTAACATAATATCTATGTTCAAACATAAAGGATTGAACCTCGTCATTAACTTTATTTGTACCTGAGTCTTTCTCAAGAAGAAAAAGAATTAGCCTTTTATAGTTAACACCAGGAGTTTTAGTTTCTAATGAATAATTGATTGTATCAGATGAGAGTTTCTTAATCTTTATCTGCTTTTCATCTGTATATGCAAAATTCTCATTTAAGTCATATACTATTTTCTTAATAGGTATACTATTCGGCTTCTTTCCTTTTATGTTTTTTGTATCAATTATTAAATTGTAAACTTCTCCCTCTACTAAAGTGTCTACTGGATTGATTAAATAAAAATAATCAGATGGAGAATTATCGTTAATTGATTTTGTTTGCTTATCAATTAAATATCCATTTGTAAATGCTCCACCACTTCTATTAGGAAAAAACCTTGTATCAATTACTCTACTTGAGTTTAAAGAGTCAATGTTCACAAAATGTCTTTCTCTCGTTATTATATTGTTCTCAAAATTTCTAGCCCATACCAATCCATAGTTGTCATAGGTGTAGGATGCCTCCTTTTCTCCAGCAGCATTTAAAATAACTAGTTCATCTCTTTGGTTTTTAACTTCAATAACCTTAAAGAAATTTGTATCCAAAGAATATCTATATAATCCTTTAGTTACTGTTGGCAATTCTTTTACTTGTTCAGGTTTACTACATCCTGTAATAAGTAAACATAAAAATATTAGATGAAGATTGTGTTTCATTTTTAAATGACAGGTAACGTTTTGGGTATTGCCGAAGGCGGGGTTTTTAGCACAAAAGTTCAATAGAATTACTACTGTTGAACCTTGCACAAATGTCCAATCGAACCCGTTCAGCCCCGCTTTTGGCAATACCTTGTTGGTGGTAGTGCTTCTATTTTTCTCCATTATTCTTTTCTGGTATGTTATGTAAAACCCTGTAACTCTTTTCATATCCTTTGTCGTCAGTCAGTCCTGGAAAAAAGTCGTCAAAACCGAAATTATAAGGAAACTCTTCTAACAATTCTTTTTTATTCTCCGAAATAAAATGTCCGTAATAATTTATAATTGTTTTGTGGACTCCAATGATGTCAAAAACCTTTTTAGAAAGTAGCTGAGAATATCTGTCTTCTGACTTTGACTGTTTGGTGTGAATAATTTCATCTCTTAAACGCTCAAGGTCAATAAAAATGCTCCACCATTTTTCCTGTGTGGGATCTGGTGTATTGAGAATTGAGCGAAGTATATTTTTAAATTTATCTCTTAGTGAAAACTTTTTTTCAATCGCTGATTTTGAGTAAAAAGTTTTGATACCGTCTTTTTCAATCAAATATTCGTACCTGTCAGGAATACAAATGTTAGCAAATGCTTCAAGTGAAGTGTATGCAAAAATTAATGCTGATATAATTAGTTCAAAATAGTCATAATATTCTTTCTGTTTTTTTTCACTGGGGAACGAACCGTGATATTGTTTATAGCGAGGAAGTATTGTGTTTTGAAAAAACTCTTTTGCAAGTTTTAAGTTTGTGTCGGAAATATTTGAATAAAGAGAAACATCATTGGGTTTAATCATCAGAGTTTCCAATCCGTCAAAAGTCAATACCCAATTATTGTCAAGTACAAAATATTTTCTATAGTCGTCCCGATGCATCAGGATATGTGGCTTCTTAATTCTAAAATCTTTATTCTCTCTATATTTAGTATTAATCTCCTTACCAACTTCTAATAAAGGATTGAGAACATTCCACTCATTGTCGATGTACAACAGATATTTTTTCCTATTGCTTTGAGAATACGATTTATGAACTGCTTTTTTAAATGCATTGTCTTCGCTTTCATTATACTTGGTTATACTATTAAAAACGCCTGTCAATGCTTTTATATATTCGTCAACATTACCTTCAATCTCAAATAAATATTGAAAGACATATTCATCCTTTGTTCTGTAAAATGAGGAAAAGGTTGCAAATGGTCTTGTCCGGCTAATGGTGTCTGTTCCTTTAATTGAGGTAGTTATTTTTGTTACTGGTTCAATTAGTGTTTGAAAGTTTTCAAGAAACACATTTACGTCTTTAGTTCCTTTTAAAAAATGGTTTGTAATAAAGCTGTCATTGATATACAAATTGATAAAAGATGAACTTGAAATCCATTCTCCATGTGAATAACTTTTATCTCTGTCAATTTCTCTAACGTCAATCGTCAAATCGATATCGCCAAGTTTTTCTGTGAATACTTTGTCAACATAAAATTTAGGAAATGGCTTTTCAACCGTGATTAAAAAGTCGGTTTTAAAGTCTGGATATGTTTGTCTGTCGTTTGTCATAGCATTACCACCAACATTTGAATAAACGCCACATGGCGTATATTTTTCTTTTACCACTAATCTAACAAATTTTTAATTTTGTTAAAACTGCTATTTGACACATGTGTATAAATCTCCGTAGTTTTCAGAGAATTATGCCCCAACAATACCTGAATATTTCTCAAGTCTGTTCCATTTTCCAATAAATGGGTTGCAAAACTATGCCTTAACATATGAGGCGAAACTCTTTTCTTTATTCCGGCTTTAATAGCTGCATTCTTCACTATATTTTCAATACTTTTCCCCGAATACTTATCCCCTGCTTCCCCTTCAAATAAATATAGTCTTGGTCTCCATTCCTTAAAATACAATCGCAAATCCTTCAATACATTATGTGAAAGCAAAGTATACCTGTCCTTATTTCCTTTACCATTCTCAACTCTGATAAGCATGCGTTGGCTATCTATGTCTGTAAGCTTCAGATTTATAAGCTCGCCTCTGCGCAATCCTGAGGAATACAATAGGGAAACTATACATTTATGCTTAATATTATTGGTATTGGATATGATTGACAGCACTTCCTCTTTTGACAACACCTGGGGTAGCTTAAAATCTTTTATAGGTCTTTCTAAATCATAATAGCGATTGGGCATGTTTAAGACAATCTCATAATAAAACTTAATGGCATTTATCATCTGATTGATATAAGAAGTGGATGCTTTTGCTTTTACTAACAGAGACAGATATTCCCGAATATGATTTTCATTCAACTCTATTGCATTATTGTTTTTATAATGATTAATATACCGCTCGAAACACGCTACATAAGACTTTATAGTCGAAGAAGAATATTTCTTCAACTCCAGTTTCTGGAGGTATTCTTTCGGACACACTTTATACCCCTCTTTCAAACTTCTCTTTTCTACCCAGCTGATATCTCCTCTTTCTGTGCCTTTCGTTGAAACAGGTTTGTTTTTATTAAAATACCGGCAATTTACCCATGCCACACCCCGGAATTTTTGAAATATTGCCGTCAGATTTTCAGGTGTATTCTTCACATATACCACTTCAAACTCCTTGCTCCATTTTACACCCGGCAGTTCTTTAATTAATGCCTGAATCACCTTATGAGGATAAAACAATATCCCTATGCATTTCTCATTTTTAATAATATAATGACGAAGGGTTATTGCCTGAAGCTTTTCCATAGTATCAATAATAACTGATAGAAAAATTTTTAAAAGAATATTATTCGTATATTATGCGGATAATTTTTAACTCAACCGCTATGAATAATCAGGTCAAAAAATGTCCTGTATGTAATACTGAATTAAAAGGACGTATTGATAAAAAATTCTGTTCTGTACAATGCAAATCTGCCAGTCAATATGAGACTCGAGCGCTTAAAGAAAAATTTTACATTGAAGTGGACAGACAATTAAAGGTAAACCGCAAGATTCTAAAGCGACATAATAAGATCGGATATACAACATTGAGGAAAGATGCTTTAATAAGCGAAGGATTTAATCCTCATTTTTTTACCCACTATTGGAAAAATACTCAGGGACAAGTATACCTGTTTTGCTATGACATTGGATTCCTTGAACTGGAACAAAAGGGTATTAAAAAATATCTATTGGTTGAATGGCAGGAATATATGATAAAGAAATAAAATCAAATAATCTTTTGTCCTAACAATCCCGATTATCTTATAATAGGATTTTCCTTCTTCCTCCTCTTATACAAATGCCACCACACCCCTATCAGCATGCCTGCGATGCCGCCCATGTAGCTGAAGTTGTGCATGGTTTCTACAGCTTTAAAAGATACAGGATCAGAGATACCTTCTGGTAAGGAAGAAATATGGTGTGTTGAATAGATGCCGGTTAACAGTCCAGTAAGGCCGGAGAAAAAGGCAATGATCATGGTAACAAAATAAGCCTGCAAGGTATGCCTGAACATATCCTTCTGGTCTTTATGCATAAAACCAGCACATCCAAGTATGATTCCTAACAATACTCCTACTTTCCATGTATTCTGAAAGCCAATAATAGCGGCCCCTATACGCTCGTTGCCAGGTTTTGTCCAGTTGGAAAGATCTGCTCCGAAAAACTGAGGGAATCTGAATTTAAGAAAAAATTCAGGAGAGACTGTATAAGAAATCTGATCATGCATGGCACCGTAGAGCCCGGCAGCAACAGGGGCTATCATCAATAAAAACACCAGAACCAGAGGTTTCATATAGTATTTATCCATACAGTCTCTCCTTTTTAATTTGTATTATTTAATATATCTGAAATCATGCCCGGCCGGTAGCTGAAGCAGGAATTCATACATAAGATTGATTACGTTTTCAACATCCTGTTTTGATACCATTTCTACAGTGGTATGCATGTACTTCAATGGCAATGATATCAAGGCAGAACAAACACCACTGTTGGAATAAGCAAATGCATCCGTATCGGTACCGGTAGCTCTGTAGGCAGAAGCACGCTGGAAAGGAATTCCTTTTTCTTCTGCAGTTTTGATAATCATAGAAAGAAGATTGTTCTGCACAGCAGGACCATAAGTAAGCACCGGCCCCTTACCACATGACAAATCTCCGCTTTGAACTTTATTGTATGCAGGCGACTGGGTATCGTGACACACATCTGTAACAATCGCAACATCAGGCTTAATTCTGTGCGCGATCATCTCTGCACCACGCAGACCGATTTCTTCCTGAACAGCATTAACGACATAAAGAGAATAAGGAAGCTGATTGCCATTCTCCTTAATTCTTCTTGCAACTTCCGCAATCATGTAACCACCGATTCTGTTATCCAATGCCCTTCCTGCATAGAATTTATTATTCAGCTCAATGAAGTCATCTTCAAAGGTGGCCACACAACCAACATGCACGCCCAGTGCCTCTACCTCTTCTTTAGACTCACAGCCCAGATCAAGGAAAAGACTTTTCATAGTCGGCGGTTTGTCGTTTTCATTGTCTCTAACGTGAATGGCAGGCCATCCGAACACGCCCTTCACCACTCCCTTGGAGGTATGGATATTAACCCTCTTCGACGGAGCAATGGCATGATCCGAGCCTCCGTTTTTTCTCAGATAGATGTATCCATCTTTGGTGATGTAGTTTACAAACCATGAGATCTCATCTGCATGTGCCTCTATCACGACCTTATAGGGAGCTCCAGGATTTATAACTCCAACAACCGTTCCATAGGTATCTGTAAAATATTCATGGATGAATGGCTTGATATAATCCAGCCAAAGCTGCTGCCCCGTCCATTCGAAACCTGTGGGAGAAGCATTGTTAAGATACTTCTCTAAAAATGTCCTGCTCTCTTGATTCATAATTTTATGTCTATAGTTACTCTTATGTCTTTTAAAGGTTTATCCGGAATTAATCGTTTTTAAAATTGAACATTGTTAATCAATTTATTAGCGTTTTCATTAAAACAACTGATAACATTGATAAACAGGATCTTTCAACGGCTAATACTTTTCTAAGTTTTAAAATTTACAAAGGGATATTTCCGTGTTTTTTCTTTGGTCTTGCTACTGCTTTATTCTTAAGCATTTCAAAACCAGAAATCAGTTTTTTCCTGGTCTCCTCAGGCATGATGACTTCATCGATATATCCCCTGCTTGCCGCCAGATAAGGGTTGGCAAACTTATCGGTATATTCATCTATTTTCTCCTGCAGCTTGGCTTCCGGATTCTGGGCAGTTGCAATTTCTCTCTTAAATATAATCTCTGCCGCTCCTTTAGCGCCCATTACCGCTATCTCTGCAGTAGGCCATGCATAATTCAGATCAGCGCCGATGTGTTTAGAATTCATCACATCATAAGCTCCTCCGTATGCCTTCCTTGTAATGACAGTAATTCTTGGAACTGTTGCTTCCGAAAATGCATACAGCAGTTTTGCTCCATTGGTAATAATCGCATTCCACTCCTGCTGAGTTCCCGGAAGGAATCCCGGAACATCTTCCAGCACAAGCAAAGGAATGTTAAAGCAATCACAGAAGCGAACAAACCTTGCTGCTTTGGTGCTGGAATTGATATCCAGTACACCGGCCAGCACGGAAGGCTGATTTCCTACGATACCAATGCTTCTGCCTGCCAGTCGTGCAAAACCCACTACAATGTTTTCTGCAAAATTTTTATGTACTTCAAAGAAAGATTCCTCATCCACAATATGCCCGATGACATCTCTCATATCATAAGGCTGATTGGGGTTATCCGGAATGATGGAGTTTAACGAAGGACGGAATTCATTACCCGGAGTGTATGCATAAGCAGGTGCATCTTCATCACAATTCTGAGGAATGTAGCTCAGCAAGGTCTTGACATAGTCCAAACATTCTATTTCATTGGCACATGCAAAATGTGTCACCCCGCTCTTCACGCTATGTGCAGAGGCTCCTCCAAGCTCTTCGGCTGTTACATTCTCATGAGTTACGGTTTTCACTACGTTCGGACCAGTCACAAACATGTAGGAGGTATTCTCCACCATCATGATAAAATCTGTAATCGCAGGAGAATACACTGCTCCTCCGGCGCAAGGCCCCATAATGGCAGAGATCTGCGGAACCAGTCCTGATGCCAGGGTGTTCTTATAAAAGATATCTGCATAACCCGCCAATGAAACAACTCCCTCCTGAATTCTGGCTCCTCCTGAATCGTTCAGACCTATTAAGGGAGCACCGTTTTTCATAGCCAGGTCCATTACCTTACAAATCTTTTCAGCATGTGTCTCTGACAATGAACCTCCAAACACTGTAAAGTCCTGACTGAACACATATACCAGCCTTCCATTTACCTTCCCGAACCCGGTAACCACGCCATCGCCCAGGTACTGCTCATTTTCCAGACCAAACTCACGGCTTCTGTGCGTCACAAACTTTCCGGTTTCTTCGAAACTTCCTTCATCCAGCAGCAATCCGATTCTTTCTCTGGCAGTCAATTTTCCTTTGGCATGCTGAGCATCATTACGCTCTTTGCCCCCACCTTTTATAGCATCCTGATTTTTCTTCTCAAGAAGTTCAAATTTTTCTTTGGTTGTTTTCATTTAGCTCTAAAGATAAACTTTGAATTCAAATTAAATTCTGAATCCCTGAAAATATCAAATTTCTTCCTTCTTTGGGAGAAAGCAATCAAATTTCCACAAACGCACTGATAGTCAAAAAGGTAAAATCTTTGCTTAAACATTTTTAAAAATTCCGGCTTTAGTAATATTGGTAAATTTCATTTTCTATCCCTCAAAAACACGGGAATTGCTTATCTTGTCAGGATATTTTTATATATGGCACCTAGAAAAATTGCGGTAATCGACCTGGGAACGAACACTTTTCATCTTCTGATTATAGAGACGGAATCGTGTGAGTATAAAGTCTTGTTTAAGAAAAAAACCGCTGTAAAAATCGGACAAGGGGGAATCACCAAAGGCATGATCAGTCCTGAAGCCTTTGAAAGAGCCTTTGCCACACTTTCGGAATTCCGAAGAAAAATGGATGAGTTTGGGGTAAATGAAATATTTGCGACTGGCACGAGTGCAGTAAGAAGTGCGAAAAACGGTGAAGACTTTATCAGAGAAATAAAAAGCAGATTCAACATTGCTGTTCAGGTCATCTCCGGAGAACGCGAAGCAGAGCTGATTTACCATGGAGTTAAAAACGCCCTTAATCTTGGTTCAGAGAAAAGTCTGATCATGGATATCGGTGGTGGCAGTGTGGAATTTATCATCTGTAATTCGGATAAAATTTTCTGGAAAGGGAGCTTTGAAATCGGCGCTCAAAGAATGCTGGACCTTTTCATTCATTCTGATCCTATTCAAAACGATCAGGTCAATCAGGTGATCAATTATCTGGAAGAGAAACTACCTGCCCTGACTGCTGCTGTTCAGAGTTTTCAACCTGACCTGCTCGTTGGTTCTTCCGGAACGTTTGATACACTTGCAGACATAGATGCGCTCAGAAAAGGGATTTCATTAAACGATAAGCAAAAGGAATACTATTTACCTCTGGACAGCTTCAGACAAACCTTTCAGGAGGTTCTGAAGAAAAACAGAGCTGAACGAATGATCATCCCGGGTATGATAGAAATGCGGGTGGATATGATTGTAGTAGCCTGTATTCTCATTAACTACATAGTGGATAAATATCAGCTTGAAAAAATCCGGGTATCGGCCTATGCGCTGAAAGAAGGCGTCCTCGCCAAAGCGATCAACTACGAGTCGATTAGCTGAAAGAAAAATAACGAACAAAATCCCCTTTTTTTTCAAAACAGGGCTAAAACACTATAAGAAAAAGAATTGTTTTCTCTTAACGATTTTCTTTTTTATATTTAGATATTAAATTTTTTTTTACACGTAATAACCTGCTAAATAAATATTTTTAATACCAATGAAAAAATTAATTTTACTTTACTTCCTATTCATTTCAGTCATTTCAACAGCTCAGAAAATAGACCTGGATAAAGCCATCATCAATGTGAAGTACATGGATTTACCAAGGTCCGGAGCGCTTAATGCACTCAAGACCTATTCCGTAAATCTTTACTCCGATCCGGAATATCTTGCCAAACTTCAGCTAAAAGATGCTGACATTGAAAATGCAATATACCTTAAGGGGTTTGATTATGTTAAGGATCCTCGTTCCTCAGACATTGTTATGGACGTGATCATTGATAAGTACGAAACCATATCCGAATCCATTGAAAATACCACCTATGATTCCAAGGATGCTCAGGGCAAAGCGGTTCAGCTGCCTGGTTTCTATGTCTTGTCAAACATGATTGCTCCGACTTACGTGAAGCTGACAGACAATACTAATGGAAGAGAAATTGAAAATATCGGGTTTGCGACTATTAATCAGCCGATCGTTTTTAAATCCCCGACCTTTCCATCTAAACAGGAAGCGATTAACTATATCCAGAAAATGCTTCCTTCCAAACGATACGACTATTTCATTACTACTTATAAAGGCCTTTTCAACAGTACATTTTCCAATCTTCGCACTACCTATTGTTTTCAGCCTATCAATGTGAATGACATTATGTGGAGAGTAGATCTGAAGAAGAATCCGGAATATGCTCCATTCAATGAAGAACTTGACAAAACAATTACAGCATTAAAAGCTGTAACCCATACTGAGTCTATTGAAGCGACAAGGACTGCCCTTGCTCCTACCTTAAAATACTGGCAGGACAATGCTTCTAAAATAGATGCTACAGATAAAAAAATGAGAAAGATCAAGTATGCCTATCTTATAAACCTTGCTGTTTCTCAATTTTACCTGGAGCAACTGGACGACTGTGAAAAGACTTGTCATGAGATTATTGCAAATGATTATGATGCAGGTGATGGGAAAAGGATCCTTTCTAATGTAACCTATCTGAAAAAATGCTTTGCTGCCAATAACACTGTTACCAGACACCTTGAAAGACCTGGAATGAATTCAACGCTGAAGTTTCATCCGGCGGGTAACATTCAGCAAATCGTACGCCCCAAGCCTGTGAGACCAAGAGAGAAACCTCCAATGGGATATGTAGCACTTCCGGGTTATATCATCGACTTCGACAACAATAGAATTGACGGTGAGCTTTGGGTGCACAACCTTGATAATGATGAATGCTTTACTTCGGAAAAAAATAAAGCAATCTTTGTGATGGACACTCCTGACGGACAAGTAAAAATGAACATAACTGCAGACAATACAAGCAAGCTGATCCTTGACAAAGCTGCTTTTGAATCTGTAAAATACAAAAGCCCGATAAACGAGGCAGAGAGATATCAGCTGTTCAGAGTTTATTACGAAAATGAAAAAGTTAAAGTATATAAACATTATAGCACGCCTATCCTTGACAATAATTCCTATATGCCATTTAGAATGAGTTCGGGAGCGGATATTTGTCTCATGAGAAAGAGCACACAAAAGATTCACTTGATGGGGCACCTGCTGCCAAATAAAGTAGCAGACTACACTTCTGATTTCTATAGCGACTGTCCAGATCTGGGAAACAAGATCAAAGCAGGTGAGTTTAAAAATATGCAATCAATGTCTTCGCAGGTGAATGCAGCGAAGTTTTATGGAGAAAACTGTAAATAATACATCAATACCTTTTATGCCGGAAAGTGGGGAACGTTAAACTCCCCACTTTTCAAAATCAATTATTCACTTTTAAAAAATTTAATCTATGAAAAAACTTTTACTACCATTTTTCTTTTGTCTTTCTTGCTTTGTTTCATTGGCACAGCCAACTCTAACAAGTGACAAGATGCTTCCTTTTGGTTCAACCTACTCTCTCCTTCCCACTGAAGACTTTGACAAGATTGATACTACAATAAAAGGAGCCAACGCAGTCTGGGACTTTTCCAATATGGAAGCAAGCGGACCTTCTGATCTTAACATTACCATTGTTAATCCTGCCTCTACTCCATACGCATCAAAGTTCCCTGATGCCAATTACGCATTTAAGGAAGGCCCGAATCTTGCTTACAGGTATTTTGACCTTAGCGAGGGCAAAATGGAGAGAGTTGGTAATTATGCCGGCGGACTATTTAAAACTTACAATGACCCTCAGATTGAGTACGTTTTCCCTCTGACTCTGGGAAGTTCAAATGAAGACACCTGGGACAATGACGCTTCTTCTTTCGGAGGTAATTACAATCTTTATTGTATCGGTTATGGTACACTTAAATTACCCGGAAAAACTTATGAGAATGCCTTAATGGTCAGAGCAGATGTTGATGAAACAATCATCGAGTTAACTTCCTATTTCTGGTATAGTGCAGATAATGGAGTTGTGCTTCTTCAGTATGTTGTCGGTGACGGCTTTTTCATTAGCACAACGGCTCGTTATATTCAGGATCTGGTTGTGTCAACGGGAATTGCCAATGCAGATTTTGCAGAAGATGTAAAATACAATAATCCCGTGGATGATATGCTTAACCTAAGCTTTAAGCGTTCAACGGCTTCCATCATGGAATACTCTGTAATCAATGCAATTGGAGAAGAAGTTCTAAGCGGCAACTTCGCTGCTGCATCCGGTGACCAACAGCAATTGAACCTGGAAACAGCTTCCCTGAACAGAGGAATTTATTTTTTGAAAGTTAAAGCAGAAGGATCAAGCCAGACTATCAAATTTGTAAAAAATTAATTGGTTGATGTTTTAAATGCATAACCCGGAGACTATATCATAACCGGGTTATGTATTTTGTATTCAAATAAAAATCAAAGTCCTCCTACTGTCTTATTCTTCGGATACTTCACCGAATATTTAAACAACAGCTTTTTAGTTTCTCCTGCTCCCAGGTTTAATTTCCACTGAAGCTTACCATTGTCTTTGTTATAGGCAGCTCCCCCCGTATCTATCGTCTCTACTTCTATCTGGCTGTTTTGAGAAACAGGGATCTGATCTTCCACAAGAATCTCAATGCTTTCTTTCTTTGTATTCCTCACTTCAATTTCAAAAGCATACTCTTCTTTTTTATTCGAGCCTATGAAATTTTTCTTCGTAAAGTCTTTTAGCTTATTTCTTTTAACAACAACCTTCTTATCTCTTCCCAGTGAAAGAGAAAGCGTATCATTGGTATTGTTCACATCGATGAAAGACTCGCCAACAAAGGTTCCTTCAAAGAAGATGTTGGCATTGCCTGATAATAAATTCAACTCATCCCAATCGGTTACATGGCCTACTAAAAACGCATCCTGATCAACCTTTGGCACAGCAGTGTATTGAAAACTTGCTTTTACTTCATGACTTTTAATGTCCACCAGCTGAGGAGTATTTCCTGTGGGAATTGAATATGGCAAGGCTATATCAAATTCTACAGATGTTGCATTTTCAACAACGGTGGTAAAAGCACTTACAGACATTGCGGGAGCGGGAGCTCCTGCAGCATCTTCACTTTCATATGACATTGTTTTAGCTTCTTTTTTCTTATCATAGCTTTCACCTTCATTTCGATATCTTGGAGATCTGAGAACCGGCTTAGGCTCATAGAAATTAAGATACCATGGATACAACTCTGGTTTCGTTCCGGCAAGAGCAGGATTGGAAGTAGAAAGCTTAATCTTCACCTTATTCCAGTCCAGACCTGTATTCTGATAGACCTGAGCTTTATAGTTCAGCTGTACAGACCCTTTAGTATCTTTCACTCTGATGTCATACAAAGGATACCATCCGGCATCAGCTACTACATATTGTAGCTCAAGTTGAGCAGATCCTCCGGATTTAGATGAAACAGAAACCGTAATTCTGCTTGTATTCTTATTTCTTTCATTAAAAAGAATATTGAACTGTCTTTGAAACCTGTCAGCTTTCTCCTGAATCACTCTCAGTTTCTCGTCATTATCAATCACCTCAATTTTAATCTCTTCAAGTCTCTCCCTGAAAAAATCCGCTACATCTTCCAATTGATCTGCAGTAACGGATTGTTCTCCTTTTATATTTTGATTAGCAAGAATCATTTGCTCTTCCTTGGCATACACATCATTGAGGCTTTTAAGCTTTTTTACCTCTTTCTGATAAAAGCGGATCGAATCTTCAAGGACGATCATTTCTTTAGTCTTCCTCTGAGGATCAACAAAGTTCAATTCATGCTTCACCGCCATGATCACAAAATCACCTTTCCCTGAAACCTGAATGCTTTGTTTGTCCATGCCTGCAGGAAGGCCATCAATCAAAAGTTCATTAGAGCCAGGATCCAAATGAGTATTAATTGAGCTCGTTACCTGAGCCTTATTAAGGAATACTGTAACCTGCTTTATTTCCGCTTTCAGGTTTTTCTTATCCTCTGCAAAAGCCTGAAACTGTAAAAAAATGCAGGCAGCTATAAGAAGTTTTTTCATACTAATTTGTTATTATTATCTGATAATTTTGTTATGAATATCGGCAATCAAATTCAATACTTATTTATAACCAAGCAGATTATATTTCAATAAAAACCAAAAGGTAAATGTAAAGTATTCAAAAGTTTCTTTTAAAAGCAATTGATATGCTCTAAAAGACACAAATCTATCAACGCTCTAAAGAGTATTATTAGTGGAGGCAATAAAATTTTTTATAGATTTTTTTCTATTAATTTAATAGTTTAGCAGGCACCTGTTTTCGTCGCTGGGACACCCAAGTTAAAATTGGAATAATTTTGCCAAATATTTCTGTTCTTCGGTTTTGATCATAGTCTTGGCTGTAATGTCTTTTGTAATTGGATGAATTACTTTAACGACATAAATTGTTTTTGCAATATCAATGGCCGATTCCGGACTCATTGTTGATTTTTTTTCTTTGAGCTGCCTCTCTAATTCTTTGTAGATTTTATAGGCTGCAAAAGCGATGCATATATGTGCTTCTATACGTCTTTGAACACGATGATATATCGGTCTTATTTCTAAATCTGTCTTAGCTATACGAAAGGCCTTTTCTATCTGCCATAAATCTTTATAGTGCTGAAGTACCTCATCCTTGTCAAGTGTTGTATTGGTATAATATCCTTTCAATCCATCCCATTTTTTGTCTTCTTCAATTTTATCCAGGTCTATAGCTACAGCTATCTGATTGGTTATCTTTAAAAACTTATTGTATCCTCGGTTGTTAATGCTGGCTTTAGTAAGACGACCGGTTTGGATGTGCTTTTCTAGTTTTTTTAATCCTCGCTCTCTGTTGTGAACATCCTTCCTTGCCCTTTTTTCAGAATAGCTAACAATAAGATTGGTATAGGTATCTTTGCTAATCTTGACACTTTCGCCATTACCTAGTTTTAATGCCAATATCTTCTCTTTAAAAGCTTTGGATTCTGCCTTTATTCGTGCTCCCAGGATATATTCATATCCTCCTTGTTGCAACAAATTGATATTTTCTTTTGAGAGTAATCCTGCATCTGCTATCACAACTAATTTTTCTAAACCATACTTGGATTTAAAGGAGTCAATTATTGGGAGCATTGTGTGTCCTTCAAATTGGTTTCCTTCAAAAATATCATAAGCCAATGGATACCCTCCTTTGCTTACCAACAGTCCTAAGACAATTTGTGGATGTTGGTGTTTACCATCTTTGGAAAAACCAGTCTTGCGAAGATCATCTTCACTTTCTGTTTCAAAGTAAATGGTTGTTACATCGTAGAACACTATACTAATTTTGGCCTGCAAAACCTTAAGGGTGTGTTCATAACTAATGCGTTGTACTTGTTCTTTTTGTGTATTGTAAAGCTTATCCAGATAGCGATATACCTGTTGAACATCAATGTCCAGATACTGATATTTAGAAAGGTAATCTGTAGTCTTGAGTTTGCTTGTAGGAAAACATAGTCTTGCCAAAGTAAGCTGTTTGAATAGAGGGTCTTTAATTTTATCAAAACCTATTTGATTAAAAATACCTCCCAATAATAACTCTGGACCGTGCACTGAGATCTGTTCGATGCCATCTAACACAAGTGCTGTATGCTGCTTGTAATCGGTAAAGTCAATTTCCTGAACTCCTGTATAGGATTGTATCCAATTTTTAGCCTCAGATAGCAACTGCTCTATTTCTTCCTGAACAGCACTACTACCAATAGTTTTTAGTAATTTGTATTTACCAGAACTCTTATCTATGATTTGAATACTAATAATTCCACTTTTGTTCTTCTTCTGCCTTATAAACATCCCTAAAGGTAGCTAAAAGTCACCCTGGGACACCCAAAAAAACATTTTAAAAATTACAAACAGCATATAATCAAAGTATTATAAAAAATCATTTTGAAGAGTGTCGAAAACAGGAAA
>JAEYZG010000036.1 GCA_023428135.1 Bacteroidota bacterium | reverse complement strand
TTCGAGGTCTGAGTTCAAAAATTCGAGGTCTGAGTTCAAAAATTCGAGGTCTGAGTTCGAAAATTGGAGTTCTTAACTCGAAACTTGGAGCCTTCAAAAAAGAACAAAATTTGAGCTATCTGGCCGATTGAATATTTAAATTGCAAATTATTTTGTGACCATCGATCCTTCGCAAGCTCAGGATGACAAATTAAACTGATGGAAGTATTAATAGCTTGCATCTTGATTGGAATTATTTTCCTAGTCTCGCTCCTCATCATGAGTCTCGCAGGACGGAACCTTTTCAAGTGAACGGAAATAAAATTGCCAATTCAAAAATTAAATAAACAATACATGTAAAGTGCTTCTCCTTCAGGGGAAGGATTTAGTATAAGACTAAAACATTAATATAAATACATTCTCTCAATGGGATCAATTGCTCCTTTAATTAAAGCCGGTTCTTACAAATACAACGACAATCTGACTCAATATTCTCGTCGAAAAACCATCGAAGTGAATATTGGTGATGTACCAATGGGGGGAAACAACCCTATCAGAATCCAGTCCATGACAACAGTCGATACCATGGACACCATGGGGTCTGTAGAACAAGCTATTCGTATGATCAACTCAGGATGTGAATACATCCGGATTACTGCTCCAAGCGTGAAGGAGGCTCAGAACCTGGAAAATATCAAAAAGGAACTTAACAGAAGAGGTTTTTTTGCGCCTATCGTAGCTGACATTCACTTTACTCCGAATGCTGCAGAGTTGGCTGCACGTCTTGTAGAAAAGGTAAGGATCAACCCGGGCAATTATGCGGATAAAAAGAAGTTTGAAACAATTGAGTATAGCGAATCTTCTTATCAGGCCGAACTGGAGAGAATCAGAGAGAAATTCATTCCGCTTATAAATATCTGCAAAGAATATGGTACTGCTATGAGAATCGGTACCAATCATGGTTCTCTTTCTGACCGGATATTAAGCCGTTACGGTGATACACCACTTGGAATGGTGGAATCTGCTCTTGAGTTTGTGAGAATTTGCGAAGAACTGAATTATTATAATATCGTCCTTTCCATGAAGGCCAGCAACACTCAGGTAATGGTGCAGGCATACCGCCTTCTGGTGCAGAAGCTGAACGAGGAAGGTCTGAAACCTTATCCGTTGCATCTTGGGGTAACAGAGGCTGGTGAAGGTGAAGACGGAAGAATAAAATCTGCTGTAGGAATCGGTACTTTGCTGGAAGACGGTTTAGGAGATACGGTGAGGGTTTCTCTTACTGAAGATCCCGAATTTGAAGCTCCGGTTGCCAAAATGCTTGTCGACAGATACAACATCAGAGCAGGACACAATATAATAAAACCGATTGCTCATGACGAAAGTCCTGTCAATCCATACATGTATCAGAGAAGAGATACAAGAGAAGTGATGAACATTGGTGGCGGCAATGTGCCAAGGGTGATCATTGATTTCAGCAAAGTCTCTGATAAGAAGATGGATGATCTTAAATCCATCGGTCATTTTTATATGCCTTTGCTGGATAAATGGAATATGAATGATCAGGGTGCTGACTTCATTTATACAGGAAATAATAAAGTGCCCTTTATGCTGCCTAATGGTCTGAAGGAAATTCTGAACCACTCAGTATGGTTGAGAATGGACGACAGAACGAATATTTTCCCGTTGATTACACTGAAGGATTACTTCTCTGCAAAGCCCAAACATAAGACTCTTAATTTTATTCAGCTTACCATAGAAGACCTTGATGATGAGGTGATGGATAAGCTGAGAGATGATCTTACTGCAGTCCTGATCATTGATACGTTTAACCTGCATGCCCTTCCTGAGCAAAGAAGAGCCATATTCGAACTGATGATCAATGAGGTACCGGTACCTGTGATCCTTATGAGAAAATATCCATCCATGGAAGACGAGCAGTTGCAGCTTTATGCAGCTACAGACTGTGGCGGCTTATTAATTGATGGACTTGGAGATGGAATTTTACTTAGTACAGAACTTGTTAATGTGAAGAGCAAGGACCTGCATCTGAAGCTTCTTAAAACACTTAATACGACCTCTTTCGGAATCCTTCAGGCAGCGAGAACCAGAATGTCAAAGACGGAATACATTTCTTGTCCTTCGTGCGGCAGAACGCTATTTGACCTTCAAGAAACAACAGCAATGATCCGTAAAAGAACAGATCATCTTAAGGGTATCAAGATCGGAATCATGGGTTGTATAGTAAATGGTCCGGGAGAAATGGCAGATGCTGATTACGGTTATGTGGGAGTGGGGAAAGGCAAGATTGCCTTGTACAGAGGTCAGAATGTAATTAAGAAATCTGTTCCGTCAGAAAATGCAGTAGACGAGCTTATAGAGTTGATCAGAGAAGACGGAAAATGGCTTGAGCCCAATTCAACAATATTAGAGTAAGACCATGAAATTTAAAGACTATTTTGCTTTTGGATCACTGTTCGGATATTTCTTCAGAAAAAAAGATCCGAACCGTCCGAAGAACTTTAACCTAAAAGCAATGCATGCCATCAACAGGCTGGCAATGCTGATGTTCCTCATTTGTGTGATTATAATTATCTACAGAGCTTTATTCAGGTAGTCCATTGAATATTGAAGATTTTAGATCGTATTGCCTCGCCAAAAAAGGCGTCACAGAAGAGTCTCCATTTGGAGAGGAAACTGTGGTATATAAAGTGATGGGCAAAATGTTTGCTTTGGCAGACGTAGATCTTTTTCAAAGTGTTAATCTTAAATGCGATCCTGAAGAAGCTGTGCTCCTCAGAGAATCCTATCCTGCTATTCAGCCCGGTTACCATATGAACAAGAAACACTGGAATACGGTAGACATGGATGGATCTCTGGATGATAAATTCATACGCGGACTGATAGACACATCATATGATCTGGTGGTAAAGGGCCTTACCAAAACTCAGAAAGAATTATTAACTAAGCTTTGATAAAATTTAAGAAATGAAGAGAGGTACTCTTTTTTTAGCTGTTGGATTGCTTTTTTCACTTGCTGGCAACGCTCAACCGATTCCATTTAAACAAGGAGATAAATACGGATACAAAAATAAAACTACCGGTCAGGTTGTGATTAATCCGATTTACGACAGGGTTGTTCCGTTTTCGGAAGACAGGGCATTGGTCAGAAGACAAACCAAAAACTACTTTATAGATCAGGAAGGAAAAATCAAAATCGTTCTGGAGTATGATTCTGTACTTTCATTTTCCGAAGGTTTTGCAGCTGTAAAGAAAAATGGAACCTGGGGATATATTGATAAATTGGGTTTGGTAAAAATCAAACCTCAGTTTCCGGAGGCATCTTCTTTCAGTCAGGGAATGGCTGTTGTGAAAAAGGAAGGAGGATACGGATACATTGATAAAACCGGTAAAGTTATAATCGCACCTGAATATGGTAATGCATTTGAATTCTCCAATGACCTTGCTGCTGTAAGTAAAGACGGAAAGTTTGGTTACATCAATCAAAAAGGAAAAGTGGTAATTCCATTTGCCTATCAGGAAGCAGGTAATTTTATGGAAGGAGCAGCCATCGTAAAGAAAGGTGATGCTTATGGAATGATTGATAAGACAGGCAAAGCAATATTACCGGTAGAGTATGAGTGGGCCTCAATGTTCTCAGACGGACTAGTAAGAGTTCAGAAGAACAAGAAGTGGGGCTTTGCAGATAAGACAGGATCAGTAGTAATCCCATTAAGCTTTGACTGGGCTTCGGATTTCAAAGATGGACTTGCAAAAGTAAAAGTCGGCAACAAATATGGCTTCATCAACAAAAGCGGAGCTGAAGTAATAAAACCAATCTATGACTGGGCTGAAGACTTTGATGGTGATGTGGTGATGGTAGTGAAGAACGGAACCTGGGGAGCATTAAACAGAACAGGAGAGACCGTAGCTCCATTCAAATACAAAATAGTAAGACCATTCTCTGAAGAAAGAGCCATCGTCATTGAAGGCGGTAAATATGGTTATATAGACAACAAAGGTAAGGTTGTCATCCCGGCAGAGTATGACTATGCTTATGACTTTGTTAATGGATGGGCAGAGGTGGTAAAAGATGGTAAGTCCACATTCATTGATTTGAAAGGTACTTGTGTGAAGTATTGTAAATAAGCGGAAAGCTTAAGGCGGAAAGCTCAAAGTTTTTTCTTGAAAGGGGAAAAGGCTTTGGGCTTTTTTGTATTCCAGTGGAATCAGATCTTCATCATGACTCAATATCACACAAAATGAATGAACAAACTATTAATTATGTATAAAGTAATTGATTTACTCACAAATATTCATCAATATAAAAATACTTTCCTGAATTATAGTTCAGTATTTAATATCGATTTGAATGAATATTTTATTGGGTCACCTAAATCATTTGTGGATTCTCAGGTGATTCATAAAGAATTATATAACTACTTTAAAGAAAATAAATCTTTTTTGGAAATGTTTTATGAAGATTGGCATAAGCATAAAACTATTAGACAACTAACTTTTGAAACTGGAATATCATCTGATAAAATCATTCAACTTTTTAACGAAAAGAGGATATTTGCAAGACGAAGTCTTCCTAAAATTGAGCCAAGTTTTGAGTTAAAAAATAACGGGTTCAATATAGATACAGAATTTAGATATTATTCCCGATATCAAATAATCGAAACCGTATTCAATTGTGAAATAATTAGTCGACCTAAGAAAATTTAGAATCCGTTTAGCAAATGTTAAAGATTTGTTAGATTAGAGGTAAAAGAAAAATGTTCGCCATATGCTGTATATTCAATGTTGGTGGAATCAAACAGCAAGATGATATCAGAATATATATATTATAAGGAATTAGAAAGAAGACTAAATGGTGATAAGCCTTCTTATGCAGAGCTACTTCATACCATTGAATGGAGAAACTTTAGACAAAGGATTCTTGATAGAGACCAAAATAAATGTCAAAAGTGTGATGCCACGCCAACTGAAAATATTAACGGCAAGTTTTATAGAAACTACACACAGGATGAAATAGTGCAAATAAAGCTTCTAAACGATATAAAATATGAGTTGAAAGAACCCGATTTTATAATAGATGGAAGTCCAATCAAATTAAAATGCGCAACTAAGATAGGAGAGCAAATAGAAAAACCAATCTATATCCATGCTCATCATTCATACTATATTTTGGCTAATTTGCCGTGGGAATATGATTTAAACGCTTTAATAACATTATGTAATTACTGTCATCAGGAATTACATTCAACGGTTAAAATACCTTGTTATGCGGATAAGTCCAAGAATGAAGAGTTGAAACTTACGGTTTGCCCTAGATGTAGCGGTTCCGGGTATTTTATGGAATTTAAACATGTTCAGAATGGAATATGCTTCGAATGTAGAGGAGCAAAATATGTAGAATTGATAGGATTATATAAATAGGGTATTTTAGATAATCCTTGTTCTGGCGCAAGTCTGTGACTTGTGCCTATAAATGAAAGCAAGTCTATTGACTTGCCAATAATAGAAAATTAAGCTAATAAATGAATTATCTAGTCTAATGGAAAAGATAAACAAATGCTTGATTCGTATAGGATTAGTTGTCCTTGCAATTGGCGTTATCTGTGACATGTTTTTTGCTGGAATTCCATATCAGGACGCTCCCGATTATTTAGTAGCTGAATATAATAAACATAAGATTGCAGTGAGTGTATTGAAAGCGGGTTTGTTAATGACAATGTTAGCTCTGGTTATCCGGATAGTGACGAGATTTAACCGGGGATAAGAATGTTTTCCTGTGGTGTTACGCCTTTCAAGTGAAAAGAAATAAAATAATGAGTGTTGTTACAACTTTAATACTAGTTTTGTTCTTATTCTGAAGATGAGGAATTAATTTTAAAGCAAATTAATCAGTATGAATATTATGGAAAAAAGTTCAAAATTATTTCTATTGATGATTCAAGTTTGCCCAAAGCTTGGTATGGAGGCGATAAGTATGCTGAAGCCAGAATTTTTATTGGGGCTTACAATAGTTTAGATCTTGCAGATTTTCTTAGCTATTTAAAGAGAAATGTAAAGTGGGAGTTTCCTGATTGGGTTCAGTTAATTGTAAAAGAAGAAATCGATTTTATGTTTAAAATAATTACGTTTAATGACGATAGTTTAATTGGTATCCCAGTGGAATAAATGTCCAGCTGGCCTATATTTATTTCTTTTACAGGTTGTCGTGCGATTGTATTTGTTGAAATTTATGGTGTAGAAGCATGAATATTAGTATTCGCATTTTTATTGCAAATGGTTTTAAATTGAATTGGATTTGAAAGTCCTCGCACCCCGCTAGTAAAACCTCACCTCATTTTTACCCAATTTCCTTACCAATCTCAAAGTTTTTTTAATAAATTCATGTTTATTAATTGAATTCAGTATTTTGAAAACCAGCCTAGAATACCTGCCGGAACACAAAAGAGAAGAGTTAAAACTCATCACTGACCATATTGTAGAGCAAATGCAGCCTGACTATGTTTTGCTGTTTGGCTCGTATGCCCGTGGTAACTGGGTAGAGGATGAGTATATGGAAGACGGTATTCTTTATGGATATAAAAGCGATTATGATATCCTTGTAGTTACTGAAACCAAGCTCGATAATGCTTTATCCAATAAGTGGAGAGAGCTTGAGAAATATGTTGCTAAACTTTATACTTCTGCTCCGGTAAATCTTATCCAGCATAGCTGGGGATATCTGAAACGTGAGCTTGCTCATGGAAGCTATTTTTTTATAGACGTAGTGAAAGAAGGTATTATTCTTTATGACAATGGAAGAAACATTGATTCTCCTATAGCTGTACCGGAGTTTATAGATCCTGAAAAAGTAAAGGCAAGAGCGAAGGAAGAATATGACTTGTGGTTTGAGAGCGCAGGAGATTTTTTAGATCAGTTTCAATTTGCCTTTCAAAAAGCGAAATATAAAATAGCCGCATTCCAGCTTCATCAGGCAACTGAAAGATACTATACAGCGTTACTTTTAGTCTTTACAGGCTACAAAGCAAAAATTCATGACATAGAAGAACTCGGAAGTCAGGTTGATGCAGTAGATGATGAATTTAAGGGAATTTTTCCCCGTGATACACCAGAGAAGAATTCACAATTTATACTTTTAAAAAAGGCTTACATTGACGCCAGATATAAAAAGTCATATTCCATAAGCAAAGAAGACCTGGAGTATTTGAGTGAGAGAGTAGAGGTGCTGCGGGATTTGGTAAAAGCAAAATGTGAGGTGAGGATAGGGGAGTAAGGAGATGATTGTCATTTAGGCGGCTGCCAGTCATAACTGGCTAAACACAGGACACATCTACTATTAACATAAAGTTTCTTTTCAAAATCGGATAATTGATTAAAGGTTTATATCAACCATTGTGAAAACAGGGAGAAAGAGTGGACTACGGGGGACACGGAAAAGAAGAACTAAGGTCTGTAAAAAGATAAACTTCAGACATCAAATTGGTATGACAGGAGAATTACCTATTTGATTTAAATTGTTTAGCTTTCAATTAAAATCATTTTAAAATTGAGAAAAGGTTTTCATTCGAAATTTAGTTTTTGGAGAACAATTAAAATACTGCCTGTCGGGGGAAGGAGGCGGAGCGAGGTGAAAACGAAATAAATGTTTTTTTCATTTTGGGGATGAATCCCTAAGGATTTACAATAAAAAGGCCGCTAATTGAGCGGCCTTTTTAATCTCTTATCAGGTTAACTATTCTTTAATGATTTTTAAGGTTTCAATTTTACCTTCGGAATCTATCTTCAATAAGTATACACCTTTAGGAAGATCATATGCAGGAATTGTGAATTTACCATTTTCAATAGTAAGAATTCCTCCTTTTGATTTTGCTCCGTAACTGTCATATAACTCGAAAGTTGCCTGGTTTGAAGCAGAATTATTGATTGTTATATTAATGGCATCACTTAAAGGGTTTGGAGCAACCGATAAAGATCCTGAAGATTTATTCATACTATTGATATCCAAAAAAACGATCTCCGTAACATTAATTTTTACGAAAGCAGTATTATTGTCTTCATTTGTTTCAATAAAGTCATTATATCCATCTGTCTTAAAAATCAAATAATAGTCTCCAGTTTTCAGAGAATTAGCAAGGTAAACCTGGTAGATTCTAGTCAAGGTTGAATTTGCCTGTATATCATTCTCTCCATAACTTCCTGAAAAATAATCATCAGGACTTATCTCAGTGTCTTTTGAAATATAGACAAAAGTTGAGCCTGTTCCCGGGATTTTTCCTTGATTGGTGATGTCTACAGAGATATATACGCGACCACCTGCTGTTAATGGAATATCCTGAACCCGTATATTGTTTATTGATAGGTCTATAGGGAAAGCAATAACATCAATTGCTACATATGAAATATTATCGGTTTCATTTGGTTCTTCAATGGAATTAGTATAATCAGCTTTCGATAAAATATAATATCTTCCAAGTTCCGGAGAGCCGTGTCCAAAAGGTATAACGCTTAGTCCAATAGGTATGTTAAAATAGCTGTATTGTTGAGGCTCAATGAGATCAGTATGAAAAGATTTTATAAGTTCATCGCCAGGTCCGTATATTGTATCCCTTGATAAGAAGAAACCGGTCAAAGTTGACTGAATAATTGAGTCTCCAACATTTTTAGTATAGCCATTAATGATCACTCCAGTATTGTGATAGTCTACAACAAAAGAGGTATCTGATATTTCAGACATAAGATCAGGTTTTAATACAGAAGTTTCAATTTTACCCAATGCATTGTTAGTTTGTGCACTCGAAAAAAATGAGTTTCCTATCTGAAAATATGTTAGGAATAGAAATTTAAAAAAGAAAAATGAGCGTTGTTTCATGTTTTGTTTGATTTAAAAGTAAAATTAATTGTTTGTAAAAATGAAATATCTCTAAGATAATAAAAAAATGACGTTTCAGAACAATATTACACTGTGTCGTCCTAAAAAAGTTTACAGTTGAGAAATGAAAGCAAGTCTATTGACTTGGATTAGAAATGTAAATAATAGTAAATTAAGCCAATAATAGAATTATATAGGCAAATGGTAAGAATAAACAAATACCTGATTCGGATAGGATTAGTTGTCCTGGCAATTGGTGTTGTCTATGACATTTTTTTTGCTGGAATTCCATATCAAGATGCCCCCGACTATTTAGTTGCTGAATATAATCGACATAGTATTATTGCTGAAAGAATTTTGATTACAGGATCGATCATGACAATCTTAGGTCTGGTTATCCGGATCACGACAAGATTTAACCGGACGTAATGGATGGTTTTTCCGGTTGTGTTACACCTTTCAACTGAAAGAAATAAAATAAGATAATGAGTATTGTTACAACATTAATACTAGTTTGTTCTTGTTCTGAAGATGAGGAATTAATTTTAAAGCAAATTAGTCAGTATGAATATTATGGGAAAAAGTTCAGAATTGTTTCTATTAATGATTCAAGTTTGCCCAAAGCTTGGTATGGAGGCGATAAGTATGCTGAAGCCAGAATTTTTATTGGGGCTTACAATAGTTTAGATCTAGCAGATTTTCTTAGCTATTTAAAGAGAAATGTAAAGTGGGAGTTTCCGGATTGGGTTCAGTTAATTGTAAAAGAAGAAATAGATTTTATGTTTAAAATAATTACGTTTAATGACGATAGTTTAATTGGTATCCCAGTGGAATAAATACCTTGTTCTGGCGCAAGTCTATGACTTGTGTCTACAAATGAAAGCAAGTCTATTGACTTGCGGATTTTACTAGGTATTTTTATTTAATATTGCATATCATATGTGAATACCCTTTATTCAATCGTAAGTGAGCTTTCTATAACTGAGCTCCAGCAGAGTTCATAAAGTATTTCCTCCATAGATCCCGTCATCGAACCAGGTAAGATACCCTTTATTCCAGCAATAGCGATAAAGCAGCCCATAAGCCAAACTCAGCGATATCATTCTAACAAGGCACTGACCAAAAGAAAAACCATCTGTCATAAACCACGCGATTATTGCGGAACCAACCCCAAATACAAGACTGACCGGTAAAACCAATACTGAATATTTCTTTAAATCTTTCAGGAACGACTCCTCAGGATCTTCTTTTTTTGAAATAGAAGATCTAAAAAAAGATTTTACCTCTTTAAGGATAACATTCATATGAACAGCCCAGGCTAGCACAAAACTTTTAATAATAGTAAAGAAACCAAGAAAGAGAAGATGGAAGGAGGAGCCGGGAAAAAGTACACGTTCAAGCAAAAATGTATTGAGAAGTGGAGAGATGATTAATACAAACACTACGAAAAGTATAATGTGTAAAGTTTGGTTTTGATTAAGATTTTTCTCTTCCATGGTAGGGAATATTTGTTCATTTGTTGACAGGACTTATAGCAACTGCCATTACAATGTTCAAAGATAATAAATTTCATTCGACGCGCGCCAGCTAGAACTACAGATGATTGGCTATAAAACAAATACTAAACAATCCAAAGAAATGAAAGTTAGATTCCTGTTTTCGTTCCTGAAATCATGGAAAAAAATATTACCTAAATAAATACTTTATGAGGATTTTGCAAATCAATATATCTGGTATTGGAATTTTATCCTTACCCTTATTAGTGCTTGGAACGACTAGTATTACGAGTTGCTCAGATAGTGAAGGTAACAACCTGAAAAGATTAAAAGAATCTGATTCTATGATAACCGAAGAATCAAAAAAAGTCAAAGGATTTAAGATTAATATTGAAAAAAACACTCTGGACAACAAAGATTTCCGCAAGGTATTATATACTTCAACGCATTCCCAACTTGTTCTAATGAGTTTAAAACCTAAAGAAGAAATCGGAGAAGAAATTCATCCGGATATAGATCAGTTTTTCCGCTTTGAAGGTGGAAGGGGAAAGTGTATTATAGATGGAACAGAATACGAAGTAAAAGATGGCGATGCAATTATAATTCCGGCAGGCGCTAAGCATAATGTAATAAATACAGATGCTTCTAAAGAATTAAAAATGTACACTATTTATTCTCCACCACATCATAAAGATGGGATTGTGCAAAAAACAAAAAAAGATGCGGAAAAAAGTGATGAAGAATATGATGGAATAACTTCTGAGAGGAATTGATATTAAAAATTAATAAGAATAATATTTTTCAAATGAGAGCCAGTTTAGAGGTGATTTATTGATGCACTGACTGTTGCATACTGCACTGTTGCTCCTCAAAAACTTGCAGACTTAGTAAACCGAAATGAAAAGAATCAATAATGCCCATCCTCCCTGCTAATGTTTTATTAATGCCATTGCCTTAAGCGATGGCATCAATAAAATAAAAACCTTTATGCTAAACCCGGTTTCGACGGGTTTAAGTATTTTCTTAATTCCTCTTCTATTATACCACATGGTACAAAAAAAGGTTTGTCAGTAATCTCAAAAACGACCGCCCCTATAATTACCTTATAGTTACCTTCTATTGATCCTAACTGCGTTTGTATAGCATAAATTCCACTTAATGTATCGCCTTCAAATTTTCCTCCTTTGGCAGTAATGCCTGTCCTTGCTTTTTCTATCAGGCCGTCTATGGGTTCATTAAATTCAATGCTGAAATTACACTTTGCCATTTTATATCTCTATGTTTTAGTTTATTAGTCATGAAAAACATTTATGAATATGTTCGAATGTTTTTACAAATTTATATATCTCTTTCTTTTTTGTATGGTTTGGATTCACAAAAAATCAAACATCTTTTTCTATATGCTTTTTTAGATTTAAGTTTATCTAATCTAAACCAATAAATAAAGGGAAGCTAAGATTTTCCGTAGCTTTCCAAAATATATTAATTTAGTAGAAAAGAATGATCTGTCGGGTGAGACAGTCAGAGGACTAATCAATAGCAACTTCCTTTATTAAATCTACAAATGAAAAATAAAAAGAGCATTAGCTTTCAGGCTAAATCATTTAAACCATTGGTTTATAAGGTAGCTGCGGATACTGATCTTATGAAATTCCTGATTGAAATGTTACCACACAAAAGCAGGACGCATATCAAATCTTTATTATCTCACAAACAGGTTTATATAGATGGAAAACCGGTGAGCCAGTTTAATGCATCCTTAACGGTCGGCCAGGAGGTAACCATTTCCAAGGAAAATATCAAGGCAGAGCCCAATCTTCCTGGCATAAAAATTATGTATGAAGACAAAGATCTTATAGTCATCAATAAAGCAGAAGGATTATTATCGATAGCTACAGAAAACGGAGCGGATGAAACAGCCTATAGTTTGTTAAGTAAATATCTGAAGGGACAGCATTATAGCAATCGAATTTTCGTAGTCCATCGTCTTGATCGTGATACTTCCGGAGTAATGATGTATGCCAAAAGCCAGCACGTACAAGAATTATTGCAGGAAGCCTGGAATACCAGCGTAACAGAGCGAACATACCTTGCGATTGTGCATGGTGTTCCTGAAAAAGAGAAGGATACAATAAGCTCCTATTTGAGGGAAAGCAAAGCCTATAAAGTTCATTCAAGTAGAAATTCTGTTCCGGGTTCAGAAAAAGCGATCACCCACTATGAGATTCTCATGAATAAAGGTGATTATAGTTTAATGAAAGTAAATCTGGAAACTGGTAAAAAGAATCAGATAAGGGTCCATATGCAGGATATAGGTCATCCTATTATTGGAGATAAGAAATATGGATCGACACAAAACCCGATCAAGCGACTTGGGCTTCATGCATGGGTATTGGCTTTTACGCATCCCATCACACAAAAAGAAATGAGGTTTCAGACAGAATTTCCTGGAAAGTTTAGAAAAATTTTTCCAAACGGTTGAATGATCAGCAATAGCTAAAGAAGTAAGATCCTTCTTATAGTCTTTTAGGAGCCTAAAAGGATACAATAGGTTTTTAGAAAAGCCTGTTAGAGAGCCGAGTGGGTTCAGCTATCCAAAGAACCGATATTATCCCTAAAAGTATAATTAGTCATATTAATTTTACTGCAAATGACATTTTATTCCAGGATCTTTTTATTACCACTAAAAGAGACTTTGGTAATAAATAAAACTGTTTGTCAAAAAAATATATTCTAATAATACAAACTTGGTAAATTCTGTTTTTTATTACACTTTAAAGAAACTTACAGTCTTATATTCATATACTTACTTTTAATATTTGACCAGTAAAAAGATCGCTACCTCATAAGTTTTGTTTTAATATTAAGAAAAAGTTTCGTGTAAAGTGGTTAAATAAATTTTAAAAATGCACTATTTACTGGATACAAAGATTATCTTGTATTAATTTTGTAAAAAATCCAAAGACCAAGAGGGAAATTTTTTCAAGGTCTTTTTAAAAAACAATTCATGGTAAAAGTAGAAACTTCAAAAACTGTCAACAAAGAGAAATTGTCTTTTAGTAATATTTCAAGACCGGTTTTATTGGAGCTCAGAAAACAAACAAAGGAATACTTTGATGAAACAGGCAAGGTAACAACAGGCGATTCCGGATTATTTATAAAAGCCCTTATAATCGTTTCAACTTTTTTTATTTGCTATTTAACTATTCTTTTTGGATCAGTTTCATTTGGTATTGCCCTATGTCTCTATGCCATAATGGGCCTTGCGGCCGCTGCTCTGGGTTTTAACCTGATGCATGACGGCGCACATGGAAGTTTCTCAAAAAAGAAATGGTTGAATACGCTTGCTGCCTATAGTATAAACTTTCTTGGAGGTGATGCCGTGCTTTGGAAAAATAAGCACAATATGATCCATCATACTTATACGAACATTGAAGGATACGATCAGGACATTGCTCAGATGCCGGTTTTCAGACTGAATACAATGCAGAAAAAATCATATTTGCATAAATATCAACATATTTATAGTTTCTTCATTTACGGACTATCCTCTCTTCTTTGGGTATTTCTTCTTGACTACCAAAAATATTTTAGTGGTAAAATTGGCAATTTGAAAATCAGCAACTTTAAAACTTCAGATCATATTATTTTTTGGTTTACAAAAGTCGGATATTTAGTAGCATATTTGGTTGTACCTGCTATTTTCAATGGTTGGTTCGTTACGTTAGTAGGTTTTTTGCTATTTCATTTTGTTCTTGGATTGGTGCTTTCGGTCGTCTTCCAGTTAGCGCATGTTGTTGAGAATACAGAATTTTCTGAACCTCCTGCAGAAGGAAAAGTTGAAGATGAATGGGCAGTTCACCAATTAAAAACAACTTCTAATTTTGCAACCCATAATCCATTCGTTACCTGGTATACCGGTGGCTTGAACTTTCAGGTTGAACATCATCTTTTCCCAAACATTAGCCATGCACACTATCCGGAATTGAATAAAATTGTAAAGCGTGTCTGTTTAGACCTAAATGTGCCGTACAATGAATATCCGACCTTCTCTGCGGCATTAAGTTCTCATCTTAATCATCTTAAAGAAACCGGCAGGGCCTAGGGATGACATTGCGGTAATTTATCTTGATAAGGACAATTACAGGAAATTAGAAAATTATTAGAAATAAAATAAGTTTTAAGCCCGGAGGAAATTAATACTTCGGGCTTTTTTTTATTTGATATACAAGTAGAACTATTTGAAAGTCTGATTTAAAATGTACACTTGATTTTTTATAACCAAGATTTACCACTTTTTCCCAATCAGATTTTGTCATACAGAAAAGTCAAATCAATAGATTACTAAAAAAACATTGTATTTAGCCTTAGGTTATTTAAGCACATTTTGTACTTAAATAAAAAAAGGTCATGAAGAAATGTTACAATTGTAAATACTTGTTTGTTTTAATTTCTACTGTTTTATTTTTTTTGTTTTTGACTGATAGTAAGGCTCAGGCACCAATAAATGATAACTGTTCAGGTGCAATTGATCTTACCGTTGATGCCCCTTATGTAAGCGGGAATGTTCAGGGCGCAACCAGGTCTATGGCAGGTTGCGCTGCTACCGCTGGACAAGCGGGAGGAAATTCAGATGATGATGTATGGTATAAATTTCAGGCAACCTCACCATACCTTATTATAGCAGCCCAAGGATCTGAACAATTCAACGCAGTTCTGGAGGTTTTTTCAGGTGAATGTTCAAGTCTGACATCTATGGATTGTGCCAGTGAAGGGAAAATAGGGAAAGTAGAGAAACTTCCCCTAAATTATTATATCCCTGGAAACACTTACTATGTGAGGGTCTATGATATAGGTAACGGCATGCCGGCAACTACAGACTTTCAAATAAGGGTTTATACGGCCATTCCACCATCAAATGATAATTGTGCTCAGGCTAAACCGGTAACAGTAACTGATTATTGTATGAATAAAACAGAAAGCCAGGAAGGTGCTAATGGATCTGGCCTTACTCCTAGTTGCGCAAATGGAGCTGCAGATAATGATGACATCTGGTATTCATTCGTTCCTAAGAGCTCCAATGTCATTATTAACGCCCATGCTTCACATAATTATCGGGCAGTTATGGAGGTATTTGATGGATGTGGTGGAAAAGCCATAGGTTGTACCACAACGCTTAAACATAATATGGCTATTAAACTTGCCTTTCATGATTTAAATCCAGACCAGACATATTATTTCAGGGTTTTCAACTATTATCAACCTTTATCCAAAAGCCAGACATTTCAGCTTTGCGTATATAATCCTCCTGCTCCTTCAAACGATGAATGCAGCGGAGCCATTGAAATTATTGGAAATGACACATTAAGCGGGACAGTAGATGCTGCTACTGCATCATCAGGTTATGCAGCTCCTTGCTCAGGTACTCCGGATGACGATGTCTGGTATAAATTTACTGCAAGTTCAGCTCAGGAAGCGTTTAGCCTTTTTCCAACACCTTATTTTGATGGGGTAATACAAGCCTTTGATGCTTGTAATGGTCAGGTTATCGGATGTGTTAATGCGGGAGGAAGAAATAAAGTTGAAAACCTATCATTAAATAATCTTACTCCAGGTAGAGAGTATTTAATCCGGGTATTTACAACTGAAAATGTGGCATCGGTGACAGCGGGCTTCCAAATTGCGAGAACTTCAGGGCCAGTTGCAATTTCAAACGACGATTGTGCATTTGCAATTGTCATTCCTGTTACTGAAGACGTAAACAGTATTACAGGTTCACTTGAAAATGCATCTCAATCTAAGGGACCTTGTAACGGATCTGGAGAAGCCAATGATGTCTGGTATAAATTTACTGCTGCTTCAAAAGCTGCAACAATAAAATTAAACCCTTTGGATGGAAATGATCTGGTTTTAAATATCGTTTCCGATTGTGCTGGTAATAATATTGCCTGCGTTGATAATAATGGTGAAGGTGGGGAGGAAATTTGGCAAAGTGATAATCTGACAATACATCAAACATATTTTATCAGAGTTTATGATCCTAATGGGGGGAATTATAATTCTAATTTCATCCTTAGCCTAACTGGAAAACTGGAAGTTCTGTCCATTCCTGATATAAATGATGAAAGAGCCTTGACGGTCTTCCCGATTCCTGTAGAAAATGTTTTAAATATTCAGGATTATAAAGTTCAAAAGGGCAATTTAAGTTTGTGTGATTTCCACGGAAATGTTTTACTGAATGAACATGGTGATTTGAAAAATAGCTATGATTTATCAACCATTAAGCCGGGTGTATACATTCTGAAAATTGTTTCAGAGGATAGAGTAGATGCAATCAAGATCATCAAAAAATAAGAAAACCTTATAAATGTTGAAGTGCTATTATCTGAAAAATCAAAAGCCGGAGGTTATCCGGCTTTTTTGTTAATCGCTATGCAAAAAAGCTTCATGTTCTTTTAAATTTTAACTCCTTTGTTCAGTTCACTTAATGGATACCAAATCTTCACGAGTTTTAATACCATTCTTCCCTTGCAACTACAAATTCAATGGAATAAGGAAAGCTATACTGCTATTCATCCCATGTGCTACGAACGTTTGTTACCCAGTTGATCGCAAAATATCTTTCAAATACAATACCCTGATTAAGTTCAGGTATAATTAAATTATTAGTTTGAGCCTGGTAGTATGTCCAGTTAAGTCTGAAAAGCAGGTCTGCCTGGTCAAGTATTTCTGTCGCACTCCTGAGAGTTGCAGAGGTTACAAATTCTTCGGTACTATTCATAAATGGAGGAAGGTGCTCAAATATCGCGTGGAAATTTACTTCCTCAGGTGGAAAATTCACTTGATTGGATTTATTTATAGACCACAGCAACATCCATATTGATTCTGCACGCCAGGCTATGATTGTTATATCATTATCATTAAATTCAGTCTTTTCTAAGAGTAATTTTTCCTTTGGAGATATCTTATCCCAAAGCCCTTCTTCTTTCAGAAAGCCAGTTATCCTATTTCTCAGCTCAGGATCAAAGGCCATACAATTCAAATAGGAGAGAATCAGGATGCGTTCTGCAATTTCCTGAGGTATTCTCAGGGGGATATCAATTTCTTCTTCTAAAGGCGGTAAATTATCAAAAACAGGAATCCCATGACTTCTAAGGAAATCCTCTGTATGTTTTTTTCTTTCTGATGCTGTCATCTTGGTATGCCTGAGAACTTTTACTGGAACGGGAATTTCAGTTGACAAGTTTTTTCATAGTAAGGCTTTTTTGATAATTTCAGGTGGATTAGAGAAATTTTGAAATCGACCTTGAAAAGTGCTAAAAGGGTAAAATGTAATACAATTATGATGAAGTTTAATACAATTCCATATACCAGTTACGAAAAAGACCTTCCTCAGGAAGGTAATTACATACTTGGACAAGTAAGAGATTCTTCCATTATCGTATATCAGGCGTTTAATGATAAGATCGCAGATTATGCAATAGCCAATCAGAAGTTCGGTGGGTCAGATTACAGCTTTTCAAGAATGACCTGGATTAAACCGAATTTTCTCTGGATGATGTACCGAAGTGGTTGGGCTGAAAAGGAAAATCAAAACAGAATATTAGCAATTGAAATATCGATGAGTGGATTCTCAGAATTGCTGGAGCTTGGCATTCTGACAAGTTATGATGGTCGATTTGGTAATGAGCAAGAATGGAGGGCTCTGTTAAATAATAGTGAAGTGAGAATTCAATGGGATCCTGATCATGGTCCCACCGGAGATAAACTTAAGCGCAGGGCTGTGCAGATTGGCATCAAAGGAACTGTACTTGAAAAATTTAATAATAGTTTTATAAAATCTGTTACTGATATCACAGATTTTGTAAAAGAACAAAAAGATAATCTTGATCAGAATAAAGAAAATTTTTGTGTGATACATGAAAACATCGTAGAGGTAAGTGAATCATTAAAACAGAAGTATTCAATACCTGGAGTATTTACAAATGGAAAATTTTAACATTATCTATCTAAAGTAGACTTCTGTTTTTAATCAAATAAATAGCATGCAATATGTCATTTGATCTAAAGCTCGCAGACAGAGTAAGGAATTATCTGTCTGAAATACCAGGGTTAAAAATAGAAGAAAAGAAAATGTTCAGAGGACTGGCATTCATGGTCAATGATAAGATGTGTGTAAATGTAAGTGGTGCAAACCTGATGTGCCGGTATGACCCTGAAAAACAACAAGAAATTGAAAAGAAAGTCGGCTTTTTACCAATGGTTATGAGAGGTAAAGAAATTAAGGGATATTGCTATGTTAGTCCAGACGGCATCCAGAAGAAAATAGATCTTGAGCACTGGATTGAGCTGTGCCTGGAATTTAATATCAGGGCAAAGTCATCAAAAAAGAAGAAAAAATGAGCTATTTATTCTTTATGTGAACAATCGGGTTTAATTGAAAAATGATCATTTTTTAAATGTAGTAAGTTATTCCCCGATAAGAACCCCATAAGCCTCTGGAATTCTAATACCTTTAAAGTAATTAGTCATTCCGAAAAAAATCAGAACAGTAACCAGCAATCCTGTTCCAATTATTATCTGAGCCTGGCTATTTGGATCAAGGCCCAGCAAATTCCTTTTCATCCTTTTACTGTGTGTTGCAGCAATATGTCCAAAAAATGAAAGTATTGCGAGTGCATAATAAGGCAGAAAGAATAAATTAAATGGAAAGGTATTGATACCTGCTGCTCCGAAGTAAAAATTTGTATCAAGATGAAGAAGATATCTGCCTATGATAATAGCAGTAATATGGAAAAAGAAGAATACCGCGAGGTAAAGTCCTGACCAGATCTGAAGCTTTTCAAATGAAGAATCGGCTGTTTTTATTTTTGTCCGAAAAAGATGTAATCCGGAAACGATCTGAAATGTAATAGCTCCCAACAGGATAAATTCAACGAAAATATTTCGGTAATAAAGCCTCAACTTTTCCATCAATTCTATGTGTTCTCGCACGCCTTCCAGGCTGATCAGGTGGTTCAGTAAATGTATGGTAACAAAGACGGCTATAAATATTCCGGAAAAGTAATGTCCTTTTTTCATCTCAATGTTAATTTTCATCAAAGGTCAAATTACTTTTCTGATATTCATTTGATATAAATCAAATTCGGTTTTTAGGATTCCGGATCCTGCTTAATGTCTCCAATGTAATACCAAGATAAGAGGCTATATGAGTAAGCGGTACCCTTTGTGTGATGTCCGGAGTGATTTTTAATAGGTTCTCAAACTTTTGATGTGCTGTTTCAAACTGAATGGATGCAACACGCTGCTGCAATTGGAGTAAAGTTTTAACAACTACTTTATTGAGGAGCTTTTCAAAGTCATGGTATTGATCAGATAAGGATTGAATATGTTCTCTTGAAAGTTCCAGCAACACAGCAGACTCAAGGGTTTCTATTGCATGAGGACTGGGAATATTTAAAAAGAAACTGTTGATGGAACATATAAAATCACCTTCAAAAGCAAACCAGTCAGAAATGTCCTTTCCATCCTTTAGGTAAAAAGCTCTTGCACCTCCTTTTATCAGGAAATAAGCCTTGTCTGCATATTGTCCTTCTTTAACAATAACAACAGGTTTTTCCAGTATTAAAATTTTTGACTTATTCTGAATGTCCGTTTTACAAGGTTCGGAGAGGGGGGAGTAGCTTTCGCTGATAGCATTGATGATCGGAGTAATATCTGAATGTGTATACATAAAGAATAAAAGGGAAGTAAGAGTTGCATATCGCAACTCCTTACTTCCCGAATTTAGCACTATATTTTTATAAGTTTCATAACTTTATTGATCTGTTTTTTCTGATCCTCGATTTTTAAAAAATAAACACCCGGACTTAAAGATGAAAGGTCGATTTCCCTTCCATCAATGTGTTCATAATTCCCCTGGTATGAAATAATACCATTCATATCAGTGATCATAATCTCAGCATTATTGTACTCGGAAGAGAGTGTAATTTTCCCGGAAACAGGGTTAGGATAAAATGAAAAACCTGAATTGATTGAGATTCCTGAGCGGCTGTTAGTTACATAAGATTGCTCTTCAACTTTTATATGAACAGGAATGGATGAAATCGTATCACCAAAATCAGAGAATGCTATAGCAGTTAGGCTATATTCTCCTTCTTCTGGATCTGCCCAAGGGATTGAATAAGGAGCAGAATAGTCTTCTCCTAATTTATCTGTTCCCTTGTAAAATTCTACTTTGCTGATATAGTCAGGGGAAGCAGCGGGTAAGAGGTATGCATAAAGATCACCTCCGGTACCAGTTCCAGTAAAAGTATTGTTAATTTGAGAGTCTCCGAACCATAAGAATGGAGTTGTCCCTCCTGTAAATTCAATCTTTTTTATTCCGATTTTATAAGGCTTTGCATTATTACTGTATGGAAGCTCAAGCAAGGTAAGTTTGGTGAAATCGATCCCTTTAAAATCTGATAAAGGCATAGAGATGGTAGTAAATTCATTTCCTATACCTCCGATCGGGATGTATTTTGAAAGTGGTATTTGATTGATGCCATTACCGTTAGGGCGTATTTGCAGCTTGTTCCATTCTGTATTGCCGTTAAAATCCTTGAGAGTGATTTCAAGTTTCGTATTTCCTCCTGCAAGAACATTTCGGCTGCCTTGATAGAGGCCTGTAGAGTCAAATCCTATTTTAAGCTTTTTGTATCCTGAGGTGTTGTTGATTATAAGAAGGGGATCTTCTTCAATAAATTCAGCCTTTATAAGTATGTCTGATTGTGTTGTAAACGTAGTCCCATTTAATGGATTAGTAATGGAGATTGCAGGAAGGTTTATAAATTCATAAGCTCCGATATCCGGACGGGTTCTTTGAACTCCACGCTGGTCAAAGGATACAGCACCCGAGTTAAATCCTCCGTTAATGCATGGGCTACCTTCTAAAAGGACGTGAGTCTCTGTTGATCCGCCATAGTTTTTTAAGGGGCCTATAATCGGATCTAAAGGGAAAATTCTGTTTCCTACCTTATTAGTAGCAGCAGTAAAATTTTGATTGTCGTCAATGCCAATAAAGTTATACCCCAGATCTATAATTTGGGCAGGGGGAAAACTTTCTATGTCCAGGCGTGCAGTTCCATCATATGAATAGTGATATCCATCATTGTCTTTAATAAATCTTTTCATTAACTCATAATTCCATTGAGGGCCGTTTTGAGCGATAATACAGCCCTTAACACTCAAAACATGTTCATTCAATATGCCGCTTCCTGAATTACCTGTCCCGTGACCTGATATATTATGGGCTATAGTACAATATTCCATATTCAATATACCTTGATTAGAAATTCCTCCTGGAGTTGCAAATTTTCCACCACCAAGGTTATTACTGACAGTACTGTTTATAAGATCTATTGTGCCGGAATTACCTATGGCGATATTGTTACTTCGGCTTATGGTTGTGTTGTATATCTTCATAGTACCTGAATTGGATATACCACCTGTTCCGTCGTACGAAAGGAAATAAAAGTGACTTCTATTGTTATCAAAAGTACATTCGTTAACAATAGCAGTTCCTGAATTCGTTATCGTGCCAGCGCCTCCAGGATACATATCAGCGATCGCATAATTATTTGTAATTTTGGATTTTGAAAGAGTTAATGTACCAAGGTTATACAGGCCTCCGGCACTGTTTTTCGTTATAATAATATTGCGGGCAGAAAGTATGCCTTCATTATAAATTGCTCCGCCTGGCTCTCTTTCGAAACGTTTGTTATTTCCTTCAGTTAGTGTGACACCAGAAAGTTCAAGATTTCCATTGGGGGTTATTTTAAATAAAGCAAATTGGTCGTTCCCGCTTAGGCTAAGCTTATATTCTCCTGGACCAATAATAACAAGAGGTTTGTTAATTATAAGAGCGCCTTTTGTAAGTGTAATTTTACCACCTGTTAATTCTGTGGAGAAAATGATGGTATCCCCAGACTGCGCATGGTCTACAGCAAACCTTAGAGAACCTGGTATAGAATCCAGTTCTGATGTTACTGTTATCTTAGCGGCATTGCTGTGAAACGCAAACATGCTGCAGATTAAAAATAGGAGTAAAGTGTGTTTTTTTTTCATAGTTTAATTGGTTAAAGATTTAATAAAAATTCTGAAATAGGGAGTAATGAAATACATTACCATTTAAGTAAAAATATGGCTCAATGTAATGAAAAATACTATTATGAATTATAATTTATTGTTCTGTTTTGGAAATTATTTTACTGTTAATATTTTGTTTACCAGTATAATTGTGGTAAAATGAATTTGCCTGAGACGAATTTAATATCACTTTTAAAAGAAAAATAATTAATTATGTTTTATTGTGATTGAATATGTTTATAATTTTTTTGATATTTTTATCTTATGTTTATTTGTTCGGGTAAACCCAATTTTATAAGGAAGAAATACAAAGGATTTAATACCATTGTTAACTGTCCTGAAAAATACTCAGCTAACATTTCTATCCCGGATTTTTTCAAAGCTTATAACTTATATTGAGCATGACTGTCATGGCAAAGCAGAGTTAAGTTGGCTGAAGGAACCTGTCAAATATTTAATAGGAATAAAGCAGAAATCAGATTTATTGAGCAATGGTGATCAACAATAACAAATGAGTACTAAAAAGCCCTGGTGTGTATATTACTTTTTAACCAGTCTTAATGAAATAATGAATTTGAAAAGTCTCATCTTAATGCTGCTAAACCCCTTATTACTTAATTCATTTCTTTCAGCTTTCACCTTTTAGTTTTTAGCTTTTAAACAATATTTTTTCTCTGCCTGTTAGTCTAATAAATGATTTACTAACTAATCGAAATGAATAAAATGGAAAAGGTAGTACAGAGAAGGGGATTACTTTCAAATCTAAAAGGAGTAGTAAAGTCAATTGTGTTTTCAGGTCTGGTACTTCTGGGTCTTCAAAATGCAGATGCGCAGGTTACTTTTTCTTTAGGTCCTAAAGGAGGAGCGACTTTCTCGCAATTGTCTAAGGATAAAAGTAATCAGGATTCAAGGAATGGATTTGTTGCCGGTGCTTTTGCAAACATCGGTCTTGCACGGGTGGTCGCACTTCAACCAGAGGTACTTTATAACCAAATGGGTACTAAAGGAGAATTTGGTGGTACGAATACCAGACTTAAAAACAATTACATCCAAGTTCCTGTGCTGTTAAAGCTAAGATTACCTCTTGGAGCAGTTTATCCTAATATTTTTGCAGGGCCGTCTTTTGGATTCAGAAATAAAGCTAGATATACTATTACTGATACAGAAACTGGTGAGTCAATTGAATATGGCACAACAGCGGTTAAAAAGCATGATTTTGGTGGAGTGGTAGGTGCAGGTGTCGATATCAATGCCGGTCCTGTGTTCTTCACTGTGGACGGTAGATATGGGTTTGGATTTGATGAAATCAACAACGATATCTATAGGCTAGATGCAAAAAACCGTCAATGGGCTGTCTCAGCTGGTATTGGCTTCTTGCTTGGTCAGAATAAAAAATACTAAGACCTGAAGATTTATAATGCAAAAAGGCTGCCCGGTAAGACAGCCTTTTTTACTTTAATACGTCATTCAGTTTTTAAATTACAAGATTGACAATCTTGTTTGGTACTACGATTACTTTTTTAGGAGCCTTTCCTTCAAGCCACTTCTGTACCTGATCATTAGAAAGCACAGTTTCCTCTATTTGCTGGTTTGTAAGATTAAGAGGAAGGTCAAGTTTTACTCTCATTTTTCCATTAATGGAAATAGGATATTCAAAACTCTCTTCTGTCAGATATTCCTGTTTGAATGCAGGATAGATAGCTTTAAGTATGCTTTCCTTGTTGCCAAACTCAGACCATAACTCTTCTGCAATATGCGGAGCATAAGGGGAGAGGACGATAAGAAGATCACTAAGGATTTTCTTTTTGTTACATTTAAGTGAACCAAGCTCATTTACACAAATCATAAAAGTACTTACAGAAGTATTGAATGAGAAACGCTCGATATCTTCTTCTACTTTCTTAATTGTTTTATGAAGTGCTTTATATTCTTCTTTGGTTGGTTCAGCATCGGAAATATTTAGCTTTCCATTCTCGTCATGACAAAGATTCCAAAGCTTTCTCAGGAATTTATACACTCCTTCAATACCATTGGTGTTCCATGGTTTGAATTGCTCAAGTGGACCTAGAAACATTTCATACAAGCGAAGTGTATCAGCTCCGTATTTAGCAACAATGTCATCAGGATTTACAACATTGTATAAGGACTTTGACATTTTTTCAACCTCGCTTCCACATATGTATTTTCCATCTTCAAGGATAAATTCAGCTTCAGCAAAGTCTGGTCTCCATGCTTTGAACGCTTCAGTGTCAAGTACGTCATTATAAACAACGTTTACGTCTACATGCAAAGGAGTAGTATCATATTGCTTTCTTAGATTATAGGATACATATTTTTGAGTTCCTTTAACCCTGTACACAAAGTTCGATCTTCCCTGAATCATTCCCTGGTTGATAAGCTTTGCAAACGGCTCTTCGCTGCTAACGTATCCGATATCTTTTAAAAACTTGTTCCAGAACCTTGAATATAACAAGTGACCTGTTGCGTGTTCTGCACCTCCAATATATAAATCAACCTGATTCCAGTATTTCTCAGCTTCCTTGCCTACCAGTCTGTCTGAATTTTTAGGATCCATGTAGCGCAAATAATACCAGCTTGATCCTGCCCATCCAGGCATTGTGCTCAGCTCAATATTCTTTGCAACAAAGTCTTTGTTTCTTCCCAGCGGAGGATCTCCTGCCTCAGTAGGTCTGTATTCGTCAATAGGAGGGAGTATTAAAGGCAACTCTGAATCTTTGAAGATTACAGGCATTCCATCACTGTCGTAAGATACAGGAATAGGCTCACCCCAGTATCTTTGTCTTCCGAATATGGAATCCCTCATTTTAAAGTTGATTTTGGCTTTACCAATTCCTTTTTGTTCGATGAATTCAATAGCTTTCTTAATGGCTTCAGGTACTGTAAGACCATTAAGGAATGCGCTGTTGATCATTGTTCCTTTTTTCGGATCAAAATCATCTTTGGTTATATCAGAGCCTTCACCTTCCTGAACAGGTATAATTGGCAGGTTGAAATGTTTTGCAAATCCATAGTCTCTTGTATCTGAAGATGGAACAGCCATTACCACTCCTGTACCGTATCCGGAAAGGACATAGTCCGCTATATAAATTGGAATTCGCTCTTCATTAAACGGATTGATCACGTAGCTTCCGGTAAATTGTCCTGAGACTGTCTTTACATCGGTCATACGATCTCTTTCCGATCTGTTCTTGGCGGTTTCCACATACTTTTCTACTTCTGCTTTTTGATCAGGAGTTGTGAGCTCAGGAATTAGCTCATGCTCTGGAGCTATAGAAACAAAGGTTACACCGAATGTAGTATCTATTCTTGTTGTGAAAACTTTTAATTCAAGATCCTTGCCTTCTACTTTAAATGTCAGTTCAGCGCCTAAAGATTTTCCTATCCAGTTTCGCTGCATTTCTTTCATCGGCTCAGGCCAATCTATAGTATCAAGGCCTGCAAGTAAACGTTCTGCATAAGCGGTGATACGCATGCTCCACTGAAGCATCTTTTTCCTGATCACCGGATATCCTCCACGCTCAGAAACGCCATCCTTCACTTCCTCATTGGCTAGCACTGTTCCAAGTTCAGGACACCAGTTTACCATAGTCTCAGATAGGTAAGTAAGACGATACTTCAAGAGCATTTCTTGCTTTGCTCTTTCTGAAAGTTTTTTCCAATCTTCTGCAGTGAAAACAGGAGTATCTTCATCACGAACAGCATTGACAGATTTATTTCCTGAAGTTTCAAAGATCTTAACCAAATCTTCTATAGGCTCAGCTTTTTCTTTGTCTTTATTATACCAATGTTTGAAAAGCTGTGTAAATATCCATTGAGTCCATTTGTAATAATCAGCATTGCTGGTCCTTACTTCCCTGGACCAATCGTAGGAAAATCCAATCTTTTTTAGCTGTTCTTTATATCTTGTGATATTTTGTTCAGTTGTAATGGCCGGATGCTGACCTGTTTGCATGGCATATTGTTCCGCAGGAAGACCGAAAGAGTCAAATCCCATTGGATGCAATACGTTATAACCTTTAATTCTTTTATACCGGGCAACAATATCAGTGGCGATATATCCCAGTGGATGTCCTACATGAAGTCCAGCACCTGATGGATAAGGGAACATGTCGAGGGCATAGTATTTTGGTTTACTCTGGTTAGTGTCCGCTTCGAAGATTTTGGAAGCTTCCCACTTATCCTGCCACTTTTTTTCAATCTCCTGAAAATTATAATCTGCCATGATAGTATTAATATTATTTTTTGGACTGCAAAAATAGTTTTTTTAAGCAGTTTTTTTCAATAACAGCTTATTGAAGTTTAAAATTCTACAGGAGAATAACATAGGATTTATTCATAGAATTGAAATACGACAACAAAAAAGTATTTGAGAAACTTAAACGAATTAAGGCCGTATCATGCAAGTGGTATTCAAAATTCTTAAAATTTGGAATTGAATTAATATTTTTTTATATTTATTCAATATCTCTAGTTTAAAACTTTAATAATTGAAATTTTAATCTTATGAAAAAAGTAATTTTCAGTGTAATCTTCTCAGTTCTTGTTGCTTTCGGTACTTCATTCGCAGCAGTTGTGTCAGATTCAAATATCTCTGTTGTAGTAAAGGATAAAGACAAGGATAAAAAGAAAAAGAAGAAAGAATGCGCTTCTAAATCAAACTGTTCAACTTCTAAAAAATCATGCTGTGCTTCTAAAGGAGCAGAAAACAGTGCAGCCCCTGCTGAGCAGAAAGCAGCTGAGTAATTTTTAAAATAAAAAGAATATTTAATATTAAAAGGTCCCTTTTGGGACCTTTTTTGTATTTTCGGGGTATCAATAAATTGAAGTTATGAAGCAGTATCATGAATTGATGGCTCACATTCTAGAAAAAGGTGTGAAAAAGGAAGACAGAACAGGAACTGGAACAATCAGCGTGTTTGGGTATCAAATGAGGTTTGATTTATCCGAAGGGTTTCCTGTCGTGACGACTAAAAAGCTTCATTTAAAGTCGATTATTCATGAGTTACTTTGGTTTCTAAAAGGGGATACCAATATTAAATATCTGAAGGAAAATGGAGTAAGTATCTGGGATGAATGGGCTGATGACAAAGGGAATCTGGGTCCTGTTTATGGATATCAGTGGAGAAGCTGGCCAACTCCTGATGGAGAGCACATTGACCAGATATCAAAGGTAATCGAACAAATCAAAAAAACACCGGATTCAAGAAGACTTATTGTAAGTGCCTGGAATGTAGCAGATGTCGATAAAATGAAGTTACCTCCTTGCCACGCATTTTTCCAATTTTATGTAGCAGAAGGCAAGCTTTCATGTCAACTTTATCAGCGTAGTGCAGACGTTTTTCTGGGTGTTCCATTTAATATCGCTTCTTATGCATTGCTGACTATGATGGTTGCACAGGTCTGCGGGTTACAACCGGGAGATTTTGTGCACACCTTGGGTGATGCACATTTGTATTCAAATCATCTCGAGCAGACAAGACTTCAGCTTTCAAGAGAACTGAGACCTCTTCCTCAAATGAAAATTAATCCTGCTGTAAAATCTATTTTTGATTTTAAATATGAGGATTTTACACTGGAAGACTATAATCCACATCCGGCAATAAAGGCGGATGTAGCGGTTTAAGGTTGTAGAGACGCCATGCTGGCGTCTCCCTGTCCATCAGGCAGGCTTATAGTTATTGAGTTAATGATTTTATACCAATACAGCATTATCTTAAGCATCATTTAAGGTTTCTTTGGAATATTCAGATTTCAACAGTTCATATAAAGGATGTTTTTCCTTAAACTCCTTTCCTTCAATACAAGCCAATTGACTTACTCCTGCGGTGTTAGTGCTGAATACAAAATCAGCATGCAGGAGATCTTCTTTAAAGAATTGGCCCTCCAAAATTTTTATGTGATGATGTTTAGCATAAGACAAAATTTGTTTCCTTACAATCCCTTCAATACAGCCAGTTTCAATGGATGGAGTGCATAGGGTGTCTCCTTTCAACCAGAAGATGTTGGAGGATGTACATTCAGATACGAATCCATCCGTGTTAAACAAAATCATTTCATCTGCTTCCAGTTCCTTTCTTTTAATACTTGCAAGAATGTATGGAAGCGCATTACATGTTTTGTATCTGGAAATAGAAGAGTAAGCCAATGGCACTTCTTCAAAGAAAAAGCAGGATCTTTTTAATGAAGGAGCTGTTGTAAATTCTGTGGCATTGATTAAGTATTGAACAGAATTATCAGCAGGTGTAAATAGACCGCCGGGGGAGCGCCATAGTTGTATCCGAATCCTGGCGGTAGATAAGGAGTTTTGTTCTGCTAGTTTAATAATGGAAGCTTTTAACTCATCCTTAGATAATTTTGAGCAATCCAGGGATAAAGCTTTAGCCCCGTTGATCATACGAATGTAGTGGTCTTCCCAGAATAACAAATTTTTATTCTGAAGCTTAATTGTTTCAAAAATTCCATCACCATATAAAAAAGCTCTATTGGTGGTGGGTAAAAGCTGGTTGCTCTCCACTGGGTAATATTCTCCGTTTAGAATGAGTTGGCTCATGGTAAGATTTTAATCAGTCAATAAAAATTATTTTGCTAATTTAGCAGGAATTTAAATTTAAAAAACTAAATGGAAAAGCAGTTGTCAGTTGCTGTAATAGGAGGGGGAAGCTGGGCTACAGCACTTGTAAAGATTCTGTCAGAACAAAATATATTGATTTATTGGTGGCTAAGAAAGCAGGAGGATGTAGAACATATTCTCTCATATGAGTCAAATCCTAGATATGCAAGTGATATTCACATTAATCTTGCAAAGGTAAAGCCAATATCAGATCTTAAAAGAGCAGTTGAATTATCTTCTGTGTTAATACTCGCAGTTCCATCTGCCTTTGTAAAAGAAATTCTTCTTTCTCTCGATAAAGGGAGTTATCAGAATAAAATCATTGTATCAGGAATAAAAGGGATGATCCCTCACGAGAATAAGCTTATCACTGATTTTCTTTCTTCTGAATTTGGAGTTAAACAAGAACAGCTTTGCATCATTGCTGGTCCATGTCATTCTGAAGAAGTTGCCATGGAAAAGAAGTCTTACCTCACTATTGGGGCTTCAGATCGGGAAACAGGAAAAACAGTTGCAGGGCTGTTGTCGTGTCGATTTGTAAAATCATCTGTTTCTCTTGATTTGTATGGGATAGAGTATGCTGCAATTATGAAAAATATAATAGCTATTGCTTGTGGCATCACACATGGCTTAAATTATGGGGATAATTTTCAGGCAGTGCTGGTTTCAAATGCAATACAGGAAATCTCAAGATTTGTCAATGCTTTACATCCTTCTGATCACAGAGTAGTTTATTCTTCAGCATTTTTGGGCGATTTACTGGTAACTGCTTATTCTCAGTTTAGCAGAAATCGTACTTTTGGAAATATGATAGGAAGAGGGTATTCTGTTAAGTCTGCTCAGATAGAAATGAATATGGTTGCTGAAGGATATTATGCCGTGAAGGGAATCAATGAGATCAATAAAGAATTATCCATTGATATGCCTATTATAAAAGCTGTTTATAATATTCTTTATGAAAAAACGTCTCCAATTACAGAAGTAAAAATAATGGAAAGTAAACTCACTTAAATTCTTTAAGGCTTTCATAAACTCTGTGAATCGGAAGTCCCATTACATTAAAATAAGAGCCTTCGATTCCTGTAATTCCAATAAGCCCTATCCATTCCTGGATACCATAGCTCCCGGCTTTGTCAAATGGTTTACATGTTTCTATATAATGTTCAATTTCAGCATCTGAAAGATCTTTGAAATAGACCTTAGTAGTATCGGAAAAAGATATTTTCTTGCCTTTATATAAAAGACAGACACCGGTAATTACTTCATGATATTTTCCTGACAATTCCTTAAGCATCCTGCTTGCGTCGAGAGAATCAACGGGCTTTTCAAGTATCTTTCCTTCAACTAAAACTGTGGTATCAGCTGCTATTATCAGACTGCTTTGTGATTCTTCACAAAATGATTCTGCTTTTTTTTCGGCAAGATATTCAGAGATACTTCTTTTGGGTAGATCAGTAGGGTAATCTTCTGGAATATTTTTACTTTTTACCAAAAAAATAATCCCTGCTTCCTTTAGTATTTGTTGCCTTCTGGGCGAGTTGGAAGCAAGGATTATATTTAAATTCTTATTCAAATCTTACTAATATTTTACTATTTGATCAAGTTAGGCGTGTTTCTGCCACAGACACTTTTAATCATTTCTGATGCTCTTACATCTCCAAATTGTTCTGCTTGTTTCAGGTCAAGGCAGGCTTCAGAGTTTTTATTCAATTGAGCATAAGCAACTCCTCTGAAATAATAAGCTTCTTTATCTTTTGGATTTAACTCGATTGCTTTATTTAAATCTACTATAGCTTCTTTGCTTTGGTCAATTTCAGTAAGATATGCTCCTCTGTTGAAATATGCGTCTTTATGGCTAGGGAACAGTTCTACAGCTTTATTGAATTTTTCTATTGCAGCTTTTGTATCTCCCTTTGTTGCAAATACTTCTGCCCATTGATAATAAGCTTCTTCAAATTTAGGGTCAATTTGAGTTGCTTTTTGATAATCTTTATCAGCACCATCAAAATCCATCATTTGAAGTCTGGAGTAACCTCTGTTGTAATAAGAAAATTTATCATTTGGGTCAAGCTCAATTACCTTTGTATAATCTTCAATAGCACCTTTGAAATCATCAATATGGTTTTTTGCAAAACCTCTGTAGAAATATGCATAGTTGTATTTAGGATACAGTTCTATCACTCTTGTAAAATCAGCGATTGCTTCTTTAAATCTTCCATATTCATTGCGAGCAAGACCTCTTTTGTAAAGCGCTTCAAAGTTGTTTGGCTGAGCAAGTTCTATCAGGGTTGTATAATCTTTTATAGATCCGGCATAGTCGCTCAAAAGATATCTTATATTAGCTCTGTGAGCCAATGCTTCAGGGTCCTTTGGAGAGTGAACCAATGCTTTTGAAAAATCATCTATTGCTCCTTTTTGGTCACCAGTCTGCTCTTTGGCAATGCCTCTTTTAATGAATGCTTTAAAATGGTTATGGTTAAGTTCCAGTACATTGTTAAAGTCTTCTATTGCTGATTCATTATCTCCAATTTCTGTTCTGCATATTCCTCTGTTGAAATACGCTTCTACATTTTTAGGGTCTTTGGCCAATACTTTATCAAACTCTTCAATAGCGCCAAGAAAGTCACCTTTTTTATATTTTACATTTCCCTTTTCAAAGAAAGAGGTGTCAGCCGCAATTTCTGCAGAGGCATTTCCTGTGATGGAAACCAATGTCATCAGTAACAGCAATGATTTGAGAATAATATAGTTTTTCATATGACCTGATTGTATCGTAAAGATTTGTAAGTGTTTTCAATTTTGATCCGTAAGGTCATAAAAGACCAAACCTGCAAGCATTTTAGGGTAAAAGAATGTCGATTTCTCTGGCAATATTGAATTACTCAAAACTGTTTTTCCAAGAGTTTTCATACTTACCCCTTTTAATATTAATCCAAAATCCGCCTCTCCTGACTGCACTTTTTGCGTTAATTTAGTAAAGTTATAAGAAAATTTTAGATTAAACCAGTTTTTAGGCTGTTCTTTTTTGAAATTTTCTAAGTATTTTAATACTAAATAATCAATTAATGCCATTTTTTGTCCGGCCTCATTATAAGCTTTATTATTAATAAAATGTTTAACTTTTTCATTAATGGGTTTAAGAATAAATGATTGAGACTTCAGGACTAATCCCCATTCGCTTCCATCTCCCTTTATGGTGAATGCCTCTACGTTTTCTGAAGAAAATGGTTGCAAATGGAAAAAAATCTTCAAAATATGGAGTAATTTTTCTTCCTTAAATTCACTTAATTTTACTATCCTGTGAAAGGGTAATATTCTGGCAGGTTCATTCTCCATTAAGCTTATATAAGCCGGTATAAGAGCATTTTTGCCATATTTCCTATTAAAGAGGATCATAGTCTGATACCTGTGATGCCCGTCTGCCAGGAATAATGGATAATTTTTAAACAGTTGGGAAATATCCTTATAAGTTCTGTCTTTAAATTTTTCAAGTTTATGAATGGTACCAAAACTATCAGTAAAAATTGAAATTAATTCAGTTGGCTTTTCCAAGTAGTTTCGAAGCCTTTGCTCCGGATCAGAGTAAAGCAAATGAATAGGAGAAGAATTAACCTGGTATTTTTCAAGAAATTGTATTCCCTGTTCAACTACTTCTGAATTAATCCCTTCATGAGGTAATACACTTTCTGGTCCCCAGTCATCAACTTTTAACCCAGCCATAATACCAATTCGCTTATAGAGCTTTCCACTTACCGGATGTTTGTATTCCTGTGTGTATTTAAAGATTGCTGCTGCTTCTTTTTTCAATACTCCCTTTTTCTTCCATTCCTCAAAAGGCGAATCTTTTTCTTCTGAAGTTTTCGGATAGGTGAGTAAAATACTATGGAATGGTATTTTATATAGAGATTCCAAATCATTACTGAACTCTTCCTTTGGCATTAACGGAAAAGAAAGTTTAGGGAGTGACTGTAAATCACTATACATATAGACTTCCAACGGAAAAACTTGGGCCATAAAAAATTAATTGTATCTTCTTTTCCAGACTGAGTTTCCGACTCTGTTTTGAATTTCCGTTATGGACTGGTTACTATTTTTCTCAGTAAAAAATTTTCCCGCAAATGCCATTGCAATCTCTTCAGTCTCTTTATCTAAAATGATTTTTAAATTTTCAGGAGAAAAATGTTTTTTTACAAAATGGGTATCAAATCTTCCTGAAATAAACTCTTCATGATCCATAACATAGGTACCAAAAGGCAGAGTAGTCATGATTCCCGAAATTTTGAATTCGGATATTGCCCTTTTCATTCTTTGAATGGCTTCAGTCCTGGTACTGCCATAAGTAATCAGTTTTGCAATCATGGGATCATAGAACACTGGTATTTCCATTGATTCTTCGAAGCCGTCATCAACCCTTATTCCCGGCCCCTGGGGTCTTCTGTATGTTATGAGTTTTCCGATATCCGGAAGAAAGTTATTTGCAGGATCTTCAGCATAAACCCTTAGTTCAATTGCATGACCTCTTATAGAGATGTCTTCTTGTTTGAATGATAAAGTGTTCCCCTCTGCAATATTAATTTGTTCCTTAACCAGGTCTATTCCTGTTATCATTTCAGTTACAGGATGTTCAACCTGGAGTCTGGTATTCATTTCAAGGAAGTAAAAGTTAAGGTGCTCATCTACAATGAATTCAACAGTGCCTGCCCCATAGTAATTACAGGATTTAGCTACATTAACTGCAGCTTCTCCTATTGCCATCCTTTTTTCATGGTTTAATACAGGAGAGGGGGCTTCTTCAACAACTTTCTGATAACGTCTTTGAATGGAGCATTCCCTTTCAAAAAGATGAATTACATTACCATGCTGATCTCCAAGTATCTGCACCTCTATGTGCTTAGGAGATGCAATATATTTTTCGATAAAAACAGACCCGTCTCCGAATGCAGATTTAGCTTCGCTTGAAGCCCTTTCCAGTTGTTCAGCAAATTCATCTGGCTTTTCCACAATACGCATTCCTTTTCCTCCACCTCCTGCACTTGCTTTAATGAGGACCGGATAACCAATTTCAGATGTTACTCTGAGCGCTTCATTGATATCGGTTACCGGCTTGTTTATTCCTGGTACCATTGGAATATTATAGGCAGATGCGGCATCTTTTGCTGCCAATTTACTTCCCATTATTTTTATAGAATTGGCAGATGGCCCTATAAATATCAAGCCTGATTCTTCTACCTGACGTGCAAAGCTTTCATTTTCACTTAGAAAGCCATATCCCGGATGTATAGCATCAGCATGGAGCTTAAGAGCTGTCTCAATTATTCTCGAACTATTTAAATAGGAAGCGGAAGAGGGAGCAGGACCAATGCAAACTGCTTCATCAGCGTATTGAACATGAGGAGAAAGGCGGTCAGCTTCACTAAAAACAGCAACAGTTTTAATGTCCATTTCTTTTAGTGATCTCATGATTCTCAAAGCAATTTCGCCTCTGTTAGCGATCAATACCTTTTTGATTTTTTGCATTTTTATGATCCTTTATATGCGTCAATAATAAATAATTAAATTCATTAATTTTATTCTTTTTTTAAGAATATAGGAGGTATTTTATCGAAAACCATATTCAGGATCTGATTTTAATGCTTACATTTGTACGATTTTTGGATCTGGAATATGATCAGAATAAGGTTTTGATTTGACTATAATAAAAATTTACTACCTTGGATTTATTTGATAAATTAACAAATGACAAAGGACCGTTAGGAAAACACTCTTCGGTCGCACATGGATATTTTGCATTCCCAAAACTAGAAGGCGAAATTGCCCCCAGAATGAAGTTCAGAGGAAAAGAAGTTTTAACCTGGAGCTTAAATAATTACATTGGACTTGCAAATCACCCCGAAGTTCGTAAAGCCGATGCCGAAGGAGCTGCAAAATATGGTTTGGCTTTTCCAATGGGCGCAAGAATGATGTCTGGAAATTCAAACCTTATTGAAGAGTTTGAAGCTCAGCTATCTGATTTTGTGAAAAAAGAGGATACCATGCTTCTTAACTTCGGATATCAAGGAATGGTGTCCGTTATAGATGCAGTACTTTCCCGTCATGATGTAGTAATTTATGATAGTGAATCTCACGCATGTATTGTTGACGGTGTAAGACTGCATCAAGGAAAAAGATTTGTATTCCCTCACAACGATATTGAAAATCTTAAAAAACAACTTGAAAGAGCTACTAAAATAGTTCAGGAAACTAAAGGCGGAATACTTGTGATTACTGAAGGTGTGTTCGGTATGGCAGGCGACCTTGGTAAATTAAAAGAAATAGTAGAGCTGAAAAAACAATATCAGTTCAGGTTATTTGTTGACGATGCACACGGCTTCGGAACAATGGGGCCTACTGGTGCAGGATCAGGAGAGCATCTTGGAGTTCAGGATGGTATTGATATTTACTTCTCAACTTTTGCCAAATCAATGGCGAGTATCGGTGCATTTGTTTCCAGTACTGAACAAGTAATAGGTTTTTTAAGATATAACACCAGATCTCAGATTTTTGCCAAAACATTGCCTATGGCTTTGGTAGTGGGGGGAATGAAAAGACTGGAATTACTAAGATCTCAACCTCAATTAAGAGAAAACCTTTGGAACGTTGTTCGTAATTTACAGCAAGGTTTGAAAGATGCTGGATTTGATATTGGTAAAACAGAATCTCCTGTAACTCCTGTTTATCTGAAAGGCGATGAAAGCGAAGCTGCTCAGCTGATTATAGATTTAAGAGAAAACTACGGTATTTTCTGTTCTATAGTTATATATCCGGTAGTGCCGAAAGGGATTCTCGAACTTAGAATTATCCCTACTGCAATGCATTCTCTTGAGGATGTTAAGCAGACAATCAAAGCTTTCCAGGAAGTTTCATATAAACTTCAGAATAAGCTTTATACACAATCGCTTTCAAATATTTCGATTTAATCAAAGCATATTAGAAGTAAGGTTTTCTTCTTTAAAGAAAGAAAATCTTACTTTTCTTTTGAGTAGTATTTTTTAATTTCTTAATTTAGAACGTTTTAATAACCTAAATTTTTATAATAATGAACAGATTCGAACAACTGAAAAATCTTGTAATGTCGCTGGAAGGTGATTTTGCAAAATTTTATGAAAAAGAAAATGCAGCAGCAGGAACCCGTGTAAGGAAAGGTATGCAGGATCTTAAAAATTTAGCTCAGGAGATTAGAGTTGAAGTTCAGGATAAAAAGAATAACGAAGAACAATAACAAAAAAAAGAGGCTGATTTTCAGCCTCTTTTTTTTAGTTTACTTCGTTTATTGCTTGTAAGATGCGTTCTCTGAGATTTTGAGAAGCTTTCACCAATGGTAGTCTTACATTATTTTTACAAATACCCTTACTTTCTAGCACTTCTTTAATTCCTACCGGATTTCCTTCTTCATACATCAGAGGATTAATTTTTCCAAGCTTAGCAATCACTGCTTCTGCTTCAGTATGTTTTCCTTCAGTAGTATACTGAATTGATTTTTTGAAATGGGCCGGATATGCGTTTGCCAGTACTGAAATAACACCAACACCTCCGATTGCTCCAAAACTTGCTGTTGTCATATCATCTCCACTGATAAGAAGGAAGCCTTTAAGGCTTTTATTAGCTATTTCTTCAGCTTGTTTCAAATCGCTGTTAGCCTCTTTAATTCCAATTACATTTTTAACATTGGAAAGTCTGACGGTGGTTTCCGCAGTCATATTGATCCCCGTTCTGCCTGGAACATTGTACAATATTACTGGCACAGGGGAGGCTTCTGCAATTGTCTTATAATGCTGATATATTCCTTCCTGAGAAGGTTTATTGTAATAGGGACAAACTGACAGTATTGCGCTGATACCCTCAAAATTCGTATTCTTTATACGCTCAAGGACCTCTTTTGTATTGTTACCTCCGATACCGAAGACAACAGGTAGCCTGCCTTCATTTTCTTTGAGTACAAAATCTAAGATTTGTTTTTTTTCTTCCTGACTGGTGGTAGGAGATTCACCTGTGGTACCATTTACTACTAAATAGTCTCCTCCATTCTGAATTACGTGATCCAGTAGTTTTTTTAATCCGTTGAAATCAATACTATCGTCATCACTAAACGGCGTTACAAGTGCTACTCCGGTCCCCGAAAAAATACTCATTTTTTAACTCCTGAATTTTTTTGTACAAATTTCCATTAATCTGATCAATGCTTCAATGCCTTCTCCTTTTTTTAATTCGGCCATTACTTCTAGAATATTTTTATTGTTTTCTGAGAAGATTCCAAACCGGCATTTCGCTTTGCTTGCAGATAAAATATTTTCGAAAGGCAAAAATGGTGAAATATTAATAGAATATAAATAGTCGAATTCGGTTTTTATAAAATTATTTATTTTCTCGTCCCGATAAGTACCATTCCATTTTATATCGCTAAATGAAATTCTTGTAAAGGGGAAATCAAAAGCACAATTATTGGTCATTGAATTACAAATGATTACTACTTTTTTCTCTTCTTTAATCAGACTTTTCACAAACTGAGAGATCATTTCATTTCCTTTTGGGTTTTCATTGCTGATAAGAATACCTACTGTTGAAGATTCTTCATAACTCAGGCTTACCCTTTTGGCTTTATTATTTTTTCTGTTGTAATAAGTTCGAACTCTTAAAAAAAGCTTTTTAATCATCTTTAACTATTTTAACATTTTTATAAATTCATCTTCGGAGATCATTTGAATTCCAAGTTTTTGTGCTTTTTCAAGCTTGGAAGGCCCCATATTTTCTCCGGCAATCAAAAAATTTAACTTGGCTGAAATACTGGAAACCACCTTGCCTCCATTTTTCTCTACTTTTTCTTTAATGCTGTCCCTGCTGAAATTTTGGAAGACTCCTGAAATAACAAATGTTTTTCCTTCAAAAATATTGCTTTCGAATTCAATTACTTTCTTCTGAGCTTCCATCTGAAGACCGGCTTTCTTTAGCCTTTCAATAAAAACTCGGTGCTCTTCCTGTGCAAAATACTCTACTACTCCTTGTGCAATTTTATCTCCTATTTCCGGAACTTCTCTCAATTCTTCAAACGAGGCTTTTGCCATGGCATCTATATTATTGAAATGGTCTGCAAGTTTTTCAGCAACTGTATTTCCTACATATCTGATCCCGATTCCAAATAATACGTTTTTGAAAGGGACGTTTTTGGATGTTTCTAAGCCTTTTAGAATATTGTTAGCAGACTTTTCACCAAATCTCTCAAGACTGCAAAGTTTTTCAAATGTCAAATCATATAAGTCTGCAGGGTCTTTAACCAAACCTTTGGCATAAAGCTGATCCACTGTCTCTGATCCAATTCCTTCTATATTCAGAGCTTTTCTTTGGATGAAATGTTCAAGTTTACCTTTGATCTGAGGAGGACATCCTTTCTCATTCGGACAATAATGTACTGCTTCTCCCTCTTTTCTGATAAGTGGAGTACCGCATTCAGGACAATTGCTGATATATTCTATTGGAATACTATTTTCAGGTCTTAATCCCAGGTTTACTCCAGTAATTTTAGGTATAATTTCCCCGCCTTTTTCTACAAATACGGTATCACCAATGCGCAAATCTAGTCTTTTTATTTCATTGGCATTGTGCACTGAAGCTCTCTTTACCTTTGTACCTGCCAATTGTACAGGTAGCAGGTTGGCAACTGGAGTAACAGCCCCTGTTCTTCCTACCTGATATTCTATTGATTCAAGCAAAGTACTTGCTGTATCGGCTTTATATTTATAAGCTATTGCCCAACGCGGACTTTTAGCTGTATAGCCAAGAATCTCTTGTTGCTTATAATCATTTACTTTTATTACAATGCCATCTGTACCAAGCGGAAGTTTAAATCTTTCTTTTTCCCACTTGTTGATATAGTTCATAACCTCTTGAATGTCTTTACAACGGGAATAAGAGTCTGATACATTAAAACCCCATTCCTTAATTCTTACTAAGGCGTCGTGGTGAGATTTTATATCCAGATTTTCTCCTAATAAACCATATACGAAACAGTCCAGTTTTCTTTGTGCAACAACGGTTGAGTCTTGCATTTTGATTGTCCCTGAGGCTGCGTTCCTGGGATTTGCAAGTAGGGCTTCTCCTATATCTTCCCGCTCTTTGTTGATTTTATTGAAGGATTCCAAAGGTAGAAATACTTCGCCTCTGACTTCAAAAAGAGGAGGTATTTCATTGCCTTTTATTTTTAAGGGTATGCTTCTGATTGTTTTTACATTGGCAGTGACGTCATCTCCACGAATTCCGTCTCCTCTGGTAGTGGCTTGTTTGAGGATACCATTTTCGTAAGTTATACTCATGGCCACTCCATCAAATTTTAGCTCGGCTATGTATTCGAAATTTGTTCCAATCGTCTTCTTCACACGGTTGTCAAATTCTATAAGTTCTTCCTCGGAGTAGGTGTTGCCTAAGGAAAGCATTGGGTAAACATGATAAACAGTTTTGAATTCTTTGGTAATAGTACCACCAACCCTTTGGCTGGGCGAATCTTCTTTTTTTAATTCGGGATGTAAATCCTCAAGTTTAATTAACTCTTCAAGTAATTTGTCAAATTCAAAATCAGATATTGCAGAGGTGCTTTGCTGATAATATAAATCATTATAGTAATTGATCTTTTCTGTAAGCTCTTCTATTCGTAGTTTGGCTTCTTCTCTGGTCATCTATTAATTAAATGAATTGTTTTTAACTTTTTCTAAGTTATAATTATACAAAAATAATCCGGGATTAAGGATTAAAAAAATATCACGGTTAATCAACTTAATAGTGTTTATAATTAAATGATTGATTATAATGATTTAAAGGATTTTTCAATGGCAATTGATTAAGTGGGATAAATAAAGATATAATTTAAAATTTATTGTAATGGGAAATATTAAAATACACGAGCTGATAGAAAATCGTTGGAGTCCAAGAGCCTATCTTCCAAAAGATGTAGAAGTTGAAAAACTTCAAAAAATCTTTGAAGCTTCCAGAAGGGCGCCTTCAGCAATGAACGAACAACCTTGGAGGTATATAGTAGGGTTAAAAAAAGACGGACAGGTTTGGAGAAGCATTGCAAATAGTTTGAATGAAAGCAACCAGATATGGGCTCAACATGCTCCGGTTCTGATTTTGACTTTGGCCAAAAAACATTATACTCGAAATGGTGCAGAAAATTCCAGCAGGTATTATGATCTCGGGCAGTCTGTCGCATATCTTTCTATTCAGGCTACAGATGAAGGGTTGTTTTTACATCAGATGGGAGGTTTTTCCCGCGAAAAAGCAATTGAAAATTTACAGATCCCTGAGGAATTTGAACCTGTAACTGTAATTGCTTTAGGCTATAAGGGAGATCTGAATTCTTTGCCTCCAAATTTACAAGAAAGAGAAAAACAGATGGTAAACAGGTTGCCCCTTAGTGAATTAGTCTTTGTCGGATGGGAAGAAAGTTTTTTTGTTTAGGGATATCGTTTAACAAAATTTAAATCGTCCTGGTTATATTTTAAAAGTTCATTAAATAAAAACCATAGGAGGGTAACGATGATTTTCGATATAAAGCATGATGGGAAGAGCCAGAAATTCTTTATCGTTATAAATGGAAAGGAATGCAATCTAAAGTATGAAAAACTTTCCGATCAGATTTATGAGGTCAAGCAAATGTTTGTTCCAAAAAATTTGAGGGGTCAGGGAATTGCAGGTAGAATTGTTGAATTTTCTCTGAATTTTGCCAAGAAAAATTTTATTAAGATAAGGACGTCTTGTTCCTATATACACAATTTCATAGAAAAAAGAAGAGAGTTTAAGGAGTTATTGGTCACAAAGTCCAAAGAGCCTGCCGTAATTTTATAAGTCCGGTCAATCTTCAAATAACAATCAACTTCATCCTGATTTTTCAATTCAGAAAATATATATTAGTAATTTCGTTTAGATTACTAATATATGGATTGAGAAATCCGGATGAAGATGTTTTGGAAAAAGTGTGTAAGAATAATTAAACTGACTGTGATTTTTTTTCTGGTCAGTACCTTGTTTTCTGTTATAATTTTAAGATTTGTTCCTCCAATTGCAACACCTTTGATGCTCATAAGATGTGGTGAGCAGATCTGGAATGGTAAATCTCTAAAGCTTAAAAAGGACTGGGTGTCTTTTGATGAAATCTCTCCAAATTTAAAAAGGGCGGTAATTGCATCGGAAGACCAGCGTTTTTTGGACCATCATGGATTTGACTTTGATGCGATAAAAAAGGCGATGCAGTACAACAAAAAGGGTAAGAAAAAAGTAATTGGAGCCAGTACGATTAGCCAACAGGTTGCAAAGAATGTTTTTCTCTGGCCTTCCAGATCATGGGTGAGAAAAGGATTTGAAGTTTACTTTACTGTTCTTATAGAAATATTCTGGAGCAAGGAAAGGATCCTTGAAGTATACCTTAATATTGTGGAGCTTGGGAATGGGGTATATGGAGCAGAGGCAGCTTCAAGATACTATTACAATATCAATGCAAAAAAACTTTCTAAAGATCAGGCAGCCTTATTAGCCGCAATACTACCCAACCCTTTAAAATGGTCTCCGACCAAGCCTTCTATGTATATTTTAAAGAGAAGGAACTGGATCAGACAAAATATGGCAAGAATGGGGAAGGTTGAGTTTTCATGATATGCTTTAAATTTATACTCAATAAAAAAGGGTTCGGATAAATATCCGAACCCTTTTATGTTTTATTATTTAATATCAATCTATTTTTTTCATAACCAAAGCAGTTCTGTTGGTCAGATAAATACTTAGGGACTGGAATTCATCGGTTTCGTGGATAAAGTCCGTGTCAACTCTTCCAAATCCACCAAATTCCTTTTCATCGGAATTTAAAATGATTTTATACTTGCCCATTTCCGGAGCTCTGAAACGATAACCGAAAATTGAATTGCCAATGCTGAAGTTAAATATAAATATAAGGTTGTTTCTTTCGAAAATGATGACCTTATTAGCAGAGTCCATGTTGATTTGTCTTCCGTTTAATGCAGAAACTACATGGTTCTCTTTGATGCAATGAATCATTGCCTTATCAAAGTTTGCTAAATACTGGTATTTCAGATTTTTACTGTCAACCAATGTCCATTGCCTGCGAGCATACTTATAACTCCAGTTGTTTCCTTGTCTTGGAAAATCTATCCATTCAGGATGACCGAATTCATTTCCCATAAAGTTTAAATACCCTTCTCCTCCAAGTGATATGGTAAACAAACGAATCATTTTGTGAAGGGCAATTCCTCTGTCGATAACTACATTCGGATCATCAACCAGCATATGGAAATACATCTCCTTATCCATGAGCCAGAATGCAAGGGTTTTATCTCCAACAAGGGCCTGGTCGTGAGATTCAGCATAGGCAATTGTTTTTTCCTTCCATCTGCGGTTGCTTAAAACTGACCACATTTCATTAATGTCCCAGTCTTCATCCGATCTTTCCTTTAATATTTTTATCCAGTAATCCGGAATACCCATTGCAAGCCTATAATCAAAACCAAGTCCACCATCTTCTACTGTTCTGCAAAGACCTGGCATTCCACTTACATCTTCAGCTATAGAAATGGCATTCGGATTTACTTCTTTTATTAGTTCATTAGCAAGCTGAAGATAGGTGATGGCATCCCATTCTACATCGTTTTTGAAATATTTGTCATAATGATCAAATGAGGTGGAGCCATGATGAAAATAAAGCATTGATGTAACACCATCAAATCTGAAGCCGTCGAACTTATATTCTTCAAGCCAGAATTTGACATTGCTTAGCAAGAATTGCTTTACTTCCCATTTTCCGTAATCAAAGATTTTGGAGTCCCATCCTTCGTGATAACCTCTGCCTCCTGGATGGAAATACTGGTGATCTGTTCCGTCAAACTCATTAAGACCTTCTGAAAGGTTTTTTACTGCATGAGAATGAACAATGTCCATGATAACGGCAATACCCAGTTCATGGGCTTTACCTATCAGGTATTTTAGATCCTCCGGATTACCAAAGCGTGAAGAGGCTGCAAAAAAGTTAGACACATGGTAGCCGAAGGACCCGTAGTATGGGTGTTCCATAACTGCCATTAACTGAATTGCATTGTACCCGTAATCTTTTATTCTTGGAAGGACTTCATCGGCAAATTCAATATAAGTGCCAAGTCCTTCTTTTTCCTGAGCCATTCCTACGTGGGCTTCGTAGATAATAGGTTCTTTGAGAACATCTTGTAGGTTCAAGTTATAAGATCCCCATTGGAATGGGAAAGGCTCAAACCAAAGTTGCCCACTAAAATCATATGTTTGAGGATCCTGAATGACCTTTTGCATATAAGCAGGAATCCTGTCCATAGCGCCATTATTGGCTACTACGTGAACTTTAATTCTGCTGCCATGAACAAAAGTGTCTTTATATTGATCATAAGGAAGAAAAATTTCCCAATCCCCTCTAGGATTTCTGGTAAGAGAATGAGAACCTCTGTTCCATTGATTAAAATCTCCAGTTAAGAACAACTGGTGAGCTTTAGGTGCCCATTCTCTGTACCACCATCCGTTTTTTTCACTATCAAAGTTAACCCCATAGTATTTATGAGCATCCGCAAAATTGCTAAGGCTTCCATAAGCCTTTTGAATTTCACTAAGTGCCTTATGATATCGTTCAAGACGAGCTTCAACGTCATCATTATAGGGTTCCAGCCAGGGATCGTCCTGGATAAGAGGCAGTTTTACTTTTTCCTTCACTGTCATTTAAAAAAGTTATGTTAGCTTAATAATACACGCTATAACTCTAATATAAAAATTATTGTTTAGCGAATTTGATAACTTTTTTAATCAATAATAATTAATCCATCAATCATCCATATTTAAATCATCTTCAGATGTGCTAATTCTTGCGATAAGAATTTGAGTACCTGCTGAATATGCTACTAATGGCCTTTTATGAAGATTAATTGATTTCCGGATATATCGGATATCTACCTTTTTTGTTGTCTCTTTATCCACGGTTTTTACACTGTCCGCATTAAGAGAGTCTTTTGGAGTAGGGTCTGGTATTGATCTTGAACTTAATGTGTCTGTTTTTTTCTCAGGCAGCGGCCTGTTCAATTTATCTGTTTGTCCATTGTATGGACTGCAGGCAAATACATTTCCCAAAAAGAAAATTAAAATGATGATATTCAGTTTAATATGTAACATAATCCCCTCCTTGAAATGGTGCTGTATAAGATTAAAACAAAAACTGTGCAGTTTGTTTAATCAGAAAGGGGGATGAAAAATGGAAGTTGGATTTAACTAATATTTAATTAGGAAAATCAGTAAGTTATGTTAAGTGGTTATGAAATAATCAGAGAAAAATATTATTCTAAATCCTCAGATAAATTATTTATATGAAGCTCATTTACTGAAAGTGTTTCTGAATCTACATCCATTATAAATGATTTGAGTTTGCCATCTTGCTGCTTAAAACGGATGAGACAACGTTGGTTTGTTTCCCACTCAAAGTTGACTGTTTTTTCATTTAGATCAGAAGCATAAATTTCACTTGATGGGGCTTCTGATAATTCCATTCCTTTTAATCCGAAACGCACTGTAAATGGATCTACAAGGTTAGGCTTTATTCCTGAAATAAAAATGGACAGCGAGCCATCAGGAGAGGATGAATATATGCTCATTTCTTTCTTGCCTGTGCAGGAATAAAGCACTAGTGAGACCAGGAAAGAAATAAGAATCTGTTTCATTTAAGGAGGTGTCTGAATTGATAATCAAACCTAAATAAATTGGTAGTTAAACACAAGAATATCATTAAAAAAAAGATAAACATATCACTTACTGTCAATGATTAAATCCATAAAAGTTTAACATGGAATATTAGCAGCACTCTAAAGATAACTACATCTGGATTTTATTTTAACTTCCAAGACTGTATCTTTAAATTTCAGAGATTAAAATGAACTTATTGGAATCAAACCTAATTTAAATTCAAGTGCTATGAAAAAGATATTTTGGTTATTATTCATTCCAGTCGTCCTTTCGTCAAGCTTTAAGCCAAAAGAAACGTCTTTGGAAGCTAACAAAAAAAATCAGGAGGCAGCACCGGATTTTACCCTAAATGATATTGATGGTAAAAAAGTTTCATTAAGCGACTTTAAAGGTAAAGTAGTATATATGGATGTCTGGGCTACCTGGTGTGGTCCATGCATGCATGCAATTGCGCTTTCACATGAACCTAAACAGGAATTCTTGGAAAATCCTGATGTGGTTTTTCTTTATGTTTCTATAGACCGGGAAAAAGATAAATGGAAAAAAGTCGTTAAGAGAAAAGGAATTGAAGGAATTCACGTTCATTCTTACGAAGGAAACGAGAGCTCAATTATTGCTAAATATGGAGTTGTATCGATTCCCCGCTTTATTCTGATTGATAAAAACGGAAATATTGCAGATCCGAATGCTAAAGCTCCTTTCGAAGACGGCTGGTCTGAGGATATGAAAAAATTACTTGCACAATAGTATTGGTATTGACTAAAAGACATTTTAAATTGGGTTCTTTTTAGAACCCTTTTTTGTATGATTAGCTTTAAAGACAAAAAGATTAAATTCCTCTGGATAGGATTCTGGAGTTTCGCTCTGTTCATTGCATTATTCATTTTTTCTATATCCATAAATCTGTTCGGGTTATTTGGTAAAATACCTTCTCTTGAAATTCTTGAAAATCCTAAAAGTGATCTTTCTTCAGAAGTTTACACTGAAGACAATGTGCTGATGGGAAAATATTTTAAGTATAACAGATCTAATGCAGATTACAATGATCTGCCTGTTGATTTGGTTAATGCATTGATTGCTACGGAAGATGTTCGTTTTTACAAACATTCAGGGGTAGATTTTAAAGGCACTTTTGCTATTTTTCTCTATGCTGTTACATTACAGAAAAGGGGATCAAGCACATTAAGTCAGCAGTTGGCCAAAAATCTTTTTCAGATGAGACAGTCCAAAGAATACCAGGGACCATTGAGCAAGTTTATGCCGGTTGTAAAATTTAAGGAAATAATCACTGCTACCAGACTTGAGAGAGCTTATACAAAAAAGGAAATTCTGAATATGTACCTGAATACGGTCGAGTTTGGAAACGGAACATATGGCATCACATCTGCAGCTAAAAAATATTTTAATAAAAAAACATCTAAACTTAGTACTGAAGAAGCTGCTATGCTAATAGGCTTGCTTAAAGGCCCAAGTGTTTATGATCCCATCAGAAAAGAGGAAAAAGCATTGAAAAGAAGAAATACGGTTTTAAGTCAGATGGTAAAATATACTTACTTAAGTAAGGACCAGTTTGAAAAGCTTAAGCTGAAACCACTTGCTTTGGATATTACTTATGAAAACCAGAATACCGGTCTTGCTCCATACTTCAGAGACTACATAGAAGATTATCTTGTCAACTGGTGTGATGAACATGGTTATAACCTTTACGCAGATGGCTTGAAGATATATACCACCATTAATTCAAAAATGCAGACCTATGCAGAAGATGCTGTTTCTAATCATATGAAGGCTCTTCAGAAAGAGTTTTTTGCACAATGGAAAGGTAAAACCCCATGGGCTACTAATAAAGCTGATGATAAAAAATTTGTAGAGAGATTTGCAAAAAGATCTGAAAGATACAGGGTATTGAAAGCTGAGTTGGGAGACAATCCGGAAGAGATTTTCAGAGAAATGAACAAGAAGGTTAAAATGAAAATCTATACTATTAGCGGGACTAAAGATACTACTATGAGTCCTATGGATTCAGTCAGGTACTACCTTCATTTCCTGCATACCGGAATGGTAAGTATGAATCCTCATAATGGTCAGGTTAAAGCTTGGGTAGGGGATGTTAACTTTAGATATTTTAAGTATGACCATGTTAAAAGAGGGGCCAGACAACCAGGTTCAACATTTAAACCTCTGCTTTATGCTTATGCAATAGAAGAAAAAGGTTTAACTCCTTGTTCTAAAGTGCTGGATACTCAAGTTCCTTTTACTATGCCGGATGGAAAAGTCTGGATACCCAAAAACAGTAATAATAATTACTCTAATGATTTTATGACCTTGCGTCTTGGAATGGCAAGGTCTGTGAATACCATTGCTGCTTATCTGATGAAACTAAGTGGACCGGATTCTATTGTTGCATTTGCTAAACGTCTTGGTATATCTTCACAGCTGGAAGCAGTTCCTACACTTGCTCTTGGTACCAGCGATGTTTCCGTTTTTGATATGACTCAAGCCTATTGCGCTTTCGTAAATAACGGATACAGATATGAGCCACTGATGATTACCAGAATTGAAGATAAATATGGCAACATTCTGGAAGAATTCAGAAATATTCCTAAGCAGGTTATTTCTTCTGAAACTGCTGCATCTATGGTTTATATGCTCAAAGGATCAGCGGAAGAAGACGGAGGTACTGCTAAAGACCTTGTAAGAAAATTTAATATTACAAGTGAAGTTGGAGGAAAAACAGGTACTACTCAAAACTCTGCAGATGGCTGGTTTATGGGTATATCACCGGATCTTGTTTCGGGTGTATGGGTTGGAGCGGATGATAAAAATATTCACTTCCCTGATATGAGATTTGGACAGGGAGCAAGAATGGCATTGCCAATCTGGGGACTTTATATGCAAAAAGTTTTTGCAGATAAGAATCTGGGCGTGAAAACGAAATTTGAAATTCCAGAATCACTCAATGGTTCCTTTGATTGTGAATCTGATACCGATGAAGTTGATTCTAATATAGTAGATTTGCCGCCTTCCTTTAATTAACATAAAGCACGAAACTCTTTATTCCTTTGTTTTTGTAATAAGATAAAGGAATAAAGTTATGCCGGAACTACCAGATGTTTCTGTCTTCAGAGATTATTTCGATAAAACAACTCTCAAAAAAAAGATTGAAAGAGTTGAGGTTTTTGAAAAGCGTATTCTTAAAGGAACTTCTGAAAAAGAATTAAACAAGGCCCTGAAGGGCAAATTTTTTAAAAAATCAGATAGGTACGGAAAACATCTGTTTGCAGAAATTGACCCTGAAGCAGGCCTGGATATTCATTTCGGTATGACAGGTGATCTGGAACTCATTGATGATATTTCTAAAATTCCACCTTATACAAGATTACTTTTTATTTTTCAGGACGGAGGAGGGTTAGCCTTCGAAGATCAGAGAAAATTTGGACACATTAGTCTTGTCCATGACTTTGATGATCTGATCTCACAAAATGATTTGGGAAAGGATGCCCTAAGTATTACTGCTGAAGAGTTTCTTGAAATAATTCATAAAAGGAAAGGAAAGATCAAATCTATTCTGATGAATCAATCGTTGATTTCCGGTATTGGAAATGTATATGCAGACGAAATTCTTTTTCAGGCTGGTATTCATCCGGGGGCAAAGGGAAGTCGAATCCCTGACGATAAAATAATGAAGTTGTTTTCTACAATGAATAAGGTTTTGAAGACAGCTATAAAATATGACGCTAAAAGAGAAGATTTTCCAACTAAGTTTTTAATAAATTATAGAAGGGAAAATAAAGATTGTCCGGATAGTTGCGGTAAAATCAACGTAATTAAAATAAATGGGCGTACTACTTATTTTTGCGGCGCTTGTCAGGAGCTTTATTAGGTTGCTTTCTTTGAACAATTAAATATTCAAGGTTGCCAAAAGCAAATGTATCAGGGTGATCAATACTTATATCATTGATCTTTCCTGACCATGTTTCTATAATATCATGCTGTGTGTTGAAAGGGCCCTTATCGAAGTCAACTGCCCGAATTGTAATCTTATCATCAGGATCACATAGAAAATATGTTGATTGATATACTTTAGTGTATTGAATTGCATTTTTTATTTGCGGACTGTGGTAGATATAATCATCACCGCATTGAATATCCCAGAAAAGATCAGGGAACCCTGTACCTCCAAAAGCATAGTCGAACTTAGAAGGATCACAGACACTCGTATTCAGTTTGAATTTTAATACTTCAATAGAAGTATGTATAAGCTCAGGGGCATTTATTTGAAATTTAATTTTCTTTGAAGCTACGGGTTTATGTGAAAAATTGTCAACTTCTTTAAGATCACTTTTGAGGCTATCTTGTTTAAAACGGACGGGAATAGCTTCGATTTTCAGGCTAAGTTCGTGTATTCCTTTTTCTAGTTCCAAAGATCTTATCGGAATGGAGTAATTGAAAACTCTATTACCTTCTTTAACAAGCAGAAATTCATCGTGCAAGCTTAGAAATTTTTCGGAATAATAGTTTATCGGGGATGTATGTGTCTTCTTACCTGAGCAAGATAAGGAAATGTATAGTGCTTTAATTCCTTGATTTTTTAGTTCTTTCCAAAATTGATCTGATGAAGAAACTTTGAAGTCAACTTGTATCACTTTAGATTTCTCATTTGTTAAGGTGTCAATGCTGGTGATATTAAAATTAAATCCATTTTCAAGAGAGTCTATTGTAGTGTATTTAATACCTGTGTATTTCAATTGAGAGGGCACCTGACTATTATTAGATTCATGGTGGGAGGCTTCCTTACAAGAAGGTATTAAGAAAACTAAAAGTATTGCTATGAGACTCTGTAATAAATTTTGTTCCATTGAGTTTTTCACTCCTTTTTTCATTCGTTGATTATTTTTTATACTAAGTATTACTTGCTAATAAATTTATTTTTCTGAAATTTTTACTAAAAAAATTAGCGTATGTTAATTTTGTGATGTTTATTTGCTAAAAAACATCGTATTTATGTTAGTCTCAACTAAAAGGGGTTTTAAATTAAAATATTTTTTACGTAAACCTATACCAAATTCGAGCTTCATACTGGTGAATTACCTGTTTGAAGATAATACGGGATTTTTCATTCATGGTGAAAAACTGGTCGAAAATAAAAGCAGTTTAGGCAGAATGATTAGTAATGTATTACAGGATATCAAAATTTTGATTTAATTAGTGAATATAATTTAAAAGAAACATGACTCTGATTAGTGACAATATTAAGCATTTAAGGAAGCAAAAAGGATTTACGCAGGAGCAATTGGCTGAAAAAGTGGGAATAAAAAGATCATTGTTAGGGGCTTATGAAGAGGGGAGAGCAGAACCTGGTTTGTATAATCTCATCATGTTTTCTAAAATACTGGAAGTTTCAGTTGATGTGCTAATTAGTGGAGATTTAAAAGATCCGGAAAGCTATAAGCAGGTAATGCAAAAAGATATTGAAGCTAAAAAGCTAAGAGTACTTTCAATAACTGTAGATAAAAATGACAATGAATCAGTTCCTATGGTTCCTCAAAAAGCAGCTGCAGGTTATCTCAACGGTTATGCTGATCCCGAATATATTGGAGATCTTCCAAATTTTTACCTTCCAAACTTTAAAAATGGAACTTTCCGTGCTTTTGAAATTTCAGGAGATTCAATGTTGCCACTTGTCTCAGGTACCATTATCATAGGTCAATATGTTGATAACTGGAATTATGTCAAAGATGATCAGACTTATATCGTTGTGACCTCAAAAGAAGGTATAGTTTATAAGAGAGTCACTAATTATTTAAAAACAAAAGAGGTGTTTCTTTTATCATCAGATAATCCCGTTTATTCTTCCTATGAAGTACACCCGGATGATATACTTGAAGTATGGGAGGCAAAAGCATTCATTAGTACCGAATTTCCTAAGCCTGATATGTCAATAGAAAAGCTTGCTCATATGGTGGTGAACATGAAAGAAGAACTTAAAAACCTGAAGAAGTAAGCATGCTTACTTCTTCGATATTCTTTCAAACATTTCGATAAGTTTTGGTACACTTTTATCTTTTTCTGAAAGGTTGACCACTCCCTCATTTGCTTTAAACCAAATTCCTTCTCCAATATTAATATAATACCCTTGATCTTTGCCTGGAGTAGGCTGGCTGTTCTCATAAATATATTCAGGTAAATAAACTGTTTGAAGGGTGTTTTTCAGATCTTCCCACTTCAATTGAACCGTCTTTTTCTGATTGTTTTTTTCTATTTCAGCTATAAACTTTCGGGATTTAAATTCAGGTTTGAGATTAATAGCTAAAAAGTCTTGGGGAAAATTCTTTATAAAATTAATCTCTAAATTGCCTTCTTTCCCTGAAGTTTCATAAATCGCCTGTGTTACTTCTTGTATCATGTAAGCCCATTCATCAATATTTTCAGGAGACCCGGTTATAATTTTCGGAGCTTCTATCAATACTTTTATGTCCGATTCCTCTTTAAGGAATGTCGATTTATTAATTAGAGATTGAATTGGATCAATCCATACAGAACTTAAACTGCCATTCCAGTTGTAATCATCGTTTAAAGTGAATCCTTCATCTAAAATTTCTTCTTCTGTGAGTTCTTCACGTCCAATATATTTAATATTAAATTCAACTTTGAGCAGATTATTTGCGTTAATAAATTTCAAATTGATGGTGTTGGCGTAAGGGGGGTAAAGGTCAGAAGATGTAAAATTTATTTCAAAACTGTGAAAGTTATTCATATTTGATTTGTTTTTTTAAATTTTATAAATATTTTTCAACGCAAATTAGTACAAACGTAAATAATGAAAGGTTTAAAAAGTATTATCTGTGATACAATATTAGGTGAAACAGGTATTAAGTTGACAGCCAAGGATTTGGGTATTAAGTTCGAAGCTGATGGTGTTATAGTGAAGCTTTGGGATTTCGAAGTGCTTAAAATGGCTATTCATGGGCACAAAGATACAGATACTGCTGAATTTGCTGAAGATTTATTAGATGCTCTTTTTGAAGAATATTATGACTTCAGAGAAAAGGTTATTGAATTAAAGCTTGAAGATTTGAATCAGCGTTGGAGACCCTTGATTATTGATACAATTACCCCGATTTTAAAGAAAAACAAGGTAAGTCAAGGTGTCCTTGATGTATTGGATTATGAATTTGTAGATATGGGTTATGTAAAAACACCATATTCTAACCCGGATGAAGAGGAATGGGGCTTCCCTATTTTTGCTCTGAGAATTACTGACTTTGAAGACCTGGAATATTTGCATACAATAGATGGGTATTCGGATTTGCAAAAATTTGACTTTGAAGGTCTTGTTAAAGATTTTCTGAGAAAGATAAGATAAGATTTTACAGACTTAATAAAATTTAATAAACCTGTTCTGGGCAATCGGAGCAGGTTTATTTATTGTTTTTAATTGTCTTTAGCTTGTCAATTTTTCCTGAAGCCGTGTATTCGAAATTTTTACAAAATATCAAATACCTCGGCACTTCATATTTGGATAATTCTTTTTTAAATAACTGAAGAATTTCTGATTTTAAAGTTTCAAAGCCTTCGTAATAAAAAGCCAATGCTTCTCCCAATTTTTCATCATTAGTTTTGCTTAAAAAGAAACTTCCTTCATAATTTCTCTCTTTCAGAATCGTGTTAATCTTACCTTCTATTGATTCTATCTGAAGTTTTATACCTCCTGAATTAATAATATTATCAATCCTCCCTAGCCAGGTGAATTCTCTTTCTGAATGAAATTGAACAAGGTCATTGGTTGTAACCCATTGATTGTTGGTTACTATACCTTTAATTTCCAAACACCCCCTGGAATCTACTCTTGTTTCTATACCATCAAATACTTTAAAATAGTCTGACGGCTCAGTGCCATTTAATAATTTTAAAGCTATATGACTTACTGTTTCGGTCATTCCATATGTACTATAAATTGGAACACTTAAATTCTGAAGTCTGGATTTCAATGATTCAGAAACTGCTGCACCTCCAACTATGACGGCTTTTAACTTATTTAATCTTGCAGTACTTTCAGCATTATTCATGATTGTTTCCAGTTGGAGCGGAACTATGGCTGTAAAATCAAATTCAAATTTCTTGGGAATTGATATAAAGGGATCTGAAACAGGAGGAATGATATAGGCATTAAACTTTTCTACCAATGTTCTGACAAGCATCATTTTACCGCCAATCATATCAGTGTTGATGCAGATTAAGGCTCTGTCACCGGATTGCAGTTTAAGCGCTTTTATCGTAGCTCTTGCACTTGCTTCCATCTGTTCTCTGCTTATTTCAATGACTTTGGGTGTTGAAGTTGATCCTGAAGTCTGAAGATAAAAAATGTCTTTGTAATTCAACCAGTCCTTTAAAAATTTGATTGTTGTGTACTCATATTCATCGGAAGTGGTGAAAAGATCCAGTTTTTCTAATTCAATTTTTCGATTATTAAGATAGACATCCACGTGATCAAAATTAAAGTACTATAAAGGGACTTTGTAATCCATTTAATTCTAATTCATCAAGAAAGTAACTTAATTAAAAACTTTCTTAATGTATATGAATTCTCATTTGGAGGAGAATTAAGTTTTGGCAGATTCTACTTACCGTATCTCTCTTTAATCTGCTGCTTAAAGAAATTGAAAATCTCAGTGTTGTTATCTATACTGGTTTCTATTTCAAGAATCTTTGATTTACCAGATGATGTTAATAACACTGGTAATGCTGCATTTAAAGACTCTCTGTCGTTGCTGTATAAGTATTCAAGATTAAATTCATTTGCAATGTTATTTGCCTTAAGATTTTGCCGAGTAATAAAATATTCAGACGCTTCTTTCAGATTTTTAGGGCCATCGATCATGTTAAAGATACCGCCACCATGATTATTTAATAAAACAATTCTTAAGTTATCTGGCAGGTAATTATTCCAAAAAGCATTTCTATCATAAAAAAAAGCAAGATCACCTGTCAAAAGAAATACAAGTTTATCAGTGCCTAAGGCATTACCAACAGCGGTGCTGAGTACTCCATCTATTCCGCTCGTACCTCTGTTTGCTCTTACAGTAGTTGCTGATTTGATAAAGCTTCCTAAGTAATTCACGTACCTCACAGGCATACTGTTTGATAAATGAAGAATATTTTCAGGAGGTAAATTTTTTATGACTTCAAATGCCGCTTCAAATTCTGAAAACTTTGATTGAGAAGGAAAGAAGTTCTTAAGAAAAGTCAATCCTTTCATATCCATACCAATCCAGTTGTTCAGCCATTCATCATTTTTAGCTTCCCCTTTAAATGTATCGAAAAACGATATAGGTTTTACAGGAATAATATGTGTAAGACATTGATATGTATCAGCACCTTCTCCCGAAGGATCTATATGCCAATGATATTTTGGTTTATACTTTCTTAGAAAGGATTTCAGGCTTTTAGATAATACTGATTGGCCAAATGTGATGAGCAAATCTGGCGTAAGCTTTTCTTGTTCAGTTTCTCCTGAAAGAATTATATCAATGTTTTGTATTGAATTCTTACAGTGAATATTACTAATTGGTTCTGCCCAAACAGGAATTTTATGAGAAGCTGAGAATTTGGATACTGCAGTATTTAATTCAATATTATCATTGTTTTGCCCACTAAGCAATACTACTTTTTCACTTTGATTAAACAGTTGAATAAGTTGCTGCAGGGTTGAGGTATCGATTGACTGTTGTGCTTTTACCTTTTCAATAATTCTAACAGCAGTATATTTTATTTCATTGCTGTTTTTAGGATAAAATGGCTCACGCAAAGGAATATTGATGTGTACAGGGCCTTTTGGAAATGACTCCGCTAAGTTTATTGCTTCTGAAATACTTCTTTGAATATGCCAGGCTGAATCAGGACTTTGGTGATCAGGAGGGAGTTGGAAGAATTTTTTTATATGGTTCCCATAGATATTTTGCTGACGGATAGTCTGTCCATCCTGTTGATCCACCCATTCAGGAGGTCTGTCAGCAGTAAGTATAATCAATGGTATTTGTTGATAAAAGGCTTCCGCCACGGCAGGGGCATAGTTGAGTGCGGCAGTTCCACTGGTACATAAAAGTCCAACCGGCTTTTGGGTTTCCAGTGATAAGCCTAATGCAATAAATGCTGCCGATCTTTCATCTGTAATTGTCCTGCTTGTCAGTTCGGGATGCCTGACTATCGCTACAGTAAGAGGTGCACAGCGAGAACCAGGAGATAGTATAAAATTTTTTAGCCCTTTTTTAGAGCAGATTTCTGCAATATTATAGATTGATTCCACAAATATTATTGAAGATGACCAAAGAGTGATTCTAATGTGTACATTTTATGATTGGTTTCTTCCAATTCATTGGCAGCCATTGAATCTTTTGTAATACCGGCACCTGCAAAAAAAGTAACTTTTCCTGAGTGAATTTTGCAGCATCTGATATTTACATAAATACTAGTTTCGTTATTTATTTTGATTGGTCCAAGGAATCCTGTAAATAGTTCTCTGTCATATTTTTCCATTTCTGTTATAAAACTCATGGCTGGCTCTTTCGGAGTGCCACATACAGCAGAAGTAGGATGGAGAAGTTTTAACATTCTGTATAAAAGATCAGGAAAAGGTACTTCATTGATGTTAACAGTAAAATCTGTCCGCAAATGAAATAAATTCCCAGCCTGAACAGTTCTAGGGCCTTCATCTTCATATTCCCGCAAGCGGATAGATTTAAAGCAGTTGATAATGTATCTACTTACTATTGCCTGTTCTTCAATCTCTTTTTGCGTCCAGACTACTTCATTAAGTTTCTGAATTCCTGTTGCAGGTTTAGTTGCTGCCAGAGCTATCGTTTTAAAGATATAATCCTTGGATACACTTGCAAGCAGTTCCGGAGTAGCACCAATCCATGTTCCCAAGGTAGGATGACTAACCAGAGAAGTGAAAGCCAGAGGATGATTTTGACAAAGCTGAAGATAGAATTGAAAGGGATTGAATCCGGTGGGAAGCTCTTTCTCTTTAGAACGGGAAAGAACAACTTTTTTAAATTTTTCTTTTTGAATTTCTTCTACAGCTTTTTCTACAAGATTAATAAAATCCTGAGTTTGTCTTGTATTTGAATTCTTTGAGCTGTATTTGTCCTGATGGAATGAGGTAATCTCATTGTAATGATATTCAAAAGTATCAGCAAGAGCTGAATTTGGAATTTTATTTACTTGTATTTCAGATTCGGAAGAGTTGAAAAAGATATCAGGCCTGATTAATATAGTCTCATTTAAGTCTGGGTTGATAAAAGGACTTAAAAGAAATCCGGAGCCAATGTTTTCATTAAACTCAACTTTATTAAGAGTTTCAGAAAAGTCAATGATGATGGAAATATCATCTCGCCCTGGTTCTTTCCAAACAGCGACAGCAAGTCCAAGGTTAAAAGAAGCAGTGAATAATCGCTCCAGTGTTTCTTCAGCCCGATCAAAACTTTGAACAAAGTCAGTGCGGGTACTCAATCCCTTCATCCGATAAATGTATTTACTTTTTAGGTACTATGGCAACAGTTAGTCTGCTGATACAAACTAATTCTTTTTTTTCATTTTCAATTCTGATATCCCAGATGTGCGTGTTTTTTCCAAAGTGAACAAGAGAAGCTTTTCCATAGACATAGCCACTTCGAACACTTTTAACGTGATTAGCGTTAATCTCAAGACCAAATGGAGCATATTGCTCAAGGTTGACGCAAGATGCTGATCCTATGGATCCAAGGGTTTCGGCAAGTGCTACAGAAGCACCTCCGTGCAGAAACCCCATTGGCTGATGGGTACGATTATCTACAGGCATTCGGCCAATAATATAGTCCTCGCCGACTTCTAAATATTCAATCCCTAAATGCTCTACCATTGTATTTTTGGATAGTTTATTAAGGTTCTGAACAGTAATGTTGGGATTAATCATTATTTTGCAATACTATATTAGTACAAAAGTAGAACAAAATTGAAAACGAAAAAAATTTACCTTTTAAGACATGGCCAGACAGATTATAATCTGAAAGGAATTGTTCAGGGGAGTGGGGTTGATACAGATCTGAATGAGACTGGCCAGAATCAGGCAAAGGCATTTTATAATTCTTATAAAAATGTTTCGTTTGATAAAATTTATATTTCTGCCCTAAAACGAACCAAACAATCCGTTCAACCATTTATAGATCTGGGTATTCCTTATAAAACTTTAAAAGGACTTAATGAAATCAACTGGGGCAATAAAGATGGTCAAATGATAAGTGTTGACGAAAATGCCCAATATTGGCAGCTTGTAAAAGGATGGAATTCCGGAGATTTTGAGTTGAAAATGGAAGGTGGAGAAAGCCCACGCGAAGTGGAAAAAAGACTTTTAGATGCATGGAATCATATTATTTCTAATGAGAAAGAAGAAAATGTTTTAATTTGCATGCATGGGAGGGCTATGAGGATATTACTTGCATCTATACTACATAATGATTTGAGGAAGATGGAAACATTTGAACATCATAATCTTGGCCTATATATTTTGACATATTCTCAGGGCACTGGATTAGTGATAGAAAAATCGAATTGTAAGGAACATCTTAAAAATTTATTTTGTTAAAAAAAACTGATATACATATATTTCCAAAATATGAATATTCGTTCATGTAATGTTTTTCATTCATGTATAGAATTTTTTCGTATTAATGAAGAATAGATTGAAATTATAATACCTAAATACCATAAATGTTAGCAAAAGTAAAATTCATCGACGTAAAAAAAACTGGTTTTTTTTCAACCGTCAGAGAAAGAGTAGACAATTATTTTACAGAGAATAATATCTCAAAAACAGGTAATTCTGCAATGTATCTTAAAACTGTGGTTTTTTTGGGCGGATTACTGCTTTTCTATGGTTTAATTATTTCAAATCAATTCGGACTTATTACCATGTGGGTGCTAAGCGCACTGCTTGGGATGTTTGCGGCATTTATAGGATTTAATATTTGCCATGATGCCATTCATGGATCTTATTCTAACAATACCACACTTAATAAAGTCTTTGGTTATTTATTTAACCTCATAGGTGCTAATGCTTATTTGTGGAGTATTGCACACAATGTGGTGCATCATACCTATACCAATATTCACGGGCATGATGAAGATATAGAAATCGCTCCCGGACTAATCAGGTTAAATCCTGAAGAAAAATCAAATAAAATACAAAGATATCAGCATTATTACGCCTTTTTCCTTTATTGCCTGGCAAGTCTTTCATGGGTAATGAGAAAAGATTATATCAAGTTCTTTAAAAAGAATATTGGAACTCATGTGAATGACCATCCAAAAAAAGAATATGTTAAACTGTTTCTGTTTAAGATCCTATATTATATAGCCTTTATAGTTCTTCCACTTGTATTTGTTGATATAACATGGTGGCAGTTCATTATCGGGTTTTTAACGATGCACTTTGCAGAAGGACTTGTATTAGGACTTGTGTTTCAGCTTGCCCACGTGGTTGAATTAACAGAATTTCCAGATCCAAATGAAGATGGAAATATAGAAGAAGCCTGGGCAGTTCATCAAATGCGTACAACTGCGAATTTTGCAAGAAAAAGTCCTATAGCTGGGTTTTTATGCGGGGGGTTAAATATGCAGGTGGAGCACCATTTGTTTCCTAAAATTTGCCATATCCACTATCCGGCAATTTCTGAAATCGTTAGAGGAACAGCTATTGAATTCGGTATTCCTTATCATGAATACCCATCTTTTGGAAAAGCATTGGTGTCACATTATAAGGTTCTGAAAAGATTTAGCAGACCCGAAATGGAATACTCTGCGTAAAAAAATAAGGTTAAATCCCTAAGAAATATAGATTTTAAGAAAAATATCCCCACTCCTGTATATTTTCAGGGTGGGGATAGTACTTTTTGCGTTTTATTTTTAAATTTGGTCCGTTAAAAACTTGTTTTGAAAGGTAGTTAAACCTTATTATTACAGTTTGAAATTAATTTCTAAGCTTTAATTAAACAATTGCATTTAGTACAATGGCTGAAGTGATCAGAATGCCCAAAATGAGTGACACCATGACTGATGGTGTTATTGCTACGTGGCATAAAAAAGTAGGAGACAAAGTAAAGTCCGGAGACGTACTTGCTGAGGTTGAAACTGACAAGGCTACAATGGAGCTGGAATCTTACGAAGATGGTACACTTTTATTTATAGGTGTAAAGGAAAAAGAATCAGCTCCTGTGGATGGAGTAATTGCTATCATTGGAAAAGATGGAGAAAATATCGACGGGCTTTTGAGCAGCGTAGGTAAAGGTGGTGCAACTCCTGCATCTGCTCCTTCAGAAACTAAACCTGAGCCGGCTCCTCAGAAAACAGCAGCTAAAGTTGATACATCAAATATTAATGCTGAGATAATCAGAATGCCCAAAATGAGTGATACCATGACAGAAGGTACCATCGTTGCTTGGCATAAAAAAGTAGGTGATAAAGTTAAATCCGGTGATTTGCTTGCAGAAGTAGCAACTGATAAAGCTACTATGGAGTTGGAATCATACAATGACGGTATATTATTATATGTAGGTGTTAAGGATGGAGAAGCAGTTGTTGTTGATGGTGTTCTTGCTATAATAGGAGAGCAGGGGGCTGATTATCAGACATTGCTTTCAGCTTCAGCATCAGGTGCATCTTCAGCAGCTCCTGCAGCAAAAGAAGAAAAGAAAGAGAGCGCGGCTCCTCAGGTAACAGCGCAAACATCATCTTCTGTTTCTAGCGGCGATCACAGACTGAAAGCTTCTCCGCTGGCTAAGAAAATTGCAAAAGACAAAGGTATTGATCTGAAGCAGGTTCATGGATCAGGAGAATTTGGCAGAATTGTTAAGAAAGATATAGAAAGCTTTAAAGCTCCTGCAACGTCTGCAGCCACTGAATCAAAATCAGTTTCTGCTCCTGCATATGTAGGTCAGGAAGGTTTTGATGAGGTTCCTGTTTCTCAAATGAGAAAAACAATTGCCAAAAGACTTGGCGAAAGCAAATTCGGTGCTCCTCACTTCTATCTGACCATGGAGGTAAACATGGATAAGGCTATCGAGGCGAGAGCAAGCATCAATGAAGTTGCCCCTGTTAAAATTTCCTTCAACGACATGGTCATTAAGGCTACAGCAGCGGCTTTAAGAAAGCATCCAAAAGTAAACTCATCATGGTTAGGTGATAAAATAAGATACAATCATCATATTCATATAGGTGTTGCAGTTGCGGTTGAAGAAGGTCTTCTTGTACCTGTTCTGAGATTTGCAGATAATAAATCATTATCTCAAATTGGAACAGAAGTAAAAGAGCTAGGTGGAAAAGCTAAAAACAAAAAACTGTCACCTGCTGAGATGTCTGGCAATACTTTCACCATTTCCAATTTGGGAATGTTCGGTATTGAAGAGTTTACTGCCATCATTAATCCTCCGGATGCAGCAATTCTAGCGGTTGGAGGTATTAAACAACTACCAATTGTTAAGAACGGTGAAATAAAAGTAGGTAATGTGATGAAACTTACATTATCATGCGATCACAGAGCATTGGATGGAGCAGTTGGATCTGCATTCCTTCAGACTCTGAAAGAGTTCTTGGAAGATCCGGTTAGAATTCTGGTTTAGTAAAAATAAAAGAATAAGCCTCTCAACATCCGGGAGGCTTATTTGTTTATAAGAGTGAAGTGTATTTAAATTTTTTAAAGATTTTTAAATAGAATGGAAAAAATTAAATCAACAACTGTAATTTCTGTAATTCATAAAGGTGAAGTTGCAATCGGAGCTGATGGACAGGCAACACTGGGTAATACAATTGCTAAAAGTAATGTAAAGAAAATCAGGAGGTTATTTGACGGAAAGATCATTTGTGGCTTTGCCGGAAGCACTGCTGACGCTTTTACTTTACTTGAGAGATTGGAAGAAAAACTGAATTCCTATGGTGGAAATCTTAAAAGGGGGGCAATTGAACTTGCAAAAGACTGGAGGACTGACAGATATCTAAGGAAACTGGAAGCAATGCTTATTGCGGCTGATAAAGATGAAGTATTGATTATCTCCGGAACTGGTGATGTCATTGAGCCTGACAATCAAATTGCCGCAATTGGCTCTGGGGCAATGTATGCTCAATCTGCAGCACTGGCTTTAAAAAAACATGCAGCTCACCTTTCTGCAGAAGAAATAGTCAGAGAAAGTCTGAATATAGCAGGAGATATCTGTATTTATACCAATCATAACTTAATAATAGAGACCATTAAGCAATGATTCAAATGCTGCACAATCCCAGATGTACCAAAAGCAGACAAGCTTTGGCTATTCTGACGGAATCTGGTGAAAATCCTGAAATAATTGAATACCTGAAAAATCCGCTAACCATAGAAGAGTTACAGGATATCATAACCAAACTTAAAATAAAACCTGAAGATTTGGTTAGAAAGAAAGAACCTCTATTTGTTGAAAATTATAAAGGAAAGACCTTTACGGATAAGCAATGGATTAAAATTTTATCAGAAAATCCCGTTCTTATTGAACGCCCGATTTTAATTAAAGGTAATAAAGCTGTGATTGGCAGGGAAGAAGCAAAAGTAAGAGAATTGCTGTAAATCTTTCATTACCACGCAGAATTAAAGTGGGGCAATGTTTATATAAACTACTCATTTCTCACTATATTCAGTAAAATTGAGTTTTAATGATTGTACGCACGGTACTGACAGCATTGTATCTTCTGTCATATTTCAATAGCGTTGGACAGATTACCCCTCCCGAAAAAAAGAAATTTAATTTAGGAATTTATAATGGAATAGGAGGAGTTAATTTTTCTCCTATTCCATCGGCTGATATTCAGGTTTTCAACTCTTCTTTAAGATTGGCGCCTGGGAACGACTATTGGGCAGTTGGGGTTTATCAGGAAATATTGCCATTGTCAAAAGTATTTTACAATTGGAAATGGATTGTTTCGGCCGGGTATGGATCAAGAAAGGAAGAAGGACTTTTCTATGGTGGAGGACCTACTGTAATTTCTAAAGGTAATTCTCTTATTCTGCTTACAGGTTTAAAGACTTATTTCGGATCCAGATTTTATTCTCAATTTCAGTTGGGATACATTAATACTCATTATAAAACCCAAAACTTTCCTGATAAACGAGAAAATGGAGTGTATTTTGAATTTGGCCTGGGTGTGAATATTTTCAAAAACTTTAAGGAGAAAGAAGATTAAATGAATTTTCTGGGGCATTTATATTTGTCAAGGAGACTTTCTGATGAAATTATAGTAGGAAATTTTATTGCGGATGGAGTTAGGGGAAAGGAATTAAAAGACCTATCTCCTGAAGTTTTGCCAGGTATAAAGCTTCATAGAAGTATTGATGATTTTACAGATAAGAATGCTTGGGTAAAAAAGAGCAAACAGAGGCTTTATAGTGAGTATGGAAAATATTCTCCAGTTATAGTTGATATTTATTATGATCATTTTTTGGCAGTAGAATGGGAAAATTATTACCCTGAAACTTCACTCAAAGACTTCGCTCAGGCCTCTTATGATTTATTAGAAAAGTATCCTCAGTATTTTTCGCAGCATCTTAAGTTTCTCCTGACCCATATGAGAAACCAAAACTGGCTTTACAATTATTCAGAAATAAAAGCACTTGAGAAAACTTTTGAGGGAATGTCAAGGCGGGCTACCTTTCATTCCCGGATGGAGACTGCCTGCAGTGCTCTTATCAAGGATTATGATTTGTATAAAGAAGAATTTAACGCTTTTTTCCCGGAGATAATAAGGTTTGTGGAAGAGATGAAGATTCAGTGATAATGCTGACTTTTGAATTTTTTGAATTTTTTGAGTCAATATTTGTTTTACATCCATACACTTATTTAAACCGGATCTTTCTGATCCAATTTAAATTAACCTTTATGGGATTTCTTTTAAACACTTATTTATTCCTCTCTGAATCAAAAGATATCATGGTTGGAAGTTTTATTGGCTCCAATGTAAAACCAGCAAAAGTTGATAATTATGGTCCGGAAATCAGGAAAGGAATTCTATCAAATCATTTTGTTACTAATTTTAAAAGGTCCCATTCTTCTTATATCGCAAGTCAGAAACGTTTAAGCCCTAAGTTTTCAAAATATACGGAGGATGTTGTGGATCTTTTGTATGATCATCTTTTAGCAGCAACATGGAAAGAAAGATCCGGATATCCATATCTAGATTTTGTTCAAAATCTTTATCAGGATCTGCTGGAATTTCATTCAGTTTTTCCTTATAAAATGAACAGACTCTTGCCTTTCATAATTTCTAATAATCTGTTTGGGCTCCTTGAAACTATGAACGGAGTTCATAAATACATAAAACTAATGGCCAAAAGAGATACTTTAAAAGGTAATTTTGAATATGCCCTTACAGATTTTCTTGAAAACTATGTGGAATTCAGGAAAGATTTTAATGTTGTTCTAAAGGATCTCACCGATTTTGTCCAAACTGATTGCAAAAACATTCTTGAAGAGAATTCTCAGAATAATACTCCTAAGGTTATCAGAACTTATAAGTAAATGATACAATTCCTGTCTGATTAATATAAGTTGGAATGATAGAAATATTTGAATCTTTCTTTTTTTTATGAATTTCCGGAATTAAAATTCCTAAGGCAACACCTATAGGAAGGCCAGCGATGATATCAGTCGGGAAATGCTGCCCGTTTTGGTATCTGAAATATCCGACAAGTGCCGGAGGAATTGATGCTACAGTCCATATAATCCATTCATGTTGCATGTCAGGGTAATAGTCGTGAAGAACTTTTGCTGCAAAAAAGGTGGAAGCTGCAGCAGCCGCAGGATGTCCGGCAAAGAATGAGTTTAATGCACCTTTCCCCGTCCTTTTTTCCATTTCCACTTCAGCATTGTAAACATAAGGTCGTTTTCTTCTGGTCTGACTCACACCCCAGGTATATATAACACCCATGGCACCCATAGTTTCCAGATATAATGTTATTATTTTTAATCCATCATGCCTTATATTTTTATCTAGTAGTGTTAAAAACGGAATCGCAATAGAAGTATACAAAGCCGCATCTGAAAAGACTCCTGCATGATGATAGTCCTTGCGGGCTGCTCCTCTGTCAAATGCATTAACATCTGCCGGACTTAAAGTCACGACATATGCACTGTCCAGCCTTGGTTTGGCCCTCAGCTCCTTTAATCCAAGTAAACTAAGTCCGCCAGCTACAGGAATTGAAATAACATCAATAGCTCTAACCCTATAAGGACTAGTCTGTGCGAGGCAAATATTAAAAGTATTTATTAATATAAGTATTGTGGTTAGTACTACTTTTACCATTTTCAAAAAAACTTGCAGTGTTATAATTTAACCTCTGTAGTGTTGAAAATGTTAATTCGGGTGTTTATTCTTCCTTAAAATTGATGTTCTTTCCCAAGGTTCCTTTCATACGTTTCCAGAAACTTTCCCTTTCTGTGATACTAATGAAGTTTTGTACCTGGGCGGTCGTGTCTATGATCTTTGGATCTATTTTGTTGATTCTTTTTAATGTATCAAATACAATAGGGATGTGGGTTACATCAAGTTTAAATTTTTTGCCAAACCTTCTTAATAATTTATCCTGATAGGGATCTGTCGCCAGTGCAATTCTTTTAAATCCCATTTTCTGAGCCATTTTATAAGAGTAATAGAGGTTTTCAGTACTATGCTCGGCTTTGGTTTCTGCAAAAATGTTCTCTTGGGGAATGCCAAGAGCTTCACCATATAATGCCATAATCTTGCTTTCTACATATGGAGTATATACAGCACTTCCAGAATAAATAATATTTTTGGCAATACCTTTTTTATAAAGATATTCAGACCAATAGACTCTTATTTTCATTACAGGATGCCAGTTGCCATTTTCATATGGATATGGGATCCCGGGAACAATAATGACATCATATGGCTCTGATTGCATCGCCTGATTAAGGTATCGCTCCGGTTTGCGTGTTGCACAAGAGGTGAAAACTGCTAAAAAATAAAGTAGGCCTAATGGAAAAAAATATTTCTTCATAAAATATGCATTTAAAATTTACTTATGATTTTACTTAAGTCAAAGCGCCGTCCTGCATAAAATCTGATGTTGCCAAGGTGGTAGTTTATTGACGATTGTCCTGAATTGTCCATTGAAATATTGTCGGTAGTTAAATTGAATCCTGCATAAAACTTACCTCCATTATATCCTGTGGCAAAACGAACTTGGGACCTTAATGCAATTTTGGTTTTGGAATAAAAATAATCCATATTTTCTTTTTGGCCTTCAAAATTTACAAATGCAATACCTGGAATTGCAGAAAGAGTAATGAAGAAATGTTTTCGGATTATTAATGTATAGGCATAACCAACTCCCGCTCCAAATGTTAGAGTTTTTCCTTTGATCAGATATGCTCTCTCGTTGAAGGCTGATTGTAGTTGTATCGGTATAATGCTAGAATCTGACTGAAGGTTAAAAAAGTTTAAATAACCACCTAACAAAAGTGAACCTGCTTTTTTCTTTTGAGCTTCATCCTGGTTGAATGCAGCCCGGTATGAAAATTTACTGAAATTAAGAATATAATAAAAACTTCCTCCTAAAGCTACTGTGGAAATATCCGGCCTTTTAGGATATGGATCAAATTTTGAGTTCCAAGAAGGATTCAGCTCTTTTGCATTTTCAATATAAAAACCTTTGTAAGTCTGAAGGTTCAGGTCGACAATTGTTCTCCGGCCATATCTGCTTGCGTGCAAATCTCTCTGGTATGTTTTACCATACTTATCATTATCATTATTGATGAAAGGAAGATTGAACGCAAGTTCAAGACCTATTTTTTTGTGATAACCTGCAAATCCCATTGCAAGGCTTTCATTAGGTTTATACTTTAAGCTTCTTTTGCTGGTTTTATCATAAATATTAAAGTTATTGCCTCTGATTATAAATGTTGCTTTTGTTGTAAGCAAATTAGAGTAACTTATAATATAGAGAGTGTCATACTTCGATTTTTTGCTACTTTGCTCTTGGGAGAAACATAAATGTGTTGACAATAAAATAATTATTAAAGCAACCAGTCTGAAACAGGACATCTGTATGTATTTCTCAATAAAATTTCTCAAAAGATACATATTTCAGTCTTATTTTCTGTATTAAAATTTGAATCAGAGAGTGTATTATGTGATAGGAACGAAGTAAAATTAAACATTATTTAGCTTTCCCTATTTTACTTTGACTGGCTTTTATTTAAGAGTATTCTTATGAATAAATGAATAAAATTGTCAAATTTAAGTCAGTATAATTGGAGTTAATATTTTTCAGAGCAATGAAAATTACCATCAGCGACGATATTATTAAGGATTTTTCGAAAGCTTCTTCCAGAGAGTGGTTGGAAACGAATGGCTTAGGGGGATGGGCAAGCGGGTCTTTATCCGGTGCAAATACCAGAAGTTATCATGGGATGTTTGTTGTTGCCACTCATCCTCCGGTGGGAAGAATGGTTTTAATTTCAAAACTCGAAGAGTTTATTAAGTTTAAAGGAGTAAAGTTCGAGTTAAGCTCCAATCAATTCCCATCCAATATCTGTGCTACAGGACTGGAATATTTTGATAAATATGAACAGGAGTATTTCCCTGTATTCCATTATAAAATAGGAGATAATATTGAAATAGTAAAAACGATTGCTGCTATCTATGAAGAAAATACAATCGTTGTGACTTATGAAGTAAAGAAAGCTGTTGATGAGTTTGAGCTGGAGTTAAAGCCTTTTATTTCTTACAGAGATTATCACGGATTAATTAAAGAGAATAAAAATTTAAGGTGGGAGGCTGTATTTGGAAATGGAGTTCTGAAAATGGATCCTTATGAAGGTTTACCTGCTTCCTACATATTCCTTAAAAACTCTAATTTTAAATTTACTCCGGCATGGTTTCTTAATTTTGAGTACAGGGAAGAACAAAACCGGGGTCTCCAGTTCTCTGAAGACTTGTTTAGCTATGGTAATTTCAGTGTTAAACTGAAACAGGGAAATAAAATCGGAGTAATCATTTCAGACAAGGATCCTTCAAGAAAAGATCCGTTTAAACTGATTTCCTCTGAAAGAAAACGTAGGGAAAAAATTACAAGAAATATTCCGTTTAAAGATGACCTTTCTCAAAGGCTTGCTATAGCTGCCGATCAGTTTGTGGTGAAGAGAGGAAAGAATCTTAAAACAATTATTGCTGGCTACCATTGGTTCTCAGACTGGGGGAGAGATACGATGATTTCCCTTCCTGGAATTTGTCTGGTTACTGGTAGATTTGATGAGGCCAAAAAAATACTTAAAGCATTTGCCAAAAGTATAGATATGGGAATGATTCCCAATAGATTTCCTGATGTTGGGGAAGAACCGGAATATAACACAGTAGATGCTACTTTATGGTTCTTTATTGCTATTAAAAAATACCTAGATTATTCGGGAGATAAAACGTTTGTTCTGAAAGATCTTTATTCTTCTTTGAAAGATATTATTCAATGGCATGACCAAGGTACTAGATATAATATAAAGGTTCAGGAAGATGGTCTTTTGTATGCAGGACAGCATGGTGTTCAGCTTACCTGGATGGATGCAAAAATCGGCAATTGGGTTGTAACGCCAAGAGAAGGCAAGGCTGTAGAAATCAATGCTCTTTGGTACAATTCTCTGATGATTCTGGGGGAACTGGCTGATCTCAAGGGGGAATTAAAGGCTAGTCGTCAGTTTTATGAAAGGGCAGGGCATATTAAAAACTCTTTCCTTGATACTTTTGTAATAAAAGGTCAGGGGTATCTGTATGATTATATTAATCAATATGAACACAACAGTGCTGTAAGGCCTAATATGCTATTTGCTATCAGTTTGCCCTATCCGCTTCTGGATGATGAACTATCTGCTTCAATACTAAAGATAACAGAAGAAAAACTTTTAACTCCGGTTGGATTACGAAGCTTGTCTCCTGATGATCCTCAGTACAGGGGCGATTATTCAGGGGATCGGCTTGCAAGAGACGGGGCTTATCACCAGGGAACTGTCTGGGGATGGCTGATAGGACCATATATTACTGCTAAAGTAAGACTTGAAGGAGATAAAGGAAGACGGGATGTTGAGCAATGGATACAAAATTTTCAATATCATCTCAGCGAAGCAGCTATAGGGAGCATATCAGAAATATTTGACGGAAATGAACCTTATGCTCCTAAAGGTTGTGTTGCTCAGGCTTGGAGTGTTGCGGAACTTCTAAGAGCTTATCTTGAAGATGTAAAGGAGGTCTTTAAGAAGAAATAATAGGCTATAAAAAAAAGTTAGTAGCAAACTTGAAGACAAAGTTATCTCCAAAATGAGGTAATGCATAAGGGCCATATCTTAAGAAGACACCGGCACCTATACCTACCTTTAAACCGGCTAGATTTATAACAATAACGTTGTCCAGAAAAGACCCTCCTTCAAAATATCCCTTCTCCATTGTTTTAAATGGAATCTGCTGGTGATATTCAGGATGATTTAAGCTTCCTATACCGATATTATTGATGATCCATAATGATGGTGTGATAGACTTTGTTATAAACAGTTTCCCAAAGTCATGGGAAAAGAATAAACTCGCATATTTGTTACTCAAAAACTCATTGAATTTCATTGTTTCAAAGCTATTGTGAAACACAATTGATGTGTTTCGATAGCTACCTTTTTGGTTATAGAGTTTCATATAAGGAGCATCTCCGGTAATCAAACCAGTCTCGAGTTGTATGCCTGTTTTTCCCAGAAAAAGTATTCTCAATGTTTCCTCTATCTTTAAAGCAAATCTATTATAGCTAAAATCTCCGTTTACGCCTTTCTTTAGTCCTTTCTGCCAGATAAAAGAAATGACTGGGTAGTTAGTAGGTTGAGGATATTTCCTTTTTAATACATTAAAATATTGTTCACCAAATGCGTATCGAAATCCAAATTTGAATTCTGTAAAATTAAATTTTAAACTGTCGGTCCCCCTGTAAACATAATCATAGGTTGGCCTATGCTGACTGTTGTCGAAGGAAACCATCATATCCATGTTTTTAAAAGGATGATAAAAAATTGAGTTTTCCTGTTCAAATACAAGGTCCAATATCCTTAACCAGAATTTTCTTAAAGCTTCACTGCTGTACTGATATCTGTTGTAAGGATAAAAATTGGCTCCTGCCTCTCTTAAGTCATAAGAGAATCTTGCATTAAAGGAAAGAGGAACATCATAAAGTGGTTTATAGGTAAAGTCAGCTCCGTATTTGAATTTTTGATCTCTTATGCCATACCCAATATACCCTCCGTATTTGATTTTATCTGAGTATTTTTCATTGGTATGTGCTCCGAAACCTATCCTTGTTCCTTCTACTTTGTTAAATGTCAGAAGCCTGTTTACATCGATGTCTATTTTCCTAAAAGGAAGTTCTCCATAAAAAACTTTTTCTCCGAATGTCAGAAAATTCTCGACATCTTTTTTATACTTAAATGATTCAAAGTAATAATAAGTAATAGAATCTGCATGAGTAAGAGGTTCTTTTCTTGTATCCTTCCAATACTGTTCCCCTTTCTTGTTTGCACGCTCAGAGTAATTGAGTATTACTTCATTAAATGATTTTTTGTTAAGATAAGCATTGAGATTTACATCAAATATATATGAGTTGCCATTGGCAATATACTTTTCTGTCCCCCTAGAAAATATTATTACAGTTCTGGTTCTGGAGGGAAACCATACATCTTTCTCTTTATGGAATTTATAAGATTGCAGCAGGTTTATTTCAACTTTCCCTTCTTCATAAGGAGAGATATTTAAATGCTCTATGGCATACTTGTTTTTATTAATAAAGACAGTGCCTTTCAACCCATCAAAGTATCGGTCACTTCGAGGATTAAATTTGACAACATAGACGGTGTCTTTATTCGGATATATTGTATCGATTACGTTGAATGCATATCTGTGGAATACATCTCTGTTCAGAGGACTTGGATAGCTTTTTCCTGCAATGTTCAGGTAATCTTTATATAAAGAAGCATTCTGTACCTGATTGGCCTGAACCATCAGCAAGGGAAGATCAATTCCGGAGGATTTAGCGCCGTCCAGCTCTTCTCTCTGATGTAGTTGGTCTATAAATTTTTTTTCGCTTGAAGTTTCAATCAGAATGAAATGCTGTTCTTCTTTTAACTTTTTAAATGAAAGAGAAAACTTCTTAAAAATGAGACTGAGAAACTTATTTGATTTCTCAACCTCAGTTGTGGCAAGGCTGAATTTATTATAGGTTTTATAACTATAATAGTGCATTTTCTCAGGGTTATTCAGATCTTTATGATCCATTACCTTTTTAATAATCTCCGGAGCAATAGGATCAGAGTCTTTTGATACTTCAAAAAAGAGAAACTTGTTAAGTTTTACTGTAAGGACACTGTCAAAAGGTGGATAGAGCGTAACTGGTCTATGCATGTAGAGATCAAATGTGACCTTCTTTAAAGAGGATTTATTTTCAATTAAAAAATTTCCATCTATATCTGATAAATAATCAATGGAGTCATTTACTCTTATGTGGACGAAAGGTAGACTGTTCCCTGAAAAAGTTTCTTTTACATTTCCTTTTAATGTGTCTGTTTGAGCAATTAGTATTTGAGATAAAAAAAGCAGGATTATAAAAATCCCTGTGCTTGTTAACTTTTTTAAAAGTACAGGGGAAACATTTTTCATTTCTGATCAGATAAAAGCTTTTTTAAGTGATTTAAAGATTCCTGATTGTTATTCTCCAAGATAGTTCTTTGTAAACTTTGTTTTTCCCTGGTAGTTAAATGCCAGCTCAGAACCGCTCTTTCGGCGGTTTCCTTCTTTTCAACTTCTTCCGGGTTAATTTTCTTTTCTTTCAATATGCCCCAATATCTTGGTTTAGGGATATATTCAAAATTTACAACATTGATCTTTCCATTAAACCAGCCATAAGCCCCTTCAATCAGGTTATCATTGTTGAAGTCTTGAAGATAATCCCAATTATTATATAAACTTCCAATTGGTGTAAACATTTTTTGAAAAATTGAAGCTTCAGCTTTTTTCTCAATCGGACTATCTTTTTGAGAATCTCTGATGCAGACAAAAACTACCCCACTAGTATTCTGACTTATCCAATCTCTGAATACATACAAAAACCTCACTGCATCTCTGATTCCAAAATTGTCAGAAATTCCGGCATCCATTATTTCCATTGGTGGTGAACTGGGAAGTTCCACATTAGGAGTTACATATGGGAAGGTTGCACTCATACGCATTGCGCTTAAAAATCTCAGGTTCTTAGCATCCTGCTCCTTATAAAACCTTTGAAATTCAATCCCTTTAATCTTCTGATTCAGATCTACTTCCTCTGGAGGAGAGGTCGTCATATAACTGCAATGCTGGCTGGAGATGAACAATTTCCTTCCATCGTTAATGACTGTTGGAGACATGATAATTAAAGGTATAAGCGCATTCTGCTCCGGAATTTTATAGTCACAAACCTTTTTATCAAGTACATGCTCGAGATTGTTATTGAGTTGTTCTTCGAATGCATAACCTCTGTCTTTGAGATATTCATAGTTTCCATAGTTGAATTTCTGAAACCGAAAGAAAATATCGTTTACAACAAGGCTGAAAATGACAGGATTGAGTACATCTTTGGTTATATTTTTAAAGGCTTGATCTGAATACAGATCAATGTTTTCTCCCTGTTTTTTCTTAAGATAAAGTTCTCTGAAGTAACTAGCGCCTACCATGCCGCCAGAAGCACCAGTCATGAGAATGGAATGGTCAAGTAATCCTCCGTTAAGTGTGCTGTCGACATATTGTAACGTTCTCGTAGTCCAGGCTGCAGCTCTTTGTCCACCTCCACTGACACAGATAAAGACCATTTTCGGTTTTTCAGGTCCAGAGAATTTATTCTTCCAGTTATTCAGAATGAGAGTAGTCGAATCGGTATCTGCTTTAAAGTTTGAATCATTACTCAGGTCGTTAAGTCTTTCAAGACTATATTCTGCGGGTGTATTATTGTAATTGATTCCATAGGCCTGGTATTTGGAATTGATGATATCATATTTTACCAAAAAGTTGAAAATAACCAATGCTGCAACCAGGGCAGTAATCGCCCATCCTCTTAACCAATAAGAAAATGCACCGGTAAACATGATGAAGATCGAAAAGAAAAGTATGCCGCTTGCAGCTGCGGGTATTTGGAAATAAGAGTTATCCCTGAAAAGTCCGAGAATGATAATGACTATAATGACAAAAATTTCAACAATTACCGCATTCAGGTGATTCTGATCAAATACCTTTAATAAAATTTCCTTATCATAATTTTTGTAAGGTTCAACCTTGACGAATCTAAAAGGAAAATCCAGGTAATGATTTACAATGTATTTATTCTTTTTAGCATTTTTTAGTTTCCTTAATACATTGACTCTGTTAATATTAGTCTTCTTTAGCTGCCTGTCAAGGTTTGAAGCCAGCTCCTTGAAGATATCCTTATTCGTAGAACTGAAATAAAAAAGCAATAAGAAAAGCGTAACACCTACACCTAAAAGAAAACTAGCTACTTCGAGAAAAATTTGCGTATTTGTTTGAAAACCACTTTTGAACTGAAATCGAACAATATTGATTGAATAAACTATTAGAAATGCCAGAGGTATAATACTGTTATTCAGGCAGAATTTTGTAAAAGGGCGTGCAACAGTACCAAGGAAGTTAAAACGATAACTGTCAAGTATATAGGTAGTAATGTGAAAGGATAGGATAAATATTCCAACGGCTACACCAATTATCAGAAAGCCTTTATAATTCACCTGATTCATGTATTCCGGGTCAAGGAATAAATAAGGGATTCCGAGAATATTTCCAATGTTTGAAGTAACAAAACCAAACAGAATGAACCATAAAGCCAGGAGAATCTGGTTTTTTTTGAAATGATTAATCAAAAGCTGTACGGGGAAGGAATAATATAGATCCTCCAGGGTCTTATTCTTGCTCATTCTGTTCATGAATACACAATTCCTTCTACATATACGAAAAAGACAATTTTAAATATTAAAAATTATTAAAACAATTAGATAAATATTAAACGGGGTATTATTTTTTTAGTATCCAGAATTCATAACTTTGTAGCTGATTTACTGAAATGGAAAATATTAGAAACTTTTGCATCATAGCCCATATTGATCACGGAAAAAGTACCCTGGCCGATCGTCTTTTAGAATTCACAAATACCGTAACTAAAAGAGAAATGCAGGCGCAGGTCCTTGATAATATGGATCTTGAGAGAGAAAGAGGAATTACAATTAAGAGTCATGCTATTCAGATGAACTATGTGTACAAAGGGAAAACCTATGTGCTTAATCTGATAGATACACCCGGGCACGTTGACTTTTCTTATGAGGTTTCCAGGTCTATAGCTGCCTGTGAAGGTGTTTTACTTTTAGTTGACGCCTCTCAGGGTATTCAGGCTCAGACTATTTCAAATTTATACCTTGCATTGGAGCACGATCTTGAAATAATTCCTGTATTGAATAAAATTGACCTTCCTGGCGCTATGCCTGAGGAGGTAAAGGATCAGATGGTAGATCTTGTCGGATGTTCAAGAGAGTCAATTATTCCTGCCAGCGGTAAAGATGGGACAGGGGTGGATAAAGTGCTTGAAGCAATTGTTGAAAGAATTCCAGCTCCCAAAGGAGATAAAACAGCTCCTTTACAAGCCCTGATTTTTGACTCAGTTTATAATTCGTTCAGAGGTATCGAAGTAATATTCAGAGTTTTAAACGGAACAATCAAAAAAGGAGATAAAGTAAAATTCGTTGCGACAGATACCGTTTATCATGCTGATGAAATCGGTATTTTAAAACTTGAAAAAGAACCTCGTACAGTAATTGAGGCAGGTGATGTTGGATACCTTATTTCAGGTATCAAAAGTGCGAAAGAGGTAAAGGTAGGGGATACAATTACAAGCTTTGATAACCCTACAAAAGAAGCCATTGTTGGTTTTGAAGATGTAAAACCAATGGTTTTTGCCGGAGTGTATCCAGTTGAAACCAGTGATTATGAGGATTTAAGAGAGGCTATTGAGAAGCTTCAACTGAATGATGCATCCCTTGTTTGGGAACCTGAAACTTCAGCAGCTCTTGGATTTGGCTTCCGTTGTGGTTTTCTTGGAATGCTCCACATGGAAATCATTCAGGAGCGTCTTGAAAGAGAATTTGACCAGACTGTAATAACTACTGTTCCTTCCGTGTCATTTCATGCATTCGATAATAAAGGAGAAATGCATGTAGTAAATGCTCCTTCGGAAATGCTTGAGCCGTCTAAGCTTAGCCATATTGAAGAACCATTTATAAAAGCTCAGATTATCACTAAGTCAGAATACATTGGAGCGATTATGACTTTGTGTATGGAGAAAAGAGGAGTATTAAGAAATCAGGTTTATCTGACTACAGACAGAGTGGAAATGATTTTTGAAATGCCTCTTTCTGAAATGGTTTTTGACTTCTTCGACAAATTGAAAACGATTTCCAAAGGCTATGCTTCTCTTGACTATGAATTGATAGGATACCGTGAGTCTACAATGGTGAAACTTGATATTCTTCTTAATGGTGATAAAGTTGATGCGCTTTCTGCTATTGTACATAGAGATAAAGCATACGACTGGGGTAAAAAATTGTGTGAAAAATTAAAAGAATTACTTCCAAGACAGCAATTTGAGATCGCAATCCAAGCGGCTATCGGTGCTAAAATCATCTCCAGAGAAACTGTAAAAGCTTTAAGAAAAGACGTTTTGGCAAAATGTTACGGTGGAGATATCTCACGTAAGAGAAAGCTTCTGGAAAAACAGAAAAAAGGTAAGAAGAGAATGAGACAGGTGGGTAATGTGGAAATACCTCAGGAGGCATTTATGGCTGTCCTTAAAATTGACTAATATTATTTGTTTAGAATACCAATGAGTGAATTAAAAATGACTACCCAACTGATCGACGGAAAAAAAGTTTCGCTTGAAATTAAACAGGAAATAGCAGTAGCTGTAGAAAATATAAAAAATAACGGAGGTAAAATTCCGCATCTGGCGGCGATACTTGTTGGAGATGATGGTGCAAGTCATACTTATGTTGGTGGCAAGGTTAAAAGTTGTGAAGAGGTTGGTTTCAGATCTACTCTTATAACCTACGAATCCAGTGTTTCGGAAGAAACGCTTCTTGCTAAAATTGAAGAAATAAATAATGATCCTGAAATTGACGGATTAATTGTACAGCTTCCTTTACCAAAGCATATTTCAGTAGAAAAAGTAACTGAAAGAATCCGCCCAGAAAAAGATGTGGATGGGTTTCACCCTGTAAATATTGGTAGGATGAATAAAGGACTACCAGCTCATATTTCTGCAACACCTAACGGTATCATGATGCTTTTAAAACGTTATGGAATCGATACTAAAGGGAAACATTGTGTTGTGGTGGGTAGAAGTAATATTGTTGGTTCCCCTATGAGTATCCTTATGGCAAGAGACAGTGAGCCGGGAAATGCTACAGTAACATTATGCCATAAAAATACGGTGGATCTTCCTTCATATACTCGTCAGGCCGATATTATAATTGTTGCCGTAGGTATACCGGGATTGATCAAAGCAGATATGGTGAAAGAGGGAGCTGTTATCGTTGACGTTGGTACTACCAGGGTTCCTGACGCTTCTAAAAAAGCAGGTTATGCCATTAAAGGTGATGTGGACTTTGAAGCAGTTGCTCCTAAATGCAGCTATATAACTCCCGTTCCAGGTGGAGTAGGTCCAATGACTATTGCTTCTCTTTTATTAAATACACTTGCTTCGGCAAAGGGTGATGTCTATCAATCAAGATCTTAATCAAATATTAGAACATTCAGGTTCCATCCTTCCGGTGATGGAATCTTTTTATACGATCCAGGGAGAAGGTTTTTTTCAGGGACATGCTGCATATTTCATAAGGCTTGCAGGGTGCGATGTCGGATGTCACTGGTGTGATGTAAAAGAATCCTGGGAGATAAAAGGACATCCGGTGTTTTCAGTTGAAGAAATTGCTCAGTCCGCATCTGTTCATCCCGGAAGAGTAGCTGTAATCACAGGTGGAGAACCTTTGATTTATCCCTTAGCACAACTAACAGAGTCTTTAAAGAAATTCCAATTCAGAACCCATATTGAAACCAGTGGAGCTTATCCTCTTACCGGAAATTGGGACTGGATTTGCCTTTCCCCTAAAAAGTTTAAAGCTCCCCATCAGTCTGTCATAGAAAATGCAGACGAACTCAAAATTATCGTATTTAATAAGTCTGATTTTGAATGGGCAGAGCAATTTGCAGGGCAGGTAAAGCCTGGATGCAGGCTTTATTTGCAGCCGGAATGGTCCAAACAAAATGAAGTGCTTCCGCTTATTATTGAATATGTAAAAAGTAATCCTCAATGGAATATTTCGTTACAGATTCACAAGTTCATGAATATTCCTTAATGAATCTATGAAATCAAAGATCTTCTTTTCTTTTCTGTTTCTTCTATTTTTCTCTATATCTACAACTTTCGGTCAAAACTACAGCTCGACAAATAAAAAAGCCATTAGTCTTTTTCAGGAAGCAGAAGAGCTTGTTCGTTTGCGTAAGTTTAACGAAGCCATAAGGGCACTTGAGGCTTCTATTGATAAAGATCCTCAGTTTGTTGAGGCACACTATAAACTTGGCGGCATATTTAAGCTACTTGGAAATACAGAAGAAGGAAAGCAGCATTTTTATAAAGCAGCAGCTATCCTTCCAAATGATAAAAGATTTTATTTCGGATATTATACTGCAGCTGAATTTTACTTTAACGATGGTGACTATGAGTCTGCTAAAAAGTATTTTCAGATGATGCTGGATCTGAAACCTAATGACAAAAAGATAACCGAGGAAGCTACCCAGCTTCTGGCTAAGGTTGAGTTCGGCATTAAGGCTAAGCAGAATCCATTGCCATTTAAACCTGTTATGATGAGCCCTAAGATTAACAGATTTTATATCCATGGGTATCCTGTCCTTACTGCCGATCAGCAGACGATTATCTATTACAAAAAAGATGGTCTTACTCAGAAGGATGATGAGGATATTGTTGTCTCAGATAAAGTAAATGGTGAATGGTCCGATCCCTATTCCATTTCAACTAATATCAATACAAAGTTTAATGAAGGGGCAGCATCATTATCAGGAGATGGCAAGGTGCTTGTATTTACATCATGTAACAGACAAGATGGCTTTGGCTCCTGCGATTTGTATGTGACCTATAAAATCGGAGATGCGTGGAGCGAACCTGTAAATCTGGGTGCAAATATCAACTCTCCTACCTGGGAATCTGAACCTACTATATCTGCTGATGGCAAAACAATTTATTTTTCATCTCTCAGAAGGGGTGGTTTTGGAAAAGAAGATATCTGGTTCACTAAGATGGATGAAAATGGTGAATGGTCTCCTGCTAAAAACCTTGGAAAACCTGTAAATACTTCAGGAAGAGAAGTTGCACCCTTTATTCATGCAAATGGTAAAAGTCTTTATTTCTCATCCTCTTATCATCTGGGAATGGGAGGTTTGGATATCTTCTCTTCAGAGCTGACAGATTCTATCTGGTCAGAACCTGCAAATCTTGGATATCCTCTTAATGGTCCTAGCAACGATGCAACGATATTCATTACCTGTGACAGCAAAAAAGGGTTTTATACTGTTTATGAGAAAAAGGATATGCGAGTATCAAAGGCTTTTCTCTACGAATTTGAAGTGCCGGAGCAAATTCAGGAAAAACACAAGAGTACTTATTCCAAGGGAAAAATATTTGATGCTGTAACTAAAAAAGCATTGGGAGCAAAAATTGAACTGGTTGATCTGAAAACAGGAAAGGTTAGTCAATGGGTGAAATCTGATAGCATAAACGGCGGTTATCTTATTGTATTAACTGAAGGATCAGAGTATGCCTTGCATGTTAGCAAGCCAGGCTATATGTTTAAAAGTGTGCATTTCGACTTTAATAATCCGAAAGTATTTGATGCTCTTGCTTTAGATGTTTACCTGGATCCAGTAAAAACAGGTGCAGCTGTCGTTTTGAATAATATATTTTTCCCTTCAGGCTCTTTTGCACTTGAGGAGAAGTCTAAAACAGAGCTTGATAAAATCAGTTCTTTCTTAAAACAAAATCCTAAAGTGAATATTGAATTCGGAGGACATACAGATGATGTCGGAGCTGATAATGATAATTTAACCCTGAGTACCAATAGAGCAAAATCGGTTTTTGATTACCTTGTAAAATCAGGAATAGCAGCTACCAGAATGAAGTTTAAGGGTTATGGTGAGACAAAGCCAATCCACCCTAACACTTCAGAAGAAAACAGGCAAATTAATCGAAGGATCGAATTTAAAATTTTATAATTCAATCATATTTAAAACTCCGGTAATCCGGAGTTTTCTTTTTTTAGTCTTTCAGATTTTTTCGGCTAAAGAATAAGATCGAATGTTTTCTTTCAACAAATTCATCCAATTGGAAGTCTAATATATAAGAGCTATAAACTCTATAACTTTTAATATTATTCAACCTATGGAAAAGAAGCAATTGCTATTATCTGCATATAAATTCATGCAGTTTTCAATTCACATGTCTCAGCTATATGACCGTGAAAGGGAAATCGTCAGATATATTTATGCTTCTTCCAGAGGACATGAAGCTATTCAAATAGCTACTGGACTTCAGTTATTACCTTGTGATTTTGTTACCCCATATTACCGGGATGATAGCTTAATGCTATCTATGGGCTTTACGCCATATGAATTGATGCTTCAGCTTCTGGCTAAAAAGGATGATCCGTTTTCTGCAGGCAGAACCTATTATTGTCATCCAAGCAGCAAAGGAGAGGACAAACCAAAGATTCCACATCAAAGTAGTGCTACAGGTATGCAAACCATTCCAGCCACAGGTGTTGCTTTGGGTATGCAGTACTTTGAAAAGATTCAATCTCCATTGTTAAAAAAAGGACCAGGCAATGAGTTACCAGTTGTGGTTTGTTCCTTAGGTGATGATAGCATGACAGAAGGAGAAGTAAGTGAGGCGTTACAGTTTGCTGTTTTAAAACAATTACCAATCTTATTTCTGGTACAGGACAATAGCTGGGGAATTTCAGTAACCAGCGAGGAAAGCAGAGCAATGGATGCCTATGATTTTGCTGGAGGCTTTAAAGGACTCAGCCGAATGCGTATAGATGGAAGTAACTTTGAAGAATCTTTTGAAGGAATGGCTAAGGCGTTGAGTTATGTTCGTTCAAAGAGATGTCCTATCATTGTACATGCTACTGTTCCTTTGCTTGGGCATCACAACTCTAATGTTCGTATGGAAGTGTATAGAAGCGAAGACAATCTAGCTCGACACGCCATGAATGATCCTGCGTTTAAATTAAGACGCAGACTGGTTGAGATGGGTGTTCCTGATGATGAGCTAAAGCGATCGGAATTAGAAGCATTGAATGAAGTTCTGGATAGTTTTGATAAAGCACAGAAGGGAGATGATCCGGATCCGATAACTGTCCTGGATAATGTCTTTGCACCTACTACTGCCCTTGTTGAGAAAGGTAATCGCACTCCTGCGAATAGTCACAAGGTGTCGATGGTTGAAAGTGCATTGCATGCAGTTGAAGAGATTATGGAAGCAAACCCTGAATGCATTTATTACGGTCAGGATGTAGGAAAAAGACTGGGGGGAATGTTTGGTGAAGCAGCATCACTTGAAAATAAATTTGGTAATGACCGGGTCTTTAATACACCCATTCAGGAAGCCTTTATCATAGGATCAACAGCAGGTCTTTCTGCAATTGGAGTTAAGCCGATTGTAGAAATTCAATTTGCCGACTATTTATATCCAGGAATGAATCAACTGGTAACAGAAGTGTCAAAGTCTTGCTATCTCAGCAATGGAAAATTTCCCATAAGAACTTTGATAAGAATACCTGTAGGAACTAGTATAGGAGGAGGGCCATACCATTCCGGATGTATTGAATCCATGCTGTTGACAATAAAAGGTATCAAGGTAGTTTATCCCTCAAATGCTGCGGATATCAAAGGATTGATGAAAGCTGCATTTATAGACCCCAACCCGGTTATTATGCTTGAGCACAAGGGACTCTATAGAAGTAAAGTTCCTGGAACTCAGGATGCATATATGGTTGAGCCGGATGCTGACTACATACTCCCGCTAGGAAAGGCAAATCTGGTATTACAAACTGAAAATCCAGATTGTGTTACGATCATTACATATGGACTTGGAGTCTACTGGGCAAGAGAAGCAGCTCAACTCTTCAAGGATAAAGTTGAAATAATTGATCTAAGAACACTATATCCATTGGATGAAAGTTTGATTTTTAAGGCAGTTAAAAGATCAGGAAGGTGTTTGTTATTAAGCGAAGCCCCTGTAGAAAACTCATTTATTCAAGCCCTGGCAGGTCGTATTCAGAAAATCTGTTTTGAATATTTGAAAGCGCCTATTTATACAATTGGAGCCTTGAATGTTCCTGGATTACCGGTAAATATTGGATTAGAGAACGCAGTATTGCCTGATATTCTGAAAATTTCAGAGGGGATAAATGATCTGTTAAAGTATTCACCTCTGAGAGAGATGCAAGTTGCAAAGATTTGATATTTTAATAGAAAAGTAACAGGCAGAGATGGATTCAATGCTTTTCTGCATAATTCTTTAGATTCTCCAGTCCTTTGTCAAAATCTTTTTCTAGTAAATCCTTTACCATAAAGCCAAAATATCTCCCAAAAGGATAGTCCAAATTGCCTTCATTTTTCCAGGTTACCTTAGCACCTCCTTCAACTGGTTCAATAGTAAAATAAACCTCTGATTCTGATTCCATGGGTGACACCATTGTAAGCTTTGAGTGAACCATGGTAGGTCTGTTGGTTTCTGTAATGATCATGTAGCCTTTACCTGTTTTTTCACCTTCCCAACTATATTTGTGACCTGAATGTGATGGTTGTCCTTCAATAATTTTCTTAGTTGTAGAATCTCTCTCAGACCAGGGATTCCAATCTTTAAAATCGTTGTAATCAGAAATCTCTTTGTATAGCTTTTCCGCAGGTTGTTTGATTACGAGACTCCTTTGAACTGAATAAGTTTTAGGAAAGAATAATGCTACGATAAAGATTAAAAGCAAAATTCCCAGTAAAATGAGAAGTATAGTCCTGGCTAGTTTCATAGAGTTTTAATTTGTCCTGAGATTGGAAAGCAATAAAACAATAATTGATTTTAAAGTAGTTTGTTCTGAAAAAGTGATTAAAGTGAAAACCTTACATTAAAGATAATTACCTTCTGGGCAATCAAATTTTGCAAATCTCATAGCTTATGAAATTGAGCCTAAAAATAATGTATTGTTAATAAACAATTACTGAACTTGCTTTAGAGCTCTCAATCTATATAATAAAGGCGGATGAGAATAATGCATAAATACATAGGCAGGATGTGGAGTCAGGTTACTGAGGTTTTTAGTTGATAATTTTTTAAGAGCTTCCTGAAGCGCAATACTGCTATAAGTAACTGCTGCAAAACGGTCTGCTTCATATTCATTTTTTCTAGAAATAATATTCATTAGAAGGCCTGTAATGTGAGATATCGGAGTATACAAAATTCCAAAGGCAATTAAATTGATATGGATAGCCAAATGGTCAGCACCCAGAGCCTCAGATAAATTTTCATTGAAGATGAAATAGGAGAGAAGAAAAAGCATAAATCCGGTTTGTATAATACCAAGGATTAGTCCTGTAATGATATGTTTTTTCTTAAAATGACCAATCTCGTGCGCTAATACTGCGACTAACTCTTCTTTAGTATGGTTGTTTATCAGTGTGTCATAAAGTACCACTTTTTTCTTTGGTCCTATTCCTGAGAAAAATGCATTTGCTTTGGAAGATCTTTTAGATCCATCTATGACAAAAATATTGGTTAATGAAAAATTGTTGGTTTTACTGTACTCTTCAATTGAGTTTCTAAGTTCACCACTTTCAAGTGGTGTAAGTTTATTGAAGAGCGGAACAAATATACTTGTATAAAACATATTGATCACAAGCATTACTACAGATAAAATAATCCAGAAGTATAGCCAGAAACTTGGTCCAATACTCGTAACCATGAAAATAAAAAGCCATATCAGTAAACCACCCAGCAATCCGCCAAGAAGGTAGCTTTTAAGCTTGTCGAGAATATATGTTTTGAGTGTGGTTTTATTGAATCCGAATTTTTCTTCAATTACAAAGGTCTTGTACAATGAAAAAGGGATGTTTATTATATCTGAAAACAAGAACAATATTCCAAAGAATACTAATGCTAAAACAGTTGGATTCTGAAATTTTAAACTTAATTGTTTGTCCAGCCATCCAAAGCTGCCGGTGAGAATGATAATGAAAATAAGCAGAAAGTCTAATGTGCTGGATACAAAACTGAACATTGCATTGGCTGTAAAATAATCCTGTGCTTTCTTAAATTCTTCTTCAGTGTATAAGTCTTTTAACTCTTCAGGCAAATCAGTTTTTTGATGTTTAAGATTTAAATAATCAAGCACCTGTTCAAGTATAAAATCAAAAGATAGTATGCCTAGAATAATATATATAAGACTTTTAGAATCCATCAGAATTAAGCTTCCTGCTATTGAAAAATTTTAATAATATGTTTTGTTGATTAGGTAATTCTTTACATAATCATTCACACCTTCTTCAAGGGTATGGAATGGTTTGGAATAACCTGCCGCTTTTAACTTCTCCATTTTCGCTTCAGTAAAATACTGGTACTTGTCACGGATGTCAGCCGGAGTATCTACAAAACTGATATCTTCATTTTTGCCCATTGCCTTGAAAGTATTCTTTGTCAGATCAAGAAATGTTCTTGCTTTTCCGCTTCCGAGGTTATATATGCCCGAATGTTTCCTGTCTCTCATTAAGAACATGATCACCTCCACAACATCTTTTACATAGACAAAATCCCTCATTTGCTCACCATCCTTAAATTCAGGATTGTGAGATCTGAATAGTTTCATCTTGTTACTCGCACTTATCTGATTGAAGGCATGAAATATGACGCTGGCCATTCTGTCTTTGTGATATTCATTAGGTCCATATACATTGAAGAATTTAAGTCCAGCCCAGAAAAAGGGTTTTTTAGGCTGATTCAGTGCCCAGATATCAAAATCATTTTTAGAATCACCGTAAGGATTTAGTGGCTTAAGTTTTGGAATTACGGCTTCATTATCTTCATATCCAAGTTCTCCTAGTCCATATGTAGCAGCTGAAGATGCGTATACTAATGGAATTTGATAGTTGACACATGCATTCCAGATTTTTTGCGAATATTCAACATTGAGTTTGTCGAATATTTCTTTGTTAAACTCAGTAGTATCTGTTCGAGCACCGATATGGAAGATGAATTCAACATGTTCATAGTTTTTATCAAGCCAGTTGAAAAAATCATCTCTGTGTACTTTTTCCTGTATCTTTTTTCCAACCAGGTTTTTATTTTTTTCTTCATTGCTGAAATCATCTACAGCAACAATATAATTGAAGTTTTCAGCATTTAGTTTACTGATAAGGCAGCTACCTATAAATCCTGCTGCTCCGGTCACAACCATCATAAAACAAATAGTTTCTTTTTGTAGGGTGAATTTTTAAGAAAGGCTAAATTTACAAAAAAAAGAACGATATAGAGGGTGAAAAAGGTTTATTTGCTAATGCTGATTTTTTCTTTATCTGTTTGCCATGCATGTAAAACTGATAAGGAAAAGACAATAAACTCCAATGAGAGTCTTAATAATGATCCTGGCAATGAATTGTATGTACCTGCAAAAGTCATCCGTGTACTTGGTCTTTGTCCTTCTTCCACTGAAATCCTTGCCAGTATTTGTCCTGAAAAATTAATAGGGAGGACCCCAAACTGCAATTTCCCTTTATTGGTTGAAAAGCTTCCTGTAATAAATAATTATCCTCTTGATATAGAGGGGTTGATGGAATTTCGTCCAGATCTTGTATTAACCCTTGAAGGAATAACCTCAATAGATGATATAAAAAGGATAGAAGCTTTGGGTATCCCGGTTTATGTTCAGAATTTCAAAACTGTAGATGAAATATTTGAAGGAATAAGAGAAGTTGGTAAGATTTGTGGTGCTGTTGAAAAAGCTGATTTATTGGCAGATTCACTGATACAGATTAAGGATAGCTTATTAAGTCAAAATTCTGGACAAAAGCCTGCTGCAATCAATATAATTTGGAATTCGCCGATATATGTTCATGGATATTATTCCATTATGACAGATAAGCTCAGAATTGCCGGATTGGGTAATCTTATTGATTCTTCTTTTAAGAAAACCTCGCCAGAAGTAAGCCGTGAATATCTTTTATCAAAAAATCCTGATGTGATGTTTTGTGGATTTTCAGATTATGAAAAGGATTTTTTTAACCTTTATCCTGAATTAAGAAGAATGAAGTGCTACAGGAACAAGGCGATTTTTAAGATTACAGAAGATTTGCAATCCAGACCCGGACCTCGAATAATGGAAGCTGTCATGGAACTTAAAAACATTTCAAAAAATGCCAGGTAAATTGGTTATTCCGATATTGTTAATATTAACGATCGCCTTATTAGTTCTATCACTTAGGATCGGAACCTATGTCATTACGTTTAATAATCTGAAAGAAAGCCTCTTAAGTTTTGATGTGAATAATGATATTCATTATGTACTGCTAAATTTAAGGCTACCCAGAATTATACTCGCATTTCTTGTTGGAGCAGCACTAGCCTTTAGCGGATATTTAATTCAGGTAATGGTCAATAATCCCCTTGCGGATCCATATCTGATGGGAACTGCTTCCGGTGCGTCTCTTGGGGCTAATTTGGTTTATATCGGATTAGTGCCATTTACAATTTTTGGATTTCAAATGACACCCGTATTTGCTTTTGTCGGTGCAGCAGGAGTGTCTCTGCTAGTTATTACACTTGCACATGAAAAAGGTCATATTAATCCTGCTAAATTATTGCTTGGAGGTGTTGCTTTGTCTTCATTCCTAGTAGCAGTTATTAGTTTATTAATCTTTTTCTCTGATACAGAAAGTAAGTTGAAAGCAGTAATATTCTGGAGTATGGGTAGTTTTGAAAGGGCAAGCTGGGATTTTATACCATTGTTAGGCATTACGCTAGTGATATCAATCATTATATTCTTATTTTTTCAAAAACATATTAATATTTTACTCCTGGGAGAAAGCCGCTCATACACATTGGGGTTAAATGTCTCTCAGCTCAGATGGTTTATCTTGATTTTTATAAGTTTAAATACTGGGGTCGCAGTGGCAACATCTGGCCCGATAGGATTTGTTGGGTTGTTTATTCCCCATTTTGTCAGAGCGTTGTTTGGAATTACCGGAAGATTTAATATTCTTTATTCTGCATGGATTGGCGGTTTATTTATTTTAGGGTGTGATTATGCTGCCAGATTAGCCTATCCGCCAGCGGGTTTGCCAATAGGAATAATTACTTCGTTTTTGGGAATTCCTTTCTTCGTATATTTGCTCCACAAAAGGAATTATTCCTTTTCCTGAATAATCTGTTAGAAAAAGATTTGATGATTTACGTTTCGAGAAAAGAACATTTTAATGCAGCCCATAAGCTGTATAATCCTAATTGGTCAGAAGAAAAAAACAAGGAGGTATTTGGACCTTGTGCGAACTCAAACTGGCATGGACATAATTTTGATTTGACTGTTACAGTGAAAGGTACTCCTGATCCGGATACTGGCTTTGTAATCGATCTTAAAAAACTAAGCAAAATCATCCGAAGTGAAGTTGTTGAAAAGCTTGATCATAAAAATCTTAATCTCGATGTAGATTTTATGCTTGGCAAAATGGCCAGCACAGAAATTCTGGCAATGGAGATTTGGAAAATTCTTGATAAAGAAATTAAATCAATTTCTCAAGCAAGATTGCATTGTATCACTCTTTATGAGACTCCGAGAAACTTTGTCGAATATTATGGAGAGTAGGGGATTATTCTTATGAAATACTATGTGATATGTGGTGAAAGATCAGGAGATCTTCATGCCTCTAACCTATGTAAAGAAATTATACGGCTCGAGAACAATGCTAAAATAAGAGGGATTGGAGGAGATTATTTGGCTGAGACTGGGGTAACTTTGTACTCTCATTTTAAAGATATTGCCTTTATGGGTTTTTGGGAAGTGTTTAAAAACTTAAATACGATAAACAAGATCCTTGAAAAAACAAAAGCAGATATTCTTTCCTACAAACCGGATGTTTTAATATTGATTGATTTTGGAGGCTTCAATTTAAAGGTAGCAGCGTTTGCAAAAGCTCACGGGATAAAAGTTTACTATTACATTTCCCCAAAAGTGTGGGCCTGGAATCAAGGCAGAGCCAATAAGATCAAAAAGGTAGTAGACAAAATGTTTGTGATTCTTCCTTTTGAAAAAGATTTCTATAAAAAGTTTGATTTTAATGTAGACTATGTTGGGAATCCTGTATTTGATGCCGTCGCTAATTTTAAATCAGATCCAGGATTTTTAAGTAAGCATAACCTTGAAGGAAAACAACTGATTGCCGTTCTTCCAGGGAGCAGAAAGCAGGAAGTGGAAGCAACACTACATTATATGGTTTCTGTGCTACCATCTTTTCCTGAGTTTACATTCGTCGTAGCAGGTGTTTCAAATCTTCCTTCTGATTATTATGATAATTTTAAAAGGGAGGGTAGGGTAGCTGTTATATTTGATGAAACATATGACTTATTATCACATGCTAAAGCAGCTGTTGTAACTTCGGGTACAGCAACATTGGAAACAGCATTGTTTGAAGTCCCTCAAATAGTAGTTTATAAAACTAGTGCTATTACTTACAATATCGCAAAGTTTCTGATAACTGTTAAGTTTATATCCCTTGTTAATCTCATTGCAGGCTATGAGGTGGTAAAAGAGTTAATTCAATCAGACTTTTCTCCATCTAATTTAATTACAGAATTAAAGAAGATTATATACGGTAAGGAAAGGCAAGAACAGTTGAATGGTTATCATAAGATAAAAGAAATTCTTGAAGGTCCAGGAGCTTCAAGAAGAGCTGCTGAATTAATGGTGAAATATTTGAATGAAAAATAAGGAAATGATAAATTGATAAAAATAAAGGGCTTTTTAAAAAGCCCTTTATTTCTTATAACTTAAAACTCACAACTTCCTATGCTGCTTTCAATTTGCTGAATTTAGATTTTTCAATTTTTTCTACAGCATAGTCTCTTGTGATTACAAGTTTTTTAATTTCATCTTGAGATGGCAGTTCAAACATAGCATCAGTCATCACAGCTTCACATATAGATCTTAAGCCTCTTGCTCCTAATTTAAAATTAACAGCTTTTTCAACAATAAAATCTAATGCATCTTCTTCAAATTCAATCTCAATATCTTCCATCTTAAACAATTTCTTGTATTGTTTTACGATAGCGTTTTTCGGCTGAGTCAAGATCATTCTCAATGTATCTTTAGAAAGTGGCTCCAGATAAGTGAGTACAGGAAGTCGACCTATCAATTCCGGAATTAATCCGAATGTTTTTAGATCCTGAGCTGTCACATACTGAAGGAGGTTTTCTTTGTCTACAAAGGTCTGTTCTTTGTTTGAAAAACCAAGCGGCTGAGTGTTTAATCTGCTTCCGATCATTTTAGCAATGCCGTCAAATGCTCCACCACAAATGAATAGAATGTTTTCGGTATTCACCGCTATCATTTTTTGATCCGGGTGTTTTCTCCCTCCTTGAGGCGGGACATTTACCTGTGTTCCTTCAAGAAGCTTCAAAAGTGCTTGCTGTACGCCTTCTCCGCTTACATCTCTGGTGATTGAAGGATTGTCGCCTTTACGGGAAATTTTATCAATCTCATCGATATACACAATACCTCTTTCCGCTGACTCTACATCATAATTAGCAGATTGCAAAAGTCTTGTTAAAATACTTTCAACATCTTCTCCCACATAACCTGCTTCTGTTAATACTGTTGCATCTGCAATACAGAAAGGTACCTGAAGTATTTTGGCCAATGTTCTGGCGATATAGGTTTTACCTGTTCCCGTTTCACCTACCATGATGATGTTAGATTTTTCAATCACTACATCATTTTCTTCCTGTTGCTGCATTAACCTTTTATAATGATTATAAACAGCCACAGACATAACCTTTTTGGCCTCGTCTTGTCCTACAACAAACTGATCCAGAAATTTTTTCATTTCCGATGGTTTGATCAGATTGAACTTAGGGACACTGTTTTTATTTTTGGTTTTTACTTCTTCGGAAAGAATCTGTTGAGATTGTGTGATACATCTATCACATATGTGAGCATGTATCCCGGATATCATTAGTGATACATCTTTCTTAGATCTTCCGCAAAATGAACAGGTGATTTGAGCCATTATTTTTGTTTTTCTAATTCCTTCCCTATTTAAAATATTGGGATATTTTACCTTAAAAATATAAAGGGTCAAAACATCCCAATTTTTAACAAAGGTTTTTTAAATTAAGTTTAATTATCGAGTTCTGAATAAAACCTCATCAATAATTCCGTATTCTTTAGCCTCAGTTGATGTTAACCAGTAATCTCTGTCAGCATGTTTTTCGATCATTGCATAATCTTTGCCGCTATGATGAACAAGAATATCATAAAGTTCCTTCTTTAATTTAAGAATTTCCCGTGCAGTGATTTCTATGTCAGACGCCTGTCCCTGAACGCCTCCCAGTGGTTGGTGAATCATGATTCTTGAGTGTTTCAATGCTGATCTTTTGTTAGCAGCTCCTCCACAAAGTAATACCGCTCCCATTGAAGCAGCCAATCCTGTACAGATCGTTGCAACATCAGGGTTGATATACTGCATTGTGTCATAAATACCAAGTCCTGCATATACCGAACCTCCAGGGCTATTGATGTACATAATCACATCTTTGTTTGAATCTGCTGATTCAAGGAACAATAATTGAGCTACAACAATATTGGAAACATAATCATCTATAGCTGTGCCGAGGAAGATAATTCTGTCTGCCATCAGACGTGAAAAAACGTCAATGACAGTCGCTCTCATCTGTCTTTCCTCAACAATATTGGGAGTCATATTATTTATGTATGGAAATGCAGTACTCTCAACTTGTTTAATGTATTGATCCACTATGTTGCTGCCAATATTCTGATCCTTAATGGCGAATTTTCTGAATTCTTCCTTATTTATCATTTTCATTTTTATTAGTGTTGCACAAATGTAAAAAAAAAGTCCTTTTTACAAAGGACTTTCAAAAACTTTACCAATTAGAAATTATTGTCAAAAAGTCAGTCTTGCGCTTCTGCAATTTTTCTGAATTCTTCAACATCTACACTCTTGTCAGCTATAGATATCTTTGTCTTCACGGTTTCAATAACCTTTTCGTTAACAAGCTGCTCATACATTTTAATGTAGTTTTTGCCATTGTCTTGTTTTAAATAGTTGTCTGCAATTTTGTCAAAAGTCTCTTCAAGCTCAGCCCCAAAAGCCATACCTCCAAATTGCTGTTTTACCATTTCTTTTGTCTTACCAATAATCTCTTCGTTCTCAGCTTTAATGTCGTTTTCTTCGCTGATTTTATTCTTTATCAGAGTCCACTTTAACTCTTTAAGATATAAATCGAATTCTTTGTCTATTTGCTCCTGAGTTATTTTGCCGTTGTTAGAAACTAATAACCACTTTTTAAGGAAGTCTGATGGTAATTCAATTTGAGTATTATCTACAAAATGTTTTCTGATTTGATGGTTAATCAATAGATCAGATTCTCTTCCGTAATTTTCTTCTATAGTACTTTTAAGTTTAGTCATGAATTCTTCTTCAGACTTAACTGCATCTTTACCAAATACTTTGTCAAAGAACTCTTGATTTAATTCAGCTGGTTCAGATCTGTTGATTTTGGAAACTGTAAGGCTAAAAATTCCTTGTTTTTTCTCCGCCTCTTCTTTAGAAAGACCCGTAACGTATGCTATATCAGCAGCGTCATCAAAAGTTTTCTCAATTTCAAAAGAAACTTTATCGTTTGGCTTCAAACCTATAAACTTAGATAACTCAGATTTCTTTATTTTGTTTGTAGGAAACAGACTCTGAAATTCAAAGTCACCGTTTTCTTCCTTCAAATTTCCGTATATAAAATCTCCTTCCGCAGAAACTTCCGGATTAGTTGATTGTCCAAATTGATTTTTAAGATTCTGAAGCGTTTCCTGAACAACCTTATCTTCAATTTTGATGGTGTTTTTGGTAAGCTTTACATTAGAAGATAGGTCCAGATTGAATTCCGGTACTAATCCTAGGTTATAGTTGAATTCAAAATCTTTTTGAGTCTCCCAGTTAATGTTTTCTGATTTCTCAGAATCAGGAAGTGGTTCACCTATAATCGGAAGTTTGTTTTCTCTGATATATTTGGTGATAGAATCGCTTAGAATCTGGTTGATTTCTTCAACTAGAATGCTTTTTCCATACATTTTTTCAACTAAAGAAGTCGGAACTTTTCCAGGTCTGAAACCCTTTAGTTGGACTTTCTTACTGTACTCTTTTACCTTTTCAGCAACTTTAGGTCTGTAATCAGACTCATTAAGGTTTACTTTTAAGGTTGCATTGGTGGCACTTTGTTTTTCTAATGTAATTTCCACTTTTGTCCGATTTTATTCTATTAAACAATAAGGTACCGTGATTAATTTAAAAACCCTCAGAAGTTTAATTCTGAGGGTTTCAGTGCGGATGGAGGGACTCGAACCCCCATGCCTCGCAGCGCTAGATCCTAAGTCTAGTGCGTCTACCAATTTCGCCACATCCGCATTGGTTTTTCCAAACTTGATTCGCTTTTTTGAACTTTAATTCTGTGCTGTTGTTCAAAATTGCGCTGCAAAGGTAGCAAATAAATTATCTATCATGCAAGAAATATTTCATTTTTTTTTGAGTTTTTTTTCTTTTTATTGTTAAGTGTATGATAGACAGTTTTATATAATTTATAACGTATCGGATAAAGTTCCGTAAAACGAAATTACAGAGAATTCAAGTTTAAATAAATAGGTTTTGCGTATTTTTGAGACATGCAGACGGTAGATATAGAAAAGGAAAATAAAGAAATAATTCGCAGGTATAGAAAGTTATTAAGGCATGCCAAACCCTTCCTGAAAGATGACGACGCGAAAATAATTAAAAAGGCTTTTTTTACTTCACTCCAGGCTCACAAGGATATGAGACGGCGCTCAGGGGAGCCATATATATATCACCCTCTGGCTGTAGCTCAAATCGCTGTAGAAGAAATCGGATTGGGGACTACTTCAATCATTGCAGCTTTGCTGCATGATGTAGTAGAAGATACGCATTTGGAGATAAGTGATATTGAAAGAGACTTTGGTCCTAAGGTGGCCCGGATTATTGATGGACTCACTAAAATTTCGGGAGTCTTTGAACATGGTAGTTCTCAACAGGCTGAAAACTTTCGGAAAATGATCCTCACTCTGTCAGATGATGTGAGAGTTATTTTGATTAAGCTGGCAGACCGACTTCACAATATGCGTACGCTCGGCAGTATGCCCCGGGAAAAGCAATTGAAAATTTCCAGTGAAACCATATATCTGTATGCTCCTTTAGCTCACCGTCTTGGTTTGTATGCAATTAAGACGGAACTGGAAGATCTGTATTTGAAGCATACTGACCCGGAAGTTTACCGGGGGATAGCAAGAAAGATCAATGAGACTAAAGCTGCACGTGATAAGTTTATCAAAGACTTTATTGAGCCGTTGCAAACAGCTCTTGATAAATCAAATTTTGACTTCATTGTTAAGGGGCGTCCAAAATCCATTTACTCCATTTGGAATAAAATAAGGAAACAAAATACACCCTTTGAAGAGGTTTATGACCTTTTTGCAATTCGAGTTATAATTGATACCCCTTACGAAAATGAAAAAGCAGCATGTTGGAAAGCTTATTCTATTGTGACTGACTTTTACAAGCCTAATCCAGACCGTCTGAGGGACTGGATTAGTACTCCTAAAGCAAATGGCTATGAGTCCCTTCATACTACTGTAATGAGTAAGTCAGGTCAATGGGTAGAAGTACAAATTCGTACTAAAAGAATGGATGATATAGCAGAAAAGGGATATGCTGCTCATTGGAAATATAAAGAAGCTACACAAAGTAAAAGTGAATCAGGATTGGAAGAATGGATCAAGAAGGTTAGGGAATTGATCGAAACAAATGATTCTTCTGCTCTGGAATTCATGGATGATTTCAGAACCAACCTGTTTCATGAAGAAGTCTTTGTTTTTACTCCAAAAGGTGATCTTAAAATTCTACCCCATGGAGCAACAACTCTTGATTTTGCATTTGAAATTCATACCCAAATAGGCATGCACTGTCTTGGAGCTAAGGTGAATCAAAAGCTTGTACCACTTAGTTACATTCTAAATAATGGGGATCAGGTCGAGATTCTTACTTCAAGCAAACAAAAACCAAGTGAAGACTGGCTTAAATTTGTTGTTAGTTCAAAAGCAAGAGCCAAGATCAAAGATTGTCTGAAGGAAGAAAAAAAGAAAATTGCTTCGGATGGTAAGGAAATTGTTTTAAGGAAGCTACATCAAATGAAGCTTGATCTGAATGCCGAAACTTTAAATCAGCTTCTGGTCTATTTTAACATGAAATTCCCTTTAGACCTCTATTATGACATTGCCAAAGGAATTATAGATCCAAAAGAAATTAAGAAGTTTCAGGAGCCTAAAGAGGTTAAGAAGCCTGAAAAGAAAGAAGTTGTAGAACCCAAACCCCAGGAACCGAAGAAAACAGGAGATGCCAATGCCGATTTACTGCTTATAGGTGATGATATGGAAAAAATTGATTACAAACTTGCAAAATGTTGTAATCCAATTCCAGGAGACGATGTATTTGGATTTGTTACTGTTAATGAAGGGATTAAAATTCATAGGACCACTTGCCCAAATGCAATTGAATTAATGTCAAACTATGGCTATAGGGTAGTAAAAGCCAAATGGACCGCTCAAAAAGAACTGGCATTTCTCACCGGATTGAAAATTAATGGAATGGATAGAGTTGGGATTGTTAATGATATTACAAGAATAATTTCCAATGAGTTGAAAGTAAACATGAGAAGTATCACTATCGAAACAGAGGATGGAATGTTTGAAGGAAGAATCATGTTGTTTGTTCATGACACAAAACACCTTAATAAACTCATTATGAAATTGAAAAAGGTGCAGGATGTAATCACTGTCAATCGTTTTGAATCCTAAATAATAGGTATTTATTTGTAAATCAGATATATATTTTTGATACGGTTGAAACTATTAGAGTTTTGACTTATGGTAGAAAAATTTATCTTTGTATCTTTGGAGGCTTTATGCAGCAGGCGAACGAAAATATTTTTAACGAGGTAAGGAAAATATTTACCGCATACCTTGAAAATAAGGGGCTTAGAAAAACCCCGGAAAGATTTGCTATATTAGAAGAGATCTATACCAGAAAAGGACACTTTGATGTTGAATCTCTTTACATAAGCATGAAAAACAAGAATTATCGTGTGAGCAGAGCCACTGTTTATAACACATTGGATATTCTTGTTGAATGTGATCTTGTTAGTAAACATCAGTTTGGTAAAAATCTTGCTCAATACGAAAAGTCATTCGGATATCGTCAGCATGATCATTTAATTTGTACTGAATGCCATAAAGTTGTAGAGTTTTGCGACCCAAGAATTTATAATATACAGACTATGGTGGGCGAATTACTGAACTTTAAAGTTCTACACCATTCACTGATACTTTATGGGGAATGTAAAAACGCTCAATGCGAAAATAAAAAGGAAATTAAGGAAAAATGAAATACACTTCAGAAGTAAAGCAAAATATCTTGTCAATTCAGCTTCAGGGAGATCTCATCGGAGAAACGAATGGAATGGAATTAGTCGATCTTGTTAACGATAAAATAAACGAATCGATAGTTTTATGCAGTATTGATCTTTCTCAAGTAAGATACATGAATAGCAGTGGTATTGGAGTTTTAATAACTATTCTGACAAAGTTCAGAAACAAAGGAGGAGAAGTTGTATTGGTAAGTCCTTCAGAGCAGATTAAGAAATTACTCATCATTACCAAGTTGAATGCTATTTTTTTAATAGTTAATTCACAAGAAGAAGCAATTCAGAAACTTATTCAAAAATAAATATTAAATAATAATGGCTGTAGATATTTTGTTGGGACTTCAGTGGGGAGATGAAGGAAAAGGTAAAATAGTAGATTTTATTGCTCCACGTTATCAGGTAGTTGCTCGTTTTCAAGGTGGACCTAACGCTGGACACACTCTTGAGTTCGATGGAATCAAACATGTACTTCATCAGATTCCATCAGGAATTTTTCATGACTCTATTATAAATATCATTGGTAACGGTGTTGTTTTGGACGCTATCATATTCAAAAAAGAAATTGATGGTCTGAGAAAATACAATGTTAACTTTAATAAGAATCTTTTCATTTCAAAAAAAGCTCAACTAATAATTCCAACTCATAGATTATTAGATGCGGCTTCTGAAAATTCCAAAGGTGAAAAAAAGATAGGTTCTACTTTAAAAGGAATAGGACCAACATACCAGGACAAAATAGCAAGACAAGGACTTCGAGTTGGTGATATTATTGCTTCAGATTTCAAAGCTAAGTATCAGAAGTTAAGAGATGCTCACAAAACAGTTCTTGATTTTTATAAATTTGATTATAGCAATCTTGAAGCTCTTGAAAAGGAGTTTTTTGAAGCTATCGATCATTTGAGAACATTTAATTTTGTTGATAGTGAATATTTCATCAATCAACTTATAGCTGAAAAGAAAACCATACTTGCCGAAGGTGCTCAAGGATCTCTTCTTGATATAGATTTTGGTTCTTATCCTTTTGTTACTTCATCGAACACCATGGCAGCCGGCGCGTGTACCGGTTTAGGTATTGCTCCATCACATGTCGGAGAGGTATTGGGAATCTTTAAAGCGTATTGTACTAGAGTAGGAGGAGGTCCATTTCCAACTGAGTTGAATAACGATCAGGGGGAAATTCTAAGAAAGCAGGGTAATGAGTTTGGCTCTACAACCGGCCGTCCTAGACGTTGTGGTTGGATAGATCTGCCGGCTTTGAAATATGCAATCATGCTGAACGGGGTCACTCAGTTATTAATGATGAAGGTTGATGTACTGAATACATTTGAAGAAATTAAAGTATGTACTCATTATAAATTGAAAGATGGTAGCATTGTAGATACTCTTCCATTTGATATCGTTGAGACAGATATAACTCCAATATATAAGACTTTTAAAGGTTGGAATAAATCAATTAATGATTATTCAAATTCTGAAAATCTTCCTCTTGAGCTTAATGAATATATACAATATATAGAGTCAGAACTTAGTGTACCTGTAACTTTAATTTCTTTAGGTCCTGATAGAAAGCAAACCATTTTAAGAAATATCATTACAGCGTAGGTTAGCTATTGTTTTCCGCAAAGAGTTTTAATACCTCTTTGCGGATTTTTTATTCCCCTTTGTTGGCCCCTTTTATCTTTTTAACTCAAAGAGTTAAGCGATCATCATAAATTTTCTTTATTAATTTCGTTATTAAATGTGGATAAATAGATTGTGCCCACTATTGACATGTTAAGAATTATCATTAAGTTTGCATCCCTCTAAAGCTGGAAGGGCTGAAAGTTGAGGAAGTATTGAAATAATTTAAGTTTTCTTTGGGAGTGAATAAAATTTATATTAGCTTTGTCTCCCTCAAATTTAAATAATAAAATAAAGGTTCAAAGCGGCAGGCTTTGAAGAGATTTATTGAAGGAATATAACTCGTAGAAAAGGAAAGAGTTTTAAGAATTGTGAAATAAATTTTTAAAAAGTCTTGACACGAGTTGATAAGTTTCTTACCTTTGCACCCGCTAAATGAGAGAGGGTTTAAGAGA
>JAEYZG010000030.1 GCA_023428135.1 Bacteroidota bacterium | reverse complement strand
ACCTTAGCCATTGAAAGAATCCGGTTAATCACTATAATCAATCATTTGATATATAACTTCTATTTAGCTGATTAATATTGAAATTTTTTTAATGCATAATCCAGATTAAAATTCATGCTTTAACCATTTCTTAAAGTTGTTTTTCTCAAATTCTGTTGCATCCTCATTTTTAGTGATTTTGTATTGTTTGAAATAAGTTTTTGTTCCGGTAGCGTGTAAAGTTATTTGCTTGACTTTTCCGAAGCGCTGAATGACCAGCTCAGAAGTTCTTTTGCCTTTTAATAGATCATTAAGATTTCCACTGACATTGGTCCCGTTAATAGCAATGATTTCGTCTTCTCTAGCCAAAGATTTATCGCCAGGGGAATCTGGTTCTAATAGCTCCACAAATGTTCTTCCTTCCTTTGTGCTTGTCCGGAAACCAAATGTTTTTTCAGATTCATGTTTCGCATCCTGGATTTGAAGCTGGCATCCCACATAGCTCAGTGATTTTTTAAGGGTATCTGTAATTGGTTTTGTTCCGAATATGAAATCATTGAAAAAGTTCTTTAACTTTTTGTCAGAAGTATTTTCTGTAATTTTCTGAAAGTCTTCTGTTGTATAGCCTACAGATTTTTTTCCATGAAGCTTCCACATCTGTTTCATTACATCATCAAGACTCTTTTTATTATTAGTTTCTTTTCTTATAGATAGATCCAGGAGCAATGCAATCATTGCCCCCTTTACATAAATAGAAACTTTTCTATTAGGAATTCCCGAAACATATCCATCAACCCATAGATCAAAGGATGAATCAGCAACAGACATATAAGCATCTCCAAAATTTTCAAAATGTCTTTTAAATAAAAGATTTAATTCCTGAAAATATTGCTGGGTGTTGAAAGCTTTTGAGCGGACAAGGAAATAATCACCATAATAGGTTGTAATGCCTTCTGCAATAAATCCGGAGTTAAAATAATTTTCTTTCGTGAAATCATATGGAAGCATTTCAGAGGGCCTTATTTTTATAATGTTCCATGCATGATATAGTTCATGGGAACTGATACTAAGTAAATCATTGTAGAATGCTTCTGAGTTAAATTGCTCCCCAGGTCCCAGGCAAATAATGGTGGAATTTCTATGTTCTACTCCGTGGTGGTATTTATAAGGTAATATCTGATATAGGAAATGGAAATCCTTTTCCGGAAATTCGCCCATACTATTGATCTGCTCTTCTGAAAATTTCTTAAAGTCAGAAAGTACTAATTGCCAGTCTGGTTGGCACTCACCTTGAATCCATATATGAAAATGAGTCGAATCAATCGTGTATTGCTTGTGTTTCAGGTTTGCGCTCGCAATCATCGGGCAGTCAACTAATTCATAATAGTCCTTTGCCTGAAGCTGGTAACCTTTCTTTTTGAGCCCGCACGCAATCTGATAGTTGGTGGGAAGATTTAAATGAACTACACATTCAGAATTTATTTTCTCTGGTAAATAAGGTAGACAGCAGATGAAGTTTAGATATAGCTGTTCTTCATCAAGCCAGCAACCGCCTGCATCCATTTGTGCACAATAATATTGGAATGAAAAAACAATATTTGATTCACCCTTAGTTGTTATTCCCCAACTATTTCGGGTCGTTTTTTTTACTTCAAGAGGTTTGGTGTGCCCCTTCGAAAAAGCTTTTACCTGATGGAAGTTCTTTGCGTAGTTCTGTAATTCATATCGCCCTGGCCTCCACGCAGGAATTTGTAAATTTATAGCATCGGATTTTATTCCTTCCAAATGAAGCTCTACAGAAATAAAGTGTTTGTGTGGTTCAGTATAAGAAATGAAATATTCCATCAATAGATTATAGTATTTTTTTAAGTTACTAAATTAACGTTTGGAGGTGCTAGAAGATCAAATAAAAACTAATTTATTTAAAAAAGTGAGATTGTTTAAATAATTTTGCAGGCCGATTTGGTATTGCCAAATTCAATCTGTATTTTTGCAGGCCAATTTTAATTGTAATTCAAAATGAAAAGAACGTTTCAGCCTTCAGTAAGAAAAAGAAGAAACAAACACGGTTTCATGGAAAGAAACTCTACTGCAAACGGAAGAAGAGTGCTAGCTAGCAGAAGAGCGAGAGGCAGAAAGAAATTGACTGTTTCTGACGAGAAAAGACATAAAGGTTAATAAATATTGACCTTTATGTCTTATTACCTTCATTTCATTTTATGAATGGAGAACATAATGGTCGTATGTTGAAGGCAACCCTGCCTTCAGATGAAAGGCTTAAAAGTATTAAGTTTATAGAAGAACTTTTTAAAAAGGGTTCTTCTTATTTTTTGCATCCTTTTAAAATTGTCTATCTCACAGACAAAAGGGATAATAATGTTCCTCCTAAAATTCTGGTTAGCGTTCCCAAAAAAAGCTTTAAAAGGGCTGTAGACAGAAATCTCTTAAAAAGAAGAATAAAAGAAGCATACAGAAAGAACAAATCGGGAATCTTTTCTTCCCCTGATATTGTTATACCAACGCATCTTGCAATAATTTATATCGGAAAAGATAAATTAGACTTTGATACCATTGAAAAAAAACTAATTTTAATACTCAATCGTTTAAAGTCTACTTGAACTCCACCATTTTATTTAGTCTTAGCTAAAATCATGAAGAAAAACGTAAAGAAAATTGCTTTTTTTATTGTTCTCATTGCTTCCGTAACGCTTGTAGCTTTTAACCGACCGGACGATAAATATTTCGAAATAGCAAAGAACATTGACATTTTTGCCTCACTTTTTAAAGAAGTAAATGCATATTATGTCGACGAAGTCAATCCTAATCAAGTAATGAAAAAAGGGATTGATGCAATGCTTGAATCCTTGGATCCATATACCAATTATATTCCTGAGGATGAAATAGAAGATTTCCGAACGATGACTACTGGCCAGTATGGTGGAATTGGTGCAGTGATTGGTAAAAGAAACGAAAGGCCTATTATATTAATGCCTTATGAAGGTTTTCCAGCACACAAAGCTGGTCTTATGGTTGGAGATGAAATCGTTTCTGTGGATGGAATTGAAGTGACTAGTAAGGCTACTTCTGATATTAGTAAATTATTGAAGGGGCAGTCTAATACTCAGGTTAAAGTGGTGGTAAAACGACTTGGAACCCCTGATAAATTCGAAGTCGTTCTAACCAGAGAAAAAATTAAAATCGACAACGTGCCATATTTTGGTATGGTTAATAATAATACTGGTTATATAAAATTATCCGACTTCACTAGCAATGCTTCTAAAGAGGTTAAAAAAGCACTTGTTGAATTAAAAGAGAAGGGCGCTAAAAATATTATTCTTGATTTAAGAGATAATCCTGGTGGTCTTTTAAGTGAGGCAATCAATATCAGTAACTTGTTTATTTCTAAGGATAAAGAAATTGTAAGAACAAAAGGGAAAATTGCTGAGTGGAATAAAATATATAATGCATTGAATGCTCCGGTAGATACGGAAATGCCACTAGTTGTGCTAACTTCCAGCAGAAGTGCGTCTGCTTCTGAAATTGTATCAGGTGTTATTCAGGATTATGACAGAGGTATTCTGATTGGTGAAAGAACATATGGAAAAGGCTTGGTACAGGCTACGAGACCGCTTACTTATAATAGTCAGTTAAAAATTACAACAGCTAAATATTATACACCAAGCGGGAGATGCATTCAGGCAATTGACTATAGTCACAGAAATGAAGATGGAAGCGTTGGTAAAATTCCTGATTCGCTAAGAGTGGCATTTAAAACCAAAAATGGAAGAACTGTGTATGATGGTGGCGGAATAAGCCCTGATATTGAAGTGGGAGACAGGACAATTGCTCCGATTACTTCTAGTCTTATTAGCAAAGGGCTTCTTTTTGACTATGCTGGAGTTTATGTGTTGGATCACAAGAAAATAAAAGGTGCTAAAGAATATGAGATGACAGATGCAGAATATCAGGATTTCATAAAGTGGCTGGCTAATAAAGAGTATGACTATTCAACTAAAGTAGAAAATACACTTGAGGATCTTGTGAATTTTTCTAAAAAAGAGAAATATTATGATGCAATCAAACCACAGGTAGAGTCTTTAAAAGCTCAGATTTCTCATAATAAAGAAAAGGATCTGATGACTTTTAAAGATGAAATCAAAGAATATCTTGAAGAAGAAATCGTGTCTAGATTCTATCTTCAAAAGGGGGTGGTTGAAGCATCCTTTGATGATGATGAAGATGTGACTGCAGCTATTAAAATATTTAATAACCCTGTTGAGTATAATAAGCTTTTGCAAGGGAAGTGATTAGTTTAAGTTGCTTGATGATATTGAATGTGACCGGGCGGGAATTGTTCGGTCACATTTTTTTATTCTGAATGGAGTGCTCATCGGATTGATAATGCGATTCCTCAGCTCATCGATTTATAATGATCATTCCATTTAATTATATTTGTGATCTTTTCCCCTTCGAAATCTTGGGAGAGTTAAATTGTAATCATAGTATTTACCAATGGCATTAATATTAAGTCTGGAAACATCGACTAAAGTTTGTTCTGTCGCAATTCATAAGGATGGAAACCTTTTGTCGGTATATGAATTCCGCATAGAAAGATCTCATTCAAAGTTGATTACTCAGGCCATTTCTTTTTTGATGGAAGGATTGGAACTTAAAATGACTGACCTTGATGCCATTGCAGTTTCAAAGGGGCCTGGTTCATATACAGGTCTTAGGATAGGTGTTTCTACAGCCAAGGGGCTTTGCTATGCGGTGGACAAACCATTAATAGCTGTTGATACTCTTGCCGCAATGGCTAGAAAGGTCAATAAATTCAATTTTAAGAATTCTTTGGTGTGTCCAATGATCGATGCACGCAGACTGGAGGTTTATTGTGCACTATATAATAAAGAGAATGAAATTATTTCTCCTGTTTCTGCTGTTATATTAAACGAGTCTTCTTTTAGCGGATTCTTTAGCTCAAGCGAAATAATCTTTCTTGGAGATGGTGCAGGGAAGTTTGCTCCTTTGTTAGCGGGGAATAATAAAGCGATTTTTCTACAGAATGAAAACCCATCTGCTGAGTATGTTGGAATTATTGCAGAGGAAAAGTATTCAAATAGGCAATTTGAAGATGTGGCATATTTCGAGCCTTTTTATTTAAAGGACTTTATTTCTACAGGTTCAACTCAAAATTAATTTATGGAGAATAGCGGAAATGAAATTGTGAATCGCGTCGCAAACAGCGATTTGGTTTTACTCAATCTCGAGGATTATTATAATATTGGAGAAAGAGTCGTGTATGATATTAAGGATAATCTATTTCAAGGGTTAATTCTGAGAGAAAAAGAGTTTCGGGCTTTTGTAAAGGAAAATGATTGGTCCGTTTATACCGGAAAAAATGTAGCTATTGTTTGTAGTGAAGATGCAATAGTGCCGTCGTGGGCATATATGCTCTTAATCTCGAAGATTGAACCTTACGCTAATCATGTTGTGGTAGGGGATTTGGGAAGTTTGGAGCAAGCGCTGTTTCAGGTAGCCATTGGTAGTATTGATGCTGCTTCTTATAAAGATGCGAAAGTAATTATCAAGGGATGCAGTAAGTTTCCTGTTCCGTTATTTGCATACGGAGAATTAACAAGGATACTTAGACCTTTCGTGCAAAGTTTGATGTATGGAGAGCCTTGTAGTACTGTTCCCATTTATAAGGGTGCAAAGAAATGATTTGTGAATTGCCAAAAAAGGCTGTTGGTTGATAATCATTTTGTTGAAATGTGTAATACGAAAATGTTGTATTTTTGTTAACTTTTTTATTGTGAATATTTGGAATTTAGATCTTGACCATATACCTTTGCACTCCCTTCTGATAGGAAGTGGGAATTAATCAAAAGCGGCAGGCTTTGAAGAGATTTACTGAAGGAATATAACTCGTAGAAAAGGAAAGAGTTTTAAGAATTGTGAAATAAATTTTTAAAAAGTCTTGACACGAGTTGATAAGTTTCTTACCTTTGCACCCGCTAAATGAGAGAGGGTTTAAGAGA
>JAEYZG010000018.1 GCA_023428135.1 Bacteroidota bacterium | reverse complement strand
CACCTATACTGTAAGGGTTTCACACAATGCTAAATGTTTTGCAAGCGATACCATTGTTCTTAGAGATGCTCAATGCAATACTGTAAGTGGTACTTTATTTCAGAATTGTACCTGGAATACCGGAGATCAGGGAATGCTCGGCAAACTTATCGAGTTTAAAGAACCGTCCTTACAGCATACCTATTATGCCTATACAGATGCCAATGGTTTTTATAGCACCAAACTTCCATTGGGAAACTATCAGGTTTACCCTGCACCCAACAGAACCATTTCCATTTTTTGCCCGGAAAAACCATACAATATTAACCTTAACAATTCGCCATTAATAGATAAAATAGATTTTGGAATAATGCCCAATGCTGTAATTGACCTGAGTGTCAGTCTTGGAGTACCATCCAATATAAGACTTGCTACAGATGTGCAGTTAAGTCTTCAGTACGAAAACAAAGGAACAGCTACATCTTCCGGACAGGTCTTTTTTATAAAAGATGCCTTTATGAATCTTACTTCAACCTCCCCCGGTTATGATGAATTAGCCGGAGATACTCTTATCTGGAACTTTACCGCTATGGCTCCCGGAGCGGTTAATACCATTAAATTGAATGTCAATCTTCCTGTTAATAACAGTCTGATTGGAAAATATATTTTGAATAAAGCGGGGATCAGACCAATGACAGGAGACATCAATCCTGAAAACAATTATTCAGAAGGTAAAACCCTGGCTACTTATGCTTTCGACCCTAATGACAAACTATCAGACAAAGGCGTTGAATGTAATATTACTGTGAATGACAGTATCATTTCTTACACAATCAATTTTCAGAACGTAGGCAATGACACTGCATATACAGTAGTGATAAAAGATACGATATCAGAATATTTAAATCTGCTTTCTTTTGAATCGGGAGCCTCCAGCCATCCCTACAAACTAGATATAACGGGAAAAGGCATTATAACCTGGACCTTTCCTGATATTATGTTACCCGACAGTACCAGAAACCTGGAAGGAAGTTCTGGCTTTATTACCTATACCATAAGGCTTAAAAAAGATCTTCCTTTAGGAACCGTCATATCAAACCCTGCTGCAATTTATTTTGATCTTGCACCACCGGTTATAACCAATACCACCAAACATACCATCGTTAATGATTTATTCAGTCAAAATATCAGCTTTCCGGAAATATCAGATAAAGAATACCTTGATCGTAGTGTAAATCTTAATACAAACATATCATCTGAGTTACCTATTCAATATGCATGGTCAGGTCCTGTATCTGTTATTGATGGGATAGCATATATCGAAGGAACAGGTGAAGCAAGGATAAGGGCATATCAAAATGGTGGTAATTCATACCTTCCTGCCGAATACATTGACAGGACCTTTACTATCCATAAATCTGACCAGATGATAATTTTTGATTCAATCCCTGATAAATCATTAGATGAACCATTTTTTAACCTTTCAGCCAAGGGAGGAGCATCAGGGAATCCGGTTGTATTCATAATTGTCTCAGGGCCTGCACAATTAGAAGATGACAGAGTTATACTCTCTGGTGAAGGAACTGTAATCATTAAAGCAATTCAGGCCGGAAATTCCAATTTTCATGATGCCCATGAATCTTACAGAAGCTTTAATATTAATTCTATAGTAACCGGAATTGACAATGAATCTTCTAAACATAACTTAAATATTTTCCCCAACCCCTCATCTGATTATATTCAAATTATATTGAATAATAATGAGGATGGTGAAATAAAAATGATGTCTCTTACAGGCTCTGTCATACTAACTGATCAAATCATTTCCGGAAAAGCTATTCTGGACATTGGAGAAGTGATGCCTGGTAGTTATGTTATGCTTATTAATACCAGAGCTGGTGAAGTCATGCAAAAGGTAATAATAACCCGGTAAGGTATTTATATCTCGTATCAGGCAATGGATAAGATCAGGTAAAAGTTTGGTGAGGATAAAGTGGGACGGGTGGAGTAATTGTAGAGACGCCAGGTATGACGCCTCTACAAATTGTGATTACAACAAAAATATCATAACAAATCAATAACAGAAATGATGTGTATAAAAAAATCGCAGGTCCGTGCGTGATGGGAATAGAGACGCCAGAACATGGCGTCTCTACAATATTTACTCAACTATAAATCTTTGGAAACTTACGCCATTCTCCGGAGTCTCAATTTTAATGATATAAAATCCAGGCTGAATAAGTGATTTTAAATTAATCTGACTATCGATGCTTTGTGTTGAATGATATAATTCCTGTCCTTTAACATCTAAAACAGTAATTATAGCAGCACTCAGATTTTGTCCATCCTTTACAGACAAACTGAAATTACCGTTATTCGGATTCGGATGGATCTGGAACGAACTTTCCAAAACCTTTTTTTCCGTAGAACCATCTATAGACGTTACAGCAGTGCAAGTGGTATTTGCTGTGAATCCGGAATAATTACCACTACCATCACTATGGAAAAATAAGGTAAGGGAGCCATCTGCTGCAGTAGAGGTTATATCTGCAGGCATAGTGTTGCCAGTTATTTTTTTAATTAAAGAAGCCGATGCATTGGTATTTCCATTATAAACGCTTAAATAATCGTAGCTACCTTCTGTAGAAAACTCAGTAAACGAAAGCGTAACCTTTTGCCCAGCCAGCTCAGGATAAATAGTCAGTTGATCATCTGAGTTTGCCTGATAGGTTCCTAAAAATCCATTATCTGTAATAACTTTATTACATGTTGTAATAGAGCTTGTTTGCTTATACTTTAATTTATAAATATTAGTCGTATCCAGACAGACTGCTGTCATCTCAAAGCCTTTATTCTGATTAGAACCATCGCTGACAAATTTTACAATAATACTACCATCTTTAGATGAAGACACATACGTTGCCGGGAGAGAAGAAGCGTCGATATGAAATAACTGACCTATGACCGCCATGTTATCGGGATTTATAAATTGTAGATAATCATTAAATGCAAAAAGACCAAAATTTGATTTCACAGTTATCTTAATTATTGAATTCGGCTCTGACGGGAAAATCCTTATTGTACTGTTAATGTTTGGAGAATAATTAGCCACTTCATCTCCATCATCAAATATTTGCGCATTACACGTTCTTAACGAATCATTTCTATTTGTCATCAGAACTTTTTCTGCATAAAAGACAAGAGGCTGAAGCTGACTCCAAAGAACTTGTTTTACTATTGAATTATTCAAACTACCCTGATCTGCAGGAACTGTGGTCTCTATTGTAACTGACACATAAAAAGGACTATTAAGATCAAGAGACGCTGGCAATGGTAAAGAGTTATCAAATATCATTGGTGTTGATACTTTCTTAAACTCTTTGTTATCATAAATTTTCTCTACTAGTGGTGTAGCCAGGTTTGCTTCTGTTGAGGCTAATCTGATCACATATCTGAACGAAGAAAAAGGTGAATCACTTGGGTTAATGAGTGCGGTCTTTATGTTCAAAACTCCACTCTTGTCTGAAGTTCCAAGATTCACAGACAGTACAGCCAGGTCAGGATTTCTGTTTCCGATAATGATTTCATAGGCTTTAACATTATTCTTTTTATCTTCCTCTGTAATCTGATTGTCAGGATCTACAGACATAATAAAATAACATTTGCCAGCAGGAAAATTCATTGCAGATGTCACCAGAACATCGTATACAGCTTTCCCGAATGAACCTGTTGTTGTTGTGGTATTTACTGAGGAGGAAGCCAAAAAAGCATCTCCATTATCCAGTATTGCATCTTTAGATAAATAGAAATTACATTTAATAGTCATTGAAGGTTGTGTTTCACCCACGTGTGTAAATAAAGAAGCGCCCCAATCCATATCAAATGCCTCGCCAGGATAAATAACGTCTGGTATATCTGAATAAGCACTTCCGATATCCAAAGCAAAAGTGGAGTAAAATGAAATAGAAAGGCAAAGAGCCAGTAGTAGTTTTTTCATGGGACTTTAATATTTATTCTTGTTGATTTAAGAAACTCACCTCAAAAATATTCCGATCAGCCCCTTAAGTCAATAGCCAATATTGGTCATTTTTTACCAATCCAACATGGTGCGAGTATTGGGATCTTCAAAGTCTATTAATATTTAAACCTTTAAAAAAGAGAGCAATAAGTATTCTCTAAAAAAACAAATCCTGTTATCAGCTATAAAGTGTTATTAACCATTTGCTTAAACAAACATTGTAGAGATGCCATGCATGGCGTCTCAAAAACTATGATAACGAATGAGAATAAATACATAGCAGGCAATGATGGTTTCTATTCATTTCCCCTTGATCAATCGGATATGCATCGTGGAAGAAAACCCATTCTCTTCTCCCCCCGGTAAGCTCCTCTTAATTTCGGGCAATGCACACCTTCAACCAGGGTAGGCAAAGTAGAAATTAGCCAAATATTATGCAGAGTGAATAGGAAAGAATATATTCACATGCCGAAAAAGGATATTCTATAAAACAGACCTTTTTCCATTCTTTATTAACGGTTTTAATGCAAACACTTCAACAACTACAATCGGGCCAACTACGTGGAGTCAAAAGCCTCAAACTCTCTTGCGGTCTTACAGAATTCCCTTCCGAAATATTCGAATTAGCTGATACGCTGGAGATTCTCGACTTATCAGGCAACAAGCTTTCTAGTTTGCCAGATGATTTTGGTCGCTTGAAAAATCTAAAGATTACGTTCTTTTCTGACAACTATTTTACCCAATATCCAGCAGTTTTAGCTGATTGTCCACATTTGGAAATGGTTGGTTTTAAAGCCAATCAGATTGTTAGCATTCCTACAGAAGCACTTTCGCCCCATTTGCGTTGGCTAATCCTAACGAACAATAAAATAGAGACTATTCCAGCTTCTATTGGGAAATGTACTCGTTTGCAGAAATGCATGTTGGCAGGCAACCGCTTGAAAGAATTGCCTATCGAAATGGCCAATTGCAAGAATATTGAATTACTTCGTATTTCGGCTAACCGTATTGAGGCATTGCCTTCGTGGTTACTTAGCCTGCCAAAACTATCATGGCTGGCTTTTGCGGGCAATCCATTTTGCAAGGAAAGTCTACGAGAAGACCATCTGGCAGAAATCTCCTGGGAAGACCTTGAAATAAAAGAGCAACTAGGTGAGGGGGCTTCGGGAAACATTTCGAAAGCTGTCTGGCAAAAGCAGCCCCCCTTGGAAGTAGCCGTAAAAATATTCAAAGGCGAAGTAACCAGCGATGGTTTGCCTTCGGACGAGATGAAGGCGACTATAGCGGCTGATACACATCCGAATTTATTACAATTATTGGGTAAAGTAAACCATCATCCCGAACAAAAACAGGGGTTGGTGCTGGGGCTCATTCCTTCTCACTATACCAACCTTGCCGGGCCACCAAGCTATGAATCCTGTACCAGAGATAATTATACCAAAGGAACAAGGTTTTCAGTAAATGCGCTGGTGAATATTTCTGCTGGTATGGCTTCTGTTTGCACCCATCTTCATGCCCGAGGTCTGATGCATGGAGACTTCTATGCCCACAATATATTGATAGACCACGAAGCCCACGCCCTTTTGGGTGACTTTGGTGCAGGAGTTTCATACGACATTAACTCTGAAGTAGCACCTGCATTGGAACGCCTGGAAGTAAGAGCTTATGGCTGTTTGTTGGAAGATTTATTGAATCATATCACTGATGCTGATTTGCCAATAGTCAAGGACTTTACACAGCTAAAAAACGAGTGCATGCATGCGGAGGTGATGAAAAGGCCAGGTTTTGATGAGATTTATAAAAGGATACAAGCACTTGTGCTAATACCTGATTCTTCCAAAATATTTTTAACATCTTCTTTGGTGTCGGATCGAAAGATCCGAAACTGAGTTTGATCAAATAGAAATTTTGATATACTTCTGGTAACTCTTAGCTGTGTCGGGTCGAAAGGACGGCTTCATTTAAAGGTAGGACAAAAGCCTAAAGCTCTTAATCATCCTGGACAATAATACAAATATTAATGTTATGTCAATTATCGAAGCTCTTTTCCCTTTACTATTTCCACCCAACCGTTATACTTATAACGGTTATCATTTCTTACAATAGAATAATAATATATTCCATCAGAAACTATTCCCTGCGGCCAGTTATTGTTATAGTTATTACTATTAAAAACTAGATCCCCCCAACGATTATAGACTTCAACCTTCCATCCATCCTCTAATTCAGGAAGTATAAAAAAATCATTTTTTCCGTCATTGTTTATTGTTACTAAATTGGGTATAGGAGAACAAGCATTATTTTTTACCAGAAAAGTATCACGTTGATGGCATTTACCTTCGGCTACATATAACATACTTTCATCTGAATATGATAAAACCAATTTACTTCCTGAAGAAAGAATAACATCTGGATTATCTGCTGCATACCATTTAACCGGAGCCGTAAAATCTATCGCTTCCAGATATTCAATATTTGAACATTCATTGTTTCCTCCTGAAGTAATAAAGGGTTTTTGCTTATATGTAGATGAACCATCTTCCTTTATCTTGATAAAAGAATCTACTTTAACATTTTTTAAAATAGTATTTTGACCTGAAGGCCACTCAACAATCAAAGAATCTACTATTGAAGCATCTCCCATACCAAAATTCAGGTTAAAGCCTCCTTGTCCTGAATAACCGCCTCCACTCTGACAATTCTGTTCCCGCATTTGCATATGAGGTTTCCCATTTATCCTTGCATAAGTCTTAACCTTTGCACCTACTCCAAAACTATTAGACTGTAAACCTTGAAGAGAAACCTTTAACCAGGAATTACAATTTTCTGTATTATTTTTCAATAAATAATTAGGAGAATTGGTGTTTCTTGAGGTAAGAAAGAGATCCATTAATCCGTCGTTATCATAATCCTCTGTGGCTATCCCATAAATCCTATCAAGGGCCAATGCTCTATCAGATAATGGAGTTGTATAAATTTGTGTAAAAGTGCCATTACCATTATTTTTATAAAATGCATGAGGTGTACCGCATCCTTTGGCCATTATAAGGTCAAGATAACCATCATTATCGAAATCATTCCATACAGTACCACCTCCACATCCATCTCCGCTCGAAAGTACTAATTTTGAAAAAGAGCCATTTGTATTATTCACATATAACACATGCTCGCCAGCAGCATTATGAGCAAGGTCTAAATAACCATCGTTATTAAAATCTCCCCAGCTTGAACTTCTGTTATCATTCTTTTGCTTGGTTATAATATCATTGGTTATCTTTGTAAAGGTTCCATCTCCATTATTTTTATATAAGGAATTGTTGGTATAATCACCATTAGTCCATACGTTGTTGACATATAAGTCAGGGTATCTGTCATTATTATAGTCTCCCCAGACACATGATATAGAAGCAAACTGATCGTTTACAATACTTCCCTCTGTTATTCGTGTAAACGTTCCGTCACCATTATTTTTATACAAAAAGTTTTTAAGATCCAGATAATTATTAGCGACAAACATGTCCAAAAAACCGTCATTGTTATAATCAGCCCATGCACACGCATACGATCCACCATAATCATTTACAATCGATCCATTTTTTATTTGCTGAAATTCCCCATCACCAAGATTTTTAAAGAGAAGATTAGCAGCTCCCGTAGCAAAATAATAGTCTCCATTTGCTACATATAAATCAAGATTACCATCATTATCATAATCTCCCCAACTAGCACCAAAAGATGGAATATCCTTATAAACTATATCCCGGAATTCGATTTTTGTAAAAGTTCCATTACCATTATTTTTATAAAAAAAATTATTATATGAAGATTCTCCATTGGTAACATATAAATCAGGATAATCGTCATTATTATAATCCGCCCAACTACAGGATGAAGATGGTCCCCTGTCATTAACAACTATCCCATCCGTTATTCTTTTGAAAGATTGAGCATTGGCATTATAAATGAAAAAAAATGCAACCCAAAATGGCAATATAAATTTCATATTGAATAAAAAGTTTACAATAAAATACTAAAAGTGAACTACTTACAACAACCAAAAATACTATACGTAATATAAATTAAAATTAATTTCTTAAATATACTAAATATTGGACTTATTATTATATTAAACGCCTCTAAAGTTGGTTTAAGAGAAATAAACGACTGATGCCTTCGCTTGAAGCGAAGGCATCAGTTGAACTAAGTCAGTTATGGTCTCAGATTTTCAATCTTCCTCATTGAAATCTATTAACCTTGCAATTGGTTATCCATTGGGTAAATTGTGTGCTCATATATTTTTTTTGTAAAAATTGAAGACCAACCTGAAACAGTGAAATAGAAAGTAGTGTCTCTAAAAAAAGCCAAGCAACAATATTTTAACAAAATGAAAACCGTATTCCAGAATTTGATTCTGGCAAATGATAAATATTAAACCCGGGATGAATGGTACATGTATAAAGTTTAACATCAGATCCCTCGTGTTGGATAGCCATTGAGCAAGAACTTTTTAATTTATGATAAAGAAAGATTTCTTGCTCACTTTTCCTCTATTACTTGACAACCCAACTTCATTAAAGTTCTAACTGCAACATTGCCCACCCACAATCACTTCAGCCCTGCCTTTCCTCACCTTCTTATAAGGGATTCATCAAAAAAACATCTCCATTCATGTTTACCTTTCGAACTTTCGATTTTATATAGATCAATAGTGTTTTAAATGCCCCTTCTGGAAAATTTTAAACAACTTAAAAATCTATAAATAGAAAACGCTACCCCAATGAGCAGATGCCTATTAGTCTACACCTTCTTCACACTGTTTACACTAAACTTTTTTTCTGGCAACTCAGCCCTTGCTCAGATGAACCCGATAGTACCTGGTGGTGACTGGAGGGATACCGATGGAAATCTCATTGCAGCCACTGAAGGCGGGATCATCAATGTAGACGGTATCTATTACCTGTGGGGCATGGACCGTTCGAAATCCAACTATACTTTTGAAGGCATCAACCTCTACTCCTCTCCTGACCTTAAAAACTGGACTTTTGTCAACCAGATCCTTAAAAAAACTTCGCATTCCGAACTTAACAATGGCGCTGTCGTGGAGCGGGCAAAATTGTTACACAATAAAAAGACTGGTCAATTTATCATCTGGATGCATTATGAAGGATACAATGCGTATAGTGTTGCAGAAGTCGCATATGCCACCTGCAACACCATCGGTGGCAACTACACCTTCCGATCTCATTTCAGACCTATGAATATCGACAGCAGAGATATCAATGTTTATCAGGATAATGATGGTAAAGCTTATCTCATTTGCACAACAAAAGGAAATCAGAATGTGAGTCTTTTTGAACTGGATGAAAGTTATACAGGCATTGTAAAAGAAGTTTACAGGGGCTCTGCAAGTAACGATATGGAATGTGAAGGGCACGCCATCATCAAAACTGGTGGCTATTATTTCTGGCTCATGTCCTGGTGCACTGGCTGGGATTTCAACGATAACCGTTATTTCTATTCAAAAACACTTGCCGGTCCATGGATGAGCGGTGGAAATATTGCTGTCACCAATACCCACACCTATGAATCACAGGTAGGTTTTGCAGTTCCTGTTACAGGCACTGAGACCACTACCTTTTTATACATGGCGGATCGCTGGTCTGTCAATAATTTTGCAATGTCCAGGATTGTGCTGCTTCCGATTTCTGTTTCCGGAACCAAACTAAGTGTAGCATGGAACGATCAGTGGAATATTGATACCAAAACCGGTGTATGGACTCCAGGTACTGCTAATTTTCAAAATGGAGTTTATAAAATCACAGCCAAACATTCAGGAAAGGTATTGGGTACAAACGGAAGCGCTGTTCAGCAGCAAAATTATACAGGCACTGCCAGTCAGCACTGGAGAATTCAAAATCTGGGAGCTTCTTTCTTCAGAATTACCAATATTGAAAGCGGGAAAGTTATTGATATAAACGGAGCATCAAGAGATGCGGGAGCAAAGGCTATTCAATACAACTGGAATGATGCCTACAATCAAAAATGGCAGATCATTGATTGCGGAAACGGATACCATAGATTTGTAAGTGTAAATACATTGGGAAAAGCCCTTCAGATTTCCGGAGCGTCAGATGCAGCAGGAGCTAATGCAGAGTTAGGAGTCTTTAATTACAGTAATAACCAGTTGTGGGAAATCAGCGCTGTATCGGACAAAATTCAATCGGGTAAAACCTACAGGATTGTCAACAGAACCAGCAGTAAAGTGTTGGATGGAATTTCAGGAGATCAGGTAGTACAAAATAGTGCAGAAAATTCAGGAAGTCAGATTTGGGAAATTAGCGATCTGAAGAACGGTTATTACTCCATTGCCAATTCCCTGAATGGGAAACTTCTCAGTAATGAGAATTCAGTCAACAATCTCGATCCGGCAGTTGTAGAAAATGCTTCAGAGACCACAACATTTGCACAGCAATGGCAGATCACAGATATGGGGAATGGTTATTTCAGGATTATCAACAGAATGAGCGGAAAGCTGCTTGACAACAAAGATGGTAAATTAACAGATGGAAATCCTATTATACAGTATTCAGACTACTCCTCCACCAACAACAATCAGCAGTGGAGTTTTCAGTCTGCAGATATTATTACTTCTGTTGCGAATTTTTCAGCTTCCTCACAGATAAAAATTTATCCTAATCCAGCAAGAGAAAAAATACATGTATCTCTCGGAGATTTGCAGGCAAACAAAATCTCACTTGTCGACCTGCTCGGAAAAGAAATTGTAAATCTGACAGGAAATTTACAAGGGGATCAGCATATGGAAACCGGACAAGTGGGCAAAGGAATTTATTTATTAGTTGTAGAAGGCGAAGCATTTAAAACTTCTTCGGGAATTGTAATTGAGTAGCATATTCAAAAAGTTTTAAGCATGGATTAATGCGTTCCCTGCTTCCTTAATGATATAATAGAATAATCGACTGATGCCTTCGCTTCAAGCGAAGGCATCAGTTAAACTCCCCCTGTTACTATCCACTCTACCAGAATCACTCCCCTAAAAAAAGTATTACTTCTCTCCTTCCTTTCTGAAGAAATCTTATACCCCAAAGTGATCAGATGTTTATAGATAATAACCAGTCAATAGCATACAACCCCATCGTGGTTGCATCATGTACTTGGCATTGCCATATACTTTCAATCCCTTCAGGGGTGAAAAATAAAAATCGGTCACGGTAAATCCTCTTATCGACTGATGCCTTCGCTTCAAGCGAAGGCATCAGTTGAATTAAGTAGTCACGGTCTATCGACCGTAACCATCCCCCCTTACCCTTACTTTTTCCATTTAAACCTAAACGTAGACTTCCGGTTTACTTTTGATGTTTCACTTAACCCCTATGAATTATGATCCTAAAAATGGACAGACTTCCGATCGAGTTGCCTACTCCCAATAATCCTTCTCCCAACGATGCTGCTGCAATACAAGAGCTTCTGGGAGGAAAATTTGGAGAGATGTCTACTCTCATGAATTACACCTACCAATCTTTTAATTTCCGTGGCAGAAAAAGGCTGAGACCGTTTTACGATCTTATATGCAGCATAGCCGGAGAAGAATATGGACATATTGAAGTAGTTTCCTATGCCATTAACTTATTGCTTACCGGAACCACCAAACGAGGCTTAGATCCGGTAATTGCTCCCCTGCAGGTCGGAACTAATTCAAGAAATACTAGACATTTTATTGCCAGCGGACAGACAGCTTTGCCAATGGATTCTATGGGCGATTTCTGGTCAGGATCGAATGTATTCAGCAGTGGTAACCTGAAACTTGATTTGCTACACAATTTTTTCCTTGAGTGTGGAGCAAGGGCCAATAAAATGAGGGCTTATGAAATGGTAAGTGATCCGACAGCCAGGGAAATGGTAGGTTATCTGCTCGTACGCGGTGGTGTGCATGTTGTAGCATATGCCAGGGCATTAGAATATTTAACAGGTGTAGAAGTGACCAAGCTTGTTCCCGTTCCGGAGCTTAGCAATAAGGCATTTCCGGAAGCTGTTAAGTTTGAGAAAAATAACCTGCATTTAAAGTTATATACCTTTAGTAAGGACGACTATCAAAAAGCCGGAGTGATTTTTAACGGTCCACATCCTGAAGATGGAAAACCATTAGAAGTAGTATTTGGAGCACCGGAAGGCGGGCCAGTTCCGGATCTGGAGGAAGAACCTCAACTAAGTGCACCAGGCGCGGATGGTATAGACGAGGATTTATTTAAAGATATTGCTAAGAAAATGGGGGTACCGGTTTAGGAAAAAATGAGTTTAATGTTTCTAATCAAAAAGGCCCGAAGAACCTAACCTTCGGGTCTTTATTTTTTCTTTAAGGTGAACTAGGATAGGTTTGATTTCTCATCTTCTTACCAGTTTGATGTCTGTTTGACTTCAACCTTCAAAAGAGGACCGTTAGGGTTCATAATCTTCTCCAGCAATTTTAACTGGAGCCCATTTCATGTTTGATAAATTCCTTTCAAATGAAGATCCAACAGGAGCTAATAAGTTAACTTTAATATCATCATCTATTGATATGATAAAATCTGATGAAACGACCTTGAAACTTGATGGATCTTTTAAATATTCATCTGATTCATTACCTGAAAATATTCTCCATCCACTGTCACCATCTTCTAAAGGTATTTCTCTATACATCCAAGCTGGACTCTCCCTTTCTTGAAATATCTTATTACTTATTATTACCCCACCGATATTTAATTCCATATTATCGTGTTTTATCTTAGTAAATTAACTTATAGCGAATTATTTTTACTTTTATTATATTAGGATAAAACTCTTTCGATAAAGTTCCTTATCACTTTACTTATAATAAAAATCCATTGTCCTTTTACTACTTCATTTTCTCCTTCAAGTGTATAATTAGAATATGTATAAGAATTAGTTACTAATGGCTCAAGTTTGGAAGAGTAATCAATCTTCAATAATATACCCCGATTGTATCTCCGTTATTTCTAGAGATTTTCTCAACTGCAAATGTTTCCGATCGTCCCGCAGACCACAAGATTGATCTGCTCACTAACATTTCCTGGTCATCGAAACGATTAACAAATGCTATCAGGCCCGATAAATATAAATAATTCTCCGACTCTAACCTCATTGAGTCAACCTTATTATCAGTAAAATAAAAGATCTCCTTTCTTTTTTCGCTTATTTTCTTTCCTCTTTTGAAATAGCTGATAATGGAATCAGGTATAGAACCCGATCCTGAATAAAACACTTTTTTGGTAAAGAAGCTTTTGTATAAATCTCCATACTCTTGTCCTTCTGCCGCAGCAACTCTTCCAAGTGAATCAAGATAGAATATTGTTGTATCCGGTTTAGTATCATCAACAATTGAGTATTGGTAAATTTTATCAGAACTACCCTTATAATTGTAAGAAATATTCCAATCTCCACAGGAGGCAATATTTCCTCTCAGCCTTCTACAATCACTATCATAATCGAAAGAATATGAAGCACCCATTCCTAAGGATCGAAAGGTGATATTTTTATTCTCCCCTCTCACATATATTGAGTTAATATAGATTCTTTTTATTTCCGAAGAAATATCTTTAATTTTCTTTCTAAAAGGATAATGTTCACACTTGATACATCTTAGCCCTAGAGTATCATTATTACGAAAAGTTAAAGAAAAATTAATTACAGGAAATTCCTGATTAAGATTTACAAGCAAAAAACTTCTTTGATCAGGCTTTAGAACTTTGTCCTTCTTTGCAGAACAACCAGCTATTATTATAAACAACAAACAACCTATAATTCTCTTCAACATGATTCGCTTAAAATAACCAATTTCCCTTCACTTTTCCCTTCCTCCTGCAGCCTCCAGCACTTTCTTAAATATCACCGGAAAACTTTTCTCCAGAAATACATCTGATTGTCTGTTGGGGTTAGATACCCTCGTATCATGATTCACTGCTATAGCGGTATTTAAAGCCGGTATAATAAAGATAAACTGCCCTCCGTAACCAATTGCATATCGGACTTCATATCCCTCATAGTCTGCTGTGTACCAGCAAAAATTATAATAGGAGTTTTTCAGTCCCCATGAAGGTTGTATTTTTTTTTCTTTTGGAAAAAGCTGCTCTAAATACTTCTGTGAGATCAAAACCTTACCTTTGTGCGTTCCTTTATTCAGGATAAGCCTGGCGACCTTAAGCATGTCATCAGTCTTGAACTGAACAGCAGTTCCTCCTCCATCATAAAAACCATCACGCAGTTTAACCCATTTATGATCTGTAATCCCTAAAGGATTGAGTAAATATTTATCAGCAAAGTCAGCAGTTTCCATACCGCTGGCCTTTGTAATAATCCCGGAAAGCAAGTGTGAAGCAGGCGTACTGTAAGAATATTTGCTTCCAGGAACAGCATCCATCGGCAATGACAATAGAAACAATGATGGATTCGGACTATTGAGCCATTGGTCACACATTGAGTTAGGCCATTCAATAGCCGCAAGTCCGGAGGTCTGATTAAGAAGATGCCTGATCGTTATTTGCTTTTTCAGTTTAGAGGTATCGTCCAGAATTACAGGATAAAAATCTGATATAAACTGGTCTACACTTTTTACATAACCCTTATCAATAGCAATACCTATAAGCAAGGCCATGATGCTTTTCGTTTCGGAATGAATATGAAAATAGGTATCGTCATCCTTTCCGTTATAAAATTTTCTGAATGCTACCGTATCATTCTGAAGAACAACGGTTGAATACAACCCTGGAATAGTCTCCAGTTCTTCAAGCTTTAATTTATTCTGACTTTGGCAGGAGATCGTAAAGACTGAAAGAAGAATTATTAAAAGCTGTTTCATACAAAATCAATTTATTGAAGTTAATCAATCCGGAATTTATAAAAAAACGCAGAACCAAATTTATAGGATATACTTCGTTATACAATTAGTGATACGCTGCCCGATTTCTTTTGATGAATATTTGTAAATAGTTGAATACGATCTATTTTTGTTTGCCACCAATTAAAAATTTTATTCTAACCAGCAGTCAACCACCTGCTTGCTGAATGAGAATTGCATAATACTCCTCACTTTCCAACCACCAAAGTGAATCAGATTTTCTTTTACCAGTTTTATTAACCCTTTAAAAACAATTTTACATTAATGAATAAATCTATATTCTTTTCAGCCTTGCTTGGGCTTTTTTCACAAGGATTGCATGCACAATACGATCCCACACAGCATTGGAATGGCAAGATAGGTAAAACACTTCCGGAATCTCAGCCTTATAAAGCTGAACCTGTAGTGAAATCTGCCAAAGGCGCACCAAATGTTGTCTGGATATTACTGGATGATGTTGGTTTCGGAGCCATCTCATCATTCGGAGGACTAATCCAAACACCAACATTTGACAGTCTTGCCAACAACGGTCTTAAATATACAAACTTTCACACCACCGCTATCTGCTCTCCTACCCGTGCAACTCTGATTACAGGACGCAATCACCACTCTGCACACATGGGCCTATTTCCGGAAACAGCTATTAACTATCCCGGTTATGATGCAAGAATCCCCTTTGAAAAAGCTACCATTGCAGAAGTTTTACGTGAGAACGGTTATAATACCTATGCACTTGGTAAATGGCATATTACACCTGTCAATGAAGCCACTCAGGCGGGCCCGTTTAACCGTTGGCCCACAGGCAGAGGATTTGATAAATACTATGGTTTCCTTTATGGAGAGACGGACCAATTCCATCCTCAGCTTGTAGAAGGAACTACTCCGGTTGAAACCGACAATGGAACTCATCTTAATACTTTACTTGCTGATAAAGCAATCAAATACATTACCGATCAGAAATCTACATCACCTGATAAGCCATTCTTCCTATATTTTGCAACAGGTGCCGGACATGCTCCGCATCAGGTAGAAAAGGCCTGGATAGATAAATACAAAGGTAAGTTTGATCAGGGCTGGGACTACTATCGTGAGCAGGTGCTAGCTAATCAAAAGAAATTAGGTATTGTTCCTCAGAATGTGGTATTGCCTCTACATAATCCCGGTATAAAAGAATGGAATACCCTATCAACTGATGAGAAAAAGTTATTCACGAGATTTTTCGAAGTATATGCAGGCTTTATTTCTCAGACTGATTACGAAATCGGAAGAATTGTGCAACATCTGAAAAAGCTAGACCAATTGGATAATACTTTGATTGTCCTTGTTGTAGGTGATAACGGTGCAAGCAAAGAAGGAACCTTCGGTGGTGTTATAAATGGCCTTGGTGAGTATTTTGAAGGCATTAAAGATAATAGTGGTCCGAAGTATGATGAAAGAATCAAGAATCTTTTAAAGAGTTATGATAAAATCGGTACGGAGTATTCAAGTCCTAATTATCCTTTAGGATGGGCTCAGGCAACCAATACCCCATTCAGATATTGGAAGCAGGATGCGAATTCTGAAGGAGGAACCAGAAACCCCTTGATCATCTTTTACCCTAATGGCATTAAAAAAAAAGGTGGAATACGGGATCAGTACACGCATGTGAACAGCATATGGCCAACAACAGTTGAACTTGCGGGAGCTAAAGTGCCATCGGTTATTAATGGATATGTACAGGAACCTGTTGAAGGTATCAGTCTGGGCTATACTGTAAGCAATCCTAATGCACCGAGCAGACATACGGTTCAGTATTATGAAATATCAGGTACCAGATCCATATACAAAGACGGATGGAAAGCAGGAACTATACATAAAGCCGGAACTCCTTTTGATAAGGATAAATGGGAGCTTTACAACCTGAACGAAGACTATAACGAACGTTTTGATCTTGCTGTCAAAAATCCTGAAAAACTTAAGGAGCTTCAGGATATATTCGACGCAGAAGCAAGGAAATACAACGTGTATCCTTTAAAGGATGGTTTATCCGGTAGCTTTGGTGCAGGACAAAGCGCCTATGAAGGACAATCTAAAGTTGTTCTGTATCCGGGAGTGGCTCAGATTTTCGGAGCTTCAGGACCTTCATTGACATCAAGACCGTTCAGTATTACTGCCGATGTAGAGATTACAGGAAATACCAATGAAGGAGCTTTACTTGCTGTGGGAAGCAGGTTTGGAGGTTTTAGTTTTTTTATTAAAGATGGAAAACTTCAGGTGGCTCATAATCACAACTCTAATATAACTTACCTGGTCTCAGACAGACCTATACCAACAGGAAAGGTTTCTTTACGGTTTGATTTCAATTATACAAAACCAAAAAGCCCGGGAGAATCGGCAGGTAAAGAAATCCTGTATATCAATAATCAGAAAGTAGCAGAAAAGGACATCACTCCTGCTCATGCTTATATCTTTGCTTATGATGAAGGTCTTGATGTCGGAAGAGATCAGCTAACACCTGTAGCGGATAAATATAAATCTCCGTTCAAATTTACAGGAAAACTAAACAGCATCACAATTAACTATCCTCAGAATAACAGAGAGGCTCAGGAAAAGAGCGGAGAATAGTTTAATATAAAAAGTTGAAAGAGGCTGGTTCTTAATTGAACCAGCCTCTTTTCATTTGTGCTCGACACCTTATTCACGAAATATTATTCTTTTATTATTTTATTTATTTTATCTCCGGATTTCAATATATACATACCAGCAGGCCATGAAGAACCATCAATTAAAAGGGATTCCTCACCATTTGTTATCTGATTGTACATAAGCTTACCCATCACATCATAAACATTAATCTCTTCATCATTAACCATACCACTCAAAATAAACCTCTCCTGAAAAGGATTTGGGACAACATCATTTGTTCTGACATTTGTTACTGTAAAAATAGATGTAGCTGGATTAACATCATCCTTTACAAGATAACCTACAACTTTAGTTATACCAGGCTCTACAATAAAAGACTCTTCGTTTTCAAGATGAAATTCAAATCGTTGTGCTCTTATTTTAAATTTCCCGGCAGGAAGATTTGCAAACATAAACCCTCCACCACTATTTGTTTTAGCCCAGTCAACAATCATACCGCTTTCATCTACTGCATAAAGTATAAGGTTCTGACAAGCATAGCGTTTGGTATCAGGAGAAAAGAAAGGATCACCTATTGAAGAGCCCATCCAATCTGTACCAGCATCACTGAATGTCGTGTCTTTATATAAGATCGTTCCTATGACAACATCATTTGTATTATTGCTTTGTGTGTTTTTGATCAGAGATATATTGGCTTCTGTGATCTCTCCAGTTAAAATTAGTTTATTGGCCATTTTGGAATCCAACTTATTTAAAAAATATGTTGGAAAATAATCATTTTGAATGGTTGTCGTCACATACTTATCATTTACAAAGTATCCAGTGTCACGAGGTATTGCATAAAGTAAATACTCTCCTTTCTTTAATCCCTTAATATAATATGTTCCATCACTGTTTGTTTTTTGGATTGAAGTCTTTCCGTCCTTTTTATTGATAGCGGCTACATAGGCTAGAGTAAAGTCTGACGATTCGGAAGAAATTTTTCCGGAGATACTATGATTATCATAAAAAATCATAGCATTCTTATAATACTTATTTAAACAAGAGCTTTCCAACTTTACACCAAGACGTCGTTCATACCCTTCAACAGACTCCTTCAAAAAAGGTAGAGTATCATTGATAAAAGAAATGGATTCACTATAAATATTATTATAACTATCAGTTTTATAACCCAAAACATTGGTAAATTCAGCAGATGCATTGCAAAAACACAAGACATCTCTCTTATAAAGATTATCATTGTGCTCAAGAAACAATTCTCCTGTCATAACATCACCTCCGAACACATTCCTGAATACAGCAATATTTCGAGATATATTTGATTCGTCATTCAGAAACACGACATCTCCTATAACAGTATTGCTTTCAAATAATGCACCTCTTGTAGCCGACCATTGATAATCTCCAGGTCTTATTTTTAATCTGCCACGTTTAAGAGAGAAAAAATTATTTTTAATCTCAATACCAGCCAGATCATTTTGAATAATGATATCACCATTAGATGTTCCTGCCTTTGCTACAAAAGCATTAGCAGAAATAAAAACATCGTTTAACATATCGCTTATCCTTGAAGTACTAAACAAATTAAATGAACCATGTACCCTGTTACAAGTAAAATCAATGCCATCTATAAAACCAAATACACAATCATTTAAAATATTATCTTCAACTCTTAATCTGTAAAGAACAGTATCAATGTTAATGTACCCTGAAATATTATTACCCATAATTAGGGTCGCCCCTTTAATCAGTCTGGAAGACAATGATTCAATTCTGTTGTTTTCAATTTTAATATCCGGTGTAATAAAATCATAACCATAATCCCTGGACTGATTGATCTTTAAATTACCTATTTGATTATTACTTAGTTCAGATTTGCCATCACAAAAAATATCTATACCTTGAATTTTATTATTCTTAAAAGAAGCTCTGGCTTCCTGAGACATTAATTGCACATTAATAAATTTATTGAAACTGCAATATAAAAACTCAACGGATGAGTTTCCTGAAAGCTTCACTTTGCTTTCCCCATTTGCACTATAGAGTGGATAAGACAAAAATTTAATTGAATCAGTGTTGGTTCCATTAAATAGCAATTTGAATTTATTCTCTATATAAAATGATGCATCTGGGGCGAAGCAAAGCTTCACCCCCGGACTCACTTTTATATCTTTTGCTATTCTGCAATTGTTTTCAACAAGGTACAATACAGAAGTATCAGTAAGGTCTTCGTTAAGATAATTTCTTAATACAACTACGCCACTTGTCGGAGGCATAACCGGTTCTCTTAAATAAAGAAAATCTATTGTCCGTAAAGGACCTTCAGCAGAATGCCAGGAACTGTTAGATGTACGCACAGAGTCTACCACAACAGATACATACCCTGATTTTTTTGCTATTAATTTATAATACCTATCGGTTTCTGAATACCTGAAAGTAAAAAAGCCAAAAGTATTAGTTGTTGAAGTATCAACCAGTGTGCCGTCATATCTCCACACCTCCACACTGATACCGCTGTGATTTGTTTGATCGAGTAAATATATAGATCCACTGTAACATAGAAGTGTATTAACAATGAACACCAAAGTCAATATAAATTTTTTCATGTTTTTCATTTTATAAGGTTTAAAAAGTTAAACTGAAAACGTTTTCATTGATAAGGCGATAAAGTTTAATAACGTTCTATAGTTTTAGAAAAAATAATTTAATAAAAATAAAACCTGATGTTGTTGACCGGAAAGATCTTTATCTGATACCTTATTTTGAAATTGACTTTGCCACATATAACGTGCAGCAATTGCAACTGATCCGGTCAGCTTTAATCCCAACTCTGTACCAGCACCTAACCTAAGCTGTTTCTCACGACTTTTGTTACCATCTCCATCATTACTTACAGAAACAAATGAAGGAGCTACCTGAGCAAGCAAACTGCAATAAAACCTATTCATTGAATACATATAACCAAAAGAAATCGGAATACATATAGATCTGATCTGTTTATTATAAATTACACGACCAATGGAAACTAAAGTGTCGGTCCTTGTTCTTACAAACTCATCAACAATAGGAACTTCAGTAGAAACCCCATCAACAGTATGAATATAACTGCCTATAGTATCATATTCTATATAAGTAGATTCTTTGGTGTATCTATTACTCACATTACTATGATATTTTGCTTTTCCTGCCTGATAATTAAATCCAATTTCAGCGAAGAAAATTTTAGACAACCAAATACTTCCACCAATTGAAGCAATTCTGGAATGGCCGCTTTCTATATTCTTGTCTTTGTAGGAATCCCAGCTGTATCCTGCCGCGGCATATAGCTTGCTAAGTCTTAGCCTGTTTAATTGTTTCCCGGAAGAGCTGATATATTCATGAGTAATTACCACAGGCTCTTTCACTTCATAGATCGTATCAAACACAACAACTGTATCTCTTTGAGCAATTGCAGAAGAATTCATAAAGAAACAAATGAAAAGAATGAAGTAGAAAACTTTTAATGTCTTTTCCAAAATCTTCCTTTCGTTTTAATAGTGTCCACTTTATGAATAGTATCTTGTTTTACTATCACAACTTTCTGAACCTTGATGAATGGATCTTTTGCTGATTCAGCAGGAATATTTTCGGAAAAATTTAAATCCTGTTCCGATATTTTATTCTCAGGTTTTGCGATGCTCCCCTCATGTTGAGCTTGTGAGAATGAAGAGGTTGAAGTCTTATTCTGCTTTTGATCAGCAGAAACGGAAGTTACTCCGGATAACTTTACCTCTGCTCTCTCTTTGAGTGAGTGTTTAGTTGTAGACTCACTTATGACCAAAGTCTTATCTTCCCGAATATGCTGAAGGACCTCAGTTTTTTCAACAAAACCTTTATTCACATAATTGGAATAAAAATAATGTCCGGCCATAGCAGAACTAAGAAATAAAGTTATTATGATAGAAACAGCATAATATATATTAAACTGTGCCCATCTGAAATGAAGAAAATTTTGCTGCTGGATACGGCTTTCCATAGCCTCCCACTCACCTCCGTCTTTATTGACTGTATAATCATCAAAGACTGTTTTATACATGTCTTTAATTGGATCGCGCATAGCCCTGGGTAGATTTTAATAAATTCAACAAATATTCTTTTAATAATTTCTTTGCACGGTTAAGCCTTGTTCTCGAAGTGATCTCATCTATCTCAAGCAATGAAGAAATCTCTTTATGACTAAGCTCATCGACATAGAACATGCTGAACACAGTGGAAAGAATCTGTGGAAGACTGTGCAAAGCTTTTAACATGTGTACTTCATAACCGGGCATATCGAGTAGTTTAAGGTATTCGGCTTCGTCAAAAGAATCTTCAGCCAAATCTTTTTCTTCTTCGACCTCCTCCAATCTGTGCTTTTTATTCTTTCTTATAAAATCAATAGCAGAATGAATCATGACCCGCTTAAGCCATCCCACAAAGGATCCTTCGCCCTTATACTGATCCAGGCACTTAAAAATTTCAATAAAACCCTCCTGCAAAACATCGCTTACATCATCGGAATTTTTTAAATACCGAACACAAACTCCCCTTAACAAGGGTGCATATCTGGTATATAATAACCGCTGCGCAAAAATGGAACGCTGTTTACAGGCCTGAATAAGTTCTTTTTCGTCCATATCCTCAGTGAGGGCGTATGACTTTTAAAAATGTTCTATAAAAATGCAGAAAAAATTTTATTAGATGGATAAATATTATCCACCACCAACACAAAAACACTGAAATACAATACCATATAAAAAAAACAACCCAATAAATTAAACTCCAAAATGGAATAATTTATTCTATCTACTTAGCACATTGATCTTTTTGCAGCCTGAGAATACCAAATATCCGATTGTCCTACTGATAAAAAATATTCTTTTCATATTATTAAAATTGTACGATAGGATTCGAAATGCCCTAAATAGTCATAATAGTATATCTCTATCTGATAATAAAATTGAGAATCTCTTATAAGCAAAAAGCCAGACTTTCTAAATCTGGCTTTGTTGCTAAAACACACTATTTACCTTTTACTCAATAACCAGTTTGTCACTGATGACTGTTTCATTGTTAATGATTTTTACTAAATAAACACCTGAAGTCAGATGAGAAAGATCCACTTTATCCTGTAAAGATCCGGATTCAAAAACTGTTATACCTGATGTATTTGAGACGACCATTTGATCACCTGCTTTCAGACTTTTGATATTAAATACACCATTGCCGGGATTTGGATAAACAACGGACTCTTTATTTCCTTTATTTACAATACCAGTAACTTCTCCGACTTCTACATACTCGGAATACACTATTTTCTTATATTCCCTGTATGCAGCCGAGGGTTCTAACCTAAAGCTGAAAATATCTTCCAATAGGTTCTCTGTATCATCATAAATCAATTCATGATCCTCTTCTGTATATTCTGTAATCTCTCCGCTTCCGGCAGTAGTACTATAGATACTATGAACAACCTTACCTTTTTCAAAATCATGTTCTGATTTGTCTGTATATTGCAATTCATCCCCTTCAAAATCATTAAAGATTGTTCTAGTTTTTAAATCAGTTTTATCATAAGATGAAATTAACAACCACCCTGGTTCATGCGCTTTCATGACCTCCCTGAAATTTCCGTCTTTTGAATTTGAAATCCTTACTATTTCTTTCAGGCTTTTATCAGGATTATAGATCTTTCTGGTCTCGATCCAAAGATCCTGAAACTCCTCAAACGAACTCGAATCCAGCACTACCCAAACATCATTCTGGTAATCTTCCGATACACTTTTTGCTGGAATTTCATTTTCATAATCCAGCCAACCGTTATAGGAGATCCTTGATAAATAAGTCCAGAGCTTAGTCTCCGGATCAACAAATGAATAGGTCTTGCTTAATTTTTTTCTTTCAGAATCATATTTAATAAGGTACTTGGTCTGATCGTTCCATTGTTTGGTACGACTATCAAACAATCTCGACTTCACCTCTTCCTCATCTGCCTGAGGGTAAGACCGAACGCTTTCCAAAGCGGAATTTAACTCCCATCCGTTTGAATAAATATAGCTAGCAAGCCCGCAAGTTTCTCCATTCTCAAAATAGCATTTAGTATCTTTCTTAGAAGGCTTCCATTTTTTTAAATTAGGATCCCATAAATATACATAATGCTCAATAACATTTTTATTTGGTGAATATACAAGGGAATCTTTAGAGACAGGAACTTCATCACCATTCTTATATACTTTTGTTACCTCATTACCATATTCATTGTATGTATACTGGTAAAGACTTGTCAATTTCCACTCATCGTTAGCTTTATGATAAACCGCTTCTTTCGATGGTTTAAATACATTTTCCTGAGCATTTGCTGTACAAATCAGCATATTGCATGCTGCAATAGCCTTATAAATCAATTTCATAGAGTATAATTTGAATAAAAATTAAATTAAAAAGAACACATAAACTTTCAGCAAAGTAAAATATGAAAAACTTATTAAATCCTGACCCTGGTCAGATTTTCAGGGGTTACAATCAGGATAAATATTTGTAGTTAAGCACCTTTCATAATAATTTTTTTTCGGATCCGACTCAGGCTATCCTGATGTATACCAAGATAAGAAGCAATGTATTTCAGTGGCACTTTCTGGACTACTCTTGGCTGATTTTCATAAAGCTTTAAATATCTTTCTTCAGGACTAAGGTTTCTGAAATCTATTTCTCTTCGCAGATTCCATTGCAGCAAACTATCCAGCATGACATTTTCAATGTCGTTAAATACCTTTGTATGTTTTTTAAGAAAGACAATATCACCTTTCTCCCAGAAGAGAGCGTTTACCTCGGTTAATGCATCAAGTGCAACTGTAGACGGGACCTCACTCTGCACATATACAAAAGTGGACACAAACTCATTCCAGGAAATGAAATCCATTGTTGTTTCATGCGTTCTATGATCTACATACAGCCTGACAGTTCCGCTAATCAAAAAATAAAGTCTTTTAACAGGCACTCCCTGTTTCATAAAAGTGGTACCTTTTTCTATTGAAACTGACCGCGTGCGATCAGAAACGGTCTTTATATCTTCTTTACTTATATAAATACCCTTTTCCTCCAAAGTTTGGAGAAACAATTTTAATTTATCCTGGGACATAAGGATTACTGAAAAACTGGAATATATTCTAATTTAAGAAGATAGGTAACCTCATATTCTTTAAAATATAATTCCTTTTTTTATTTAGAATGAATGATCAATTGAAGTTATGATAACCACAATTCAATAAAAATAGGATAAGCATGAGTGATATCCTTCTTATAGATGAACTCTATTTTTTTTCTCACAATAAATTCTGCGGGGCAGGGACTCAATTTTATATCGACATAATTTATTCAAAATCAAAGAACATCAAACATTCCCTTTTGGTAATCCCCTTGTATTCCTCCTTCGATTTTATATTTTTGATCAAACAAAAATACATTAAAAATTTATGGAATTTTTATCTCACGCTGATTACAACATCATCTTTGAAAACAATGAAGTACAAGGAACACCTGTCGAACTTTTAGAAATAGGTAATCTCTCAGCACCCAGCGGCGAAATTGTCGTTTGCGATCCGCTTGTATTTCACGATATAGTTCCATTAAGCAAAAAAATAAACCCTGGAAACTATCCTGTAAAAATCTACATAGCAAAGAAAGAAAATGCCGGAGAGCGCTATGCAGTGGCCAAATTAGAACTAAGCAACAAAAAGGCTGAAAAATGGGTTCTCGCTCTTAGGAATGATGATGATATTAATGAATTAAAGGAAAAGGGTGACTTTTTCGGGTTTCCTGTAGATGCTGGACTAGGAGGTTTTATGGATTATGAAGCTGCTCTTGAATACGATAAGTTTATAGAATCCTTTGTTCAAAAGAATCCTGATGGAAATATCTATGACGACTTCTTCGCAGCTGAATTCAAGAAAAATGCTGTCGACCAAAATAACCCACAAGACTATGGAAACTGGATCAATTTCAAATTGCCAGGTTCGGAATTAAATTTAACGATGTTCCAATCTGGCTATGGAGATGGTGTATACCCTGCTTATTGGGGAATAGATCAAGAAGGGCAAGTCACTTCTCTAGTCATCGATTTCCTGGTTCTATTATTACCAGAGGAGGATTAACAATATATAATTCTCAGAGTATTAAAGAAATATATTTAAAGTGCATAACAACTTATTACTTATACTCAGTCTTCTGTTCGCAGTTTTTCTGCTTGTGATGTTGGCACAAAAGATAAAAATTGCCTATCCAATATTTCTTGTACTGGCTGGTCTGGTAATCAGTTTTATTCCGGGCATTCCAATCATTAAATTAAAACCTGATCTTGTCTTTTTGATTTTCCTGCCTCCTTTGCTTTATGAGGCTGCCTGGTACACTTCCTGGAAAGATTTCTGGAAATGGAAACGTCCTATCACCCTGCTCGCTTTTGGACTTGTGTTTTTTACAAGTACATTAGTGGCTTACTTTTCAAGCAGTATAATACCCAGCTTTACCCTAGCACTTGGATTTCTGCTGGGAGGCATCATATCTCCTCCTGATGCAGTGGCCGCAACGACTGTACTAAAAGGTCTTGAAGTACCTAAAAGAGTATTAACTACTCTTGAAGGAGAAAGTCTTATCAATGATGCATCATCGCTGATTGTTTTCCGCTTCGCACTGGCAGCCATACTTACCGGAACCTTTTCATTTCAGGCAGCTGCCAGTCAATTCATCCTTGTTGCTACTATGGGTGTTGTGTTGGGGCTTGCTGGCGCTCATATCATGTATTTCATTCATCGTTTTCTGCCGACAACACCTGCAATAGATGTGGCATTAACAGTAATGACACCATATATTCTCTTCCTTACTGCAGAACAGTTCCACTTTTCAGGAGTAATGGCCGTGGTGAGCGGTGGGCTCTTTTTATCTTACCGATCACATAAAGTTTTCAGCACTGCCACTACACGCATCAGTATGCTTGGTGTCTGGACAACCATGATATTTGTGATGAACGCCGTTATATTTATTCTGATAGGCCTTGAACTTCCGGAAATAATCAATGGATTGGGGGAATATTCAATTGCTCAGGGAGTAAAATATGGTTTAATAATCAGTGGCATAATCATATTACTCAGATTTCTATGGGTATTTCCGGCCACTCACATTCCTCGCTGGCTTAGTGCAGAAGTTCGTAAAGAGCCTAATCCGGGGTGGAAAAACCCTTTAGTCATTAGCTGGGCTGGGATGCGCGGAGTCGTATCCCTCGCTACTGCTTTGTCTATCCCTATTCTTATGTACGATGGTACTCCTTTCCCTCATCGCAATCTGATTATCTTTATCACATTCATAACAATTCTTGTCACACTTGTAGTACAAGGACTTACATTGCCTTTGGTCATTAAACTCATTGATATAAAAGAAATCGAGGATATCGTTCCGGAAGATGAGCAACAGACCGGAATAAATTTAAGGTTATCTAATGCTGCCCTTAGCCGTCTATGCGATAAATACGCTCTGGAAATACAGGAAAACGAATTGGTAAGTATCTTGAAAGCAAATCTAGAACATGAAATAGCTTCCTCGCAACAAAGACTTGCCTCTTTAGAATGCGATACAACTCAGATTGAAAAAGTCGAAGATTATCGAAAAATCCTTTTGGATATCTACGCTGCACAGCGTTTGGAACTATTTGAATTGCGGAAAGAAAAATTCTTCAGTGATAAGGAAATAAGAAAAGCAGAATTACAACTGGATCTGAATGAAATGAAGATCAGTAACTCACCAATTATCTAATCTGTCTAACTGCTCCTTATTTACCCCGAATAAAAAATATATAAGCTAAAGACCTGCAAATAACTACAGGTCTTTAGCTGTAATAGCAAACTAACTCTGAACAAGTTCCTTTCTCATTGGTACATCCTGAACAGATAGGAAAGTAGCGGACCGCCAAAGCCATTCCATTGGTCCATAATGGTACCTCTTCATCCACCACTTGCTGAAATTTACCTGAATGGTAAAGAAGAGTACACCCAAAAGAAAACTGTAAAAGAAACCAATATCATCATACAATCCTGCTCCGTATCCATAGATGAGCGGAACCCAGACTACTGATTGCATAACATAAGTTGTTAGACTCATCCTTCCTATATACTTAAGTATATCCATCCTTTTCCTTATGGCCTCGATCTGGTAAAGCAAAATAAAACCAGTAAAGATTATCACAACAAACGCAAAGTTTGCATAAGAAGACAGTATAATAGTCCATGCTTCAATGATAACTTTATCAGCTGAAATTTCTGGCAGATAGAATCGGTTAAAAATAAATAACGGCAAAAATACAACAGATGCATATATTAATGCACGTTTGCAATGTTTCCTGTAGCTTTCAATTGTCCTAAAAAAACCACTTCTTCCGATTACAATGCCAATCATAAACAAGCCCAATGTCTGAAATACTCTTCCATACAAAAACATGAATAACCATTTGGATTTTTGAGCTTCAAAAATATTAAATGAAATTACTTCGGTAAAGCTGCCTTGGGAAAAAACCGGAGCGCTGGACTTAAAGATAGCATCCATTGTATTAAGTAATGGATTCCGCTGAAAATCCTGACTGATCGATTTACCTATCGCTATTAAAACAAACGGCAATTGCAAAAGGAAAAAAATTGCGAGAACAATTAAAACCCACGATGGTAATTTATCCAGTAGTAACAACACAAATCCCATGACGAAGAAAAAAGTGAGGATATCACCAGAATATATTAAACTATGAAACCATCCTATTATACCTAAAACAATAAGCCTCCAAAGAAAACGTCCTTTAAAATCAATTCCTTTATCTGCCTGCCTTTTCATCTGAATAAAAAAGCTTAATCCGAAAAGGAAAGCAAATAGCGCGTATGCTTTTCCGGCAAAGAGAAAATAAACAACTTCTTTAATACCTTTATCCAACGATTTTAAGATCTCGGATTTTGATTCAGGAAATAGAAACAACTCAAAATGCTCCTGCATGTGAACGGAGAAAAGTCCGAACAAAGCAATTCCTCTTAATACATCGATGACTTCTAGCCGGTCTGTGGGCTTTTTTAAAATGGGTAATTCCATAGGATTCAATCGTGTTAAATTTAGATTAGGGTTAATTTTTTTAGCTGAATTAGTCAACTATGCAAAAGGTGCAATTTATTCATTAAAAACACCAAACTTAAATAAGAAAAATTGTAACACAGAAAGGTAAATCAAGCTCTTTTCTCTGCGCATTTTGTGGGAAAATAACGATCAAAAAAAACTATAAAACAGACACTTACAACATATCACCAAAACCAATTCCCCGGATAATACCTAAAGTTGACTTTCAGAAAATATTAAGAAAGAGATAATTTAATTGACTATAGTTTTATTAAAAAATTATCCCCCTCTGATAATATTCATCACCCAGTCCACAATAAGAACTACCACAATTAAAACTTTATAGGAAAATTTCATGTCCTTGCTGATAAAGACAAAAAAGGTTTCTTTGGAATTGAACAGATCAATACACATCCACACAAGGGCAATTATAATCAAAATTGAGAAGGGAATACTCATAATGTTATAATGATATGCCTCTGCAAAATTTCCCCTTATTAGTTCAAGCGTAGCCCTTCCCATTCCACAACCCGGACAAGGAATACCAGTGGTTAATTTGAAAATACAAAGAGTAGTATGCTGATGATTATTGAAGCGGTCAAACAGGAATAAAAACAAATACCCGCCAACAATTGAAAAAATTGCCAGCAGGTATTTAATGTAGAAATTATTAAGGGCCTTATACAGCAAACTGAGAAAACTTAGTATAATTTACTTCCCTTGTTTTACCCATAATTAAAAACAAATCTATTAATGCCCAGATTCCCATACCACCGCAAGTGAGTAACTTGGCAACACCAAGACCCGTCTGACCAAGCATAAATCTGTCAACTCCTAACCCACCCAGAAAAATTGATATAATCAATAGTGTCGTAGGGTCCTTGTATGGAATAGACTGTATAACAGAAAGTTTACTGTTATCCAGTTCTGATAGTTGTTCTCTAATAAGTGCAAGCTTTTCTGTAGGAAACTTTTCGTGCATTGAAGCAACAAACAAATCAACTTTATTCTGATCCATTTCTAAAAATTACGTTAAAATTTAAACTAAAATACAGACTCTAATTACGTGTTTTTTTTCTATAGTTTAAACTTTATTTGTCAGAAGCATGATTTTGGTGGATAAAAAACTGAAATTTACACTAAAATTATTCGGAAGAAAATATTTACAACTTATAAAATGAAGGACATGGAAGTCTTTTATATTTAGTTTTCTTCTTCCCTTTTGAATCATCTCCACCAAATATGTAGGTTAAAGAAATTTCATGTGCGCCCCCAGTTCTTTTGTTAAGTCTTGATACAACATAATCATAACTATAACAAAAACTAAATCCATTAAACACCACTCCTATCAGCCCTATAACTGCTTCTGCATTCGTCAAACCAGACTCATACTGTTTTACAGGAAGTCCTCTGTACCAAATTCCAAACTGTACTGGTTCCAGTAAAATATTCAGACCAAGATCCAATTGGTCAAATTTGCCCTGAGTTTTATAAAGAATGGATGGTATAAAGGCTTTCTCCTTGTATTTAATCCGTGTAGATCTACCTCTCTCACTGCTGGCTATCGGGATCCTCGCTCCTGCATGAAAGTTCAATTCGGAAGGTAGTCTGCTGCTATCATCTAAAAAAGATTGACGTGGCCTGTTTATGTGATGGTATGCAAATCCAAACCAGAATACTTCTGAATATAGCAACCCACCTGAGGAGAAATCAAAGTAATTTCTTTTTGATAAATTCAGTGGTTCATTGGTACCTCCTATAAGCCCATTGTTATCATACTGATCCGGAAATATAACTTTTGAATAATCAATATTTTGCTGAACAAACGTAGCCTGCAATGCGGGAATCAATGTCCATGTTTCATTTAATCCGATATGATAAGAATAAAATCCGGATATCTCTGTCGATTTAAGTTTTGATGTTCCTTCTTTATTCTGCATTACCATCAATCCTACTCCACTTGAATACCTGGAGAAAAAATGATCGAACGATGCAGCATAGGTTATAAAAGGTTTGCCGGCAGTAGGCCACTGATTTCTATAATTAAGTATGGCCCTAGAAGAGTGACTTGTTCCAGCAAATGCAGGATTTAAATACAATGGTGCATTATAAAACTGAGAAAATTGTACATCCTGTGCATACGAAACACATGCATTAATTATCGAAATAAACAAAACTAATTGTATAGTAATCTTCATTTAATAAATCAAACCTTATTGCCTCTGTTTAGTTTTTCTTTTATTATAAATTCTTTCATGCTTCCCGGAAATATTGATTTTAGAGGGAGGTAAAGGAAATGATAGTTTCTGTCTAACTCAAAATCAGAAAGATAATCATCATTCATTCTGAATTACATTTCAGCTTAAAATTGATTACCAGAAAAGATATTGGGAATATAAATAATCGAAGGGATGAGAGTTTTATTATTAATATTCATTTGCACCCAATTAATTAATATTGCTACTGCAAATGCTCAGTGTATTCCTGCCAATGCTGGATTTACCTATAGAGATACATGCTTTAGTAATTTAACCCAATTCACTGGCATTGGGGTTGGTGATACTACCACCTGGAGCTGGAACTTTGGAGACCCTGCTTCCGGAACTCAAAATACAGCATTTGGTGCTTATCCCACTCATACATTCTCTCAGACAAATACAACTTATACAGTTACATTCTCATTCACTGACACTTGTGGAAATCCTGCTACTATTACCAGAGACATTTTAATTCAGAACAATCCTAATCCTCCCTTAACTTTAAACCTGAAAGATACAGTTGTCTGTGATGCTCCATACCTTATTGATGCAGGGATACCTGGCTTAAGTTACAAATGGTCTGATGGTGACACCACTCAGATTGATACACTTATGAGTGCAGGGAAATATTGGGTAAAAGTTTATCAGAATGGCTGTTATACATCAGACACAGTGACAATTCGATTCTGGGGACAGGGAAATAAAGGAGATTATAACTGGCAATTCGGAAATAATGCAGGATTAAACTTCAATGACAATCCTCCATCCGTAACCAATACAAATGTCAATAGCACGAATGGTGGAAGTGCGTCCATATCAGACCCTTCAGGAAACCTATTATTTTATACAGATGGAATAAATATCTATACCAAAGACAATAAGTTAATGCAGGGTGGAACTGGATTAAAAGGAAACTCAGACTCCTCTCAATCAGCTATAATAGTTCCTGATCCTCGAGCAAACAATATTTATTATGTTTTCACGGTAAACCCTACAACCGGACTAAGCTATACCACCGTTGATTTATCTTTTAACAATGGAGAAGGAAGAGTCACCAACGTCAATGTTCCCCTTTCCAATCCTGTTGCCAATAAGTTATCAGGCATGAAAGATGATCAGGGTAATTTTTGGGTTGTAGCACATGAACTTAATTCAAATAATTTCATATCCTATAAAATCGGAAATAACGGCTTCTCTTCTACACCAGTAATTTCTTCTACAGGTACTGTGCAAACAAATGGTCAGGGCTATATGAAGTTTTCGAAAGACGGAACCAAAGTAGCTGTTGCTTTGACTGAACAAAACAGAGTTGAAATATTTGATTTTAATACAAATACAGGTCAACTGACCATCAGTGATACGATCACCAATATTACCAATCCTTTTGGTCTGGAATTTTCTGATGATAACAACAAACTTTATGTAAGCACTAACGGGGATGGTCATCTTTATCAATATAATCTGACTAAAGCGACATCTGCTGAAATTGAAACTTCTCAGGTTACTATCAGTACTGATCCTTCTGCTTCCTATGAAGCCCTGCAGATTGGACCCGACGGAAAAATCTATGTAGCTTTAAAAGGCTCCGGAAGTGGATTTCTTGGAGTGATTAATGATCCTACCTTGGACAGTACGGATGTAGACTATCAGCATAAGTCCATAGACCTTGGTACAAATAGCAATACAGGCCTGCCTAATTTTGTATCCAACTACTTTAATACATCTGACTGGAATCTTGCTTATGCAGATACTTGTTCAGGTTCCATAACTTTATTTCAGGCGAATGCGCCTGACACTGTATTTACCTGGACATGGAATTTTGGTGATGGACAAACAGGAACCGGGCAAACTATCACACATACATATCCCGGCCCCGGAACATATACTGTATCAGTAAAAGCCATATATGCATGTGGAGATACAACAATGTTCAGAACATTGACAATTGTAGAGACGCCTCCTGCACCGCAAATTAAAGATACCATTATTTGTGATCCTATCACCTACAAACTCGATGCTACAATAGGCGGTTCAGGTTTATCTTACCAATGGAATACGGGTGCTACATCTTCTTTTATTAATACAGATACTTCCGGAACATATCTAGTGGAAGTCAGCAGAGCAGGATGCATAAACACTGCTACAGCAACAGTTACTTTCGCACCTGTTAATTCATTTGACTTAGGTGCTGATAAAACATTATGTACAGGAGACTCCATTCAACTGGATGCAGGGAATCCGGGATTGACACATTCATGGTCAACGGGAGCTACTTTGCAAAGTATAGTAGCGAGAACTTCCGGAACTTACTCTGTAACAGTAAGCAATGGTGGCATATGTCAAAAATCAGATCTGATAAATATTATTTTTATCACCCCTCCTATAGTTTCATTAGGTCCTGATACCGCCTATTGTCAAGGCTCCAATCCTGTAATAGATGCAGGAGCAGTACCTTCAGGCTTTCAGTATAAATGGTCATCCGGCGAAATTAATCGTCAGATTCATCCAACAATATCAGGAACCTACAGCGTATCCATATACAAAGATCAATGCCAGGGAAGCGATACAATCAAGATAGAATTTGAGGAAGCTCCGGATATCAGTTTAAATCCGGTTTATGCATTATGCAGTGAAAACGGAGACTCCGTGATTCTTGATGGAGGAATAGCCAATAGTTACCTTTGGCTACCTTCTAATCAGACCACACAGTCAATAACTGTATTTACAGAGGGTATATATTCCTTAACAGCTAAAAGTGAACATGGGTGTGAAAGTACTGCAAGTACATTTGTTCAAGACATCTGTGAAGCCAGAGTCTTTGTTCCTAATATTTTTTCACCAAATGGAGATGGGAATAACGATGAATTCAAAATTTCAGGGGCTAACATCATCTCTTATCGACTTGAAATATTTGATCAATGGGGAGAATTAATCTTTGTTTCAGATTCCATATCCAATTCCTGGAACGGAGATTATAGAGGAAAAACAGTTCAGGAAGGAGCATATATCTGGAAGCTCACTTATGCAGGAGAAAGCATCGGCGGATCTAAAAGCCAGACTAAAACAGGAGATGTAACAGTAATTAGATAATAGTAAAAAACATTTATCTTAATTATTAACATCGCAGACACTTACCGGTTAAGAATGAACAATTTTTCATTACTAAAAATTTAACGAATGCAAATAGAAAGTTTTTTTGATAAAGGTCTTGCACAGCTTACTTACGCTATCATAAGTGAAGGAGAAATAGCCCTCATTGACCCAGCAAGAAACACTTCTCCATTTATCCAATTAGAAAATACTTATAATGCTAAAATCAAAGCTGTTATTGAAACTCATCCTCATGCTGATTTTATAAGCAGTCATGGAGAATTTTTGTTGCATCAAGTGAAAGTCTATACGAGTAAATTATCAAATGTTAATTATGAACATACAACTTTTGATGATGGTGATGAGATTAAAATCGGAGCAGTAAAGTTAAGAGCCATCAATACCCCAGGTCACTCTCCTGACAGCATTTCAGTATTGCTTGAAGACGAAACAGGGAATCCTTATGCTCTATTTACCGGAGACACGCTTTTTATTGGGGATGTGGGAAGACCTGATTTGAGAGAGACATCTAAAGACAGCACCACATTAAAAGAAAAACTGGCAGGTGATTTATATCATTCACTTCATGATAAAATTTTAAAATTACCTGATCACACAATCATATATCCGGCACATGGACCTGGATCGCTCTGTGGAAAATCAATAAGCGGAAATCTTTCCGACACTTTGGGTAATCAAAAAAAAGAAAATTATGCCCTAAAACCCATGAGTGAGTCTGAGTTTATTAAATTAATTCTGGAGAATCAGCCATTTATTCCGAAATATTTTCCATATGATGTCATCATTAACAAACTTGGCGCTCCCAAACTGAGTGAAAGCCTGGATAAAGTTAATTATATGAATAGCATCAATGAAATTACGAATGACGCTTTAATAATAGATACCAGAAGTTCCGACCTATTCAGGGCTGGACATGTTAAAGGAGCTATTAATATTCCTGATGGTGGAAAATTCGAAACATGGTTAGGATCCATAATCAGTCCTGATGAAACATATTATCTAATAGCAAGCGATAATCAAACTCTTCAAAATGTACTTTTTAAGTCCGCTAAAATAGGATACGAATCTAAAATAAAGGGAGTTCTGGTCATGCATGAACCTTCAGGTAGTAAATCAGAAAAGTTAGATGCTGAAGACGTAATCAAAACAGAAGATCAGTACACTATTGTGGATGTGAGAGATGTAAACGAGGTAGCATCAGAAAAGTATTTTTCAAACTCCATAAACATTCCACTTAACAAACTTAGGGAAAATATTCAATTGATCCCGTTAGGAAAGCCTATTACAGTGCATTGCGCAGGAGGATACAGATCAGCTATTGGCAGCAGTATACTTGAGCGTGCTCAAATTAATAAAGTATATGATATAAGCGAAAGTATAAAATCAGTTAAATCGTTGCCCAAAAGCAAATAACTTGAAGTAAAAAAAATAAAGTAGATTAAGAGCGGGTATTTATCCCACTCTTTGACCTACATAGCTTTAAACTCGAAAGGGATTTCTACAAGCTCTGAGAACTCTTGTCCCGCCTCTTTCATATCTTCATCATCAGAGAAATGATACCAGATAATCTTAGATCCCTGGATTTTTTCAAACTTTGTTAAAATATCCAATATCAACTTAGAAGATGCTGTATTAAAATATTCCAGTTTAACCTGAAGGTTAGTAGCTGGATTAGATTGATCTTTATATGCTTCGATCCAGCCTAGTACTGGCTTAAAAAAACCGGCTGCATCTTCCGGAAGTGAGCGTCCGGAAATTTCAAATACTCCTTTAGATTTGTCTAATGTAACAGCAGGAGTATCTTCGGTTCCGCTTATATTCAAAATATCCATAATTTTAGAAAGATTATCAAATAGGGTTAAATAAGAAAAAGGATTTATTTATTCGCTGATTCTTGCAATTTTAGATTTAAAAGAAAAGAAAGAATAATCAGCATCTACCTTCTCAAAATTATACTCAAGTTTCTGCCCTGATTTCCTTGCAATATCAACAAATCCTAATCCTGCACCACCTTTATCTGACATTTCATTATTCTGAATTAATTCTTTATAGAAGTTCTTCAATCCTTCTTTATCAAGACTATTAATCTTTTCGAGCTTTTCTGATAAACCTTGAATATCCTTGTTGGCAATCATGTTACCTGAAGTAATGATATAGCAGTCCTCTTCGGAACCAATCATAAAAATAGCCTTCTTTTCATTTGGTAACGATAGCGTTTCAGAATGTTTACATATATTCTGAAGGCATTCAACCATTACATTGAATACTTTTCTTTTGATATTACCCTCTTCTCCTTTAGAATCAAGCTTTTTTTCGGCCATAGATAATACAGCCTTTGTTATTTCCTGGGTAAACTCCCCTTCATAAACAAGTATGATATTTTCTTCTACCATAGTTTTGTGAATATTATAAATATAATTCATACGCAGTTAGTTTCTACTTTAATTAAAACTCTAGAAAAATTATTAAAATTTAATACCAATTAAAAGAACGTCATCGGTCTGTTTATGCTCCCCTTTCCATGATTCAAACTCAAAGTTTAAAGCATCATGTATTGCAGCCATAGATTCGTTTTTATTATTCATGATAGCATCTTTGATCTTCACAGTACCAAGTTTTCTGTTTTGAGGTCCACCAAACTGATCAGGGAATCCATCAGAGAAGAAGAAAACCATATCACCTGTTTTCATCTTTATCTTATGGTTGGTAAACTGAGTCTGATTTTTATAGACCCCTCCGCCAATAGCCCATTTATCACCTTTATATTCTGTTAATTCTCCATCAGAAATATGATATAATGATCTGTGAGCACCGGCATATTCTACGATATTCTTAGACAAATCGATTTTACAAAACGCTATATCCATTCCGTCCTTGATATTTTCTTCATTAGTATCTTTGATAAGCGTTTCATTAACTTTTCTGTCAAACTCATCCAATATAGCCCCTGAATTTAATCCGGAACACATTTCCACGATATTATTAAGCTGGAAATATCCCACCAGAGACAACATAGCTCCAGGTACGCCATGCCCTGTACAATCAACAACAGATATAAATACAGAGTCATCTTTTTCCATATACCATGGAAAGTCCCCACTTACAATATCTCTTGGTTTGTATAGTATAAATGAACCAGGAAGGGTTTTCTGAATAGATTTACTATCTGGAATAATAGCATTCTGGATTCTTTTTGAATAGGTTATACTCTCATGAATGCTCCTGTTCTTAGCCTGAATTTCTCTTTCTATAAGCTTCATTTCTGTGATATCGTGAGAGACAACAAGTACAGACTCCAGATTATTTTCGTTATACTCAGGAATTGCATTGATCTGCATTACTCTTTCACCAATATGTGAATTATAATTCGTTTCAAGGTGAAGCTTATTTTCAGTACTGATTACATTCTGAAGAATTTCTTTCCATACACCTACTATTCCATTTTGAGAACTAACAGTTTCCAGAGATTGATTCATAAACTCCGAAGGTTTTAAACCTGTATAGTTTTCAATGACAGGGTTAGTATAAGTAATCACTCCATCACAGTTCAATCGAGTAATAAGATCAGGAGAGTTTTCTGAAAGTGCCTGCATATTTTTCCTCATACGCTCTTCCATCTCGGCCTTCCTCTTCACTGTAATATCACGTGAATTAAGTATAATACCACCTACAGCGCTATCTGATAAAAGATTTTTACCTGTTGCTTCAAGCCATATCAATTCACCATTATCTTTTATAAACCTGTATTGAATTGTAATAGATTTTTCCGGATCAGCAAGAAGTTCATCAAACATAGCTTTATATGCCGTTCTGTCTTCTTCATATATGTGGGCTTCATCTTTTTTATTTACGAGGTCAGAAGAATCAATTCCTAAGATCCTCTTTACAGATGGACTCACATACCTTAAGACCATATTCTTCTCATAGATTGCAATCACCTCAGATGCGTTTTCAAGCAATGATTGCATTCTTTTCTGAGTTTTGTTCACCTCTTCAATCTGTTCTTCAAGTTTTTCATTGGATAATTGAAGATCTTCCTGAGTAGCTCTCATCTCTTCAGCATTTTGTCTGAGTTCTTCCTGTTGCTGCTGAAGTTCCGCACTCATCTTTTGAGATTGTTCAAGGTGCCTTTGTGTGCGCTCATTCACATGGATATTAAAGATAGTTCTTGCTAGAATTGGCCCTACCTCCTCAATAAATCTGACTTCACTTTTTGAAAACTTTTTTAACGAAGCAAACTCTACAACACCATAGGTTAACTCTTCAGTTATCAGAGGAACAATAAGAATTGAATCCGGTTTCTTATCAATAATTAATCCGGAAGTTATAGAACAATAGTCTTGAGGAATTTCAGTTCTGAAAATGGTGGCACCTTCAATAGCTGCCTGACCTACCAATCCTTCTCCCAGTTTAAATTTGACAGTCTTGTATTTTTTTCTGTTATAAGCATAGAGATTTTTCATCACTATGGACTTCTTAAATTCATTCTCATCATCATCTTCTATCACATAAAAAGCGCCCTGAATTGCCCCTATTTTTCCTATAAGATATTTTATCACATCATAGCTAAGAAGATCTATAGAATTATGCTTACGCAGAATCTCACCAACCTCCGCAATACCATTTACAATCCAATTTCTTTCTTTCTCTCTGATCTCTGCACTTATAAGGTTTTTCTGCATGTTCAGAAGAGAGTTTCCTAATACATCATTTTCACTAGCAGGTTTGAATTGTGTATTCAAATTACCTTCACCAATTGTGTGAGCAAAGTGTGCAGTGTGTTTTAATGATCTGACTATATTATTGGTAATTGAAGCCATTTCTCCGATTTCATCACCAGAGTTAATGTTAATTTCATTTGCAAGAATACCTTCTTCTGTTAGTTTAAGATACTCTTTCAATGAAAATATAGGCTGAGTAAGATATCTTACAAGATAAAACGAAAGAACTATAGTAACTAAAACTATAAATAAAGAAGCCGTGATCAGATATAAACGCGAATCATCCGAAAATTCCTCCAGAACTCTACCTCCAGCTGAAGCCCCGGAAGCTATTTGGGCAAATACAGAATACTGAATATAAGAAATCAACAATAACGCAGCTGCCACCAAGGAAGTAGTGAATATTACTATCTTGCTGCCTAAACTTATTTTTATTTTATTGAACATAAGATCTACTTTCAAATATTAATTATACTGAGTCTCGAGTGCCAAAAAATCACCCAGTAAAGTGGTTAGGTTTTGAATGAGGTTTTTATCATTTTCAGTTGCCTTCTTCAGCAGTGAAATCTCCCAGACTCCAATAATTTCCTCATTATTGAGCAAAGGTAAAATCATAACATCTACAGACTTGGTTGACCCTAACCCGGAAAATGGTATCATATAACTTTCCTTAAGATCATCAATCATCAAAGTCTTACCTTCTTTGGCCACTAACCCTACGAGTCCTTCTCCAACAGCAAACTGAATATCATTTGATGAATCTAATGGCAATGCATATGAAGAATACCTTTTTAATTTATTTTCTTCCTGATCTTTAAAAAATAGTACAGATTGTCCAGCATTAATTTTATTACATATTACAGATAAAGCCTTATCCATTTTATCCTTACCGCCAGTTTTACTATTTGTGATAGCATCAATTTCTTTTTTTACTTCACCAACAATATTGGTCTGATCCTGTCTTAAAATTTCTTCTTCCTTGTCAACTATAAATTCATTCTTAAGTCTGTCCACATATACAACTTCCTTAAATGACTTTGTATTAAGTAAAACATAATTCAGAATTATGCTTATAATTCCTGCTGCAAGTGTTAAATAAAAAATTAAAAGGATATTATTATTAACTCCGGAAAACTTACTAAACAGGATAATTGAATAAACTACCAAACCTATAAACAATAAGTTAGCCAGAGCATGTATTTTAGATAAAATCATTTTCATAGCTGCGTCACTTTATTTAATTCTATTAAAAACTTTATAATTTCTTCTACCTTCATAACATGATCTATTTTTGTTACACTCATAGCTGCCTTTGGCATTGTGTCAATCACGCTTTCCTCAGGATCCTGAATGATGGTCATTCCACCATAATCTTTAACCTTTTTCATTCCTAGAGCTCCATCTTTATTTGCTCCTGTTAATAAAATTCCGATAAGCTTTTCCTTATAAACGTATGCACAGGTCTCAAAGGTTATATCTATTGCAGGTCTTGAATTATTAACCATTTCTTCAGTGGATAGAGAAATATAGTTACCCAATTCAATATTCATATGATAATTAGCTGGTGCCAGATATATTTTCCCTCTTTTGATAGGTTCATTATGATCGGGCTCTTTTACTTCTTTAATACTTTTTATAGATAGAGCTTCAATAAGGCCATTTCTAATATGTTTTAGCCGATGGCAGCATATAAAGATGGGTAACGAAAAATCTTCAGGAAGCTTGTTTAATATCTTACATAAAACCTGAAAACTTCCAGCTGATCCTCCTATAACTATAGCTTTATATTTCCTGTTTAGATCCACGTCTTTCATTGCCGGATTACACTTTATTCTTTCTAAAAATTCTTTCTTCGGGACCAAGCATTGTATACTTGGGAGCTATTTCAGACCATTCGATTGTTTCTCTTGATCCCAGTATTAGAAGGCCAGACATATTTAATGACTGATGGAATTTTTTTAATATATCATTTTGCAATTGTGGGTTATGATAAATAAGAATGTTCCTGCATAAAATGATATCGACCGATCCATTATGTGAATCTTTGACAAGATTTATCTCTTTAAATTTTATCTTACTCAATAGGTCTTTGTTAAGCTTGAAATTATCGCCCTCTGGCATAAAGTAATTTGTTAACTCTCCCTTATAACCTGTCTTAACAAAATTACTGGTATTAAGCTCCATGCTTTTAACAGGAATCAACCCTGATTGTGCTTTCTCAATTATCCCAGTATTATAATCAGTTGATATTACTTCGGCTTTGTTCAGCAGATTTAAGTCATTTAATAGTATCATCAAGGAATATATCTCCTCACCGGAAGAGCTACCTACCTGCCATATTTTGATGTTCTGTGGAAAATTCTGTTCTAGCAGCACTTTTCTTAAATACTTCCAGAAAGACGGATCTCTGAACAATTCAGTTACATTTACTGAGACTTCTGTTAATAACTCATTCTTCTTTATTTCTCCGGATATTATTTTATTAACCAGGTTTTCAACAGATCCCAGTCGTTTGATTTCTATAAAACGTTGAATTCTTCTTTTGAAAGAAGCTGAAGAATAACTTGAAAAATCATAATCAAACCTTTCTGTTATTGTCTGAATTAGCTTTCTAAGGTCATTTATTCCTATTTCCGGAGCTGTTTGCATTTGTTATGAGAAAAATTTCATTCGGAGGATTCTAACGGAATGATCGAAAAGATAGTTGGGAAAAATTTTAAACAATATTGCACAACATTAATTTATAATCGGCAAAACCCTCAATTTTGTCTACAAATTGGAATATTACTCTGACTGACAAAAGAAATATTACACTACCATAACGCCACATCAAGCTGACTTACAACCAAATACATGTCAAAAAAGAAGTTAAACAAAAGTTTACCTTTCGTTTAACTGTAAGTGAAAAAATATAATTCTTTCGAGATTTTTTAACAACTTATACAGAATCGGTTCGTATTTAACTTTGAATCCTTCATATTTAGGAAAACAGTCTTAAACAATTATTTAATATTGCTCAATAATCATGAAAATCAGTTGGGGAACAGCAAAACTTGCTGTAATTATGGCCTTTACCCTGTTATTCAGTATGAAGTCGGAGGCTCAAACTGAATACAAAGTATACTCAGGTCTGATGTTCCATTTTATTAAATATACTCAGTGGCCATCTCCAGGAGGAGAAATAGTTTTAGGTGTATTTGGCAAATCTCCAATGAACACAGAAGCAATGGCTCTTAATGGGAAAATGGCTGGCTCGATGAAAGTTGTCGTTAAAGAAATCCATAATGTAGCTGAAGTAGATGCGTGTCAGATTTTATTTGTCCCGTCGAATCAATCATCAAAATATTCAGAAATAGCCCCTAAAGCGAAACAACATCATGTGTTGGTCGTAAGCAATTCACCATCAGCAATCAAAAATGGTGTTGTTGTAAATTTTTTTGAAGAGGATAGTAAAGTAAAATTCGAAATCTCTAACAAGAACGCAGCAGAAAACGGATTAAAGATTTCTTCAGAATTGCAGAAGCTTGCTAAAATAGTTGACTAATCATAGTTTCTAAAATTGGATTAACAAGTAATGAAATCAGGTAATATATTTAAAGGAATCAGAGGTAGAATAATTCTATGCTTCTTCTCGATCATCTTTTTATTTTGTGTATATGGAATAATTAGTAGCTATATGCTTACTAAAAATAAAAGGGCAACTGAACAGATAAATAAAACAGATCAGCCAAGTATTACTCATTTAACTGAATTGGAGCTATTGCTTTTTCAATCAAAAAATCTAATGGCCAATTGGGTAAAAATTGATATAGAGAACCATCCTGATAAAATAAAACTTAAGCAGATACATGCCAAAGACTATCCACAGCTGAAGGCAAAATTACTCTCTCTACAAAAGGATTGGAAAGACCAGGCATATGCTGACTCATTAAAAAAACTTATTAAGGAGATCGACACGGCTTTCATACTGCAAAAAGAGATAATGACCAGCCTGGCCACTTTTGACAGCTACCAGGATGGCATAACTCCAATATTAAGCGAAGGTAAAAGTGATGAAATCACGACCGACATTAATAATATATCTGTTCACTTACATAAAATACTTGACGAACTTAAACTTACCACAAGCGATCAGCAGATAAGCATGATTGAAAACATGCAACTCCTGGCTCGTACAAATTTTATTCTGCTTGGCTTTATTATTATACTTGGTTTTTTGCTTACAATGAGACTATCCAGTCAAATAATAAAACCGGTCAACTCTTTACACAATTTGGTTAATAAAGTCTCCCAAGGCGAACTGGACAATGCTTCCATTAAGATAACCAATGATGAAATTGGAGAAATGATGAATGATGTACAGAAAATGGTAGAGGGCTTAAAAACTACAGCAACTTTTGCAAACGAAATAGGAAAAGGAAATCTGGAATCTGAATTTGCTCCGCTAAGTGAAAAAGATGTCCTTGGGAATGCTCTTATTGCGATGAGAGACAACCTTGTTAAAGTTACAAAAGAAGATAAGCAAAGAAACTGGTCTAATGAAGGTTATGCTGCATTTGGTGAAATATTAAGAAACCATTATGATAGTACTAATGAAATGCTTGATACATTCCTAATCAAACTGGTAAAATATGTTCAGGCAAATCAGGGATGGCTTTATATTGTGAATGATGAGGATGAAACTGATCCTTACCTTGAGTTAAAAAGCGTTTATGCATTTGACAGAAAAAAATTCCAAACCAAAAGAATTGGTAAAGGTGCAGGCCTTGCAGGACAAGCTTGGATTGAAGGAGATCTTATCTATCTTACTGATGTTCCTGATAGTTATGTTACTATTACATCCGGTCTTGGAGATTCAAACCCAAAAGCCATACTAATAGTACCTATAAAAGTCAATGACACAATAAACGGAGTAATGGAATTTGCATCGTTCAATGAATTCCAGCCTTATCAGGTTGAATTTATTCAGAAACTTAGTGAAACACTTTCTTCTTCCCTTTCTACTATGAAGATAAACGAAAAAACAAAAATACTTCTGGAAGAATCTCAAAAGCATAGAAACCAGATGCACGAACAGGAAGAAGAACTCAGACAAAATCTTGAAGAGTTACAAGCTACCCAGGAAGAAATGAAAAGAAAACAGGAAAATACTGACCTGCTTATTCAACAGTTAAAGGCAAATGAACTCGAATTGATGAAAGAGAATGATATCCTAAAAAGTAAAGTATAAAATCAATCGAAAAACCCTGGTATAATTATTTATTAACTATTAAATAATTATTTATTAACTATTAAATAATCATTGTTCAGCTTTAAGCTTCCATATTTTTATCTTGTTATAAATCAAGATTCTGTAAAGGTGATGCGTGGGGCTTATACTTTGGACAGTAATGCTGTCAAGCTCATAATTTAATCTCAAAAGGCGAAAAGTTACCTGAGTTCATATAGACCAATCACACAATGTAACCATTGATTTTCAAGATGATACTAGATTAATAATACCAACTAATACACCAATTGTTGTGCTTGAATACTTCTGGTATGGCTCCATATAGTGATTATCTTATCGTCTGTTTTTGGAAAGGGAAAATTTAAACTATCAGAATAAGTCCATTAACGATAAACTCAACCTTTTCAACAGTGAACTTCAAAATGAGAAAAAACAGATATTATAAGAGCATTCATAGTATTTGGATATTGTTGCTGTTCTTTTTTTACTTGACCTTGAACATTATTTTTTAGTAGAAACGCTATGCTTAGCATCTCTAACTTTAATACAGAAGTATTATCCCAACTCTTAAATCTTCGGTAAGTATCAATAAATTATCCAGATTAATTCTTATATATTCTTCAGATGAAAATGAGATGTGATAATTTGATTGAATACCGAAGTGTCTTTCGGGAATGAATATGTGGTCCCTAAAAGCATAATTATTGGAACAATCTTCCCGATTTTACTCTATACTTTTACTTTCTTTATTCAATGGAGTAAAAACTTTTTTAATACCTGATTATCTCAACCTTTTCCACTCTTTAAAAAAGTACAAAAAATATTAATTAAATCTCATATATTTAAGGCATTATGAAAAAGATCGTCCTGATAACCACCGCTCTTCTGTTATTATTCAGCAATAATGCCCTGCCACAAATTGCGAGAGGTGCTGATGTCGGCTGGCTTTCTCAAATGGAAAACGCTGGACGAATCTGGCGCGATAGCAACAGAGTTCAAAGAGACCTTTTTGATATCCTGGATGACTATTGCATCAACTCAATCAGATTAAGAGTCTGGGTCAACCCGGCTAATGGTTGGAATGGAAAACAGGACGTGGTGAATGTTGCCAAAAGAGCTGCAACAAAAGGTTACAGACTTATGATTGACTTCCATTACAGTGATTCCTGGGCTGATCCTGGGAAGCAAACGAAACCCGCTGCATGGGGAAATTATAATGTTACTCAGTTAGGCCAGGCTGTTTACAATCATACAGCGGACGTACTCAATGCTTTGAAAGCTGAAAACATCACACCGGAATGGGTTCAGGTAGGAAATGAGACCAATAATGGTATGCTCTGGCCGGAAGGACAAGCTTCTACAAACATGGCCAACTATGCTTCCTTTGTGAACAAAGGATATGATGCGGTAAAAGCTGTATTTCCCAACACTAAAGTAATAGTACATGTTTCCAATGGATATGACAACTCCCTTTTCCGCTGGAATATCGGAGGGCTAATAAGTAACGGAGCCAAATTTGACATTATAGCTATGTCCATGTACCCAAATACTCCCCAGGACTGGCAAACCTATGCACAGCAAACCCTAACCAATATGAATGATATGATTTCAAGGTACAATAAAGAAATCATGGTTTCAGAGATAGGAGTTCCTGTAACTGCCCCTCAGGAAGCCAGGCAATTTGTAGAACAGGTAATAAAAAATTTACAATCTCTGTCAAACGAAAAGGGTCTTGGAATTTTCTGGTGGGAACCTCAGGCCTATAACTGGGAAGGATATGATAAAGTCGCCTGGACTGGCAATTGGGGAAACACTCCGTATCAGGCAACAGATGCTATGTCCGGATTTAAGTTTAACTGTGAGAACAAACCTCCTGCCATATCCATTACTTCTCCTGCTACTAATTTAAGTCTTTGTCAGGGAACTCAAGTGGAGCTTAAAGTAAACGCTACTGATAGTGATGGTTTAATTTCAAGAGTTAACTTTTATGACGGTACGATCCTGCTCTATACTGACTATGACTCCCCATATAGTTATATCTGGGAAAATCCATCCCTTGGCAAACATACTATCACAGCTCAGGCTATTGACAATGCAAATGCAGCAACAACATCGGGAACATCTATTTTTACAATAAATGCTGCTCCTCAAATAACAATTACGAATCCTGCAAACAATTCAATTATTCAATCTTCAGGAGGATTTGCATCCGTAACACTGAATACCCAAACAGATAGTGCTGATATATCCTTAATAGAATTTTATAACGGAAACAAACTCATTGGCAATACACAGACAAACTCTTATGTATGGGATCAGGTTCCCAATGGTTCTTATCAGAACATTACAGCTGTAGTCACCACTTCCGGCGGATGCAAAGGAACATCCTCTCCCATTTCATTTGAGATTAATACCATTACCGGAATAAATGATAATTTTACTCATACTTCTAACATTTCTATTTATCCAAATCCATCTAACATCAGCTTTAATATACCCAATCTGAACAATTCTAGTATTGAAATTTATAATTCCCAAGGACAGCAAATTGAACAGATTCGGGCAGAAGGTCAAATTAGTTTTGGAGATCATTATCTGCCAGGCATATATCTGGTTCGATTTGAAGACGGAAGAATGATAAAAGCAATTAAATATTAACAAGGATATATTAGATTTCAAGCTAAAAAATTGGATTTCAGGAAGCATAAAATCCTGCTGCCTTGAAAAAGAGTTTACAAAGGCTATTACATTTTATCTCTTATCAATGAGAGCTCCACAACAATAAGAAAATTACAAAGAGTTTAAGAGGTAAAAAAGAAGCAGCTCATTAGGTATTTCAATTGAGCTGCTTCTTTTTGAACTGGTTATATTTGTTACTTAGCTTCCTTTGCAGGATCTGTCTTTTTCAGGATAATAGAATTAGGCTTTCCGAAATTCAGAATTAAATTATTCTGGCTAACATCCACTATTGTCATTTCATTGACAGGTCCTTTACTGGAAGTGAAGGTAATTTTAGATTCATCTTTGTTAAGTTTCCATACTCCCTCCTCAGCTTTACCCATAAACTGAGCCTTATAATGACCGTTTTCTTCGATATTAAAAGTTATTTCGCTGAAAAACATTTCCAACATTTTTATACTTGTAGAATCGAGTTTTTCCTTTTCGGTTACATCCTGATACTTCCAGTTTCCTTTTATAAGAGTAGCTCTCTGAGCATTTACACTTAGTACTGATAAAAATAACAAGGCGGTAAAAATTATTTTAAATTTCATTTGAGCGTTTGTTTAAGTGAAAGTTGTAAATGATTTATAAAGATTTAAAATTTGATTCTCAAGGTATTAAGAATTCCATAATCTACAAAAAATTTCATTTAAAACATATTCAGAAACAATCACTACGGGACGGTATAAGAAAATCGCAATTTTTACTTAAGCCTTATCATACATCTAACGTCTTTTCCATGATAGTACCACTCAACGCAATATCCTTGCGGATCAAGATCAGGAAGTGCCAGGAGCTCTTTAAATGCCCTGTCAATGCTCATGATATCTTTTGCATAATCTTTTATAGTTATGCTCATATAATCACCTTTTTTTAAAACCAACGTTTCCAGCTTAAACCTTTCAGCTTCTCCCTGCTCCAATTCTTCAGCCGCAGCGCGGTAAATTATTCCACTTCCCTGTTCCGGCCTTGAAATGCCAAAATACTTTCGGTCATTAGAAAAAGGGATTAAAGAGTGTAGCTTTTGATGAGCTTCTTGAATCCCTTCCGGAAAGGATTTTGCGGTTACATAAAACACATTAATATCTTTTTCTATTCTGATTTTTTCCATTTAATTTTTCTTTAAGTACCTAACTACAAAACTAATTTATGGAATTATGTACCAGGGAGGTAAATCCCGTCAAACTTGAGGGGATAATAAGCTTATATCCCTTATTATTTTCATTCAAACACATAATGTAACTGAGCTAAACCTGTATCAAATTGTTTAGCTGAAATAAGCTTTAACTTCTGCTCAGGCGCTCCTTCTTTAAAAAGTCTGGTTCCACTTCCCAAGAGTATTGGAATAATGGAAACGGTCATTTCATCTATAAGTTTTTCTTTAAGCAATTCGTGAATAATTTCAGAACCTCCGTCACAGAAGATATTCTTACCTTTTTTTGATTTTAATTCTACAATTAGATCTTTAAGATTTCCATTGTAGAATGTGACTTTGCCATTAGAAGGCCTTGGAGATCTTGTAATGACATAAGTATCTTTATCAGCGTGAGAAAATTCAGGTACATGTGACATGACCCAGTCATACGTTTTCCTGCCTACAATAGCGGTATCAACAGTTTGGATAAAAGAGGAGTAACCATAATCTTCACCTTCCTTATTTACTAATGAAAGAAAACTTAAATCATCATTAGGTGCAGCAATATAGCCGTCCATACTAGCTGCAATGTATAAAACTAATTTACGTTCGTTAGACATATTTACTTGTAATTGATTAATTAATTCTACTTCTTAAAATTGGGTTTTATCAGATTCCTAAAGACAGTTTAACGCTCACTCCTCTTAACCGGTATCCATATTTCCTCTTCTGAATCAGGCTCATTATTCTTATACTTTTCCCCAAGCAGTTCGAAATGTTCCCTGTGATCCACAGTATAGCCGGAAGATGGCATCCATTCTTCATATATGAAATGGAAAGTTTCACGAAAGTTTTGCGGACCGCCTTTATGCAAAAAAACAGCATAGAGACCTCCTGATAAATAGTAAGCTTCCATACCTTGTGGAACCTCAGTATTATCGGAAACTTCCATAGCTGCCCACTTAATAAATTCTGCATCCGGATTCCTATAATCATCAGATTGCTCATATACCTGCAAACTAAAAAAATCTGATGATACTGGGTTCATTATAGTCTTTCTTAATGGCATGAAACTTCGCCAAAGGTCTACGGTCTTGTTTTCTTTTAAAGACATTTTAAGGTATTTTCCGATAAGTCTTTTACCGGGAATCGTTTCTATTCGAGGATACATCTGAGTTAAAAGTTATAAGTACTAAGTATTAAAAAAAACTTTATATCTAGAATGTAAAAATCTTAAAATTATAACAGCTTTCAAATCCTTCTTTTATAAATGATAATATTGAATAAATTTTCTGTCACTTGTCAGATATAATTATTTTATCTTCATTAATTTATAATAGGAATAATTATTTACTTCCCGTATTCCAGCCAATTAAACCTCATCCCTAACCCTTCTCCTGAAGGACATAGCCGTCAACTTAACGTTGTTTAGTAAACCACAATTCGCTGTTTGGTCATCCTGAGCTCTGCGAAGGATCTGAGAGTCACAAAATAATTTGCAATAACAATCGATAATCTGCGGGATAGCTTAGTTTTATTCATTTTGAAAGCTCAGATGCTTCACAAGTTCAGCATGACAAAGGAAAGACTCCTTAAGTTGACGGCTATGTCCTTCAGGAGAAGGGAACAGTCAACGATAACAGATTGAATTAACAGCGATTAGAACTAATAACATACACATTAAAGTCCCTCTCCTTCAGGAGAGGGATTTAGGGTGAGGTCTTTAAAAGTTTTAGCTAATGTGACGATTATCGTCAACGGGACTTAAATGGCTAATCCTAATTTATAATAACCAAACCCTGCTTTAGATTCTTCTCCTTGTGTGATGAATTCATTAATTGGAAGGCTTTTAATAAATAACAAGCCTGAAGATGTCCAATTCGCATCCATTATGATATTATGCTGAAGTTTAATTTCTTCTACTTGCTTTAAAGAAGCCAACTGCTTTTCCCAGATCACGATAGACAAATACATCATACCTGCAGCTTCTTCCTGCAAAGATAAAATAGACGCTTCTTCATCTGATGTTCTTTAAGACCTTTACAGGACAATAGTATTATAAAAAATATAAATGACAGATTAAAAAATCTCATTAGTGTTATCAATTAACATATCCATGAATCCAGATTTCTGTTCTTTCTCCATCCCGCATAAAATAAAAGCCTTCATAAATTTCATTCTCCTGAACATACTTATCTGTTAGAATAGAATAGCTTTTCATCAGCGGCTTACCGTTATCTTCAAGGTAGTATTTTCTATCAGAGATAAACCTCACATAATTTTTATCAAAACCATTATCAAAAAAGTTCTCAGCTATCCATTTTACTTTATTCAATAAATAAATGCTGTCATTAAATCTGGAGTAATCGGTTCTGTATTTTGCCCAATAGGAAAAGTGATTGCATCCCCCAATATGGAGTATCAGCGTATCCCCTTCCTCTAAAGGAAGAAAGGCATGTTTTTCATTATCATTCCAATGAAATTTAATCTTTGGATTAAACTTATGAATAGCTTGAGATGTAAACTTAAATGTACTTGTATCAAAAACACAATCATCCGATTCTTCTATATTCAGCTTATTAATGGTAGATTTTTTAGCAGTTATTACTTGTTCCTGTTGTTCTTTACTTACTTTTTCAGAAGAACAAGATACAAATAGCAGGATAAGCATTAACGGTAATATATGTCTCATATGAATCAGTTTAATGGGAAAATAATTACTATTATACTGTAAAGACTTAGTACTGGGCTTCCCCTGAGAAAAAGATCAACTTAGAAGCATTCAGTTACGCGCCATACCTCGATTTTGTCATTCTGAGCCTGCGGAGAATCTGATAATTACAAGATCATTTGCTATATCAATCGTCAATCTGCCAGATAGAAAACTTTTTTTATGAAACTAAGATGCTATAATAATTCAGCATGAGAAAGTAAAGATTCAACCTGACGACTATGTCCTGAAAGGACACGGCCATCAGGTTAATATTAAAGATTTTTAACATTGGTAATTCAAGCGAGACGCTTGATATATTTTAGGTACAAGCGAAGACGCTTGCATCAGCTTCAAAGGATCGATCTCTTTTTAAAGCTTAAAACACCCAAGAACTGATATAATTCTTTAGACTTTTAACTTTAAACTTTTAGCTTTAAACTTATTTAAGCATTCCCGTTCTCCTAAGCAGAGCTTCAGGAGAAGGTTCTTTACCCCTGAATCTTTTGTACAACTCCATCGGATGCTCGCTGCCGCCGGCGCTAAGCACGTGGGTCTTAAAAAGGGTTGCGGTGTCTTTATTAAAGATGCCTTTCTCCTGAAAGAATTCAAATGCATCCGCGTCCAACACCTCAGCCCATTTATAGCTGTAATAACCAGAAGAATATCCTCCCTGGAATATATGAGAAAAGGAACAACTTGTATTCGCTCCTTTCGCAGGTGGTAATAGATCAGTTGCCTTTTGAAGTTCTTTTTCGTAAGCTCCGACGTCTTTAACATCCTGCGCTTTACCTGAATGCCATCCCATATCCAGCTGAGCAAGGCCAATCTGTCTGACAGTCTGGTAAGCTTCCATGAAGTTTGCACTCTCTTTGATTTTTTTAACAAGTTCAAGCGGGATAGCAGCACCTGTTTCATAATGCTTTGCAAATAAATCCAGGCTGTCTTTTTCATATACCCAGTTTTCAAACACCTGAGATGGCAATTCTACGAAATCCCAGTAAACACTGGTTCCGGAAAGACTTTCATAAGTTCCGTCCGCAAGCATCCCATGCAACGCATGACCAAATTCATGAAATAAAGTAGTAACCTCATTAAATGTAAGCAAAGAAGGCTGAGTACCTGTCGGCTTCGTAAAGTTACAAACTATAGATACATGCGGTCTGATATCATTTCCATCCACTTTCTTCTGGCCTCTGAATGAGGTCATCCATGCGCCGTTTCTCTTTCCTGCTCTTGGAAAGAAGTCAGCATAGAATACAGCAACATGCTTATCCTGCTCATCCAACACTTCGTATACCTTTACATCCGGGTGATAGACCTGCACATTATTGATTTCTTTGAACTTTAAGCCATATAATTTACCGGCAACCTGAAATACCCCATCAATTACATTCTCCAGCTTGAAGTATGGCTTCAGCATTTCATCATCTATAGAGTACTTTTCCTTCTTCAATTTTTCCGAATAATAAGAGATATCCCACCTTTCCAGTTTTTCCGGTCCGCCAATAGATCTTGCATATTCCGAAAGTTCTTTTAACTCTTTCTCACCAATTGGTTTTGCATACTTAAGAAGGTTATCAAGGAATGCGCTTACTTTTGATGGAGACTCGGCCATTCTTTCTTCAAGAACAAAATCTGCATGAGATTTATACCCAAGCAAATTGGCTCTTTCATGACGAAGCCTTACTACATCCAACACAATTTTCTGGTTATCATTATCATCACCTTTGAAAGCTTTGGATCCGAAAGCATAGAACATTTTTTCCCTCAGGGCCCTGTTATCAGCATAGGTCATGAAAGGGATATAACTTGGGAACTGAAGTGTGAAGATCCAGCTGCCTTCTTTGCCTTTTTCTTTGGCAGCAATGGCAGCCGCTTCTACTACAAATGGAGGCAATCCTGAAAGTTGCTTTTCATCAGTAACTTCCATAAAAAAGTCATTGGTCTCTTTTAATACATGCTCACCAAATAAGAGTGATAATTGAGACAACTGTTTATCGATTTCACGTAGCTTCAGCTTTTTATCTTCAGACAGATTGGCTCCATTACGTACAAAGCTCTTATAAGTCTTTGCCAGCAAGGTATTTTGTTCAGGAGAAAGGGTTAGCTTATCTTTCTTATCATAAACTGCTTTGATCTTCACAAACAGTTCCTGATCCAACAAAATATCATTTGAATATTCTGAAAGCAGAGGTGAAATCTCCCTTGCAAGTTTTTGAATTTCATCGTTCGTCTCCGCAGAGTTCAGATTAAAGAAAACAGAAGAGACAGAACCTACCAATTCACCGCTTCTTTCCAGAGCCACAATAGTATTTTCAAAATCAGGCACTTCCTTAGAGGCTGTAATTCTTTTGATATCCTCTTTACCCAAAGCTATCGCTTCTTTTATGGCAGGCAGAAAGTGTTCGTTTTTAATCTGATCAAAAGGTATTGTACCAAAAGGGGTATCATAACGCTGCAAAAGTGGATTCATAAATATTTTTAATGTTAATAGAACGCCTAAAATAACAATAAACTGAAATATCCGGGATAAGTTAACATGGAAAGGATAATTATTTCCTTTTAAGTAAAATTTTCTGTTGATCTGCCACTTGAATTTGCCTGTAAAAATCAACTAAGGCACCATACTTATCCTTTGAAAATGAACCTTTGAACATAATCAAATGACGAAGGAACATTAATTGATTTTCTTTCTGAATAAATTCAGTTTTGAATTCTCCGAATTCAGTATTCAGTTTTTTGGGCTCAGGTAAATATTCAATCACATATTCTTCAGGTAGCATAATGCTGATCGTATCATGCTGCTGATAACCGTAATCTAATTGAATATCATTAATTCTTTCTTCACTTGAATTAAAAGGGTTTTTAAATCTTCTGAGATAATTTGGGTTAAAGGAAATAAGATCACCTGTTTTGGAAGCAAATTCCATTTCTTCCATTTCAATATCAAAAGTCAAAGAAGGATAAACATCAGCAGTTTCATTAATTGAATATTTTTTAACAGTTAATTCTCTTGAAGGATACTTTTCAAGAAGATATTGATTCTGATCTTTTTTATCCAAAGACTTTATCCTTAGCAGTTCCTCCATCATAATTCCGGAATTGAGATATCTGGCATTACAAGCCATACTGCCATTTTCTCTGATTAGCATGGATGCATTGATATTACTGGTGTTATCCTCCGATGTATAAACAGGGGTATTTACCAGTTTGCCGCCATTAGAAGTAACAGCAAGTCCTTTCCTGTCTGCATTACTTCTTGTACTCTCCATTTCCTATTTTGGTGTATATACCATTTACTCCAATAACAGATAACATTGCATTCATGTAATTAGATAATCCCTTGCAATCACCATATTTATTCTTGTCAACATAGGCAGCCGGAAAAGGCTGAAATCCACCTATGCCATCTTGTACACTGATGTATCTGGTGGACTGTTGAAGGTATTTATAAAGTATAGGAATTTTCTTCAGCGTATCAGGTTCTGCTTCTGTTAGTTTTAAGATGGTCTTTCTGGTTTCTTCAGGTAGTTCGTTTCTGTTCTGCAACAAAGTCCAGGACCATTTGCCGAAGTTCTGCCAGGAATCCATTGTCCCCGAAAATCCATTATAGCTTATCCTTTGAGGAGTTATAAATATTGAAGGGGCCTTTATCCGAAAAGATGGAGATAAGCTTTCATGATAAATCGCCTGGACGTTTGTGCTTTTCCAGGTGTAAACATTCATACTCCCGGTAGTTACACTATCTGCTATTCCTTCAAATTGATTCGTCTTGTATAAAAAATCTATTCCTTTGGTCGTCTTAATAGTTAAAAGTGCCTCCCCTGTTGGAAGGCCATAATCTTCTACAAAAGGAAAATAAACACCGAGGAAAACTTTATAGTCTAATTCATATTCATACTCTACAGTGTAGGGATACTGATAATAGCTCAGCTCTTTGTATTTTATCTTATTATCAGAATATAAAGTAGAATTATCCTGAGCATGCACTTCTTGCAGATCTGACTTTGAAGCAGAAGAAACTTTATTGCCCAGCACATCTGAAACCACTGCTTTAAATGACTTAAGCTTTGCATCATTATCAGTATAAACAAACACAGTCCCATGCTTTTGCCCTTTAGCATTCAGAATTTCAACTCTGAATTTATACTTGAGATGAACATTGTTTACACTTGAAAATGTATACTCTGCATGCTTATATTCAACTATTGCATCTGGGAATTTACTGGTCTGAGCAATCCCTATAAAAGGAAGAAGAACAGTTAAAATTACTATAAGATATTTCATTACTTCCTCTCAATAACAATAGGTTCGTTTAATTTAGAAATTACTTTATTGGTAAAATCTTTAAGAAAACCATAATAATCCTGAGGTATAATAGTCTCAGACATTTCCCATTTGATAGAGACCCTGATATTTTTATCATCACTGGCTACTTTATAAATAAACTTACCATACTGAACACCTTCGTTCTGCAAAGCTATAGATATGCTTTTAGGTAACACAGTAGCTACGTCTCCTTGTGATAATGCGATAACAACAGTACTGTTAATACTATATGGGTACTCCATTTCTACCGGAAACTGCCGCTCCTTCTGTTTAAAAGGATTTTGATGTTCAAACAGATTCAGATTAAGAAACAACTTCCCTGCAGATCTGGATGGAGAAGAATAATAGTAACTTTCAGAATAGTCTTCATATTCATTTTCCAGATTAAGAATGGTAGAACTATCTTTTTTGATTGTTACATTTTCGAGAGAAAACAAAGGCCCTTTAACAGTATTATTTTTTTGGGTTTCCCGTTTTTTCAGAGCAGAGTATCCTGAATATTTTCCATTAAATTTTATTTTAACTCTATCAGGTTCTAAATTATAAGTAACAAGATAGCCTTCCTTACCTTCAGTAGGATAATCAACTTTTAGCCATCGGCTGTTAGAGCCATCCAACATAAATCCCCAATAGTTTATATGATCAGCTGGCAGGAGATGATAATTGGAACTATTACTTACGGCATCCAAAAATGTATAACTGCTATCCTTTTCTGAAACTGTAACCATGACGTGGTTAAACTGATCCAGTTGAGGGAATTGTTTCGTTACTTTTCCATGTCTTTTAGTGGATATCAGGACAGGATTAGCTGGAATACCGGCTTCGTTTAGCAACAAGCATAACAATAGATTTATTTCTGCGGAGTTTCCTGATCTTGTTTTTATCAGATCAGATATTTTCTGAATCGGATATTTACTGTAATAAGTTAAATTGAAGTTTTGAACAAACTTGAAAATCTTTACCAATGCGTCTTCCCTGGAGTCTTTTATATTTACTATCTGTAACAGCAATTCCTTTGCAATTCCCGCTTTCCCCAAATATATAGAATAGTCTTCAGTGACCTCTGTAGCAAGTTCATCCCAACTTTGCAGAACGCTTTTATCTTCCCCCCCGTAACGCTCAATTTTGTAGTAGCTATTTAACTGAAACTGAATCTGGTTTATATAATCATCATAACAATAAACAAAATTTTCATGCTCATATCCCGGAATATTTTTTAAAGACCATGTATTATCTTTAGGTGAAGCATTTTTATACTTGTCAAGAAGCATATTTCCGCTAAGTATTACGTTATATTGCAGCTCCAACGGAATTTCTGCTTTTAACTCGCTAAATAATGTTGGAATTTTATTCTGAAAACACCAATCTTTCAGGTATTTAATTCTCTTAGTTACAAGCGTGTACTTGTATTCCAGAATTGACCCATCTTTCACTCCCGGAAAAGTAAATTTCTTTTCTTCCATCCATGGATCTGGTGTCTGAGTAAATATCTGATCCTTAACCAGCTGGGTGATAACAGGAACTCCATTCTCTATATTGATTGTCTGTGCTTTCAGGTCTTGTACATCGTCCATATTATATTTAACCTGATAGGGAATCTCAACCGTTGCATAATCAAGACCTTTAGAATTAAGTATCTTAACTTTCTTATATATTTCCAGATAAACAAAATTATTTATAAACCTTATATGCCCCGTCTCTGCCAGTACTACTGCATTGGCCGAACTATCAAAGCTACAGACATTTAATTGAATTTCTTCTTTACTTGGTTTCCCCCATTTTAAAGAATGCTGAGCCTAAAAGTTTAGTACAAATGTAAAAAAAAGATGGGCTCTGATTCTATATCACAAAACCTTAGAACTTAAGATGCTCCGGCAATGGAATATTTTTACTAGATTCATCTGGAATCGGCGCCAGTCTTTTAGGTGGAATAGGAATAAGGCCCGACCATATCGGAAGATCCATATCTTCTTCATCATCACTTGGAGCAGCATTTCTTACCTTTGCTGAAGCTTCGTTGATCTCGAAAGCAATAAGCATCGTTTTATTGACCTCACTGGTTTTCATAGGACGCAGGTAATCCCAGCTTCCCGGCACCATTTTCTCTGTCAGTTTTTTGAAAAAATCAGCTTTGAGATCATAGTCATCAATGAGCTCACTCTTGGAAAAAATGATCACAGATCTGTAATTCACAGAATGGTGAAAAGCAGACTTAGCCACTACCAATGAGTCCGCCAGCATTACTGATATGCAAACAGGAGTACCAGGTGTAAGTTGTCTCAAAAAATGGCTTCCTACAGAACCGTGAATGTAAAGCTTAGAGCCTTCTCTCACAAAGGCTGTCGGAATAGAATAAGGCTCATTGTTCAATGAATAGCTGACAATGCAGAACAATGCTTCATCCAGAATCGGAAAGATTACTTCTTCCGAATAATGCATACGCTGATTGGCGTATCTGCTTGGGGTTGTCTTTTCTGTCTTTTGCATATTGAAAATTTAAACTTACAGGATATATGGATGTTGCCTGATGAATCATTCATAACTTTTTAAATAAAATAAGCCTCATCTCTAATCCTTCTACTGATGGACATGACCGTCAACTTAAGGAGTCTATCCTTTGTCATGCTGAACTTGTGAAGCATCTGAGCTATCAGAATAAATGGAATTAAGCTATCTGGCATAATGATGGTTTAAAGAATAAATTATTTTGTGACTATCAGATCCTTCGCAGGGCTCAGAATGACAAAACAGCTAATTGTGGTTTACTAAACAATGTTAAGGTGACGCCTATATCCTTCAGGAGCTAATTCATAAAAAAAACACCTGCCAAAATTCCGGCAGGTGTTTTCAGAATCATAAATCTATATCTTAAACCGATGCCGTATCTGCAAGTATACTACTATGTTTAGGTTGTGCAATTCTGTAATCTTTACTCACCTTTTCAAACAACTCGACAGATGCCTCAATCTCTTCCTTATTAATGGAAACACTTTCAATATTAAAGCCTACAGGAATATTTTTGTCCATTGCAAACTCATGTAGTTCTTTGTATATCTGATAGCTGACATCAAATGATTTCTCCAGAATGTTTTTAGAATTCAGCAATTCATTTTCAACCCACTTAGGCACAGATACACCAAGCCACTTAAGGAATTCAAGTGTTTTAGGCGAACCGCATAACGTAAGTGTAAAAATGATTGGCCTCATCTTTTCCGATATTGTTTCGAAAAGATAGTAATAATCAGATAGAAAGTTTTTGGAAGCCTCACTATGATAGACTGCCTGAGAAATAAAAAACTCACATCCATTGTTGATCTTATTCTTCACTCTGATATGTTCATCACTTTTCTTCTGATGTCTTTCCGGGATCATAATACCACCCAGACGAATATTCCTATTAGCATTTTGGCACAGCTGATAGGCATCATCCAGAGTAAGCTGCACTTTTTGATTTTGTGAAGAAGCTCCTACAAACACATAATTTTGATTGTTACAAGCCTCATTAAGTTCCGCCTGCAGCAATTCCGGTGAATAATTCCCTACAGATCTGAATAGGATTTTAGGAAGTGTTAAATCTTTCAGATAGACATCCGAATATACTTTAGGGTCTAGTGTAGGCAAAAACGGATATGGCCTGCTATCTGAAATCCTGTCAGATTCATCTTGAATATCATAAATGATCAACGCATCAGCATCAAGACCTTTAATCCTGTCTATTTGCTTCTCTGCAATTTCCAGAATGCGTTCTTCAGCATTTTTTGCTTTAGGAGGAGTAATACCGTATGTCAACATTAGTTCTGGTTCTTAATCTTCAAAAGCTAAAAGTAACAAATAAATTTATTAAATCAGAATATCTAATGTCAAGTTCGGTAAAATTAACTCATATACAAGAAATTAAACGCCCAGATAGGTTCGTAGCTCAGGGGCTATATGCTTACGGATAAGCAGATTTTGAAGCTCCCATTTTTCCATTTTTTCAAACTCTTGAAAAAATTTGACTTCTCCTCCTTCCAGCACTGCTACAGGCAAACCATCTTTCAACAATATCCTGTTTCCAAAGTATCCTGAAACTCTTTTTCCCGGAAGCAATACACCTGTAAGGTTTAACGGATCTACAGCAGAGATGACAACTATCGATCCTTTCAATTCTTTTTTGCGAATGTCCCGAAGCATTGTAACTGCTTCCGGCAATGCAAACTGCTCTCCCCAGACACCATCCACAAAACGACCACCTCTTATTTCACCTCTGGCTTCCATTTTCCTGAACGTTCTGACAAGATCTCTCCAAGGTGGTATTATTGATTCTTGTTCAACAAGCTTCCTGAATACAACTCCGTACCGCTTCAACAATACATTGGCTGTCATCGCCAGAAACCTTTCCCTGGAAGGCTCTTCATGAAACTCATTTCTGATAAGGCTCCACCTTCCTGAGTCGTTCATTGTAAATGGCACGGTTCTTCTTGTAGATGATTCCAGTTTATATTTTGATGGAACCAATAAAGCACGTAGCCCTGTAAAGCTATCAGAACTTACAATTCCAGCTGATACAAGCTCTGCAATCGCTTCTTCTGTCTGGGAATCGAATAATCTTGTTCCTGTTGCAATATCTTCAAAGAAGGAAGCTCCTCTTTCCTTCAGAAAATTCACCACCTGCAAGGCTTTTGATGAAAGCTCAGGAGCATAATTATTGCCCGCATCATATTTCCATACTTCAGCATTTTTCCTTGACACCAGCATGACGGGAGTTGTCTTGATCGGTGAATTAAGCTTTTTAACAGCACCATCTGCTTTACCTATTCTTCCCCAGACATATTTCCCACTCATACAGCAATAGTCCAGCCATGTATGATTGTAATTGACAACTCTTGACGGAAGTATCTCTGACTCCCAGGCTGCAGATGAAGCTTCAAACCCCTCCAGCTTTGAGAGAACAGTTTCCACAGCAAGTGGTCCCTCTGCCTGCTCCGCAGACAAGCCTTGCCATTCGATAAGATACCGCATAAAATCTGCGGGAGATACAGCTTCAATTTCTTTTCTGAGCTTTTGAAGTGTGTATCTGTGAATCCTTGATAAAAGTCTTCTCTCGCACCATTCAACAGATTTGGCTCCAGAATTAAAAGTACCACGAAATACAAATCCCTCCTGTTCTAACGAGAGCATGGCATAATTCATGTCACTTCTCGAAACGTCCATCTGACTTGCCAGTTCCTCTTCCGTAACAGGTCCAAGACCTTCAAGCCTTCCTCTGACTATTTCCTTGAGAGCATCTTCTTTCGTCCATTTCTTTTCTCTTAATCTTTCAGGAACAGGTAAAGAAGGAGTTAATCTGAAATCCTGATAAACCGATTCATATTGCGGAACCCGGTCGATAGAAATCCAAAGTTTATTACCATTAATAGTTTTAAATATGCCTGCACGTTGTTCTTTGACCAGAACCTGGAAAAACTCATCCCAGTTAAATCTGCCATCTCCTCGTTTCATTTCTTCTTCGGTAATATAAGCAAGCATGCTTAATGCGTCCTGCAGTTCATCTGATGAAGATGCAACGGGCCAGGCTTCTGACTTTACAAGTTCAATAGCAGCAGCATCCAGTCTGCCCAGATCATCAGCTTCAGAAGCGTCAAGCCATCTTCTGCTTAATACAGCTCTGGTTCTTCTTTCCTCAAGCGGAGCATCGTCCAAAAATGCATAAGGTCTTGCGGTGAGAATTTCCTGAGCAAGCGGAGATGGCTCGCGAAGGTCTTTGGCAACAAGTTCTACTTCTCTTTTTTCTATTCTCTTTAAGACGTCTTTCAGCAAATCAATATCCATTGCCTCTGTAAGGCAATCATGGATTGTCTGATTTACCAAAGGATGATCGGGAACTTCTCTTTCTCCCTGAATATTTTCAAAACAGGCTAACTGATCAGGAAATACCAGCGCGACAAGGTCCTCTGACTGCATGCGCTGTAGCTGTGGAGGCATCTTCTGACCGCCTCTCCTTCTCAAAACTGCCAATGCCACACTGGCATTCCACCTCCATCTGATCTCAAAGATCGGTGAATCAAGTAAGGCCTGAATTAATATTTTTTCAACCGATTGTTCTTTCAGATAATTAAAAACTTCTTCCAGTGGAAAGCTGTGCGTGGAGCCCAGGGAAAGGATGATGGCATCTTCCGTAGCAGCAGCCTGAAGCTCAAAGTTAAATTTCTTGCAAAATCTTTTTCTCAAAGACAATCCCCAACCTCTGTTTACCCTGTTTCCAAAAGGAGAATGTACAATGAGATGCATATCTCCTGCTTCATCAAAAAAGCGTTCTAATACCAGCCTTTTCTGAGTAGGCACGGTGCCAAGTGCGACTTTGGATAATGCGAGATAAGTCACCAGCTGGTCTGCTCCTGCTTCACAAAGCCCCACTTCATTTACCAGCCAATCAATTCCTTTGGTTTTCCAGGAATTGTTGTCTTCATCCTTTAATGAAAACTCATCTACTTCACCAATAAGATCCGAAACAGTCTCCCGGATTCTTGATACGGCATCGGATAACTCTGTTGTCCTTCCGGGACCCTCTCCAAGCCAGAAAGGCAATGAAGGAGGCTGACCTGCGGCATCTTCTACTTTTACTTTACTGTTTTCTATTCTTGTGATTCTGTAGGAAGCATTGCCCAGCTGAAAGATATCACCAGGTAAACTCTCAATAGCGAAATCTTCATTTAATGTTCCTACGAAAATATTTTCAGGTTCTTTTATAACGTCAAAGTCAAAATTATCAGGAATTGCGCCACCATTGACGATGGCTGTTAATCTTGCTCCTTTTCTGGCTCTCAGTTTCTTATGAACTACATCATGAAAAATATAAGCCCCTCTTTTTCCTCTTCTCGTTGTAAAACCGTCCGAAAGCATGTTGATGATTTCATCAAACGCTTCTCTTGTAAGCTCCCTGAATGGATAGGCATTTCGACACATTTCATAAAGAGCATCCTCATCCTGCTCTTCAGAAGCCACTTCGGCAACAATTTGCTGGGCCAGGATATCAACAGGCTTTTCAGGCATCACGATTGCATCCAGTTCCCCTCTTCTGACTGAATCAAATATAGCAGCGCATTCCAGAAGCTCATCTCTTGTAAGAGGAAACAGCATCCCCTTAGGTCTGCCTTCCACGGAGTGACCAGAACGCCCCACTCTTTGGAGGAATGCAGCAATGGACCTGGGTGAACTTATCTGACAAACCAGGTCTACAAATCCGATATCAATTCCTAACTCCAGTGAAGAGGTAGCAACCAGAGCTTTTAAACTTCCTGATTTTAATCTCTGTTCTGCATCAAACCTTTGATCCTTGGACATACTGCCATGATGCGCAGTTACGGCAGAAGGACCTAGTCGCTCCGTTAAATGCAGTGCAAGCCGTTCCGCAAGCCTTCTTGTATTGACGAAAATTAAGGTAGTCTTATGTTCAAGAATTAATGTCTCTAATCTGTTATAAATTTCCCCCCATACTTCATGTGACATAACAGATGTAAGAGGTGAACCTGGCACCTCTATTGTTAGATCCATCGCCCTTTTATGACCTGTATTGATGATCTTACACGGTCTCTTTTGGGCATTCCCCATCAAAAAGTCAGCTACCTTTTCTATTGGTTTCTGGGTAGCAGAAATTCCTATTCTTATCAGTTTGTTTCCGGTAAGATGCTGAAGTCGTTCAAGTGACAAAGACAAATGACTTCCTCTTTTACTGCCTACAATACTGTGTATCTCATCAACGATTACTGATTTTACAGTTGATAGTATTTTCCTTCCGTTTACACTTGTAAGCAATAAATAAAGAGATTCAGGAGTGGTTACAATGATATGAGGGGGCTTCCGGATCATTGAACTGCGCTCAACAGTGGTTGTATCTCCTGTCCTGACTCCCACTCTGATCTTTACATCAGGACAACCCGTTTTGACGAGTTCTTCTGAAATTCCCTTTAACGGCAGTTGAAGGTTTCGTTCTATATCATTACTAAGGGCCTTAAGAGGAGAAATATAAACGACCTGTGTTGCATCTTCCAGCGCTCCATTACAACCTTGCTTTACAAGGTCATCAATGGCAGACATAAAAGAAGCCAGCGTTTTACCAGACCCTGTCGGAGCTGCAATTAAAACAGATTTTCCTTTTTTAATCTCATTCCAGGCCTGACTCTGCACACTAGTGGGCTGAGTAAAGGTTTGGGTAAACCAGGAAGCAACAGCAGGATGAAATTTGTCCGATAGCATTAGTATTTCCGATCGTTTATTGTAAAAGTTACCTTATTTTGATGAGAAAAGAAACCTCACCTCACAAAACAAAACAAGAATGAAATAAACTCCTGAAAAACAGATTAATTATAATCGGGATAATGCATTAAAAAAATATCACTGTTAATCAAATGGTTAGCAATTATTGCCTGGTTATGGAGTATAAGGGTTATTTGGATAGATATTTAGTTCCCGAATTAAGGCAAATGGACCTCATCCTAACCCTTCTCTTATTTTTACTTTAAGCTTTACCCTTTCTGCTTTTAACTTTTTTTCACTTTAAACTTTTGACTTTCAACTTTCAACTTTTTCCCTATCTTTGCCTCGTTCAACCTAACCCCTTTAATGCGTATCGAATAGAGTCCAGACTAAAAGACTTTTACATATAAAAAAATTGCGTTAGCATATTCTTTGTCAGAAAACCGCGAATTTTCCAAAACACAAGAATAGCTGGTGTTCCGCTTTTGCGTGGGCGTAGCTATTGTGTTTGGGTTCTTCGCGGTACCTCTGGCAAGTAGCTACTGTTCCACGCAATTTTTTTGTCTTAATTTTTAACCCGCTTGCGGAACGAAGCACAAAACCCAACAAACATTTATGGAAACAGATCCATTAAAGAGAGTAGCTGTTATCTTACAGGAAGACACTGTACTCAATCAGGAAATCATCGATGAGCTGGACAGTCTGCTCAAGCTGATTACACCGCAGGACATGAACAAGGTCTTGATCTATGTCTTCTTCATGTACATCTACTATGCAGAGAACGATGTGTATTGCTCTGATCTGAAAAACACATCAGAGATCTTTTATCTGCTTATTGATTTCTTCACAAAGGCAGGCGAACTAAAGAAGTAACAATTTTTAAAACCAGCTAAGTGATGATCCTCTTATCCATGCGATGACTATCGCGGTGAGTATTGGTGTACCTCACTGCAGTGAACCACTCTGACCAACATCAGAGCTTCTTCTCTCCTCTTCGACTTTTTATAATGCAGGAGAATAAATGAAATAGTAACCTTTTAAAACCAGCTAAACTATGATTAGATTAAAAAATCGACGACTACCTGAATGATGTTTATAGAATACTATTGGCATCGAGGAAGGTGTCAATAGTGTTTGTTAAATCACTACAAGTTTAAAACCATGAAGCCACAATAATTAATATATACTAATCTTTTAGTGTAAAGATATAATAACGCATTTCTACCTCAATTTGGGTTAGCTCCTTTTCAATCCTTAGTACAAGCATTGGAATTTAACAATAGTTATTTTTGATGGCCTACTTTATTTGCTGAAGTATCAAACAGAAAAAAGGCCTAAGTTCTCAATTTATTTTAAATTAAAAATCAATTTCCAACAAATGCCCATTTTTCTTCAACCAATTTTTTGCTCTCTGAAAGTGGGGAACTTGTACTGAAAGTATATTCCAGAATCTTGGAGTATGATTGCTTTCGATTAGATGAACAAGTTCGTGAGCAACTAAATAATTAACCACAAACATTGGAGCTTTTATGATTCGCCAATTAAAAATGATGTTATTAGCTGGAGTGCAAGATCCCCATCTATACTTCATTTCGGATGTTTTACAATGATTGTACTGTACACCAAGGTTCCTTGCATATTCATCTGCAAGTGGTTTGATTTTTTCTAATGCTTGTTTTAAATACCATTTCTTAAAAAGCTCATTTGCCTTCTCTTGATTTTTCCTTGAAATTCGAAAACGGTGATTAAATTCTACCCCATCTATTTCTTCGTCAACAACCATTAATTGGTAATTTTTTCCTAAATACATTAAAGTCTCACCTGATATAAACTCCTTACATTCGGGAACAATAGGATATTTCTGTGTGTGGTTTAATTTTTCTTTTATCCATTGCTTTTTGGAATGCACTAATGTATTAATTCTTTCTATGGATAAATTTTTAGGCGCACGAACTATAATTTTACGATCACGCTCCACAGTAATGTTGAGTGTCTTCCGATTGCTGTATTTAACTTCGTATTCGATCTTCATCAGTCTTGCACGATTTTAAAGTGATTGGTTTTGGCCAATTCCATTATTCTTGAAATGATTTCATTCCTCTTAATAATTATGTTAGGTAATTTATTAAATTCAGGTGATAACAATAACTTGTGCAATTCGGCTTTCAGTTTTAGTTGAGCAGGAGTACTGTCCCAAAAGCCAGTGAGCTTTATCTCATTGGCAACTAAATTAAATACGTGCTGGGTTAAATTAACATTCTGCCCTATTTCATCCTCGTTCATTTCTCTGTTCTCAAAAAGTTCAGCTTTAAAAATGCGGAAGAAGGGCATTTGTTTTTTTCTATCCAAACCATATGTTTCTTCTTTTTCACGGTTCTTTATTTTCTCTCTGAGTTTTTCCAGTTCTTCATAAATTGCTTTCCAATTGCCTTTGAAATTTTTCAAAATTTCTTCCAAAGCTTCTGCAAAAGATGCAAACAACTCGGGATCTTCATCAATATTAATGTCAATATAGTGCCGAACCGCGTGTTCAACTTCTGCTGCTTTTGTTTTTTCGCGTTTCTTTGTTTTTACGTGTTTTTGAAAATCATCTGCAATGATGGAAATAGGGGCAATGGTCTGGTCAATTCCTTTAGATACCAAAAACTCGTCTGCAATGGCTCTTAATTTTGGTGGTATACCTTTCATACTGAATCGGTCATCTCTGAAATGCCTGTTTGCTAAAGCATTGATTTCAGTAAACGCTTTCCAATCTGTAAAAAATTCTAGCGCTTCTTTTCTAGGTAACACTGTATTAAAGCAACTGGTCAGTTGATTGTAATGCTTGATGTAGTCAAATCTAATGTCTTCATCATAAAACACATCAAAAAAAGCATCTGAATCACTCAAGTCAGTCAAACCAAGGTTTTCCAAAAACTTCCAAATGTCCTTATGGGCTTTAATGAGTTCATTTAGTTCTGCTTCATCATCTGAAATACAGTCAATTATTTCGTTGAGTTCTTTTTCAGCATATGTGTCCAATGCCCGTTTAAGATGATGCCCCACACCAACAAAATCCACCACAAAGCCTTTATCTTTTCCTTCAGGACCGACACGATTGACCCTTGCAATGGTTTGTAATAGATTATGTGCTATAATAACCCGATCTAAATAAAGTACTTGTTCAATAGGAGCATCAAAACCAGTAAGCAGCATATTGTTCACCACAATGATGCCTACATTGCCATTGAGTGATTTGTCTTCTTCGTCTACTCTGTCAAAAGGTAATTTAAAACGTTTAATACTCTTTTTATGGTATTCGTTGTTAGAATATGCTTTTATTTCAAGAGGATCATTATGTGTACCTGAAACCACTACGGCAGTTTCCAATTGGCTAAGTCTTTCCAAATTTACCAGCATTGGGTTGGAAATTTTTAGTTCGGCTATTTTATTACCAAGAACTTCATCAAAGGCTGCTTTATACCGTACTGCTGCAATACGTGAGTTAGCGACAATTTGTGCTTTAAACCCTCCTGAAAAAATATGTTCCACATAATGATCAACCATACTTTTTGCCTTCTCCCGGATAGTTTTAATATTGTCCAGATAGGCATCACGAGAACCAAATCCAAGGATCTGAAGCCTTTCTGTTAACGTATACTCGCTGAAAACATCCTCAAACTTCTTGTCCATTCCTTTTTTATCTTCAATCTCAGCATTGTGAGTGAAGCCTTCATAAACAATTTCAAGCGTTACGCCATCATCTATGGCCTGCCGCATGGTGTATTTGTCTATGTAGTCTTTGTATTTCTTCTCCGTTTTGCTGGTTGGTGTACCTGTGAAGCCAATAGAAGTAGCATTTGGCATAGCTCTGTCAAGGTTGGCAGCTAAGAGCGAGTATTGCGAACGATGAGCTTCGTCGGTCATCACTAAAATTTGAGCACTCTTATTCAATTCAGGAAAAATCTCCAATCCACTTAGATCTCCGTTTTCCTGAAACTTATGAATCATAGCCATTACCAGATCTGAGTTGTCATTGCTTAGTAGCTCCTTTAAACTCTTGCCATCCGGTTTAGTTTTGGGGTTTATGAAATTGGCAGTTTTAATAGTAAAACCTATGCTTTGACCTGTTTCGCAAAGTTGTTCTTCCAGTTGTGTTCTGTCTGTTACAAAGATGATTTTCCAGGGTAAAAGTTCAGAACGAAGTTTCATTTCACGTACCATAAACATCATGGTCAGGGATTTGCCCGAACCCTGAGTGTGCCAGACAATACCGCCACGTTCCAATGGATTTTTACCATCTATGAGGCGTTGGGTGGCAACCTTCACAGCACGAAACTGCTGATATCGACCTACAACCTTTATTTTTTGTCCTTTGTCATTGGTAGCGAAGACAGTAAATACACGAATGATATCCAATAAATTTCTTGGTTCCAACATTCCGGCAATTAGTCTTTGTTGGTCGTTTGGAGATGACTTACCATGCTCCAAATCATTTAATGTTTTGGGGTACGGATCTGTCCAGCGATAAAATAGTTTTTCTATGCCTGTAGTTATTGTCCCAAATTTGGCTTCTGTGCGACAGGTAGTTATTATAAATTGATTGTAATAAAATAATTCTTTGTTTCCTTCTCCAGTATCGCCACGCTGCTCTGAATAACGCAATAATTGATCTATAGCCTCTGGAATAGGCTCTTTAACCTTACTGGATTTACATTCTGCAACTACAACTGGAAGTCCATTTACAAAAAGTACAATATCTGGAATAATGTGATGATCGGTTCCGGTAACATTAACTTTAAACTGGGAAATAGCTGTAAGAGTATTATTCTTTAGATTGTCAAAATCAATATAGCGCACAGTAGGGCTTAATTCACCTGTTTCTTCGTTGCTGCTTACGGTGGTGTTTTCCAGCAGATAATTCAATACTTTTTGATTATTCTCTATCAGGGAGCTTTTGTCAAAAGTGCTGATTTTTCGCACCACTTCATCCATTTGTACATTTGTAAGGAATGGATTTATTTTCTTAAGAGCATCTCTCAACTTTGGTGTTAGTATTACTTCTGAAAAGCTTGTCCGATAACTCTGCTCAGGAGATTGCTGCATAGCCAATTCCAAGGTATCCCATCCTAAGCTTTTGAGCTGATCCATAAAAGGCTTTTCTACATGGCTCTGCTCGTCCAGTTTAAGGGTTGTTCCAAGGTTGCCCCTATATTTGCTATCGTTGCTTATAATCATGCGTTATCAGTGTTACTTTCCAGTTTCTCTATTTCTTTTTTCACTTCTTCTATTAATTGCTCTTCTGTGGGGAGATATAGTTGGTATTTGCTGGCAATAATAGTCTTATTGGTTTCCGGTAAACTAATTTTCACTACTGCATCGTTCTTGTCAGCGCAAAGTAAAATGCCAATGGTAGGATTTTCAAAGTCTTGCTTTTCATAGCGGTCAAAATAATTGACATACATTTGCAACTGCCCCAGGTCCTGATGCGTGAGTTTGTCTGTCTTTATTTCGATGAGCACAAAGCATTGCAAAAGCCGGTTATAAAAAACCAAGTCCACAAAAAAGTCATCTCCCTCAATATGAATTCTCTTTTGCCTTGCAACAAAGGAAAAGCCATTGCCCAATTCCAGGATAAAATCATATAGATGGGTAATCAAAGCTTCTTCCAGATCCTTCTCATAGTAGGCTGCTTCTCTTTTTAGTCCCAGAAACTCTAAAATCATAGGGTCTTTAATAATTTCTTTGGGATCTGTTGGAAGTTTATCTTCTCTCGCTACTTGCAAGACAGACAGTACATCGTTGCTGAGTAAAAGCCGCTCGAATAGTTGGCTATTTACCTGGCGCTCAAGTTGACGAGCAGACCAGTTGTTTTTACTTGCTTCTGCAATGTAAAATTCTCGTTTGTCTGTGTTGTCTATTCGAATTAAGGTGCGGTAGTGAGTCCAACTGAATTGCGAACGCAGTGCGTTCGTATTTGGGAAAACGCGATAGAATTGCCTGTTCAATTCTAATTGACGTACCGTGAAACCACTGCCAAATTCAGGCTGAAAAACTTCTGAAAGCGATTTTATCAAGTACTTGCCATAATCTGCTCTATTCTGCCCCTGCTGTTCTTCCTCAAAAATTACTTTCCCGATCTGCCAATACATCAGCATTCGCTCAGTATCTACAGAACGGATTGCCCGCTCCCTTGATTGGGAAATGATGCTCTGAATCTCAGCTATAAGTTGTTTTTTGAGTTTCATCGCTTAAAAACTTTTTGAATAATCTCATCGATTTCCTTTACTGAAATAGCGCCACGTGTACTGCCATCATTAGCTTTTGGGTTGTTGCAAATGCTGCCATCCCAGCCCCTGTCATGCCAGGGAACGCGAACAGACAAATGTTTTAATATGTAGCGTGGATTGTGTTTCATACCATTTCAGTTTCTTTGAGCAGATGATTGACTCTGACTTTGCCGCTTAGCAAATCTTGCATTAAGCCGGTTTTAATGGAGTGAAGTTTGGAATACTTATTCTCTAAAATCTTGATGGCATCTTCTTGAACATTTAGTCTATCAATAATTTCTTGTTGCTCAATTACTGATTTAGGGTGAGAGATTAAAATTGATTTCATTTCACCAACTTTTAAGTGATGAACTGTCGAGCCACCACTTATAGAGTTCAGATATTTCTGCATTTTATTATCGATGATAGAGTAAACTAAAAAATCTGATAATAAATTATTCTTATCTACTCTAAACAACATAGTTCTCTGTCCAAGAACTGGTGTTAAGCCGTAAGGTATTTTCAAAACTTGCCCAAGCGGTGCTTCTCTAGTAATAATCACATCATCTTCAAAAGGTACTGCTCTATCTGTCCAAATTTTATAGGAGCCTTGATCGGTATACTTCATATCATCCCAAACAAGTTTCCCGTTTCTAATATTGGAGGTTCTAATTACAGGAAATTCGCTTTTTTCAATAAATGGACATGTGCGATTTTTACAATCTACAATTAGTCCACAAAGCTCAGAGAGGGGAAAAACTTCCCACTCGACCGGAATTCTTCCCAGCGGGCTATCTTTAAATTCATGCGTTTCTTCACTGCGGATGTTGCCGTGTTCATCTATGCCTTTAGTGAGCAGGTCTTGCATCAGACCGGTTTTGATGCGTTGATATTTGGTAATAAGTTTCTCTGTTTGGCTGATGGCTTCATCTACTTTGGAGAGTATGGTGGCAATCTGTCGTTGTTCAGTGGGTTTAAAACGTTCAACATTTATTGATAAAAGAATTTCTTTATCTACATGAGGAATACCTGAGCCATTGGTTTGAGATTTAAGATAATCTTCAATAAACTTAAGTTGATAATATAAGAAACTCTTGTTGTTTTCTTTTTCATCAAATATAAGTTTTACCATAGTTGATGATAATACCCCCTTTTTTCCTAAGAAAAACTCCCCTGCATTTGATCCGTCCCAAAGAAGCAACAAATCCCCTTCACTTACTTCAACTTTTCCATAAAAATCAGGAATTATTATTTCCTTTGACTTACTTCTTAAATATTCCGGAGATAAATAAACTACATATTCATTGTTGATTTTAATATTCGTAGGGGCTTTACCCTTTTTATAACTTATTATTTTACCTAACTCCATCATTTCAAATAATTTAATCGGGTGAGAAAATCATTTAACTCAGCCATTGTATCATTGCGTTTTAATTCTATGGACTGGGCAGAAGTAAAGTATTTATCAAAAAGATTTTCGTAAGCCGCAATCAAGGCTCTTTTTTCGGAATTAAGGTAACGTTGCAGTTGGTTATTGATGATGTCGAAATGTTTTTTGAGAATCAGCTTCTGGCTTTCACTTTCGCTAATTATTCCACCTATGTCAATCAATAACTTGTCCAGACTTTTTAGTTTTGCATTCAGAACTTCCCTATCTTTCAGTCGGCTGTTGTAAGCTTTGTTAATTTCTTTGAACTGCTTCTGAGCTTCCAGCACTTTCGCTAATTTTAAGAGGGTCGCCGCTTCGTTGTTTTTATCTTTCTTTAAACCCTTTTCAAGGTCAGTGACTGACTTCTTTATGGCAGCAAAGTCTTTTGTATCCTTTAAATCACTTTTAAAATCGGCAATTAGGCTTTCGATGTTTTCTTCAAGCTTCTCCATTTCAATTTTGGTAGCAATCAGAAGCTTTTTGCTTTCTTCTTTCTCATCCTCTGCGCCGAAGCGTTTCAAAATCAATTTCAGTTCCAGCTCAGCCTGCTTCTCTTTTAAGAGGGCTCTGCAATCTTTAATTTTACATTCTAAATCCTTTATTTTATTTTCAGCATGCTGTAAGGGTTTGACTTCTTTTGTTTTTTTCTTTTCGTTGAGGTAGTCAATCTGCGTTTTCAATTCGCTCTTGGCCAGTGCAGGAGTAAGTTTTACCTCACCTTCCTCTTCGTCTGCTTCGTACTCTACCAGGCTTAACGCTTCCTCTACAGCTTCCTCAAGATTTGTTTCGTGCTCTGCCTGCGCAATTTCTATTTTCTCAATCTCGACCTGCTCAGCTTTAAAGAAGGCATCAATCAGGTATTCATCAGGAATAAGACCTGGTTCCCATCCATTTTGGATAATGGTTTTCAGGTCGTATTTGATATTGTCCCACCAGTTTACAAACACACCAGCCACCTGAAACTTATCAAGCACCCCAACAGGTACAAACTTTTCCTTGATCGAATCCAACAATTCCTTTCGTACCTTGGGGAATTTATCACCACTTAAAGTGATATAGGAAGCCATAGCATCGGCCACCACATTGTCTTTGGGTTTTTCTGGAGCCAACGTGGAAAAATCTTCTTTAGCCAATTGCCACCAGTCGGCCAGGTGAAGCCCCAATGAGGTCAGGGTTTTTACAAGGTTGGTGTCATCTTCTATAAGCGTTTTTATTTCACTTTTCTCAGAGATAGCAAAATCTTTGTACTTGCTGTTTTTGTCCTTGAAAAATCGGTTACCATTAAAGCTAAATTTTGTACACAGTGCGCGCTGAACGTGTTCAATTTCAGCAATAGGTATACCACCTATCAAATGCGCCTTTACATCTTCTGGTTCTGGAGGAGGGGTATTGTCTACATATCTGCGGATATTAAGAGTGAAGTCATTTTCTTCAATGGTTTTAACATCCACCAAACGAGAGTAATTGGCTTCTTCAATTTTGTTTTCGAAAACATAATCAATCTTCTCTATGTCTTCAGGGCGTAAAGTGTTTTGCTTTTTACCCTCTGCAAAATCTTTATCAGCGTTGATGATAAATACTTTGTTTTTTAAGTTATCAGGCTTACTTTTATTGAATACCATTACACAGGCAGGAATTCCTGTTCCATAGAATAGCTGTGGTGGCAAACTAATAATCCCTTCCAATACATCAGATCTTAGCATGCCTTCCCGAATTTCCTTTTCTTTTCCTCCCCGGAATAAAACCCCATGAGGCATTACCACCACTACTTTACCTGTTCGCTTACAGCTCGCCAGCATATGCTGCACAAACATAAGGTCGGCTTTCTTTCCTGTTTCGGGTGCAAAACCGTATGTGAAGCGATTGTTGTATTTTATGGTAGCACGGTTGTAATTCTGGGAAAACGGCGGGTTGGCAATAACCCTGTCAAACTGGATGAGTTGTCCATCTTTTTCATTAAGAGGCTCCTCCAGAGTATCGCCGTACTCAATGTTGTATCTCGATATATTGTGCAAAATGATGTTCATTTTGCAAATAGCGACCACTGTAGGGTCGTTTTCCTGTCCAAACAGTTCCAGGTTTTCAGCATTCTGCCCTTGCTCCTGCACATATTGGTAACTTTGAATGAGCATACCGCCTGAACCGACTGTCGGGTCATAGATAGACATTCCTGCTTTGGGTTTTATAAGCTGCACAAGCAATCGAACCACCTGATTAGGGGTGTAAAATTGTCCACCCTTTTTGCCACTTTCGTCCGCAAAATGTTTTAAGAGGTATTCGTAGGCCGCACCCAGTAAATCAGGAAACTCAAAATTTTCATTAATAAGCGCAGGAAATTCGTTAAAATGGTCAATCATTTTCTTCAGATCGACATTCTTCACAATTTGCTTTCCATCCACTTCTTTGTTGAAGTTGATTCGTCCCTTAAAAATACCGGAGAGAGTATCGGGGTTAGCTTCTTCAATGGCATCCAAAGCTTTATTAAGCATTTGCCCGATGTTATTTTGCAAATGCTTAATGGGAGGCTGTTGATGTCCATTTTCGTCTGTAAATCCTTCGTGCCATCTTGCCCTTTTCGGAACAAAGAAAGTGTCACCATAGGTAATCTTTTCCTCCAAAATTATCTGTAGCGTTTCTGCATCCAGATGTTTGTAGTCTCGTTTTCTAAACTGTTCTCTTTTTTGATCGAACACATCACTCATCCGCTTCAAAAACAACATTCCAAAGATAAATTCTTTGTACTCTGATGCATCCATTTTTCCCCTCAGGATATCAGCAGCTTTCATCAGAAAGCTTTCTAACTGAGAGAGTTTAATTTTTTCGTTTTTCATTAATAACCCTTATGCTACTTCTTTCTATTTCTTTTCCCTTTTCTTTTTTGTCGGAGCGTTGTTGATAAAAATAAGGCTATTTTTTTGAACTTTGGCCTGTTTATTGGGAAAACCAAATTTACAGGTTTGGGATTGAACCTTTAAGCATTTAGCTAACTACTTCATCTATATGATATTGTCATTTGCTTCACCAAAAAAATGCTAACCGCCACATCTAATGCCCTACAATTTAAGAAATTTCCATATGAACATCCAAATCATTCCCCTCCCCGATCTCTGGCTCATAGACGACCGTAATCTGTCAATCCCCCTCTGGTATGGGCTTAAGTTTCTAACTTAAGCCCACAATCTGACCGGAATAATCCTGGCAGGTTGCTCCTCAGCAGAGCCTGATTCCGCTTCCCCTCTGGGCTAAGTCTGATTACTCTGGCTGAAGTCTTCTGACTTCTGACCACAAATGAGAGCAAGTTTATTAAACTTGCGGATTGTAAAGCAGACATTCGGAATAAAGAATCAAACACTATTTTCAAATCCTCCTTCCGGATGAAGACACCTAACGGGGAGTTGAAGAATTAAAAATCCTCTATGCGCCTTTCACAATGAGATTTTTTAATTTGAGGGGTCAATATCAGCCGGAACGGCAGAACCTGACCCTGGGAGCAAATTCCTCCGGAATAAGGGGTCAACATCATCCGGTACGAGGGGTCAAGTTCGTCCAGTATCTCCTCTGGTTGAAGTCTGTTGACTTCTGCCCACTGTGTCGTCCTAAAAAAAGTTTACAGTTGAGATTGGTAATCCGGTTATAAATTTACACTTTTTTATTAATCCTAAAATCGCTTTACATTTGATTACCGGATGAAGCGGAATCAGGCTCTGCTGAGGAGCAACCTGCCAGGATTAATCCGGTCAGATACACAAATGAGAGCAAGTCTATTGACTTGCAAATTGTAAAGCAGACATTCGGAATAAAGAATCAACACTATTTTCAAATCCTCCTTCCGAGTGAAGACACCTGATGGGGAGTTGAAGAATTAAAAATCCTCTACGCGCCTTTCACAAAGAGATTTTTTAATTTGAGGGGTCAATATCTGCCGGAACGGCAGAACCTGCCCCTGGGTGCAAATTGCTTCAGGTTGTGCACTCTTGTTGCCGAAAACTGTGCATTGTTATTTTCCGATTACAGCATCATGGTTTAGCTTTGTTAGCCATAAAATCTTCAGCTTAAAAGGCCAAAAGTTACAGTTGCAAAATCAAAACGGGTGGCTCACTTTAGTCCGGAATAGTCAATTGGAAATCATTGAGCTTACGAGTGGTCTTCTGCGCCGTTTTATATGGAAGGAGAAAATAAATATTCTTTTATAACAGATTACAAAGAATATTTTGGTTAAGCAGTGATTGAAAGATTCCGTCCGGATAAGACACCGGTCGAAGAGTTGTGAAATTGGAAATCAATATAAAATCAATAGTTTTATAAGCTAAAATTCATATTTGTTATAATGAAAGAATTACAACAAATTTTTTATACAACTTTTACAAATCGTAAAAATCAAATTTGTCTGGTTGCTACTACACTTTGTGTTTTGGTTATCTATTATTTTTTTTTAGACAAGAAACCTATCAATATATTTCCATATCCAGACAAGATTGTAATAAAATCATTTGACGACAAGTTTGATGGTGGCAAATCGGAAGTGAAGACTTTTTTAGTGTCTGATTCCCTGCTTACTTTTAAGTATGAACTTAGGAAAGGTTTTTCAAACCCCTACGCTGGAATATCTTTCCAACCTGAAGGCGGATATTTCGGTCTGGAAAATTTCAACAGAGTTGAAATTGATATTTCTGAAAGCTCTGCTGATAACTTTTTGCTTTATTTAAATACTGTAGATCCAAATGTCCGGGATAAAGGACACAAGCTTGCTACAAGACACTCCTATCTTCGCATAGCACGTAAAGAACACGGGCTGATTAAAATGGATCTCAATGATCTTGTGACACCTGAGTGGTGGTATGTGGTAATTGGACAATCACCAAGCGAGTTTGGTAAAATCCATTTAGAGAATACAGCGAACCTGGTGCTTACCACAGGGCTTTCGTCCAAGTTGAATCAACCTGAAATTCTCAAAATTAAGTCAATCAGGTTTTACAAAGACAATTTTCAGGCAGTCCTGATTCTAGCAAATATCTGGTTCAGTATTTTTCTTGTACTATTCGTTTATGAATGGCAGAAATACAGAAGACAAAAAAGAAAACCGATAGTGATACAATATAAAGCAGTAGAAAGTCCTGAATTACCTGAAAAAGATAGCAAAACTTTCATAGAATACATTAATACTCATTACAACAATCCAGACCTTACACTGTCCAAGGTAGCAGAGGTTACAGGAGTCCAGGAAAGAGTTATTTCCCGATTTATCGCAGATCAGTTTGAGTGTAATTTCAAAACCTACATAAATAAGATCAGAATAGAAGAGGCTCAAAGGTTACTCACAAATCCTAAGCTGAATATAAGTGAAGTGGCTTATACAGTTGGCTTTAACAGCCCGAATAACTTCAATAAAGTTTTTAAAAAACTGACGGGTAAAACTCCTTCTTCACTTTAATCAAAACAGGCTCTGATTCAATAAATGTAATGTTTGAAAACTATGATTTATTAGGGCAGGTCATATTTTAAAATCAGCGTTTACTGTCATAAATGATTTTTAAAAAATCTGATCAGACGACAAAAGATATTTTTTAGACGTGTCTTAAACTGAGGTATCACCAGAAGCATTACAACACGAGCACCATACTTGAATAGAAAAAAAAATCTGACACCAGAAGATAACTGCCTTCTGATGTCAGATAAAAAATAAGGGCACAAAAGAAAACAATATTTCTGCCCATAAGCAGATTTCAAAATCCTTATTCCTATTATCAACCCCTGTTGAATATTCAGTGCCTGGCTTTAAAACTCCAGATGCACAAAATCAGAGATTCCACAAATGTCCCCTTATTCATTAATGACTTTGACTGATTCGGTATAGCCACTTTCTTTTAAAGAAACTTTCGCAATCCACAATCCTGTAGGTTGCCGTTCTTTAAGATTCAGCTTGTATGTATTTTTACCTTGTTTCAGGTAGATCTCCTTCGATAGTATGATCTTTCCGGATATATCAAGAAGTACAATATCTGCTTTCTGCTCCTTTCCTGAATATCTGGTGTGAAGAAACAAATCAGAGTCTGAAATATAAGCTGATTCCAAAAAAAATTTTATTTCATTTTTCGCCTTCATTTCAGGAATTCCAGTGGTTAGCTCGGATTCGGAAATCATTCCAACCATAAAAAGGAAGGCTGCATTGGAAGAAGTTTGTCCTTCATTGGATGCCCAGGAGCCACTACCGCCTGCCTGATCGACAAAACATTCTGCTGGAGGTGTGCCTTCTTTGATTTTATTTAAGAGCAGCGGATCTGCTCCGTTTTCATATTGATTCGGGCCTCCGGAAAGCCAACCCGGCATTATTTTCCCGTAAGACATATAAGTCCAGTGAAAAGGATGCTCAGTACGCACAGTTCCGTAACCGGTAACATAGTTATGATTGAGGGCATTGTTACCTAACAGATAACCTGTGCAGGACAATGCTCCATTTCTGTATTTAATTTGGCCGCTCAGTTTATAGGCAGACATAAGTGCACAGCCGTAACCGGCAACATTCTCGTTTGATCCCCAATAGTACTGCTCTGTTGCCAAAGGGACTCCATAACCACTGCTGTTTATCTTTGCCACTACCTGATCAGCAAAAGCTAAAACCGATTCCTTTGCAAATTCTGCCGGCAATGACTTATTGTCTGAAAATGCAATAGTATAATATCCGAACGAATGTGGTTCCTGCCACGATAGGGGAACAAAAGGATTCTTCTCAAATTCTGAATTTAACCGACTGATTATTTCGGCATCAGTATTGTACCTGGCCATCTCTGCAAGCGCCCACAGCTTCTCCTTACTAGCATCCAAATCTGTATAGTAGATATCAGACTGACCTTTGTCCGGATTGCTCAGCAGCCATTGCCACGAAAGCAAGGCCGCATCTCTGCAGCGAGCAGCAAATACCACATCTACAGAATTATAAACCCTGAATGCCTGCAGCATCACCGCCGTAAAATCTGCAGCGTCAATTGCCGATGGTTCCTGTATCTCTGTTGCCGACTGAAATGATGCATATCTTTTTAGGGTATCATCTTCTGGTTTCTTTCCCACGGCAAATTCTGGCTGTGTATCTACTTTGTGATACACTGCACCGTCTGCCCTCTGCATTTTCAGAAGCCATTCCAACCCCCATCTAGCCTGGTCCAGAATGTCTGAGATTTCATTTTCAGACTCTGGAGTTTCCAGGTTTATATTTCTAGTCTCAGCACCTGACAGTTCATATAACCACATCATATTTGCAGTACTTATTGCGGCCATGTGTGTCCACTTTCCATAGTCACCTGCATTGTGCCAGCCTCCAGTAAAATCACTGTACTCTCCGTTCTTTTTCCTAATCAGTGTATCTCCCGTATGGCAGGCTTTATGATCTATCTCTGTGCGTAAATCCTCCACTGCAACACCACATTTGTTGGTATAAAATGACCGGAGCGCATCCTTGAATAAATCTTTATAAATATCCGCTCCAATTGTAAACGAATGGGAATAAAGGGAATCAACTTTTATCCTGTAAGAGCCTGAATGCGTAAACTCTGAAAAATAACCTCTCAGTACCTTTTCTCCCGAGGCGGCAACATCATCATATAACTTGTCAGACAACTTTCCTTCACCAGTTATTTTAAGATCACCTGCATTTACAACAGAAAATTTCTGACCGGGCAAGGCATTGGGAGATATAATGGAAAAATATTTCTCTGCGTCGGGCAGAAACCCCAGCTGATTTACTTTCGGCCTAAAATCAACCGGATTGGCTTTTACAACCAACTGTGACTCTTCAAGGGTGTAAAACTCTACATCGTCTATATAAAAATCTGAACCGGCTCCAGCAATGCCATTGGACCCAAATATTACCCCATTTACCTTAGAAAGATCCATTGGAATATTTTTTCCAAACTTCTGAGCCATGGATTCAAAAGGCACCTCATACAACTTCCAGTCTTCGCCAGGCAATATATCTCTTTCATAGTGGTTGTACTCAACGTTTGTTGCAGGAAATGGCAATTTGACCTGAAATGTGAAATTGCCCTTTGCCCAGAATCTGATTCCATGATAATTTTTCAATTCTATCCCTGCTGTCTGCTGACTGAAATAGCAGGAAATTCCTGTGTACTGATAATCTGCGCCCTTTTTAAAATCTGTTCTTAACCTTATAGCATTTGCATTATCATGGACTGCAAAATTGATTGTCAGTGTGGAAAAACCATCAGAAAATTGTGTCCACTGGTGCCCCTGTATATTATTCAGGTTTGAATCATTAAAATCATCAACAGGATGAGCTGCAAAGACTCTTGCGCAGACGAAAACGAATAGTAAAACAATAAGTGTTTCTGGAAATTTTTTCTTCATATCATGTTTTTTACCGGAAACCTAAAAATTCTGACTGAAACAGAATTGGCAAAAAACTGGAGAAATGAGCACAAAAAAGCCTTAACAACAAATGATAAGGAATTTTTAAATTTTGACAAGTTAATAAAGTACTGTGTATAAGAGAATATCCCCTCTTTGGGCTAAGTCCACTTCCGTGTCCCCCGACAGGCCACACCTCTCCTCCCCGGCCGGTGTCTGCACCATAGGGCAACTTAAGGAATCTTTACTTAGTTAAGTTGATGGCTGTAGTCTGGGAAGTCCATGGCGGGGATAACCAAAATTCTGTTAATTCTAAAAAACTGTAAATCCTGATTCAGACATTCTCACAATCCCGAAGGGAGTAAATATTTATAGATAGCTCGGCATTGCCTTGGTGCGCCCCCTACAGGGTCGTATGTTATATGTCTGCTCTTATCTATAAACATTTGACCTCTTCGAGGTAAGGACTTTTCCCCGTCTGACTGAAGTCTTCTGACTTCTGCCCACAAATGAGAGCAAGTCTATTGACTTGCCGATTGCAAAGCAGAAATTTTGGAATAAAGAATCCAACACTATTTTCAAATCCTCCTTCCGGGTTAAGGAATAGTTAATTGGAAATCATTGATCTTACAAGTGGTCTTCTGCTTCGTTTTATATGGAAGGAGATAATAAATATTCTTCTATAACAGAATACAGAGAATATTTTGGTTAAGCAGTGATTGAAAGGTTCCGTCCGGTGGAGAAACCGGCCGGGGTAGAGCATTTGTAATGCGAGAGGATGAAAGAGGATATTAAATATCCACCACAGCTGATTTTTCACTTTATAACATCGTAGATAATCCTGTCTATCCCTTAATCCCATGGATCCCAGTTCAGACAAAATAATCCCATGGATCCCAGTTCAGACAATTAAGGGCAACCTTTTTAATACCGGCGCACTTTTTTTATTTATCATTCCCTTTTATTTTTGAATTTCTTTTATCACAGATTACAGAGAATATTTTGGTTAAGCTTTGATTAAAAAATTTCGTCCGGTGCAGACATATTGAAATGTCGCTCCTCACAGGTCTGTACTGGATCACTTTTATCTCTTGCAGTTGCTCAAAAATGTTACTCCTTTTCTTATTCCTTGATCAATCTGCCCCCGCTGGTGTCGACAGCATCAATTGTAAAACTGAAAGAATGATATTTCATTTCTCATATTTGGAAGGTGATAAAAGCTATTCATTTATCACAGATTACAGAGAATATTTTGGTTAAGCGTGATTGAAAGATTCCATCCGGTGCTGATACCGGACAGGGAGCATCTCGCGAAATTTTGAAATGCTAACCAATATCTTTAAATTAGTTTATGATCTCTCATAAAATACTGATTATTGCCGCTTTTTTATTCTTTGTTAATTTGAATGCTCAAGCCCAAGAGATTTGGACGGCTGGCCCTATGCTGCATGTGAACTTTGGGCGAGGAAAACCAACCGTGTCTTTTGCCATAGAAGTAGCATACTGGAATGTCAACAAATTTCCTCACAGTGTCGATTTTGGAATTGAATTCGATCGCAGAAAAACAACAAGATTTTACTCAGAGCTGCAAACCGGCATTGGTGTCACGGGTGTGTCTGCAGGCCCGGTATTGCAAGTTGGTGGAGGAGATGGAGCGAAACTGGGGCTTCAGGGTACAGGTTGGATCAATTACTACATAGGTTTGGATTACAGGATGCGCTTCTTCCGCGGCCAAAAACATCATAGTGCTGGCCTCTATGCAAAGCTTCCAATAGCAACGACTGGCCTTGACGATGGTCATAGTGGTGACTCTTTTGATGATTGGGATTAGCTTGGGTGATGTGAGATACAAAATAGATATTGTAAAGGGGAAAATATATAATTTTGAAGGGCGTGAACGCCCCGTAGCGTCCCCTACGACCATCATTAATAGCAGGAAAATTCGCTTTAATAAATGGTAAAATAATTCGATATGAGAAGATAGGGAAGAGTAGCATGTAGGTTACAAACACATCAGAGTAGTCTTAATGCCCATGTCTCCGCGCAAGGCAGAAGCTTTCAGTGATAGCCCCCTGACAGGATACAGTTTTTATTATGGATTCAGTTTTTCAGTAGTCTTTTTGTATATTAACAGAGTTTTAGTTTTGTTTTAGGCAAATGAAAGATAAAAATCAGACACTGATTGCGGAGATACAAAAGGCAGAGCATGCCTTGATGATTCACCAGGAAAATCTGCTCACCAGCGATATATTAATTTCCTGCATCAATCTGGTTGAAAAACGAATAGCACTCGAGCTGTTTCTCGATATTGAGAATAAAATATTATTAAAAGAAAATCCCTTCCTGTATAGCAAATTCTGCGAACTGATTAATAAGGGTGGAAGTGTATATTTAATAAAAAACAATGCAACCACCAAAAACTGGAAGTGTCTGATAGATTTTAGAGAATTTATTTATTATGCTACTGAAGAGGGTCAGGCCATTCATGAACTAGATCAGGATAGTCTTGTTTTTCAAAATGCTCTAATTGATTTTCAAAGAAAAAGACAAGAAGGCAAACCATACTTAATAGGAAAAGATATAAGAATAAGGATTAACGTATCTGAACCCTTAATCCTGAAAGGTGATACTGTAGAGGTGAACTGGGAAGTGGATGGTGCCTTCAAAGTTATTGTCCAGGGACTTGGAGAGGTAGAAGCTTATGGTAGAAAAAAAATCAAACTTGAACAAGATACTATCATTAAAATCGGCGCTTCCAACAATCATCAATTTCAATATAAAGCAATACAGGTAAGAGTTTCGGAAGCTGATCCGGAAATTACTTATGATATAGGGTACATCAGTGAAGGGACGATGCAATACAACAGTCTGGTAAATTCGGATCTTCATCCGCATGTATATGGCGTATCTAATGGGAACCAGGTAAAACTGACATGGAATTTACCCAAGGCTACGGAAGTGAAAATTATGCCTTTTGACAAATCAGAAACTGTAGGAGAATACACTTTTATTCCATCTTCTTCTCTTCAAATAGAAATAAAAGCGTTGATCTTTAACAAGACCTTTAACAGGAAAATTCAAATCCTGGTATTTCCCATCCCTCTGCTTAAAGAAAATTTAATATCAGTTATCCCCTTTGAAACAAATAAGTATTCAATTTCTATTCCACTTCTGCTTAATGATAAAACAGAACATTTTCCTGCATTCAAAAAACAAGAGTACCTTCATCTTAGAAAAAAAATATTGAAGGAACGTTCCTACTTCAGGGAGGGAAAAATGAACTTAAATACTTTAAAGGAAGGTCTGTTTAATTTTTTAAAAGAGAAATATTCTCCCAGAATGGGGATAATTAAAGCTATTCAATCAATACAATCATATTATGAGCAACCTAAATCAGACAGAAGAAACACCAAAGATTCTTTTTAGTCCACTGCAAAATTTTTTTATATTTTGTTCGGCTGCAGACAAAAATATTCTTCAGCGTTGTCCTGCCTCAGAGCACAATAAATATGCAAGTATCGGTGCAACTGTTTTTTTTACCGGAGTGCTGGCTTCTTTATCAGGTGGATATGCCTTGTATACGGTATTTAATAATATTGCTCTTGCTATTGTATTGGGTTTGTTCTGGGGTAGTTTAGTTTTTAACCTCGATAGATTTATTGTTTCTACTATTAAAAAAAGCGAGGGCAAATACGGACAACTAAAACAAGTTACACCCCGATTATTGCTGGCTATATTCCTGGCCATTGTCATTTCAAAACCGTTGGAGCTTAAAATTTTTGAACAGGAGATCAATGAACAAATGCATTATGCAGGAATGAAGAAAACAGAAGAGATGGATCTTTTGTATGAGCAAAAAATAAAAGCAAAGTCAGAAGCCATAGAATTATTGAATGCGAAGACGGAGGAACGTTATCAACAAAGAGAAAAATATTATGCAGATTATAAGTGCGAATGCGAAGGATCTTGCGGTACCGGCGCTAAAGGCGAAGGTTCCGAATGCAAGCGCAAACAGGATAAATACATAAAATCTGACAAAGAATACCAGGAACTGAAAGCTCAGAATGATAGCCGTATCAGTTTAATTAATCAGGAAATTCAAGCACTGAAAAATGACAAGGTAAAATACAAGGAAGAACTGAAAACTACTTTTGCAAACGGATTAATGGCGCGTTTGAATGCGCTGCACGAGCTGCCTTTAGGTCCGTCGCTGGCCATTGTTCTATTGTTAATTTCCATAGAAATTGCACCTATTTTTGCCAAATTATTGTCTCCCTTCGGGCCATATGATCATCTCCTGAAAACCATTGAATATGATTATGAAATTGATGAAATTTCTTCTATTAGCTTAAGAAATCAAAAGCTCAACAACCACCTTACTCTGATTGCCAGTATGGAACAGGAAAAGGTAGGCCAGGAAATTTTAAATAATAAAGAGACGCTTCATCTGATTGAGCAGGCGCACCAGGAATTGATAAAGGAGCAACTGGATATATGGGTAGAGCAGGAAAAAATAAAGCTGAGACAAAACGCTATAAATGATTATAAGGTTAATTTATAAAAGAAGAACTAACTGGCAATAATTATTTGCAGCCCATAGTCCTCGTTTGCTTTTCCACAGACCTGGCTAATTAAAATAAAATTAACGAGGATTCACGAGAATAGCGATTGCATCGCTATTCCATACTCCTAACTAGCCCAACACAAGATACAAGTATTCCAGATACTCTTGCTTTCTTCCCCCTACCTGAAGTCTATTTGGCTTCTGCCCACAAGTGAGGGCAAGTTTATTAATTTGTAGTTTTTAATGCAGCCATTCTGAAAAAATGTACCCCTCCTGACATAAGGCTGTCACCTTGCAGGTATAAGTTTGCATCATTAATTAATCTTTTAAAGAATAAAAATGACAAACGAAATTAATTCAATGTTTAACTCAATCAATTTTCCGAAACCCACTCTTATTTCAGTCAACGGTGTGGAGCTGGAAGTCTTTGAAGCAGGTAAACAAAATGCTGGAAAACCTATAATACTATGTCACGGCTTTCCGGAACATGCTTTTTCCTGGTGTCATCAAGTACCTGCACTTGTTGCAGCTGGCTATCATGTCATCATTCCAAACCAGAGAGGTTATGGCAATTCATCCAGTCCGACCGAAGTAACGGCATACGACATTGAACACCTGACTGGTGACCTGGTAGCACTGCTCGATTACTTTGGATATGAAGATGCCACTTTTGTTGGTCACGATTGGGGTGCAAATGTCGTTTGGAGTCTGGCACTATTGCATCCTGAACGGGTAAATAAAATAATAAACTTGGCTTTGCCTTATCAAGAGCGTGGAGAAAAGCCATGGATTGAGTTTATGGAAGCAATATTTGGAGGAGACTTCTATTTTGTTCACTTCAATCGACAATCAGGAGTAGCAGATGCTATAATGAATGAAAATACATCCAGGTTCCTTCGTAACATATTCCGCAAAAACATACCACCTACCCCACCAGAGCCAGGAATGCTGATGATAAACCTTGCAAGAGCAGAAAAACCACTTGGGGAACCCTTAATGGAAGACAACGAGCTGTCTGTGTTTGTTTCTGCCTTTGAAACATCAGGCTTTACGGGAAGTATAAATTGGTACAGAAACCTTGATAGAAACTGGCACTTAATGGCGGACGTAGCCCCAATCATTCATCAGCCGACTCTTATGATATATGGTGAACGGGATACGATTCCAAAATCTGAAAACCTGAAAAACATTGTTCCTAATTTGGATATTGTTAGTCTGGATTGTGGTCATTGGATTCAACAAGAAAAGCCAGAAGAAACTACCCGATCAATTGTAAAATGGTTAGCACAACAGAATGCCTAATAAGGAAGTAGAAACATAATGCCTATCCTCCCCGGCCGGTGTTTGCACCATCTCCGTCAACTTAGCTAAACAATACCCTGTCATGTTGAGCTTGCGAAACATCTGAGCTTTCCAAAAGATTTAAAATTGAGCTATCAGGCAGATTCTTGATTGAAATGGCAAGTCATTTTGGAACTATCAGATTCTTCGCAGGGCTCAGAATGGCAATATTGACGTTTGTTGTTTACAAAACAATGTTAGGTTGACGGTTATGGTGCAAACACCGGCCGGGGAGTAGCTGCGATTCCACTGTTCTGGCAGAAAAAAATTATATAATGAAACAATAAAAGTTAAATCAATGCCCCCAGGCTTTACCAAAATCGCCAGATGTCAAGAAAAGTATAATCAATCCTTGAATTGGAAAATCAATTATAGTTACAATGAAAGCAATTGTAAGAATACATAAACTTAAAAAATTACTAAGATTAACCTTTCCATATAAAAAATCAATAAGATTAGTCTCTCTAAATATATTTCTAACTAATAGAAAAGCTACTATTAAATTTACAAATGAAAGAATAAATCTAAAGACAATCAAAGTCACTGAGGGCATGAAAAAAAGATAAAAAGCCAGTAAACCGACATAAATGAGAAAAAGCAAATTAATAACAACTCTTATAAAGACCATTTTTGTTCGTCTTTTATTGAACTTCTAACTATAATTAAGAACTTATCAAGGATATATGTGTAATGAAGAGAATCCAGCTGGAGCGCATTTGGAAATGCGTGCCCCACCTTTCTCTCAACTTTTACAAAACTAATATAAAGAAAATAGCCAGTTCTCTAAACTGTCCATAGTTCTCGTTTGCTTTTCCACTTACTCTGGCTTAAATTTCTCTAACCCCAGCTTTCCCGCGTAAACCAGCTCAGAAGGCTGGCGGGCTTTCAATGTCGTTAAAATAAGAACCTATCTTGAATTTTGTCATCCCGATGAACGAGGGATCTGTGGTTGTTTCCATGTCTTAGATCCTTTGCAGGGCTTACGATGACCAAACAATCCTTAACTTAACGACATTGGGCGCGCTTTTGTAAAGCGTGCAATTTGTGTTAAAGGGAATTAATACAGTTAAGAAACATATTGATAATGCGCCTTTGCATTTGTATTGCTAGAGGATGAGAGAGGATTTTAAATAGCCATTCATTATTTTGTCCCGCCTCCTATTTGCTTATTAACCCAGGATGTAGTTGAATCTGTAAGTAGCGGTATGAGATCTTGTTTTCCTGCCTTGAATGCATGATTTGCTCCTTCAATTGTTTTGAGGGTTGCTAACTGAAGGGAAGTGCACACTTTCTCAATCAGCTCATTGGATGCCAACGTATCTCTGGTACCCTGCAAAAAAAGCATTGGAACTACTATACTCTTTAGATGTTCTGCTCTTTCTACAGAAGGTTTTCCTGATTGATGAAGTGGAAATCCCAAAAAAATGATCCCTTTTACATCAGCTGCCAGCTGCGTTGCCAAATATTGTGAACTCATTCTTCCTCCAAAAGATTTGCCCGATACAAACACCGGAAGAGAAGGAAATAATTCAAGGGCTTTTTTAATCGCCTCTTCAATCGTTTTGTGAGCTACAGCAGGAGAATCAGGTCTTCTTTTTTGATTTTCCATAAATGGAAAATTGAATCGAAGTACCGCAAAGTTTTGTTCGGCAAGTGACTTTGAAATCGACACCATGAATTCATGATTCATTCCCGCCCCTGCTCCATGCGCCAGTGTTATTATACAGACTGGATAATCAGGAGTAATCAACTCAGCAGAAACTTTTCCAATTTCCGGGGAAACAACAAATGATAGCGATCTGGTCTTCATATTTAAAGGAATAATAGTGCAAGTTAAAATAATTTCTGCTCTGTCTTCCCACAAACCAAAGTTTCCCCTTTGCTAAAACTTTTCTATATATTGAATTAATTTTTCTTCATCAGATACTTTATCCTATTTGTCAGTGATAAGATTAATTGATAAAGAAAGAGTGTCCTGTCAGAGGCACGATGTGGATGAGGTTTTATGTATGGAAAGATTGCGGGATTTTGCGACCGAGAACAATATACAACAACTAAAAATTATTCAACAGGAGACAATTACTTCTTAACTTTCAGAAGGTTATTCAAATCATTTTTGCCAAAAAAATAAGAGACCGAAATGTCAAATGTAAATCCATTCGGATAGAGTGTATAGATTGTATTTTTAGCGAACCACTGAAAGTTATAATTATAAGAAGCTCCTAAAGTCACAATAGTCTGCTGCCCGAAGAGATATCCCAGATTTGCTTTTACTGCTGACAAAGGGATTGTCTTTTGAGTTTCTTCACTGTATGATTCCCCGTTGTATTTATATTCGACATAACTTGAAAACTTATGCTTGCTAACCTTTTCGGCCTGCAAAAAACTTATACCTGTTTTTACCCCACCACTCAAAACAAACCTCTTCCAGATTGTAAAAGCAGAGATCTGAATTGGAATGGTATATATGTAATAAGAATCACTGTATGAGACGGTAATATGTTCATACTCCCAACGTCCATTTTTCATTTTTAAAGCTAAACCACCCCCATAGCCCTTCGTTTTTAAGGAACTTACTTCAAAACCTGTCCCAATAAGAAAGTTCCCCCAATGAAATCCCAACCCCAAACTGCCTATTAGTGTACTACTGATAACTTTAGATAATTTTAATTCTTTAACAGATTCGTACTTAGGATTATTCCTATATATTGGTGTATATTCAGTAAACCCTATACCCAAAGAAAAATAAAAAGGAGGAAGCTCTTTACTTATTTTCTGATTTTGCTTTTTAACCTCTTTGACAACTGAATCAGGATTAATAGCAAGTACATATTTGTCGCGGTTAAATCTCGCAGCCCACCTAAGCTCATCCCTATAAAGCCTGTGTATTTTGCGTCTTTCAGAATAGGGAAGATATTCAAGATTATGATTGGGAGTATAGATGTGAGCCTTGACCTTCTCAGAACTATTAACAATAGTATCGGAATACTTTTCAGGCGCTTTCTGCCTTTCGTCAGGTACGATAACAATGATGTTACCAACAAGAATATAATTTAAACCTGTATTTAAAAGAAGGTAATCCAGCACCTGTGAAAATAAAGCCGATTGAAATAGATTTGCTTTAAGAGAGAAATCCTTCACCCTGTCGTAGGAATAGGAAATGGAAATATTCTGCTCTGATAGTAGTTTAATGAGTGCGTTATCAAGGCTTCCGGATTGGCAATCAAAATAAATCCTTCTATTAAGAAGACTTGTAGAGGTATTTTGAAGGAAATCTTTTTCTGTGTCGGAGGTTTGAGCAAAGAGGTTGAAAGATGTAAAGATCAGAAGAAATAAGAATACCCATTTACTCACAACTGTTTCCTGTTAAATGAATTTTACCTTCAGTTTTTTCAGCTTTCAATGAATTGGTAAGGGCTATCACCTGAACAGCCTCTTCGATTGAAAGTCCGGAAAGATCGCCGGTAAATTTACATTTCTTTATATTATTATCAAGTGTTATTTGAGTTTCTTTTGTTCTTGACAATATCAAAGCAATATCTTCCAGTCTGGCTTTACGAAAATCCAGTTTTCCAGTTTTCCATGAAAGAAAATTTTCTGCATCCACCTGTTTCATTATTGAATTACCTTCTTCAGAAATCGTTAGTTGCTGACCTTTGGTTATAAGAATACCGTCCGGAGTAGTGTTATCAAAAACTTTTACAATCCCTTCCTGAACTGTTATCTCTGAATAATGCTCATCCTTCCTGTTTCGTACATTAAACTTTGTCCCGACCACTACCAGCTTATATTGACCAAAGTATACAGTAAATGGATTATTTTTATCGGAACTTACTTCAAAAAATGCTTCACCATCTACAAGCACATTTCTATTGTTGAGAAATGTATTTTCCTTCTTCAGCTCTGTAGCCGTATTTAATGTAACTACAGATCCATCTTCAAGATTCTGAACAATTGAATTTTCCTCTGCTCGGTATTTTAATCCATTTGCAAAGTTATCAGCTGGTTTAGCTGTCTTATTGATTGTTTTTTTATTAGAGTTTAATGAAGATTCTGAAGCAGATTGTTCTTGCTTTATTTCAGCTTTATTTAAAGGAGATTGAGCAGGTGCAGAATTTTCAGTTTGAGCGGCAATCTGAGAGGTTGAAGAATTCTGATTTTGTTTTAAAACAAAAATAGTTACTGTCAGAGCACTTACTAAAGCCAGAATGGCTGCGGCAGCATAATACCACTTAAATTTATTATTTACTTGTAAAGATTTAGAATCACTTATTTCCTGATAAACCTTACTCCAAACATCATGATCATGATCTGTCAAAAGGTATTCGTCACGGAATTTTTCCCGCATAGACTCTTTAAAAAGATCGGTTTCTTTTGAATTTTTCATTTAGAATTAAATCTATTTATTAGAGTACTTTTAAACTCAAATCGTTGCCCGACAATCATTTTTTTTAAAGAATTTTTTGCTTTTGAATATTGAGACCTTGAGGTTCCTTCTGATATACCAAGCAACTCAGCTATCTCCCTATGAGAATAATCTTCTAATACGTATAGGTTAAAAACCATTCTATAGCCCTCAGGCAGCTTGTTAATTAGCTGAATAAGCTCAGATGGTTCAGCTCCTGACAGATCAATCTCTTCACTTTCTGTCTCATTTTCATTAATCTGATCTATATTCAGATGAGAATAAAAGGTTGAATTCCTTTTAAAATGATCCAAAGCTGTGTTGACAACAATTCTTCTGACCCAGCCCTCAAATGATCCTTCAAACTTAAAGTTTTTGATATTATGAAAAATTTTAACAAAAGCTTCCTGAAGTATATCATCTGCTTCAAATGCGGTATGGACATACCTCAAGCATACCGGCCTCATGCGGGGCAGGTAATAGTCAAAAATTTTCTTAAATGCTTTAAGGTCTCCCTCTGCTGCTTTTGCTACATCAGACTTTTCCATAAATATGAAAATACTCTTAAAAAATAGCCTTTTAATAAGGAAAGGTAAGAAAAATGAACGGGAATAGCAAAAAACGACAAGCAAATCAGACAGAATATTATCTGATTAACAAATATATACTTGTTTAAACGAGGTTGTTTATGAAAAAATGGGATAATCTTATTGCTTCTTTACTGACATCCCTTCTGCCTTCAGCTTTTCGAAACCTCCGATATTATAATACTTTGGAAACCCCAAAGCCTTCAGAGAATCAAGAGCTTTGCCGCTTCTATTTCCAGACCTGCAATACAAATACACAGGCTTATTCTTGTCCAGTTTATTCAGATTATTCTTAAAATCTCCTCCGTTATAATCAATATTCTGAGAATACTCCAGGTTGCCCTCATTATACTCTTCAGGTGTACGGACATCTATAAGATAGACTTCTCCTTTTTTAAGTTGTTGAACGAGCTTTTGATATTCCTGATTAGTTGCTGCAGATTGTTGTGCAAATAAAGTATTGGCAAATAAGCAAATGGCAAGCAATAGATATAGTTTCATAGTATCATTCATTTAAAAAGAAGCCCTCTTCGGTAGTCAATCCGAAGAGGGAAATCAGAACTGAAATATAATATATTTAACCAAAATTAAGCATTAGCCATTGAAAAATCCTGTTAATCATTGAAATCAACCTTTTGATTGTAACTTTCAATGAATTGATCAACAAAGATATTTTTTCTAAAGCTTAATGTGGGTTTAAAATGTTATTTTGCGTTTTTTGTCTGAACCAAGCAGAACCTCATTCGATATTTCTTGAATTATAAGATAATGAAATAGGTAAACATAAACCCACTTCTATTGCCTTGGCTTTTCAAGAACCTGCTTTCTCCTAATGGCCGCATGCTCAAAGTCTACCAGCGGATAAAGATTATACTTGCGGGCTTCGGACTCGAACAAGGCTTTTAGCTCATTAAGCTTTTCAGGGTATTTGGCTGCAAGGTCGATGCGTTCGTTAAAATCTTCGTTCAGGTTAAACAGCTCCCATACATCATGATCAGGATTCCCGTCAATGGCAGTCTTAGGTTCATCAGAATACGGGAAAAGCTCATGAGTAGTGGGCTTGTGCGCAGCTGCTGCTTTCCATCCATCTTTGTAAATAGCTCTATTGGCAAAAATGCAATAATGCTGCTGTGTATGTCTTGAAGGTGTATTTGCATTGGCTATGCTATATACAAGGCTTGTTCCATCCAGGGCTGTTTGTTTGTATCCGCGAATATTTTCTGGCTGAGGAGTTCCGGTAAGCTCTGTGATGGTAGGGAAAATATCTATCACGTGACCATATTGATTTCTGACACCTCTCTCTTTTATTCCTTTTGGATAATGTACAATCAAAGGGTTGTGCGTTGCACCTTCAGAATTAGCATCCCCTTTCCAGTGCTTGAAAGGTGTATTGGTTGCCTGAGCCCATCCTAAAGGGTAGTTTGCAATACTTGCTACCTCTTTACCTCCTACTTTATCAAACTCACTCAATACAAATTTGCGATATTCATCTCTGGTAAAATTAACGTTACTGAAACGGTTGGTTTTAATGATTACTCCATATTCAGAGCCTTCTTTACTTCCGCCATTGTCTCCAATAATGATAAAAATGGCAGTATTTTCAAGCTCTCCGGTTGTTTTCAGATGACTTACCAGACGTCCTATTTCATAGTCAGTATATTCAAGGAATCCGGCATATATTTCCATAAAATGCGCAAAAGATTTCTTTTCTTCAGGAGGAACATCTTTCCAGGCTTTAATCAAAGGATGACGATCTGGAAGTTTGGCATTGGCAGGGATAACGCCTAATTTCTTTTGATTAACAAAAACCTGTTCTCTGTATACATCCCACCCCTGATCAAACTTGCCTTTATATTTATCACTCCAGACTTTATCGACCTGGTGAGGAGCGTGTGCTGCACCAGTAGCGTAATAAATAAAGAAAGGTTTTTCAGGAGCAATGCTATTATGTTTATCAATATAACTTATCGCTTTATCAGTCAGCAATTGATTGAGGTGTTTTCCGTCAGGCTTTATATGCTGATTGTCTTCTACCAAATCCGGTTGGTATTGATCCGTGGCACCTCCAAGAAACCCGAAATTATGATCAAAACCTTTACCGGAAGGCCAGCGCACAAAGGGGCCCAGATCAGTAGTTTCTTCATCGGGAGTTAAGTGCCACTTTCCAAGCTGATAGGTACTGTATCCATTGTCCCTTAGCACTTCAGCGATGGTTCCGTTTTCCGGAAGAATATGTCCGTCATAGCTGGGAAAATCAGCGCCCAAATGATAGTTAGGAAACAATCCCATTTTCACGGCATGATGATTTCGTCCTGTGAGCAATGCGGCACGGGTAGGTGAACAGATCCCTGCGGTATGAAAATTGGTGTATCTCAGTCCATTATTTGCCAGACTATCAAAATTAGGGGTGTTAATCAAACCTCCAAAAGCACTGGTAGCTCCAAAGCCCACATCATCAAGTAATATAAGTAATACGTTTGGAGCTCCCGGTTTTGCTTTCTTAAGATATTCCACCTTTTGAGGTTCGGAAGCTTTCCAGGACTTGTTAATTTTTCCGTTCCATTGCGGCTCTTCATTTTGGGCAAACGACGATAGCGCAGTGCTTAGCAGCAAAGCTGAAAGTAACTTTCTCTTCATTGAATTATGTTTTTGATAATTGAAATGTATAGGTCAGGTCGAATGAGTTATATCCTGAATGTTCTACATCATCAGAGATATACTAATTCTTGCAATTGGTATTCAGGAATATAAGTGGAGATATTCCTGCACTCCTTTCAACCTGGAATGGGTTCTTGCCGGATTGTGGTTCTTTGGATGGTTCTATTCCGGCACCTCAAATATCGTATTTGATTGTAAACTAATGTAAAAGGAATTACTTAAAACCTTTATCATACCAATAGAAAGTTTTAAGTAATAAGTTTTAAGTAGATAGGAATCAGGGTAAAACATCCTTTATAAATTTTAGGAATAATGCTTTAGGGCTTGATGACTTATAGGATGGGCCTTGAGGAAATTGCGTTAAGAAATTTCAGTGAGAGGAGCGGCCAAAAATTTTGATGTTTGAGGCCGATGCAGGAGGACGAGTTTCAAAATTTTTAGCGGATCGAACTAGAAATTTTAGCAAATTTCCTCACAGCCCTTGATTCTTTTGGTTACTTTTCTCATCAAGGAGAAAAGTGACAAAACTAAAACAGTGACACTTACTATAAAACAATCTCGTCAATATCTTACTGAGGGGAATTAAAGCTCTATTCCGAAAAATTTAAAAATTCCAGCTTTCTATTATTAAAAAAACAAATAGCCCAGCACGATCTCTTTTAACATTTCAAGCTCTTCAAGTTCTTCTATATTAGGAGTAATGATTTCCGAAAGGTGGTTGAATCTCGGAATGATTTCTGTCTGAATGATTTGATTCAAAGTAGAAATCCCATCTGAATTTTCAGAAAATAAGAGAGTGCTTTCGTTTTGCATGGTTCAATTTTTATCAGTTCATATTGAGGTTGTAGACGGTTGGCCGGGGAAAATATTTTAATAAAAAGGAGAAATTTTTCAGTTAGGTATAAAATTTATTTAATAATAAAAAAGACCCTGTGAAGCCAGCCAGACAAAGACCTTTTATTCAAATTTAGTCTACAATAGCAGATTGGGAATTTATTTTTTGAAAGATGATTCGAAAAAAGCAGGTCTTGATATCTTTTTGCAAAAGAGGATCTTATTAGAATTGATCAGATAATTTTAAACAATATTGATAGGTGCTGCGCAACATGTAAGTCGAATTAAAGTATAATAGCTCCTAAACAATAACCTTAAAAAGTGTATGAAAAAATGTCTACTGAACTTTATAATTATCCTGATTTTAGCAGGGTTTAATTCTATTTTATATGCTTCCTCCCAGGATGCATCTACTCAATTTCTAAGTTATCGTGGTGATGCTGCAGCAGGTGGATACGATTACCCTACCGTAGTGTTAGGTAATTTTAGTACCTGTCAGTCAAAAGTTGAGATAGATCTCTATAGTGATATATTTTCCTATGATGATGTTTGGACAGGGACTGCTGATTACAGTGTTTATGTAAATGATGCATTATTAGGCTCCTATACACAACCTTCGCAAATATTAGATATTTCTTCATACATCCCGGTAACATCTGTTAAGCTAGTATCTAATGCAGAAACTTGGTCAGTAGTTATATTACAGGTGAAAGTGTATGGTGAAAATGATCCATCTCAGGCCCCATCTGTAACACCAGTACTTTATAGCAAAAATGCACCGGCTACTCCTTTAACTGCAACAATGACCAACACAGGTGTTAAATTAAAATGGTATACCTCAGAATTAGGAGATAACTATAGCTCCACTGCACCAACTCCTTCTACTGCTAACATAGACACCGTATCTTACTGGGTATCAGAAGCTGATGAAGATGGTTGTGAAAGTAAAAGAGCAAAGATTGATGTTGTGGTAGAACCTCAATCTTTAAGTTATCACAGCGGTGCAGCCGGAGGCCAACCTTCTGTACAATTGAATAATTTCAGCACTTGTCAGAAGAAAGTCATCATACACGTCAACAGCAATATTTATATCGGCAACAATATATGGATAGGACAATCTGACTATGACTATTACGTTAATGGTGAATTAAAAGGATCATCTACAAATCTTGATCAGGATTACGATCTTTCCTCCTACATCCCGGTAACTTCTGTTAAAATAGTATCCAAAGCTTCAACCTGGTCAACGGTTGATTTACTTGTGAAAGTTTATGGTGAAAACGATCCATCCGAAGCTCCATCTGTTATTACACCAGTAGTGCATACCAAGGGTGCCATCGCTGCTCCATTAACTGCTGATTTAACAGGCGCAGGTGTTACGTTAAAATGGTATACATCTGAAAGAGGAGATAACTACAGCGCAACTGCTCCGACTCCTTCGACTGCTTCTATCGGGACTGTTTCTTATTGGGTATCTGAAGCAGATGAAAATGGTTGTGAAAGTAAAAGAGCAAAGATTGATGTAACTGTTGAAGAAATGGTCACAGATTTAAACCCTTTTGAAAATAGGGAATCTTTAATAATCTATCCCAATCCTGTACAATCTGATATTAATGTACAAAATCATCAGCAGGGAGATTATTTGATCATAAAAGATATTCATGGAAGAATTCAATTTAATCAGGAAATTTCTTCTTCAATGCAAGCAGAGGAAATGATGAGCGGTCTCTATTTATATGAGATTGTAAGGAATGGGAATATTGTCAAAAAAGGGAAATTAATTAAAAAGTAATTGTACCGATTTAATAAATAAGTTTTGAATAAAAAGGCTCGAATTTCTAAATAGGAATTCGAGCTTTTTTGATTTATAGCAGAGGATAATGAAGTAGGCATTTTCTTTTCATGAACTAGTATCGCTGCGCTGAAGACACCTGTCAGTGAAGAAGCTAGTTAAAATTATCACTCAACTAATAATATACTTTTACCCGAAGCAAACCAATTATTAGTCTCTTCAAGATATTCTTTAATCTTTAAAAAATTATGTTCAAATTTAATTTCACATATGGTCTTCCAACCTTTTGGAATAGACTCCCATTGAACATTGAACTCTTGAGTAATGTTTATAATCTCTGCATCAACTTCACAGATAAAGTTCTTTTCATTATCAAATACCTTACTAAATTTAGCCCCTTTAAAAACCTCCGATTCACTATAACCAACAAAAAACCAAGTGCTGTTCGACGTATTATAACCATTTATTTTTTCAAGTGCCTCTTTCGACAATGTACCTTTAAGTGATATAAAGACTTTAGTTAAATCCTTCATTATTTCTCTTGAACATTACAATATATTCAAACCTCATTAAATATACAGAATGAATGTACTCCTATAGAAGCTTATACTCAAAAACTTCCCAATATGAACTTTTCCGAACAAACCAGATAAGCTGAAGCTATAAGACTTGAACAAAACAGAAAAAGTACCTGCATGAAGTGTTAAACTACTATATTTTTTTTAGTGCTTCAAACTATTCAAGCAGTTTTAAACTGCACATCATTTAATCAAACGTATTCGTCATTTAGCTTGCTTTTTTAACTCTGGAATCACTTTCTTTAATATATTGATCACGCCTCTTTAATTGCTTTATCATAAGTATTACGGATCAATCGGAAAAGCTAGGGATTCATCTAGTTGTTTCAAGATCCGATTGATGCCATCGCTTGAAGCGATGGCATCAATTATACGGAATCAATGGAGAATCTGCAAGGCATAAATCTTAACCTTGCATAAAGTGACAAAATAGAAAATTTTAAACTCTCCCCCCAGATTTCCGGACTGATCCAGTATTACCAAACGGTTTACGGAAGACTTAAGGATATAGACTACCGAGCTACCGTCTGTACGCTCGTATACTGCCATTACATTTCCCGAAGCATCTCGCAGATAATAGGTCGCATCAGATGCTCCGTCTCTGTGATGGACTGTTTTACTCACTCTGTTGCCGCTTGCATCATAGGCAAAATCTAGCGACACTTTGGCATTGCTTCCCTTAAAGATAACTTTCCGGATCTTGCATAAACCATCCACTCAATACGGTCGATCTCCTCCTTCTCATCCCTGATCAGGTTTCTGATCTCATCATACAGGTAGTTATCAGCTTCCTGATCCTTGATGTCATTAACCTCCCCGACAACTCCTTTGTCGTCGACAGAACGGAGTTTGTTGGTATTTCTCTGCTAACCCTTATCGCGAATCTCGTAATTATATTCCAGATTGTCAAAACAGTTACCTTTACCCTCCTATTCACGGAACCTTTCTTCTCTATAATTTTTTCATAATGAAACACCGAAACAAATACGATACTTTTATCATCCATCTTTTTGCAAGCAGAAGAGAATCCATATTACCAAAGGAATTCAGAATGCTCATTCCTGATTCTACTGCTTCTACATGGAGAAGGATTTCTTCTAATGATTATATAGGACATGAATTCAGAAATATTCAAAACGAGGCATTAGAATGGTATGAACTCTTTAACAATCATCAGAAGTTAAAAAGAACAGTTAAAGTGATTGCTAAAGTATGGCTTGCTGTTGTTTCCTTTTTAAAACCTGTCCTAAAGAAAACAGACAATGAAATTTTCATGACACAGTTAAAGAAACTCTTTACTGTCATGCCTCATAAAACAGTTTTAAAACTTACAGGAATCACTGCTTCTTCATTTTACTACAGACTTCATAAGCTAAAAATAAAATGTAGTCTATCTCCTGTTTCCCTTTGTCTGAAAAGACATCCGCTTCAGCTAGCTGTAAAGGAAGTAAATATCATGAAAGCACTTTTTTCTGATATCCGCTTTGTATGCTGGCCTGTAGCATCTATAGCACACTATGCCAGAAGAAATGGATTATTGTATGCTTCACTAAGCACATGGTATAAATACAGTGCTCTTCTTGGTTTTAAAAGGCGTTTTCCTAAACCAGAAGAAAAGACTAAAGGTATCATAAGTACTAATCCAAATCAGTTTCTTCATGTAGATACAACATTTTATACTTTACCTGATGGAATAAAAACAGCCATTACTTTTGTATCAGATAATTTTTCAAGAAAAATACTTGGTTGGAACATCTCTGAAAAACATGGAGCAGAGAATGTGAAAACTGCATTAGATATGGCCATTCAGACAATACAACAATATCATCCGGAGCATGTATGTGCAACTCTTGTTGCTGATGGTGGTAGTGAAAACCATGCTGTAAATATTGAAGAACTTATTGCTTCTACACCTCATCCTGAAATAACCAAAGTCATTGCATTAAAGGACATCGCTTTTTCCAATTCACCTATTGAGGCCATCAACAAAATCATGAAACGTTATATAAGGCATCATCTACCACAAACTTTCAAAGAACTTTTAGCATGTATGATAAGATCTATAGAAGACTACAATATTTACAGACCTAATTACGCGCTCAATGGGCTTACTCCTTTGGAAGCTTATATCCAAAAACTTCCCAACATGGACTTTTCAGAACAAAACAGACAAGCCAAAGCCATAAGACTCGAACAAAACAGAAAAAGTACCTGTATGAAGTGTTAAGATACTTCTTTCAGATACTTTTTCTTCTTATACTTTTAAAATCTCTTTCTTAAAAACAGACTTCCCTCGAACTTATCTTATCAAACATCTTCAACCTTTTCATTTTCATACACTTCGTTCTATCGAAGTGTTAGTTGCGGAAAGATTGTGGGAGTTGCTGGGCTGGTTCATCTTTTTAGGTCGCCCTTTTACTCGTGAAGTTAAACCTGGTTGTCCTTCAGATTCGTATGCCTTGCGCCAACTAATAATGACTGATTCACTGGGTATATTAAATCGAAAACAGGCTTCACGCAAAGATAAAAGCTCTTTGTCTATAGTTTCTAATACTTCAAGTTTAAAAGCGGCATTGTAATTCCGTTTTACTCGTGGCATTAGCCCCGACAAGCCATACTGCTCATAAAAACCTACCCATAGCCGAAGATTGGCTCTATCTATTCCCTTATCTCTGGCAACCGCCGAAACAGATTGATTGCCTTGGAATACGGCTAACACACATTCAAGCCGAAATTCATAATTGTATTTGTTCCTTTTACGCATAAAAATACCCCCAGAAAGTGTCTAACTTTTTGGGGGCAGTTCATATTTCCGGGCTTTTTTAAAACTCTATTATTTTTTCACAATTTCCGTCTGGTGAAGACACCAGCCGGGGTGTATGACGCTATGATTAATAATGTAAAACTAAAGTCGCTTACCAATTAAGAACAATAAAAGCCCGAAGATTATAACCTCCGGGCTTTTTTAACTCTATACTTTATCATAATTTCCGTCTGGTGAAGACACCAGCCGGGGAGTATGCGAATACCCTTTATTCAATATCTATCTTTACTTTCTATACTTCCTCCTCTATCACAGATGGCACTCGCTACAAGCGAGCGCGAGCAGAGTTGCTGTTCATCCAAGTTTATCTGCATCATTATTACCCTTCCATTCATCTGGAAGATCATCCTCATCAAAATGTCTATTTGATAGTCGCATATTTTCAACATCATTATTAGAAAGTTTATAGTATGCAGCCAAATATCTATATGCTTCTGGTAAATTGCTAAACACTCCTTCTTTACATAAGACAACAACTAGATCTGATATCTTAGCTTTTCGTTCATTTACTACAAAAGATACGAAATCCTCTAGAGGCATATTATCTTTGTGTTTCTGAAAATCATTAGTAAGCCTCTCGATTCTCTCTTTTAAATTCATAATTACTATCTATTTGAGTTCTATATCCCTTTTCCCAGGTTTAGCTGAAGAACTATTCGGTGCTCTATCATAATCTACGACTTTATGCTCTTCTGCTCCTAGTTTTTCTGCAACAATTTTTAACTGTTCATTTATATTTTTGAGAAATTCTCTACCTAACTTATTTTTATATTTATGATTCTGTATACCATCTTCAGGTGCCAAATATGGGTCTACAAATTCTAAAATTTTGCCTTTCAACTTAAATGCCGAAGAGAAATTAAACTTAGCTCCAGTTTCTAATGTAATATCCATTGACAAATAACCTTCACCTGGAGAGGTCTCCCAATACCCTGTTTCAATATCCTTAATTTTAATAATTTCTGAGGAAGGAGAACCTTCATTAACCCCTTCTGTAATTTTACCTGCTCCTTTTTTTCCACCAAATAATTTAGCTTTTAACTTTATACCACCTTTTGCGCCTCCAACGCCTCCAATTAGTCCACCAGCAAGCTCCCCTCCTCTTTCCCATCGCTCCTCTTCTGTAAGTTTTTCGCCAGTCCAAAACTCTTCTCCCATCGCTACTGCATATCCTGTCTTACCTGTTTCATAAGCGCCATATGCAATTAATCCTCCCATAATAAATGGTCCTGCAGCCCCCATAGTACCTACAGTTACGACTACTGCTGTTGTCACAGCAGCCGCTACTACCACACCTCTTATAAAACCCTTACCAAATGAATAGAGCTTTTGTCTATCCGTAAGAGGCTTAGAACCAGTTATTACAACTTCTGACAGTGATGTAACTTCATTTGGATCGGAAGAAGACTGAGAGTTTTCATTAACATCAGCTGCCTCAAGACCGTCAAGATCTATGCTTGTAATAGGTCTATTTGCAGCAAACTGATATGGAGTCCACCATGGATAAGAAGGAGATAATGGATCCACACTCAGGAACCTTGCAATCTGGGGATTGTAAATTCTGAAGCCATAATCATATGTACTTTCTCCACCACCAGTACCTTCTGTATCACGTTCTTTACCGTTATACCCATATCTGTAATTCTGCGAGTTATACGCTTTGGCGATCATACCGAATGGATAATAATCCGTAGCGGAAATCACTTCCACCTCATCATTCACATCTTTCAGATCTCCAACTACTGACCTTACATTACCCAAATGATCTGTAAGTTCATAAGAACGCCTTTCATTTCGAAGGACTCCCAATCTTGAGCTTCCGTAAATATATTGCTCATCTAATGTTAAAGAACCTGCTGCAGGGATTTCATAAGTACTCATGACATTACCCTGAGCGTCACGAATATAGAAAGTTTTGGATATATTTCCATTTTTATCTGTGACAATTTTCACTGTTCTGTTTCCGGAGGCATCATACTCAAAGCTCAGATTGGATTTCAAACTTCCTGATTCTCTTGTTACGGATTTTATTTTGCCATAAACTGTCCACTCTATGTTTTTGATCTGTTCCTGAACGTCTTTATTTAGGTTGCCAACCTCATCATATTCATAATTATCGGTTCCCTGATGGTCAATATCACTTGTATGAATACTTGCTCCCATTTCATCTGAGACAGATCTCAATTTATTGGTATTGGCAAGATATCCTGCCTTTTTGTTTTCATAGTTATAGCTCAGCTGATCAAACTGGACACCACTCTCATTAAACCTGTTTAAACTTGTCAGATTACCATTTGCATCGTATGAGTAAGTGTTTTTATATGCCTGGCTTCCAAGGGTCTTGCCTGACTTTATCCTGTTCAGCTGATCGTATTCAAACTGCTGAGTCCAGGGCTGATAAACACGCTGCCCATTGACATTGGTATAGTTCAATTCCTTATTCAGACTTGTCCAGGTAGAAATATTGCCATTATACAAACTGGTATTTTTGCCCTGTTCATTCAGCCCTACCGGAGTTGTAAGTATCCCCTGAGTTCCTCCCCCTATTGCTGTATAATCCTTCTTCCCATCCTGGTCAAAATAACCAAGTGCATAGCTGAACTGTTCTCCCTTCACTCCTTTGATCCACCCCTGAAGGGTATATGCATAGTTCTGGGTTTCAACTTTATCTTCACCTATTGTGGCTCTTGCAAGAGGACCATGAGCATAGTAATCATATTGTACATCTTTCGTCCATTGAACTCCATCTGTACTCGTTCTTACCTCTGTGATTCTATTATCTCCATCATAGGAATACTTATGGATCAGCTGATCTGCTTTACCCTTCTGATAATACACAAAATTCACTTTTCCCGAAACAAGATCATAGTCGTAATCCAGACGCTTGGAAATGATTGTTCCACCTGACTTGATCTCCTGGACAAGGGTTTTAACATTACCATGAATATCATAAGAATAGTGCGTAGCCTTGTCATACACTCTAAGACCATTTTCATCGATAATGTCTTTATCCGCATAGGTAACCGAGGCTACTCTCGGTCTCAGGTTCTGTTGCTCAAAACCAGGAAGTACATATTCAAATACGATCTCATCGTAATACGTAGAGGTAATCTGTTGCTTTACTCCGCTATTTATAAAGTTATCTTTTATCGTATTGTACGCTACCTGGCTTTCATGCTTCCCAGTGGATAGAGGTTTTCGGGTAATCAGTTCGCCGACTTCGGAGATCCTCCCGATTTCATCATACAAAGTATAACTGTAAGCTCTTGCCGTACCTGTGGACTCTTTATCCAAAAGCTGAGCGGTAACGTCCGAATACAGATCGTCATTCAGATAACTTTCAACATTATACTGCTTGCTGTTCTGGCTCAGTACCAGTCTGCCGAGTTGGTCGTACCAGAACCTTGAAGCCATTTTCTGTGCACGATCCCTAAGACTTTGGATCTGGTCATTTCCATTCACTAGAGTTCCGTTTTCTCCGTCTGCCAACGCAAGGATAGGCGTAGAAGAACCTGTTCCATCTCCTTCCGGCTTCCAACGATAGCCACCGTCAACAGTTTTAAGCACCAATCCTGATGTTCCTGTAATATAACCTGTAAGCTTATCGGTAAAGGCTACAGTTCTCAACGGTCTTGCAGGAATTCCTGTCCCCTTGTCGTCTGTTATATCTCCGTCGGTACAAATTTTCATTATCGAGAGATTTCCAAGCGTAAGATCAGATGGAACTGCAGCAGTGCCATTACAACCCGCGAGTGTTTTTTGGTCTGCAGTAAATGTATTTTTCGGCTGCAGACGGTAAGCCGCGCCTCCGTTTCCTACTACATAACCATACCCCTGAGCGTCTACATGAATTCCATACAACTGTTCTGTTGCAGTAAATGCAACATTATATGTATTCAGATTATTACTATAAAGAACAATATTATCTTTTACTACCCATACAGAAGTATTACCTGTCATTACTATCGAACGAATCTCTCCCGATCCTGGCAGGGATGAAACTGCAGTCCAGCTATCTCCTTTATTATTGCTATAGTACAGGCTTCCATTAACGGAACCGGCCACAGCATAATCTCCATATGCAGCTATCTTATTCAGATTCTGAGTAGAGCCCAAAGGTTTTGGCTTCCATGTCGTTCCAAGATCTTCCGACACCAGCACCGTCCCCTGATTTCCTACTGCTATCAGGTTTTTGCCTTGCGCCATATCCTGAATAGGCTGTATTTTCACAGGAAGAGCTTTAGCCCATGAACCCGACTGGTAATAATAAATATTCTGGTTACCTGCAGCCAGGTTGGTCGATATGTTTTTGATCGCTTTATTCTCAGGATCCGAATAGTTCAGTTGCCAGTTGCTTCCGTTGCGGGTGTATATCTTTCCGCTTTCAGTTACTGCAATATTGCCGTATGCTTCGTTGATCGTCCCTTCTGTTCCTGTTTCACTGGTTACCGACCAGGTAGCAGGATTATATGTTTTTATCCCTTCGTTTGTAGCAAGGCGCAATGCTCCTGCATCAATGTATACATCTGTAATAGCAACCGGATCAGCACTGATCAATTTCTGATACTGCCATTGAACCTTATTATTCACATCAACTTTCTTAAATAACTCTCCATTGCTTCCTCCGGCATACATCGTCTGAGATGTAGAAGAGACTACGGCATGAAGCCCAGAAGGCTGTAGTGTTTTATTAATCCAGCTTTCACCAGTTGATTTTACCCAAAATGTTCCGTCCGTAAATGTTGCAAAAGCTTCAGCTCCAGAGGCATTTTTTTCAGAATCAGTTTCTGATAATCTGAAGTCTGCCAGAGAATAAAATCCTGATGAAGGAATGGTAAATTTATTGGCTGACGTAACAGAGCCATTAGCATTTAATGTCAACTGAATTAAGTTCCCATCAGTTTTCAATGCAAAATAACCCGACATCGTTTTATAAATCTCATGAACACCAGTTAATATCGGTGCATTATTGTTGGTTAATGACAAAACATTCTTTGAACCGGATCCCTTTTGAGTTCTGTATAAGTTTCCATTAGGTTCAAGTAGCAACCAGTCATCTGCAGCATGCACAAGCATGGATTTAGTTGTCCAGAAATTATAACCAGTTATATCAACCTTCTGCCAATTGTTGGTTTCTGTTCTGTATGCGATTGAGGAAGCCAAAACCACTTCTCTGTTTTGTACAAACGCAGATCCATCGCTCAACAGCGGACCATTTACAAATAAGGATTTTGAGATATTGTTAAGTTGTGTTGAATAAACATTTGTTGCATTGACAGCTGTAAGAGTAGTAAAGTTATTCCAATTGGTACTGTTGCCATAAGTTCCCGCATTGGTGATTGCTGAAACTGCATTATTAGCCAGCTCTGTAATTTTTAGAATATTATTTCCTGAAGTTACTGCAGTCCACGTTTTACCGTCTGAACTTGAATAAATATTACCCCCCTGCCCACTGTTCTGAAAACTGTTTGGACCATCCGTTATCAAAGCAGTATAGTGATTGGGTTTAGCTATAAGCTGTTTTATAAATTTATTGTGAACATTTGTATTATGTACCACTTTAAGTTTTCCACCAGAAAATTGTAGCATTACACCATTGCTTCCAGAGACAATGGTATTGGAGCCATCGAAAGCTAAGGTACCGTAAGGTCCCGCAGTAAACTCCTGCTGATCAAATTTCCCCCCTCCATCGGGACTGAAATAAAGGATAGATACGATTTTGTTATCAATTTCCTTAGTTCCAGATACAAGAATCATCTCTCCCTCATTCCAGACATCTGTTATGGATAAAAGGTTTGTACTTTGAAGAGTATTAATTGCTGAAGACCAGCTACCACCACCATTAGTCGTAGTCCAGATAGTGCCATCTGCTGCCACAACCCTTCCTTTCTGGTCAGTAGAGAAGTACACATTGATAAGATCCATGGTTGTGGGCGATGAAAACAACGTCCATTCACTTCCATTTTTAGATCCTTTAAGGAACAAGCCATTCTTTCCGACGGCATACCAGGCCTGATTAACACCAGTAACCGTATAGATATCAAGTATATCACCAAATTGTAATCCCAGGCCAGCTGTCCAAACCTTGCCAGTATCATCGGTAAGGTAAAGTTTAGATTCAGTGTCGGTATTGGCAAAAAGCAACCCTTTATCAGCGGTGACATAATCCACCACTCCTGTTTTATAACCTGAAGGAAGTGAAAGTGCTGGGTTTGTTTCCCATAGATCCTGACGGTTATGGTCAGGCATATCTTGTTTTATAAGCTGGTTTAGACTGTTATAGGTATATGTCGTTGCAAGATTATGCTGTGTATTGATATCAGATACCTTATTATCCTTCATATCTGCAATTACCGCCTTGGTTTGTTCTTCGCTCAATGGCTTTACTCCGGCAGGAGGAATCGTTCGGACCAGATTGCCAGCCTGATCATAGTAATAAAGAGTATAATGCTGCTCATTATCACTATATTCAATAGTCAATTCTTCTTCCAGGCTCCCCATTACAGAAGAGATATAATTATTTCTGAATTTCCTTTTAGCCTCTTCTATATAGTCAAAATACCTGGCTTCCACATTGGCTGAATCTACATTCCTGATCGTCAGCGCACACTGGTCAACAATCGTTAACTCAGGAACATTGACATCAATGATATCACAACTTGGCTCAGTCCTTTTGCATTGACTAATAGTCCTTTCTGTGATCACTATTGAATCTGTCATTATTTGAGTACAGACAGATTCTGATACAGGGGTATAAACAAGTTTCACTGTCCCTGGGGTTGCAATCCTGATCTGAGAAGCATACTGATTGTTTTCATCGATCCCGGCTCCGGTCCATTTATACTTATAACCTGTAAGCACCTCTGCTGTAAGCGAAACATAATCTAAACCTGGACAAAACTCTTTTCTACTATAGTAAATTCTCCCTTCAAATGGCACAGCCTGAATCATCGCTTCACCTGTAAGGCTGCAATTTTTACTGTCTTTCACCAAAAAGGTCTGAACCACACCTGCGGGAAGCTGTTTGGATACAATACCCGATGCTGAGCTGCTTGTGCTTAAATCTGCCCATGTGACAGTATATGGCCCTACCCCTCCTGTTATAGTCAGATTAAGTGTTCCATTATTTCCAGAACAGACTGGGGAAACAGTAGCTTTGGTAAAAGATAGTTCTGCTGAAGGACCTGTTACCGTATAAGTAGCAGATACAGGACATTTTCTACTGTCCATGACAGTGACTGTATAAATTCCGGGCTGTGCAACTTTAATGCCTGGTAGTTGGGAAGAATATTTTATCGGTTCCTTTCCGGGCTCGGTACGAGTCCAGTCAAAGGTATATGGAGAGATACCTCCTTTGACAATAAAGTTTACGTTAACAGTATCCGAATAGCAATTTCTGGCAAAACTTGTCCCTTTGGGATTAGAAATGGTTAAAGGATTTTCATTGCAGACTGGCTCAGCCCCCTCCTCGCTCTTGATCTCAAAAGTACTCTCTACCACGCATCCTGATGGATCAACTACTGCTACCGTATGAAAGCCAGAACAGGCATTCAGGAACTTGAAACTGCTCTTATCCTTAAGCTCATGGAAATCGCCATATCTAAGCACATTTTCAAGAGGCTTTTTATCCCATAAAATTGCGTAACCTGAATAATCCGTAATACCTGCAAGAGACAGGGTGGCTTGTCCTGTACATAAATCTGACATCGTAGCTTCCCGGTCTATAACAATGGTGATATTTTTTCCACATTTATTTGAATTAAACCTGACACTGTCCTTACAGCCTCTTGCATCAGTTACAACAACCTCATACATCCCGTTGGGAAGATTGGTCTGCATCTGCATGCTTCTGTCAAATATATCCCCTCCTTTCCAATGATAGCTGAATGGAGCCATACCGGTGCTGTTGACAATCTTGGTTTCATTGCCCTTGATCAATACACGGGTTTCAGGCTTGCTTAATCCACAAGGATTATATACAAAAGTATAACTAACGGAACAGTTGTTCGCATCTGTTACATTCACTGTATAGGAAGTACCAGGTATCAGGTCTGTACGTGTAGCAATATCCTGGTTATTGTCTGCCCATATGATATGGTATTCTTTTTTTCCTTTGCTGACATTGATCTTTACACCTCCTGTACCAAGTTCTTCCCTTCTTACTTCAAGTGAATCAGGATTCTGAAGATAAATATCCACTGTTTTGGTTTCGCATCCCTCCAATGATGAAATTACAGCAACGGAATATTTCCCTCCTTTCAGACCCGTCTTTATAGGATTACTGATCCCCGATGTCTGAAGCTCCGGAGTAGTCCAGTTGATATGTGAACCGGAAGAAACCGATGTAATATTGATACTTCCATCATTACCTCCGTAACAAACAGGGTCTGTTACTTCATATTCGATTTCAGATAAACACTCCGTAACAGGAAGACATTTTTTAGGAATTTCGAAAGGAAGATCAGCAACATTACCTGCTCCGTCTACGGCATGAAGGGTGATATTACCTAAGACTAAAGATGATGCAATGGCCGAAATATTGATCTGAGGTCCGGAACCCACCTGTGCTCCGTTGAATGGATTGATCCAGGTGTATGTAACAGGACCTGCTACAGGACTAGAGCTTACAGTTCCATCTTCATTAAGCTTGCTAAGGACAGCTTCGTAATTACAACCGGCAACAAGGAGATATTTTACAGCATAGGCAGGTCCATCGCTAAGATGTTCACCGGCCGAACCATAATAAAAAGTACACTTAGTTGTATTATCAAGGATCAATAATTTGTACCAGCCTTTGCCAATCCCCGACAAAACTGTTCCTGTAACAGGTGCATACAGATTTGTTCCGATCCAGTAGGCAGTCATATTGGCTGGTAGGTTAGTCAGTATTATACTTCCGTCTGACTTCCCTTTATAGCTTGGGCTGACTTTTGTTAAAGCCGGCTGAAACGTTCCGGTTTCTCCCGGACATTTTCCATTACATTTCGTCACCAGCTCATCATATGTATTGCAACTGGCATCCGTAACTTTTATGACAAAAGGTCCTTCTCCTTTATCGCCGGGAATAGAGTACGGTCCTGCCTGAAGCACGCCGCCAACAGCTGTCAGATTCTCAATATAATTCGGAGAACAGCAGGGCATCTCAATTTTATAAGGACCGCTCACTGCATTGGTAATATTAATCATGAACTGATCTTTGCAGTTACTCCCTGCATTTGAAAAAGTGGTAACAGCAACATCACTCCTGGTAGGTGCATTTACAGTTACAGGTACCTCCATGCTTTTTCGTGTCTGATTATCTAAGACGATCAGAACAAATTTCCCTTCCGGCATATCATATAGGGTAATTGGTGAACTTCCCCCTCCAATGGCATGGGTACCCGGCTTTCTATATACCTGGTAATTTCCGCTTCCATTTAAAATCGTCAGAATTATCTTTGCCTTTACCCCGCAACTTGCAGGGATTACCTGTGGCTTAACTTTCAAATACGGACAGCCAGGATCTGTTTCAGGGTCGCATTTAGTCGAATCTTTAGGACATTTCGATGGATCTGTTTCATCACACCCAAACGGACAGTTAGGATCTGCTCCTCTCTGACAAGGGCAATCAAATGCTACTGTCGGAAAGCAATTTCCTCCGGGACAATTCGGATCGGTGGAAAGATTGCAAGGGCATGAAGGATCTGTAGCTGGATCACATGGATCAGGAGTACATCTGCCTGAACCATCTATTCCTGTTTTTATTATTTTACCATCACAATTAACTGAAGTGATAACCGAATCCTGGCACGGTCTTGACAACACACTTCCATAAGCCATAAGGCTTCCGTCTTCCTTCCTGATTTGATATTTACACAGCGAATCCGGACAAATTACCTTTACCAGTACCTTATTTTCTACAAGATACTTGACAATAACATGGCAATCCTTTTCTACTAAGCTTGTAACATTAAATGGCAAACCCGGTCCTTCACATTGCTTGGAATCCTGTACCCAGACCGTATAGCTTCCATTATTGCTGTAATTACGGGAGCCCACATTGGTAACAACATTATCCGGTGACCATCTATACTTGTAAGGACCTCCGTTTCCACCTGCAGGAGCGGAAACTGTTGCTGTTCCTCCAATCACGGAAACTGAGGCAGTGATAGGGGAAGACGGCTGAGTGATCGTATAAGTCAGTGTCGTGGTATTACATCCTGGCAAGGTAATCACTACCGTATTGGTTCCTGCGGAAAGATTACTGTTAGTATTACCTGTAACTCCTGGATATCCCGTCCAGACAACCGGATTGGAAGAAGGTGTTGTGGAAGTTCCTCCGCAACTGCAGTTCAGGCCCGCAGGACTTAATATCTGTCCAGAAGCTGTTTCTACACCATTGGCATCACATAAAGAAGTATTACCTTTTAGTATGGAGGTGCCTGTCAAATTGGTACTTTGCTTCACCCTTATTGATGCACAGCTTTCAATACCATCAACCAATCCATTATTGGTAAAATTTGAAGTGTAAAGCACACTTCCTGAATAACCTTTATATACAGAATTCTGGTTAAACGTGGTGGTAGAAGTGGGAACTATAATGAAACCTCTGTTTTCAATTCCTTTATTATTATTGAAATTCCCATCCACAGTCAGCTTACAATTATTAACAAAAAGGGATGTAGGCTCATTATTATTAAAGACTCCCTTTACATAAAATGTACCCCCGTTGATGGTTGTAAATTTATTATTAAAGTTACTGTTAACCGTGATCGTACCTGTATTGAGATAAGAATTAGCTGATGTGTTAAAACTAAGATCTCCGTCGACATTAAGTGTGCCATGATTTTCCAGACTTCCGTTAAAGCCTATGCTTTTGGTACTAAGAGTTCCATAGTTCTTAACTGTGCTGCTGGCAAGAAGGTTAAGATTCGGAGCATTAAGATTGGCTGTACCATTTACGACAAGAGTGAATGCGCCTGGGTTAGCAGTATAATTAAAATTCTGGATAGTGGCATTTCCGCATACAACAAGGGTTCCTCCACCCACTAAAAGATTACCTGAAAATGACGGAGAATTTATGAAAACGGTCTGCCCTGTCGTAACAGAAATCGTACCTGAACTCTGTGAATCTTCCGGATGGGATGAACAAGAATAGGGCGACAATGATGGTGTCATGCAGCTACCAGGCTTGCCTTGCGGCATATCAGATGAACCTGTACCGGTACCTGATCCTCCTGGATTTACAGGAACATCCAATGGTACCCCATCTTTGTATATAACTACCTTTCCGTCATTTCCTCCGTAACAGGTAACAGGTGTGGTAACTACTGAAAAATTACATGTAGCTCCTGACCCTTGAATAGTGAATGGAAGTGCATCAGAAGAACACCCTTTGGAATCTTTAACTGTTACTGTATAATTGCCCGGAGTTGAAAATGATTTTGTACCTGTTGTCGTTGTCGTGATAACCGGTGAAGTACTTTGTTTCCATTCGTAAGTATACCCTCCGGAATTACCTCCTGAAGGAGCGCTTACTGTGGCATTAGTCCCGTTCACTGATACGGATGCTGTAATCTTTGACGGTGTGGTAATGGTAAAGGTTGGATTTACACTGTTACACTCCTCTAAACTGATGTTAACAGAATAAGTACCAGCCGATAGTCCTGTCACAGTGCTTCCACCTAAGGTAGAAGTTCCCGAACTCCAGGTGACTGTACCGGAAACGCCCGATCCTGAACCATTGGCATTACAACTGCAATTGGTAGTTGCGGGACTCTGAACAGAACCACCGTTGGTTTCAATACCTGTCGCATCGCACAAATCGATCAAACCTCTGAGTATTCCCGATCCATTAATAATGGTGCTTCCAGACACTTTTACAGAAGCGCAGTTTGAACCGGTTCCTTCAAAAATACCATTTAGATGAAGATCTTTGGTAGACAGCAGACTACTACTGTTTCCCTTGTACAATTTCCCCCCTCCTACAGTGGTGGTATTACTTACGGCAATTTTACCAAAATTATCAATAGTGGTTGAATTGGAAAAATTGTTTAATATATTGATTGTACATAGGTTAATAAAACCTGATCCGCCATTGTTATTAAAATCCCCCTGTATATCCATTACACCACCATTGGTGGCTGTATTATAATTATTAAACGTACCTTTTATGTTTACACGTCCGGCATTATAAAACTGTCCAGTTCCTCCGTTAATATCAAGATTCTGAACTGCTGTAAGAATACCATGGTTAAACAGTTTTCCGTTAAATCCTATACTCTTACTAAGAGTAAGGGTTCCATAGTTCCTCACTACACTCTGGTGATCAAGATTTATGTTCTGACTGGTCAGAGTAGCCTGACCATTTACAATAATAGTTATTGGCTTTGAATTGTTATTCATTTCAAAGTTCTGAATAGAAGCTGCTCCGCATACAACCAGGGTATTAGTTCCGAGAAAGCGTATGCTACCGTTAAATGAAGAAGAAGTTAGATAGAGTGTTTTTCCATCCGGAATTTCTACTACCCCAATTGAATCAGAACTGAGTACAGCCCCTGGCACAGGAGATCCGCAGGAATAAGGCGATGTTTCAGGAGAAACACAGGTTGCAGGATTACCCGTGTTATTACCACTACCAAGTACTATCAGTTTACCATCCTTGTACACTTCTGCTTTCCCATCCCCACTTCCGAAACAGGTGACTGATGTAGGAACGACTGTTATATTACAGTTTTGTCCGTAGATTGCTGCACTCACAAAAAGAAGCGCCAAAAATATCTTTAAACTTTTCATCTCTAAAAATTATTATATCTTAATTGCTTCCTAAAACTGCTTTCTCGCAAATGGTCATTGTTTTATTAGGCACAGAGATCTCTACTCTGGTATAAATCTTATTATTTTGACTATCAAAAGTGACAGCGTCTGCAGTGAACTTATTAATGCTGCAACGATTGTCCGGACACCCACTGACATCTGTTACCGCTTTTAGATTTGAAAAATACCTAACCTTTGTAAAATCAATAGTTGTTGTAGCGCCTTCAGCCTGTTTGATATTTATATTGACCAAAACCGAAGTATTTGTAGCTTTATCAATAAAGGTCAGCTCTCCATCAAGCCTTCCTGTAACAGCGTTCAGCGATGTCTTCCATTTAGGCTTAATGTCGGAAAGGTATACTTTATGATCTCCATTCTCATCTACAGCATTGATATTTAAAAGGTTTCTTAGCGGGACTTCGTAATAAACACTATCACTATTGAAAAGATCAATATACTCCGTCGTAGGCAGCAATAGCTGTTTATTCTTTTTGCCAATGATTTCAAAGTTAAGTGCATTTAAAAATCCTGTTATATGCTTCGCTGTGGATGTTACGGCACAATTGGGAGCCAACGAACAATTATCGGTTAGGGAAACATTCAATATATCTCCGGAAATCTCAAACTCTGCTTTCTGGTAATCAGCCTCCTGCGCCGGAGAAATTGCACTAAGATCATCTACCAGCACATAAGTGGTTTTATTGTAATAACCGCTATAGTATACGTTTAGCTTAAAGTGAGACTCATCAATTGGTTTAAGACAGCATATTTTCAGTTTATTAAAGTCTACCACCATATCCTGAGGTAACGAACTGAAATCAAGATTTACTGTTATTGTCTTAGAGACTGATGTCAACTTTCCTATAAACTTTTTAGTTGTGGCATTGTATTCTCCTGTCCAGTTTATCTCTGGTACTACTCCCTCCGATTTGAATTCCTGAGTCAAAGCTCCTCCCATTAATAATGCTGCTGAGCCAGGAGGACAAGATAGAATAATAGGTGTATTACTTTTTAAAAGTTTCTTCCGCTGTGTTTGAACAAGAAAATCCTGTATATCAGAAGCAATGGGACAGAGTCCACATTCTAAAAACTTTTTCCTCTGAACAGCACTGTTTATCTGATTAATATAATCCTCTTCATCCTGAGGACAGTTAATCACAATCTGGATTGGGTTACCATCTTCATCCAGTACCTGTCTTGTACAACGCCCTTGCAGTAATTCTCCACCCAACGAGTAATTCTCAGGATAGAAAAGCCTGGTCTTGTCCTCAAAGAACTTAGCTCTCCAGGCAAAGCATACCTGAGCAGGATCAAAATAAGGAAGGTAATAAGTATCTTCTGTATATTTGTAAGTTTTGTATTCACATTTTTCCCACCACCACTTACCACGGCATTCCTTTACTGTTATTTCTTTTTCAGTCTGATTCTTAAACTGGTTAAAAAAAGGTGATGCTTCATCAGTCTGGTCAAAATCTTCGTCTCCTATACAGCCATTGTAATAACGACCATTTATTGCTTTTGCAGTTGCCAGCAACCTTAGTACCTTCTGACGTTCTGTAATATATAGTGATTTAAATAAAGACCATGCTGCCTTGTTGGTAAGACTTAATGTTGTTTCAGGGCAATTTAAACCAGGGCATGTAACGGATGAAACAGGACACCCTGAACCAAGATTGGCTACCTGAACCATGGTCAGAGGAGTATTACCATTAATGAATTTATAATTCTTAAACTTAAGTTTAAAGCTTTTAGCCAGTATGGGGTATTTTTTAAAAAGTGGATCATTATCAATGATTGTTACCACTCCATTCTCATCAGTAAATCTATGATCTGTATCATCAGAGAGATTTTCCGCTATTACCAGTTTATACTCAAATTCATTCTCATGATACTGTGAACTACAATCCACAAAATACATATACTCCGGATGATACATAACAAGATAATTTGCGAAATGAGCTTTCCAGTAATTTCTGAATACCTCAACATCTTTCAGATATTTGATTGGCACTTTATATTCGCCAATTTCTTCATTTACCTTAACTACTTTTGAATTACCTTCACTGATTATTTCAGGGAAATATACATTTTCTCCAATTTTCCGGACCTTTGCATAAACTATTTTTCCATCTGTACCATAATAATCTGTGGGATAATAAACAGCTTCGCTGAAATCTAAATTATCTTTGAATAAATATTGATTATAACTATTCAACTGTTCGGAAAGAGGATAATCAGGAAGTTCAATACGGAGCGGGTTATGAAAATCTACTCTGCCATTGCGTATATTTTCCGGAACTGTAAGAATATTATCTGTATTAAAAATCGAAAGCTTAAATTTCGATACGTTTACCTGTGTAATTGGAGATCCCATCATATTTCCATCAGGGTCACTGCCCAGAGGAACATCGTATTTAGGATTATTCTCAACGTCCTCATGATTGAAATCATTCACATCAAGACTTGGTATTTTAGGATTTTCAAGGTTTTTATCCATTACCTCTCCGTACTGCCCTCCGATGGACATATCGCCAAGCATACCATTTAATGCAGCAGCACAGGTGATGTTACTTCTGCAAAGATCATAGCATTTTGACCTCATTGTCTCTTTCTCAGATTCTGAAAGCCTGGGGCTATTCAGACTGTCACTTCTATGGTCCATTCGCACAATAAGCCTTTCGACATTATCATTGCATGTCTCACACGAATATCCGCAACCAGATAAATCTACTATATCTATCGAATCTTTTATATAATCTTCTACAGGTATTACACATGTATAGGAATCATTACTTAAATACTGATCCAGGTAATCATTCAATTTGGATTCGTTAATTTGAATCTTTTTAGTCAAGGTATATTCACCGGCATCCAGGATTTTGGTTATCAAAATATCCTTTTCCTGCTCAGTCCCTGTTTCGAATTGATAACTTCCATTTAAAAGTTCTTTAAATATAATTTGACCACAACTTGTAAGTTCAATTTCAGCATCAAGAACAGCTGATAAGTTTAAATTTGTAAGACTTTGATTAGCGCCAGATTTCTTTTTACATTGTATTATAAAGGGATAAGCTTTAAATTTATAATAGAAGTCGTACTCTGTATCATTTTTTGTCACCACCAGTTTTTTAAGATAATTTTTTGACATATTATCTTCAGAAATAATATTCGTAACAGCATTCAACAATTGAGATTTTATATTTCTTGACTTATCCCCTGTCAAAGCTGAAACATTTTCAGGACTTCCACCAGCCAGTGCTGTGGCAATTACTTTCCCATCCATATCAAGATATGAAACACTTACTTGCCCGTTAGGATCGATTACTACATTCTTTTTATAATGACCATTATTACCAACCCTGGTACCGAAAAGTCGTGTGAGTTCCTCCTGATCCGGAGTTCCGTAGAGATATTTTGTTTCATGTTTTGAATCAAGTTGATGTGCATCACCTACACCTGATTGAGCACTGATTCTTCCGGTATTATCACTTGTATATTTAGTTTGAGTGTACGGATATTTTTTAGCATCAGGAATCAATTCCTTATTAATAATATTAATGCCTTTATTTCCGTTTATTTCAAAGTTATTCTGAGGAGAATAATATCTGGAAGCGCCATAGCCATCATGTAGCATAGGCGCGCTGATTGCGCAACCATTACCCTCGGTAGCAATATCATAAGAGGATTTTGTTATTTGAATCGCCTCTTGCGAATTACTTCCAGATGTATTATAAACTCTGTTAAACCTTGGATGATAGGAAAGGTAATTGGAACCTTTTTCCGGCACAGGCAATACCTGAATTACAGGCCTTCCGTTATAGTCATAAAAGGTTTCACCAACTATAACACGCTCATCCGTATTGATCCTTGTTAAAGCCTGTCTGTTTCTTGCACTTCCATCATGATAGCTGATTACAACTTTATTTTTCCCTTCTTCAGCAAAACTGAGAGAAGACTGCCAGTTCATGTTCTCCTCCAGACCATCAAATTTATAATAATGCTCTGGTTCAATTTCACCGACATTAGTTGAATTATGCTTCAGACTCCATGTACCTTTTATGATCACTACTTCTCCATCAGCTATATTTCTACCAATAGGTCTCACTCTGTAAATGATCAGACCTTTTTCGTAGATCATAGGAATTTTGTAGGAAGTTTCTTTGATTTCCACTCTTGAACTATTACCTCTGAAAAGTCCTTCCCTTACTACAATTTCAGAATTTTCCAAGGTCACATCAGTACCTTTATCTGACTGGTTGGAAACATAGGTCCACTCTAATTCGTAGCTTTCGGCTTTTATCAATGGGTTCCAGGAGATTAATAAACTGCCTTCAGTTGAAAGTAAATCGTCACTTTTAGATATACCAGTGATCTTATCGGTATAAAGCATTTTATCAAAAACTTCCGTTTCGATTCTGAACTGTAACTTAATGTCATCAAACCCTGACTGTATGTTGGGATCCTCAATTATTCTTGCGGAAATTTTTACAGCATTATCAAGCTTTACGAATGCCAAAGGCTTGAAATCTGGTCTTCCCAAGTTTATTCTTAGTGTTGATATCAGGTGATGATCAACCAGTGCATTATTATCTTCAACAGTATAGGTAATATCAAGTTTTACTTCAGCTGTCCCCGAAAGAGGAAGTGAAGATGAAGTTAGAGGATAATAAAGCTGTACAATTCCGAAGGACTTATTGATAACAAAAGGTCTGGACAATGGGTCAGACAGGGTACTTTGTATCTGATTAAAATAAGAACTTTCTTTTCCGAGATTATTTGTGGCAGATACTCCCATCTCATCCTTACCATACTCCATGCTGCTAACCACATCTTTGGCATGGAGGGTACTGAGCTGCAATACCAGTAACAAACAAAAAATTATTCTGATCATAAATAATCTTATTTATTATTTTTAAAAATTTTACTCTGGTTATTTCTTGATTCCTTGATACTCATTACCCCTCTTTCTGTTTCTTTCTTCACCCTTATGAGTATGCCTTCATCATCATACTCATAGTAAGTAGCATAGTTATTTTCATCCAGCTCAGCAACCAGCTTCTGAGTAGATTGATCATAGACAAAAGATTTCATATTGCTTTTAAAGGGATGTATTCTGATGTCATCAAAATAGGCTTTGTTTTTATCACTATTGTTTACCAGTTCTATTTGAATATTATTAGCTTCAAACGGTACCCTAAACGCCTTTTCAATTCTCTGCCATCCGTCTATAATAGGTCCGGAAGGAACAAACAAGCCATCCTCTGCTGAGAGTTCACCGTTGTTGTATGTAATTCTGATACCGGTATTAATAAATGTTTTGGTCACATCTGTCAATGGTTCTTTAACCCATGCAGATAGTAAATATTTATGGCCCGCCTGAGGCGAAAATGATGTAACACACTCGGAGCAGGAAATTGGTGTGCAGGATGAGTAGGTTGGGGAAATAGTTAACTCAAGTGTATCGGAAGGTGCTCCGCTAGTAACTGTATTATCGTCCATAATTCCACCAGACTTGAAATATGAAATTGCAATTTTACCAGAATACTGAATCTCCGAAGGTATCTGATAGACCAGACTTAGTTTTATCTTGCTGTAGCCATATAATATATCTGGAATTGTAATATGATCTAAACTTACATCAATGTTAGTCCTAGCTGAAACCGTGTCATTTTCATCGTTAATTACATATAAGGATGCCACTGATAAAGGTGGTATTGCAAGATCTCCTATTTTTAATTTATTAAGATCTAATGATAAATTACTCAGCTTGCCAGGACCAGTATTTTCCATCACATAATCAATTACAATACTTTCACCTAACCTTACAGTTGAATTTCCAAAATTCTGTCTTCCGCAATACAACAAAGTTTTACTTCTTAAAACATAAGATCCTCTGTTATTCCAAGTTTGAAGACTTGGTTTTAAATTAGCATCAGTACTTTCAACAGTTGATTGATAAACCTTATCGTTATCCCTTATTGGTAACTTATCTTTAGTTTTAACTTTTGCCAGTATATAAAAATACACATTCTGTCCGCATGTATTATAAACCTTAAGATTTGTAATAAATAGATCATTCTTTAATGTCAATAATGTTCCTTTTACAACAGAAAAACCAGGAGCTACCAACTGGCTACCAGTCCAGCTATTGTATGGTTTAAATTCACTTAGCGCTGGATCGCTGTCAGTTCCTATATAATACTTTAAAGCTTCAGAGGTAAAAAACATTTTAGGATCAAGGGAATATTTAATGTTATTGTAAGTATATATTCCAGGAAGCTGTGTTCCTGGAGGTGTCGTTTCATCCGACCTTAAACAGATCCTTACAAAACCTTCCTCTCCTGAATTAAAAAAAGTATTATCATAATATCTATCCGATATCACTTTCTTCAAATCACAGGAAGATGAAATATTTACCGTTGATGCAACAGATATAACTGGTTCGCCGATTATACCTATTTCAAACCTATTTGAATACCCACATGAACCAGGGAGATCATCATCTTCGTAAGACAGCTCGAAATCGTTTGCAGACAAAGCTGCAACCGGAATATTCTCAATGATAAGATATTCCAGACTCTGGTTTATACTTGCATTTTCCGTGATGCTCGAATAAGACTTTATAATCTCTGATGATTGTCCGCAAATTTTATATCTGACTTGAAAGGTGCCAAGAACGGGTGACTGGTATTGATTAAAAAACTTTATGCTTTTGACCTTTGTATTATTCCTCATGCTTACTTTTATACTCTTGGTTGTGGCTGAGGTCACATAAGCATTGTTAAACTCAATCCTTATACTTTTATTTTGGATCTTGTAACAATAATCTTTGCAAGTTGAAAAATCTGCATTCTGAAAATAATAATTAAGACTTGGTTTATAAGTTCCTGGTGTATAATTGATCGAAGGAGTTCCAGTATAACTTGTTTCCGCATATCTTTTTATAATCCCACATTCATTCTGGCTAGTCAAAGGAATACCAGGGCTATTTTCTCTCACCTTTACATTAATTGGGGGCATCGAACCAAGTGAGTTTTGAGGTCTGAGATAAATTATGTAATAGTAACCTCCAGCATGAACTGAATTATCTGTTTCAAATATCAAACTATCACCAACAACACTTGCATTAACATTTTCACCATTATAAAAGCCATACTCGTTAAAATTAGAATTATTATCAACACCACTATATCGTTTGGCAGATATAAAACTAAAATAAGTAGTATTGAACGACATTGCTACCCTTAGTTTAGTAATATCATAGGTATTGCCTACATATAATGTGTAATAAAAAGGGGAATCTGCATCACCTTGATTATACTCTCTAATCTGAACATTTGGTTCCTTATTACCAGAACCTTTAGGTACAACTGCAACCAAAGTAGCAGATACCATAAATTCCCCGGAGGAATTCACAGGAGGTACTTTTAGACGACCAGAAAGTTCAAAGACAATATTTTTATGTAATGGGTTTGAGCAATCTACTGTATTTATAAAAGTCTCATTAAATCCATAAAAAGGAATACTTATATCGTTCCAACGCTCCGCTTTTTGAAAGCTCAGACTAAAGCTAACCTTCCAGTTATCACCGGATTCAACCCTTGTTATATTAGTTAGCTTGACCTGTTCTGATCCCCCGGTGACCTCCAGCCCGGAATTAATATCAGACCCGGTATTTCTGTATAACTCTTTCGGAATAGTGAGAGATATTACATAATCAGTATATTCTTCAGTATTAACAGTAACGCTGGCAGTTAGCATGTCCTGGTAAAAGGGATATGCTTTTTCCTTAGCAACACTAATGCTGTGGCTTTGCTGGGCCAGAGACCGAAAACAAAGTAACAACAATAAAAATGGAATTATCTTCTTCATAATATTACCTTACTTGCAATGAGAATTACTGCCCCGCATTTGGAGTACATGGGTTAATGATTTTATTTATAGCTTTGCTGCTCTTAGGTGGAATTTCAATCGAACTCCTACCTGTGTGTGACTCTGTTTTGGTAATGGTTACATTCTGAGATCTCCAGCTGAAATGGTCATCATTACAGTCTCCATAGTCATAATCTTCAAAACCGTCAAAGCCACTTTCCTGATACATGGAATTGTTAGATGTTGCTGTAGGAAGATTTCTTCCATAGCCGAATTGAGCCATAGAATACCTGCCTAATGCATCTTTATTTTCAATTTCCATTCCTACCTGATTATAGTTCTCTATCTGAGTTACATTCTGCCACTTTGTATTTCCAGATACAGACTTATACCCATCTTCGCTATAAGTCCAGTATGGAACAAAATTATCAGAAAAATATCCATCATGGCGGATATCCAAATCATTGTTGACATTAGATTGATACCTTTCTGTTAAGTATGTCCAAGACTTCCATGGCCTCAGGCTCCCTCTTTTACCTATTACAAATGGATTCCCATTTGTAACCTCTTCTTCATTCAAACAATTACAAAACGCTTTCCAGACAAATTTAAATTCTGTAGCCCCTGCATTTAGAACTCTGCTGAACTGAAGTCTGACATTATTGATCATAGGATCGGCCAGACAGGATATGGATCCTACCGGAGTCATTGGGACATTACGTGCTCCGGACCTTATGACTTTAATTCTGGTAATCCCCAGAATTTCTTTTCCTTTTCGATCTATGATTTTATTCATCATTTTATCATAATATCCTAAATCTGCACCGGTAGATGTTTCGCACAAAAGTTCATCTGCATCTTTTAAATGTTTAGTCTTAAACAGATCAACTGAATAATCCGGCCGGGCTTTAAATATCTTTCCCTCATTGTTGTATGCCAATGCCATTTCATCATATACCCAATAACCAGGATAATTAAAAGACCAGATCGGATCATGGAATTCGTTATCAACCTTTGTCAATAACACCTCTCCGGTCTCCTTATCCCACGCCAGGTTTTCTGTTACTATAGACTGCCCGTTATCCATTGCTGTGGTTTTTTCAAGTACTCCATACCTGTTTATAACTTTTGTAGTAACCACGGATTTAAATTCAATCACTTCATAATTCCAGGTCGGCATAACAGTCACTCCTATAATAGGCAAAACAGGATATATACCTTTTACATTGAAATCAAGTCCTCCACCTGCAGTTTCGGACTGATAATACTTGGTATCATGAACAACATCAATATCAACACCGAGTTGCATTTTTTCAGATTCCTGAATGATTGATAAGTCTTTAGGCTCAATATAACGGACTTTATTACTAAGGTTCCCGGATTGATCTTTTTTATAACTGTATTCAACATAAGAAATAGGTTGAACATTTTCATCTGCACTGGAAGATTCAGGCATAACTTTTTTATACCATTCCTTCCCATGCATATCATTTAACTCAACTGTATAGCCCTGGCTACATGTAACAATATCCCTGGTTCCCACTTTCAATGCCTGGAAAATCAAATTAGGTTTATCTCTTTTGTGATTCAGGCCTGTTCTTTCAGTAATAGTAGGAAAATCCTTAGCTGTGTAAAACCCTTGCTCAACAAAACCTGTCCCATTGCCTTGCAAATTATCAACATCATAATTTGATGAAGTTATTTTTACAGGAGTTGTCACAACTCTGCTGTAACCAACAGTAGGCCCAGGAAAAAACATTTCTCCAAAAGGTTCTTCAAGATAATATTCTCTGCTTGGAGCCAAAGGAAGTTTTTGTGTTGAGAATACCGGTAGTCTAAATGGGTTTTCATCATTTCCGATCATTGGTTCATAAGCTGCTACCCCTGAGCTTATCAGCCTGGAAGTTTTATTACCATTAACATCCAATACGGAAGAAAGCTCACTCGTTACATAGTCATATTTCTGCCCATAATAAGATACTTCCTTAATCCCGTCAGAAGAAGTTTCTTTAGTAGAGATCATGCTATTCCAGTTGTCCGACATAACAATCGCCTTTACCCTATGACCGCCTCCAAGTTTTACCTTATCAGGATCATTAAGCCTTACAAAAGATTCATCAGACTTAATGGTATTGGAATGTCCTTTAGCAGCCATAGTTGTTACAAAACCTGAAATAAAGCCGATTATATTATCTACCTGGCTAATCATTGAACCCAATATCTGAAGCAGACTTCCTGAATCCGCATCCTCTAGTCCTTTCAACTCCCTGTTAAGATTTAGCTTGGCAAACATCCATCCGTTTTTAATAAATGGATTAACTGAAGTTTCTCCGATTCTTGATTTTACTTTGTCTGCTTTAAGCTTTATAACTGCTATATTATATGTATCACTGCCTTGAGATTTTTTAGCTACACAGGAACCAATTTCAATTTCTGTATATCCAGGCACATATTCATAAAAACTCTCTTCTCCATTCGTATTATGAACCACATTAAGCTTAGCCTTATAATACATAAGGTCTATTTTATCAAGATATTCTTTTCTTAGTATTTCATTAGCATGATTTGCATCTCTCGCATAAAATCCTTCTGCCAGATCTACATACAAGTACATCTTATCATTCAGCTGGGCTGGTGTTGCAGGGGAATTAAACAAAGTATTAGAAGGAGTTCCATTGCTTGTGGCACTAAAACCTTTTATTTTAAACATACGCATAGCCCGCTTATTCTGAACATAAGCATAATCGTCGCTTTCATAATGCACCAATATCGTACCTCCTGTTGGAGTATTAATACTTGTCAGAGAATAAGCAGCGCTTTGTCTGTCCTGAAGCTTTTTATCCTGATCCGTATAGGGGAAGGCTTCATTTCCTAATACAGTTGTTCCTGGATCCTCACTTAAAGGCTGCTTTTTATAATTACCCCATCTGTCATAATCCTTAAGATTATAATCATAATTAACATCTGCACCATTTTTATGGTCAAAATCTGCATAGTTAAATACATACGGATTCAGAATCCCTTTTCCTGACAAGCCATAAGAAAACCAAACCTTTGTCAATGTAAGCTTACCCTTATTTCCAACAATACTATCAGTACTATTTGGAGTATTATGACAAAGGGAATAATTATATTCCAAGTGAACAGTTTTTATAGGCTCCGGATGAGCATTCAATTTATCAGCTTTGGCATATAGCTCAACTCTGTCCAATTTGTACAGTGTATTTTCAGGATCGTCACTTATTCCTCCTCTGGAAGATTTCACACCTCTCCCATCTTTTCTAGGAGACAAATGGAATTCAGCTACATGTGTTCTGGTTTCAATTGAATGTAAGTACCATACTTCCTTGTTACCGTAAAGGTAATTTGCCTTATCATCATTTTCTTTGGACTCTATACCATCGGTAAAAGATGCCATTCCCTCCTGATATGGTGTTCTCCATTGAAACTCTTTTGATGTTCGGACATAATTGAATTTGGTGTAATTACCAAGGTCCCCATCCGATGGTCCCTGTACATCATCGCTATCCACATAGTCACTTGAGAGAATGCATGTTAACAAATAAGAGGTTGCATAAGCCGGTGTAATAACCTTATTAAAGCTATGATCCAATCCACTTGTATTTCCATCTGTAGCTTCAGTATCCTGATAGCTTACAAGATTTTTCGATTTGATATCTTTTCTGACCTGATTATCTGTTTTCACGGCAAAAGTTACCTCCTCCTGATAATTATTGTATACAGGAATTCCATAGTGATAGCGAGCTCCCGAATTATCAGTCACCCTTATTTCCGTGATGTGGTTACTTTTTCTTTCCTTGCTGATCCTTTCAATTAAAGGAGAAGAAACATTATATGAAAATGTCTGATCCTTTCTCGAAAGAGTTTTATCCTCAGAGGACTCATTTGTTTTTATAGAAAAAGAATTTTTTATATGAGACTGAATCGGCATAAGTGAGTATTTTTTATCTGCCTCTCCCGCGGTAATAAAAGTAAACTGATTACTCCGTTTTCTTCTTTCAATTCTTTTGTTAGAACTGCCCAGAAATGCCTCTCCAATATTCGGACTTTTCTTTTTATCAAAAAGACTACCATCTAATATACCATCATTTGATATAATATTATATGCAAAGGTGTTTGTAGACTTTTGAACTTTGAGGAAAAAATTCGTATCTGTATCAGGAGCTTTCTCTCCTATCCTTCTGAAATAAACTTTTTCTAACTCATCATTAATCGCCTGAGTGGGGTCATTAAAATTCTGAATACGGTCATTAGACCAACGCGAAGACTCAGTACCCACATGACTATATTTTACATCAACACTGACTTTAGTTGAAGGAGTAGAGCCAATACCAAAACCAACCCCAATTTCACCTACATGGTTATCTTCAATATTCTTAGGATCTCCTACACTACCAACATCTCCTCTGAATAATCTATATGAACCTCCTACACCCTGACCTGAAACACTAAATATATCGTAAGTATGACTAGTTATAGCAAGATTTTTAGTTGAACTGTTAAATCCCCCAATATCCTTTTCACGGTTAAAATCATGCATTGCTTCATCACTCTGCCCATCCAACCCGGAATACATATATCCATAAGCTGGACTTTTCTTAGAAGTATTTTTCAAAAACTGTCCTGCATAATATCCTCCTATACCAACCAATCCTTGCTCTACACCTTCATTGGTTAATTCAATGCTAAGGTTAACGGCTGCATTTGTATTGATAAGATCATGTTTGTTACCTGGCGTGTAGGTAGGATAGGCAAATCCCATATATGAATCATGACCACCGGACCTTATATCATTATTACCTGCATCCCGGTCACTTTTATTTGCGTTATTGTAAGAGTACGATGTAGAAAGAGACAATCCTTTCAAGCCTTCTCTTGTACTATATGGAAAGCTTAACATTGCACCAAACCCTGTTTCCTTCTTTGTTTTATCTTGTATTGGCCCTATTCCAACACTAGGAGTAACTGTTGTACCTTCCTCTGAACTCATACTAACATTTACACCCATACCAATCTTATAATCAGAATTGCTTCCCATAGGAAGGTCAATAGAAGGTCTTACTCCCATTCCAAATCCAAATCCGTTATAATTATTATAAAACAAATTCAGTGATGGGGACAAACCTGCTTTAAAGCCCCAAAACTCAAGCTTTGCGGGATTGAATGAAAAGTTTAACCCAAAAGTTTGATTAGGCTTTACATTATAAATTGTTTCAACCTCATCTCCCGCAAAGTCATCCGGAAGCCCTCTTACATTTCTGTTAATGGCGCCAACATTAAGATTCCAACCAAGACCAACCCAACTTGCTTCTTGATCTTGAGTTATACCCGCAGCATAATTCAAATTAATTGGATATCCTCCTACATCCATTAATGGAATATTATAACTGAAGTCTCCGGTAAACGGATCAACCATGTTGTCCATACCTGCAGGAGCGAATTGTTGGGTCTCAGGTTGTGAAGGTCCTGATGTTAAAGCCAAAGCTCTATAAGGCAAGGCCCCAACTATAAAGTTGAACAGGAAAAATATCGAAATCGGACGTTTATATTTTCTTATTGTAGCCAACATGTTGCTATAATTTTATTTCAGGTAATGTATTATACTGATTCGTTGAAAGGCTAAGACGCAAGTCTCTTTTAAAGCCCATTGATTTGCACTTAAGCCCTGCAGTTAATCCGGAAAAACCTTCTTCAGCCGGTATCAGGATTAAAACATGATGCGGCTGATTCATAAGTGTAGCAGGAAAAATTTCTATAATTGGGTTCTTTACTGTATCATTATTAAGAACAAAATAAAAGTTTTCACGAATTGTATTAAAAAATTGTTCTTTGTTTAATGGGTTATTAACTGATGGATTTTTATATAAACATTCAAGGCTTATATAATGATAACCTTTTTTAAGATTGATATATTTATCTATCTGACTCCTGGATGTATCACCGCTATTAATCAATGCCAGTGAGGCCTCCAGAGGTAAAGGTTGATACCATAGCATGATATCAAAATCATTATTACTGATAAGATCACATGTTACTCCTCTCTGTTTTTTTAACCACGACTGATAGGCTGGTACAGACAATTTCTTATCCGTATACCAGGATGAACTGTCAATAATAATCTCCGCCTCTTCAGAAGAAATATGCAAAGATTCTGAAATCTGTTCCCTTGTATTTTTATTTACACATGAGAATATTGCAGGCACAACAATGATACCTAAGGCAAAAATTTTAATTAGCCTCAACATTTTTAAAAATGTATAATTGAAAATATTATATTCTACAAAAGGTGATAAAAATTAAACTCCTTCTGCTATGTATTTCGGATAATCTCCTTGATTCAAAAAAGCCAGATGTTGCCCGATTAGACTACATCTAAAAATTCTACACTATCCTAAAAAGCCTTTGAATAAATTTTCTTAATCAAAAATTATGTTCCAAAACTAAAAGAATAATTTATCATGCAAAAGTTTAATCTAAGTCACCCAAACAAACACTTACGTCACAAAAAAAACAAAATTCAAGCAAAACAAAAAAGTCATACAACTAATAAATAGCACATTAAGCGCATAAACAAACTACAAAGCACAAGATTTTCCAATGTAATATTTTTACAAATTAAGAATAAAAAAGTTATTCACATCAAGGTTTTATACTTAAACACACCTTTTATTACATACTTATTTTAATCATTAATTGGATGAAACCAATTTTTCACAAACTCAAAACACAATACTACCTTTATTTCATATAACTTATTTTCCAAATAATGTAAAACTTATGGCAACTTCTCTATAGAACTCAACTTGTATATACAATATTAAGTCTATAATCTCAGGTACTTACTTTTAAAATCCAACTAAACTCCTCAAACCTTGACAGAGAATAAAAGCTAGACAGTTCACGTATAGCTCTTGTAAACCTCACGTATAGCTTCCATATAGTTCACGAATATACTAGCTATACATTAGCCATATATCAGTCATATATTAACCATATTATCCCTTACTTAAATAATTGAAATAACTATACATTCCCTGGTTATTACCAAGATTACTATATATATTGATAATTGATAAAAGAAAACAAAGGTGGTACAACCACGGTTTAAATAGTATGATCAAAAAGGTTTACAGAAAGACCATTGCCATTATTGCACTTTTTTCCATTGAGTTCTTAATAACAGGTATACTTTTCTTCGCTTCTATCTTTCTGTTTGGAGTAATAGTAAAAAAATTGTTTTATGACAAACAGGAGCAATTTGATCATTTCGTATATCAGTGGGTTCACCAATTTACTTCACCGGCATTAACTACTTTCATGAAAATAATGAGTTTTCTTGCTTCAAGAGAATTTATACCTGTCATGTTTGTTCTTTTACTCCTGTATTTTCTGTTTATAAGGAAGCATCACTGGTATAGCTTAAAGGTTCCGGTGGTAGTAATAGGATGTTTGTTGTTAAATCTTTTACTAAAATTTTTATTTAACAGGCCAAGACCTCTCGTGGAGAAGCTTTCAGAGGCTTCAGGTTTAAGTTTTCCAAGCGGCCATTCAATGACTGCTTTTTCCTTTTATGGTTTGCTTATCTATTTTACATGGAAGGAAGTGCCACAAAAAGGAATAAAGTGGATTATAACCATCATCTTGCTTTTTCTCATCCACCTGATCGGCCTTAGCAGAGTTTATCTTGGCGTACATTATGCCAGTGATGTATTGGCTGGTTTTGCCATCGGTTATATCTGGCTGATATTATCAATTCTTGTTCTCCAGCGACTTGAAAAATATTATCAAAAGAAAGTTGATCCTCTCAAACAATTCTAATAAAAAATCTACCAAGACATATTTTAAAATTCTTTTAATGTATAGACACTCGAGGTAAATTCTGAAGATAGCCTTCATCAAAAGAAGCACCAAGGCCAATTGTTTCCGATAAAGCAATAAGCCCGTTTTCCCCATAAGACATGCCTCCTGTGACAGGATCTTCCTCAAACATCAAAGGTGTATCAAAGTCGAAATATTTTACAATGTTATTAGAAAGACTCACATGCGCAGAAGCTGTAAAACCTAACCTGGACTCAAGAAACCCTCCTATCTGAATTGGTATATTAGCTTTCTCTGCAAGGCTTATAATTTTTAAAGCATTAAATATTCCTGAAGATTTTCCCAGTTTTATATTAAACCTATGACAAGCATCTAATCCAATAAGTCTTGCTGCATCATTATGATCACAACATGATTCATCAGCCATAATCGGAATATTGCTATTATTCTTAACGAAAGGAAGGTTCATAAAATCCCACCTCGGGATTGGCTCTTCACAATGTTGAATATTAAAAGATTCAAGATCTTTAAGAATTGCAACAGCTGTCTGACAATCCCACCCCTGATTAGCATCAATTCTTAAAGGAATATCATATCCGATTTGAGTACGGATTCGCTTAATTCTTTCTATATCTTCCTCCCTCGTTCCGCCAAGTTTAACCTTAATAATTTTAAAACCTTTGTTTTTTATTTTAACTGCATCATCAGCCATCTTTTCAGGACTATCTATACTTATGGTATAGTCAGTTATAATCTGTTTGGAATTACTCCCCCCTAGAAATTTATATAAAGACAAGTGAGCATACTGTGAAGCAATATCATACAGAGCCATATCAAAAGCGCTTTTAATACTGGCATTACCATATATGATTTTATTCATCAGAATAATACATTCTTCGACTTGAAGAGGATTTTTCCCGATCAGCGCTTTTCCTAAGTATTGCCCTACGATAAAGCCGGTATCCATGCTTTCACCATTAATAGTCCTGAATGGACTACATTCTCCGATACCAATCAGGCTATTATCAGTTGTAATTCTGACAATTACATTTTCAGCATAATCCAAAACACCCAAAGAAATCTTGAATGACTCCGAAAGCTTTATCTTAGATTTAAAAATTTCTATTACACAAATACGCATTTGTAAAATTATATTTAAATTCAAACTTAATGATACTTCTGATAACCAAATTATTACTCCACTGTTGATTTAAAGATGAGGAGAATACTATCGGTGGAACAAATTGAAAACAATATATTTAATTAACCAAGTCAGAATAGATATTTACAAGAATAGCATTCAATATTATGAGTCTAACTTTTAAGCAAAAACTTGAGGGCACAGCTGCTACATCAGACCTAATACCCGGTATAATCATTATACAAAATCTTTCCGATTTGAAAATTGAATATATGTCTCCTCGTGGTTTAAAAATACTTGGTGTGGATCTGGAAGAGATAAAAAGCCTTGAAATTAATGAATACAATGAAAGATATTTTAATGTTGAAGACTGGAAAGACTATTCACCTAAAATAGTAACTCTTTAGAGTCCGGGGATAAAAATGAACTGATATCATTTTTTCAACAAGTGAGAAAAAGTAAAAACCACGATTGGACGTGGTATCTCAGCACCTTAAAAATATTTCATATGGATGACAATGCCCCCCCTACACATATCATAGTTGTTGCATGTCCAATTGATTCACAAAATTCTATAAATGCCAAAGTAGACAGATTGTTAGATGAAAATACATTCCTTCAGGAAAATCATAAATTATTTTCAAGTTTAACTAACAGGGAAAAAGAGATTCTTAAGAAAATGGCTATTGGGCAGCAATCTGCTGAAATAGCCGAGATGCTCCATATTTCAGAAAAAACAATTAGCACTCACCGGAAGAATATCAGAAATAAATTAAAAGTTCAAAATCAATATGAGCTGACCAAATTTGCACAGGCCTTTAATTTGATTTAACTAAAAACCTGTTCAAATTTGACATAAGAAGTTAGTAGTAAGAATTTCTACAATCCTTTTTTATTATTTCAAATAAAGATTGCATTTTTTGCTCAATCTCATCCAGTTCGCTAGGTCTGCTTTTTTTACTCTTGGTACAGTCCTGCGCAAGTATCTTTTGCCTCTCTGACTTAAGTGAATAGTAGTCCTTCAATAATAAAAATACATCCTGTTCCATAGTAATTGTGATTTTAATAGCTTGGATGGATTTTTACGCCTCAAGCTCAATATTTGTTTTATGCAAATATGTACTTATATAAAAAATATAACTTTATGACAAATAAATTCAATTCAATTAAAACATCAACAACTCTATTAAGCAATAAAAAAGGGACAAAATTAGCAAAATATAATTATTTAAACTTTGACTGGTTATTTTTTAATATAACAAAACCACTAAATCTCAAAATCGTAAAACACTTTTAAACGAGGAAAAATACAATTTTAAAGATAGAATAATCTATCTATTGACAATTGTTTGATGTTGGGGATCATTTTATACGTGAGTATTTATAAAAAGGATATTCACTTACTAAAGGCAATATAATCACTAAAATATTTGAATTATGACTAACGAAGTTGCCAAGTCAATGTCTCCCGAAGATCGGGTTTCTTTCCTCGAGAATAAGCTTAATAGTATTCTCTCTACTATTGAATACATCATAAAGGGAAATACTGAAAAGGCTAAAAGTTTATTACTAAGTCATACAGATGAATACGAGCAGTCTGTGCTTAAATCTCTGATTGAAAACTCTGTCAATCCAATGTTAGTGAAAGAAGAAATAACTTATGATTTTCTTAAAATAATTATTGAAGGCATGCCCTTTCCAGTTTTTCTGAAAGACGAGCAAGGAAAATACCTTTTAATAAATAAACTGGAAGCAGAGTTGTTTGGCCTGGATGAAGCGCAAATTATAGGCAAAGAAGACGCACATTTTATCCAGAATGAAGAACAAATTGAGATCATCAGAAAGTCTGACAAAGAGGTCTTAATTGAAAATAAAAGCATTGAACTTCCTAATCAAAACTTTTCTTTGTCTAATGGAAGAACTTATGTTTTCAAAACACATAAGGTTCCTTTCGTTAACCCTATTACAGGAAAGACGAATATTCTTGGTTTCTCTGCTAATGTTACTGACTCTGTCAATCTGGATAAATTAAAAAAGATTGTAATAGGTTGCAGTAATCCTTATTTGTAACAGATCTATATAATTTTATTTTTTAACCTGACACATAATACCTCCATATTTTTTATCTTGAGTTCTGATAAACCTACGAACTCAATTGATAAAATTTAATACAATTATCCTCCAGTTCGAGGAAAAAGGAGAGAAAACAGGCTGGAGCTACATAGAGATCCCTAAAGACATCGCTCAGCAACTGCAACCATCCTCTAAAAAATCCTTTAGAGTAAAAGGAAAACTAGACAATTATGAATATAAAGGCACAAGCCTTCTGCCTATGGGAGATGGAAATTATATCATGCCTTTAAATGCATCTGTAAGAAAAGCGATAAAGAAAAATAAAGGTGCAATGGTTGTAGTCGAACTAACTATAGATTCAGAAGAAAAAAATTTATCTGAAGACTTTATGACTTGCCTGGAAGATGAACCTAAAGCATTGAAATTCTTTCAGTCCTTACCTAAATCTCATCAGGGATATTTTTCCGACTGGATTGAATCTGCTAAAACAGCATCTACCAAAACCAAGAGAATTGCAATGTCTGTTAATGGTCTTGCTATGGGGCTCAGTTATGGGGAAATGATCAGAATGTATAAGAGTAAATAGGAATAAAGAACTTATAAAACTCATAAGGCCTTTAATCTGATTATTTAGAGGCCTTATGATATTATAAAAGGGAGGCTTATATTCTAATCTATATTAATAGCTATCTGCTACTGTAAGTACTTTCAACTTTTTTTGCAACTCCTCTATTGAAGGATTTTCTTTAATTTTAAAAGTCAGTACTTTGGTTTTGTTCGCATCAAGGTCAAAAAAATTATCACTCAGATTACAATCAATCCCTTCAAAATACAAATAAACATCTTTTGCAAATTTATCAGATTTAACTTCAAAGATATAGGTATCTCCAAACTTCGAAAGATCTGAGGCCACATTTGTCTTAGGCAAAGACAAAGATTTATTAGGAACCAGAAAAAAATTATTCTCTGTTATTAATTTTCCATTTTCTGACAATTCACCTTTTAAGTAAACATTTTCCTTACTATTCCCCTTCAACAAATCAGATAATTTATTCTCGAAAAACACTTTGCTTGTATTACCTGCAACCGTTATTTTCTGCGAAATTGTTTCTACAAGATTACCCGAAAAGTCATATACACTGATACGCAGTTCTGCATTAGTGTTTTTCAATTTATCTGATACAACATATACTTTTACTGTATCATTGTGTTGAGCAAAACTTACAATCAAGTCCTGATAAGCACTTCTTGCTCTGTAATGACTGGCTTTCCAGTTGCCGAAGTAATCAACAGTAGACCATGAAACAGTTGGCCAGCAATCATTGATTTGCCAATACATTGAACCCATCGTATATGGCATATTTCTCCTGTGGGCTTCTGCTGCAGTCTTTATTGCTTGTCCGTGTAGCAGTTGACTTATATAGACATATGATTCAAAATCTTTCGGAGTTTTAAACTCTTTCTTCATATATCTGTCTATCATATGATTGCCATTCATTCCCTTTCCAATCCACTCCATCGGACTTCTCTGTCTTTTCAGCAGTACTTCAGACTCCCAATGCATATCTTCCGGTAAAGCAATTTTCTTAAGTGTATTCATACATGGATAAGACTGAAATCCATATTCACTGATAAAACGCCCCGGTTGTTCCTCATAGCTTGAGAATGGCTGTTCACCAAACCACACAGACCAGGAATGCTGATCTCCTGAAAGAGGTGTTTGTAGTTTATCCTCCTCTGATTGCGGAGAGCAAGCCCAGTACAATTTCTCAGGGTCATACTTTTTAACCGTTTCAGGGAGTACTTTATAGAATATATTAGTATAGTATTTCCAAAGTGTGTCTTTCTGCTGATTGTTATAACCAAAACGTTCCTGATAGTTCCATTCATGCCATCCATTGAGGATTTCGTTATTACCAGCCCACAGCATAATATTAGGATAGTTTCTTAAACGTTTAACCTGCTCTTCAGCTTCAAGTCTGATATTTTCCGCAAATGTATCATCTCCTGGGTACATGCTGCAGGCAAACATAAAATCCTGATAAATCATCAGTCCTTTTTCTGCACAGAGATCATAAAATTGATCCGTTTCATATACTGCTCCACCCCATACTCTTAGCGCATTCATATTTGCATCCAGTGCTTCATTGATTACTCTGTTGTATTTATCCTGACCTACTCTCGTGATAAGGTTATCTCCCGGGATATAGTCAGCTCCCTTCATAAATACAGGAACTCCATTCAACTCAACATAAAATGATTTTCCGAGAGTGTCCTTCTTCTGAATAACCTTCAATGTTCGAATACCAAGCTTGGATTCTCTTATATCTGTTTCAGCACCTTCTATCTGGAGGACTGTTTTAACATTGTATAGTTTTTGATTGCCCAATCCTGCACTCCACCAAAGCTCCGGATTTTTAATAGCAAGCTCCAGATTAAATGTATTCAGACCTTTTTTAAACTGAACCTTTAAAGAATTTAGAGGCTTTCCATCAGCTAATACATCTATTCGTCCCACTCCATCCTTTGTCGCAACAACTTCTATAGCTGCTGAATAATTGGCAATTTTGGAGGAAAGCCCCTTTTGTTGAAAGAAAACATCTTTTATTTTTCCTTTTGACCAGGCATGAAGATATATCGGTTGCCATATTCCGGATGTTACAAGTCTTGGACCCCAATCCCAACCATAGTGATATGCTGCTTTTCTGGTCATAACAGAGTTCTGTTTTCCCTTTGGAGCTTGTTCATTTTGCACAGGAATCAGAAATCCAAGCTTATCCAGTTTTTCCTGGCCAATTTTAACAGGTGACTTGAAAACTATTCTTAATTGGTTGTTTCCCTCTTTTAGATTACTGCATCCTATGGTCCATGACCTGAACATATTGTCAGCAGACAAGATCAACACATCATTCAGATAAACATCGGCATAAGTATCTAGTCCTTTAAAATATAGCTCCTTAATCTCCTGATTGATTATTTCCTTTGAAGCATAAAAAGTTGTTCTGTATTCCCAATCCTCATTTTCTATCCACTGTACGTCAAATTCATTTAATCTGAAAAAAGGATCCTGAATAGTTCCATTCTCAATTAAATCCTGATGAACACAACCGGGTACAGAAGCCTTAGACCATTTCCCCTTACCTACTTGTCTGAATTCCCAGTTTTTATCTAAAAGAATAGTTTCATGCCCCTTCTCTGAAGACACAGTTGCATTGGCTGAATAATTAAATGAAAAATTCAGAATCAATAAAAAGAGTAATAAATAGCTGAGTTTTGTCATAGATGATTATAGATTCAAACTAAAATATCCGGCAAAGAATAACAAAACCCTATTGATATGCAATCAATTACCTACAAAAAGTATTTCTTTTCAAAAAATTAAGGTCCCTTTAGGCCAGAACAGGCTTCAAGCGGACCTTCTTAAATTTTACAGCAACATATCAGTCAAAAAACTGATAATTCTTCTTACTTATCAAATTTAAAATAAACCGGTAGCAGCGTTTTTAACTTATTTAAAGTAGCATCCATGGATAATTCGCTGATACCTCCTGAGGCATTGGCATGTCCCCCGCCGTCAAAATGCTCTTCAGCCAGAATGTTAACAGGATTTTCTTGCCCCTTAGATCTGAATGACATCTTTATTTTTCCTTCCTTTTCATAAAGACAAACCGCAATCTTGATTCCTTTGATAGACAAGGCTAAATTAGCCAGACCGTCTGTATCACCTTTCTGAGCTCTGAACCGTGTAAGCTCAGCTTCTGTCAATGAAATAATTGCAGCATGACAGGTATCAAGAATTTCCAGCTTTTCACTCATCGCATATCCCTGCAACTGTAAGCGGGCAACTGTGTTATTATCATTCAACTGTTCATGGATAAGATGATGTTGAACACCTGCCCCTAATAATTTCCCTAATATTTCATGAGTTCTTGGCCGCACCGAAGGAAAGCGGAAAGATCCGGTATCAGTTAGTATTCCTAAATATAAAGCTGTTCCGATTTTTTCGTTTAATAAATCCGCATGTCCTGATTGTTCAATGAGCTCATATATAAGTTGAGAGGTTGAGCATACTTCTGTTTCAGAAACAATAATGTCCACGAAGTTTTCCGGATTGAGGTGGTGATCTATCATGATTTTTTTAGCAGAAGCTCCTTTGATAAGCTGCTGCATATCAACCCCTACTCGATCCGTAGCATTATAATCCAGACAAAAAATAAGATCAGTTTTCTGAAAATGATTTTTCAATGCCTCTCCATCTCTATCCATATGTAAAATTGAATCAACTCCTTCCAGCCATTGCAGAAACTCCGGTGCGGGATCCGGGTGACCAATTACAGCCTTTTTACCTAAACTTTCAATAAAATGTAATAAACCCAATGAACTCCCTACCGAATCTCCGTCTGGAGATTTATGAGCTGTAATAAGTATATGTGAGGCATTTAGTATTTCGTTTTCAATCTCTTTGTATGGATTCATGTCAAATTTGCTTAAGGATGCGCAAATTAAGTTTTAGTTCTATATAAAAAAATTAAAAGTCTCCCACTCCTCCGTAAATATTATTGACTGGTTTAGATAACATCGGACATCCTTATACAATTGATAAACAAAGACTTCAGAGAAAGGAAGGTGCTTTGAGTGACACAGACCTTGCTCAATCCCTTCCAGCAATCACGCTAATAGAGCAGACTGTCTTAAAAGGAACATAAACTTGACGTCCATCTGAAGCATCTATAACATCTTGTTTATGCGCACTGTTCCTGTTTACAAAAAAGCGGCTGCCCTTATTAATGAGGGCAGCCGCTTTCGATTGATATTATACAGTAAGAAGTTGGTAATCTTCGTGAATGTTATTTGATTACTACCTTCACTACACTATTTAGGCTTTCTTGTTGGATCATCAGAGCATAAATGCCTGACTTTAGATTACCAGTTTCAATTTGACCATCACTTCTACCTTGTAGAATCACTCTACCCGAATTATCCCAAATATGGTATTCAAAATTCCCTTGCACTCCTTGTACCTTGACAAATTCTTGAGCAGGATTCGGATATATCTCAATGTTAAGTTGGTTGTTCTTTCCGATACTAGTAATAATCCTCTCTGCAAGAACCGCTGTTCCGAAAAGAGAAGGATCTTGCCATGCATTATCTTGAGATGCGTTCCATGACAGTTTTTTATCTCTGCCACTTCCGTCGTCGTCGTCATTGATCATAAAATCAATACCTATGCTTTGGTCTTTAGCAGGTGTTCCCTGTAATGTAGCCCAAGGAATGCTGGCTTCTATGATATAACCATCGGTAGTGCTAACACTGCTATAGGTAATTCCTGCGGTAGATCTTCCGGATGGTAATGCACCTACCACAGCGCCATCGTTCCATCCAAATGAATATTGAACATCGTTAGCTCCGTAGGTTGTTGCTTTATCGTTATTGATATCAAAGTAAAATTCGACAGCATCATCTTCATAGCTATTAGGACTGTCGTTGGTCTTTACATTGTCGGTTACAACAGCAAGGACATACACATTTGTATTGTCCCACATAATTTTAGCAGTACCGCTCAAATCGTTGCTGTTAGATATTGTTCCCACAAGAGTTTTGGTAGCAGTGATTGGTGTGATAAGTGGGTCATTCCACAATTCATCCACTACTCCATCTATTGTCGGTGCTATGTTTGTATTATAAATTTTGTAGGTATAAGTAACCTTAACAGTAATAGCAGCTCTTGGTCCTTCACAACCTTCTAATGTCTGAGACACATAATACGTCACAGTTCCTGGTGCTGAAGTATTTGGAACAGGTGCAGAAGCCAACGCAGTACCACCTGCTTCAGCTGTATACCACTTCAGGCTGGTACCTGACGCTGTCAATGCAGTTGCCACATCACCAAGTTCGTACGATACCGTAGCTGTTGCTGTCGGAGCAGGAGTCGCGCAAGGATTTTCACAGGCAGGTTTATATACTTTAAAATTACCAGATACATTTAACAAAGCGAGCATATACAACATGCCGTCATAGTATCTATATTGTCCACTAGGGATCCCAAGATTCCAGAACGCTTGAACAAAAGGGGTAGAAAGTGTCGTATTGCTGGTAGCCAGAGATGCTACTGCGTTGCAGGCAACAAGACCTGCTGATTGACCTCCATCTGCACCAGAGCCATCCCAGTTATAATGACTTTTGTAGTTTGTTCCCTGGTTTTTAAAGAAATTAAGGTAACGCTCGGCAACTACCGGCTGCTGCGCATCGGCTTTAAACCAATGGTAGTCCATACCAATATTCATAATAGTACGCCAGGCATCGTACATAAACTTATGACTATTTGAATTGAAAGAAGTTGTTTTAGGTGTTCCATCAAAATTAGAATAATCCGTTGACAGGCCAGAGGTTGAATGAGATGCGTCGCGGAGTAACTTTCGTGCAGCTGCTGGTGTCTCAGCCCAAAAAGCTTTATTCGATGTTGACCAACGCGCCCACAACTCCCAGAAAGCTGGCAAATTATAAGAAGGATCGGTATAATCGGACGCGTAAGGCCCAAATGTTATAAGTTTTGAACTTGTATTAAACAGTTTATTGCTATTTGAATTACTCTGCACTTTACTTAAAATAGATTGTGCTTCAGCCTCATAATTAAAAATTCCTGTGCCATTACCCCAACGATTGGCAGCAAAAAATAAAGCTGTTGCAAAATATGCTTCTCCATCTGGTGCAGGGTTTGCATCGATAGTACCACCATTAATATTTAATTGCCATTTAAAAAATCCATCCAGATTCCCGGAAGTATGATGCATATAGTTTTTGGTCCATCTCCATAACTTATTAAACTCCTCTTGTTTGTTGAGCTGTACACAAATCATTAATCCATAAGACATCCCTTCTGAACGAACATCATTATTAGCAACATCAAGAATATAAGCCTGATCCTGACCTACTTCATAATATAATTTCTCGTTTGCACCACCATAAAATATTTGTTGAAAAGCATTGTTGACCTTTGTATTGACTTCTGTATCATTCTTATTCAAAAGTTCTTTGAACATATTTCTGTATATCCCTGTATGATAAGCTCCCTCTCCTGCTTCCTGGCAACCTCCTCCTCCCGTTGAACCATCTGTAATATTGACAGTAATCGTGGCTCTTGGACCTTCGCAGTTATTCAAAGTCTGTGACACATAGTAAATTTTAGTGCCGGCTGAAGCCGTACTTGGAACTGGAGCAGTAGTTGAAGCTGTTCCTCCGGTAGATTCAGTATACCATTTTAAAGATGTACCAGTTGCAGTTAATGCGGTTGCAGTAACGCCTTTTGCGTAAGTTACAGGAGAGACAACAGTTGGTGCAACAGTAGGACAAGTTGGAGTTGAAGTTTTATTTGCAAGAGCATAAGTCCCTTTATCCGGAACTACATCAAACTCTATGTACTTGACATTATTTACTGTCACAATAGTAGATGTTTGTAAGGTGTTTCCTAAATATACTTTTGCTTCGGTCCAACCGCTTGGTAATTGACGACGCACGGTAACCGCTGCGTCATAAATAGAATTATCAAGATTATCTGTTGCAGTTAATCTCAATGAATCATTATTTACAGCAGTTTCAGAAATATTCAGAGCGTTACGTTCTTTGATATATTTTACAACATTAGAAAATGTTCCCACCCAATAATCAGCAGAATTACTGTTTACATAAGAAAGGTGGCTGGAAAGTACGCTGGATGCTATAGGAGAATATCCTCCATCATTATCAATACCGTGAAGAAGTAATACACACCATCCATTTGAATTTTTAGCATTACTGATTCTGCTATTCAAATCATTAGCAGTATTAACGCCTGTATTTCCACATATGATAGAGCTAAGATTATAAAAGTCTGTAGGTGAACTTGAATTAATCTGACCGCTACAGGTTCTTCCAGCTATAAAATATTTTTGAAGAGTAGAGATATCACCTGTATTACAGTTTGGGTATGCGATTGTTAAGCATTTTCCATTTGGTACATTGGAGTTGATAGTGTTTTGTGAGTTTCTATATTCTGTCTCCTGTTGAGATACTCCTATGGAATTTAAAGTTGCGTGCGAAACAGTATGACTAGCAATTTCATGACCATTGCCAGCAGCGGTGTTTAACTGAGACCAGTTGGGGCTCCAATTGGTCACCACAAACATGGTAGTTTTAAAATTATACTGATTAAAAAGAGGAATGGCTACCGGCAGCTGATTGGATGTATTATCATCCATCGTATACGTAACTGCTGCAGATTTAAACTTATACCATCTACCAACCTGGTAAGTGGAGGGAATCTGTGCCATACTTTTAATGCTTATGCAAAGCATTAAAAATAAACTGGCCAGTTTTGAAACAGCTAAAACCTTTTTGGTGAGTAATTGCATCTTCTTCAGAATATTAGATTGATAGTAAATGTGTTTTATAAAATTCAGGGTTTAATATCAGCTTTTAAATCAACTGCCTGCTACTTTTACTTTCCTCATAATCAAATTCATGAGCTAGAAATCAGCATTCATTTCAGGATACGTTGAATTTAGACAGCTACACACTGAAAATAAAAAGGTAAACCAAAATCTTTTAAAAAAAGTAAATACCAGATATTCTGGACATAAAGGAAATTAAAAAGTAACCGTTTAAATGAGTAGGGTTATTACTAAAAAAACTCACACATCCATTTATCGAACTGAAACACTTAAAATCAGCTATATAAATAGTTATAATTAATCTCTTAAAGGCCAAAATGAGATTAATCATAACTTCACTTTATAAGAAAAATGATGGTGCATAAGGAACAAGGATAGATCAAATAATTAATCTACAAAGCTAATCAGAAGATACAAGACTTCAATGTTCCCCAGTGTTAAGACCTTTTATTGATATAAATTATCCAACTACAGCTTTACTACTTTACTTTTTTCTGCAGGTCTAATATTGTCTTTAGGCGATTTTTGCTTTCTTTATAATTACTCAGATGTTCGTTTTTAAGGTTATTGAAAAACTCCATTTGTTCAGGTGCGTGATTTTCTCTTTTACCAGTTTTGACATTAACATAAAAATATTTGGTCCAAAGAAGACTTTTAAACTGACTTTCATCTTCACTCATCATGAGCCCTTCAACAAGTATCGAAGAATTGTCTACTTCAATAACTGAAGTTTGAATTTTCACTTTTTCATTATACAAAGAAGGCTTGATGTAATAGATCTCATGATTGGTAACCACCCAGCAATATCCGGCAGCTATAAAGTCACTCAATTTTAAATTATAATACTGATCCAGATGGTCTTCCCGCGCATTAATAATGTAATCAATGTAACGGCTATTATTCAAATGTCCCATCGGATCGCAATCCTGGAAACGAACTGTATAAACGGAGCTAGGTTCTTTCATCATACAAAATAAACCATTCGGTCTTTTTTAAGTTAAAATAATTAAGCTTTTAAAGTAATTGTAATATAAGATTTGAGTTCATCAAGCAATCTATTAAGTTTCAAAGGGTCTCCAGTAGCTTTGGAAAGCATGATAGCGCCTTCTATCCTACTATAGAGAATATCAGCAGCAAGATTTGCCTGAACAGATTGTTTTATCTGATTGTATTTTTGTCCTTTTTCAATAATTTGAACAAGGCTGAATAGCATTTGTTTTGAAGCTTTATTTAGAAGGAGTTTTAATCCCGGCAAACTATCATCAGCAAAACTGCTGTAATTGAGAATGGGACATCCACCTTCTATAGGTGAATGTAATGTATAATTGTAGTAATAATCTGTGATCGCAAATAACTTATCAATTGCATTGTCACAAGCCCTTATTCGAACAATCAATTCATCCATCACTTTAGAAAACGAATATTCAAAAGCAGCTTCAATGATTTCTTCTTTACTTTTAAAATGACCATATACCCCTCCTTTCGCCAAGCCTGTTAATTCTAGGATATCACTCATGGAAGTACCATGAAATCCTTTCTTGTTAAAAGCATGCGCAGCTCTTTCAATAATTAACGCCTTTGTCTTTTCAGCTTTTGATTCCACAATACAAAAATAAGACTGATCGGTCTAAAAAGCAAAAAGTACCATAAAAATAATAAACAATTAAAAATCAAAGCAATGCCCTAGTAAGACTATGTTATTATCTATAAATCTGATAAATATCATTTTTTTTAATAATTAAGCTCATTTTATATAGCCCCTCATAATCTGACCTTTATCTTATAAAAATGAAAAAATGAAAACAATCCTCCTTCCTACAAATTTTTCAAAAGCCTCCCAGAACGCTTTGGAATTTGCCATAGATATAGCAAAAAAAGCTGATGCGAAAATCATCGTTGCACATGCCTATACACTCACTTCTATTAATGATGAGCCCTTTCCTGTGGTGTTTGACAATGTGTTGGAAGAAACTAAAGAATATTTAAAATCACAGCTTGATTCTGTTTGTGCATATATATCATCTATTAAGACTGACTCGGGCAAGACATTAAACGCTCAATACATCCTTCAATACAATATACCAGAAGAGGAAATAAAAGAGCTTGCAGCCCGCCATCATGTTGATCTCATTGTTATGGGAACAAACAATCCTGCTGGACTTCAGAATGTATTAGGCAGCACAGTTCAGAATATTATAGGAAATACAGATGTGCCGATACTTGTTATTCATGAAGACACTCCAGTCAAACCTTTCAACAAAATAGACTTTGCTATAGAAGAGCTATCAGAAAACATTTCTTCAGTAAAAAACATCATAGAGCTGGCTGATTTATATAATGCTGAAATAACCCTTTTGCATATAGAACAATACGCCAGATCCTTTCAGGAATATGAAAAAATTTCTGAATCCGAAACAGCATCTAAGATCTTAAACTCAGTTAAAAAAATAACAAACTATAATCATATTAAATATAAAACTGTCCTGTCTGACGCAGTTGAAGAAGGATTATCCAAAAGTGTAAATGAAGACAATTCAGATTTACTGTCACTTATTTATAAGGAAAGAAATTGGATAGATGAACTATTTCATAAGAGCGTAATTAAAAGTGTTTTGAAAAAATTCAGCATGCCTATTCTGATTTTACATTCAAATAAATCTTAGTCAAACATTAAAATACCTTATTTATGAAAAAGATAATCGTTCCTATAGATTTTTCTGAAGTATCTGAAAATGCTCTTATTGCAGCAACGGAGATAGCCCGTAAGACCCAGGCTGAAGTGGAACTGTTTCATGTAATTGAAGCCCCCGGAGGAACCACCATCAGCGTAACCGGAGAAATATTCATGCCTGATAAAATGGAGCAAGTGTATGTACTGAAATGTATAGATATTGCCAAAAATAAGATCCATGCTATTCTGGATGATGTAAGATATGCTGGGGTAAGATTTGTTCCAAAGATAAAAGTTGGGGATCCAGGCAAACATTTTTCCAGATATATTACTTTGGAAAAAGCTGATATGATCATAATGGGAACATCAGGTTGTGAAGGAATTTTAAAGGGAATATTTAACGAGTCTAATGCAGAAAAAGTAGTAACCAGAGCAGACTGTATGGTTTTATCAGTAAAAAATAACAACAAGGATTTTCGAATCAGAAATGTTGTGCTTGCCACCAACTTTCAAGAGGATTCTCCAGAATTCATAGGTAAACTAAAAGCATTACAGGAAATATTTGATTTTAAAATTCATTTATTATATATTAATCCCTTGATCAATTATGAATCAGATCATAATATAATTCAAAGCAGGTTAAGAGGTTATATCAACCGGTTTCAGTTGAAAAATTGTGAAAGTATTATTCAGAAAGATTTAACCGAATATAATGGAATTGTAAAATATGCAGAAGATATCCATGCAGATATAATAGCACTATCAACTCATCAGCATAAAGGCCTGCATTGGCTTGGTGGAATCTCTGAAGATCTTGTTAACTTTGCAGAATTTCCCGTACTTACATTTAAAGTAAATTAATAGATTTCAAATAAATATTCATTTTAGTTTATAAAACAAAAAACAATAACAAGTCGATAACAGCATGAAATTAGCAATCTACAGCACCAAACCTTACGAAAGAAAATATATTGAAAGCGCGAACAAGGGTAAGCATGAGTTATTCTTTTTTGAAGAGGCACTTTCTTTGGAAACAGTCTATAAAGCAAATGGGTGTGATGCAATTTCAATTTTCACCAATGATGACGCATCGGCAGAAGTGCTGGAAATTATAAAAAAACTTAACATTCGTTCCATTGCTGTTCGTGCAGCAGGATATGACAACGTAGACCTTAAAAAAGCCGCTGAATTCTCCTTTAAAGTTGCCAATGTTCCTGACTACTCCCCCTATTCAATAGCTGAACACGCAGCAATGCTGATCCTTGCATTAAACAGGAAAGTAGTACAGGCAGACCACAAAGTTAAAGATTACAATTTTCTGCTTGATGAACTTATTGGTTTTGATCTTAATGGCAGAACAATCGGTATTATTGGTGTAGGAAAGATTGGGGGAATACTGGCAAAGATAATGAATGGATTTGGCTGCAAAGTGCTGGGATTTGACATTAAGGAAAACAAAGATTACACTGAGAAATATAATCTTCAATATGTATCTCTCGATGAGATGTATCAAAAGGCTGATATTATTTCTTTACATGCCCCTCTTAATGAGCATACCAAATATATGATCAACAAAGAAAGTATCAACAAGATGAAAGATAGAGTGATGATTGTGAATACAGGAAGAGGAGGTCTGATCAATACAATTGATGCTATTGATGCTCTTAAGTCAGGGAAAATAGGATATCTGGGGCTGGATGTATATGAAAAAGAAAAAGGCTTGTTCTTCTACAATCATTCTGCTGATATTATGCAAGACGATGTTTTTGCAAGATTGCTAACATTCAAAAATGTAATAATAACTGGCCATCAGGCTTTTTTGACTGAAAATGCTTTAAAAAATATTGCCGACACAACTATCAATAACATAGATAGCTGGCAATCAGGAAACAAAGCAAAAAATGAGCTTTTTTAAAGCATTTTTTTTTATTAACATTAGCATAAAACGAAAAGTTGACATTGAACGAACAGGATAAAAATCCTTTGGATAACGAATCCCGCCTCAGAGCTATTATAGAAACAGCAATTGATGGCATCATTACAATAGATCAAAGAGGAATTATAGAAACTATAAACCCTGCTGCCGCTAAAATTTTTGAATATGCACCTCATGAGGTTATTGGTCAGAATATCAAAATTTTAATGCCCGAACCTGATAAGAGTAAACATGATGAATACATTGAAAACTACCAGCGTACAGGTGAAAAAAAGATAATCGGAATTGGTCGTGAAGTATTAGGAAAAAAAAAGAGCGGCACCATTTTCCCTTTCCGTCTGAGCGTAAGTGAAGTTTTCCTCCAGAATAAAATCATTTATACAGGAGTCATACATGATATTACTAAGCTTAAAGAAGCTGAAAGTGCATATAAAAAGCTAAATATCGAACTGGAAGAACGCGTTCAGCAGAGGACTTCAGAGCTCTTTGACGCAATCAAACAACTTAAAGAAACAAATAATAAGCAAAGGCAAGCTGAGGCTGAAGTAAGAAAAGCACTTGAAAAAGAAAAGGAACTCAACGAGCTTAAATCGAGATTTGTGACCATTGCTTCACATGAATTCAGAACACCACTTAGCACTATCCTTTCTTCCGTTTCTCTTATTTCCAAATACAATGAAATGGGAGAAAAAGAAAAAATAGATAAGCATATCCTGAGAATAAAATCTTCTGTTTCAAACCTGACGGGAATACTGAATGATTTCCTATCCTTAAGTAAACTGGAAGAAGGTATTATTTCAAACAATCCATCGCAGTTTAATTTACATTCCCTTGCCATTGAAATTAATGAAGAACTCACCCCTGCGTTAAAAAACAATCAGACTATTTTATGCAGGCATAATGGCCTGGAGGATGTCTATCTTGATAAAAATATATTAAAAAATATTCTGTTAAACCTCCTATCCAATGCCTCTAAATATTCCGGCGAAGGCACTATTGCTATTGATATGACTGTTAATAATAAGGAAATAAATATAACGGTTAAAGATGAAGGCATTGGAATACCAGAAAGTGATATTCCGTTCTTATTTACCAGATTTTTCAGAGCTCATAATGCAGGAAATATCCAAGGTACAGGACTTGGACTTAATATTGTAAAACGTTATGTAGAACTGCTGGAAGGAAATATCTCAGTAGAAAGTAAGCTTGGTATAGGTACAACTTTTAAAGTTAGCATACCTGTTCTGAATAGATAATCGTTTTTTTATAATTAGTAAATATGAAAAAAATTTTACTTATAGAAGACAACCAGGAAGTAAGAGAGAATACGGCAGAGATTCTTGAGTTATCAAATTACAAAGTAGTTACTGCAGAAAACGGCAAGATAGGTGTTGAACTAGCCAAAGTAGAAAATCCTGATCTAATCATCTGCGATGTGATGATGCCGGAACTTGACGGCTTTGGGGTGTTGCATGTTTTGAGTAAAAATTCCGCAACAGCTAGTATTCCATTTATATTCCTTACTGCAAAAGCAGAAAAAGAAGATATGCGCAAAGGAATGAAACTTGGCGCAGATGACTATCTGACCAAGCCATTTGATGATGTGGAACTTCTGGATGCAGTTGAAACAAGACTGAAGAAAAATGATCTTATAAAAGAGGAATTTAAAAAAACGACAGAAGGCCTGGACGAATTTATAAGCAAAGTAAGAGGAATAAAAGAACTGGAAAACCTATCGAATAATGATCAGAGAATTATTTCCGTTCCTAAGAAACACTCCATATTTTCACAGGGCAGTTATCCCAACTTTTTATATTTTGTAAGTAGTGGTAAAATCAAAACATCCAGAACTGATAAACTTGGAAATGAATTTATTACAGGCCTCTACAAAGAAGGGGACTTCTTTGGCTATACCGATTTACTTGAAAATTCAATATATACAGAAAGCGCTGTTGCATTAGAGGATTCAAAAATCTGCTCCATACTGAAAGAGGATTTTTTTGCTTTGCTTTATAACAATAGAGACGTTGCCAACAAATTTATAAAACTCCTTTCTGATAATGTAATTGAGAAAGAGGAAAGGCTACTTAAACTTGCTTATGGCTCGGTTAGAAAAAGGGTTGCTGAAGCCTTGCTGATGCTTCAGAAAAAATACCAAAGTAGCGATAGTAAGGAATTTACAATGGCTATCTCAAGAGACGATTTATCCGGAATCGTCGGAGCTTCCAAAGAAACAGTAATCCGCACACTCACTGATTTCAAAGAAGAAGGCTTTATTCAGATTGCAGGTAGTAAAATTACTATTGTGAATGGAGATAAATTATCCAAACTGAAGCATTGAAAATTAACTTGAAATAAGTAAAGAATTAACAAAACGTGGCTATGAAACTTTCTGGTCACGTTTTTATATTCAAATTTTTAACACCTGAAATAAACATTAAAAGTAGAGCCCACCCCTACTTTACTTTTAACTTCGATTTTCCCACCGTTATTATCCATGATTCTTTTCACTATGGACATCCCAACTCCCGAGCCTTCTACATGATTATGGAATCGCTTATACATGTAAAAAATTTCTGATATCTCATTTTCCTTTATCCCCATCCCATTATCACTTACCTGCAAAACAATATAATCATTAATCATTTTGGTTGAAATATGTATTACTGGTGGTCTTTCCGGTGCTTTATATTTTATCGCATTAGACAGCAGGTTAAATACAATACTTCTTAAATTCTTAAGTGAAAAACTTATCTCCGGAGCAGCCTTAAAATCTTCGGTAATGATGGCTCCAGAACTTTGTACCTGATCTTTGATCGTTAATTTAATTTCCTCCATTACCTCTTTAAAAGCAACTTTCTCTGTTCCTGTTTCAATCTCTCCCTGTGCCTTTCCAATATACCCAAGTTCACTCAATACATCCTTAAATTTAACAATAGATTCATCCATCATCTCAGTAATCTCATTGGCCTTTGATTGAGTTTCCGGAACCTGTCCTTTCAACAAATGGAAAAGTGCTTCTATATTTTTAATAGGCGCTTTCAAATCATGAGAAGCTGTATATACGAAGTTATCAAGGTCTTTATTTATTTTATCCAGTTGCTTATTCTTCATTTCCAGCTCCTGATTCTTCTCAAACAGTTCTTTTGTCCTTTCATTTATTTTTACCTCAAGCTGGCTATTCAAGGTTCTCAGTTGTACTTCCTTATTGGTAAGGTCTCCAATTACCTCGCTGATCTTTTGAGCTGCTGGTCTGAAAATGAAAAGTCCTTCAAGCAGCAATACCAAAAAAGTGGTAACAAACAATATCATTTCTATCTTTTTCAGAAATAATACTTTTAGTCTTGCTTCCTTTTCAAATTCCTTCACAATCGAATCCATAAGGTAAAGGTAAGGAGTCTCATTCAAGAGTATTGTTTCTATATCTTCATGGATCAGACTCGAATTCCATGGGTTATTTGTTACAACTGAAGAGATATTTCTAGCTTTGATGTAAATTTCACTGTAATAGGTGTCTGCTTCCTCAAATAATAACTCAACCTCATGATTTGTATTTGCGGGAAGATTTATGGATGTATCACCCAATCTCAGTCCATGGTGAAACTGGCCCCATATATCTAAAGCAGCCCTAAGCTTTTGGGCTGATTCGGCTCTGTTTAATGAGTCGGGGCTTCGCTCTATTGAAAGACATAACTTACAGATCTTCTGGCTTAACATCCTCTGCCGGCCAGACATATTAACAACATATGAATCTTTTGCCTGATTAGATAAAGCTCTTTGAATTAGGATTTGTCCAAAAAGGGTTAAAAATGCTACTGCAGATAAAGCAAGAATATATAACTTCGTAAGTTTCCTTGAAGAATCGAGAGGTATTGAATTATGATCAGCAGCCTTTTCCATGAATAAAAAATAAAATATGTCCGGAAAGATTGTAAAAAGCAAACACCAAGATTAAACTACTATAGGTTAATCATCAATTTCCCATTCCTCTTTAAATTTCTCAAAAAGGTTAGGGTTAATCTGCTTAAATTCATTTATATTTTCTTCGTCCCATTCCTTGCCATCAGGATTGGTTTTATAGGTCCTTACGATTTCCGGCATCTCCTCATCTGTAAGCTCTTCGTATGCTTCAGCAAAAAGGTAATTATACTCTTCCCCGGCTTCACTGTCTTTAAGTGCCTCCTGAGACATTTGAGAAAGAGAATCAGAATTTTCAAGTGCAGCATAATATACTTCCTTTCCTCTTCCGATTAGCCACGCTCTGAAATCAATAAATCCATCATCTGAACATCCGCCTTGAATTGTATATGCCGCTGCCCACAAATCCCATTTATAAGCCTGATCCATTAAATCCAAAAATATTTCCTGAGCTTTTACGATTTCATCTTTGTTCAAATGCTGCAATTCCTCTCGAAGATTATCTAATTGCAAATAGATATCTTCATTTGTATTTTTTTTCGATTGCTCAATTATGTCCCAGAATTTAACGATATCCATAGTATATAAAATATAATTAAAAATAAACCATGTTGCAATTCACTAAGTCGATGAAATTGTATTGTACCCAAAAATATATGTAGACCTAAATAAGCAGAAAATGTTTAATGAATCTAATAATACTAATATTAAATCAAAGCCTGTCTGAGATGTTTTTTTTAAAATATGGCAAAAAAAATAATCCCGGAGGATATACGGGGAGTATATTGATCTCCGGGATCTTTCAACCAGCTATGGAAGTCCAAAAGTAGATAATATTTTAATATGATGCCAAACTTTTAGACTAAAAACATAATAATCAAGACTAATATGTAATTTATATGTACCAACATCTTTTTACACCGAAATTCTCACATTAACCTTGAATGCATATTTTTTATTTTTAATTGGATTTTTTATCAATATAAAGTAAATTACTGAATACCAAGCAACAACAAGTCAAAGGAAATCTCAATTATGATAACTAACTTATAATCTTTACGTTGCATCAATACAAACTTCAGATAATTCTCACACTAAACATAAAGATTTGATTTTGCTTTATTTAAAATAGGATTGAATTAAAGAATCAAATTACTGGCCAATATCATTAAAAACACATAACTCACTTAAATGAGAATTACACAACTAACATTCCTACTTATAATAAATTGTTTGTCAGCATTTTCCCAAAAAAAAGCTCTTTTAGGTGATTGGTATTTTATTAACAGAAATGGTATTATACAGACTAGTATTACTAAGGATTCAATAATTTCACGACAATTATTCTTTGACTTATACCCTAAAGACCTACCGGCGGATAAGTATAAATATGAAAAAATCGCTTACAAAAAGAACCGGATATATGTAATATCTAAAAGTAAGAAGGGGAATGAATTGGTGCATGCTTCTACCCTTCTCAATTTTGTTCCTGGTAAAAGCTTTCATATGGCCTGGAACGGAAATGATACTGCTGTAAAAGGAAATAAAACCCTTATCAGAACCCTCGAAAAGGATACGGCTCTTAAGTTTGGTTATGTTTTCTTTTCTAAAAGTGAAATAGAAAGAATTCAAAAACTGAAAGAGGTTGAATCAATGAGCAAGCAGGAGTTTGCGGAATATTGCAGATTATTCGTAAATCTCCACAATCAGACCATTTCAGAATTTGATAAATATGATCATGGTTATGCAGGAATTACTTACATTTTTCAAATAACAGCACAATCTTTACTTCTGGCTGGTTACAATCCGATTGAATCTGAAGGCAAACTTGAGAAGATTTACATAAAATATGCTTCTGATCCGGAATTAAAGGATATTCTTAATAGCCTAAGAATGCATTAAAGAATCTTGCCCGCTATTTTTTCACTGTTTAAATTTTTATTGGTGTTTTAAAAAGATTTCTTAAACTTTTTAAAAACAATTTCCACAAGTTTTTAATTAATCCATCTATTAAATCTTATTAGATGAAGTTCAGATCCTTTCAACTGATCCTGATTTCACTACTCTAAATAATAATTAAAAACTTTAACTAACCAACCAGTAAAATGAAAAAACAATTATTATCCATTGCCTTTTTATTGGCATCACTTACTTCTTTTGCTCAATTGGAACAAGGTAAAATTCTTTTAGGAGGCCGTATTGGAGTATCATCAACCAGACCCAACACTGTAAATGGAGGAACTACAGTAGATGGAGTAAAAACTACTTCTTATTTCATAACTCCAGCAGTAGGATATTTCATAGCGGAAAACTTTGCATTAGGCCTAAATATAGGTTTTGAAGGTACTACAGACAAAACACCTGCTAATGGGGGGAATCCTAAGTTGAAAGATAAAGAACGCAGTTTTTTAGTAGGCCCCTTTGGTAGATATTACAAAAAATTTGGAGATAACTTCGCTATTTTTGGTCAGGCAGCTATTGATCTCAGATTTGGAAAAAATAAAGATGAATCCTATACATTCGCTAATGGGATCCAGACAACTGAAACAAAAACCAGTTATTTTAGTCCAAATTTAAGGCCTGGTATTGTATTCTTCCCATATTCAAAAGTGGGTATTGAATTACTTGTCGGAAGAATCGGATATACTCACTCAGTCTGGAAATTTAATGATGACAGCAAGAGTAAGAATAACAGTCTAGACTTCAATTTCGATCTTAGAAGTGTTCAACTAGGGGTATTTTTATACCTTTAATATGAAAATTACTAAAAATAAAAAAGGCCAATTGGACAATTCCAAATGGCCTTTTTTATGATAACAACAAAATTTAATTCTATATTTTTATACGATCCCTTAAATTTCAGATCAGAAGTTTAAAATTAGTTAAAACTCTTCAACCTCAATATCCTTATTCAAAACCCCAACCTTAATCTCACCTTTCAGATTATTTACAGGATTTTTATCATCTTTCTCAAACTTAATCTGCAAGATATAGGGTATGACAGCATACATCAATGGATCCTTGCCATGAGATCTTCTCACCTCTTTAATATTTCCAGCCTGATCCAATGTAAAATAAAATGCGCCTATACCATCTATATCTTTAATTGCATCAAGAGAGGGTAAATTTGTGACTTTCCAACCTGGAATACTAACCTCGAATCCCTGTTTTTCAATCTCAGTTTTTCTGTTTGAATATTGAAACTCTCTCTTAATTATCTGATCATTACTTGCATATGTGTACTTAATAGAATAGTCAAGCTGACCATTTTTCTTATAACTTTCTTTTTTAATTAACTGCCCCTTGTTATTGTAAAAATATCTATCTGTCAGGAAAATCTCAGAATTAGCAAAATGATAGGTAGTTCTTGCTCTCCTTCCAAGGCTGTCATAAGTATGTCTCTCAATATTCAATCCGAAATCAAGAATTTTTTTATCTTTATCATAACTTCTGACTTCAATTAGCTGCCTGCCTGCATAAGTATATTTAACTACAGCTTTTTCCAGATTTCCAACTCCTCTCAACTTTCCTCTTTTGTCAAAATTAAATTCATCAGTAAGCTGATTGTTTTTATACTTAAACCTCTTAACAGCAGGTTTATTTGCAAGATCCAGATAAGAGCCATCAATATAATGATTGCTGATCTCCGAAATCAATCCTAGTTCGTTATATTTATATAAACTATATGAAGGATATTCCAGATTAACAGAAGAGGTGTCTGGCTTTATCATTTGTCCATCCTTATTGAAATATGACTTCTTCTCCAGTTTACCCTTCCGATCATATTCATATTTAATTGTTGCTATACCACTCAGATCGTTTTCTAACTTGCCATAAAAGTTAACTCTGTTTTTTTGAATTAATCTGTCTTTTTTATCTTTTACTTCAGTCTTAATTGTTTGGGAATTACCTGAAATACTGATTAATACTAGCAGAATGAAGGGTACGAACTTTTTATAATCCATTGCTAACTTTAATTATTAAATGGAAAAACATTTAACAGATTGACTTATTTTTAAGGTGCTAAAATTAATAAAATAAATCCAATTTTAAATGAGTTTATTTCATTTTAAGCGTAAACGCTGATATGTATTTTCCCTGATAGGGACTACATAAACAACCAAACAAACAACTGATTAACAGTCATTTGCCATCTTGTATATTCATGTTAAAATAAATAAAATGGTAAAAACGAAAAAAGAGCAGATTGCTCTGCTCTTTTTAAATTACTTCTTAAATGCAAATTGCTGTTTTTCTGCGAGTTTATACCATCAATACTTTTTTCAGTTATACTTCTCGTCTTTAGCCACTTTATTTTTAGAAATGAAGACCTAATGACCATTAGGAGATTTTTTAAAAAAATTATTTATGTCTTCATTGGTACCTATCCCAAATGAAAGACTCAGTATTCAATGACATAAGTGTAAAGGTAAGATCTCCACAATTGCAAAAACTGTCAGTTCTTATTTAAAATGATCAGAATTGTAGCTCAAAATAAATTAACACAAAAAGTTTAAATCCAGGAGTCCAAGGATTCCAACTATGAGTGATGCAACTCCAATTGCAGTGGTAAATGGTAAAAGAGATCTGGAAAGCTTTGTCAGTGGTTCTCCAATTCCGGGAATACTGATAAGGGTATCAGTTAAAAGTACAAGACCGGCCAGTATTCCTGTAAAATCATATAAAGAACATCCTGGCCGAAACAAAAAGATCAATCCTAATATAAGACAAGTAAATCCAATAATCACTTTAAATCCTGTAAGCCACTTACTAAGCTTTAAAATACTATCAGCAATACTTTTAACTTTCATCAAAGTAGAAGTTGCCAATATAATTCCTGCAGCAATATTAGATAGATCGAATATAGTATCCATTAAGTAAATTAAATCAGATCACGAATATCTTTTGAAAATAATTAAGTTGCAAATAAGTAAAATCAGTTTCTATTTGCCAAAAGAGGCTGTATGACAACAAATTACCTCTTCCCACAAAGAATAGTATCAAAATCAATTTTAAAAAATGATATAATCCCAACTATAACATATTGACCTTCGTACATAAATTAATTGTTTGAAACAAAACCCTATGAAAAAAATCATTCGTTCTTCCTTCATTTTGACGTTACTCGCTGTTTCAGTCCTTTCAGGATGTAAAAAGGACGAAACAGATCCCCAGACGAACACCATTCCAACTAATCTGAAACAAAACGATAATACAGGTTCAGCTGAAGTTGACGAAGCTATTTCAAATGTAAATGATGTAATCAGTAACCAAATCGGTGGTGGAGGAGCAAATGCAAGAATTGCAGCCTATGCTTTGCCCTGTGGAATAGTTAAGTTTGATTCCACTGAATCTTCAGGAAAAAAGACTTACACATTACAATTCGGAGATCAGAATAAATGCGGATATAAAAAGAAAAGCGGAGACATTTCATTTAAACTTGTAAGCGGTACTCATTTTAATGATATAGATGCACAGTTCTCTATTACATTTAATAATTACACAGTAGAATCCAATGCTACAGGACAGAGTGTGACTGTAAACGGAACAATAACAGTAACCAACCTTACAGGTGGTTACATTTGGCAGGTTGTAATACCTACTGATAATACTTTACATAAAGATGCTGTAGTCCATAGAGTAAGGGGTAAATTTATGGTAACTCATGCTAATGGAGCTGTGCGTGAAAGAAGTTACTTCCAGAACAGAACCTGGTCTTCTACTTCAGGTTGGGCTGGCTTAAGATTAGCAATTGCAGGAGATACAACAGCAACACTAGGAGCAAATTCATATTCCAATGTATATGAAACAGGAAAAACGCTTGATGGAAACTTTGACTATGTCTCAAACCTTGGAGAAAATTTTCTTTGGTCAAACTGCGGTGCCACATGGGCAGGACCATATGTCCTTGTTAAAGGTAAAGCCAGAGCAAATGTAAATATTCCGGCAGTTACTCCTGCATATTTCGATGTACAGGCAGGTTATAAATATAGTACATCAAATTTGACAGCTACCCCAACCACAGACGCCAATCTTTGTGAGGCAAATGCCTATAAAATTACCATTGAATTTGGCTCTTATCTTAAGTCAGAACAATATCAATTATATTAACTATAAGTAATCATTGCAAAAGGGCCTTCCAGAAACAGGAAGGCCTTTTTATTTTTCCCCCATTTCATATAGAGCAAACATTTAAGGTAAAGTAAACGTACCTAATGCAAACCGGTTTTGATGAAACCATTTATGAAAAAATCAAATTACTTCAGTTTCTTATATTTAATTCTCTGTCTTCCAGGTATATTTTCTTGTACAAAAGAAGAAACAGGTCCCGCAAAATCAACTCCGTCTCAGTTAAAACAAGATGATAGATCTAGTTCAGAAGAAACAGATCAAATCATGCTGAATGTTGAAGATTTTATTGGTTATAAGTTAGGAAAAAATGAAAGTCCTTATACTCTGCCATGTGGTATTCTTAGAGTTGATTCAGCAACTGTTAACAGTAATAATAAAAAGATTTATAATCTCTATTACGATGATAAAATTACCTGTAAAGAAAAAATAAGAAAAGGATATGTTTCAATTCAGTTGAAAAAAGGAAATAGTTATGGGGAAAAGGATGCGGAATGCAGCATCACATTTAAAGATTTCAGTGTAAAAAATACAGATTCTGAACAAACAATTTCATTAGTCGGGACTGTAACACTTACAAATATTTCAGGTGGTTATTACTGGCAGGCAGCTCAACCTGTAGGAACCACCTTATATAAAGATTCTGTTCAAACCACTCTTACAGGAAAACTTTCAGTCAGACATACCAATGGCGAATTAAGAGAGAAAAGTTACTTTCAGAAAAGGACCTGGAAATCTACAGGTGGCTGGATTGGAATGACTATGCGGTTATCAGGAATTTCTGAGCCTGTATTCAAAGGCTCATCTGTTAAAAATGTTATTGAATCAAGTAAAACCCTTATAGGATACAATGATTATGTAATTTTTATGAAAGAGGATTACTTATGGAAAAGTTATGGTGAAACAAAATCTGGTCCTTACGTACTTGTGAGCGGTCATTCTTGTATAGAAACAGATATAAAGCTTGCTTTAAATTCTGGCCCTGAGAGAATAGATATTGAAGCTGGTTACAGATATACGGGAAGTGATATTCCTACTCCTAAAAGGGTTAAAAACTCCAGTTCAAATGCATTTAAAATATACTACCCACTGAGTAAAAATATTGAAGAGGTAATATATCAGTATTATTAAAATAGAAAAGCTCCCAACAAAGGGAGCTTTTCTATTTTAAATCTTTTTTAATCCTATTTTATGTTCTAAATCATTTCTATTTTCTGTTTATCATATATACAGCGAATATTCCAAGAAGTCCACCAATGACAGTGTGAATTTCCGGAATTTCTTTTAAAAAAATCCATGAGCCTAAAGCGGCAGAAAACGGTACCAAGAAAATAAATGTACTTGCTTTACCTGCACCAAGTTTTGAAGTAGCAACAAAGAAAAACGTAGTAGCCAGAGCCGTTGTGATAGTAGCACTAAAAAAAAGATTTATCCAGAAAATGAGATCTATCCTTTTAAATACTTCAACACTTTCATGAAAGTCAGAAATCAAAGCGATGATCACTGTGCACAAGCCATACATCCAAAGACTAAAAGCTATCGGCGAACCATAACGCCCTGATCTTGCAGTAAATAGACTTAAGAAGGCCCATGTAAAAGTGGCCATAACGAAATAACTATTGCCGGCATTCCAGATTTTATGCCAGTTATCCCAGACCTGAAGCAAGAAGGCTCCAGCAACCAGACCAATTGCAAGGCCAATTATTTCATTTTTTCCAGGTTTCCTTTTGGTATAAACAAGCATTATAACATAAGAAATTATAGGGTTCAATGTAGTAACCAACACTCCCCCTGCTCCTGCCTTTCCAATTGAAAGGCCTTTAAAAAATAAGTATGTATAAAGAGCTATTAATAAGGCAGAAAAAGCAAGATCGAACAAGCCCTTTCTGAGAATACTAAGCTTCTCTCCTGTAAACCATACAATTATAAATAATGAAATAAATGTTACAAAGAAACGGTAAAGCGTTATATTTAAAGGATTCCCATAACCTGCCATAATCTTTCCCGATGTCCAGCTTAAGCCCCAGCAAAACATACTAACAACTAACCCACTAAGGAACAGATTATCATTTTTGTGATTTTCGGATGACATGTCAGAACTTCAATTTTAAACTATATTAAAATCAAAGTTAAAGGAATTTCTAATTGAGTTTTTATTACAAGTATAAAATAAAAGCCCCCGACATGTCGGGGGCTTTATTACTATTTACTTACAACACTTATCTTTTTTCTTTTTTTTGCCTTCATGTTTGCCTTCATGTTTGCAACAAGCTTCAGATTTTTCTTTGCAGCATTTTACATCTCCCTTTGCACAAACCCCATCTTTGCAGCAAGATCCGTCTTTGCAGGCTTCTGCAGTCGCACAACATGCTTTACTTTCTTCCTTTTTGCAACATTCCTTTTCTTTCTTACAACATTCCATTTTCTTTTTACAACATTCAGGCTTGTCATCAGTAAGAGCATTTGCAAATGACTGATTGGCAAAGGAAAGGAAGAAACCTATAAGAGCAATTAAAATATGATTTTTCATCTTGATTTAAAATTTAAAGTATTGGATTAATTTTTATTAATAGTTGTCAATAAAACTATTTAATCCGCAATATTGATAATATCCGCCTGAAGGATATGAGAACATCATAAACACGAGAGCGCATTAACAATATCTATTTTTGCGGATTCAAATAAAAACTCAATTCCTAAATTCTAAATACCTGATGAAGGATAGACAGATCCTGAGTAATAAGAGGTGGACGATAGCTATAAAAAAGGACTTCAGAGTCCTCAGCTTGCAAGTGTTCGAATGCAACATAAAAATAAGCTGCTGCAAACAAAATTATATCCGGAATATTATCAAAATTTCCTTGCCTTAAAAGATCTGCATCAAGCTTCTTAAGTTCTGATTTAAACTCACAACAATTGTTGCTTTCATTGGCATTCTTGCAACATTTCTTTTCAGCACTTTTACATACAATGTTATTTCCGGTCTTGTATTTACAAATAGCACTGGTAGTCGTCACTCCTATCACTGAAATAAGAAGTGCAAATACAAGAACGATATTTATAACTCTTTTGAAATACATAGTATCGGATTACTAAACCTTTTATTAGCTACTAAGGTTCAAAATCATTTATTATATACGAAAGTATCTATGTAAAAGTATAAATAAAATGATCAAAAATTACAATATCCTTAATATAAATAAAGTAAAAACTCTATTAAAAAAATCAATACTTAATATAAAAATTGGCCGTTTAATGTAATATTCTATGTGATGAGAAAACAATTTTCAGATTTAGCGTATAAAGATTTACAATTAAATACAGACTTCTACAATACAATATGATTCTATCATGAACGTGTTGAAAAGGTACTTTTTCTTTAAATTATCAATATTTATTTTAAAACCAGATGAATATTTCAGTTTTCAACAAAACCACCAATTCTAAAACAAAAGAACTCGAAGAGAGAGTAACTGCACTAGAAGCTCAAATTATAGCCGCTTCAGAATTTGTAAAAGAAATAGAAAAAGGAAATCTCAATGTTGAATATAAGTTCAACGAAGAATCAGGTTCTGCCAACGCATTAAGTGCCTCTCTTGCAAGCCTTAGAAATCAGTTGAAGAATTATGCTGTTGAAGAAAAGGAAAGAAACTGGGTTACAGAAGGACTGGCGAGGTTTATAGATATCCTGAGGTCAAAAAACAATGACATGAATGAGCTTACAGATGATATCATCAGAAATCTGATTAAATACCTGGAAGCTAATCAGGGTGCATTATATATCATTAATGATAATGATGAGCAGGACATCTATTTAGAGATAAAAGCTTGTTATGCATTTGAAAGAAAAAAATACATTAACCAGAGAATAGATATAGGTGAAGGTCTTGCAGGACAAGCTGTGATGGAAAAAGAAACTATATACATGACAGAAATCCCTGAAAGTTATCTGAGAATTACCTCTGGATTAGGAGAAGGTTCTGCGAGAAATCTTTTGATTGTTCCATTAAAGTTAGATGATCAGGTACTTGGTGTGCTTGAAATTGCCTCTTTTTCCTTATTTAAAAAATATCAGATTGAGTTTGTAGAAAGGCTTGGGGAAAGTATTGCATCAACAGTAAAAGCTGTTAAAATCAATCAACGTACCAATAAGCTCCTTCAGGATACACAAGCACAAACACAGCAATTAAGGGAGCAGGAAGAGGAAGTGAGACAAAACATGGAAGAACTTTCTGCAACTCAGGAAGAAATGAAGCGTGTTCTAAATCAAGCTCAGGAAAAAGAAAGTTATCTGAATGAATTAATCAATGTACCTAAAGACAGCATAATTACACTTGATAAGGATTTTAAGATTATTAGTTACAACAGAGCTTTTTCAGCAGGCCTAGAAGCAATGACAGGAAAAATGGATTTTAAAGGCTTTGATTACCTTTCATTATTTCCGGATCAGATTGAGAAGCAGAAGCAAAAAGCTTTGTTTGCAAGAGCATTTGTAGGCGAGAATTTTGAAGAGACCAATGAATATGACACCAATGGAGTGATATCTTACTATACTATGAACCTGGCTCCTATTTATAGTAAAGATGGAGAAATCACAGCTGTGGCTTGCTTTGGAAAAGATGTGACAGCTCTTATTACTGCTCAAAAGCAGACGGAACAGTTGCTGAATGAATCACGTCAGAAATCTGAGGAACTTATGGCACAGGAAGAAGAGCTTCGTCAGAATATGGAAGAGCTTTCCACAACTCAGGAAGAAATGGAGAGAATTCTGAATGAGGTAAAAGAAAAAGAAAGTTATCTTACTGAATTGATCAATGTGCCAAAGGATACAATATTCACTGTAGACAGGGATTATAAAATCCTGAGCTACAATAAGTCTTTTTCAATTGCGCTTGAAGCATTTGCAGGAAATGTAGATCTGAAAGGCTTTCCATTCCTCGATTTATTCCCATCAGAGGAGGAAAGACAAAAACAAATAGCTTTATATGAAAGAGCTTTTAAAGGGGAAAACTTTGAGGTTACGAATGAATATGACGATAATAATGGCGGGAAACTTTATATCACAACAAATCTTGCCCCATTACACGATAAAAATAATCAAATATTTGCAGTAGCAAGCTTTGGTAAAGACATAACAAAATTAATCGCAGCACAAAAACAGTCGGAAAAACTGTTGGATGAAAGTGAACTAAAATCCAAGGAACTTTTATCTCAGGAAGAAGAACTTCGTCAAAATATGGAAGAGCTTGCTGCAACCCAGGAAGAAATGCAACGTATTCTACAGGACGTTCAGAAGAAAGAGAAATATTTAAAAGAACTGATCAATGTGCCTAAAGACAGCATATTTACAGTAGATAAGAATTATTGCATCATCGACTGGAACAAATCATTTTCTGAAGGTCTTGAAGCTGCTGGCATTACCGATCTCAAAGGCTTTGATCTAATGAATCTATTTCAGGATGAAAAAGCAAAACAAAACCAGATCGAAGTTTACCAACGAGCATTTAAAGGCGAGAATTTTGAAATAATAACAGAATACCCTCAGGATAATAAAATCACCTATTACGCTTCCAATTATGCTCCCTTACGTGACGACACAGGAGAAATCTTCGCGGTAGCATGCTTCTCCAAAGATGTTACTGAATTAATGACAGCCAAAAAAAATAATAAGAAATAAGATTTAGTTTATTAGTTTAGTTTAGAGTTGTTTTATCAGACAAAAAGGAACTGACCCTATCAGTTCCTTTTGTCATTTATAATGAGGCTTGAACATTTCCATGGATTTTTAACATCAATTAATAGAGCATTTAAAGACTATTTCAAAAGCCATTTTATATCACCTTAGTCAATTTCCTTTTTATTTTTAAGTTCTTGTAAATCATTATTCTTATCTGTTTCATACCTTAAGGATGTATTCCAGAAATAATATGCTTCATCCTCTTTTACAAATCTTCGACTTTTTTCCTCCAACTCAAACGATTTTCCGGGGTTTCGAAACTTAAAAGGTCGGTTGTTAATAAACTTTGCAGCCATTTTTCTATCTCCATATAATAAAAAAGCCTAGGAATAATTTTAAAGTTCAGCCTTTTAACTATTGGTCGAAAAACACTTGATTAAAAAAAATTGATGTCAGGTATAAAAAGCAGGCTGTTGAATTTGAAAAAAAGCGACTAGGAGAAACTGTTATTTTAATTACCGGCATGCAGATTTAGTAAAAAAATTGATGTAATGCTTGGAAATGGATGGCATGTGTACCATTCTTTCGACAAGTGTAATGTAACTAATTATTCCTCAGGAATGAATTTTGAGTTTATAATCTCCATCCGCTTCCTTTTACCTCATTGGATTTATTGATTAAATCTGCAGAACTCCAGACGTAAATTGTAAACTCTTCTCCACTTATTTTTCTGAATGAAGCAGAAAAAGCAAGGATTCATTGGCAAGTGATTTTTAGTTGTTAAAAATTTGAAAAAAATTAAAATGATTTTGTACCCACGTTACCCAAACGTATCAAACTGATCTTAAGTAAATAGTTAAAAAATATTTTTAAAAAATATCAATTAAGAGCATAAAAAATCCGTTTTCCACTTTACTAATAAGTGAAAAACGGATTTGATGTATTTTTAAAGTCTTACTTTTTATTGGTTTAATCCTGCAAACAAATACTGACCAATTAGAATCATTACAGAACCGACAAAAATTAATACAGAAACTTTGATCATTTTATCCTGGCTCAATCCGCCTTTTTCATCTGTTACAACCGCAGGTATTGCAAGGAACATTCCACCGAAAACTCCCATGATAAATCCTACGACCATTAATATAACTCCAAGTGTTTGCATAGTAATGTATATTATAAAATTTCAGAAAATATGGCGCTAATTTAGTTTTATTTTTGCCTTTATCTATAATAAAACGAGAAAAATTTCCTTCATAGTTCTTTTTTTCAATTTCCCTGGCATGACCAGTTATTTACATTTGTAAATAACAAATGTAAACTCAGGGATTTTTCAGGAATGTGCAAAACTAGTTTACAAAATACAACCATGTAATCTTGTGGTTATGTACATTTGTAAAGTTATATTCACAAAAATGAATTTCATAACAGAAAGAATACTTGCAATTCTGGAAGACAAAGAATTGACTCCTTCGGCCTTTGCTGATAAAATAGGCATCCAAAGGTCAAGCATGTCGCATATTCTCTCCGGCAGAAACAAACCCAGTCTGGATGTGATTCATAAAATTATTATTACATTTCCGGACATACAATCAGATTGGCTTTTAACTGGAAAAGGCACTATGAAACAGCTCAACTTATTCGGAGAACCTCAGAAATCAGACCCAGAAGAAGAGAAGAAACTGATACGCAAAGAATTAGAAAAAAAAGAAGAAATTCTTGCAAAAGCAGAGGTCTCTGCTGAAATCGTTTCAGGATTATTGTTTTCTGAAAACACCTCTCCTGACCAAACCGAATCATTCTATACACCTGAATCGGAGCCTTCTGTTGATGCTTTCTTCGACAGTATTTTCGAAAATCCGAATTTCTTTAAAGAACAGCAAGAAGAAATAGTGGAGCATTCTGAAATAAAAATTATCAGCGAAGAAAAGTCAGAAACGCACATCGAAGAAAAATCTGCCGAACCTGAGCAAGATGAATATCCTGAAATTATAATAACCTCTGAATCAAAAACCTACACTGAAACAGAATTAATATCAGAAGAAACTCCAATAAGCTCAGAAATTGAAGCAAGTAGTGAGGTGGAAAGAACAGAAGATTCAGAAATTATCGAGGCAACGAATGAAATAACAACGATTTCTGAGAAGGAATTGCCAGTATATCCACCTCAAGAACCTGAAAAAGAAGCAGAAGTCTTATTAGAAATACAAAATCCGGTGAACGAGGAAATTCAGTCGGAGCCACAATATTTAGAACAAACAATTAATCAACCTATTACAGAAGCCAAAGAGATTGTTATGATCACAGAAACAATGAGAGAAGTGGAAAACTCAGCAAATTCAAATTTGACAGTTAATGCTCAGGAACCCACATTTCAGCCTACAACAGAGAAAAAGTCGGTTCAGAAACCTAAAAAAGTACAGAAAATAGTCATATTTTATGATGACGGAACATTTTCTGCTCACTCTCCAGAGTAATAAAAAAGTCCCTCGAATGTATCGAGGGACTTTTTTATTATTACAGACTTTGGAAACTTAATCATTTTTATAAATCCTGTAAATGGCATATATCAGCCCAGGAAGGTAGAACAGGATCGTAAGTAAGATACTAAGCCAGAACGGACCGCTCAATCCATCAACCAAAGCAACTGCCAATGGAGGAAGTAATATAGCGATAATCACAAGCAATAGCTTACTGATATTACTATCATTTGATTTGCTTTCTTTTACTGCTTTTTTAACAATTTTCTTAATTTCCTTTTTAGAAGGCACTGCGGCCTCCTTTCCTTTAGTTTGCGGCTCGTCAGATAAAATTGCCTTAATTTCATCTGAATTATTTTTTGAAACACCTATCTCTGGTTTAAAAATCACCTGCTCACCTAAAGCAGTAACAATTTCCTTATTTGCACTGGCAATATGATTCTGAATTTCTGGTTTAATTGTTTCAGTATTTTGCTTGTTCAAACTGGTATACCCCGTAGAATAATGGTTTGTAAAAAACGCAGATTCTTTTTTGCTGCATGATAAAATTATCAGTGAAGAAAGAATAATTCCATTCAGATAAAATAAAGTTTTTTTCATTGTAGCTGTTCCATTTGGTTATTCACTGTTTTTAACTATCTCCTATTTCATTTGTTTATATTTGAAAATTTATGAACTGTCAGGAATTGAAAAACTTATAATTTTATGACTCTGGAAATAAAAAATTAAATATTTTAAAGAAACGTTTCTTATATGAGTCTCAATAATTTATAGTTAAAATTCCTTTCAAAAATTATTAGTGATCATGCCAATTGTTAAAATTGAACCGGAACTTTATTTTATTTGTATTCACAGATTATAAAAGGTTGACATAATGAGTAATCAGGAACAGGGATTTTCCTTAAAAGATTTTAATTGGAAAAAGTGGATTAAACCGGGAATGATATTTCTGGCGGTTTTATTCGCTTCAATCTTTATTTACATTACCTATCAAGTATACAAAAAACTGCCCAATGGAGATGATCTGAAAAATATCAGGAATGCAACAGCTTCTGAAATTTATTCTTCAGACGGTATTCTCATAGGAAAATATTTTATTCAGGATCGCACTGATATCAATTTTGAAAAGCTTCCCAAGCATTTAATTAATGCATTGCTGGCAACAGAAGATATCCGCTTTTATAAGCACAATGGATTTGACCGGAGAGGGATGCTCAGAGTGTTGTTCAAATCCATATTAATGCAGGATGAAAGCGCAGGAGGTGGCAGTACGGTTGAACAACAGTTGGCTAAGAACCTTTTTCCAAGAAAAAAATACAGGTTCTTCTCAATGCTTATCAATAAAACCAGAGAAGCTATTGTTGCAACAAGATTAAATGAAACGTTTAATAAAAATGAAATTCTGACACTGTACTTTAACACAGTACCATATGGGGAAAATGCTTATGGAATAGCTGCAGGAGCCAGAAGGTATTTTAACACCGCTGTTGATTCACTGAATATTCAACAAGCCGCAACTTTGGTTGGAATGCTTAAGGCTACAACATCTTATAATCCGGCAAAAAATCCTGAAAAAGCAAAAGAACGCAGAAATGTTGTTTTGCAACAAATGGCTAAATACCAGTTTATTACGGAAGGAGAAGCTGAAAAATTTCAGAAAAAAGATTTAAAAATAAGATACAACTACCTTTCTCATAATACAGGATTAGCTACTTATTTCAGAGAATACCTCAGACAAGAACTGGATGAATGGTGCAATACTCATTATAAACCGGATGGAACAACTTATAACCTTTACACAGATGGTTTAAAAATTTATACCACCATTGATTCAAAAATGCAACGTCATGCTGAAAAAGCGATGACTGAGCATATGTCTAAATTACAGGTTAGTTTTTATTCCCACTGGAAAAACTCAACTCCATGGAAAAAAACACCTCAGGTATTAACTGATGCATGCAAAAGGTCTGACAGATACCAGTATTTAAAAAGCCTTGACCTGGATGAGGCAGATTTTAAAAAGGAGCTTAATAAAAAAACAGAAATGAAGGTTTTCACCTGGGCTGGTGAACAAGAAAAGAATTTCTCAACTCTGGATTCCATAAAACACTACTTATATTTCCTTCAGGCTGGATTTTTTGCAATGGATCCTTTTACCGGTCAGGTTAAAGTCTGGGTAGGTGGCATCAACCATAAATATTTCAAATATGATCATGTTACTTCCAAAAGACAGGTCGGTTCAACTTTTAAACCTATAGTATATGCAGCTGCTTTGGAATCTGGAATCAGTCCTTGCGAATACTTCCCTAACGAAAGACAGGTGATCGAGGAATATGACAACTGGTCACCCAAAAATGCTGATGGAAACTACGGAGGTTATTATTCTATGATAGGCGCTCTGACCAAGTCGGTAAATACCGTTTCTGCAAGCCTGATCATGAAAGCAGGAGTTAATAAAGTTGTAAACTTTGCCGAAAAACTTGGTATCAGTTCGCCTTTAGACCCTGTACCTTCTCTGGCTCTCGGCACGGCAGATATTTCCCTGATGGAAATGGTTTCTGCTTATAGCGCATTCGCAAACGGTGGAAAAAGCGTTACTCCTAATTACTTAGTAAAAATAAAAGATAAGGCTGGTAAAACAATATTTAAGAGCAATCCTCCATATTTCCGTCAGACCGTCAGTGTTTCTACTGCTGAAATGATTACCCATATGCTTAGAAAAGTAGTGCAGGAAGGTACAGCTGCTGGTATGGCAAATTATGTTGGTCCGGATGCTCAGATTGCAGGAAAAACAGGTACTACACAATCTCATGCAGACGGATGGTTTATCGGCTATACCCCTGCCCTTGTTGCAGGATGCTGGGTCGGCGCAGATGACAGAAGAGTACATTTCAGGTCAATAGATCTTGGTCAGGGTGCACATATGGCAATGCCAATATTCGGGAAGTTTATGGGAAAGCTAGGCAAAGATAAAAAGCTAAAAAAATATGTCTACCAGCAATGGCCTGACCTCAGTGAAGAAATGTTTGATAATATGGACTGTATTCCATTTTCAGAGAAAGCTCCGGATGGCTATCCTATAAATAACAGCAATAGCGATGAAGCATTCGAAGGAGAGGAATTCAGAAGACCTAATGAAAACCCAAGATCTCATCGTCGTCAGGAAAAAGAACCTCTTAACTGGTTTAAGAATATCTTTAAAAAGAAAAAACGTGAGAGAACTACCTCTGAAAGAGAAGATGAGGAGTGGTATTAACTCTTAAAATGTCTTGTAAAATACATAAACAATAAAAAAATCCCTGCTCATTTTGCAGGGATTTTTTTATTAAACAAATTAAGCAGAAAAAATTTCTTACCACCCTTTCGTATTACCTCGAAGGTGAAATATAAGCATGGGATGGCTTGATATATTCAATACTTTTTCTGTAGTACTTCCGGATAGGATAGCTTCTAAAAAGTTTCTATGATGGGTAGCCATTACAACTAAATCCGTATCAATCTCATCTATAAACTTCTTTATAATTGCAGATACGTTAGTTCCTGTCTTGGTAATCAGTTTAATATTTTTATAATGAACATGATCCATAATTTCATCAAGCATCACTGCAGCAATCTCCGGATATTCCTGCTCTAGTCTATCTCTTACATTCAGGATAATAATTTCAGCATCAAACTCCTTTGCGTATTCACTTAATTCATTGATGTTGTTATGATCTCTGACTGAAATGGCACATGCATAAACTATTGTTTTTACAGGCCTGAAATGAACATCTTCTGATATCGCCAAAATTTTTCTACTACCATTTTCAATCATTCCAGCTACAGTATCCCCACTAAAAACTCTTGTAAAAAATCCACCTTTCTTATTTCCCATGATAATCAGGTCGGCATTATATTGATCAGAAGCTTTATTAATTTCTTCTTGTGGGTCCCCTTCCGCAAGGATATGATTTACCTCAATATTGTTGCAAAGCTCCAGGATGCGGGTAGTTGTTTTCATTAGTTTGGCACCAAGCTCTTTTTTATCTGAAATCTGTTTTTCAAACATCCTTTCAAAGGGTACTTCTGTAGGTATCAATGGCACTTCAACAACATGCAGCACATAGAGCTTAACCTCAAATGGTCTTGCAAAATTGATAAAATAATTCAATGCATTTTCTGCACTTGAAGAAAAATCTGTTGCAAATAAAGCGGTGATTCTTTTCATGAAAATACCAGGAGATTAGTATTCATATTACCTTTACAATCGATCTATTGTTTGAAAAGAATCTATGAAAGCAAAAATTCATTTTTGGGGAGGAACGGGAACCGTTACTGGTTCTAAATTTTTACTGGAAACAACAAAGCATCAACTACTTATCGACTGTGGTCTTTTTCAAGGAAAAAAGGCGTTAAGACTACTCAACAGAACTCCTCTTCCTCTGGATTACAGCAAACTTTCAGCTGTTCTGATAACCCACGCACACCTGGATCACACAGGGTATTTACCAGTACTCATAAAAAACGGTTATAAAGGACCTGTATTTATGACTGCTCCGACCCAGGCTCTTACGGAAATAATTCTGAGAGACAGTGCAAAAATTCAAATGGAGGAAGCCGATGCTGCCAACCGTGGGAATTATTCAAAACATCAACCTGCCTTACCCCTTTATACATTGGATGATGTTGAACAAACCTTGAATTTCATTCTGGACTGCGAGGAAAACGAATGGATTTCAATTGCTAAAGACATAAAATTCAGGTTTAAAAGAAACGGTCACATTATTGGTTCTTCCTATCTGGAAATTGATATATCTGATAAAAAGTTAATCTTTTCAGGAGATGTCGGAAGACGGGAATCGCTTTATCTGTCTTCCCCTTCCATACCTGAACAGGCAGACATCCTCTTACTTGAATCCACCTATGGCAACAGATTACATCCTGAAACTTCTCCCAAGGATCAATTAAAAGATCTTATAAACAAAACCTTTCAAAGAGGCGGAGATGTCTACATCCCTTGTTTTGCTGTCGGTAGAGCGCTTGAGATCATGTTGCTTATTGATGCTTTGAAAAAAGAGAATAAAATCCCTCCTATTCCTGTTGTTTTTGATACTCCAATGGGTGCTGAGGCACTTGAGGTTACGTCCAGATTTCCTGATTGGCATAAACTTAACAAAACCGCTCTGATCGATCTGAATAAAGAAGTCTATTTTGTAAGAGCGATCGAGGAAACCTTTAGCATTATTGACCGCAAAAAACCAAAGATAGTCATTGCGGGAAGTGGTATGATCACGGGCGGAAGAATTCTACATTATCTGAAAGCAGGAATTGAAGACGTGAATAACCTCATAATACTTCCTGGCTATCAGGCTGAAGGTACCAGAGGAAGGGCATTGCTGGACAGAGAACCGGAAATTAAAATGATGGGAAAATTTTATCAGGTAAAAGCAGAAATAGCCCTCCTGGAAAATATCTCCGGCCATGCCGATCAGGAGGAACTCCTTAAATGGATTGCCGGTTTCAGATACAAACCTAAAGAAATCATTCTCATTCACGGAGAAAAAGATGCGAGCCAGGTTTTGGCTGAAAAAATAAATACAACATTTGGAATAACTGTCTCTCTGCCAGATCTGAATGATATTATAGAAATCAACTAGATTTCATAATTATCTGAAAATCAAAAAGCAGATCAGGCATTCATTCAAAAACTTCGATATAAAAGCAAATATTCAGGCATTTTAACGTAATTTTGTAACTTCTTTTAGACGGAATACACAACAATGAGAGATAAGATAGAAGTAATGGCGCCGGCAGGCTCTTTTGAAGCCTTCATGGCCGCGATTCAGGGTGGAGCTGACTCGATATATTTTGGAGTAGATCAGTTGAACATGAGAGCTCGTGCTGCCAATAACTTCCTTTTGGAGGATTTACCCGAAATTGGTCGTATTGCCAGAGAACATAACGTAAAAACTTATGTAACGCTCAATACCATCCTTTATGATCATGATATGAGCATCATGAAGCGTATCATCGACTCTATAAAAGAAAACGGACTTACTGCCATTATAGCTGCTGACCATGCAGCCATTCAATACGCTTTTACCAAAGGTGTGGAAGTACATCTTTCTACTCAGGTAAATGTTACCAACCTGGAGACTGTAAAGTTTTATGCAATGTTCTCTGATGTTATTGTGCTTTCAAGAGAATTAAGCTTAAAGCAAATCAAAGACATAACAGATGGTATCAGACGCGAAGAAGTAAGAGGGCCGAAAGGAGAACTGGTTCGTATAGAAATTTTTGCTCACGGTGCTCTTTGTATGGCGGTATCTGGTAAATGCTATCTGAGCCTGCACACTGCTAACTCTTCCGCTAATCGCGGTGCTTGTCAGCAGAACTGCAGACGTACGTACAAAGTAATAGATCTGGAAGATGGACATGAACTGGAGATAGACAATGAATACATCATGTCTCCTAAAGATTTATGTACAATCAACTTCCTTGATGAAGTCATAGCAAGCGGTGTGACAGTATTAAAACTGGAAGGCAGAGGCCGTGCTCCTGAATATGTAAAGACTGTTACCAAATGCTACAGAGAAGCTGTTGACGCTTATCTGGATGATACCTTTACGGATGAAAAACTTCAGGACTGGATGAACAGACTTGAAACTGTTTACAACAGAGGCTTCTGGAGCGGTTATTATCTGGGACAAAAACTTGGTGAATGGACTAACAAACACGGTTCTTCCGCTACTACCCGTAAGATATTCCTTGGTAAAGGCGTACGTTACTTCCCTAAAGTAAAAGTGGCAGAATTTATTCTGGAAACACATAAACTTAAGATTGGAGACGAAGTGCTGATCATCGGGCCTACAACAGGCGTTGTAGAAACGACCATCACCGAGATCAGAGTAGATGACAAACAGGTTGATGAAGTTGGAAAGGGTATTTCATTTTCCATTCCTTTGGAAGAAACAATACGCAGCAGCGATAAAATCTATAAAGTAGTTCCGGCCAATGATTAAGATCATTCAGCAGAGAGAAAAGTGCATCGGCTGCAATTATTGTGTTGAAGTAGCCCCTGACCGTTGGGCGATGTCTAAGAAAGATGGCAAGAGTGTACTGATCGGATCAAAAGACAAAAAAGGGTTTCACGCTGTCGACGTCTCGGAAGTAGAACTGGATGCCAATAAAAAAGCCGCTGAGCTATGTCCGGTAAAGATTATACAGGTGATTCAGAAGTAATAGTTTATTGAATATTTATAGAGTAGAAGCCCCGAATTTTTGGGGCTTTTTTAATATCAGGATATGTGAGTTAACAGGTGCTCTGGTTGATTACGGAAGTAATTCAATAAGAAGATTTAAGGAAACAGAACTAATAACTTTTAAATATTAATCCTTTCTGACTTTTTGATTATAATCTTTAAATAACTATCTGACCAAGCTCCTTTTGCGTATAAACAAGCTATTCGGCAACTTTATGGAACAGAAGATTAAGCAAATAATGACCCCTACTGACGTCCTCAATATATTTATTGAAGAACACAGACTTTGCAGCCCACTTGACCTAGAAGCTGACCCTGATACTAAACTGTCCTTTACTTCGACCATTGACGAATGGAGAGCTGCGAGGGACCTATTGCCGTGGCGACCACTTTCAGAATTCCTCAACGAAGAATTTCAAATCAAAGCAACAGTAGATGAGTGGGAATCAGCTTTGACTCCTTCATCAAAGAGGACTTTAGAAGACGTTTGCCAATTAATTTCACGACATTCTTCAAAACAAGACATTCAACCTATTAACCTTTTGGGACAGGAATGCTTAAGTTCTACTGTATTCAGAACACTTATAAAATATTTATCGCAAAGAAAGGTTGACGTCTCAGAAATTAGACCATCAACTTCCATTACTCCATATCTTGAAAAATATTTTTCTGAAATGGTTGAACAGACAACAATTATTTCAAATGGAATAGAGTATTTGACGAGTTTAAAATAAAACGTAAAAAGACAGGATTCCTTAACTACATAAACATCTTTGACAAGGACCGCTATACTATTTTAGCAGGTGACATTAAAACTTTTCGTGACCTGACAATTAAAATAATTGAGGTAAACAGATTACCGGAATAAAAGCTGCTCATAATGTCCGTCAGACATACCTTGAGTAAGCGATCTTCCCCACTCTTAAAAAAGCTTTAGGAGGAAAGATTTTTAAACAAATAAATTTACCATGAAAACACTTTTATTCTTAGGAAGCATTTTTTTTCTCATTGGTGCTTCATTCTATTTCTTAACCTCACCCCTATTGGGTTCTGCTAAACCCGGTATAATACCTATTCCTGTTTCTTCTGAAAGGTTAAAAAATGATGTGAAGGTATTATGCACGACCAGCCTGCCCAGAAACTATAAAAATATTGATGCTTTAAATGAAGCTGCCAATTATATTTTTAATGAGTTCCGGAAAAATGGATTAAATCCTCAAGAACAAAAATATACAGCAGATGGCAATGAATATAAAAATATCATAAGCACATACGGGCCTTCAGATGCACCGAGAATAATTATTGGCGCACATTATGATGTATGCCTGGATCATGCAGGAGCAGATGATAATGCGAGTGGTGTTGCTGGTCTTTTAGAGATCGGAAGGCTTTTGGATTCTTTGAAACCGACATTAAAATACAGAGTTGACCTTGTTGCTTACACATTGGAAGAACCTCCATATTTCAGAACATCTAATATGGGAAGTGCTATCCACTCTAAATATATCATTGAGAACAATATTCCTTTCAAAGCAATGATCTGTCTTGAAATGATCGGATATTTTTCCGAGAAACCTAAATCGCAAGAATATCCTGTTGGGATTTTAAAAACTATTTACCCATCTACAGGAAATTTTATTGCAGTGGTAGGAAGGATTGGAGAAAATAGTCTGGTAAAAAATATAAAAAAATCAATGATTGAAGGTTCCTCTATAAATGTAGAATCCATAAATGCCCCCAAGTCTATGGTGGGAATTGATTTTTCTGATCATTTGAATTATTGGAATAATAACCTTCCTGCTGTGATGGTTACCAATACTTCCTTTTATAGAAATAAGAACTATCATGAACCAACGGATACTCCTGAAACATTAGACTATGATAAAATGGCTGAGGTGGTAAAAGGTGTTTATTGGGCGGTTGTGAATATGAAATGAATTAAGAAACACGATCAGTCTGCTCCGTTGCCTAGCCGATTGATGCCTTCGCTTGGAGCGAAGGCATCAATTAAATTCTGGGACAGGAAGTTTTTCCAGACTATTAGAAATTCATAAAACCTTAACCTTTTGTAATTGATATTTTATGTACCCTTTTGGGAAAGTTGCGTATATCCTGCTAATTTAAAAGATATAGGCACTTGAGTGCGGATATAAATAAGTTGACATTCATTGTAAACAATTATCACAAATGGAAGAAATCTACCACTTAATAGTTGAATATAAGTTCCTGCACCCTTTGAGGTTTTGGACAGGAATTGCAATAACATTGGTTGCATTAGGTTTGATAGTTACCTTTCTTAGAAAGCAAAAAAGGAATAACTCAAAGAGCACTATCAAAAAACCTATATTAAAAACTGAATCGCCCAAACCAAGCCAAACGTCAACTGTCAAGTCAGAAAAACCAAAATCAAGTTTAGATAAAGCAGTCAAAATAATTAAGGAAGATTACGATTCGACTTCAAAAGATATAACTCCAAAAACAGAAGTTAAAGAACTTGCGGCTACATATCAACCACCCATAAAAGAAAAGCCAATACCGAAACCAGAATTTGAAGTTACAAGACCAAAACCTAAGCCAAAAGAAAACTTACCGCAAGCAAAAGTTGAGACAGAGCAGTCAAAAAATGAAATTCTAAAGGTTAATTACACTTCTTCTAAATTGGAGCAGACGGACACATATCCAATTTTCAGATATCCAAAACCAAGCACAGTTATCAGGTCTTATCGACTTGGAACAACAAAACGAAGGGGATTTAAAGAAGAAGTATTTCAAAAAGCGATTGAAGATGTTTTTGGCAATCAATTTATCGTTTCAGGAGAACTTAGAATTAACACAGGAAAAGACACAAGACCTTTTGAGCCTGATATTGCAATTATAGATAAAAAGAATAGCAGTTTAAGAATTGATATTGAAATTGATGAACCATATGCAGGAATAACAAGACAGCCAACCCACTGTAAAGGGGATGACACTATGAGGGACATCTATTTTGTAGATAGGGGTTGGATTGTCATAAGGTTTTCAGAATACCAAGTACATATGCTTGAAAAGGAATGTTTACGATTTATTTCAGACATAATAAAGGCAGTTTCCTCAACTTATAGCATTCCAGCATCTTTAGCACATTTAACGCCAATCAAAAATGAAAAGCTTTGGGATATAGTTCAGGCTCAAAAATGGGAAAAAGACAAGTACAGGGAAAAATACCTAGAACACGAATTTAGGTCGGTAGCAGAAAGAATAGAAACTATTGAGCGAGATTTTAATGAGCAGGAGATAAATGAAGAAAATCTAGTGCAGCCAACTTTGATAGGTATTGCAGACAATAGACCTTCAATTGGATTTAATTTAATAAACTCACATCCTCGGGACAAAAGAATAGAGTTTTATCCGGATCCACATATTTATACCATTGACAAAACTCCCGCACCATCTGCCAGTACAGTTATATCAAAATTCTTCCCAGAGTTTGATTCTCCTTATTTTTCAAGAAAAAAAGCAATAGAGAAACTCAATTCTGAAGGCAAACCATTAACTGAATCTAATATTCAGAAATTAGCGAATCAAATCGCAAAAGAATGGAAAGAGAAAGGAGAAAAGGCAGCTCAAGAAGGAACATACCTTCATGAGCAAATTGAAAAATACTATTTAAAGCTTGATTTTGACAAAACAGACGAATTTCCTCTTTTCGAGCAATTCGTTAAGAAACATCCAGAAATAAAACCTTTCAGAAGTGAATGGAGAATTTTTGACGAAGATCACCACATTGCAGGAACCATTGACTTAATTTCCAAGAACGGAAATGGATATGAAATATATGATTGGAAGAGAAGCAAAAAGGTGGTCAATCCAATAACGGGAGAACCAATTTGTGATAACCCTTGGCAGTGTGGAGTCGGTCAATTGAGCGAAATTGATGATACCAGTTATAATCGATATTGTTTACAGCAAAGTTTGTACAAATACATCTTAGAGAAAAACTATGGACTTACTGTGACCAAAATAAATTTGGTTATCCTTTATCCTGAATATGACAGATATTACAAGGTTGATGTGTCTTATCAAAGAGATAGAGCAGAATATATTTTAAGAACTCTGTAAAAAACAATGAAATGCCAATCGAGTAGACAGCCTCACATGATCTCATGCGAGGAGCACCTTCCAATCACCTATATACAGCAGCCCGTTAAACATGGTACATATTTTTTGATAATACTCTTCAATACTTTCATACTTGAATTGGCTTTTGAGCATTTTTTATATCTTTGAAGTGCGAAACAATTTAAGAGAACATTATGATTAATTTATTCAATTTAAAATTCAAAGATAAAGCCTGGCGGAGAGCGGGTGAAAGTCCCGTAATATACAAGTTCTCTTGTTGTTTCGCAGCACCGTCCGGCCTTTTTTTTAAAACAAAAAAATTATGCGAAACAACAAGAGACAAACACTCAGGAAACCCAATGTGCGTAGCCTGAAGATCCAACCAAAGACAAGATTTAACAAGTACAATCAGAAAGACGTTCCGGAAATCAAACTGTGTGGCGGCTGGTTACAGAGTCTCGGTTTTGAACTGGGATCAAGAGTCACGGTAATATCCTTTCCAAATCTGCTCATCATACAGCCTACTGAATAAATAGATCAGAGCCGTTAGCCATAGGGTTAACGGCTTTGATCTTTTATAAATCCCGGAACCTGGCGATTGATGCCTTCGCTTGGAGCGAAGGCATCAATTAAAATTCTGGGACAGGAAGTTTATCTAGATCTGTTAGAAATCCATAAAAAGCTCAGCCTTGAGGAATTGATATTTTATTTTGCCCTTTTTGGAAAAGTGTATATATCCTAATAATTTGGAGTGATATATATCCCTGAGTGCGTGTAGAAACAAGTTATGCGGCATTTTAAGACGACCATGAAAAAGACAATTTACATATCGACAATCATCTTTGCATTGACAATAGTTTCATGCGACCGAATTAAAAATAAGGGACAAGAACTAGCCGACAAGACAGAGAAAAAAGTTAAAGACAAATCAAAAGACCTTGTTGACAAAGTTGTTCCACATTTTGACGCTTACAAACCTGACACAAAATTTAATAAAGAACGGTTCAAGGACTTTTTAAAAGTTGACCTCACGCCTGACATCAAAAATATTCATTGCTTTGACGATGCAATCGGTATTGACGCAGATTATATGTTTTCATTTAACTGCGACACGACAACGGCAAAAAAAATAATTGAAAAGCACCAACTAAAACTTGACAAAGAAACGACTGACTATGCATTCGGACTTCAACACGACTTTGACTGGTGGGACAAGAAAAAAATTGAGAAGTTGGACTTGTATAGCTGGCAAGGCGACCATCAATATTTTAAATACTTTTGGTACGACCCGAAAGAACAAAAAGCATATTACTTCGATTTTGATATGTAGTGAAATTGTTAAACGACCGCATAACAGCGGCTTTACGTCAGGCGGTGTGACGTATAGACTTGAAGTTGTGAGGTATAAAATAATAAGAATGTTAACTTAGCTTTGTGCTTCGAAACCGCCCGAACGCAAAGCCCCAAACCGTTAGGCATTATGCAAGAAGAGCCTTATACTAAGTAAGCTACAAACTAAAACGGAATATTTATACTAATGGAAGAATATAAAAGAATATTATCTTGTTGGCATAAACTAGAACATTATAATCCAGCTTCATTACCCAAAGGAAATAATGTCGTAGAGCTTACAACGCCTGAACCATGGAAAATTCCTTTAAAATCACAAAATGTAAATAAAACTATTCAATACACTATATTTCTTGGAGTAATAGACTCTTGTGTGGTCTCGGATTTTGTAAAACAGTATTTTAAAGATGAAGATAAAGATGAAAATGAAAAAAATACTAAAATCTGTTATGCGTCTTTAAAAATTGATAATGAAGGGTGTTATATCAAAGATTCACTTGGTATTTCTACTTTGCCATGGGCTCTGAATCAATTAGAATCAAATAAGATAGATTCAAATAATTGGACAGATAGTTTTGAAAAAATAAAGGACGTCTTATGTTCTGAGTTTGAATATATTTTTAATACTACTTACCCAAATAAAGAGGGTGAGATTGTTCAAAAAAAACACCCAATCAGTTTTAGTAAGCTTAAAGAAATTGAAGAACAAATTGAAATATTAAGTGGTTGGTCAATTAAACCAAGTAAAAAAATATTTGTTAAAGTTGACGAACTCTTTAAATCCCCAAAAGACAGTTCAAATGCTGACATCTTAAATAGTTTTTATTCTTTAGACATCGAAAAAGTAATTTCTCAAATCAGTAAGGTGTCATTACCTGGTGCTTTTAATAATTACTTACAAGGATGTCTAAATAAACAAAGGCCAAGACAAGATATTATAAAGGACAAACAAGAAGTCCAATTATCTATTTCTCCTCAAAATTTTCCTGATGGTTGTTGGCCATCAAAATACACATTAAGTATGATGCAGCAATTTGCTGTAAATAACATATTCAATAATCTTATAGATTCAAATGAGGGAGGTCTTTTTTCTGTAAATGGTCCCCCGGGTACTGGAAAAACTACTTTGTTACGAGACATTATTGCTCCAATTATAGTTAATAGAGCAAAGGCTTTATCATCTTTTGAAAATCCAGCTGATGCATTCACTAAAGTTGGAGAGGTGAAAATAAATGAAACCTTTACCTCTTTCATTTATTCCCCAGCTAGTAAAATAACTAACGGAGGAATTGTTGTTGCTTCTTCAAATAATGGGGCTGTAGAAAATATTTCAAAGGAGCTTCCTTTGAAAGCTGAAGTTAAACCATATTCAGAAGAAGTATCATACTTTAAGGACGTTGCTGAACAATGTTTTGATGTCAATAATTGGGGATTAATTTCTGCAGTTTTAGGTAACAAGCAAAATAGAAACGATATTGTTTCAAAACTATGGTTTAATAAGGACGCAATTGATTTACAGAAAACATTAAAATCAAGCAAAGTAACTGATAATTCAAATTGGGAATATGCTGTTAATCAATTTAATTTTAAACTAAAGGAAGTAGCAAAGGAAAAGCAAAAGCTTGAAAAATATAAGTATGAATGCAAGGAGTTTGAAAATCTATTAGACCAGAGAATTGAGCTATCTAATAAATTGACAAGCTCTGATAAGACGTTAAAGAAAATTCAAGCAGAAGATGAAAGAATTACAAATGAATTACACCTACTGAATCAAGTTAAACAGGAATGTTTAAGTGAATTATCATTTATCAAACAAAATAAACCAACCTTTTTCATTTATTGGTTTAATAAAAAAATTCGCACCGAATATAAAAAATCTGTACACTCAATTCTTGAACAATATAATTCCATTTCTAATAAGCATAAGCAACTTTCATTAGATTTAAGTCAATGTGAAAAACAAATAGAAATTGCCCAGGAATCGCATAGAAATTTGAAGTTAGAAATAGAAAAATTAGTTCAAATTTCAAACGAATTAGAACCTTTAGTCTTGCACGCAAGAGAGGAACTTGGACAAAATTATGCAGATGCAGATTATTGGAGTAGAATAGAATCTAAGGACTCTCAACAGGCATGCCCATGGTATTCTGAATCATTAAAAAAGTTGCAGTCAGAATTATTCATTCTGGCTTTAAAGTTAAATGAGCAATTTATCATACATGCAAATTCTAAGTCAAGTAGAATTTCAACTACGCTTACTGGATTTTTTGAATATTTAAAGGGCGAAATTACACCATCAAGAAAAGTTGTTAAAGCAATGTGGGACACTTTCTTTCTTGTTATACCTGTTATCTCTTCAACTTTTGCTTCCATTCAAAATATGTTTAAGGATTTACAAAGCGAAGACTTGCCGTGGCTATTTATTGATGAAGCAGGACAAGCAGTTCCACAAGCTGCAGTTGGTGCAATTTGGCGTTCCAAAAGAGTTGTGGTTGTTGGAGACCCACTACAAATTGAACCAGTTGTTTCCATTCCAAAAACAATCGTAAATAATTTAAGTCACTATTTTGAGTTGGATAACACTCATATTAGTTCAGAATTATCTGTTCAGTCAATGGCTGATAGGACAAATCCTTGGGGTGCATATTTAAACCTAAATTCTAAAGATATTTGGGTTGGAATACCTTTGAGAGTCCACCGAAGATGTTTAAGTCCAATGTTTGAATTGTCAAATTCAATTGCGTATGACAATACAATGTATTCTGCGACGGCAATTCCAAATGAGATTAAGATAAAGTTTGAAAGTTCATTCATTCATTGCGAAGGTGTCGTTGAAGGTAGACACTTTGTAGAAGCACAAGCGGAAATTGTCAAAAATTTACTAGTTGAAGAAATAGATTTTACAGGAAAACTTCCTGATGTTTTTGTGATTACACCTTTTAGTGAGATAAGCTATAAGATTAATTCATTTTTATTCAAACCTTTAATTGCCAAGGCAAAAGACTATATTCCAAGTATGGATGGTGAGGCTATGGGAAATTGGTTAAAATCTCATATCGGAACAGTTCATACTTTTCAAGGAAAACAAGCAGATGGAGTCATTATGTGTTTGGGTCTTGATAAAAAAACACAAGGAGCTGCAAGCTGGGCTTCTATGAAACCAAATTTATTAAATGTGGCACTAACAAGAGCTAAACATAGATTTGTAGCAATTGGAGACAAGAAAATATGGTTAAAACAACCATTCTTTAAAGAATTGACAAAGTTAAATATGAATTAAAGCACGAATGTCCGATTGGACGGCCTTGCCTGATTTCTCAAGCAAGTAACGCTCCACAAATAGTCTGGTGGTGAGTGGGTGAAAGTACCGTATCTACAAACCTTGTTTGTCGTTTCGCAGCACCGCCAGACAACTATTTAAAACAAATAAGTCATGCGAAACGACAAACGAAAAACACTCAGGAAACCCAATGTGCGTGGCCTGAAAATCCAACCAAAAACAAGATTTAACAAGTACAATCAGAAAGACATTCCGGAAATCAAACTGCGTGGCGGCTGGTTACAGAGTCTCGGTTTTGAACTGGGATCAAGAGTCACGGTAATATCCTTGCCAAATCTACTCATTATACAACCTACTGAATAAAAAGATCAGAGCCGTTAGCCATAGGGTTAACGGCTTTGATCTTTTATAAATCCCGGAACCTGGAGATTGATGCCTTCGCTTGGAGCGAAGACATCAATTAAATTCCGAAACAGGAAAGTCCAATACTGCCCCCATAATTCTACCTCGACTAAATTAATACTCTCCATTCCTTTTCGACTTAAACAAAATGTAATCAGGCTAAATCTGTTTGAGGTGTTCTTTACAATTTTGCTCTTGTAAAAAACAATCATTAACTTCTAAAACAGAAAAGCATGAAAGCAATTATTTTCCTTTTATCCAGTATCATTTTAACGACTGCGAGTTTTGGGCAAAAGCATTCACCAAGGACACTGTTATTTGTCCACGGAGCCTGGGATGGCGGCTGGGACTATGCGAAAGTAGATTCCATCTATAGAACAAAAGGCGATGTAGTTTACCGCCCTACCCTTACAGGACTTGGTGAACGAGTGCATTTATCCAATGCCAACATCAACCTTACCACCTACATCACAGATATTGTGAATGTGATAAAGTTTGAAAAACTTCATAATCTTATTTTAGTCGGGCATAGCTACGGTGGTATGGTTATTTCCGGGGTAGCAGAACAAATACCGGATCGTATCAGCCAACTCATATATCTGGATGCAATGGTCCCCAATGATGGTGAAAGTGCCAAAGATGTTTGTGGTGTACTTTGGAATCATTTTTTACCGTTTATAAAAGACAGCCTGGTGTTATATCCATTTGGAGCGACAAAGTCTACGTATCCTACAGATGTTCCGCAACCATTAAAAACGTATACGGAGCCATTAAAAATAAGGAATCCATTGGTTAAGAAAATTCCAACCTCATTTATCCAAATGACAAAAGACGGTAAAAGCGAAAGTGCTTATAACGCCATGGGATTAAACAAAGCAAAAGAAAGAAACTGGAAAATTTATTCCTTTGAAGGTGGGCATTATTCCATGCGTGAACAGCCGGAAAATTTAGTAAAAAAATTAGACCAAATTTTAAAGGAGCACTAAGATATGGCAACACCTAAAAGAATAGAAACCATTAGCAAATATCACAAAGTAATGGGGCTTCCTGCTCCCGAACATCCATTAATCAGTGTGATCAACTATGATACAATTCAATTGCCATGCTTATCTCAGGTTAGTTTGGTATTCGACTTTTACGCCATTTTACTTGATAAAAATTTTAAAGGCAAAATGAAATATGGACAACAACAATGTGATTTTGATCAAGGTGTTTTGTTCTTAATGTCCCCGGGACAAGTATTTGAAGTGGATGTGCAGGAAATGGTCAATCGCTCAGGGTTATTACTGCTCGTTCATCCTGATTTCATTTGGAATACGGCACTTGCGAAAACAATCAAGCAATACGCTTTTTTTGATTATTCTGTAAATGAAGCATTGTTTCTATCTGATAAAGAAGAAACAACCATTGTGAGCATCATGCAAAGTATAGCTCAGGAATATCAAACGAATATAGATAAGTTCAGTCAGTCTGTAATTGTTGCTCAGCTGGAACTCCTGCTGACTTATACTGATCGTTTTTATCAACGCCAATTTGTTACACGCAACAAAACGAATCATCAAATTTTAGATCGACTGGAAGAATTACTTACAAACTATTTCAATAGCGATGATCTGGTAAATAAGGGATTGCCAACAGTTCAATATGTTGCAGAGCAATTGAATGTTTCTTCAAAGTACCTTAGTAACTTACTGCGCGTATTGACAGGGCAAAGCACGCAGCAGCATATTCACGATAAACTACTTGAAAAGGCAAAGGAAAAATTAACCACTACCAATCTGACGATTAGTGAAATCTCCTATCAATTAGGATTTGAACATATACAATCATTCAGCAAGTTATTCAAAACCAAAACAAACCTTTCGCCTTTGGAATTCAGGCAGTCGTTTAATTAACTTAAAAAAGCTCCAGCTGCCCGAAGAATCGTGGGCTACAAAGACGCTGGTTAATATGTATTTAAAAAGGTGAAGTGGATCTTCAAAACAAAATTTGAGTCATTAGATGAAGCTGTTAAAAGCCCAATCAGGGGCAAAACATTGAATTTATACTTCATCAAGAAAGACTTTAAGGATTCGGGATCAGCTTTAGGAAAGTTGAGGAATCTGCGATAACAGTACAATCCACATCATCCATAAATCCTCTTCGTAGATAATCCTGTCTATCCCCTAATCCCATGAATCCCAGTTCAGACAATTTTTGAATCGGGATTTTTGGGATGAATGGATTAATTGGATTTCGTTCCCTCTAATAAAGTCGTAGATAATCCTGTCTATCCCTTAATCACATGAATCCCAGTTCAGACAATATTGCCTTGTTATAAAATGCCCAAAAAGATCAAACAAGCACAACGAGAAATCTTTAAATAATACAAATAAAGGTACATAGCAAAGCTACCTCATAAAAATCCTTGTTTGCTATTGTACGTATATATAATAGTTGGATGGAAGTAACTATAAAATAGGATGAATAATCTTAAAATTATACAGCTTCAGAAATGGGAAAGGTTGCACTTTGTGCAATTTTATACTTGTCTTTATTTGAAAGAATTATGAAAAGAAATTTGTACTTAGAAAAACTATCCGTTTCTCTTATCTTCCTTTTATTCATGTCTTCTGCTAAGGCTGAAATACTTGTAGAGGGCGTTTACTATAATATAACAAGTGCAAATACAGTCGAGGTTACCTGTCGTGGATATGGCGATAATGGAACTGATGGTTGGATGTATTATACGGCAGGAGAGTTATATACAAATAATGTACGCATACCATCAACCATAACCTATAACAATCTTACCTATTCAGTAACGGCAATTGGTAATGATGCATTTGCCGGTAGTAAATTACTGAATACTCTAACTCTACCGTCATCTGTGGTAGCTATTGGAAGTGGGGTGTTTTCATTATGCAATAATTTGAATTCCATTCAAGTAGAAGGAAATAACATCGTGTTCTTTAGTGAAAATGGGATTCTTTATAAAAAGAATCCCGTTTCGCTTTTCTTCGTGCCACGGAATGTGCAGGGAGATGTGGAAGTGAATAGTGAAATAACAACCATACCAAGTTCCGCCTTTCAATACTGTTCGGGTGTCACAAGCGTGACCATTCCAGATAATGTAACCACCATTGCCGACGGCGCATTTAATTCATGTACTGCACTCACGGAAATAAATATTTCTAATACAGGGAAACTTACTACTATTGGGGTTCAGGCGTTTGGAAAATGTTCCGAACTTATGCTTGTAAATATCCCTGCTTCGGTAAAAACAATAGAATCAAGTGCTTTTGCTGATTGCCCCAATTTAACATATCTGCTATTGAACGAAGGTTTGCAGACTATAGGCAAAATGGCATTTTATGGTTGTGCAAGTATTTCGTTTGTTCAGCTGCCGAGTACGCTACTGTCAATTGGCGACAAGGCGTTTGATTTATGCAAAAATCTGGCTACGGTAAAAAACAAAACCAATTTTGTATTGGAATTACAATCCGAAACCTACGGATGTGTAGCAAAGTATGCCACGCAAATTATTGAAGAAGCAGAGGTTGATTTAGAAGCAATAAAAGATAGTATAGTTGCATTAGTCCCTTCAGGTTCACAAGTGTATAGGTATGGATACAATGAACTTTCAGAAAGAGATAAAGCAATGTATGATTATATACTGGAAACGCTTTGTCGTTTTGATGCTAATAAAGCTGCCGGCTCTATTTATCATCGGGTAGATTTTGATTTTGCAGGACAGGGATTTACGACCGACTTCTATTCTTTGATGTATATGCTTACACGCATCTATCGTGATGTTCCCGAGATGTACATTTTAAACTCCATTCCACGTCAGGATGAAGTTACGGGAACGTATTACGGCCGTATTGCGGCCGTACACACCCCTGAATCGTATTTGAACGAGTTGGTTCGTATAGATACAATCTGCAATGAGATTATTGCCAATATTACCGATGGAATGTCAACTCACGAAAAACTTAAGGTGCTTCATGACGGCTTGATTGATTGGACAGATTATGGTGGACTTGCGTCGGCATATTCGGGTAATATAAAAGGTGCTTTTTTAAAGCAAAAAGCTGTTTGCGAAGGTTTATCCCGTGCGTTTCTGCTGCTCTGCCAGAAGGCCGGAATACCTTGCTTGTATGTTTCGGGAAGGCTACACACCAATACGGTAACCGATACGTGGGAAAATCATGCCTGGAATTATGTTCAGGTCGATGGTAAATGGTATCTTGTAGATATAACAACCGATGGCGGATTCCCCGGACAAACCTTCTATACTGCATTTCTGCGTGGACAGGACTATTTTGATGCCAATTATAAATTGACAAATACCGCTGGGGTCAATGAAAATACCAATAACGGCATATATTCCGTCTTACCTAAACTTGCTTCAACCACCTATGAAGAAAAAATAACCAATACTTTTGACATTGCTGAAAATAGGAATGTAAAAGTTTGGTATAATTCAACTGCCGATCAGGTATTTGCGGAAATAAAAGATTTTTCTAGTAAGGATTATCATTGTGAAATATATTCATTAAGCGGTCATTTAATTGAAAAGCGAAGAATAGAAAGTTCGTTGACGCAAATCGATATGTCAAAGGTAAAAGGCTTGCTCTTTGTGGTAATTACCGAAAACGGGGGAAATTTGTATACGACTAAGGTTGTAAAGTAGGTTTAAGTCTGCGACGAGGGAGTGATAACTTCTGCTGCACCTTTGCCTGTTCCCAGACCATAGTCCACTTAACAAAATCTTTCCTTTGTCATTCTGAGCCTGCGAAGAATCTGAGCTTTCAAAATGAATAAAATTAAGCTATCTGGCAAAATGGTAGTTTAAATAACATTTTTTTTGTAACTATCAGATCCTTAGCAGGATTCAAGATAACCAACACCCTATTATGATTTACAGAACTGCTCCGTGGTCTGTCAGATCACAGTACAATCCACATCATCCCATGAATCCTCTTCGTAGATAATCCTGTCTATCCATTAATCCCATGAATCCCAGTTCAGACAATATATAGCGATGACATCAATAAATTTTAAAACAAGGAAGCTTATCCAGCTTTTTCAGAATCATAACCACTCTCCTTTCAGTAATTGATCTTTATTTTTTCCTTTTTGGAAAGGTGCAAATATCCTTTTACTTTGGAATGAAATATATGTTCCTAGGAGGGAATATAAACAGTTGTGTAAAGACAATGAACTGACAACAAAAAATGAAAAACCGAATATTAAATACAGACAATTCAAAAACAACAATCTTAATCAGATTGATGGTTGGAGCGGTATTTCTCTCAGAAGGTATTCAGAAATTTTTATTTGCCGACACTCTTGGAGCAGGAAGATTTGCAAAAATTGGTTTGCCTTTACCTGAGTTTCTAGGAAGTTTTGTTGGTACTTTTGAAATTGTTTGCGGAACGCTAATGGTCATTGGGCTTTTGACAAGATTGGCTAGTATTCCACTTATCATAATTATGTTAGTAGCCATTGCAACAACCAAATCAGAAATTTTAGCCGAAAAAGGTTTTTGGGAAATGATGCACGGTAGCAGAACCGACTGGGCAATGCTTTTGGGAAGTATATTTTTATTAATCAAAGGTGCTGGATATTGGTCGGTTGACAAAACTTTGACTAAAAATGGAGTATAAATCAACGTTAAAAAAAATCGTCAGCTCTTTGGTCCCCTGACAATCCACCATTTCCCATCAACTAAAACCTATCCATAGAATGAGTTAAAACAAAAGTTATAACAAAATGACTTGTCAGGGGACAAGCCACGGTTGCGAATATTTTCGAAGATAATCCTGTCTATCCTATAATCCCATGAATCCCAGTTCAGACAATTTCCTGCTCCATGCCACGATAGTATGGCAGAGTTAACCTTTCATTATTTCGCCGCTCTCACTTCCTTCACCTTAGAAGCAGGAACAGCACTGGCCTTATTCCCAAAATTACTCCTAACATATGTAAGCACATCAGCAATCTGTTGATCGTTTAAAACAGATCCAAAAGCCGGCATTGGATTAGAATAATACTCTCCATTGATTTCAATTTCTTCCTCCAGACCATTAAGCAGAATTTTAATCAACTTATCCTGCGGTCCCAGCACATAGCTTGTTTTCTTTAGTGGAGGATTTAATCTGGGAACCCCGCTCCCATCTGTCTGGTGACATGAAAGACAATATTCTTCATATATCTTTTTACCCCTCGTAGCTGACTGCTGCGTTTCATTCTGATTGATATGATCCGGATATGTTGCACCAATAATTATCAAGGCTGAAGACAATACCAGTAAAGTTAATTTCATATTTCAAGATTCAGTTATACTTAAAAACAAAAAAGCGTAGCCAATATAAATATAAGGACTACGCTTTAGATTCTTATAACCAGCAAAGGTTTTAAAAGTTACTTTTTCTTAGACGGTACAATTGGTGTATTCTTCAATATCATCTCATCTCTTATCAAGATACCTGAAGGAGTCAGGTCTGAATCTTCCCAGCCCCCTGCGCTAAAGCCGCCTGGCTTTAATGCAGAAGCTGTTTCGTCTTTGTCAGCAATAGACCAGTTGCACCAGCTGATTTTATATTTATCCATAAAATCAAACCAGATTTTTGTTTCTTCAGGATCATAGCTTCCGTTACCACTGGCATGACAAGTACCGAATTCTGTTACAAATAGTGCTATCCCTTTATCCATCGCTTTTTTAGCTTCATCTCTCAGCCATTGCTTGTGCGAGCCAGCATAGAAGTGTAGAGTATATACAGAGTTTGTGTCTTTAACAGGATCTTCAGCCGCTTCACTCACCATCTGCGACCACTGTCTGGTCCCGATTATGATAATGTTATCCGGATCATATTGACGAATACTTTCAATCACCGTTTCAGCATATGGCTTAATGTCTTTTGACCAACTTACATAATTTAATGGCTCATTGTATATTTCATACAGTACATTAGGATACTTTCCATATTTCTTCGCCATATCAGCAAAAAATTTCTTTGCCATATCCGGACTGGTATGCGCTTCATGGCTATGATAATCAATAATAACATAAATGCCATTTCGTATTGCGGCATCCACTATAGTCATTACCTTTTCTCTCTCTGAAGCCCTGCTATCTGCATATCCTCCCATTTCTACACCCATCGCAGCTCTGATCACCGTAGATTTCCATTTGTCTTTAAGGAACTTTACGACATATGGATTATAATACTGACTCATCCACTGGCTCCAGAAGAGAGACATGCCACGCAATTGTACTGTATCACCGTACTGCCCGACAATGTAGTTTCCTTTTACGGAAAGCTGACCATATTTTTCCACAATATTACTCTGAGCAAAAGTGCTTGTATTACTAAGGAAAAGGGATAAAATACAACCAATTAAAGCTAATTTTCTTTTAAAGCGCATTGATATTCTATTATTTATAGTTTACTGATCTAAGTTATAAAAATAGGATGTTATAAATAATCAAAACTTTACCATTTTTTAAAATGAATTACATTTTGTAACGGAAAAAGACAATTAATATTCCTTCAATTTTCAGGAATCTCCCCTATTTCCCTTTAACTGAATTAAATAAAAAAGCACAAATGTTTTCTATCCATTTGTGCTTGTTAATTATACCACTTATTTAACTATTCTTTCATCCACTGAGCAGCTTTATCAATATCATCAAAGTATTGTGATGCAAAACCAGCACTTTCTACTTTACTCATAATTTCATCAATGCTCATTTGATTAAAAATATCATCCGAGATTATAACTCCCACTTTTTTCAACCCGGAAGCTAGTACTTTAGGAAACCACTCTTCATTTGACCATTTCTGATCATCGGGATCAATAGCTCCAAGGTTTCTAACATCACCAATCCAATTTTTAGCTTTGGTTGACTTTAACAATTCCAAACCTTGGGTTAAACCTTCTCTGAATTCAGAGGAAATGGGAGCTGTAATCCATTCCAGTACAACAGCGTCAATTTCTTTATTATAATTAATTTTTAAAACATCATTTTTCATAGCAAAAGTAGATTGTTTTGGTTAAGTTATTAATTCATTCCGGATAGTTTATTCTCTAATGCTGCAATTTTAGCTTTATAGTCATTTTCTGTTTGTTTTACTTTCTCCATAAAGTTTTGCATCAATTTTTTCTGAGCTTCTATTTGATTGTCTGCTCTTTGCTTTTCAAGCGCTCTGATATCCTCCATTTCTTTTGCTTTTTGGGAAAGTTCATCCTGAATAGACTGCATTTCTTCCATACTTTGCATTAATTCTTCTTCCTGAGCTCTCATTTGTTCAGCCTGCGCAATCAGTTCATCTTCCTGCCTTTTAGAATCTGAAATATCTATGATTATACCATAAACCTTTTGAATTCTCCCATCATGATCCATTACCGGATTATAATATTCCTGAAGCCAGAAATTTTTATTTTCAACCTTCATTTTCCTAATTTTTACATAGGCTTGTCCTTGTTTTAGATTTTGCCACATTAACGTACCTTCAGCCTTCTCTTCATCAGTATTGCAAAAACTCATATAATTCTGTCCTACTAAGGTATTAGCTGGCATACCAAGAATCTTTTCAATCTGGTCATTGATTTTGAGCATATTCCCATCGCTATCATATTCTGTAAGAATAGCAAGACTGTCAATAGCAGTAAGTAAACTTTTCGACTCTGCCTCTTTGAGGGAAAGCTCCTCCTGGATCGTTTGCATCTCCTCCATATTTTGCCTCAGCTCTTCTTCCTGCGCCCTCATTTCATCGGCTTTTTCAGAGAGTAACAATTCCTGTCGTTTGCTTTCGGTAATATCTATAGCAATTTCCAAAATCCTAATAAGGTCACCATTCCTGTCAATGATCGGACTATAATATTCCTGTAACCAAATAATTCCGCCTTCACTCTTGTGTTTTCCTACCTTCGTTACTGATTTCCCTCTTTTTATATCCTCCCACATCGCCTTGGCTTCCACCTTTTCTTTCTCTGATTGACAAAAATCGAATAAATTCAATCCAACCAACGCCTCCTCTTGAAGACCTGAAATAGCTCTCATTTTGTCATTGACCTTCAGAATATCTCCCTGTAAACTATACTCAACAACTACAGCAATGGAATCAAGTGCAGCCAATAAACTTCTGGATTCTGCAGCATGCCTGGCCAGTTCTTCCTGGGTAGCATTCATTTCTTCCATATTTTGTCTCAACTCTTCTTCCTGAGACTTCATTTCTTCGGAAGCTATCTGTGACGCCTGAAGTAGCTTTTGAGTCCTTTCACTGATTTTTACGCTTGATATTGAAGAGGCTATACTTTCTCCCAGCTTCTCCAGGAACTCTTTATGATGGGCCTTAAACTCATTGAAAGAAGCAATCTCAAGCATACCATAAACAACATCATTTACTTTTATAGGAACAATAATGATAGCTCTGGGAAGTGCTTCTCCTAATCCGGAAGTGATACTAAGATAGTTATCAGGTATTTGCGTTAAATAGGTAGTTTCCTTCTCTAAAAATGACTGCCCGAGAAGCCCTTCTCCTACTTCAACCCTTTTCTGAGCAAACTTTTTTCTGTCGTAGGCATAACAGGCAATTAACTCCAGAAACTTATCATTCTCATCTTCATCATTTAAGATAAAAAAGCTGCCCTGATTTGCTTTAAGGTAGTTGACAAGATTAGATATGATATTTTCACTTAGTATTTTAATATTCTCATTCTTGGTCCTTAAAATATCTGCAAACTTCGCAAGTCCCTCTGTTACCCAGTTCCTTTCACCTTCGCGCACTGCAATTACCTGCATTTGCTCTCTCATACTTAGTAATGCATGGATCAGGCTATTCTTATCTTCTGCATCACCCGTATAATCAGCATTCAGATCTCCTTTTTCGATATTTTTAATAAAATCTGTAGCACTGATAACATCTTTTCTAAGTTTTTCAATTTGCTCCTGAAGATTTTTTAGATAATTCCCCTTTACAATTTTGTAGGACATAAGCAAAAATTAAGTAATTAATCATCATCCTATTACGTAAAGGCCATTAGGGGTTTCCTACCATGTAATAAAAAAGGCAACTTTCCATTTAAAGAATTCCGGCTGGAATCAAAAGCTTAAAGTCAAAAACTGATGGATAAAAAGTTACATGTATAATGGTAGAAAATGAAAAATGTAATAAAAACTAAAAATAACAAATGAAGGTCTTCCTGAATAAATTTTATACAAAATATTCGTATTTAAATTCAATTCAGGAAGTTTTATACCAAAATTAAATTTTAATCTTTTACTTCAACCGAATACCCCTTATCTCTCAAACAAGAAGCATACAACTCATTAAATTCATTTTTGTCATTTTTAGATTTTTTGTGTCCTCTATAAGCTCCTGCTGCTCCACCAGCCGCAGCACCTAAACCTCCTCGGCCTAAAATGCCACCGACAATTCCTCCTGCAGCAGCTCCGGCTCCGGTATTTTTCAAAGTCTTATGTTTTGTGCGGTCAAATTGGGATTCAGTATCAGAATAACAGTTATCTTTGTCTTTGCTGATTTGATTTTCTGATCTATATCCGGATGAGGTAATCTCTACTTTGTCAGTATTTTTATCTTGAGAAAATCCGGAAAAGACAGAAAACGTTAAGATGACAATCAGGATAAGTCCTTTTTTAAAATTATCCATAAATCCTCCTTCAGTTTTAAATTGATCTATTTTTAAAACAAAGACGGAATTACAACAATTCGATTTCCTGAAGAAAACAGAATTTAATTACAGGGTTTTATTTTCTTTTGAATATTCTATCCTTAATGCCTCTATCAAGTCTTTGGCAATGATGATTCCATCCCCTCTCTTTTCTGCTCTGATACAGCACAACTTGAGAATATTGGCTATATTGGCACCGGTAACATCAAAGCGTTCGGCAATCTTTTCCATTAATATATCCGGATCGTAAGAATAGCCTTCTGACAGGCTTTTATACCAAAGATTCAACCTTTCTTCTTTTGAAGGACGTGGGAAATAGACCTTTGCCTGGAACCTTCTTGTCATTGCAGGGTCCAGATTCTGATCAAAGTTAGTCGCCAGAATTGTCAGTCCCGTAAACTGTTCCATACGTTGAAGCAGATAAGACATTTCCTGATTGGCATATTTGTCATGGGCATCCTTTACAACACCCCTTTTGCCAAATAAAGAATCTGCTTCATCAAAAAACAATATCCAATCTTTCTTCTCAGCCTTATCAAACAAGCGACTTAAGTTCTTTTCCGTTTCTCCGATATACTTTGAGACAACCATTGACAAGTCGATCTGGAAAACCTGTCTGTTCGTCAATTTGCCGATTAAAGAGGCCGCCATAGTTTTACCAGTACCGGGAGGACCGTAAAATAAAGCAGGAAACCCATCTTTCACTTTGCCTTCCGGCCCTTGTCTTTCAAAAATCTTATCTTTAAAGTTTACCCAATCTACAATTAATTCCAGTCTCTCTCTTGTAAAATGGGAAACAACAAGGTCATCCCATTCATACCTGGACTTGATCAGTTTCGCAGGAAAATTACTATTGAAAGTAGGTAAAGTTTCTCTGTTTCTGGTAAGGTGCGCAACATACTCAGGGATAAGTTTAAGTTCGAGATTGATTACTCTGTCGTTGTCCGGACCTATTTCTTTAAATATAATGATCTGTTCTTCTATCAGATTATTTTCTTCTATAAAGCGGGTATAAAGCTGTCCTGTAAGTGATGAATTGCTTCCGGCAATCAGATAAATCAAGGTTTTTAAGGTTGGGAGAAACTGACAACAAAAGTTCTCAGCAATTCCTCCAAACTCGTCATACCTTAACCTGAATCCTCTTTCCCTTTCCACCAGTTCTGAAAATACCTCCGGATGATATGCAGGCGCCAGCGTCATGATAAGTAATATCCTACCATATGCATCAAGTTCATACCTCTCAATAAACTTTGCATAAGGTGTTTCTTTATGAACTATAACCGGCGGATTCAGCTCCATTGGCAATGAGTTCATCTCATCATCATCAAAGTAACTGATCCTTTTTTTTATAAGAAACTTCAGCCACTCCAGCTCCCTCTTTAATACTTCACCATTTTTTCCTATCAGGTCATAATCGATTTTCTCTTTGAACTTTCCGGTAAATTCATTTATGGGAGCACTCAGAATCTTATTGAAATCTTTTTCCATCTTAAGCTAAATTCCACTTTACTTAGGGATTAATGTTTAAGCAAGTTCCAAACTTGCTTTTCTTAATTAATATTTAGTTCCCGTATCCAAGCCAACAAACCTCATCCCTAACCCTTCTTCTGAAGGAGAAGAGAACAGTCGACGAATAAAATGTTGAATTAATAGTGATATAACTAATAACATACAAATTAAAGTCCCTCTCCTTCAGGAGAGGGATTTAGGGTGAGGTCTTTTAAAGTTTTTACCAATGAGTCAACAGGACTTAAATAGCTAATCCAATTAATAAATTTAAGCTAAAAATTCTCTAAAAAAAATATTGAGTTCTATTACTTCCATTCCACATATATGATATTATTCATCCATGGCATTTTAATCATTGCAATAGACCATGGTAGTTTTTCTACCAGAATGTCATAGGCCTTTTCTTCCACCTTCAATTTCCATCCTTTGGATTCAAGCACAAGTCTTCCCTGGCGAACCAGGAAAGAAGACCGGAAATTATCATTACTTGTCTTCTTCAAGATTGTCCAGTTTTGAATAACCCCTTCCAATAAACCTTCACAGATATCAATCTCTTCAGGAGTAATCTCAATATCCCGTAACAGTGGAGTAGTAAGGTCTATGCCACATATCAGTTTATTCAGTACAAGTTCATGCTCTTCCGAACTTGTGTTTTTATTCACCAGATATTGTAATATGTGAGCAGCTTTATGAGATGAATATTCATCTTTAAATGCCCTGCCTTCTGTCAGGTTGAGCATCTTAAAAAATCTTGTCAAATAAGGATGTACCAATACAAGTCCTGCATTGCTAATATATACAGGCTCCCCACTTTCCATTTTTTTATATTCCAGTTTAAGTTCTTTCTTTTCCTTTGCTTCTCCCACTGTAACCTTAGCTATTCCTTTCTGATCTGTGTTGTCAACAATCTTATTTTCTCCCCTAATTTCTTTTATAAGTTCCTCCATGGCCTTGTCATGGCCTTTAATCAGACTTTCTACACGTTCAAGCTTTTCTCCTTTCAATGCCTTCAATACAGCCTTCTGTTCTCTTACAGATAATGATTTAAAAAAAGAAACAGCAACTGACATGTATTTCTCAAAGAATAGAGGAATCAAGGTATCAAGCTTGACCTCACTGGCACTGATATTATTACCATCATTTTTAATTTTGACTTGAGCACTATCGATTCCTTTGGATTTACTTTTTACAATCCGGGTTGATTGCAATGATGATTTTTTCAATAAAACATTTAAGTGATAGACTGCACTTTCAGGAGAATTTATCTCTAAAAGCCTTGCGGCAAAATAGACCTCAACATCCCTATTCTGATTCGTTATAGCTGATTCATTATTATCTGACACAACCCTTTCTGGGCCAGAATTTTCAGCACTGTAACCACTTTCTTTTGCTGACTTCCCTTTGCCTGATCGCCTTTTCAGTTTAATTATAAAAGGCTTCAATTCATCTTCTTGTCCTGCCCATCTGAAAATACTATTCACGACATCAACTGAAAAGATTTCCATCAATAAAGATATCTTTATATCCTTATCCGAACTCTCTATAACGGTGCGTTTAAAAATTGCTATAAACCAATCAGTATTATTTTCTACTGTTTTCAGTAGGATGGTCTGAAAAGCCTTTAAATCTTTGGTGAAAGGTTTATTATATAAAACAGGAATATGCCCTATTTCAAAGAATCTTTGAATCAGAATTTTTTTCTGATCTATTATATTTCGTTCAAATTCTGATTCTGTTTTCTTAAAAATATTTAAGATGATCTGCTTCCGGACTTCTTCTGAAAACAGATCCAGGAATTTAATGGTGGCAGGTTCTTCCAATGTCCAGCCAGCAACTGCAAAGCTCCTCTTTAAAAAATCAGGATTGGAAAAACTAAAGGCTTTTATAATCCCCTCTACTCTTGTTATAATTTCACCTAAAGAACTTTTTTCAACAGCAAATATTTCGTTTCTTAAAGATAAAAACTTAGTTAAGATAAGTTCATCCTCCTTTTGTTGACGCTCTCTGTTTTTATTCTCAAAAGAATCATTTGAAGAAAATATTTCCTCACCAGTCTTACTATCTTTGTTGTCTTTATTTTCTTTTTTTCCCTTCGCACTGAAAGACTTATCTAAATCTTTCGATTCTGTTATTTTTTTCTTTAGTTCTGAATCTGAAAAATTATCTTTTAATAAGATAGCTTTTATACTTGCAGTTAAATCAGGAGCAACATGTTTTAATGAGTTATTGATGGCATCATCAATGGAATTATAGAAGGCAAGTACAACATTATAATATTCAGTCTTGGTTTCTTCAGAAACAGTATTCATTAGATTTTCTGTAAACTGAATAGTTTCAAAATTCACCTTTCTCTCAAGGATTACTTCCTTTAAAATAAAAGGCCAAACAAGATCTCTGAATTCAGAAAATGTATTTTTTATGATTGGTTTTTGTTTATATAAAGTGACAATTTCTTTATAGAACCTTTTGAGAAAAACTGGTTCTCCAGTCCAAAGGGTGATCACTTTCCATAAAACTTCATCATCGAACTGACGAATAAGTCTTCTTATCAAAACCTCATCAGAAGAAATCTTTTCTATATATTTTTTTATTGTGGAAGGGTTATTTTCAATCAGTTCACTCAACAACTTCTTTACAGAATATGAAGTATATTCCTGGTGAATATTCCAAGGCAGAAATCCATTTCTAAGAAAAAAATCGAGTACCTGAAGGTCTGAAAGCTCTTTAGATAAAAAAGTCACATTTTCCTGAGCACTACCGGTAAAATGTCCAGATAAGAGTAAGGATATCTTATCGGCAAGCTGAGATTTTATTTTATCATAAATCTCATTCTCATAATTTTCAAAAGAAATTTCTCCTAAATCCAGCGTTAATTTATCTGTACTCAGGAGAAATCCTTTTGTAGCTTCGCTTAAAACCTCATCAGTAAGCGCTACTATTTTTTCTTTTATAAAATCTGCAAGCTGAGTCTGAAACTTATAAGCATTTTCTTCAGAATCATAATTAACATCAAAGACATACTTCTGCACAAAATGCTTACTTTCAGCCATTACGCTTTACTCATTATTATAAATCATCAGCAACTCGCTTAACTGATTGCTGTATTCGTCAAGCAGGTCTTTATCAGGATTCTGCTGACGAAGTTCTTCCATCCAAAGATAATAAACAGTTTCAAACTCCTGCATCTGTGATGGATGAAGCCATAAACAATTGAAAGAAATATTTGCAGGCTTGTTTTCATGAATGGTATCTTCTATGATAGCCCTGAATTCCTTGTTGCTGAACCTTGCTGTCCAATTAGGCAGAATAATACTTGCCCTATAGCTAAAAAAGTCTTCCGGGATAATTCTATCAGTATGAATATTTTTGATATACAGACCTATCTTTCTTTCAAATGGAGTAATTTCTTCCTGATCTGAAATAAATCTGAATAACCTTTCCATTTTTTCGTGTGTAGCTTCCACAGATATATCTGCTTCCATACTTATAAAATGGTACTTGTCATCCGGGGTTTTAAAATGAACTTCAAAATCCTTATCAGCAGTGGTCTCTACGGAATAATTGGCAAATTCATACAAGTGACTCTTAATATCCTTCAGAATATTATCTCTCTCTTTGAATGAATATTGCTCAGCGCTTCTTAAAACCGGGGTCCTGTTTTCATCATAAATCAACACACCATGATTCTGATCTTTTAAATCAGGTCTCAACAGAATGTGTTCAATTATATGGAGACCTTCACTTTGAATGTTCAGCTTTTTCACATGAGAAATAAGCTCCATAACAGCAGCTATGGCATCTTTTTCCTCAACAAAGTTTCCAATGTTCTGCCATTTTTTATTTGCTCCTCTAAAAGCTATATAGAAGCTTTCATCTTCTTCATTTGAGAATTGTCCAAGCCTGTAATTATTCAAAATAATACCTTCCTTCAGAAATTCTGATGGAATCAATTTACTTTTGACAGGTAAAGTCTGAGATAAAAGTGATCTCCTTTTATTGTCTAAAAAATCAGTAATTTCAATTTCATCAGTATCTATAAAATCGAAATACTCCTCTATGTATTCCTCATTTAAACCATTAGGAAACACACCCTCTTTATACCAAAACTCTTTTTCACTATCCTCCGCATCATCATTTAATAATTTAACTCCAAAGCTGTTATAATGATCCACAAGTGAATGAGCTTTATATTCTGAAACCTGATCGGAATGACTCCCTCCAAGTCCAAGTAATATGGAGATCTTAGCTTCCATTCCCGTTATATTATCTGTATTAACACTTGGCTCCAGATAATTAAAGCCTCTCGCCCTGTTCTTATTAATAGTTGATAGTGATTTCAAAAGCCTTGTCTTATTCTGAATAAGATGTCTTTCAAATTCACCCTCATTGAAATAATAATTAAACTGAGAAAGGGAATATTGTGTATATGATTCCCCGTGAATAGCTAACAGGTAATCGAGAAATCTGTTTCTTCTGTCTGTATAGTTATCTTTAACCTTCACAAGTTCAGGTAAACCAAGATAATAATTTAAAGAAGTAGAAAAATGAAGATCAGTTTCATCAATAAATTCATGCTTCCTTTCTTTAAGCAACGGCTTTACGTCCGGAACAGAATCGAGTGTCTGATAAAAATATGTTTGCTTTAAATCTTCCTTTAATGAAAATAACTTTTTAACATTTGCCAGCTGTGACAAGTAATTGGCAAGTATTTGCTCATAAATTAACAGAAAGCCTTTTAGCTGTTTTGCCTGAGCTTTTCTTTTAGTATCTGCAGAACTTGGTAATCCATACTGACCAATACCATAGACAAGGGGAAACTGATTCTGAATAGAAAAATAAGGCTCTACATTCAGCTTTTTTCCTAATGGAATTGAAATTGTTTCTTCACTTAATCTATAAACCCTTTTATTAGCAGACTGAAGCTCGTTAAGTTTTCTTTTGACTATGTTAAAGTCAATAGTTGTATAATTGACTGCCCCTCTGAAAAACTGTATACTGGAGTTACCCTGTGCATCAGTGAGCATAGTCAGAAGTTTGGGCAGCTCATCTTCACTTATTTCAATCTGATTTTCAAAAATCCTTTCTCCTACTTTAAGGTGAAGGTTCTTCACACTCACGACCCCAGGCACCTGCATGATGAATTTTATCACTTCAGATATAAGTATTTTATTCGATTTGGGCTGTAATTCTGAAGTTTTGATAAAGCCATGTTTCAATAGAGGTCCATTGAATATTTCATTTAATGTAACCCCTTCCTGCAGCAATTCACTTAATGAGTAAAACCTTATCTCGGGACTTAGATATTCATCTACTTTAAAATAAATATATGCAAGGATACTTTCCAGGTCCCTAATTCCGTCTACTTCAATATCTGCATAAATGCCTACATCAATCTGATCAAGAATTTTGATCTGTTCAAGGTCCTCGCAAATGTTTCTATTGTCACAGAAAACCTTTCTGGTTTTTTCGGAAACGGCAACTCTATCCTCTTCAGATTTAATGGCAGGATCTATATCAATGAGGATTTTATAAAGACCACGAAATGAACTACCATCATCAAGAATAGGCAGTACCCAGACATTTTTAAGTTCAAATACTTTATCAAAAATAAGTTTCCTGTAATCATTTAATGTTAATGCATTACAAGGAAGAATTGAATGTGCCTTTAAAAAAGTATCATCTTCAGGATCGTTATATAAATGATCCTGTATATCAAACTGCGTGCGGTAAGAAAGGTCTGTGATCGCGTAGCAAAGCAGTTCGAGAATAGTGACTCCGGGATCATGCTCGTTATAATCAGTCCAGAATGCTCCGGTAAGTTTTTGAATTATATTAACACCTTCTGCTCTAAGCAAACCGTAATCCAGACCAGGATTGGTTTCCTTTTCAGAAGAAATGAAAGCAGGTTTTTCCATAACCGGTTATTTTAGCAATTGGTCAATATCAAATGAAGCGTCAGAAATCAGCGTTTCCGAATTTCCTCTTTTTTTAGATAATTGAGAGTTTGCCTGTTCGTTGAGCTTACCTATCAATTCATAGACTTCAACAAAGGGAAGGTTTCCCAAAGCCTTGAATATCTTATTGGCTTCATCAATTGATACTGAAAAATTGATATTTCCCGTATTTTCATTCTCTAATTTCATGATGCTGGTAAATTATTTTCCGACACTATTATCCATAAACTGGTCAAACCAGAGTTTGGAAATAAAATATTGAATATAAAATTCTCCGTCGTAGGTATTACGGGTTCTCATTTCCAGGCTAAAATTGTAAGTTGTACCTGTCCAGCGCAACTCGATTCTGTTGCTTCTTACTCCGTAGTATGCCTGACGTATATCAATCTTACTCTTTGACTTTCCGAAAGCACTTAACGCAAAGGCATGGATAAGCGCATACCTTCCTGTTTTCTTTTTCCCGATGCCTGCAACTATTTCGAGTGCATGACAACCATTCAATTCAGTGAGCACAGGATGCCATTTTCCATCAGCAAGGATTTTTCCCTTGTAAGCATTTCCTTGTCTTCCGGCCATAGCAACAGAACCATTAACATCCAGTTCAAATTCAGGCGCAGGATTGTTAATACCTACTTTACCTGTATTTGCCAATGTCAATACACTGTCACCAACATGGTTATTGAAATTAATATTTCCATTGCCCTGATCAATTTCCAGTCCCCATGCGGGACTTTTTTCCTCAATACTCTTATAAAAACTGATCAATTTCTTTGATCCGCCGATAGGAGAAAGCATTAAGCCGTCTTCCAGCGTCTTAGACATCCCATCGTCAACTTTATTTATCATTGAATCAATAAGGTCAAAGAAGTTGCCTTCCGAAGGTAATTGACCTTTCTTGAAAAAGGTTTTTAAAGAATTTCGATTTTGTAAAGACATAAAATGATATATTCCTTAATAATTAATGTGTTTATTCTATAATGAAATCATGCCCCAACTCAAGAGAATCAATACCTGCCTGAAGTGACCTTTCTTCATATTTGTCATTCAGAACTGTAATCTGATGTTCCAGTGCTGGTACAAGCACAGACCATGGTTTAGTAGCCTGCAGAAATGACTTCGCTTCTCCATCCCTTGCAGTGTCAATCAATATCCAATTACCAGCAAAATCCCGGGCAGCCTGAACCATAGAGAATTTTGTTATAAAGTCAACATAAGGAAGCGTTCTCATAAAACTTAATATATCAGAAGTATTTATCTTACCACCCAAATGAAGTCTTGAATAACCTTCCTCATTACTTTTGCTTAAATACTTCTTCAACTCCTCATTTAGCTTTTGAAGGAAAAATCCATAATTGTATCCATCAGTAAATTTAACACCACAAATAATTTTGATCCTTTCATAATTAGGATTTCTGATCTCTAATTTTACGAATGGACTAACGAACTGCGTTATGTAATTTTTAATCTGGTACAATAACTCACTACTAGCCATTGGCTCGTTGCCTTCCAGATTATTATTATTTTTAAATGGAGAAATCACCAACAATACACTTCCCGGAGCATCAAGATTGCTGCTTGTCATATTGGGTAAACAGGCAACTTTATATACAGATGGAAATTTTTCAAGAATAATCCGTTCATAATCCCAAGCCATAATAGCTCTTGATTTGTGCCTTAAGCGCTCTCCCACTCTTGTATAAAATTCTTTATTACCTTCTTTTGGCAGACCGTTATATGACTCTAATGGTTGAATGATAGATTCTACACCTTCAATGTTTTCAACCGACCTTTTTACGGTGAATGCCGGCAACGGCTTTTTAAGATGATTGCCATCGAGGTCATACGAATCTGAAAGTGTAGCAGAAATAGCCTGTGTATAAACACTTATTGTTTTCGATGCTACTTCAATATTATTCAAAGCACTTGCTCTTACCCAGAATAAGTTAGAATCAAGTATTGTGTTGTTTCTGTTTATTTCGTAAGGTAAATCAATCTGAATAATACCGGTTTTGATAAAGCTGCTTGTATCATCTCTCAGTATTTTAGATGGCTTCAGCAAATGCCACTTGTTATTCGCAAGATAGCTCCATTCTATTACCGGAGGATCTTCCTCTGAAGAAATGGTAAATTCATCAAACATCTCAAACAGCATGGAAACGGATTGAGGTGGATTAATATTTGAAAACCCTATCAATAACGATCCATCATGATTGTACTCAGGCAGAAGGTATGTGACTTGTGAAGAATTATCAGGATATACCAATTCTTCTCCGAAAGGATGAATATGGTAAATCGCACCCCTTAATTCATTCCCATCGGATCTATTTGATCTGTCTTTTAGAGAAATAACAGAAGCAGAACTATAATCAAGTGATAGAGATTTAATTTGAGGAGAATATGGAGGATTAGGCATTTTATCCATTTTCTTCTCAACCAGCTGCACGAGACTAGATCTTGAATTTCTAATTGCCGTTTCTGAAAGAACCGCAGGATAAACTGTGTGAGCAAATGCAGCTTCAGGCGCAGATAACTCAACTTTCAAAAATCCCCTTTGGGAGGTACTGGTGTAAAGAGAATTCAATTCTATCCCTGCAAAATCAGGAGATTGTTTAATTCTGTTTATTTCTACAGAATGAATTAATGTTTGTTCATCCAGTTCTGATTTTGCGTTAATTAACTCGCCTTTAGGATCTCCTTCAGATCGGAATAGTTTAAATGATTGTTGTTCCTTTGCAGATGGTCTCCACCTTCCGTTTTCCAGAATTGAAATCTTGGCTTCAAAAGACGTATTATCAATATTTATCCCGTAATCCACATAGTGTCCAAAAAATCCGCTTTTATTTCTGGGAAGGTCGAACCACTCAATATTGACATTTAAAGAGTCCAGGCTCTTCCTGAAGATCTCATTATTCCCTACGACAAGGTAAGAACCTACATTCGGCATTGGTCCGAATGGATAAAAAGGACTATCAGGGCTAAGCTGTCCCATATTGTTATATAGAACAAGATCCTTTACTCCTGTTACATTTACCTTGATATCAACTTCTTCAAGTATCATGTCTTTAAGCAGTGAATAAGGATAAATATAAGTATCGCTATTCAAGCCAATTTTTATCAGCGGAGCTTTAGAGGAATATATCCCTTTATGAACACTTGAATTATACTTAACAATAGCAGGATCCGATTCATCCAGGTCAAATCTTATTACTAAAGAAGAAGAATCCACCTCCCTTGAAATCACATATTTTCTAACCCTGAACCAACCATCCGGAGCAGTAATATCCAACTGAAATGCATCTAAAAAACTTTTAATGAAGATTTCACTTTCAGTGCTTTTTTCAACATGAGCAATGTCTACAAGCTTCTGAATTAAACCTTGAAACTTTTCAGGCAGAAACTGAAGCTTCAATGAAATTTCTCTATACCCTTCTTTCAAAAACAATACAGGAGATGCAATGACAAAACCGATGGTGGCATTTCCCATAGTTTTTTCAAGCTCCCCTTTTCCATCCTGACTTTCACCAAAGGTCGCAAATGATTTGCGAGGAAAATTATCCTCCGCTTTTCTTGTTAATGCTTTTATGTCAGAGTCTGCGGAAAGAATATTTTTGAATAATATTTTTTCTACACCTCTTACATTCAAAGATTTTTTCTCGATGAAGATTGAACGAAGACGCTCTATTTTAGCTTTATTTACCAGCAAAGGGTAATCTGCGGTATATAAAACTTCCTTTCCATTATCATCTTCTTTGCCAATAAATACAGTTCCTTTCTTAACATGCGCTACAACAGAAGTATCATATGTTTTGAACGAAAGGTAAACCTTATCTCTTATCGCATTTTTAGGTGATTGCTGAAGTGCTATTTTATAATAAAAATCTAGATGCCTTTTGGAAATATTATTGATTTCACCCTGAGCATGCTGAAAAAGCTTTAAGAATGCCAGAAATAAAGAAACTTCCGGATAATGAGTATCTGTTCTGAGTGATTCCTGGAGATAATCGGGCGCCTTCATTTTCAGATATAACAAAGTTTCATAAAATGCCTGAAAACTTAGTTGAAGCTGCTCTGAAATTATGGCACTCTCACCTTTAAATGAAGTAATATCCCTCTTCTGGTTATCATCCTGCAATGAATCTTTAATTCCCCATATCTCATCAAATCTATGGTAATTAAAAACTATAGTTTCATCTTCAGTTAAGAATCCATTAAGGTTACGCTGTTGCTCGATAAGAATTCTTAAAGACAAATTCAACTTACTGGAAATTGCGCTTGAAATTTCATTTCTGATTTTCAACTCTTCACCAGAAAAAGCTTCAACAGCTTTAAGCCTGCTCAGCCAAATCTCAAAGCGAAGCGCTAGGTCAAAGACTTCTTTGAAGCATTTTTTAAAGTAAAAAAACTTTTTTTCAGGTCTTTTAAAAAGGATTGCCTTATTAAGATTATTCTTAAAACTTATTTCTATTCCTGATGGATTAGAATCAATAATAGCAGCCAGAATTACTGTTTCGTCGGTCAGAAACTCAGACCAATCACCTTCTACTTTATTTTTTAAATTATAAAAATTGATAAGCCTTGAAAAACCTGAAGAAAATACTAACAGATCTTCAAATGAACGCTCATCTATTTTAACATAATTAAAATCCAATGCAGGAAATGCCCTGCTTTCCTGGGAAGTACCGGCACTTGTAAGTCTTATAAATTTATTACCTTCCATGCTTTGGTTTGGTCAGATCAAAAAGTATTTACTGCCCTGAAGCGGGCTTCATTTCCTTCAAGAATATAATATGGATATACCATATTACTTCTTTTATTTGTCTTTCTAACAGTATATTGTACATCTATCAGCAATAGACCATCATTTGTTTTATCCTGACTGATGTCAACCTCATTCAATATGATTCTCGGTTCAAAATAAAGAATGGCATTTTCAATCATTCCTTTCATTTCAGTAATCAGAGAGCTATCAATAGACTCAAAAATCATTTTGTTCAGGTCACATCCATATTCCGGCAACATAGTTCTTTCGCCTGGTTTGGTCGACAATAGAATAAAAAGACTTTCTCTGATATCCTCTTCTTCTGAAACAAGCATTATACTTCCAGAGGTTTTATCAAAAGTTGGAGGAAACTTCCATCCAACACCCAAAAATGTTTTTTTATGCTTCATATTAACCTCCAATCATTACAGTTGGACAACCTAAAACAATTGACCCGCCATGCGCCGTTGAATCACCCATTCTGGCAGCTGGCATACCACCAATTAAAACTGTAGCAGACCCTTTAACAATACTATCAGGAGGTCCAACACATGTACACATGTCTCCCAGCCTGGCAGCAGGCATTCCACCAATTAGCACAGTCATACACCCAGGCGGCATCACAGGACCTCCTACATGTGGTATAGGTGGAGTACCTGGTGTCATCATTGGACAAGTATGCATATCTCCTGCTCTGGCAGCTAAAGGCATTCTATTTGTATTAAATTAAAATTCTAAAATTAATTAATCATTACCACTCCACCTTTTATAACAGTCTGACCAGATCCTTTCACCTCGGCCATCGCTGCTTCAGCGGCAAATTTAGTACTACCTTTTAATTCAACAGCCATTCCTTCTCCTTTAAGATTTCCGGTAGCTTTAGCCTGAATGTCTTGCTGTGCTTCAATAATAACTTTCCCTTGAGCCTTAATTGTAAAATCCTTCACACAATCAAAGGTTATTCCAGCATCAGTCATCTCCATTTTATTGTTATTCTTGTCAGTGGCTGTTATAGCTCCTTTATCATCATCTAGTACAATGCTATTGTTCCCTGGAGTAATAATGGTTATAATTTTCTTTTCTTCATCAAAAGTTAATTTCATTTTACTTCTGGTGACAAAAGATTTAGTGTTATTTTTTTCTTCAGAAGTAAAGGCTGGAACATTCTTAGCACTATATACTGAACCCAAAATAATAGGCTGCTCTGGATCTTCATTTAGAAAACCAATAATGACTTCATCATTAATTTCAGGAATAAAAAATGTCCCAGACCCATTTGTTGCGTAAAATGTAGAAAGTCTGGCCCAGATTCCCATATTATCCTGTTTCAAAGTAGGATAACTTATTTGTATTCTGTGCTGACCTGCCGGATCTGCATCTATTTTTTTAACTATTGCAGTCTGAAGTCCTTTTATTCCAGCGGTGATTCCGCTAACAGAGGGCGCTACAATATCATTGTTAGATTCGGAGTAAGATTTAAATGAAATCCCAAAACTAGCTTGTGTAAGCCAATCCCCATCTTCAATAACATGATTCACGGCACTTACATATACATCACCATTGAAATGATCGCTAAGGCCTTTCAACGTTAAAACAACATCCGGCTTAACCACGGAACTACCAATAAATTTAGCTTGCCCTTGCAACATAGATAATTTAGATCTTGTTAGCTTTCCGGTTGCCCAAGCTTCAAGTACGTTGTTGGGTAAATTTGCCGGTGTTTGAAGCTGGTATTCCTGTATTCCATGCACACTACTTAATTTATCAGGGGTAATACCAACTGCGGGTATAGTCACGCTACCAGAATTTGCCTCTAAAATCTGCTGATTAGCTATATCCCAGGCCACACTTGTTACTTTTGGAAATTGATTTCTCGCATCTACTTCAACGTCTATTTCCATTAAAGTCTGTCCATTCACCACCTCAACAACTGGAGCAGACGAAACATCAGGCTTTCCAACTTTAATCTTCGCTCCTTCCGTAACTACAATATACCCATTGAAATCAGCTCTCATCAGCATATAATCCCAATCAGAGCAAAAATATTGGACAAGTTCCGGATGTGTTGCTGTTGTAGAAGTTACAGTTGCCGTAAGACCGCTTTTACCGATTAGATCTGAAATAACCTGACTGTCTGTTTTATCAAGGAATATAGCATTGCTCCTGGCAAGAGCCATCTTATAAGCTTCCTCTTTACAATCAATAATTAACTTACGACTGTCTTGTGATAGGCTTAATCCCTGTTTTACAATAATACCTTCAAAAATTATTTCGTTTTTAGCATGATAGCCTGCCTTAATTGTTATTTTCTTCCCAGGATCAAATAGCCCTGAATTAGAAGAGGGAAAATCTTCAGCTAATCCGGAAAATCCTCCATCAACAATAGTTACAGTTGCAGTACCAATTCTATTTACTGCCCTTGAAACATTAACTGAGGCAACCTGATGTTCACCAGGGATAAGAACACCATCAGTAAGAATGTCGCAGGTTACTAAGCTGGTGTCATTTGCGATCAGGGATGTACTCATACTATTGGAGGAAAAATAATCTCTGTACCAGGTTCCAGATTACGAAAATCTACCAGGTTGTTAAACTTAGCTACTTTTAAGTAGAGAGAACAATCATTATAAATTTCATTACACATTAAAGGTAATGTATCTCCAAATTTCACTGTCCTTAAATGTGTTAAATCAGGAGATTGAAGATCATGCTCCTTTGCTTGTTTTGAGGCTTCTTTTGAGCTTTCAAATGAAGCTTCTAAAGTACTTCTCAGAGGGTCTCCATTTGATTTGAACATATTGTGAGTAACGGTTAGATTTCTCAATCGTCCCTGAAATGTGTTCACCCCCCATATAATTTTTACAAATGGTATATCATGCGTTGAGCCAATAAAATCATAAGTTGCTTTTTTAAAGGCTTTAATTTCTTCCATTATATCTATGGTTTTACTTCCATTTGTTCCGGCTTGTCCTGTCACTCCTGTAGCATCAAGAGTAAGAGTAATATTCAGTTTTTTTGAAGGTGCTTTTTTCAACTTCTGCGGACTATCAGTAGAACCTGGAGGTGCATCTTCAACAAATTCAACAGCATATTCCTGTTTGAAAGTTGTTGGGTTAAACTGCACCTTAAATCTGGCATGCTCATCTTCAAAGGTCGACTTTTTATAGCCGATTATTTCCATCTTAGTCAATCCACTTTGATTTGCAGCCATACTATCTGTCTATCTTTGATTGTAATTTTTGCATAACTTTTTCCACACATTCCTTCACTATTTTATTTTTAACAGAAGAAGGCATTTCCAGCTGCACAGATCTCTTCTCACTATTAGAGGAGGAAACCGTCATTTTAATAATTAATTCTTTAATTTCTATTGCCATAATTTTAAACCTTTACCTGCTCAAATCTCTTATAAGTTAGTTCCAGGCTTTCAATAACAATATCATTATTTTGGGCATTAAAAGTTGATACACTCCACTTTGTGGGATATGCATCTATAAACTTCCAGGACATGAGCGGCTCATTCTCTTCATCCAGCAAACTTACCACAACATCCTTAGTAACTATAGGCTGGTCAAAGCCATTAATCAAAGTTGTTTTACACCATTCACCTAAAGCTGAAAGAGAGGACACTAAGCCTCTCTTTAGCTGTAAAGGTGAATATTTCATTGTTTTTGGAAGCTTATAAGTAAATGAATTCACCCCTCCTTCATAAAAGTCTTCAGTGGGTATTTCAGCAGAAATGCCTGAGACTTCCTGAAAATTTGAATCTAAACCCGAGCTGTCATTGGTATTAACAATTCTAACCCTAAAGTGAAATCCAACAGGTGGATAGTACTTTGACGCTCCACCAGCAGAAGGTTTTTTCTTGGAAGTTGAAGTTCCAGTTGCCATTATTTACTTCCGTAAAATTAATTTAATTAAGCAAGAGTCTGCACTATACCTTCATGAGCAAGCTCAAGAGTTTCTATTGCCACTTCATTTGCATCCGATTTCAAATCAGGTGCAGAGAACTTAATTGGGAATGCATTGTTGACTGTCCATGTAAAAAGAGGATTTCCTTCTTCATCAAGCAGGTTAATAATTACAGTTTCTCTTCTTTCTTTATTTACCTGAACATCATTCCACCAATGCCAGAACAATTCATCTCCATGAAACATACCTTTCTTCAAAGTGATGTTTCCATTCTTTTTAAGACCTGGTATTTTCTGAGTTAAAAATGTTGAATCATTTCCTGCGCGGTACTCAATAAATTGAGTTTCCATGCTTAATCCAGAAACCTCCTGGAATCCAACTGAAGTTCCTCCTATTTCTACTGAAAAGTGGAACTTAGGAATGGGCCATTGTGTATCTGCCATATTTTTATCTTTTTATTATTAAAAGTAATTTTCTGTTTAATTAAAAATTCAACCAATCAATTATGATTCCTGCATTTTTTGCTGGAATGTGATCACGATAAACTCAGCAGGTCTGGAGATTGCTACTTTCACAGAAATTCTCATAACACCATCAAGAACATCATTCGGAGTCATTGTTGAACCAAGACCAATCTCAACCTGATAAGCCTGCTCAGGAGATGCACCAACTAAACCACCAAGTTTCCAAAGATCATTCAGGAATGAAGAGATCATGCTTTTAACCAAAACCCAGGTATTAGAAGTGTTTGGCTCATATACATAAGCTTTAGCTGCATATTTTATAGATTGTTCTATATATATCAAGGTTCTTCTTACGTTTATGTATCTCCAATCCTGGCTGTTTCCGTCCAGAGTTCTTGCTCCCCAAACTATTGTACCTTGGCCGATGAATGATCTTATCGCATTAACTGATTTACCTGTTACAGTAAGGTTCAGGTCTTCCTGATCATCATGAGTTAATTTTACAACAGGGGAAATAACAGAAGCAATACTAGTATTAGCAGGAGCTTTCCATACACCTCGTGAATTATCAATAGCGGTGTAAATACCAGCCATTGCAGGACTTGGGGGAAGTACGTTCAGAAGGTTTCTAACTTTTGTTAAGATAGACTTGAATACTGGGCTAACAACTTTTAAAGTCTGATTAACTCCTTCAGCGTCTGCATCAGGATTCGATATTTTTCTGATCTCAGTTTTTATTTCGTCTGATTTCTTTTTATCATCAGTAGAACGATCGACTTCTTTATTAAGAAGGCTTTCCAAAACATCAAGATTTGAAATGTTCTTAAAGCCTACTTCTTCGTTCTGTACAATTGAAGTATTCAGGAATGGGTAATAAGCAGATCCATAAGCAAGGAAGTTGCTACCAACACCTTCTCTGAATCTCGTAATTACGTCATTTCTATCATAAGTTCTTGCCGCTGTTCCTTTGAATACATCAAGGATGGCAAATCTGCTCTTCATTTTGTAACCGCAATGAGATATGATTGCCTGTTGAAGTGCAAAACAGTCACCTTCTTCCAATTCAATAGCTTCAGGAACGACTACCATAGTTGGCTCTTCTTCGCTGATCAATGCTATAAGACCATCTTCTAAAGCTTTTTTAGAAACTGAATTTAGCTTTGGTCCAGAAGCTGAGCTGTAGTAATCATCATCAGATTGACTTGCTTCTGCTTTATAATAAGTACCAACAGAAACGATGTAGCAAGTTCCACCTCCGTTTGCAAAGAACAATCTCAATGAATCATAGAAAAGAAATCTTGATTCACTGTCTTGAACAAGCTTGTAAGATGCACCGTCTACTTGAAAATCAAAAGATGATCCTTGACTTTGCTGAATACTAAATGTGGTTTTTACTCCTGCACCAAAAATGCTGTGGTATTCCGCAAGAGATGTGATTCTTACCGGCTGGTTGATTAAAGACTCTCCTTCTCTTATTGCTTTTTCGGTATATCCAATGAATGCCGGAATGGCAGTAGGTATACCGGCAACAGAATTAGGAAAGGCATTTTTTTCTTCAATATAAACGCCGGGGGTTGCTAAAGTTTGCGCCATAGTTATTAATTGTAAAAATTATATGTGAATAATTATTTCAGAAAAAATTTTGGATTTCTCATCCCGTGACTCAGGTTTTATCATTTCAAATGAAGCGAATGGTAATTTATCCATTATTACTTTCCCCCCCGAGCTTCCATTCTTCACGTTCTTCAATTGAAACCTGTAATCATACCTTTGCTTTAATGGCAAAGGTTGATCTGAGATAAACATTATTGCACTAGCTCCGTTATTCAGCTTTACCTCCTGCGGACCTGAAAATTTTAAATCTCCGGAACCGCTATCAATTACGGTATTTTTTAATCCAGTATTATACTTACTTATTAATAAATATTTCCAAAAGGTCGATCTGGAATTAAATACTACTTTATAACTATAAAACGGAATATCAAAACTCTTTATCCCATCTATGAGTTCTTCTTTAATACTTCCAGTTAACGAAATATCAATAATTCCAACAGGTTTTAGGATTGGAACATTTGTATACAACACAAATGAATCTTTTAAAGCTTCATTTTCATAAAGGAAATAAAGACCCAATGGCAAGTGTGTATTATTGATAGCTAAACTCCCACCTGGAGCAACTTCTTTAACTAAGACAACCTGATTGAAATCATTTTTAAATACAAATTTACTTCCTTTATCTCCGCCAAGCAGTACAATTTCCTTTTTTAAAGAATATCTTTCTTTATCTCCTACACATTGTCCCTGATGCAATAAAAGGGTTTCATTGTCTTTGGTTACCCGATTGTTGGAAAAGTAAAAAATTTTCGAGCTATTTTCTAATGAAACATCAGTAAAGTTAGAAAAATATTGATTCCTAGTATATAATAAGTAAGTTAATTTTAATTCTTTTTTCTCAATTAGGTTTAATAAGCCTTCTACTTTCTCAGGTGCATAAAGAAAAAAACATTCTCCTGCATCTTCTTTGGTAATGAGATCAAGCTTACGAAATAAGCCTGTACTTTCAGATGCTAAAACAATCTTCAAATCTTCGCCTGGCTTATCAGCATAAAAATTATGCTCAATAGCTAATTTAAAAAGTGTTTTATAATTAAAGCTTATATCGAGCATTGTTCAAGTCATTTAATTTTTATATGATACTGCTAAAGCCTGAAACCCTTGTATAGTCATCTTCAAAATTACCTTCCTGAACAGTCACCATTCTGACTTTATACAAAATTGAAGGTAGATATTTACCTCCCAGAGTTCCCCACAAATGACTTTGATTTTGTAAGTCCTGATTTACTATTTCAAAAGTCAGCTTCTCTATATTTCTATTTAAATCAGGAGTATTGCTATGAGTAAATACACAGTTAGACTGAAAAAAACTTAAAGTAGCTGATAAAAACTTTAAAGCTTCCGGGTAATTCTTATCTGTAAAATAAGCTGAACACATAACATAGATATTCAAGTTAATTGGTCTAGCCATATTAACAGTGGAGTTTAATCTGCTGGTTATAGTTTCTTCCTGAATATTGACTAAAGTAATGACGACTTTATCCGACTCAGTGATAGCAAGGCTTCCGTCCTGATTTACTATATTGGACAAAATGACTTTATCTTCACCTAAAGCAAATCTGTTTTTTAGGTAAAAATTGAGTCGTTCTCCAATTATATTTAATACTGAATATATCATCTATAAAAATAATAGGTTTAAGGTAAATCTCTTTCAACCAAAAACTGTCTGCTAAAAATAAGAAATAATATTCCTGCTAATATAAATCCACCTAACAAAAATGCAACTTCACGTAAACCTGCATATTTTAAAGTAAAGAATATAAGACCGAGAAGTATAAGAATTACCAATGAAATCCCACCTTGTAAAATAATTTTCCAATATCGCTTAAAACGATAACCATACCTCAACAATACTAGAAAACCAGCAATACTGATTCCCATTAATGAGCCAAATACGATAAATAGCGGTCTTGGGTTAGTAACAAGTACCCTTGGATTTTGAAGTATTCGTACACCATAGGATAACATCATCTGCCAGGAGAATCTAGGTTTTCGAACAGAAGCCTTTAAGACTTTAGGTTTTACCACAGAGTCTTCTTTTAATGAAAATTTATCTGCCAATAATTCCCATAACTCCGTATGACCATTATCATATCCCAAAGCCCAAATACCTACACCTCCAATTTTTTTCTCTTTTATCCAGTCATACTTTTTACCCAAGGAGATTTGGTCCTCAAACCAGATTTGTCTGTACCTATTCTGGTCATCTCTGTATACATGGAATTTACTGCCGCTGACTTCATCATCACAGCATAAAAGTTCACCATGTGTATTTTTGATACTTCTATACATGGAGTATCCAACAAAAGCCTCCACCTTACTAGGAAACTTTAAATCTTTAGTCTGCCATTCCGCACCATAATATGGTAATCCTAAAAGTAGTTTTCCAGGCGGAACTCCCGCAACCAAATATTCATCAACAGCTCTTTCCAGATTATAAGGCCACCAAACATTGCCACTCTTAATTGGGGCTACTGGACCTGCTACCTTACTATTTGCTCCATAAAACTCATAGCCCATGATTACGAACATATCAACATACTTTGACAGCTGTTGCATTTCATAAACATTATCGAAATCAACAGCTGGTAAAGCAATTGTTATGAGATAATCCTTTTTGGCAGCTCTCAAACTTGATGATAAATCTATGATAAAGTTAGTAAGATCAGATCTGTTAGATGAAGAAATAGCTTCAAAATCAATATTCACACCATCCGCATTTTTCTCTCTTAATAATGTAATCAGAGTATTAATAAAGGTTTTTTGTGCACTTATATTGGATAAAAATTTACCATTATTCCCAGTACCAAAGTTTGTAACACTTAATACTACCTTACAACCATGAGCATGTGCAGAGTCAATCAGAGTTGTAGTCTTCCACTCATGGATATTAAAATAAGATCCTGTATTGGGATCCAGTTCATAGCTAAAATAAGCAATTACAGATAACAAAGAAAAGTTATAACTCTTGTATGCATTTCCCATCCAATATGGATGCCAGCCAAATACATGCCTAGTTGAGTCTAACTTGTGGTTTTTCTTGTATACCTTGTTATTAGTAATCAAGAATTCCTTCTGCCATCCTTCTTCACTTGTAAGATTAAAATTAGGCTTTCTTGATTTAACCGAGAAGTTTCTTTTCTTAAATTCCGTGGTATCAAACTGCACAGCTACATCCAGAACCTTTGGATCTTCTTGCTTGAGAGAATCTCTTTTGGCTATGAGCTTTTGTAATGAATCTTTGAGAATATTAACTGTTTCTTCTTTCTTTTTTTCTTCAGCTACCTTACCCTGCTTTTTGTCAACAGTATTATCTATAAGATCCCTCAAAACACCTTGACCAAATGAATCTATCTGCTGTAATAAAAGGACTGAACAAACTAACCAAAAAATTAAACTTTTATTGAGCATAATCGCTTATAAAACTATGATTCTAAAATTAATCTTACTTTATGCATTCTTAAAAATGGAGATTGCTGGCCATTAAACAAAGTTTAAATACTAATTGTAAGCAGACACAAAGATATTTTTTTTTCTAAAAAAAGCGAGCTTTTTCTCATGAAACTTACTTAGAAAGAAAAAATATTTTTTTTAATATTGTAGCTTTAGAATCGTCTATGAAAAAACACTTTTTAACTTGTCTATTTTCCCTTCCTTTATTCTCTTATGCTATTGCTGGAGGTAATCAAAATAAAGTTTCTTTGGAACAGAAAAATCCGCTGGACTCATCACGACTTTTACGTGAAGAGCATATAACTGCTTTAAAAGCACTGCAGCCAAGCCTGACAGGTAAAACACCGCAAGGAAATAAGTACGACCTATTCGGAATAAAGAAAGGTAAAGAATGGACATTTCTAATTCTTGATAGTACAGATTTCTATTCTATAAGAAAAGTTAAAGGCAAAAGTGAAATGGAGGAGAAAGATCAGTCTTATACGGATATGATTTGTCTCATGATAGAAAGTAAGCTGATAAGGCAAAAGAAAAAGCCCAGGAACGTGGATGGATTAACTTTCTCCTGTTACTATAAATTTAAGCCTAATGCAAAAAAAATGTATCGTAATTACAACAAGATTTCCAGAGATGCAAAGTTCTACCTAAAAAATGCAAAAGGAGGAAAGCAGGGAAGAGTTAAGATCCTGGATAAGGCATTAAAATAAAAGAAGGAGGAATTTATTATTCCTCCTTCTTTTATTTGGTAAACTTTTCTAAATCTTAAACTCATTCATACTTTTCTTTAGTCTTTCTCTTCAACTTTGGTTTATACAAAGGATAAGAATATCCTAATGAATACTGGAAAGAATTTATTTTAAAATCGCTATCGGTATAAAAATACTTGTACATAAGATCATCATTAGAATACCTTTTATCCGGATCGTTAAGTTTATTCAATCCATGACAATACCTCACATCCAGAAAAATATACCCCCTTCCAATAATATTTTTAACTTTTATACCAGCTCCTAAAATAAGGTTATAATTCAATCTTTGTCTTAAATCTGTGACATCAATTTCTCCTTCTTTCACCTCACGTCCTCCTCCTATATATAGAGAATCTTTTCTTAATGGAGACATTTTCGATTTTGCCAGATAAGAAATAGATATACCGGCATTTACATAAGGGACCCATTTTTCTCTTCCAAAGTTAAAATTAAGAAGTATTGGAACTTCAAAATACGTTTGAGTTTCCGGTAGTTCAATAGTTGAATAATTAAAAAGCCTTTCTTTAAAAACAAACCTCTTTTGTGTATACAATACCTCTGTTAACAATGAAAATCTTTTGTATAAAGGAATCTGTACAAAGACACCACCCTGAATACCTGCTTTGGAATTATAATCCCCGATATTTACCTGAGAATTTTCATAACTAAAATTCCTTTTGATATCAATATCGGAAACATTTACCCCAAACTTTCCACCTATCAATAAATATGGTGTAGTTCTGAAGCTATTATAAAGCTGGACAAACTCATTAGGATCTGTTGGTCTTAATTTATACTCCGGTCCACTTTTTAATAAAAGAGTCATGGATTTTTCTGCTTTTTCCCTCTCATTAAAATAAAGACTTGACAAGGTTAATAGTCTATATGCTTCTACTTTCTCCTGTTTTGTAAAACCTTCATTCAGGCATGGTTCAAGTATATCGGCTATTTCAGAAATTCTACCTTCTTTATATAAATCCTGAGCTTTTGATAGCACTTGTCCGCAATCGCTGGTCTGGGCAGAAACCTGACATATAATTGCAGATATGGAAATTAAAAATGTAGTTAATAGAAATTTGGATGCTAATGAATTCATTTTCCGTTTCCTTTCGGTTTATCTAAACAAGTTTTTTCATAATTTATATCATCCCCCACAAATTGTTCCCACTCTTTGTTATTCATATTCCTGCTCACTTTGTCACAAACGATGTCTTTCATCAATTCAATTTTTGTAGGCCATACTTTTATCTTATTGTCCTTACAGCCGGCAAGCAGCTTATTGCCATCAGGACTAAATTCAATTGACCAAACCCAATCATCATGATCTTTAAGAACAATAGGAGCGTCATATATATTCAGCATATTCCAGATTCGGACAGTTTTATCAAAACTACCTGTAGCCAGTTTCTCTCCATCGTTGCTAAATCTGATATTGTTAATCCTTGCTGTATGCCCTGAAAGAGTTGCAAGAATTGTTTTGGTTTGCATATTCCAAATACGAACAATTCCTTTTTCATCTCCTGCAGCGAGCAACAGTCCATTTTTACTGAATACTATTGATACCACAGGCACATTATCATGAAATAAAATCGATTCCTGATTTTTCTTATCCAGATCAATTAAAATAACATCTCCATTTCCTTTAGCTGCCGCAACGAGATTAGATGTTGGACTAGTTGCAATAGCATTGATTTTAGAATCACTGATTACGATTTCCTGAGAAGTGGCAGTTTCAACATCCCATTGGTGTATCTTTTTATCACTACCTGCAGAAATAATACTTTTCGAATCTTTCGTAAATCCAAGGAACCAGTTTTCAGTTGTTTTTGACTTAAATATTTTAGGTTTAGCACCAACCTGAGATAAATCAAATAACTGTAAGAATGGATAATCACCACCAGCAATCAGAAATTTATTATCCGGACTCAATGCAATTGATTTATGTATATGCGTAGGTGATTCACTGATTAATTGTTTCGATCCATCTTCCTTCTTCGGATCCCAGCGATTAATTTTACCATCACTTCCGGCGGAATAAATCATCTTTCCTGTTATTGTTGTTGAAAGCGCACGAACGTTTTGAGAGTGTCCTTTTAGAGGCCTGAATGTAGAATCTCCAAGAGATTTTATAGCGTTATACATGGCATCAAAAATATCAGGATCGTTATCTTTCCCTCCATGTTCTTTATTAAACAAAAACGCTTGTTGAGCTACAATTCCCTTTTGCTCTTTATCTACAAGGCTTACAGATTTTATTGCCATTGATTTTGCTATAGAAAGCATTCTAAGGTTAAATGCTTTTCTTTCTTCAGTCAAAGCTATTTGATGAGCCTTCTCTGCCTTGGCCTTTTCTATTAGAGCATTTTTTGTCGCAAGTTCAGCCAACAATTTCTGTTCTTTTGCCAACTGAGCATTCTTCAAAGCTTTCTCGGTTTCACTTAAAGCAATCTTCTTCTGCTCCAAAGCTTCCCTTTCGCTCGCTCTGGCCTTTTCACTTTCCTTTTTTGCAATTTTTGCCTGCTCTTCTGCTACTTTAGATTGTCTTCTAGCTTCAGCCTTTTGCTTTTCGGCTTCTCTTCGCTGCTGCTCTCCATATATAAAGAATAAAAAGGCAATAATAGCTCCCAGGCCAAGGATAAGTGCAGTTATTCTTGCAGCGATTAATCTTCTCCGCTGCATTTTCTCCTTCATAATTTGCTCTCTCTCGAATTCTTTTTTACTGAAATCAAGAAATAGCATGGTCCTTTCATAAGCCTTGTGGTAGCGCAGTCCCCAAATTTTAGAAGGATTTTGTTCTGCCTGCCAGTTAAGGGCTATTTGCAGATCTGGCGGCCTCCATAGGCCAGACTTCCCTTGCTGATGCATCTCGGCTGCTTCAGCTAAACGAAGATACATTTTTACTGATTCCGCCTCTTCCTCAACCCACTTGGTAAGCATTACCCATATTCTCATCAGACTTTCATGAGAAATATCAATAACACTATTTTCCTCCAGCTTCACATTTGAAGGAGGCATCAATAATGTATTTCCTGGTTTTCTGAAATGATCTACTACCTCTGTCACTTCTGTAACCGGAGCATTTGCAATCACTGCAATATCCGAAAGTTTCGCTGGTCTTCGCACTCCCCTTCCTTCATCCCCTTTTTCTGTAATTGACTTGAAAATCTTTTCACATATCCGTTTCTGATTTTCATTAAGTTCATTGAATGCCTCATTAGCATGTACAGACAAGGCTTTTTGCATTCCCCCCACAGCTTCATAATGAGAAATCTCCATGAAATCCGAATCTCCATTTCTTTGCCAATAATCCCATGTTCTCATCAATGCATGCTGCATAATTGGTAAAGCATCTGCATTGTCTCCCACATCATTTAAAAGTTGTTGAACAAGCCGATCATCTATCTTACCTCCCATTACAGAAACTGGTCCCAAAATAGCCTGCTTCTTTTCTTCTCTCGTCATTTGGGGAATCAAAAACTGACTGTCATTGATTAACCTTGTCAATTTGGGAAACTGAGAACAGTCACCAACAAAATCTGATCTCATTGTAATGACAACATAGATTGGAATTTCCCTCTGACTGACAGCCTCTGTTAAAATTTTAATAAATGCTGAAGCCTCGTCTACAGCTTGGTCATCCGTACTTTTAAATCTGAACAGTTCTTCAAACTGGTCTATAAAAATGAGGTGGTTCTTTTTTTCTTTCCTTATTTTAGATTTTATTAATTCAACCAATCCATACGAACTACCTTTGAGTGTCAGAAAATTCATATTTGACATGATTTCCTTTTTCTCAGGATCCTCTTCATTTTTGATTTCACTATCTATAAGGGCATCAGAAAGATTTTTAATTGGTGCAATTCCCGGCCTACAAATAGATACCTCCCACTGAGATGAATCTTCGGTTCTATAATCTCCATAAATTACCGGAAGCAATCCACAATACATAAAAGAAGACTTTCCAATACCTGAAGTTCCTATAACTCCTACAAACCTATGATCTACAAGTTTTTTAAGTACCTCGTCTATTTGTCCCTCTCTTCCAAAAAACAAATGACTTTCCTCATACCTAAATGGTCTGAGACCCGGAAACGGATTAGGTTTCTCTTCCTGGAGATTTCTCACTTGAGAAACCTTTTTTCCCGACTTTACTTTTCCTGATGTTTTTGTTGAAAGCATCTTTTTTATTTAAAAAGCTGTATTAAAAAATGATATTAAAACTTCTTTATCAATCTGGCCATCGGCTTTTACATGATATACATTTTTGAAAATTTCATCACTAGGTAATTCTTCATTTTCAAAATTAATAACACCTCTTCGGAATGATGTGCTTGTATATTCCCAGGACTTGAGCTTATATAGCTCACACATTTTACTCCTCAGCCAACTTGATTTTTCATTATGATAGTAAAACAGAATAGAACTACTTCTTTCTATTTTCTCTTTGTCGATCGTGACCTTGTTCAAAAAAACCTCATATCCAAACTCTTCAAGCATAAACTTTACTGACTCAGCTCCATCTTTATTTTTCTCACTATTCACAATATAGACAGCTTTGTGCCTGCCACCTTCTCCACTTGTATTGTCTGATGAGGAAACTGCATCATTGGAGGTAAGTTTTTCAATGATAATATCCTTCAATTCCTCTACTGTACTTTTTATTATATCAGCTCCGGCATAATGATTCCTCTCTTTATGAACCTGACTAATAAATTTTTTCTGATTTTCATTTTGAATAACAAGGTTATCAGGAATCCATATAATCCTTTTAAAATCCTGACTTTTTCCTTCAACCTTATCAATATAATATTGAGCAGCGACCTGATTTTCCAGACTGTAATTAGGAATATTTCCTTCCGAAGATTCTTCAAATATCTTTCCCAAGAGATGAACAGACAAAACACAATTCTTTATCTGTTCATTAATTATCTTTTCCTTTTCCTTACTTGATCCTAATATAGGGCTAATAGGATAAACCTTGTATCCTAATTGCAAAAGCTCCCTTCTTATTTCTTCCCTTACCGGTATTAAATCTCTTGTTACTTCTGCTAGGTACAACGACTTTGACTTATCTAGAGTAAAAGTGTTTGCAATCCTGCTATTACACTCTCGTTCCAGCTCTGCACATAAATCATAAATTTTAAAAAGGAAAAAATTCAGAAACTCCTTTTTAAAAATATCTTTTTCCAGAACCTCGTTTCCATTCTCTGGATCCAGGAGAAAAAGTTTAGAAAGCTTAAGGCCCGGATATGATTTTGCGGTAGGATTTAATGCCTTTTCTTCTTTTACAAGTCCATACTTTAATATAGATGGTGATGATATAATCTTTTCAAGACGTTCTTTAAAATCTTTAGAAGAAAGAGAATATGAAGAAAATACAGGAAGATAAACAACAGTTCCATTTTCGTCAAATGGATCATTAAAGTCTTTCAACACCTTTACATTAAATCCCTTTTGAGAAAGACCAAATGAAAGATATTTTATAAGATAATCAATCCAAAGGTTTTCACCTGTATTTATTGACGGGCAGTCAGGCAATAAATATAAATTCGAATCTTCCATAGAGTTTCATTTAAAAATTTAAACCTTATTATACCTTGGGATTTTTCTTATTTTTAACAATAGAAGATGGGATATCTTCAAAGAATGACATTACTTCATTAAACTCCTCCTGTTTTACTTTATAAACAGAGCAGTCTGTATGAGCAATGAGTTCTATTTTAAAATCTGCTGAACTTAAATAATTAAAATTATTAACAAAACCACTCTCTGATACTACTTCCCTATTTCCTTCCGCGTTATTCACAGATATTTTTCCTGAGCGGATAAAATAGTAATCAATATTTTCGGGTCTTTCAAACGTTGCAATAGTTTCCCCTTGTTTAAATTCATAAAATGAGGTCACTTTGGCAACCTCCATTAAAATTATACCAGGGACAAATCTAAAATCATCAACGTCTTTTAAAAATCTGATAATTTCAAATTTCAAATTAGGAGAAGTAAAATATTCTCTTGCTTCTGCCTGATTAATCGATTCTTTGTTTTCACTTACTTCCAGCTTCCCTTCTTCAAGCATTACATATTCATGATTGCCGGAAATATTTGAAATAAGGATTTTACTTACTACATCTTTGCTAAAGTTTGCTCCCAATTCCCTTCTGAACCTTTCGAAGGCAACAGGGAATAAATGAGGTGCTTTAATATAAAGCGCAACAGATGCCGTTTCCTTTAGCAGAGGATCAGGATTGATGATATTGGCTACAAATATATCAGTATTGATTTCCACCTTCTGTTCAGCCAGTTCTTTAAGGGCACAGGCTTTCGACCATCTGTTTACATACTTGTAATCCCGCTGAACAAGATCATATAAAATCTCCAGGATATCCAATGGTTCTGATGGAAAGTATTCTTGCATTCTTTCCAGTTTATCTTCATAAGAAGCAGTATTTAATACCGGAAGCAGGAATGGCTTCATTTCTTCTCCGAGTGTTACTTCCAGTAAACCGAAGGCATACTCACTCTTTTCTGCATCTTTTGAAAATATATTTTCCTTTACCAGGGCAATGGTTTTAGGATCGTAAAGGAGAGAGAGTAATTTAAAAATGCTGTCATAATTGCTTTCAATTTCTGAAAGCATTGCCTGAATGATCACGTCTGAAGCTTGAAAGCTAACCAGATCAAGGTAAACAGACATATTCCACACCAGTACACTTGTATATTCTTCAAGCTCTGCTTTAAATTGAATTACCCTGTCACCTGTAATATTATAACCTGACCGGCTCAATGCTTCAAATGCAGCACGGGCAACATTATGGTTTCTGTATGAAAGTTTCTTTAAAAGTAATTGAACTGCATTTTCAGTCCCCATTCTTCCATAACCCTGCACGATCCTTAATTGAATTTTCTCCTCTTGACCTGTAAGATAAAAAGCATTTTCTGCAGCAGGTAAAATTTTCTCACCTGTAGCGACAAGAGCTGCCAATGCACCATTGCTGTAAAAAGGTTCTGAAAGCTTTTCTATTAGATTCTTCTGAAGATCAGAATTAGCAGAATCTGCTGATGATACGACTGCATTATAACGTACTTTTCCATCTACATCCCTGAACAATTTATTTAAAAGCCGGGGTTTAATTGAGTCCTCAGAATAGGCTGATAACAGTGCCCCGTAAACCCTTTCTTTTCTTAATTTTGAAAGTGTTAACTGCTCAATATATTTTACCTTTTCCAGTCGGAATTCAGCAGCATTCAATTGAGTGAATACTTTATCCAGCAAGTCTCTACATCTGAGAACAGGATAAAATCTGGAATTTTTAATAGCAGATAATACCGGAATTGCTGGCAGAAGACATAACTCAGAAGCCTCATTTAATGCAATTTTGAGAATTTCTTCGTCTTCATTTTTCAGTAATTCTAAGACAATACCCTTATGTACATGAGGGTCTAAAATCTTTAACAGATTAAGATAAGTCTGAAGATTTTTACCAGGATTATTTAAAATAGCAAACGAAAGTTCATCAATAATTCCAGAAGCTGCTCTATCTTTTTTCTCAATTTCTTCAGGCATATCAAGACTTACTATAAGCTTTTCCCTATAAGCATTATTCATTCTGACAGCTACATATGCCCATACCCCTAATAAAACAAGAAGGAATACCGGAATAAATTCAACCTTTATATATCTTAATGCAACAATTAATAACAATCCAGCTACTGCTTTGCCCGCTTCTCGTACCACTCTTTCTATTTTTGACTGAACATCTGACCTTAGCAAATGATCAAGTGGCATAAAGAAAAACTTGAAAGTAGAAAACTCCAGGGATTTGAACAGGCTCACAGAAAGAAGTTTAGAGATACAAACCAGCATGAAAAGGAAAAAGAAAACTGATTTAGTTGGGTCATATCCTTCAACAATACCCAATACCAGAAATATCATTGTAAACAATGCTAAAAATCCTGGAAGAATTAAAAGACTTGTTAAATATCCATATTTAGCATTTATCCATCTGGCAGCAAAGAGTTGAAGAAGAAAACCTAACCCAATTATAGCAGCTGAAAAACCTGAAAGAAAATCAATAGTTTTTCCAGCACCAGCATACTGATCTTCTACAAAAACCAAATAGAAATATTCCGTGAAATAAAAAGTAAGTCCTGAAAGAAGCGCAAACAATATTAACAGGAGAGTATAATTCTGTTTTATTAGTTTATTATAGTTATTATAAGCTTTGATGTATTGTACATTGATTTCTATTATCGTCAGGAAAGTCTTGCGGATAGAGATGGCAATAAATATAAAAAAGGTTACTCCGAAGCTAATACAGGAGATCAGGTATAGATTTGAAATTTTATTGAAAAAACTATGTTCAGAAAGAGCTATAACAGATAATATACTGACCATTGCTACCACCATACCACTCTCTGCACTCATTGAAAGTCGTCGCCCTTGGGCAAGGTCAAACAACCTTTCAAACAACCCCCAGAATAACAATAAAGCCAGAGCAGTTAAAGGCCCGGTCAAAACAAATGCAATATATGTAATGGCAAGACCTGCGGCATAATGAGATATTAGTAAAATTGAAAATGGAATTACTAATAGTACCAGAGAAGCTATGATACTTACTTTTGAAAAGGAAATCCAATTGTAAATACTAATAAAGGTATTTGAAACAAACACTGTGAGAAGCCCGGAACAAATCATGGCTCCCGGTAAATAAGTCTTGTCAAAATGTTCCAGGAAAACGGAAACAGAAGCAAGGTCGAATAGAGAAATCGCAATTCCTATGAAAACACCTAAACCAATTATCCATAAAAGAGATGAAGTTTCATTCTCTTCAACCCTGAGGACTTTTCTTAAGAATCTTGACATATACTGGGAAATAAAAAATGATCATCAAAAGCGTTCTTTATCACACAAATATAACATTACGAGCTGAAAATGAAAGAATGTGGAAAAAACAATGATAAAAAAAATGATCCTCAAGGTGATTTGAGGATCATTAAATACATACATTAAATATTACAAAACCAATATTCCATCTTATAATTAGGCTGAATTTCTTTCAGCATTAATAATTCCGAAAGAACAACGCATCACCATATTTTCATAAGTTTTTTTCAATGGACCGTCTACTCCCTTCTCTTCCATTTCACGAATCTTGGTCAATGCATGTTGCTGAATCGTGATCAAAGGCAATTCGATTCTCTGTCTCATTTGAATCGACAATAAGTCCATTGGTTTATCCCCCATTAGTTCTTTTGTACCTGAGAGTTTCAATATGTATTTAGACGTTCTTTCAAACTCATCATGGATCATATTCCAAAGACTTCCATATTTAGGATGTTTTGAAAGGTATGCTGTTAAAGGGAAAAAGCATTTTTTCATAGCCATTTCACAATTATTTAACAGCGTTTTGAAGAATAGAGATTTTTCATACAGATTTTTTACCTCTTTCCATCTGCCAGCTTTCTCCATTTTTTCAAAAGCAGTTCCAACCCCATAATATCCTGGTAGATTCTGCTTTAACTGACTCCATGCTCCTACATATGGTACAGCTCTCAAATCATTCAGATTTAATTTTCCTGCTTTTCTCTTGGAAGGTCTGCTTCCAATATTCGTTTCAGCATAGTAACGAAGAGGACTTGCAAAATTCAAATATTCAAGAAAATTAGGATCATTTTTAAGCGTACTATATGCTTTAAAACTCTCATCTGACAAAAGTTGCATTAACTCATCTTCCTGCTCTGTAAATGTTTCATCCATGGTGGAGAACAAGGCATTGCTGATTCCTGCATGCAGTAACTGCTCCATGTTAAACAAGGCTGAATCAGTAGTTCCAAAATTTGAACTAATTGTTTGTCCCTGAACAGTAAGTTGTATTTCCTTATTAGCAATATTTTTACCCATTGAGGCATAAAACTGATGGGTTTTTCCTCCACCTCTTGCAGGAGGGCCTCCCCTTCCATCAAAAAATGCAACCTGTATTCCATACTCTTTAGCCATCATGGTTAACTCCTCTTTGGCCTTATAGATACTCCAATTGGCCATCATATATCCTCCATCTTTTGTACCATCGGAGAATCCAAGCATGATGGTTTGAATTTTATTTCTTTGCTCCAGATGTTTTTGATAGGTCTTATTTTCATAAAGGTCCTTCATCACAGCTGCGGCATTTCTAAGGTCTTCAATTGTTTCAAACAGCGGAACAATATCAATTGTCATGGATTTCTGCTTCCATCCTGCAAGAGTAAGGAGTGCATAAACCTCCATGACATTAAGTGCGCTTGTACTATGACTGATGATATATCTGTGGCATCCTTCCTCTCCATTGATTTTCTGAATTGTCTTGATTGAAGACATTGTATCTAATGTATCCTTCAACAAGTCATTGTCAATTATAGATGAGTCTACGGTACCTTTGACCTTCATCAAGGCACTGATTTTATCATCATCTGACATTTTTTTATACCCTTCTGGCAAAAGGACCGTTTGTTCGGCTATAACTTCAAGCAACTGTCCGTGAACAGAGCTATCCTGACGAATATCAAGTGAAGCGAAGAATAGACCAAAGACATGAACTTTACTCAGAAAATTGTCTACCAGATTTACAAAAAGGCCATTGTGTTCTTTGACTAATGTGTCCTTTATTTTATACAATGCTTCCAGTACCCCCTCTTTATTGAGGTCAGTTTTATGCCCTGGTATAAAAAGATTGTTATAAAGTTTTTTCTCAAGATCTGCGAGTACATTTTCAACACCTTTGAATGTAAGTCTTCTTTTAAGTCGACGAACATCCATATAATAACATTTAATGATACTTTCGCGTAATGTTTCAGCCACTTTAAGAGACGTTTCCGACTTAACGAAAGGATTTCCATCTCTGTCTCCTCCTGGCCAGAAGCCCATTCTGATCAAGGCATTGCTTTCAGAAACTAAGGTTGGAAACTCTCCTTTTATGAAAGAAAGGATCTTTCCGGCTGAATGATAAAATACATTTTCTAAAAACCAAATAAGATTTACAGCCTCATCATAGGGAGTTGGTTTTTCTTTTTTAAAGAAGGAAGTTTTACCAAGCTGCTGCAGGTACATATTTACAAGAGCTGTGTCATCAGACACCAGAGCTTTTGCAAGATCATGAATAATCCCAAGCACTTCACTAGGATAAAACTGAGTAGGATGAGCCGTAAGAACCAAACGAACTGAAAAATCCTTCAGTTTGTCTTTCAATTCGGCCTGACTTTGAGTGAGAACAACCTGAGCCTGTAAATTCTTTAATGTTCCAGGGCCACTCATGTCGTGCACAGAGGGAAATGCTGCATCTTCAAGAGCATCAAACAATACAACCTGCCGCTCTGCATACTGTACAAATCTAAAAAGTAAATCTGTTTGCTCGTCCTCTGTCCGATACGATGTATATTGTTTCAGAAAAGATTCAATAATTGCTGAAGGGCTTTTTCCTTTTGTAAAACCCTCTTCGCATAATAGTAGAAAAAGCGACAACAGTACCCCAGTCTTTTCTACTTTATGAAAAGGTAGAGAGCTGAAAAGGCTGTTGTACATTTCATACTTGGTACCAACCAGATTTTTAAAAACTTGTAAAGTGCCGTTTGCAGAAGAATTCATTCTGTTGAAAAAAGATAAATAATATTCTAAACTCAATTCAGTTGTTGGGTTCAAGCTACAACAAAAATTGATTTTTTCCCAGTTTTACTGGTTTTATCTACTTAATATTTTTTTTAAATAAAATTTCATTTTTCTTTTTATGTCCACAGTTCCATTTTACAACTAGAATTGAGATTAAACCTCTCATACTTTGCCAATTGGTAATCAAATAAATAATTTTGCATTAAAATTGAAAAAGCAAAAAAATGAGGATAAAATACAAGCTTACATAAAATATATTTGTAATTTAAAGAATTTAAAGCCTACTATTGTGTGAAACATAAAGTATTTACTTATCTTTTCTAATCCTAATACCCCCTACTGTATTTTCTAACAACTCTTACCTTTTTTTGGACAAAACCAATATTATTTTTGATCCTTCTATTAAAGGTCATTTAGAATTTTACAAAGACACAACTAGTAAATTCTTTATCTGGAAGTTCAGTTTACGAATCTTGAATCTTTCCAGAAATATTCAGAACAATCCAGAATCTCTTGCTGAAAGAATTACTTTTAGCGAAATACCGGAATGATTGCAAACCAAAGGAGCTAAGTTATTTCAAAAGATGGGAAAAACTTTACGATAGAATCTACAAACTTTAACGACACAAGTCTATTTTCACTGATTTCTTCTTGAGCTTTTCATTTCTCAGCAATTTTATTGTATTTTTTGCTTTATCTCTTTTAACAGCCGCAAAAGAAACAAAATCATAAACTTCTATAATTCCTATTTCCGTTTTTGTAAGGTCTCCTTTTTGAATTAATAACCCTACAATATCTCCTTTACTGATCTTATCTTTTTTACCTGCTCCTATATACAGAGTTGTCCACTCGGATTTTTCAGGCAAAGTTAATCCAGCAGGTGGCTCATAAAGAGCCGGCTCTTCAATCAGGTAATCCGGAAAATAATCAGCTTCCGAAAGCAATAGAAAAACATTCCCATCTGCAAACATTCTGGCGGTACGACCATTTCTGTGAACAAATACCTCTTCTGTCGTTGCCAACTGATAATGTACTACATTCCGTATTTCCGGTATATCCAATCCTCTTGATGCTAGATCTGTGGTAAGAAGAATTTTACAAGACCCATTGCGCAGTGTTACCAATGCCTTTTCTCTTTCTTCTTGCTTTAATCCTCCATGAAAAATCGAATGATCAATACCTTCTTCATGCAACAAATCACCTATACGCTCAACAGTATCTCTATGATTACAAAAGATTAATGTTGATTCATTTCCTATAGAACATAATAGCTGAAAAAGTGTAAGCAGTTTATCTGTGCCTTCTGATCGCAGGTATTTTAATTGTATTTTACTGGAAACTTTATTACTTAAAAAATCTATTTTATGAAAATCAATTTTATACTTAAATATATTCAAATCATCTTTTGCTTCTGTTGCAGAAGTAAGCCAAATCCTTTTCAAAGAGGTAATTTCTGAAGCTATAAATCTCATATCTTCTTCAAATCCGAACTCTAAAGATTTATCAAACTCGTCCAGAACGAGAGTTGTAATCACTTCCGATGAAATATTTTTTCTTCTGAAATGATCTGCTAGCCTTCCCGGAGTTCCAATGATCAATGATGGTGCTTCAATTAAACTATTCCTTTCAACTTTAACAGGATGGCCTCCATAACAGCAAACTACTTTAAATCCTGATCCAAGAGACTTAAAAACCTGCTCTATTTGCAAGGCCAGTTCTCGTGCAGGCACTATAATCATGGCCTGAGTTCCCCTTATATCACTTCTTAAATTATCTAAAAGAGGTAACAAAAAAGCCAGGGTCTTGCCAGAGCCTGTAGGTGAAAGAAGGAGAATATTATTTTGATTCTTTGCCGCTTTGCATGCTGCGGACTGCATTTCATTAAGCTCAATATTTAGTTTCTTAATGGCTGTTTCTATTGACAAGGATTTATCTGACATTAGTATTGCGGGGATCAGGACCTCAAAGATAGAAATAAGCCACGGTTAATTTACATTTTTACCAAGATTAAGTCCATCCAACTTAAAATAAGACCATTAAAAATATATCATATTCTTCTTGAAGATCTGGTCAAAATGAAAAAACCTGTTAATCCTGATAATACTGAAGCAACAAGTATAGCAATTTTTGAAAATCCTTGAATATTGGTGTCCGTGAATGCGAGAAGAGAAATAAAAATAGACATTGTAAATCCTATCCCACCAAGAAAACCTGCACCTAATAAATGATTCCATCCGGCATTTGCCGGCAAATCAGCCCATTTCATTTTTATTGCCAGCCATGAAGCAAGAAAAATACCTAGAGGTTTTCCTAAATAAAGTCCAGCCAACACACCTAGACTAACCAAAGAAGTTGCCACTTCCTCAAATCTAGCGTGAATTATAAATCCGGTATTGGCAAGAGCAAAAACAGGCATAATAAAGAAACTGACCGGTTTATGAATAAAATGTATCAGTTTTTCCGCAGCAGCATCTGTTTCACCTTTTCCGAGAGGTATTGAAAAAGCCAGCAATACGCCAGATATAGAAGCATGAATTCCAGATTTTAAGGTGAAATACCATAAAAAAAGTCCTGTAATAACATACAATAGTACAGACTTTGCCCCGAGTTTATTCATAATCAGAAGCAACCCAAAAACTCCAGTAGCTGCTAATAAAAAATTAACAGAAATGTCCTCTGAATAAAAAAGACCGATTACTATAATTGAACCCAGATCATCCACTATTGCCAGAGCTGTAAGCATTATTTTAATAGAAAAAGGAATTCTATCACCCAACAAGCTTAAGACTCCCAGGGCAAAAGCAATATCTGTAGCCATAGGAATAGCCCAACCGTTGATGGTATCGGAATGAATATTTATTAAGGAATAAATAACAGCTGGAAAAACCATGCCTCCACATGCCGCAAAAATGGGCAACATTGATTTCTTTATTGAAGACAATTCACCTTCAACTATTTCTCTTTTAATTTCCAGACCTACCAGGAGAAAAAAAATAGCCATTAAACCATCATTTACCCAGTGGAGGAGACTTTTATACAAGCCTAAAGGAACAAATCCCAATTCAATTTCCCAGAAATGAAACCACGAATGACTCAAAGATGTATTGGAAAAAATTAATGCAATTACAGCGCAGCAAATCAGGACGATCCCCCCACTTTGTTCTGTTTGCACAAAATCGTTAATAGCCTTCGTAATACTTGATTTCTTCATCGCGGCATGAATAAAAAAATCCTTTGATCTAATAATCAAAGGATTTTTAATATCTAAATCTAAAAGAAAATTATTTGCAAGCTAACTGCAGCAATTCTTATGCCACAAACCAAAACACTCTACTATTTTTTTTAAAAAATCATTAAAAAACGTAAAATGAAAAGAACAGGGTTAAAAATAACTGTGAAATCCAGTAGTCATACTACTTACATCCAACTATATTATTACAAATGCTTAATTTTCCATTCTGGAACAATTAAAACCCCATCCCTTTAACCAACTTATAATCAGCAGGAATTGAAAAGATAGATCCATCTAAAGGCGTTTTCTTTAATTCTGTCACTTCCATTACCATCTTCATTTCGCCGTTATCGCTTTCCATTTTTAATGGTACTCCTTCAACCCCATCAAGATAAATTTTAGCCTCTTTGCTTCCTGCAGAAGTCATTTTTGATAAACCATTTGGATCAAAATCTTTTATTTCTTTAGTTGTCCAGACAGCCTGATTAATTGTTTTTCCACGATCTGTTACCTGAATAATATACTTGGTACAAGAGTATCCGATAATTTTAACAGTTTCACTGGTTTTCGTTACTTTCACTACCGGCTCCTTCTCTTTTGACTCAGAAGCCTTTGGCAAAACAGAATAAGTTTTATTCTTTCTCCTAATTGAATAGCTTTGATCTTTATCTTTAAGGTATAGTATTTCTCCCATCATTTCTGACATCCCACCTTCCATTTTAATAAGATTATTCCCGTCTTTAATTTTTATCAAAACACCTGTAGGCATAAAACTTCCTGCACCGCTACCTGAACTACCCTGCATAGATTGAAGCCTGTTCAGATTTTCTTCCATTAAAGATTTAAGCTGAGGATTAGCTTCCATTTGTTTTTTAAATTCAGGATCATTCATCTGAGCTTCAAGCTTTTTTATTTCAGCATCCATTGGAGAGGACGAACTATTCCCTTTAACAGCTTCCTGATGTTGAACATTTTTCAGATCGATTTTCATTGCCCATTTTATAGTACCTTCAAAATTTTGTGAAAAGGAAGTTCCGGCAAGAAAAACAAAAAGGATAAACAGCAATTCTTTTTTCATTTTTTTACAATTGAATTAATTCTACCAAATATAACAAAATCGATACCATATTGAAATTCGACCTTGCTCACAATCACTTCAGCTAAATCAAATTTTACTTTTTAAATTTCCAAGCTGATGTAATAAATTTTTATGCATTACTATTCGTCGAATGGTCTTAGATTTTTACAACTGATACCCTACCAAAACGTAATAAATAGAGGTTAAAACATTGAAAAATTCAATTACACTGAAATACAAATACATAATTTTTAAAGACATGGACATCTTCCTACATCGAATCAGGAGCTTCTTCTTATTTAAAATAAGTAGAGTCCTTTTTGTCTTACTCTTTTTAATTTCAGGTTACATACAAATCCCCCATGTATTTGCAGAAGGAACTAAACAATTACAGCCCACTTCCTCTGACAACGGTTTCATCCAGATATTTGACAATAATACAACGACAAGACCATTTGCAACTTATAATTGTCCTGAATCTCACAGGTTAAATATTAGAGTATGTAATGCAGGTGAAAAAATTTATATGGGTTTCAGACAAACTGATAATGACGTTTATTTTCAGTTAAAAAATCCTAATGGAGTAGTAGTGATGGGCCCCACTAAAATTCCGAATACAGCAGGTCCAGGTTATATTGCGAGCTATGCAGAAGCTGTTGCTGGTCCCAGAGCTATTGTCGGAACAACAGGATACAATGCATTAACCTATACCTCCACTATGGCCGGAGATTACTATATTGAATTCAATCCAAGTGCTTCACAGACCCTTAGGCCGGTAAAAAGAGTTTTCACCTATTTTGACATTACTGTAGCCACAGCCGCAAATGCAATAAAGCTTGGACGTTTATGGTCTAAATCCTGGGACTTTCAGTGTAATAGCGCCACTAATCAATTTAAAGCTAAACTATTTATATATGCCGATGATGGTATTGTTACATCCATTAATTTTAATGGGATGCAACCTTTCGGGTTTGTAGTCGCAGCAAATAATGCAGGCTGTACCAATACTGGTACATTTGCAACAGACCGACAGTCAGTATCAGGAAATATTAATTACCCACAATACAAGGTATTTCTCAATGACCCAGATATAGACTGCTTTCCAACCGGAGTATATGGAAATGTAAACTCCGTATCTTTGAGTGGATGCGTTGGAAGTAACTTTTGTATAAATATTAATGTTGATAAACCAGGAAAAACTGAAATACTTTTCGAGCTAAATGGAATAGCAGGTTATCAGGCTGGTTCTACAGACAGACTTATAACTGCTGATCTTGTTGCTGGTAATAACTGCATAACCTGGGATGGTAAAGACGGAAAAGGCAATATTGTAACCGGTGGAGTTAATATAACAACAAAAGTTGATTATTATAATGGTCTTACTCACCTTCCTTTATTTGACGTAGAAAATAACTCAAACGGTTATATTGTTGATCTCGTGAGGCCTACAGGACCACGCCCATCCCTTTTCTGGGATGATTCCAAAGTCGGAGGTGGTACAAACTTTACGGGTTGCAATAGCGCAACTGGATGTCATACATGGAATAATAATTTCGGAGATGGTAAAACTATCAATACTTGGTGGTATGTAAATTCTACAAGCAAAACCGTAACTAATTTTGTACCTCCTTCCGTTATCACAGATGCCAATGCTGATAAACCAGGGACAGGTTCTTCAAATGATTCAACATTATGTTCGACGATTACTTCATTTAAATTAAATGGAAAAGTATCTAATGCAGGTGGTGGAATCTGGAGTACTTCAGGAAGTGGTACATTTTCCCCAAGCAACACTAGCCTTCAAGGTACATATACACCATCTGCTGCCGATATTGCAAACGGATCAGTAAAACTAATCCTCTCTTCCACTGGTAATGGAGTTTGTTCTCCTAAAAAAGACAGCATTACTTACACCTTCTCTAAACAACCTGTTATTAGCCTAGAGCCTGATAAATCTGCCTGCGCAAATAATCCCAAGTTAAGTTTATCGGCTACAATGAGCGGAGCTACAGGACTTACCTGGAACGGGGGGGCAGGGACCTATACTCCCAATAAAACATCCGCTAACATAACCTATACTCCGACAGCAGCTGAAATATCTGCAGGATCCGTTATGTTAAACCTGACTACAACAGGAAACGGTGTTTGCCCTGCAGGCACTGGAACAATAAAACTTACTTATACTCCTATTCCAACAGCGGATGCCGGAGCTGATCTATCTGTATGTAAAAACAATAATAAAGTAGATTTAAATGGTTCTGTTTCAAATGCATCTGGTGGAACATGGACAGGAGGTGCGGGATCTTTTAATCCCAATGCTAATACCTTGAACGCAACATATACCCCGACAGCAGCAGAGCTCACAGCTGGATCTGTTAATTTAACTCTTACCACCACTGGTATAGGGAATTGTCTTGCTGTGAATGATCTAGTTTCAATCAAATTCACACCTATTCCTGTAGTAAATGCAGGAAACAACCAATCTATCTGTAAGAACAATACTGCAATACCATTAAATGGATCAGTAACAGGAGCAACTACTACCGGCACATGGAGCGGAGGCACAGGAACATACAGCCCCAATGCCAATACTCTGAATGCCACATATACTCCAACAACATCAGAAGTTAATGCCGGAAATATTACTCTTACTTTGACATCAACTAACAATGGAAACTGTAATGCAGTAACATCCAATACTTCAATTACATTTACTCCTATTCCCGTAGTATCTGTTGGTTCGAACATTATTATATGTGAAAATAATCCTGTAACAGTTTTAAGTGGTACGGTTACCGGGGCCACCGGAGGAAACTGGACAACAGGGACTGGAACTTTTTCCCCTGGAAGAAATGCACTAACAACTACCTACACCGCAAGTGCAGCTGAAGTTTCTGCAGGTTTCTTTACGCTTACACTTGAATCAACCGGAAATGGTAATTGTAACCCTGTTTCAAAAACACTGAATGTTCTCGTTGATCCTAAACCTACAGTAAATGCAGGAACAGATGACACACTTTGCTCTAATAATCCGGCAATAAAATTATCAGGATCAGTGAAAGATGCTACTTCATATACCTGGAGCGGAGGAGCTGGTATTTTTACTCCTGACAATTCTACTTTGAATGCTACCTATACACCAACAGCATCTGAAATATCTGCAGGTATTGTCACCCTTACATTAAGTGCAAGTAAACCTTCATGTAATTCGGTTTCGGATCAGGTAGTATACAGATTCTCTCCAACTCCCACAGTAAATGCAGGAACCGATCAGTCAAAATGTAAAAACAATGCAGCAACAAATCTTAATGGAACTGTTACTGTTGCGAAAGGTGGGATATGGTCTGGAGGAGCTGGTACATTTACTCCAGACAATACAGCTTTGAATGCGACCTATACACCAACTGCCTCAGAAATTTCTGCGGGAGCTGTTACCCTGACATTGACAACTACAGAAAATGGAAAGTGTCTTGCTGTAAAGGACGATATCATTATAAATTTTACGAATCCACCGACCATAACTGCGTCCAGTGCCGGGCCTGTTTGTGGCAATAATGCATTGGTAAAACTGAATGCTGTTTTCAGCACTCCGGCAACCGGTATCTTATGGACAGGGAATGGAACATTTACACCTTCTGCATCTGATATAAATGCTAATTACACTCCTACAGCAGCCGAAATTTTAGCAGGTCAAGCCATTATTAATGTAAATACTACCGGAAATGGGAATTGCCTTCCTGTATCAGAACAAACCACTGTCTCTATTACCCCAGCTCCTACAGCAAACGCTGGTGCAGATAAAGAAGTTTGTGCAGACAATCCTTCAGTTGTACTTACAGGAAATGTAACGGTAGCAACTGGGGGAATCTGGACAGGTGGCAAAGGAACATTTAGTCCAAACTCAACTACTTTAAATGCTACCTATATTCCCTCTACCGATGAAATAGCTGCAGGAAATGTAACTCTAACGCTCACGACTTCGGGAAATGGAAATTGTGTTGCTGTTTCAGATGAAGTCATCATTATAATAAAACCTTCGCCCATAGCAGATGCAGGATCAGACCAGACTGTTTGTGGTGATGCCTCAATTGTGCCTTTAAATGGCTTGGTTCAGAATGCTACAGGTGGACAATGGACAACAAACGGAACAGGTACATTCTCCCCAAATGATAATTTACTTAATGCAAGTTATATTCCATCTGCAGCAGATAAAGCTAAAGGTGGAATAACATTAACACTTACATCTCAGGGAAATGGATTGTGTAATGCAGTAAAGGACAATATGAAAATAGATTTTACAGTTGCCCCTTCAATCAATGCGGGTCCGGATCAGATCGTTTGTCCGAATGATTTTCCAGTAAAATTAAATGCTTTCGGATCTAATGCAGTATGGTCAGGAGGCGCTGGATCTTTTACTCCTTCTGTCAATTCTTTAAGTGCAGAGTATATTCCCAGTGCATCTGAAATAACTGCTGGTTCTGTAACATTAACGATAACAACAATTGCTAACGGAGTTTGTAAATCAGTATTTGATGATATAAAAATCACAATACCACCTGCGCCTTTTGTAGATGCCGGAACCGATCTGGATATGTGTGGTAATGAAACCACTATTACATTAAATGGTATAGTAAACAATGCCTCTGGAGGTTTCTGGACAAGTTCAGGCACAGGCTCCTTCATCCCGAATGCATTTTCTACATCTACCGGTTACAAGCCGTCAGCTACGGATAAGACTCTTGGGCAAGTCAAATTAACGCTGACAAGCACCGGTAATGGTCCTTGTACTGCAATCTCTGACACTATAATTATTACCATTCACCCAGCAGTCACAGTTTCAGCAGGTCCAGATCAGACTGTCTGCGCAGACGCTTCAGGAATAACTTTGAATGGGAGTACGAATACCACAACAGGTTTCACCTGGTCGAATGGCAACGGTTCATTTTCTCCAAATGCAAACACTTTAAATGCAACCTATATTCCTTCATTAACTGAAAGAACCAACGGAAGTGTTAAACTGAGATTAACAACCTCTGCTACAACTTATTGTCCACCTCAAACGGATACAGTATTATTTACAATTACTCCAGTACCTACAGTAAATGCAGGAACTGATATTTCCATATGCGGTGATTCTTCTTTTGTTGTATTAAACGGATCTATCAATACAATTCCTTCAGGTGCCGTATGGAGCAGCACAGGATCAGGCATATTCAGTCAATCAGCCACTGAGCTGAATGCTAGCTATGTACTTTCGGACAATGACAAAACAGCTGGATCAATTACACTAACATTAACAACTACCGGAAATGGAACGTGTAACCCTGTTTCTTCCCAAATAAAATTAGATATAGCTCAAGTACCCGTAGTTGATGCAGGACCAGACCTAACTTTATGTTCAGACATTTCATCTGTGACCTTAAATGGAACTGTCACTAATGCAAGTGGGGGTATATGGAAGACTACTGGCTCAGGGACTTTTACTCCTGACGCCAATACCATTAATGCCTCTTATATCCCATCTGCTTTAGATCTTGAAAATGGAATTGTAACACTGACTTTAACGAGCACAGGTAATGGACTGTGTAAATCAGTTTCTGACGTAACAGTTATTACCTTCACTCCTGCCCCAACAATAAATGCTGGTTCAGATTTAAATATCTGTGCTAACAATGCACAGGTTACCCTCAATGGAGACGTAACAATAGCTACAGGAGGAACATGGACAGGCGGTACAGGAACATTTACTCCTTCGAACAATCAACTATCTGTAACCTATGTACCATCTGATTCAGAAATAAGTTCAGGTACAGTTACATTAAAATTATCTTCAACAGGTACTGGAATTTGTAAACCTGTTGAAGATGATGTTATCATAACAATACTTCCAGCACCAGTCGTGAATGCAGGAAATGATATTAGCATTTGCGCAGACAGCTTTGCAATCAAACTCAACGGACAAGTACTGAATGCTCCTGGAGGACAATGGGTAAGCAGTGGTACAGGATCATTTCTTCCTGACAATACTACTTTGGAAGCCAACTACGTACCATCTGCTGCTGATCGCATATCGGGAAACATTACATTGAAATTAACCAGTTCAGCAATTAGTAACTGTGTTGCAGTAAGTGATGAATTGAATTTAATAATTACTCCTGCACCTACTGTAAATGCCGGAACTGATAAAGTTGTGTGTGCCAATAATGCGTCAGTGAATCTAAGTGCAATTACTACTGTAACAAATGAAGTGCAATGGACAAGCTCCGGAACAGGAACCTTTACCAACCCAAACAGTTTGATTACAGATTATATACCATCTGCTCTTGATATTAGTGCAGGCAATGTAAACCTAACCGCAACAACTTTAAACAATGGGCTCTGCAAATCTGTGACAGATCAGATGAGTTTTCAGATAACAACTGCCCCTACAGCAGATGCAGGATTGGATCAAACAGTTTGTAGTGATACTTCAGGAGTTCGTTTAAATGGTAAAATAACTACAGCAACCGGAGCACTTTGGACTACTTCCGGAGATGGAACCTTTACTCCGGATGAGACATCGTTGAATGCTGTTTATAAACCATCTGCTAATGATATCAATGCAAAAACGGTCCTCTTAACTCTAACTACAACAGGTAATGGATTGTGTTTACCGGTAAGCGATTCAATAAAAATTACGATCACCCCTAAACCTATTGTAGACGCCGGTACTGATCTTTCCATATGTGCAGATGCCAATGGAGTAAGTCTTAACGGAAACATACAAAATGCAACCGATAGCAATTGGAAAACTCTTGGAACCGGAAGCTTTGCGCCCAATGCCAGCACATTGAATGCCACTTATGTTCCCAGTGCTGCTGATAAAGCATCAGGAATAGTTAACTTAACACTGTCATCAACAGGGTCTGGAGTTTGTTCATCTGTAAGAGATACATTACAAATTTTAATAACGCCTGCTCCAACTGTTAATGCCGGACCTTCTCAAACTTTATGCGCTGACTTTGAAGGAGCAGCTCTGAACGGAACTGTTACTATTGCAACCGGAGGAACCTGGATAAGCTCTGGATCAGGCACATTCTCGGACGCCAATTCATTAGTTACAACTTACTATCCATCAAGTTTTGATCTCGCTTCAGGTTCAGTGCTGTTGACATTAACCAGTGCTGGAAACGGAACTTGTAAACCCGTTTCATCCAAGTTGACACTGACCATTAATCCAATACCAACCGTAGAAGCCGGATCAGACAAAACTTATTGCGGAGACATAACTAACATACCATTAAACGGTTCATATACCAAAGCTACCGGAGGATTTTGGTCAACAAGTGGCTCAGGAACATTCACCCCGGATGAGTTCACACCAAATGCGTCTTATTTACCTTCTGCCTCAGAAATAACTTCCGGACAATCTATCCTGACCTTTACTACAACAGGAAATGGTGCATGTAATTTTGTTACAGACCATGTAACATTTACATATACTCCTATCCCAACATCCGATGCAGGTCCAGATCAAATAGTTTGTGCAGATATCACAAGTATCAATCTTGGAGGAAATGTTTCAGTTGCTTCAGGAGGAATCTGGAAAAGTTCAGGTAGCGGAACATTTAGCCCAAGTGTCAATGACCTAAATGCAAAATATACACCAAGTGCTTCAGACAAATCAACAGGATCAGTTACGTTAACATTAACTACTACCGGAAATGGAACTTGTAATGCTGCAAACAATGATATGATTGTAACAATTACCCCGGCTCCGACTGTCGATGCAGGTCTGGATCAGACAGTCTGTGCAGATGTTTCAGGTGTAACTCTTAACGGAACCTTCAGTGTAGCTTCAGGCATTAAATGGTCAACTTCATCTGGTACAGGAACTTTTGTACCGGACGATACCTCACCTAATGCAACATTTATACCTTCTTCTGTTCAAATAGGAAATGGTAGAGCTACTTTAACATTGACCACAACAGGAAACGGAACATGTAATGCCGTAAAAGACGCACTTGTAATTTACCTTTCTCCAGTGCCACAAGCAAATGCTGGGAACGATGTAACAGTTTGTGCCGGCGTTATAGATGTAACTTTAAACGGATCAGTGGTAAATGCGTCCGGAGGAGCATGGACAAGTTCCGGTTCAGGGACATTCCTTCCTGATGCGAATGCATTACATGCAAGTTATGTTCCCTCTCTATCTGAAAATGTAAATGGTCAATCGGTTACCATTACCCTTACAACAACAGGAAATGGCTCTTGTAGCCCAATCACAGACCAGATGACTATATCATTCAACACTGTCCCTGTTTTTGCAGGTTCTAATCAGGATGTATGTACCAACGGATTTCCAGTTAAATTAAATGGTTCCGGAAATGGATCTTGGACATCTCCTACAAGTGGAAATTTTTCACCAAACCCAAATTCATTAAATGCATCTTATAGTCCGACTGCCGCAGATATTGCTGCAGGTTATGTAGATTTAATACTTACCGGAACTTCTGTAGGAACATGTCTTCCTGGAATAGATACGGTTAGAATTTCAATCACTCAGGGACCAGTTGTCAATGCAGGTTCGGATTTATCAGTTTGTGAAAATAACTCAGTTATAAGTTTAAGTGCAATCATTTCACAAGCTACTGGTATTAAATGGACTACATCAGGCGCTGGTTTATTCTCGTCTAACACCGGGATCTCTATAACCTATACTCCAACATCACAGGAGCTTTCAGACGGAAATGTGACACTGATTGCAGAAACTACAGGCAACGGAATCTGCGCTGCTGATACAGATCAGGTAGTGATTACATTTACTCCTGCTCCTACTGCCAAAGCTGGATCAGATGAGGATCTTTGTGCCGACATTACTTCTATTGATTTAAATGGTGCGATTACAATTGCTGCAGGATCAACCTGGTCAAGTGACGGAAATGGAAGTATCGGATCTAACGGGTCTATTGCCACAACATACACTCCTACGGATGCAGATAAGACCAAAGGATTTGTCATATTTACCCTGACAACATCTGGAAGTGGTAATTGTACAGAAGTATCAGATCAGAAAATTATAAGATTCACTGCAGGTCCGGTCGCATATCCAGGAACGGATACATCTTTGTGCGCTGATATTAATGAGCTCCCACTAAATGGTAGTGTATCAGGGGCAACAGGAGGAGTTTGGAGCACAAACGGTACAGGGACATTTACACCTAATGCAAATACCTTAGATGCAACCTATATGCCTTCTGTAGATGATTTAACCATATCTACAGTAACACTAACATTATTAACAACAGGAACAGGAATATGTACCCCTACTTCAAATAACAGGATTGTTTCTTTCACACCAATTCCTACCATTAATCCTGGAACTGGTGATTCATATTGTTCCGACGTAATAAGTATACCTTTAAATGCGGTAGTTACAGTTGCTTCAGGTGCAACATGGAAAACATCAACAGATGGAAACTTTGGGAATGAGAATCTTCAGTCAACAGACTATTTCCCTACAAATGCAGAAAAAGCTTCAGGAAAAGTCACATTAAATGTAACTACTACAGGAAATGGAAAATGTAAAGCTGTCTCATCCAATGTTGATTATTTCTTTACTCCATCTCCAACTGCAGATGCCGGATTTGATATGATCAGATGCTCAGATGCTACTACAATAGATCTTGAAGGAAAGATTACAATCGCCACAGGAGGAATATGGACAACATCAGGTAGCGGAACATTCTCTAATGATTCAGATTTAGGAACAAGCTATCTTCCATCGATAACAGATAAATCAAATGGTTCGGTAGTATTAACACTTACTACAACTGGTATGGGCAAGTGCCTTGCTGTGGTAGATAATTTAAAGATTGACTTTACACCTGTACCGGTTGTATCTGCAGGATCAGATCATACTGTATGTGCCGATACAGCAGGAATATCATTAACATCCACGTATTCAATTGCCGGAGGAGTAAATTGGAAGACCTCAGGTAACGGAACGTTTTTAACATCTTATGCAGAACCCAAGGTGGTATACATACCATCACTTAATGATACAGCTGCAGGTTCAGTAAGAGTTATTGTTACAACTATTGACAATGGAGATTGCCAGGCGGTATCTGATACTGTGAATATTACAATTCAGAAACAACCCGTTATCAGTGCAGGAGTTGACAGAACAATGTGCACAGATGAAAAAACAATAACTCTAGCAGGTAACTTTAGCAATACAGGAGGAATAATCTGGAGCAGTACAGGAACTGGTGTATTTTCAGATCCTGCTTCATTAGCTCCTGTTTATACTCCATCTGTTGCAGACAAAGCAAATGGAGGAGTAATATTTACTGCTACAACAACCGGGACGGGACTTTGTAAAGTATATACAGACATTAGTGCATTAAGTATCTACACAGCTCCAGTAGCAACTGTAAATGCGGGATTGGACCAATCCTTATGTAAGGATGTAATGACAGTAAAACTTACCGGCTTCATTGCTAATGCAGGAGGCGGAATCTGGTCTTCAATTAATGGAGGAACATTTTCTAATACTAATGATCTTGAAGGTATGTTTTATCCGGCAGCGGCAGAAAAGGCAGACGGTAAAGCAAATATAGTGTTAACAACAATCAATAATGGATTTTGTAATGCCCAGTCAGATACAATGACCATTACATTTACCGCCCCTCCTACTGCAACTGCAGGAGCTGATACTACTGTATGCGGGGATTTGTATTCTATCAAACTTCCCGGGAAATTCACAGTCTCATCTGGAATCGAATGGAAAACAGGAGGCTCAGGAACATTTGTCCCTGATGCCTCCACGCCAAATGCTTCATACATTCCTAGCAAATCGGATATAACTGCCGGAAAAGTTGGACTCACCATTACTACTACCGGAAACGGTACATGTAATGCAGTAAGTGCATCCAAAAAAATCACGATTCTTCCGGTACCTACTGCTGATGCAGGTCAGGCTCAAACGGTGTGTGCAGACTTAACTCAAGTTGCAATAAGAGGAAAAGTAACAGGAGCCACCGGGGGAACATGGAAAACAACTGGAACAGGAACATTCAGTCCAAATGCAAACAGTCTGAACGCTTCATATATTCCTTCCCCTGAAGACATTCAATCGTCGGCCGTCAACCTTATATTGACAACAACAGGAACAGGAATCTGTAATCAGGTTACCTCTAAAGTTACCATTACCATTACCCCAAAACCAGTAATAAATGCAGGACCAGATATCTTAACCTGTGCAAATATTCCTTCAGTTCAGTTAAATGGTAATGTCAAAGTTGCAGGTGGAATGATATGGATTACTTCTGGGTCAGGTATATTTTTGCCATCAGCAGCATCTTTAAATCCAAGCTATACCCCTTCCGAAGCAGATCAATTAGCTGGGAAGGTAATATTAACTGCCTATTCAACAATTAATGGAAAATGTAATATTGTAAATGATTCTCTTGAAGTTACAATTAACAAAGCTCCAATAGTAACAGCAACATCCGGCAATCCATGTGTGTATAAAGATGGTGTAGCATTAACAGGAACTATAGTCAATGCCTCTGGAATTGAATGGAAAACGTCAGGAACAGGAACATTCTCCTTAAATTCATTTGAACTTAATCCTTTTTATTTCCCATCAGAAGAGGACATAGATGCTAACGCAACAGTGATTATAACTGCCTATTCGACAGGAAACGGTGTTTGTAATGCAGAATCAGCTAATACATCATTACTTGTATCACCATTACCGATCGCAGATGCAGGAAGTGATCAATTTGTGTGTACATCCAGCGATGCAACATTGAATGCCTATACTTATCCGGGGAACAGTTATTCATGGAACTCCTTGTCAGGTGCTTCTCTTGGGAATGAGGCGACCATTACAATTAACGCACCAGCAAATCAAACCATTGTCTTAACTGTTACAGATTCAAAGAAATGTCCTAATTATGATACAGTAAGTGTATTTACAATAACTCCACCAAGCTGGAACCTAATTTCTGAAAACTGTTATAACGATACACTTGTGTTAAGATCCAATCCATATAATTTACCTTCTGTACCAGGTGCATTTGCATGGTATAAAGATGGAATAATTTTACAGAATAAAAATCAGGATTTCTTAGCAGCCAGAGATCCGGGATTGTATACTGTTCAATATTATTATGGAAATTGTAAAACTGAAGCATCTGCAACAATCAATGCTTTACCGGAATTCAATATCCCTGCTGAAAGAATATTATGTAATCAAAGCACAGGAACATTGGTTGCGAATATCAATGCAATACCAAATCCACCAGAAATATATTCATGGACTATGGCTTCTGATTTAATAGGCAACACTAATCCTGTTAATTTTAATGTAATTCCGGATTCAAATTTCTATAAGCTGAAAATTACGGATGTAAAATGCTCAGCTGAAGACAGTGTCCGTATTATAGGTATTGACACTCCTATTAGTGGTAACTTAAAAGATGTTGCATCCTGCGAAGGACAAACAGTTATACTGGTTGGAACCCCAACAAACTTTAATAACCCGGGTATATACAATCCTGCTTATCAATGGGTTCCATCAATTCTAGGCACTACTGAGACAGCAGAAGTTAAAACTACAGGAACTTATGGAGTTACTGTAACAATTGGTGAATGTGCTGCCTCTTATCAAGCCAATGTACAGATGAATAAACTTCCGGAACCATTTATGCCTGAACGTCAAATCTATTGTTTTGACAACAATAAATATATGATGCTTGATGCAGGTCCTGGAGAAAGATTTAAATGGGAAAATTCAAATGACACATTAAGACAAAAAGCTATCATTGAACCCGGAGTGTATATTGTGACTGTAACCAATAGCTTTAACTGTTCATTAACAGACAGCATTAAGATTGTTCAGGTCTGCGCACCAACAGTTTACATACCGAATGCAATTGAGCCAGCGGGTGATGTAAGCAAAAATCAGGACTTACATATTTTTGGCAAGTATTTTACCAATTTTAAAATGACTATCTATAATAGATGGGGAGAAATAATCTTCTACACGGATGACAGAAATAAAACATGGGACGGTACCTACCTGGGCAAACCAATGCCAGAAGGATCTTATAATTATATAGTTACTTATGAAGGATTAGAAGGAGAATATACTGGTCCATATAAGAAAGAAGGAAAGGTTACAATAATGCGATAAATAAATAATATTATCATATAATCTTTTAAAACCCGAAAATATTATAATTTAGTTTTCGGGTTTTGTCTTTTCTATTGTGAAAAAAATCATTTTCATTTCATTTCTATATTTATTTCATCTATCATCAGGATTAAAAGCTCAGACTGACAAAGAATTTTGGTTTGCAGCACCTCAGGTTTCTTCAATACATGGTAACAGTCCTGTTTATCTTAGATTTGCTTCATTTGAAAATTCTACAAACATAGAAGTTTCTATACCTGCAAATAAAAGTTTCAAACCAATCAAATTTTCATTAAACGCATTTTCTTCGAGGTCCATAGATCTTTCATTTTATCTGGGAGAGTTAGAATGCACACCTGATCAAAGCGTGTTAAACAATGGGCTACATATTACTTCAACTGAAATTATTACAGCATATTATGAAATAATGGGAAGTAACAATGGAAATGTTGTGAATTCCGATATATTCACACTTAAAGGTAATTTTGGTTTAGGCACACATTTTATAACACCATTTCAGACTTATTGGGATAATGAAACCAGCGTTGATGGATGGTCCTCAATTGATATTGTAGCTACTGAAGATAACACAAGGATAACAGTAACACTAACAAAAGATGCATCTGGCCATAAAGCAAATAGTCCATTTACTATTACACTTAACAGAGGGCAGTGTTATTCTATAAAAGCCGCTTCAAGTTTGGGAGCTATGCATATGTCAGGGTCAGAAATTATCTCTGACAAACCAATAGCCGTTACATTAAAAGATGATTCAATTAAAGAAGGAATCTCTTATGATCTTGTCGGTGACCAGATCGTTTCAGTGGATAAGACGGGAAAAGAATATGTGATTGTCAAAGGTAGCGGAGAATATTCCAACGACAGGGCCTACATTACTGCGACAGATGATAACACGAACATATATATATCAGATAGTCTTCACGCTACACTCAACAAAAGAGAGACCTTAGAGTTTCAAATGACAGATTCTGCAGCCTTTATAAAATCAGATAAGCCGGTTTATGTATTTCATATATCCGGATTTGAGCAGGAACTGGCCGGAGCTTTGCTTCCATCATTAAAGTGTTCTGGATCTAAAAGGATTGTATTTACAAGAACAAATGATGAAAGGTTTGTCCTGAATTTGGTTACCAGAAAAGGAAATGAAGACTCTTTTAAATTAAATGGTAAAGATTGGATAAAAGGAAGTGATTTTAAACCAGTAAAAGGAACAGACAGCACATGGCTATATTATTCAGGGGATGTAGACATCACCATATTACCACCAGATCTTCCGGCATATATAGAAAACCTGAAAGGTGATTTTCATCTTGCAACATTAAATGGAACAGAAATAGGAACAGGATTTCGCTACGGATATTTTTCCGATTATGGCTTTCTGGAACTGGGAGGGAATAAAGAGATTTGTCCCGGGACTCTTGTATCACTAGATGGAGGATATGGAAACAGTCAGTTTAACTGGACATTTAATAATACCCCCTTCAGCGATAAACAAAGAATAGTAATTGCGGACTCAGGAACATACAAAGTAGAAGTAACCAAAGGGATGGATTGTAAAATGAAAGATTCTGTGGAGATTAAATTTTTCCCCGAAATAACATCATTGATCTTACCGGGAGATACTTCCTATTGCCTGAATAATAATATATCAGTCTCTACCTTAAAAACATTCACTTCTTACTCCTGGCAGGATAAAAGCACTAACAATACATTCAAGGTTCCTAGTCCTGGTACTTATTGGGTTGAAGTAAGTAATGAATTTGGATGTAAAAAAATTGACTCAATAAATATTTCAGGTCTTGCGCTTCCGGAAGTAAAAATCTTCCCTCCTATTGATGAGTTAAATTTCTGTAAAAAAGACACTATTAATTTATCTGCATCAAATGGTTTCGCAACCTATTTATGGAATACAGGAGATACAATATCCACAATCATTACAACTCACAATGAAGAAGACAAGTACTGGTTGCAGGTAACAGGGCATAATGGTTGCAACAAAACGGATACACTTATAGTTGATTGTTCTCCATTTATACAAGATCCGCCAAATCTTATCACTCCTAATGGAGATGATAGAAATGAGTTCTTCGATATTGGTGATCTCAAAAGAGGAAAATGGGACCTGGAAATTTATAACAGATGGGGAAGCAGAGTGTATTACAAAAAAGGCTATTTCAATGAATTTAACGGCGAGAATCTTGAAGATGGAATATATTTTTATTTCCTGAGACAAGTTGAAAATAAACGCTTATTAAAAGGCTGGCTGGAGATTATAAGGTAATCTCCTTTCTTAATGGCAATTGAATAGAAAAAGTAGTTCCAACATTTACAATGCTGTTAAGGGTAATTTTACCACCCGCATTTTCTACAATTCTCTTTACAATGTAAAGCCCTACTCCTGTGCCATCAACATGAGTATGAACTCTTTTAAACATCCCAAATACTTTGTCAATTTGTTTGGGTTCTATCCCAAGTCCATTATCTGATACAGACAATGTTAAAATTTCATTATTTATTTCACTTGTTATAGCAATCTCTGGCCTTCTCAGGGGAGACCTGTATTTAATAGCATTTGTAATAAGATTTGTAAATAAACTCCTGAGATTCTTTCTTGAAAAACTTATTTGCTTTGTTTTTAGATCTATGCTTATTTGAGCTCTGGAGTTTATAATCGTATCATGATGCACAAGTAATATTTCATCCAGCAACTCTCTGATATCCACAAGATGCACCTCTTCGTCAATATCCTTTTGAATTTTACTGATATCAGAAAGTTCACTTATTGTAGTTTTAAATCGAAGAATAGAGTTTTCCATCATATTAAGATATAAATTAAACTCCTGAGGATAGCTATTGCTATGTAGTTCCTGAGATAATGAGTTAACAAGTCCTTCCAGATTAGATATCGGAGCTTTCAGATCATGCGATGCTGTATAGACAAAATTATCCAGATCAGTATTGATTCTTTTAAGTTCCTTATTTGTCCTTTCAAGCTCCTTTCTATATAGTTTTTCATCGTTTACATCAGTGCAGGTCCCAAACCACTTCACAACTTTTCCGAAAGAATCTTTTAAAGGATTGGCTTCTATCAAATGCCAGCGATATTCTTCTGAGGCTTTATCTTTGAGCCTGCCAGAGCATCTGAAAACAGTACCTTCCGTTAAAGCAAGTTTCCAGAAAGATGATAATTCTTCAAGGTCTTCTGGATGAGTAATTTCAAACACCCCCCTTTGAAAAGATTGCTTTGAATCAAGTCCACTATATTCATACCAATTAAGATTGAAATAATCAAACTCCCCTTTTTCATTTACAGTAAAGACCAATTGAGATATAGAATCTGTCATGAATTTAAACTGAAGTATACTTGCTTCAAGTTCTTCGGTTCTATACTTCACTCTTTCTTCCAGTTCCGAATTGATTTTTCTTAAGACCTCATCTGTCTTTAATAGTTCCTCATTGCTTTCCTTTAACTTTTCATTTGAATTCTTAAGTTCAGAATTTAACCTTCTCCAATCATAAGCAGAAGGTATATGAAGAATTTGAGGAGTTTTTTTAATCAGAATTACTGCTGTGACAATTGAAGCAATAGCTGTAATAACTTTAAGAACAGCATCGATTCTATATACAGGGTTCCATATTGTAATGACAGATACGAAATGAGTAGCCCCACAACCAAAAATAAAAAATCCAAATAAAAGCATTAACCTACCATACACAAAGTCTCTTCTCAGTCTAAAAATATTATAAAGGCTGACAGGAATCGAGAAATAAGCCAAAGCAATTAAGGAATCAGCTATAGCGTGAGACCAAAGGATTTCGGGTTTCCAAAAATAGCAGTACCCGAGGGGAATAAAATCCCGTTCCAATATTTTCTTCAGAAACTCAAGCATAGCTTTAAACAAACAGGCTTTTACCTGTTATGAAATTATTTCTTATAAAGAGAAATAGCCAGATTTAAAGTTAAATACGAAGCTCTAAAATCATTAATATTCTTTCCGGTTGTTGTATTTATATGCTCAACTCCAGTCTGCGTAAAGACCGAGCCATTTCCAGAATTTTGAAAAAAAGCCTGATCGGTGGTATTAATTTGAGTTTTTGTGAGTGGGAAATAATACCTGACATCAAATAAGACATCACGACCATATCTTCCGAAGTTTCTTCCCAAACCTACAAATACCTGAGCTCCAAAATTTTTAAAATTGTTCGCCTTTGCTTTGTAAGTGCGTTTTTCCAAATCATTGTTTTCGAGATTCCAGCCTACATAATTGTCAGTCACGACAGTTTCCTTATCAATAATTTTCGGATTGAAATTAATATTCAGACTTAGACCACCAATAGCATAATATTTTTTAACTTCAGTAAATTGAAATCTCACATAAAGGGGAATATTTAACGATGGATATCTGATATATAGGTCTGAGGTTATTCTTTGTCTTTTACCTGTACCAAGAGAATCAAAATCATCAAAGAACTTATTTATATAATACTTTGTATTGGTATGCTGAAAATTAAGTTCTGCCCCCAAAAATAGATTATAACTTGCTTTGTATTCTGCATAACCTCCCAGGCCGGCAGTTAAGCGAAACATGGATTCAGAATAATAATTCCAATATCCTTCCTGTGATCCTATAATATTTATTGCATCCTTAAGTTTTTTAGAATTTACTCTGGAAGCTCCAAAATTCCCTTTAGCTCCAAAAGTAAGTTTCTGGGCATTAACATTTAAGGCACCCAAAACTAAACAACTTAATATGGTTAATGGAAAAATCTTCACCTTTGTTAAAAATTGATTCTTAGTTTCAAACGTAAAGGCAGCTATTAGGTTAGGCATTTTTTCCATCATTATTAACCTTAAGATCTAAGTATTACCAGGGGATACCCTTATTAACATTACAGAATACAATAAAGGCGGCCGATTAAATTAGTTTTAAAATTCCGGAAACTTCATAACTCTGTTTCAAAAAAACAATGTTCCAATTAAATTGTTTCGACTATCAGGAACAAAGAAGCCCCAATAATGGGGCCCTTCTCTATTCTATAATTTCAGCTTCTGTCCTTCTGTTTAATTGTTTATTTTCAGGAGTATCGTTAGGTGCAATTGGATGTTCCTTACCAAAGCCTTTATAGGTAAGCTGTTCTTTAGAAATTCCTTTTGATATCAGATAATCATAAACACTTTTGGCACGGCTTTCTGAAAGCTTCAGGTTATGGTCATCATTTCCATCATTATCTGTATATCCGCCAATCTGAACTTTAACCTTCTCATTTGCTTTTAACATTTCAAACAGCCTGTCCAATTCTGGCAATGATTCATCTCTTAATGTTGATTTGTTTACATCAAAAAACACATTTCGTAAAATCATCCTTTTGCCTTTCTCAACCTTTTCCAAAAAGATGGAATCATTTATTTCAATGTATTCATTTAAAGATGGGATATTAATATTTTTTGAATAAAACAAATATCCTAACGCTTCCACGGATACTCCATAGTTTTTGCCTGGAGGTAGTGCAATTGTATATTTACCAGTGCTGCTATTAGAGTTATAAGCACCGAGAACTTTTCTTTTATTAATGTCCGAAACTATAATCGTTGCAGCAACAGGTGATTTGCTTTCAGAATTCATTATTACCCCTTTAAATATGGCAAGAGAAGCTTTTGCATTTCTTTCCAGCAAATATATGTCTTTCATTCCGTAGCCCCCTTCTCTCTCAGAACTGAAATAAGCTCTCTTGTTGTCGGCAGACCAAACAAAGAACACATCGTCACCAGCTGTATTAATAGGATAACCGACATTCACAGGCTCTGAAAGTATTTCTCCGGTCTCTACATCTATGGAAACAGAAAATATATCATAGCCTCCCATTGAGTTATGCCCCTTAGAACTGAAATAAAGCGTTTTTCCGTCTGCATGAATAAAAGGGCTTTCTTCATCAAGAGGTGTATTGACCTGTGGCCCGAGAAGAAGCGGCTTGCCCCATTCTCCGTTGGGTTGTCTCCTGGACATATAGATATCTATAGCCCCAACGCCTTTTCTGTTACTGGTAAAAAATAAGGTCTTTTTATCCGCTGAAATACTTGCACTGCTTTCCCAGGAAGATGAATTAATCTGATTGCCCAATGATTTTGGTGTTTTCCATTCAGTACCATTCAATTCGCTCACAAACAAATCTCCACCATTGTCTATCTTATAGAGGTAAATCTCCTGACCGTCCGGTGATATACCAACGCACGCATCATGTGTCGGTGTATTGATACCATCCCCTAACTGAACTGCAGGCCCCCAGACACTATCTTTTTTCTGAGAAATATAAATATCTTCATAGTACTGGTTATCTTCGGGGGATTTTTCACCTCCTGTTGAATTCTCTCTCCTTGCAGTAAATACAAGCATGCTTTCATCTAATGAAACTGCCGGAGCATAATCTGAATATTTTGAATTAACACCAGCACCAAGATTCGTGATTGTAACTTTTTGAGGATATTTAATTAGCTCTAATCCATTTCTACAATAATTTATTTGCTGGTTAACAAGCTTAAGTTTTTCTTTATCTTTTGGTTTAAGAGTTGCCTTATAACTTTCATACGCGCGCATTGCATCTTCCCATTTATGGGATAGATGATGGCAACCTCCCAGATAAAAATTCAAATCCCCCGCTTTAGATCCTCCGCTTTTTGCCTTTTCAAAGTAAGGCTGTGCCTTTATCGCATCTTTCAAATTAAAATAAATGAGTCCGATTTTATAGGCAACCTCAGGATCATCAGGTATCTGAGAGGACAGCTTTGAAATCTGCTCTAAAGCATCTTCATATTCCCCTTCTTTAATCAATTCATCAACCTGGCTTTGAATCTTGACAATGTCTTTATCCTGCGCAATAGCATCAAAAGTGAATTGAAGTGAAAGAAAAAAAAGCAGGCAATAAATACTTGGAAATTTTTTCATTTAGACTTAAATTTTTATTATGTTACTTGGCTTTTGAGAAAAGAAATTAGGAAAACACCTGAATGTATTTCTTATTAGCATTAGGCTCATACGCAATTCAAATAAAATAGGTTAAACAACAATTAATGACCCCTCTTTTTCAGGACATTGTAGTAATATTAGGTATTGCAGTAATAGTTACGCTTCTATTTGAAAAGCTGAAAATTCCGACAATTATAGGTTTTCTTCTAACGGGTACCATTGCTGGGCCTCATGGTTTGAGTCTGGTTACAGCTTCCCATGAAGTTGAGCTCTTAGCAGAGATTGGTGTTATTCTTCTGTTATTTATAATAGGGATTGAATTTTCATTAGGTGATCTTGCCAAAATAAAAAAATCAGTATTTCTGGGAGGTGCCTCCCAGGTCTTTCTCACAATAGCTGCAGTGGTAGCTATACTGACTTCAATATACTGGGAAACTGGTCATGCTATATTTGCAGGTTGTTTGCTGGCATTAAGTAGCACTGCTATAGTATTAAAACTTCTTCAGGAAAAAGGAGAGGTTAACAGCCCTCACGGAAAAACCATTCTTGGGATTTTAATTTTTCAGGATATAATAGTAGTTCCGATGATGTTGTCCGTGCCATTTTTATCTGGCAAACAATCTATAACGTTTTTACCTTTTGCACTTCTCACTTTAAAAGTAATATTCATCATTTTATTCGTTCTGGTAGCTGCCAGATATATAGTTCCTAACCTGTTATACCAAATAGCAAAAACAAAAAACAAAGAACTGTTTATTCTTTCAATAGTAGTTATTTGTTTTTCAGTCGCCTGGCTTACCTCTTCTATAGGCTTATCACTGGCGCTAGGCGCATTTATGGCTGGACTAATCATTTCAGAATCTGAATACAGTCACCAGGCTTTGGGAAATATTCTGCCATTTAGAGAAATTTTTGCAAGCTTCTTCTTTGTCTCTGTCGGAATGCTTTTAAATGTGGGATTTGTAATAGAACATATTTTTTACATTCTGATATTAACCTTTACTGTTATAATACTCAAATTTATTATTTCTGCCGTTTCCGGAAGGTTATTAAAAATGCCAATCAGAAGCTCAATTCTTGTAGGACTCGGACTAGCCCAAGTCGGAGAATTTGCATTCATATTATCCAATGTAGGTGTTTCGAATGGATTGCTAAATGCTGAATATTATCAGTACTTTCTGGCGATATCCATTCTTACAATGTCTATCTCTCCATTTATTATCAAGTCAGGAAACGAAATATCACTTTGGGTACAAAGTTTTTTATTGCCCAGCAATATTTCAGACCGTTATATGGGAATGAAAGATTATCTTTCAAAGAAAAAAATTGATCATTTCGAAGATCACCTGATCATTATTGGCTATGGGTTAAATGGTAGGAATGTTGCTAAAGCAGCCAAGGCAGCAAGTATTCCATATGTTATTCTTGAGCTCAATGCCGATACTGTAAAACAAGAAAAACTAAAAGGTGAAAATATTTTATTCGGAGATGCTGTGCATGCACCGGTTCTGGAACATTTAAATATACATAAAGCCAGAGTGGCAGTCATTGCAGTATCAGATCCTGTGGCAACGAAACAGATTGTTGTTAATATTAGAAACGCAAGTAAAAATATTCACCTCATCGTTCGTACCAGATTCATACAGGATACAGAGCTTTTATTCAGTCTTGGTGCCAATGAAGTGATACCAGAGGAGTTTGAAACCTCTATAGAAATATTTACAAGAGTGTTAACATCTTATCTGGTACCGAGACAGGAAATTGAAGAATTTATTCAGGAAATTAGGGAAGACAACTATGAAATGCTGAGGCTTTTGCCAGGATCAACAGCAAGAAAAAATTTATCCCTAGCTATACCAGATATAGAAATAGCTGCTATTTCAGTGCAGAACGAAACATTCGAAATTGTAAATAAAAAGATTGCAGATTCCGGAATTAGAAAAAAATTCGGAATAACAATTATTGCGATCAAAAGAAAAAACCAATTGATTACTTCAATAGGTCCTGATGAATACATTCATGTAAATGATACAATTTATCTATTGGGAAAACCTGAAGACATATATAGATTCAGTAAAAAATTAAAATAATAAATTAACTGATTTTTTCTGTTCAGGAATTCTTACTAATTTTCTTTGAGATAATAAGTTCATGCAAAGACTTCTATTAGGTTTAATACTTTTCTTTACTTTTTCATTTAATACTGCTTATTCTATTTCCAAGAAGGAAGGAGCTGCTGATACCGTTAATATAGGAGCTTATGTGCTAAGTCTTCATGATATAAATTTTAAAGACAAAGAATATACAATGCGCCTTTGGCTCTGGATGTTGTATAAAAATCCGGAGTTTGACTTCACTACCCAGGTTGAAGTTCCTAATGCTAAGAGTATTGAGAAACCTGATGTGATGGTTGACACTATAGACGGGAAAATATGGGTTTTGATGAAAATGAAATGTGTGATGAAGCAAAACTGGAAAGTGTATGACTACCCGTTTGACAGACAGCAAATTAAAGTTCATATTGAAAATACCATGTTTGATGCCAGCAAACTCGTGTTTATACCGGATACCTCGGGCAGTAAGTTTGATAAGGACTTTGCTATAGATGGCTGGAACATATCTAATTTCAAAGTAAGCTCAGGTATAAACGAATATTCAACAGCTTTCGGAGATATAACCCTGGACTCACAACATTCAGAATACGGTGCTTTTTTTATAACTCTTGACTTGGAAAGAAATGCATGGGGCCTGTTTTTCAAGCTGTTTCTGGGAATGTACATAGCATTTTTTATCGCAGCAATAAGTTTTGTCATTGATCCGGAAGATGTAGATCCAAAATTCGGTCTTCCTGTGGGTGGACTATTTGCCTCAGTGGGTAATAAATATATTATTGATTCCATACTTCCCGAAACCACTTCTTTTACATTAGTAGATTCCCTTCATTCAATTACATTCCTTTTTATTTTATTTATAATAGCTGCAAATGCTTATTCATTAATTCTGGACAGAAGAGGAAGGAGAAATAATGCACGTAGTTTTAACAAAACAGCAGGAAAGATTATTTTAATCACTTATTTCTTCCTGAATATCTTCATGGTTATCCTTGCTATTTATAAATAATACAGGAAAAGAGGAATGATTTTCCTCAGGCTATTGTTTGTAGAACTTCAGCGTATCTTCTCAAACATATGAAATTACTTGACTTATTGGTACTGAGCTTTATCCTTGGAGTGACTTTTTCCATTGGATATGTTTTTACCACAGCTTCTATGATTCTTTTATATTCATTTATATATGCCTCAATTGACAGTATCAACTTTGACTGACAAGGATTTAAAAGGATTCTTTAAAGTTTTATTTGTTTTTTAAGTAATACTTCAGTTAAATTTGAGCCAAATTTCTATTTATGGCTAATACTTCAGACATTTCAAAAGGGTGTTTTTTAAGATTTAATAACGAATTGGTTCAGGTTTTGGAATACGAACACCGTACTCCAGGAAACCTACGTGCATTTTATCAGGTGAAAATGAGAAACATTAAAACTGGTAAACTTGTGGAACACAGGTTCCGTGCCGGCGAAGATGTTGAGCTTGTAAGGGTTGATGTAAATGATTTCTCCTATCTTTATGATGAGGGCCCTAGCTTGGTTCTTATGGACAGTGAAACATACGAGCAAATCTCTGTAGATAAAATACTTTTTGGAGACAGCCTGAAATTTCTTAAGGAAGGAATGGTCATTAAAGTTTCTTTCGACGGCGAAACTCCTATTTATGCAGAACCTCCTACCTCTGTGGAGCTTGAAGTTACCTATACCGAACCTGGTATAAGAGGAGATACTGCAACTAAAACATTAAAGCCTGCTACTCTTGAAACAGGGGCTGAAATAAGAGTTCCTTTATTTATAGAAATAGGTGAAAAAATTAAAGTAGATACCCGTACAGGTGACTACATGGAAAGAGTAAAAAATTAATATTCCGATTGATATTAATAAAAAAGGGGCGCGAATTGCGTCCCTTTTTTTGTCTTTTTTTTAGAGAAAGATTCCTTTTTTGAAAGTAGGCTATTTACTATCCAAAGATCAATACCATAAGCAGAAAAGTGATAATGAAAGATAAATACATTATCGCATCTACCAGATAGTATTTTTTATATTTTTTAAATAACTCAATCAAACTTTTCATACCTCAAATTAGATTTTTTTTCTAAACGAGACAATTTATTTCAGGAATTTTCCCTAATAAGCAGGTTTATTAGCTCCACCATCTCTGCTGCCCTTTCAGGATCACAACCTTTTAGCCTTATCTCCTTTTTACTTTTTGTCTGAACAATTAATTCAACCGAAATAAACATACTTTTCGTAACTTCAATCCCTACAATATCATCATAAATAAGCTGCTCCAATACCGGTTGATGATGTTTATTTACCCCGACATAAAAAACTCTATAATCTGTTGCAATTGCAATTCCAAGAGTGTTAGATATTGCACCTTCCACAACATTTAAAATGGTCTCATCAGACCTCAGGCTTTTAGCCAGATCGTTAAATGCAATTTTTCCCAGATTGGGCTGATAGCCTATTTCTGAAAACCTGGTGTTGATGTTGACAATCGTTTGCATAAAAAGTTATGAATTACACGTAAAAATACGATGACCACATTCCCTGAGTTTTGCCATTTCGGCTAATGTGGACAAGTTTCTTATTAACAAAAAAAGTCTTTCTTTAAATATCAATAATTTAAGCTAATTCAATTCGTTTCAAATTGTCTGGTCTGAAACGTCTTTTTCGATTAATTTTACTAAAAGTATACAGATATGAATGCTACTATAAATTTTGATCTTATAAAAACCGAGGCTCCAAATGCCTGGAAAGATTTTGAAGGATTTTACTCTCAAAATTTCAATAAGTTGCATTTTATGAATGGAATTTCTTTTGAAACACTTCCTTTCGAAATGCAATTGGGAATTTTATTAAAATACTTTACTGAAAATGCTGTTGAGGTAGATATTTGTAATAATGATTTTGATACGCTTCCGGAAACATTTTCTGACACATTCCGGACTTATGAAAAAGTAATTGCTCATTATTCTTAAAATGTCAATCAAATAAAAAACGGCTGTTTATTCTCAACAGCCGTTTTTTATTTTTAGAATAGACCTAACTGATCGTCTTTAGGCTTTTTCTTTGATGTATTTCCTGATGATTTGTCACCGTCATCACCATCACCATCTTCTGAAGATTCAAGTAAAAGTATCTTATTGATCTTATTGGTACTAATCTTATTCCCAACGGCTTTCCACCCTTTCACTTCAACAAATTCATTAATACTGATTTCTTCAGAAGGTACGGAGACAAATTTACCTTTTGCGTAATCAACCTTGATTACAGGATTTCTATCCGTGCTTATAATTACCAGTTTTGAATCCGCATTTTCGGAGATAAATCCAAACTTCTTGCCTGCAGTGTTTGTCTCCATCCTGAATCTTTTTGCAAAATAATTCTTAGATGAGCCATCATAATAAACTGCAGAAATGAGCTTTTCAGGATCAAATTTCTCCATATACAATAATTCTTCTGTATTGTATCTATTGGTCAACTCATAGGTTGTTAATTCATAAGTACCTTCTTTGTAAAACACCAGAATTTTATCATCCCCTTCAAAATTTCCAATGTATTTTCCCTTTTTATCGTTGTTCAGACGACCTACAGTTTCATCAAAGTATACTTCTTTACCTCCCAGGGTTGATTTTCCAGCAGCTTTAAACTGAATTTTCTTAACAGGATATTTGGTTAGGATATTACCTAATACGTTTCTTGCCTTTATTTCAAGTTCGGAAAAATCAAACTCAAACTCTTTAATCTTGGCTTTGGCTGTAGGGGCAAGAGTAACATTAACCGTTTCAGCTTCTCCGTTCGGATTAGCGCTGAAATAAAGAATCTTAGAACCTTTACTTCCTTTAGTCAAATCATACTCCTTGTCCCGGGTAATTCCCAACACCTGGAATCTTTTAACAAATACAGTTCCTGAGGCAGCATCAAGATAGGCCATATTATAAACCATGCGGTCATCACCTTTTCTGAAAATACCTGCATACAGGATATCTTTGCCAACGAAGATCTTCTCTCCTATTTTCTTTATTACACAAACCCCGTCTTTTCTGAAAACTATGACATCATCTATGTCAGAACAGTCACAGATATACTCGTCTTTCTTTAAACCATGACCTATAAAACCTTCTGCCCTATTGATATAGAGCTTTGCATTTATTGCAGCTACTACATTTGCTGAAATGGTCTCGAAAGTTTTGATCTGGGTTTTACGCTCTCTGCCCTGACCATATTTTTTAAGTAAGTTCTGGAAATAAGCAACGGCAAACTCTATCAGATGTGCCAGATTATGCTCAACCTCTTTCAGTTCTTCCCCAAGATTTCTCATTAATTCATCCGCTTTAAATGCGTCAAATTTTGAGATTCTCTTGATTTTTATCTCAGTAAGTTTAACCAGATCATCCTGAGTAATTTCTCTGTAAAACTGTTTCTTATAAGGCTTCAAGCCCTTATCTATCGTTTCAAGAACAGCTTCCCAGGTTTCACACTCTTCGATATTTCTATATATCCTCTTTTCTATGAATATTTTCTCAAGAGAAGAAAATAATAGTTTTTCCTGTAAATGATTTTTCTTGATTTCAAGCTCCTGTCTAAGCAGCTCTACCGTTTTGTCCGTTGAAATTCTCAGAATTTCATTAATACTTATGAAATGAGGCTTTTCATCAATAATTACACAAGCATTAGGAGAAATACTTATTTCACACTCTGTAAAAGCGTATAATGCATCAATTGTAATATCTGAAGAAACTCCCGGAACAAGCTGAATGAGGATTTCAACATCCTTTGCAGTGTTATCAATTACCTTCTTTATCTTGATCTTTCCATTATCGTTAGCTTTAATGATGCTTTCAATTAAAGAAGTTGTTGTAGTACCAAATGGTATATCCCTGATAACCAAAGTCTTCTTATCGAGATCTTCAATTTTTGCTCTAACTCTTACTTTTCCTCCTCTCAGGCCTTCATTGTAATTAGCTACATCAATTGACCCCCCGGTAGCAAAATCCGGATAAAGGGTAAACTTCTTGTTCTTCAAATGAAGAATGGAAGCTTCTATCAATTCACAAAAATTGTGGGGAAGAATTTTAGTAGAAAGACCAACAGCAATACCTTCGACACCATGCGCCAACAGTAAAGGAAACTTGACAGGAAGTGTAACAGGCTCATTTTTTCTTCCGTCGTATGAAACCTGCCATTCAGTAGTTTCCGGATTAAAAACGACATCCAGGGCAAGTTTTGATAGACGTGCTTCAATATATCTCGGAGCAGCAGCTGAATCTCCTGTCCTGACATCCCCCCAGTTCCCCTGAGTTTCAAGAAGAAGATCTTTTTGACCTATATTAACAATAGCCTCACCAATGGATGCATCACCATGAGGGTGATATTGCATGGTTTGTCCGATGACATTCGCTACCTTATTAAATCGACCATCATCCATTTCCTTCATAGAATGAAGGATTCTTCTCTGAACAGGCTTTAATCCATCTTCTATAGCAGGAACCGCTCGTTCCAGAATTACATAGGAGGCATATTCCAGAAACCAGTTTTCATACATACCGGAAACAGGCAGCACATCATGAATGATATCTCCCCCATTACCAGCTTCCTGGTCCTGTATATTATTTTCATTATTATCTCTATCGTCAGCCATTCAATTTTAAAGTTCCTGATCTAAACAAAAGGTTTAACCGGTAGAATTCCGGATCCTTCAAATATATTATAAAATTCCTTTTTCCCGAAGAGGAAAATTTACACATTCCTGCCTAATTATTAACTTTGCCTTATTATGAACAAAATAAAATTACTTTTACTGTGTCTTTGTGTTGGTTTTTATTCTTGTGGATCAAAAGAAAAATTTCCAGAGATAGATAAAAACGTTTGGCTTCAGGATAAAAAAGCTTGTCAAAACAAACGAGAAGAAATGGCAACTAAGCTGATAAACAATAAAGAACAAATTCTGGGGCTTAAGGAAGAAATACTTCTGGAAAAGTTGGGAAGACCTGATAAACATGATTACCAGAAGAGAGGAAGAAAAATTTACTCTTATTATATAACTCCAGGCAATCAATGCTCCATGCAAAATTCTGAAGAAGGTAAGAAAATTGTTTTTGAAATGAATGCTTTAGGACTCATTGCTTTAATAACAATTCAAAAGTGATAAAACAGGCTTCCTTTACAACAAAGGAAGCCTGTTTTTGTCCAAAACAGGCTTCCTGGAAAATATTAAAATTTGGCGACCTCAAATCTCTCACCAATACCCAATTAACCGGTTCCTTATATACAATTTTATAAAAGGATTAGTAGCCTTCTCACTACTATTTTTAATAAAATTCTCCCCTTCTTTTTAAACTTCTTTTTATTGTTATTAGATTTTTTTCCATTACCTGAATTCAAGTTTTTTTTTGAATTCCTGACTAATTCAGGTTGAAAGATTTCTTTCATTAAAACATAGTGGTCTAGCATAGCGGCTAAAGTTTGATTATAGACGAATATAACCTGCAACTAGATAAAACCCAAGCTTTTTTAGTTAACCACAATATACGATTAAAGAAATATATGTAATGAGCAACCTGTTTTTACACAGATTTTAAATTTCCATAACACTAGCTTCTTTCCTTAATGCATCTTTTTCATCACTTTCTACCAAATCCTTCTCAACTTTAAGGTTCTCAATAATAAACTGCTGTCTTTCAGGAGTATTTTTCCCCATGTAGTAATTTAGCAGTTTTTGTATCGAAGTTTCTTTTTGTAATAGGATTGGCTCTAGCCTGATATCCTCTCCTATAAATGCCCCAAATTCATCCGGAGAAATTTCGCCTAATCCTTTAAATCGGGTTATTTCAGGTTTACCTCCTAGTTTCTTTATGGCAGCTCTTTTCTCTTCCTCGCTATAGCAATAAATTGTTTCTTTCTTGTTTCTTACCCGGAACAGAGGTGTTTCCAAAATAAACAAGTGTCCATTTCTCACAAGATCAGGAAAGAATTGCAAAAAGAATGTCAGCATAAGCAAACGGATGTGCATACCATCCACATCGGCATCGGTTGCTATTACTATTCTGTTATATCTGAGATTTTCAAGTCCATCTTCAATATTCAGAGCATGTTGCAATAAATTGAATTCTTCATTTTCGTAAACAATCTTTTTGGTAAGCCCAAAACAGTTTAGTGGCTTTCCTCTGAGACTAAATACTGCCTGTAATTCCACACTTCTGGACTTTGTAATTGAACCACTCGCAGAATCCCCCTCGGTAATAAATAGGGTCGAATCATGTCTTTTTTCGTTGTTAAGATCGTCAAAGTGGAAGCGGCAGTCTCGCAGTTTTTTATTATGAAGATTTGCTTTCTTTGCTCGCTCATTGGCAAGTTTCTTTATACCTGCAATGTCCTTTCTTTCTCTTTCAGATTGTAGGATTCTTTTTAATAAAGCGTCAGCAACTGCGGAATTTTTATGAAGATAATTATCAAGCTCTTTTTTAACGAACTCATTCACCCAGGCTCTGATGGCAGGACCATCCGGACCAGCATTGATTGAGCCTAATTTGGTTTTAGTCTGAGATTCAAATACTGGTTCCTGCACTCTCACTGCAATTGCACCCACAATTGATGCACGGATATCTGAAGCATCAAAATCTTTCTTGAAAAATTCCCTGACTGTTTTTACAACCGCTTCTTTTAATGCTGCAAGGTGTGTACCACCCTGAGTTGTGTACTGACCGTTCACAAACGAATAATACTCTTCACCATATTGATTAGCGTGAGTAAGAGCAAGTTCGATATCGTGACCTTTAAGATGTACAATCGGATATCTTAAGCTTTCTTCATCTGTCTTTCTCTTCAAAAGATCCAGAAGCCCATTCTGAGAATAATATTTTTTCCCGTTGTAATTGATAGTCAGACCAGCATTGAGGAATGCATAATTCCAAAGCTGATCTTCCAGGTATTCTGGAATAAATCTAAAATGCTTGAAAATTGTATCATCTGGTATAAATGACATAAGTGTACCATTCTTCTGGTCACACTTTGATTCTTTATGGTCGTTTATTAGAACACCTTTTTCAAATTCTGCTACTTTTGTTCTTCCCTCACGAATAGATTGTACTCTGAAGTAACTGGAAAGTGCATTAACGGCTTTCGTACCTACCCCATTCAAACCCACTGATTTCTGGAATGCACCTGAATCATATTTTCCTCCCGTATTGATTTTAGAAACGCAATCAATTACTTTTCCCAGCGGAATACCACGACCATAATCTCTGACCTCCACCTTATTATCGGAAATAGTAATATCTATAACATTTCCATTTCCCATCATATGCTCATCAATGGAGTTGTCAATAATCTCTTTGACCAAAACATAAATACCATCATCTTGTCCTGATCCGTCTCCAAGTTTTCCGATATACATTCCCGGACGAAGTCTGATATGTTCTCTCCAGTCCAGCGACCTAATGCTATCTTCGGTATATTCAGTTTTGGTTTTTGCCATAATATTTATATTGACCTGATTTACAATTTTATAAAAGACAAGTTAGTTTCATTTTTAGGGAAATAAAACTTAAATCCTGTCCATTCTTACTGCGAAATTACTTTATTAGTTCAAATTTTACTTATTTTTTAAATAATGAAATGCCTTAAAATTGTAATATGTGGAAAAAATACAACTTAAGTGTATCCTTCTGAGAGGTTTTTAAAAATTGCATTTTTTCAATCTGATTGAAATCCTAAACCACATTAGAAAAATTACAAAAAATAAACTAAACGTACTAAACGGAACTTTTTTTGGTTAAATTACCGGGCCCAAATCAAGTGACAATTATGAAAAAAATCCTTTTTGCTTTACTCCTTTTATCTATCTCACTGAAAATGAATGCTCAGACTGACATTCTACTTCCAATGAATGAATCAGAAAAGAAGGAGGTTATTCGACTTCTTACCTCATATGATGGCTTTCTGAATTTTGTAGCTCAGAAACCTTCTGATGCCGAGCAGAAAAAGGAGTCTGTCACATTTTTAAAAACAACTGTCAGCAATGCAAATGTTTCGGTCTACAATGACCTAGACTCTGCAGCTCAGAATGAAGACTATGAAAATGTTTTTAAATATTGTCAGCGGGTTCCTAAGACCTTTCCTACAACAGTTAAAATTAAAACTACTCCTAAAAATCTAGTAGTTGAGAAAGTAAAGTATGATAAAATCAGAAGGTACTACTTTGTAGAGATAAAAAGTGATAAAGATTTTACCTGGAAGGAGCTAGTACAAAAGACAGATTCAGTGTCTGCATCTGCTGATTCAATTGCAGTGAGTGACACAATCGTCCATTCGATAAAAAAAGGCATATCTGTTTTCATAAAATTCGACAGAGAAAACAATGTCTCCAAAAACTTTAAAATTTTTGCAATCAGCAAAACAGGAGTTGCTCCAAAGCTCGAGCCTCTTCCTCCCCTGATTTCATGGTGGCTGACATTAGAACCTGAGTGGAAAGCAATGATAAGGAAAAAGAGAAATCTGGAAGAATATCCCAGAGAGTTTGACCTTGAAAAAGCAACAGGTGTGTTTGAATTTGACTGCTCAAATTCGAATTTGAAAAATCTTGAACCACTAAGGAAATTTACTTCCCTTGAAAAACTAAATGTATCAGGCAATCCTATTACTGATCCTTCAGCAATATTTGCTGTGAGCTCTTTACTAGAACTTGATCTCACGAAGACTCAGATTACCAGTCTGGACGGGATTGAAAATTTAAAAAAACTTCAGGTGCTGAAAGTTTCAAGTCTAAAACTTAAAAGTATAGAACCATTAAAAGATTTGGTTCAGATGGTGGAGCTGGACTGTTCTAACAATGAAATAGAAGATCTTACCCCTCTTACCAATCTTGTAAACCTTAAAGAACTGAATGTTGGTTTAAATATTAAGGTGAAAGACATTTCAATGATGAAAAACCTGGTACTTCTGGAAAAACTAAGCATTCAGAAAATTGACATAAAATCCCTTGCTCCATTAAGCGGTTTGATCAACCTTGTTTTACTGGATTGTTATAATACTGATATAAACACCCTTGAACCTATAAGAAATCTTGTAAAGTTGTTTCACCTGAACATTGACCATACTAAGGTTTCAAGTCTGGATCCTATTAAACACTTTAAATACATCGCAAATCTTTATCTAGCATCAAGCAGTGTTAAAGATTTATCTGCAATCAATAATTTTTATGCAATACGCGAGCTGGATATATCCAATA
>JAEYZG010000028.1 GCA_023428135.1 Bacteroidota bacterium | reverse complement strand
AGGTAACTCCGCTTATCGTACCATCTGCATCAGATGCTGTAGCTGTGACATTGATCGTTGCCGGAGCTGTAAACGCTGCATTGTTAAGTGGAGCGGTAATTTTAACAACAGGATTCTGATTAACAGCAGGAACCACGGTGACTGTTATTGTGTCTGCTCCTACTCCTCCATTATTATCTCTGACATTCGCATATATTTTGTAAGTACCAGCGGCTACATTGGTCCAGGTAGTGCCGTATGGACTGGTAACGTCTGTCACCGTGGCCCCGGCGCCAGAAAAGGTAACTCCGCTTATTGTACCATCTGCATCAGATGCTGTAGCTGTGACATTGATTGTTGCCGGGGCTGTGAAAACTGCATTGTTAAGTGGAGCTGTGATTTTAACAACAGGACTTTGATTAGTCTGCGCTACAGGAATAGTACCTGATATAAAATATTCCCCTATAGAGGAATAATCCGAATAGCCGGTAGTTGCAGGATCTCCCTGACCGGTTCCATCAATATTCAAATAATAAGTTCCTGCTGAAAGGTTTATGTTAAATGAAGCATTTAATCCATTTATAGCTGTAGGCCCAGTCTGACTACCCGGAGCTGAGGCTGTAGGATTGGAAATTGCCAAAGTTGTTCCTGCTGCATTTTTAAGTGTAGCAACTATATCAAGGTTAGGGTAAGCCTGGGAAGGATTGATCGTTAATGTAACAGCCCCACCGGATGTCGTAAATGAATAGATGTCCACATCAGTTCTTTGTGAAATAACGCCATAGTTTTGAGTATTTGAAACAGCTCCGGACTGAGAAACAATCAATGCTTTAGCTGTAGCATTGGTATTACCTGCTTCATCTGTTCGAAAACCGAATCCATTTCCTGTACCTGAGATGATGGAAATATCATCCTGTGTTTGATTGGCATTTGCATATTCTCCGCGACTCCATTGAACTAAACCTTTAGAATAACCAACGCCCATGATTGGTGCCCAAATTCCATGGCCTGAATAATAATCTTCTCTTGGAGATGTTCTGCCATCATGAGAAAGGCCTAATGTATGTCCTATTTCATGAGAACCAGCTTCACCTGCCCCTTTAGTACCGCTATTAAATACCCAACAAGGCGTATCATCAGTCCATCTGAAAGAATTAACATATGCGACACCACCAGCGCCAGGAGAAGCAGTATTGGTAGGAGTAAATATACATCGGATCCTTCTGCCTCTGGGAGCAGCGTTAAACACAGCTTCATTGGTTGTAACGTTGATATTAAAAGCTCTGAAATCTTCGCTGATCATCTTCCAGATATTGGTAACTTCAGTTTCTGAAAAATTTCCAGGCAAGGCGTTAATAGTATTTCCCCCATTCCATCTTGTACCCGTTACAACTTGTCCGTCAAAGTCCAGGTAAGCAACAGCAGTTGCACCAGCCAAACTTTGCAGATTATACACTACCGAACCTGATGGCGGCGCCTGGACAGGCAATGCTCGTTTTTCAGCATTAGTAGATTTATTAAAATCAATGCAGATTACTTTATTAATATCTTCTTCCTCTACAAATACATCACCTTTTTGGGAGAAATACCTGAATGCTTTTTTATCAGAAGGAATTATGACATGGCCACTCAATTTCCCATTAGCAATAGAAAAAGTGACAGATGATGCCTCTTTCTCCTCAACTTCACCTATAATGATCTCCTCACCATCAATAGTTTTTTTAAGATTAATCAAAGCAGAAACTGAATCTTTGGTAACAGGAATAATACTTCTCTTGATTTTGCGGGTTTTGATCTGAGATTCCGAAAGGTGGACCGTATTATAAAACTCGTCCACACTCCCAATTTTAACAGGAGGTGCAACGAGATCCTGTGCCTGAATACTTCTGCAAAAGAGGACCAAACAAAGAACAAACAGAAGTATCTTTTCATTGACACCACTATAAAAACTCCTAATAATTTGTCTACTAGACATGACTTGTTTCTGTTTCATCATAATTTTAGGTTAGCTTAAAACTGGTTTATAGAAATTTAAACTTGGATTCATAATACCTTTCCAACTCCTCTTGAAAAATGAAAGGGAATATCAATAATATCTTTTTCAGAGCATTCATTCATTTTATATAAACACCTGAATTTAATCCGATAAATACTTTAGAAACTTTAACTGAAACAGAGCTTATAAAATTAAGCACATTACTTTACAAAACCTGGTACAAGTAAAAATTGCTCCTGCACCTGAAGCATACTCCAAATTGATCTTCAGAATTACTGCTGACAAAATCTGACTTAGGTATTTCAGTTTGATGATCTGAAATGCAGTAATTTTTTATATTTATAAATTAATTAAATGCTATCGCAATTCATTTGCATGAGATAAATCATTAAAAGATTTATAAAATACTTTTCAAAACGAGCTATCTATTATTCAATAATCTTAAGGAAGATAAAATAAATAATTTACCACTATTAATACAAAAAAAAATCTAAATAGTTATAAACATATTCATCTGTATTTCAGACAATTCAAGACCTTATTTGCTTTCAAAGGATAATAACGGGAAAAATAAAAAGTAAATAGTACTTGAGAATACTATTTACTTTAAGAAAATTATTTTTTAGAAAAATTCAAAACCACAGAAGGAATCAAACCTAATTTCACATCTACAGAATCTATTTTGTAATCAAGTTGGTCGACTGTTGACTCCATAGACGCTGCTTTAAATAAAGCCTTCAGCATGACCTGTATCAATTTTCTGTCCTTGGTTCTTTGAAGAAGTTCCTTTTCCTTCTCTTCGGGTATATCTTCATTATAAATTAAACTAACAGAAACCTGTGGAGGAAGCCCCATTGTAACAGAAATACCATCCTCTTCATACCCCGCCTCTCTGAAAATGCCCCTGGAATCAGAAAGTTCTTTTAATATTGACTTAATTTTATCTGCACCAATATTCGTAGCCTCATCCATCTTTGAAATATCCTTCTCATCGATCAACCCCTTATCTTTAGCCGCACTCTGCACGCTTTCCTTTACATCGGCAGCGATATCTTTTGCTTTATCAAGTCCCCCCATAGACTTTACTTGTTTTTGAATTTCTACTTTTCAATACAACATTACGATTTACAGTTTGGTTTTCTATGAAATGGTCCTTCCGAATTAAGGTCTGTTAAAAAAGAAAAGCTAGTTCAAAATAAATGCCGCATTATATCGCTTCGATTACATGGCATTTATTTGAAAGGACTAAAACTCTCATCCAAAATCTTTCTTTTAAAGGCATCTGATAATTTGTAGAGGCGCCATGCATGGCGTCTCAAAAGCTTTCCCATTGAATAATGATTGAATATTAAGGCAAAAAAATATTTAAAGGAAAAATATGTCCTGATAATTAAAATGCCGCCCTTATGGATAGAGAGACGCCATGCACGGCGTCTCTCTATGAACCATTCATTGTTCTTTATATTTCAATTCTGAATTCCTGAGATCATCAGAATAAATGCAAACTCCTGCGCTATTTCCTCATACACTTTAAACCTTCCAGTAGTCCCTCCATGTCCGGTTTCCATATTGGTTCTAAGAAATAGCAAATTATTATCAATCTTTAAGTCCCTTAATTTTGCTATCCATTTAGCTGGCTCCCAATACTGAACTTGTGAATCATGCAGACCTGTAGTAATAAGTACATTTGGATATTCCTTAGACTGGATATTATCATATGGTGAATAAGATAACATATATTTATACGATTCTTCATTCTTCGGATTACCCCATTCATCAAACTCCCCGGTCGTAAGGGGAATAGATTCATCCAGCATCGTGCTGACCACATCAACAAATGGCACCTGAGCAACTATTCCCTTGAACAGATCCGGCTTTAGATTCATTACAGCCCCCATCAATAAACCTCCGGCGCTTCCACCTTGTGCAAACAGTTTATCTGAACTGGTGTAGCCTTCTTTTATAAGATGTTCTGCGCAATTGATAAAATCAGTGAATGTGTTTATCTTCTTAAACATTTTACCATCTTCGTACCAATACCTTCCCATCTCCTGACCACCCCTGATATGAGCGATAGCGAAAATAAACCCACGATCAAGAAGACTTAGTCTTTTTGAAGAAAACTCAGGATCAATGCTTATTCCATACGAACCATAGCCATATAGCAATGTTGGATTATTTCCATTCAATGTCAATCCCTTCTTATATACAACTGACATCGGAATTTTTATCCCATCATCGGCAATAGCCCATATTCTCTCTGTTTTATATTCTGAAGGATTATAACCACCTACTACAGTTTCTCGCTTTCTGAGAATCTGCTCGCCTGTCCGCATATTGAAATCATATACAGAGTTGGGAGTAGTTAATGAAGTATATCTAAACCTTAACCATTCAGTATTTATTTCATAATTATCTTTTGTAAATACAGTATAGGCTGTTTCCTCAAAAGGAAGATATTTTTGCTTACCTGTTCCATGTTCAATAATACTTATATTCGTGCTTGCATTATATCTTTCGCTTAGTACAAAGAAATCCTCAAACACATCGATATCTTCAAGCAATACATCTTTTCTGTGAGGAATTACTTCTTTCCAGAATTCTTTGGATGTCTTTGTATCAGGTGTCTCCATAAGCCTGAAGTTGGGTGCATTCAGGTTTGTAACGATATAGAATTTATCATGAAAGTGCTCTATCTGATACTCCAGCTCACTTTCTTTCGGAATAAATTCAGTGAATTCACCAAGAGAGTTGTTTGCATCCAAAATTTTGTAATAAGATGCAAGAGTGCTGGTGGATCCTATAATCAGAAACTTTTTAGATTTGGACTTTTCTATAGCTGTATAAAACGTTTCATCTTTTTCATGATATACCAACTTATCTGTTTCCGGATTATCGCCTATAGTATGACGATAAATACGATCTGGCCTTAATGTTTCTTCATCTTTTTTCGAATAAAAAATTGTTTTATTATCATTTGCCCAGACTACATACCCTTCAGTATTCGGAATCGGATGCCCTACATATTTACCGGTTACCAGGTCCAAAATATAAATAGTATAAATTCTTCTGCTTACAGTATCAAGACCGTATGCGAGTTTGGTATTGTCTTCACTCACAGACAGGCCAACTACATTATAATATTCATGGCCCTTTGCCATAACATTAACATCCAGAAGTATTTCTTCCTGAGCTTCAAGTGCTCCTTTCTTTCTGCAATAAACAGGATACTCTGCCCCCTCACTATATCTGACATAGTACCAATAACCATTTTTAAGAAAAGGAACACTTTCATCCTCCTGTTTGATTCTTCCTGTCATCTCGACATAAAGCTTGTGTTGCAATTGTTCAGTAGGCTTCATGACATTCTGGAAATAATCATTCTCGGCGTTGAGGTAATCAAATACCTTTTTCGTTTGCTCATCTTGTTCTTCCGAGTCTTTTTGCTCATCGCTTAATCGCATCCAGAAATAAGGATCATTTCTTGTACCGGCATCTGCAACAACCTGATAATCTATCTTCTCTGCAATTGGAAGTATATTACTATTCAACTGATTCATTGGATTTAAAATCTCATTTAATTTAACCCGATAAATATCACCATTTAAGAAGTTAATTCATAATAAATTCTACTGGCATTTAACCCAAAACCTCCTAGAACTCCAAATTCAAACGCTCAGTTAATTATCTATTAACCTGAATAAATGGAATCAGGAAGAAAAATACTATTCACTAAAACAAACATTTTCAACATGTGGAGGTACTTAACCAAACCTCGACTACCATGAGCATTCAATCCAAAACTATAGTATTCGTTACCGGGGCATTTGTCACCAATGCCTGTTGGGAAGACTGGGGCCCATATTTTGAAAGCAAAGGCTATAAGGCAATAGCCCCTCCATGGCCTTTTAAAGATGGCACTGCAAAAGAATTGAGAGACAGACAACCAAATGATATTGATCTTGCAGAACTCACCTTAAGTGAAGTTGTTGATCATTATTCAGAAATTATCAAACAACTACCGGAGAAACCAATTGTAATCGGTCATTCTTTAGGAGGTCTTATGACTCAGATTATTGTTAACAGAGACCTTGCGGCAGCTGGCATTGCTATACATCCTGTTCCTCCATTGGGTGTTTTTCCCTATGAGTTTTCCTTTTTAAAAGCAGCATGGAAATCATTAGGAATATTTACCTCACTAAAAAAAACTTATTTGATGTCCTTTCCGGACTGGCAATATGCATTTGTAAATGAGATGCCTCTTAAAGAACAAAAGGCAGCATATGACAGGTATACTATCCCGGAATCCAAGACTGTAGCACGAGGAGGACTAACTACTGCCGCAAAGGTAGACTTTGATAAATCTCATGTGCCATTACTCATCACTTCAGGAGATCTGGATACTATTACTCCTGCTCATCTTAACAAAAGGAATTTTGACAGATACAAAAAAAATGGCTCAGTGATTGAGTATAAAGAATTTCAGGGAAGAAACCATTTTGTACTAGGTCAATCTACCTGGAAAGAAGATGCGGACTATATACTTAACTGGCTTAAAAAAGTCTAGAAGATTTGTAGCTTATGCTACAAATCTTCTATGTAGGTTTCCCTACACATCAAATATTCTTCTTTAATTTTTAAAGTTTTCTTACATAGTTTTAAATACTTATACCCAAGGACAGAAAGTATAAAACACTCATATCCAATCCACAATATTTCACACTCCTTCTATTAGTCGTAAATATGCGTAGAGGAAAACATCGGGTTTACTACACTTTTTTTTTTACAACAGCCACAATAAAACTATAAAACATTGACATCGTACATGGGTAAATATTAAGTGAGTTGTTTAGTATTTCTTCGTAATATTTGTATAAATGTCCTCTGAAAACAGTTTTAAATCAAAATACAATAAGCTTTTAATCTCAACCATTTCGGCTACTATTTTCTTAGTTTGTATACTGGTGTACTCTATTATATCCATCAAAAGAAGTAAAGAGAATGCATCAACATTATCAAAGGCGTTATTTAACCTTTCTCAATGCGAGTCATCATTCAGGAATTATGTACTGAATGCTCGGAACGACACTACATATGCATTAACCGGTGAAAACATGGATATTTCTTCCATTATGAATTATGCTGGGTTGTTTCACAAAGATATGTCCTTACTGGAAGCAAACTTAAAAGGTAAAGACCGCGACACATTGCTAAAGATTAAAGCAAATTATGATACACTCAATAGTGTATTCTTAAAAGTTTCGCAATTGTTTAATGAGCGTGGTTTTAAAAATCATGGTATTGAAGGTAGAATGCGCAAGTCTGCACATATTCTTGAAAATAATCCTGATACAGACAAAGCTCTTGTACTCACCCTTAGAAAACATGAAAAAGACTTTTTTATAAGAAAGGATAAAAGCTATTTAAAAGCATTTGATCAAACAGTCTCTGATCTCGAAAATCAGATTAGGTCTCTTTCTGATTCTGATACTAAAGACCATCTGGATAAAGCCTTAAAATCTTACCAAACCACTTTCCATGAAATTGCGGAAATAGAATCTGCATTAGGGTTAGAAAAAGACCAGGGGCTGATTGGATTTTTGTATTTCACCACGAACCAATCTATCAATAAACTTGATTTTTTAAGAACCTCATTTGAAAACAAAAGCACTAATCTCATAACAACAACATTAGTAGCAATAATATTTCTGTCACTAGGTTTGATTGCGGTAATTTATCTGGTTCTTAATAAATTCATAAAACCAGCGTTCGAACCAATTCATGAAATACAGATAAAAGCCACTGAAATCAGTGAAGGAAACCTGTCTGTGCGGTTTGATGAATTCAGCAATAACAATGTACTTAAAGAACTGATAACTGGTCTTGAAAAGATTGTATACAGGTTTAAAACCACCATGAACCAGGTTGAAGCTATTAGTTCCCGTAAAATATTAACAGAACTGCCATTAACTTCCGATAAGGACGAAGTAGGCAAAACTGTGAATCTTATCATCAGGCAACTTAAGAATATCGATGATGATGAGCAGCAAAGAGCCTGGCATAATGAAGGGCTGGCTATGTTTGCAAATTTGCTGAGAATCCACATCAATGATGCAGAAGTTCTTTATGACAACTTCCTGAGGGAAATGGTTAAATATGTAGATGCCAATCAAGGCGGACTTTTCATACTTGAAGAAGATGAAGATGAAAGCTATATGCTGATGAAAGCATGCTATGCATATGACAGAAAAAAATTCATCAACAAAAAAATCAATGAAGGAGAAGGACTTGCCGGTGTATGTTGGCAGGAAGGTGAAACTATATTCATGACTGAAGTCCCCGATGATTACATGTATATAACTTCAGGAGTAGGCGGAGCATCTCCATCCAGCTTAGTGATCGTACCAGTTAAATTCAATGATAAAATATTCGGGGTAATAGAATTAGCTTCATTCAAGATAGTTCCTACTCATCAAATCAAATTTATAGAGGCCATAGCAGAGAGTTTCGGATCTACAGTTCATAATATGAAGACTGGAGCCAAAACTCGTTCATTGTTAGAGCAGTCACAGATTATGACTGAAGAACTTCGTGCTCAGGAAGAGGAAATGCGTCAGAATATGGAAGAGCTTCAGGCGACGCAGGAAGAAATGGAAAGAAATGTAGTTTCTCTGAAAAGTATGACAAAAGAACTGGAGGTTAGGGAAAGGATATTTGGATTAACGACAATTTTATCCGAATCAGATCTATATGGAACCATACTTGATATTAACTCAAAATTTAATGAAGTATCAGGCTATTCAAGAGAGGAGCTTATAGGAAAACCTCATAATATTCTCAGAGATCCTGATATGCCAAAAGAATTGTTTAAACTTTTCTGGGATACTATCAAAGCTGGAAAAATATTCAAAGGGATCATTAAAAACAGAGGCAAAGGTGGCATTGTTTATTGGGTACATGCTACAATAGTTCCTATAAAAGATGACGAAGGAAAAATTGTAAAATACGTGGGGGCTCGCTATCACATTGAAGATGAAGATTTTGCAGTACATATGTATAACCAACAAGCAACTGCCCTGGGACATCCGTTATTGAAAAACAATTCTTAAGAATTGTATGAATTAAATTAAGCTCCGGAGTTATTGCAAGTCGTTAGCTTCGGAGCATTTATATTTTTAAATAAATATTACATTGTATAAATCTTTAGCAGTCTCATTATTCCTCCCCTGCATTTTATCAAAATTTGTTCACGCTTAATAAGTTCCAATTGGCCCTGTGCTAAAGTGTTTGTATATTTAATAGCCAGGAAATGAAAAACAGGACAATCTTTACATTAATTATAATTTACCTTAGTAGTATTACCTTTACTATTGCCAATACGCCTTCTTTAAAATTAAACTATATTACTGACGATTCTCTTAAGTATAATTTTTCAACTGTTTCAAATCTTTTTATACAATCTCCTGAAAAATTTAACATTGCAGATAATACAGTTAATATCAGACTTAAGGCTAATAAAATCTGGATCATCTTTCCGGTTGAAGATTTACCGGAAAATCGAATTTTACTTATAAAAAATTCATTCTTAGACCACATTAAAGCACATTTCGTAAGCAATAAAAAACTTATTGAATCAAAAGAATCAGGTAACCTTCTGCCCTTCAGTTACCGGGATCAACCCAGCAACTTTCCCAACTTTTTTATTCCCCGAAATACAGAACTTGTCTGCCTGGAAATTCAAACGACTGGACCTATGAAAGTTCCTGTTGAAGTCTTCTCTGAAAATGAATTCATAACTGATGTTCAGCAAAATATATCTCTTCACTTTCTTTACCTTGGCCTAATCATTCTTACGATAACCCTCACACTTACATCCTATTTTTGGCTTAAAGAGAGTTTATTCCTTTACTATGCACTTTCCATTAGTACAACAGGTTTTCTCACTTTACTTAATTTTGGCTATGCCTTTCAGTATATCTGGCCCGAGAGTCCTATAGTGAACCAATACAGTTTTATATTCTACTTGCTTACTACTTTCCATTTAGTATTTATAGAAAAGCTATTATTGTTAAAAAAATATTCTCCATGGCTGTATTTTACATTTAGAGTATTTTATGTAGTCAACATAGTTATATTTAGCCTCAATACATTTTACTATACCACACTGGTAAATGAAATTGTTTTTTCTGTATTCTGCATAGGTGCTTTATTGCCGCTCTTTGCAGGAGTTTATTTATTTAAAAAATTAAGGAGAATTGAAAAGTACACCATTAGCTTTTTTTTAACGGGCAGTATATCTTTCTTCCTTGGAATTCTAATTTATGTCTTTACCCTAAATGGAGCCATTCCTTTGAATGTTTTCACAGACAACTCCATACAAATAGGATCTGCCATTGAAATCATCTTTTTTAACCTTGCAATACTGAGCAGACTTAAATTATTTAAACTGGAAAAGGACAGCATCATCATGGAACAAAAATACTTCCTTGAAACTGAAGTAATGTCCAGAACGCTTGAGCTGAGAGAAAAAAACATTCTGATAGAGCTTAAAAACAAAGAACTGAAGGAACAACAAGAACAGCTCGAAAAAATAGTAGAGAAAAGAACCAGCCAGTTAATACAACTTAACAAAGATTTAAACGACCGTAACTTCAGGCTGGAGCAATTTGCCAATATTACAGCCCACAACCTCCGCGGCCCTATTGCCACTTTACTGGGACTATGTGAGTTGTTTAATGATAATACCCCAACAGATCCTCTGAATGCAAAAGTTATTCATAACGTCAAAGAGTCGTCCCTAAAGGTTGATGGTATTCTCAAAGACCTCGCATCATTGCTGGATCATCATAGAAACACAGACGCTATGATTGAAAAGGTGAAATTTGAGAAAGTATGCATTGAAGTTATTGATCTTCTTGAAAATGAAATCAAAGCAAGCGGAGCGATAGTCAGCTACGACTTCACGGAGACAGCCTTTACTCCTGCAATTCCATCCTACCTTAAGAACATTTTTTTTAATCTTATTCTTAACAGCATTAAATATTGCAGAAGACACTGTATTCCTACCGTTAATATCAGATCCTATACTGAAGGAGATTATCATTTTATTGAATTCAGGGATAATGGAATAGGCGTAGATCTTACATTATATAAGGAAAAGATTTTTCAACCTTATCAACGTTTTCATCTTGAAATTCCAGGCAAAGGTTTAGGCTTGTTTATCACCAAGACACAGATTGAAAGTATGGGTGGGAAGATATCTATCGAAAGCGAAATTGGAATAGGAACAGCTTTTACAGTCGCTCTGCCCGCTTCTATATCAGCAGAGTATAAAGAGGAGCTGTCTCTAAAAGAGAGAACAATTAAAGACAAGCTCCTGTAATATTTTATTTATAGCTGATTTTAAAGATCGTTCCTTTCACATCATCTGATATGTAAAGTGAACCATCCGGTCCCTGGGCGACTCCGCAAGGTCTGTGCTTTGCGTCTCCAGGCGAATTGACCTCCTCGGTACCAGCAAAGTTATCTGCAAATATTTCCCACGTACCTACTGGTTTATCATCTTTAAATGGTACAAATGCTACAAAGTAACCTTTTTGCTTTAACGGCGCCCTATTCCATGAACCATGAAATGCTATAAATGCTCCGTTTTTATATTTGGCAGGAAACTGATCCCCGGTATAAAACAGAAGTCCGTTAGGAGCCAAATGTGCCGGAAATACAATGAGAGGATCAATTGCATCTTCACCACCTGTTTTCTTTCCATCTCCACCATATTCTGGGGCCACTATTTTTTTGCTCTGAAACTGATCATAGTAAACATATGGCCATCCTGCATTGTCGCCTTTGTTGATGGCATACATCGTTTCCGCAGGCAACTCGGCACTTTGCTTTTCACTATATAAGTTGGGATATAATTGAAACAACTGATCTCTGCCGTGCTGCATAACATATAGCTGATTGTTCTGATTATTCCAGTCAAGGCCAACCACGTTTCTCAAACCTGTTGCGTAACGCACTCCTTCCGCATAGCTCTGATCAGTCTTATCAGATTTAAACTGCCAGATACCACCAGCTGAGTCAAGAATCGGGCAAGGTGTCATCCCCTGAGAACCATTGACCCTATCCTTCTCCTGACAGGCATTGGAAGGAGCACCTATGTTAACATAAATATTGCCATTGTTATCAAGTGTTATGGATTTGGACTCATGCTGCCTTCTGGCCACCAGCCCCTTTACAATTTTCTCAGGACTTTTCTGGTTGGTAACCTCTCCTTTGTCATTAAGTATATATCTAAATACTTCTTTATTGGAAGAAGCATAGAGGTAATTATCTTTAATTGAAATACCTGTTCCGCCATAGTCACCAAAGCCTGATATTTTATCAGCTTTCCCGTCTTTGTTTTTGTCTTCAAGGTATAACACCCCACCTTTATCCGAAGGCCTGTCCAGTTTTACATAAACATTTCCTTGCTTGGTCACAGCGATATGGCGTGACTTCCCAAGATTGTCTGCAACGATTGTTCCTTTGAATCCCTGAGGCAGTTTCAAGCCTGTCTTACCCGGATCATTGACAAGAGTAGCTGCTACGTATCCATTGGCAGAATCACTATTAAATGACTGCGCTTTACATTCGGCCTGAAGAATCAAAAAAGCCAGTACTATCAGAATTACCTTTTGCATGGTCTTTAAAATTATATAATATTATTAATTAATTATTCAAGTTTAAAAATATAGTCAACACTTTCAACTACCAATCAGATGAAATAAAACCCTTTTATATTGCCACTATTTTCTGCACCCTTCCTATTTGTCCGTTTACAAGACGAACCTTTATTCCCCTGTGATGTTTAGGTGCACTTGTTAGGATATTTTTCACTACTCCCCTCGTTAAGATACCCGTCTTTTGGTCCTTTTTTAAAACTATATCAACCAAAATTCCAGCTTTAATATTGGTTCTGATTTGATTTTCCATTCAATGATTTTTTTTCTAAAATAAATGATCTGAAAATGTTATAAAAATTAAATACGATCATAAATCACATTATATTTTTCCAAATAGATTAGATATATTGTGTTGCAGTTCTATAAAAGGATTAAATCTTTTCAAAACCAGGCACAAAATGAGCTCTAAGACAATTTCCGGTAACATCATTGACATCGAAGGCAGACGTATTTATAAAGGCAATATGACTATATCCGATGGACGTATTGAGAAAATCGGAGAATCAGCAGAAGTCAGTGAAAATGTATATATACTTCCAGGTTTTGTTGATGCTCATGTTCATATAGAAAGCTCAATGCTGGTACCGTCTGAATTTGCCAGACTTGCCGTGTTGCACGGCACTGTAGCAACTGTGTCCGACCCTCATGAAATCGCCAACGTCTGTGGTATGGGAGGTGTTGAATTTATGGTGAATAACGGAAAACAGGTTCCGTTTAAATTTAACTTCGGAGCCCCTTCCTGTGTCCCTGCAACTTCCTTTGAGACTGCCGGTGATGAAATCTCTGCAAGAGACATTGAAACGCTGTTAAAAAAGCCTGAAATAAAATACCTGGCAGAAATGATGAACTGGCCAGGTGTACTTTTCAATGATCCCGTTGTATATGAAAAGATCAATATTGCAAAAAAACTGGGAAAAGTGATAGACGGACATGCTCCCGGACTTAAAGGTGAGCAGGCACAACAATACATAGCTGCAGGCATTTCTACAGATCATGAGTGCTTCACTGCTGAAGAAGCTTTGGACAAGCTGAAGTTTGGAATGAAAATACTTATAAGAGAAGGAAGTGCCGCCAAAAACTTTGAAGCGCTTATTAATCTTTTAAATGATTACGAAAATTCAATAATGTTTTGTTCAGATGATAAACATCCTGACAACCTGGTGGTAGGTCATATCAATGAGCTGGTACAAAGAGCACTCGACAAAGGAATTGATCTCTATAAAGTTTTGAAAGCAGCCTGTATAAACCCGGTAAAACATTATGGACTGGAAGTTGGCCTTCTTAAATCCGGGGACCCGGCAGATTTTATTATCATTGATAATCCTAAAGACTTTAATATTCTTAAAACCTATATAAATGGTGAGCTTGTAGCTGAAAATAAAAAGAGCTTTATAAAACCAATTCCAGTATCCCCGATTAACAGATTTAATACGCCTTTGAAGACGGTTTCAGATTTTAAGATAGCATCTTCAACAGGAAAAACCAGAGTGATAGAAGCACTGGATGGCCAACTGATCACCAGATCCATCGAAACGAAACTACCACTTGAGAATGGTTATGTACAATCCATTCCGGAGAAGGACATATTAAAGATCACTGTAGTCAACAGGTATAAAGAGGCTGTTCCTGCAAAAGCTTTTATCAAAGGGTTCGGCTTAAAACAGGGAGCTCTTGCTTCTTCCATAGCGCATGATTCCCATAATATAGTAGCTGTTGGAGTAAATGATGAAGATATTAACAAAGCGGTAAACGAAGTAATTAAAAACCAGGGCGGTATTTCTGCTGTTTATGACGGCAAACTGTACTCATTACCTTTGCCGGTTGGCGGATTAATGTCTGCAGAAAATGGCTATGTCGTGGCTGACAAGTACACAGAGCTTGACAAAATCTCCAAAGCGATGGGAAGCACGCTTACGTCACCATACATGACTTTGTCTTTTATGGCTTTGCTGGTGATTCCATCTCTTAAACTCAGTGACCTTGGACTATTTGATGGAGATAAGTTTGAATTTGTATGTTAAAAGTGGAAAGCTTAAAGTTAAAAGTCGAAAGTTAAAAGTTAAGCACCTGATTAGGCAGTAAATTCTCTCCGTACCCCTCTGTGTCTTCTCCGTGCAGCTCTGTGTATAGAGATTTGCCATTTTGGGGCTTGTTTTCTAAGCCTTCAAGTTATGTCCACAACAATAACAATATTCAGCCTCGTCTCTATGACCTTCCTTATTGCAATGAGCACATACTATACCATTGAGTCTATTATGTTCTTTACGCTTAAGTTTTTCATTTTTATTAGAATTACCAGCTCCTTTGGCAATTTCAACACCAACAATTCCGGTCGGCACAGCAATGATGCCATAACCAATAACCATCAAAATCATCGATAAAAACTGGCCTAAAGCAGTAGTCGGTACCATATCTCCATAGCCAACAGTGGTAAGCGTAACAATGGTATAAAACACACTTCTTGGAATACTCGTAAAACCGTTTTCTGGTCCTTCGATATAATACATCAGTGTTCCTATTAAAATAGCAATAATCAAAACCGTATAGAGAAAAACCAAAATTTTTGCACGGCTTGCCAATAGCGCAACTTTTAATTTTGAAGATTCCTCCATAAATTCCATCAAGCCGAAAACCCGAAACAACCTTAATAATCTTAAAATTCTAAGACTGCTCAAGATATGGCTACCACTAATAAAAACAGCGAGGAACATTGGCAATATGGACAGTAGGTCTATAATACCATAAAAACTAAAAATATATTTTAACGGTTTCTTGCTGACAAAAATCCTAAGTGCATATTCCAAAGTAAAAATGACGGTAAAAATCCATTCCAACACTATCAATTCTGTGTGATAAGTGCGGTCAATATCTTCAATGGTTTCCGCCATTATGGTAAAAACACTAAGCAAAATGGCTATTAACAAACCAACATCAAAGGCTTTTCCAGCAGGAGTATTTACACCATAGATGATGATATAGACTTCCTGTTTGAATCGATCTAGCTTGCTTTTATGATTTTTTATAAAGTCAGGCATAACTGTAAAATTCCTACTTCAATACTAATTTTTACTCTCTTTTTTGTGTTGCCTGCTTAAAACCAGATACCCCAAAACTCCACCAATGGTAGAGGCCGCAAAAATTCCGATTTTAGCCTGCACCCTGAAAGTTTCATCCATAAAAGCTAGCTGTGAAATGAACAAGGACATTGTAAATCCTATAGAGGCTAACAATCCTATTCCAAAAAGATTTTGCAAATTCATGCCTTGAGGGAAAGATGCTATTTTTATCTTAACGAAAATCCAGGTAAATCCAACTACTCCTACTACTTTACCAACCAACAATCCTAATGCTACCCCAATAGCAATATTGTTACTGAGTACCTGTTTTATATCAATGTCCAAAAACGGAACACCTGCATTGGCTAATGCAAAAACGGGAATGATCAGAAAGGTTACAAATGGATGCATAACATGTTCCAATCTTTGTAACGGTGGTATTGCATGTTCTGTATTTATTGAAACTTGTTCCAAAATATGTAATTGCTGATTCGTCAATGTCGGGCTGTCGTTAGCGTCAGCTTCTGCGAATTGGGTAAGGTGATTTTTAATCCTTGCAATGAATACATCTTCTTTGATTTTCACATCAGCTGGTATGGTAAAAGCCGCTAAAACTGAAGCAATAGTAGCATGAACACCTGACAATAGAAATGCCATCCAGACGCCACCTATTCCCAATAAAGCATAAAAAAGGACACTTCTTACGCCTATTTTATTACCTATATACATTACTGAAAGGAAAATTAATCCTATAACTAAATTCGTAATGGAAATATCTGATGTATAGAATAATGCAATAACCAAAACAGCTCCCAGATCATCTACAATAGCCAAGGCTGTCAGGAAAATTTTAAGCGATAAAGGAATACGATTGCCTAATAGATACAATACCCCCAGAGCAAAAGCAATATCCGTAGCCATTGGAATTCCCCAACCGCTTTGCGTTTCTCTCATAGGATTCAGAGTAATATAAATTATAGCTGGAATAAGCATACCACCGATAGCAGCAATGATCGGAAGCATAGCTTTTCGGGGATTGGACAATTCCCCTGCTACAATTTCTCTTTTGAGCTCTAACCCTACAACAAAAAAGAAAATAGACATTAGTCCATCATTTATCCAATGATGGATGCTGTACTGCAAGTAAGTTTTTCCGTCAAATAAAAAACCTATGTTATGTTCAAAGAAGTGATGGTAATCATTGTACCAAGGAGAGTTGGCTAAAATCATCGCAATAATCACGCTTATAGCCAAAACCAGTCCGCCTGATTTCTCCAGTTGTATGAATTTCTGGATAGGTCTTACTACTTTTTCGATTGGGGCTTCCTTCAAATTTGTCAATTCTCCGTTATTTAATTAAAATCTAAATTGGCATTAGTATCAATTTCTCTAAGCAAAATTATCAATATATTCCTTAATCCCTTTGCAAAAACCAGACTATCTTTGTTGGAGAAGAGCTAATTAATTAGAGGCCAGTAAATAAATAGGAAAATTTTAATCCGGATGTATTGAACTTTGCTATTTCTGAACAAAACTCGATATGAACTTAAAAATACTTAAAGTAGAAAGACTATTTGTTTTCTTGAACAAATGAAGCATCTCTCCTTTAACAACTTATCAAAACGGAGGAAACAAAAAAGCCCTCCGTTTTTTCCGGAAGGCTTTATAGGGAATTTATTTAACTTTATGAAAATCTTTATATTCTCCAAAGATTACAGACCGTATGGGTGTTTGTAAGATCTGGAGCTTTTGATTTGAGGCATGTAAGTTGCGACAGCTGCTTTATTTGAAGCTTTGCCTGAATTGAAGCTTTGCTTATAGTTTTCTTTTACGGTTACCTCACTAGTCTCAATTGAAACAGGATTACCAAGCTTATTCTCCTTCGCATATTTAGCTTTATTAGCTTGTTTATAATTGTTGATGGAATAAGTTGGATCATTATTTACCCCATTTTGTGCAAAAGATACCTGAGCTGCAAGTACCATTAAGCCAGCAATTATCATGTGTTTCATAACAGTTGTACGTTTTGTTTTCTACAATAACGCACTTTATACTGGCTTTGTAAATCACAAAAAACACCAATAGTGTATAAGTATTTACACCTTGACGGTATATAGGTATTTACCCTGATTAAACTAATCTATTCGGGTGAATTACTCAGGCCTACCTTTTCGGCATATTGATACGATGTGACTCCACTGTTCTGATACTGATCTATTAATCTCAGGTTCGTAAGCAACCTACCTGGTATTAAACCCCATTGCAACGAACTGTAAAAGGTTCCAGATCAGGGATACTCATAAAAAAAGCCCTCGTTTTTTTGGGAAGGTTTTTATAGGGAATCTATTTAAACTTTATAAAATTCTTTAAATATCTCAAAGATTACAGACCGTATGGATGTTTGTAAGATCTGGAACTTTTGATCTGAGGCATGTAAGTAGCGACAGTTGCTTTATTTGAAGCTTTGCTTATAGTTTTCTTTTACTGTTACCTCACTTGTCTCAATAAAAACAGGATTACCAAGCTCATTCTCCTTCGCGTACTTAGTTTTATGAGCTTGTTTATAATTGTTGATGGAATAAGTAGGATCCCTATTTACTCCATTTTGTGCAAAAGATACCTGAGCTACAAGTACCATTAACCAGCAATTACCATGTGTTTCATAACAGTATTCGTTTTGTTTCTGCCAAAAAACACTTTATAACGGTCTTGTAAATCGCAAAAAATACTAGTAAAACACCATGGGTTTCAACTCATACAAATACCAGTATTTACCCTGCTATCCTTAGTCTATTATATTAAGTTTTATAGCTTTTTTGATCAATTCTGCTGAATTGCTTACGCGTAACTTTTTCAACATATTGATACGATGCGACTCAACTGTTCTGATACTGATCCCAAGTTCATCAGCAATCTGTTTGGTACTAAAACCTTTTGCAACGAACTGTAATACTTCTTTTTCCCTAGGAGTAACTTCAGAAATCTCAAGGGCTTCAGGCTTTCCGTAGTTTTCTGCCAGAAGATTCACCACAAACGGACTGAAATATTTTCCCCCATCATAAACAGTCTTGATCGCCTTTGCCAGTTCTCCATTTTCTATATTTTTAAGCAAATAGCCCTGGGCGCCTATTTTGATTGCTCTCAGTACATACTCCCTTTCTTCATGCATCGTCAGCACGATGAATTTAAAATAGGGATTTTCCTTTTTCAATTGCTCCATGGCATCCAGTCCACCCTGGCCAGGCATGGTAATATCTGTAAGGATCACATCATGTTCAATGTCATGAGCCATCTTTACCAGATCCTGCCCGTCTGTTGCCTCTCCAACAATCTCAAAGGCTTCATTCTTTCCAAGTAATGTTCTGAATCCTGCTCTAATCAAGGAATGATCGTCTGCCAGTATTAATTTAATCTTACTCATATTTAATCTCTGTTTATGGGGATTTCAAGTTCAGTAACGGTTCCCTCCCCTTGAATTGATTCTATATGCAACTCACCATTCAGCAATTTAGCTCTTTCATTCATACTAGTTAAGCCAAATCCTCCCCTTTTTATTACATCAGCTTTATTGAATCCGATTCCGTTGTCTTTTAGTTTCAGATAGAGATAATCTTCCTGCTCCATAACATCCAAATAAACATCCGTTGCTTTCGCATGCTTGATGATATTATTCAATCCCTCCTGAACAATTCTGAAAACAGGAACACTGACTTCAAAATTCAAAGGCTTGTCGGTTTCTTTTATATAAGTAAATTCAATATTCAATCGGGAGTATTTTTTTACATTATCGCACAAACCTCTCAGACCTGCCTCTAAGCCAAAATCCACCAGAACGCTAGGCATTACGTTATAGGAAATTCTTCTCACTTCCCCTATTGTATTATTAACAAGATCCAGTACTTCCTGTTTTTCTTCTTGTTTTTCTTTATCCTTTGCCTCCATTGCATCTAGCCGGAGCTTCACCACTGTTAGCAATTGCCCTATTCCATCATGAAGCTCCCTTACAAAACGTTTACGTTCATTCTCCTGTCCTTCCAATAATGCGGAGGCCTTTTCCCTTACCAACCTTACTTCTCTTTCCTGAAGCATTTTAATCTTATCCCTCATACTTAACAGAGCAAGTCCCAATGTATCCTTGTCACTCAGAATTGTAAAAGTTGCTTCAAAATTTCCTGCTCCGGTCTGATGGGCAAATTCCGTCGTCCTTTTGGTTCCTTCTACCAGCTGTCTTGTAGCCTCAGTAATCTGAGCTATCTCGTCATTCCCTCTGGATTCAATCGGTGCTTCTGGAACAACTCCTTTTGACAAACTCATGATGATATCTTTTAGATACAAAATCGGATTTGAAATCGCATTAGAGATAAAATAGGTAACAATCAATATCAATACAATAAGCACTACCGTAATCACGATGATATAATTTTTAAGTTGATTAATCGGTTTGACAGCTTCCTGATAGTCAATTTCGGATATTATTGCCCAGGGGAGTTCTATGTTTAATTTTCTATAAGCACTTAATACCTTGATATCTCTGTAATCCTGTAAAATATGCCTGCCTTCTTCTTCTTTAAAGACATTCTGAACAGCCTCTGTATTTACAGTTATATTTAAAGGAAAGCTATCAGGAAAAAACCTGGATACAGAACGCATTCTTTTGTCAGATGCAACCAGATACGATTCCCCTGTTGTTCCCATTCCGGTTCGCTCGTATAAAATTTTCTGAAACTTAGAGAAGTGTTCTTTTATTACAATAAACCCTCCCGGATGTAAAGAATCTTTTTTAGAATGCAAAGGAATAATATATAGCAAAACAGGCTGACCAACAGGATCGTATGCAGATGCATCAAAGTAGACAAAGTCCTTGTTCAAAGCTTTTAAACTATCCGCTCTTGCCGGGGTAAATTCTTTTAAAAAAGTAGTATCTGCATTTAAAGAATAGATGCCTTTAAGGTGATTATCCGTGATAATAATATTATCAAAATCATAAAGACTACTGATATTTTTCAATTCGCTTTTCTGATGATCATCCAGGTAAACTTTATGTTTTTCTATATCTGCAATGGCATCCGTTTTCTCCAGAAAGTCTGTCCGACCGAATAAAAAAATCAGATTCTTTTGTGTTCGGTTAAAATAATTCTCCATTTGATTTTTTTTGAGAATATTAACCGAAGACAATTGATCCAAAGTTCTTTCTATCAGCGAATTTTTAAGAATATTATAAAACAAAAATGAAAGTGTAAGGACTGAAAATAATCCTATACCCACATGTGAAATGAAAATTTTGTAGAAAATCCGCATGCTTGTTAAATTTTATAAGTCACAAGTCAAATATTAGCATTTTGAATATAAAAAAACATTTCTTGAATTATAAAATCTTAATCGGATATTTAAAATAAGGTAAAAAGAAAAAGCCTGCCTTCCGGCAAGCTCTTCCTACTTATACTCAAAAAACACAATCGTTATTGGATTATCCCTAATCCTCCTTTATATTCATTAAATTTTGGAAAGATCACCTGCGGATCTTTAACCAGATTTCTCTTGACCATTATTTCACTCAAAACGGTTCTATAATCAGTTGTTACAGCAAGGTCTACCCCATTATCCAGTTGTTCATTAGCAAGCCCGGGCCATGATCCGTACATATTGCCTCCGTTGACATTTCCTCCCAGTACCATCATCACACTTCCGTGCCCATGATCTGTACCTCCGCTTTTATTGGCTTTAAGCCTTCTCCCGAATTCAGTCATCAGCACAATAGTCACTTTTTTATGATAGGCATGGATGTCATTGTAAAAAGCATTAAGGTTCCATGACAAAGCCTGTATCCATCTCGGAAATTTCCATTCCTGATTATCATGCATATCCCAGCCATCGTAATCTATGGTTGCAATCTTAAGCCCTGCATCCATTTTAATAAGCTGGGCGACAGTCTTGAAGGAACTTGCAAGTTCCTCTCCAGGCCATGAGCTGTAATAATCAGCAGACTTATCAGGAGTGTAGGAGTCAAAACTTAACCCTTTTGATGATTTGGCAATATGTGCAATATTCTGAAGCGCACCTTTACCAGATCGATGTACAAGAGAATTACCGGCTCCATACATTTCTGAAAGCATATTAATAAGATCCGGACCAAAATCCAGACTTAGATTTTTCATTTCAGTAATATTCATTTGCTCCATACTTCCAAGCAAGGACGCAGGAGGGATTGACCCTATAGCATAAGCTGGAACTATATTACCCTTGTGAAATGACTGCAGATACCTGGTAAGCCAGCCCTGAGATAGATTTTTATCACTGTTACTTCCAAGCTCCATCAGATCCTGAGCTTCAAAGTGACTCCTGGTTCCATTGGTAAGCCCGGCAGCGTGAATCAAAGCAAGAGATTTATTTTCATACAATTCTTTTAATGCATAAGCTTCCGGATGTAATCTGAAATCGGCCTGAACAAGATTCTGGTTTAACTTTAAAGCATCTTCCTGCAAAGCCATCTTTCCTCCCCTTGCAGCTCTGTAATTGCTATCGTCTACAGGTGCAAGAAAATTCAACCCATCCATGCCCCCTCGGAGAAATATAACAACTATAGTTTCTCTTGAATCGTCTTCAGTCAAAAAATAATCCGAGCCTAATCCTGTTGTCATCAGGTATTCTGCGCATCCTTTTATAAGCGATCTTCTATCCATATAGTTATCGAGTTTGAAATTCCGGAGTTGACAATAAAAATTGAGCCAGCATGGTTAGCTTTTGTTCCATTTGTGTTTCATTGATTGTTGGTATAGAATCAGGTGCAGCATTGTCTGCAAGCAAAGCTGCAATCCTGGTACGGTACTTTTCCTGAAGCCTGATTCCTGTGAGTTTTTCAGACCAGTAATCTGCAATAGCCTGATATGAAAGCCCTCCCGGAGTCTGATCAGCAAATTTGAATTTGAATACCCCCATACCCTTCCAATATAAAATTGAACCGATAGTTCTCCATCGCGTTAGCATAGCTCCGGGTCCCATCCAGTTACTATCTTTATCCGGATGCCCTGTAGGTGCAGGCCACATAAAAGGTTTGTACCCCATTCCCATGATCTGCCATTGGAGCATCATAGTGGGGGTAAATTCTGCTTCTGTAGCTCTTGCAACTGAAACTATAAATTCATAAGGGCGCTTTACCTTTTGTCCTTTATAATTCAAGAATTCAGGAGATTCAAAGATAGCCTGCAAGGTAATTTTTATCTGATCGGGGGCATTGATATTTTGCAACCATACAGCCTGGGCTTTGTTCAGCAATGATGCAGGATAATCGTCTCCCATGAAACGTAGCAAAAACTTTCTGCAGATGTTTTTCGCAGTTCCCGGGTGAAAAGCCACCAGATCCAATACTTTCCTGCCATCGTGCATTGCTGGCATATTCGACTTTATCTCATGACCGAGTATTCTTTTCTGATAGTTATCGTGCCAGGCATCATAGTAAAAAAACTCTCCGGTATCAGGAAATTCCTCACGACCACCACCCCTCCAGATGAAACTTCCGTCAGCAACTGTCCATCCGGTGAAGGCCCTTGAAGCTTCATATACATCCTCATCAATGTATCCCACGGGTTTTCCCTCCAAAGCACCAGGAACATCTCTCCATCTGTCGTAGAGACTGTTCATATAGTGCTCCGAGCCCAGTGTATGAAGCTCAAAAAGTTCTCTTGCATAGTTTTCATTAGCAGGGCTGGCCTGGCTGGATTTATTGTTGAGATAATAAAGCATAGCCGGACTTTTAGCCACATCCTCCAAAAACTGACGAAAATTTCCAAATGCATGTTTCCTGATCACATCCCTGTCATAGGTTGGCATACAGCTTCCCATAGCCATATCCCCATTTACTGTTACATTAAAATGGTTGTGCCAGAATTCAACCATCATTTCCTTTAATTGCCAGGGACTGTAAACTGCACGGATCCAGTTGGCACTCACGACTTCCATTCCTGGCCTTATCCATTCGTGCCAGCCTTTTTCTTTTACTTTCTCAAATTCTTTTCTGCAAAACTTAAGATCTTTATCAAGATAGGTAATCGGTCTCCATTCATCCACATTATAACCATTATAGTCATATTTAATGTCAAGCTTAGTTGTATGGATGCGTTTTATAATTTCAGGGCTGTCTTCCTGTGGAGCATTCAGCTGCTCCTTAATATAAGCCTGAAAACCGTTCTTTTTAACCTTAAGAATATCTTTCTTTAAAGGGCCGTAGGTTACTTTCCCCAGCAAATTCCAGGTTTGATCCTTTTGGCTTTGATTGGTTTCAAAGTTAAACTCCAGGGGTTTGGCAGTCAGCAATTTCTCAGGAAGAAGAAAAGGAAGCGCCATGATTGATCCTGCCTGAATAAATGTCCTTCTTTTTATCATGAAGTTTTATTTTTATGAATTATTAGAAATCAGAAAAAGACAATTTCTGATAAGAATTTTATAATTTTCTTAACGCTAAAAGTAGGTTTTCATCCCTGAAAATGATTTGCTAAAAAATTAAAAGGCTTTGCAAAAAGCTAAAAAAGGCTTATTAAGAAGGATTTTTCAACCTATTGTTGATTTTTGGTCCTGTTTTCTGAAATCGTTTGGTGAGCATTTTTCGGATTCCTTAAAAACCCTGTTGAAATGAGAGACATTTCCATATCCGACTTTATAAGCAATCTCTGAAATCTGAAGGTCAGAGGTTTTCAGCAGTCGTTTTGCTTCCGCAATTCTGAGGCTATTGAGAAACTGCTTGAAATTCATCTCTGTTTTCTTTTTTATCATTGAAGAGACCTTTTGTTCATATTTTCCTGTAGCATTCACAACATCCAAAATTGATAGTTCAGGATTAGAATAGTTAGAGGTAATATATTGAAAAACGGCTTCTTCTTCTTTTTCAAAATGATTTAAAACCTCCGTTTTCTCATAAGTGAACTGCACCGGAACAACTGCCTTTCCTTTTTTCCTGAAAATAAAAAAGAGAAATATATAATAAACCAAACAACCGACTGCTGAATACACAAAAAAAGGAATGATGCTTTTATTAAAAATCAACTCTTCTATTTCTATCTGGTCTTCTTTATCCAAAGAAATAGATACACAATTGGAAATATTTATATAATGCACTTTAGAATAGTCAGATTTACCAATTTCATTCTCAGTTTTCTGATTGATAGTAAACCACCACTCAGGAGTTTCCAAATTGGAAAAATCTGCAGTTATTTCATTAAAGTCTTTGTCGGAATTGATTATAACCTGATTGGTTTTGTATGAATTGAAATCTTCATCCCTCGAATAGTTCTGAATATTAGTACCTATGGCCAATTTAAGCCTTTTTCCCTCTTTAGCCTTTAATTTCAGTTTGATTTCATCAAAACCGGAAAGATCAATAAACCTCGGATTTATCGGATAAAAAGTTATTCCGGAAAAAGGATATTCCACACCTTTTTTAAGAGTATACCTGAAAGCAATTTTGTCTGATTTTTTTATCTCCTCTGCTACAGAGTATCCGCCACTATTCCTGTCATCATAGATTACATAATACAATTGTTTGTTTGGTGGATTATCTAAGCAATATTGAATTAGATTTAAAGGGGATTTATAGTAAAAAGGAAAAGCTAGTAAAATAATTGCAGAGGGAAGAAGTACTAATAAAAACTTTAAGTTCTTATTGAAAAATATCAGTGCATATTGGAACCAGGCAGCTTTCATCGATTTCAGTCTGTGGATATTAATAATACCAAAGGATAAAATTACAAAACATTATTATCCTTTGGTATTATATCTGAAAACTTTAACGACGAACTATCTGAGAATATATACCACCTGTTCAATCAATTGGCGACAAACTTCAATCCTGCAACGGATAGAATCAGAGTGGCGATAAAAAACAACCTCCAGAAATCTATAGGTTCTTTGAAAAATATCATTCCGACAATTACGGTACCTGCAGCACCTATCCCTGTCCATACGGCATAAGCTGTCCCCATTGGAATTCCCTGAGACGCTTTATTCAAAAGAAAAAAGCTCATAGAAATACATATGAAAAACCCCGCTGCCCAGATTAGGTTTGTAAAGTTTTTTGATAAGACGAGGCAGGTTGTGAAACCAACTTCAAACAAACCCGCAATAATTAAAATGATCCAATACATGATTTTACAAATTTTAAAAATTTAGCCTATTTCATGAGAAATTTATAATGACAGGCTAAAATTCCTTTCTGCAAAGATCCGAAGACCTGGGATCATATTTTTTAGCTTATGTTAAAAAACATTACTCATCAGTATTTTCAACCATGAAGGACTTCTGCTGAACCTCCGGTACAAACATTGTTTTCACATTTGCTTTTAAATCACTTAGAATAGAGTATAACCCAAAATAAGTTCTGTTAATATAAAGTGAATGTCTTGATCCTCTCGCTACCTTTGAGTTACGGACTTCTTTCAGATTGGAAACATAATCTGTATAAGCATATATTTCCTTAAAATATGTTTCATCGCCAAAATCAAACTGCTCCTGAGTGAATGGTAAAGTAAGCAAGTCTACCATCTTATGGAACAGACCTGAAAAAAACTGCATTTCTTCTTCAGTATCATTCGGATGAATCAATTCCAGATTGGTATAAATCTGTTTCCATTTCGATTCATCCTTATAAATGTCTCTATTGGTCAGTCTGAAATAGTTTTCATAAAAAAACTCCGGAATTTCCTTTACACAACCAAAGTCAAATATGCCGACAGTTCCATCATCACGCATAAGAAAATTACCAGGATGTGGATCTGCATGCACTTTCCTGAGGTGATGTACCTGATAATGGTAAAAGTCCCAAAGCGCTTGTCCGATTTTATTTCTGACTTCCTGAGAAGGATTAGAATCTACAAACTCCTTCAAATGCTTGCCTTCAAGCCAATCCATTGTGATGATTCTTTCAGAAGACAGCTCCGGATAATACTTCGGGAAAACAAGATTCTCTATATGGCTACAGGATTCTGATAATTCAATAGAACGACTTACCTCTAATTTGTAATCCGTTTCTTCAAGAAGCTTAGATTCTATTTCTTCAAAATATTTATCCATTTCTACCTCTTTCATTCCGACCAGTCTTATTGCAAATGGTTTCACAATCTTGAGATCAGAACTCACACTACTTGCCACTCCCGGATATTGAATCTTTACCGCCAGATTCTTTCCGTCTTTTACCGCTTTATGCACCTGACCGATTGAAGCTGCATTGCAGGCATGCATATCGAAGTGGTCATACAATTGCTGCGGGCTTTTGCCAAGGGTTTTATTGAATGTATTTACTACAAGAGGTCCTGATAATGGAGGAGCGCTGTATTGAGAGAGGGAAAACCTGTCAACATAAGCAGTTGGCAGCATTCCTCTGTCCATACTCAACATCTGTGCAACTTTAAGGGCGCTGCCTTTGAGGTTGCTTAATGTATTGTAAATGTCTTTTGCATTGTCTTCATGCAAATCTTCCTTTGTTAAACTAGGATCCAGTAGTTTTTTGGTATAATGCTTCACATAATTACCTCCGACCTTGATACCTGCGCTGACAAAGCGGGTAGCCCTTTCAACCTTTCCTGTGGGAATATTTTCCTGCTCTTTCATCATCTTACTTTTTGGTCAGTAAAAATTTTCCGAAGTCGATAAGGCTGTCCATGGTATGTTCTCCGATAAGACGAAAACTCAGATCCACAGCTTTTTCAATAGCAGCATCAGTCATTTCAAAATTGTTGCTGGTATCTTCAACCCAATAATTCAATACAAACAATGCCTGAAGCCAGAATCCATGTTTATATTTATCAGAAATATACTTTCGTTCTTTTACCTCCCTTGATTCAACTCCTTGCTTAATCAAAGTGTCGACGTATTTGTAAAAGGCATTTTTGAAATCGTCGAGGACATTGTTTTTAGCGATTTCATAAAGTTTAAGATTGTCTTTTTTCAGAAGGACATAACTTCTGTTTTCTCTCATTTTCTGAATCCACACAAAATAGAATGCCAGCAGTTTTTCACGGGCAGAGTAGTTTTGATAAACGGGATCCTGTTCTAATTGAGCCAGAGAAGACTCAAATACCTGGAGCCAGAAATCGCGCTCAATAGCCTCAAGAGAATTATAATACCCATAAAACTCTGATTCTGTTATATTTAATAGCTTACAAAAAGAATATACAGATGTTGGAATTTTACCGTTTTCAAGAAGATAGACTTTATAAGTCTCCAAAATTTGCTGTTTGTCCATAAAAAATAAGTTTAGATTGTTCTATAATATATTGGATAACGCAGATTCCCTGCATTCTATTCAAATTAGGGAACAAGGATTTGAAATAAAAGATTTGCACTGATAAAATAATAATTTAGCTCCCTCAAACTTTTTCCCCTCAATTCTAAAATCAATTCACTTTCAAAACTTTTATTTAGAATTTCTCTGAATTGTATTTGTAATTAGTCTAAATATCCTTAAAATTACACCCGTATTTAAAATTAGTCTAAATAACTGTCAAATTTTTTAATAAAACCAAATGAAAACAAAATTACCACTTGCATTTTTGGCATTAAGCCTTGCAATTACTGCCTGTAAAAAGGATAAAGATGATCCTACCCCTGCAGAACCTGGGTATCGTACTTCAAAGGTTGATTACAATGCTTTAACTGCAACTACTTCATACAATTCACCTCTATTCTTTGATAACAATGGAGATAGCACGGTGGATCGTACTGAAGGAAGAGTAAGACTTAGAATGCTGAAAGCTATTGATGCTTATGGTAAATCCGCAGCTAGTGAAACTAAAGCTATTTTTGCTACGACTTTGGCCGGAATGTTTGAGAATACCAACAATTCATTTATTGATACTGACTTAAACTCAAGCACTTTGCAATTAAAAAGTGTCACTGCAAGTTCATTTTCTCAAGCTGATCAAGCATCCGTTCATGATGATATTGACGCTTTCTTTGATGAAATAGCAAAGGCTAGTGAAAAAGTAGCTGAAACAGCTGAAGATGGAAAAGCGGGAAAACTTGGAAGTTACCTTGTGGATGAGGATGGAATCGAATGGGCGCAGGTGATATCTAAATCACTTATCGGAGGCCTTCAACTGGATTATATCGGAAACGTCCTTTTGGGAAAAGGATTAGATGCTAACAACACCGAACTGGTAGCAGGAAAAAAATACACTCAGCTAGAACATAACTGGGATGAGGCTTATGGCTTACTGACAGTTAATGATATTTATAATGGTGGCGATCTAAGTGGGCCTAAAAATGCAAACGAATCATTTTTAGGATCTTATGTTTGGGAATATAATAAAGAAGGATACATAAAACTTCATGCAGCATTTTTGAAAGGCCGTGCAGCTATTATAAACAATGACAAAACAGTTCTTAAAGCTCAGGCTGATCTGATCAGAGCAGAATTTGAGAAAGCAATTGCATCTGCAGCTTTAGGATATCTGGGAAAATGGAAAACAGGTGCCACTACTGCTGCTAAAGCCCATGCAATTGGTGAAGGAATTGGTTTCATCTACTCTTTAAGATTCTGCAAAATAAATGGGGCTGATATCAAATTCTCAGGGGATATACTTGATAGTCTCCTTGAAGGAGGTTTCTGGAACCTGGATAATGATAAAGTTAATGCAGCGTCTGACGCAATTAAAGCTAAATTCAACCTGTAGTAATAAAATAGAAAAAAGCTCATTATCTTTGCAGGTTCTGAGCTTAAACGAAGACAAAATTACAGATAGAAGTGGTCGTTTTTTGGGGATCGATCGCTTCTATTTTTCATTAAACAGACATGAAAAACACCAACCTTCTGACTGCCAAAATATTACTTCTTTCTGTACTAATATTTTTTTCATGCTCAAAAGATAAGGACACTACCGAGAATAATGTGGATGGCTTTGACAGAAGCGCCATGCTTACTTTCATTGCGGATGATATTATTCTTCCGTCTTATGCCGGATTTAAAATTAAATTGGATGCAATGACAGAAAAGTCAAAGGACTTTACTACCAATCCGACTTCCGGTTCTTTAAGCGCCTTCCGACAGGCCTGGGTTGAAGCTTACACAGAATGGCAAAAGGTTGAACTGTTTGATGTCGGACCTGCAGAAAGACATACATTAAGAAACTTTTTCAATATCTATCCCACAACAATTAACACCACAACCACTATTAATGGGACCAATAATGGCATTATTGAAAATATTGCCAGCGGAACTGCAAATTTAAATGTACCCTCCAACTACACTGCTCAGGGTTTCCCTGCATTGGATTATCTTTTGAATGGGATCGGAGATGATGATGATGAAATCCTGGCTGAATATACAACCGCTGCTGGTGCCAATGCAAAACTGGCCTATGTAAATAAGATAGTGGATCAGATGAATTCTAAATTCAATCAGACCTACAATGAATGGAATGCCGGATACAGAGATCAGTTTGTCTCTAAAACTTCTCTGGACATTTACTCTTCCACTTCTCTTTTGGTCAATGGGTTTGTTTTAAACTATGAAAGATATATAAGATCGGGTAAATTCGGAATTCCTTCCGGGGCAATGTCAAGTAATCCTACCGCCTACCCTTCTGATGTAGAAGCCTTTTACAAAAAAGACTTATCCCGTACACTTGCAATTACCGCACATCAGGCATCTGTTGATTTCTTCAACGGTAAAAGTGTAAAAACAGGTGTTGAAGGGAACTCCATTAAGACTTACCTGGATGCAATCGAAGCTAAAGACCTTAAGTCCGGCAAGCCGCTGGCCGATACGTTAAACGGACAATTTAAGGCTATCGCAACTGCTATGAATGGTTTAAATCCTGATCTGGAAACAGAAGTAAGAACAAACAATCAGGCAATGATCGCTGTCTACAGTAAATTGCAAACAGCTACGCGAATGCTGAAAGTAGACATGACTTCTGCTATGAGCATTACCATCACTTATACAGACAACGACGGAGACTAGCAGTAAATCTTATAAACAGTTATGAAAACCTATTTCGAAAGAACCGTTTCTGCTGCACCTTTGGCAGTTTTCAGGATCGGACTGGGTTTTATGCTGCTGGTTGGAATTATTCGTTTCTGGAGTAAAGGCTGGATTGAAGATTTATATATCAATCCGAAATATTATTTCCCGTTTTATGGATTTGAGTTCATTGTTCCCTTAGGAAACTATACCTATCTTCTGTTTGCGGTTTGCGGTTTATCTGCATTGTTTTTTGCACTGGGATTATTCTACAGGTTGGCCAGTATCACCCTTTTTCTGAGCTTTACCTATATTGAACTGGTAGATAAAAGTACTTACCTGAATCATTATTACTTCATCAGTATGATATGCCTGCTGATGATTTTTTTACCTGCGCATGTATTCTTTTCTATTGATGCTAAAATCAATAAGAAGCTTCACTCAGGTTACATTCCTGCCTGGACGCTGGATAGCGTTAAACTATTTGTAAGCATGTTGTATTTCTTTGCAGCAATAGCAAAAATCAACAGCGACTGGCTTTTACATGCGCAACCTTTAAAGATATGGCTGATTGCAAGAAATGATATGCCGCTTATCGGCTTTTTATTTAACTATAAATGGACACCCTATTTGTTTAGCTGGTTTGGTTTCCTGTATGATCTTACCATTCCATTTCTGCTATGGAATAAAAAAACAAGACTGGTAGCTTATACAGCGGTTATAACATTTCATTTGCTTACCTCTCTCCTATTTCCTATCGGAATGTTTCCCTATATCATGATTGTCACTGCACTGATATTTTTTTCAGAAGACTTTCATTTAAAACTGCTTTCTCATATCAACAAATTATTCAAGGGATCAGGGGAATTTATTTCTACTACCAATAAATACTCTTTCAAACAATTAAATCAGAAGGTAATTATTGGTGTGTTCGCATTGTTCTTCTTTGTTCAAATTGTATTGCCTTTCAGATATCTGTTATATCCCGGCCAGTTGTTCTGGACAGAAGAGGGATTCAGGTTTTCCTGGAGAGTAATGCTTATTGAAAAAGCAGGATATGCAGAGTTTAAGGTAAAAGATGCTATATCCGGAAAATGGATCATAGTAAACAACCATGAATTTCTCACAAAACTTCAGGAAAAAATGATGGCCACCCAACCGGATATGATCTTGCAATATGCACATATACTTAGGGACCATTATGCAAAAAATGGTTTCGAAAAACCTCAGATTTTTGTGGATTCATATGTAACGCTGAATGGAAGACTCGGCAGAGTGCTGGTTGATCCGAACATCGACCTGGCATCTGAGGTGGAATCCTTTAATCACAAGTCCTGGATATTATCATACAATGATTAAGTATAAAATATTAAGTTTATTTTTGGTTTGCCTAGTTTCATCAAACCTCTTTGCCCAATATAATTTGTCAGGGATTGTGCTTTCCCTTCCCGATAGTTCTGCCATAAAAAACTGTAATGTTTACCTGAATGAAAAAAGTATATCTGCATCGACCGATTCTCTGGGAAGATTTGAATTCACAGATTTGCCTGCCGGCCAATATACACTGGTAACGTCCTTTCTTGAATATCATACTACTTACCAAAAGGTTTCTATTAATAAAGCAAATACTTATATAAGGGTATGCATGAAGTCTGTCTATAGTGTATTAGATGAGGTCGTTGTGAAGCACACCCCTGCGGATGAAGGTCACTTGAGAGCCGTAGAAAATATGGGAATCTATGAAGGTAAAAAGTCTGAAGTGATCGTTCCGGATAAACTGACTGTAAACCTCGCCACCAATAATGCCAGACAAATATATTCACGTGTTGCAGGGTTGAATATTTATGAAAATGACGGAGCAGGTCTTCAGCTCAGTATAGGCGGCAGAGGCCTGGATCCAAACAGAACTTCCAACTTTAATGTCAGACAGAATGGCTATGACATTAGTGCTGATGCTTTAGGTTATCCTGAAAGTTATTACACCCCTCCTGTTGAGGCCATAGAAAAAATTCAGATCGTTCGTGGTGCAGCCTCCCTTCAATATGGAACTCAGTTTGGAGGTTTAGTGAATTTTGTTTTAAGAAAACCTGTAGAAGATAAAAAGATTCAACTAGTTGCAAGACAAAGTGTCGGCTCATACGGCTTCTACAATGCCTTTACAAGCCTTAGCGGGACTGTTGGAAAAGTTAGCTACTATTCCTTTTTCCAATATAAAAGAGCTGATGGCTGGAGACCAAACTCCGGTTTTGATGCTTATAATTTTTACACTAATCTTAATTATAAGCTTTCTCCGAAATCCACTATTGGCCTTGATATAACGTTAATGGATTACCTTGCACAGCAAGCCGGCGGACTAAATGACGCTATGTTTAATAAAGATCCCAGACAAAGCAACAGAGCCAGAAACTGGTTCAAAGTAAACTGGAATCTTGCTGCGATCCATTTCACCCACAAATTCAATGCTTCCAGTGAATTTAATATCCGCATGTTCGGACTTTCTGCCTCAAGATATTCTTTAGGATTCCGACCTATCAGGGTTGAATCACCTGACGACAATAGCAAGTGAGATCTGATCAAAGGAGAATTTAACAACTGGGGCGCCGAAGCAAGGTTTCTAAAAAGATATACGATTGGCACCAAAAACATGGTATTGCTGGTTGGAGGACGTTTTTACCATGGATTAAATCATAGTACTCAGGGATACGGTAGCGCAGGCAAGAATGCTGATTTCAATTATATACCGGATTATAAATATAAATCTTTGAATTCATCAGATTATCGTTTTCCCAATAATAATGTAGCATTATTTGCAGAAAACATCATTTACCTTTCTGACAAATTTTCCATCACTCCAGGAATAAGGTATGAGTACATCAATACAACATCGGATGGCACAGCAATAACTCTTGTAACCAATAACGCCGGAGTTATCAGAGACACGCTTTCTATTATAGAAAACAGAGTTAATAACCGCCAGTTTATTCTGGGAGGAATTGGTTTTGGCTACAGACCCAATTCCAGGATTAATATTTATGCCAATATATCTCAGAATTACAGATCTATCACCTTCAGCGATATGCAGATAGTAAACCCATCAGCTGCCATCGATCCTAATCTGAAAGATGAAAGAGGATACTCTGCTGACATAGGAATCAGAAGTGAGCAAACAAACGCTATAATATATGATCTGAGTTTGTTTTACGTTAACTATGCTAACAGGATTGGCGAAGCACCAGCATCTGACAAATATGACAATACACTCAGAAAAAGGGGGAATATCGGAGAGGCAGTTATGACGGGAGTTGAGTGTTATCTTGAAGGTGAATTCTTTAAACTTTCAAAGATCCAAACAGAAAACTGGAATGCATCAGTCTTCGTTAACCTTGCATTGATTCACTCAAAATATTTAAAAAGTGAAATAACAGCTGTAAAAAAGGGATATCAAGTTGAGTTTGTACCAAAAGTAAACTTAAAGGCAGGTTTGAGAGCTGGATACAAAAATTTGAAAGCATCATTTCAGTTCACACATCTGTCCGATCAGTTTACAGATGCGACCAATTCGGAGGGAGGTGGATCTTCTGGAGTTATAGGAATTATTCCCGCCTATACCATTATGGACTTGAGCATGTCTTATGAATACAAAATATTTAAACTGGAAGGCAGCATAAATAACCTTGCGAATCAAATGTATTTTACGCGCAGAGCTACAGGTTATCCTGGACCGGGAATTTTACCTTCGGATGGAAGGGGATTCTATTTGACTTTGCAGGTGAAGATATAAGTTTTTTTAAAATTGAAAGCTTGGCTTAGGTAAAGAGGACAACTTTCAATATCAACCATTTACAAATTCAGTAATCTTCTTTCATTTTTTCAAAGTTCCATGTCTGATTTTATATTTTTTTCGTAAAAAGATAGAAACATTTGTCCGGATAGTCTTTCTCTATCCACTTATTTTTCACAGGCATTAAATCAATACATTTTAAATGATAAGATTTTACATTATCCTCCTAAGTATTGGAATATTATTTTTTTCTATAATCAATCTTACTCTTAAAAAGTCTAAAGTCTGGGAAGAGCAAAATGTTGATCTTTCATATTCACCTTTAACAGCTCATGCCCCTAATATTGATACCCTTAATATTGAACTGCATTATAAATTTATAAATCAGCATTTCAATAAACCATATGTTATTGAAACTCCAATCGGATATACATACAGAGACGACCAATCTATTAAAGCTTATTACGAATCCTATTTACACAATTATGATTCGATAGTTATGGATATTGGCAATTTGGGATTAGGAATGATCTATTCCAGGCAAAATCAACATGCGATTGCCAATGAATATTTCACTAAAGTTCAAAATAAGTCTTTAAAATATTACAACAACGAAAGAGGACTGGCACTCCTAGAACTTGGATATGGGCAGGAGGCTGCCAATTCTTTTAAGAAGGAAATTCTTCTGGGAGTGAAAAATGAGGCCGTATTTAAAAACCTATCTAAAGCATATTACCAAGGTGGAAATTTTTCAGACCTTAATAAACTCATCTATCAAAGTAAACTTGATATAAATTGGGATGATAAAATTCTTAATGATTTGAATTTCATTACAGGGAATTACCCTGATTATTTGTTAAAAAGATTCAGCATCACAATATCACTTCCTTCACTAATTGCCTCCGCATTAATTGGCTTAGTCTGGTTGATTTTTCTATTCCTTTTAATCAGGTTAGAGCTAAATCACATTCTGATTGCCTTACTTACCTGTTTAATAAGCATGTTTACTTCTTTCTTGTGTTTTATTCTATATGACTTTTACAGATTAAAGCTAGGATTTACATTAACAGGTGGGATGATGAATGATTTCCTTTATAGCTTTTTAGGCATAGGGTTAATTGAAGAAATTGTAAAGATTATCCCATTCCTTATTATTTATGCATTTCTTTCTCACAAAACAAAACCAATCCACCTGTTCATTTATGCAGGAGCATCGGCGATAGGTTTTGCGACTGTGGAGAACCTGTTTTACATTGACACTGATCAACTAAATATTATACATTCAAGAGGATTGATGTGTGTAATTTCACATGTATTTGATACGTCTATCATTGTTTATCTGATCAAATGTAAAAGGAAACAAAAATTTCATTCTCACCTTATCATTGGGAATACTGCTAGCGGCTATGTCTCACGGCATTTATGATTTTTGGCTTTTGAATAAGTATGCTTACAATCTTTATTTATATACGTTCATTTTCATGTTTATTTCAATGTTTATATGGATATATTTCATCAATAATGCACTCAATCTTTCTGTAAAAATTAATGATTCATACAAGTTTAATAACCTCCGATTAAAACAATACCTTATTGCCGGACTTTTTTCGATAATTCTTATTGAATATATTTTAAACGGGATTATAAATGGTGCTGATAAGGCAAATGATGTTTTGTATTATGGACTCGTGACAAACATTTTTTTCATGGCATTCCTTTCTGTTAGCTTAACTAATATAAACCTCCTTCCTGGTTATTTAGCCTCTTTTGACTTCAACATATTCACCTCCAGAATTCATGAAAATTCACTGCTGGGAAAAGAATTAGTTTTAGTCGCATCCAAAGAGTCTTTACATCCTGAAGCTTTTCCTATAACAGGAAAATTAATTTCAAAAGTCTCCATAGCTGAAGACTCCGATTATTTCTTGTTCGTTTCCGACTCGTCAGCAGATTCAACGAATAGCATCTCCAATTTTGTTTTGAAAAGCAAAGGCGCTCTGAAACTTCAATCAAAAAAGCAAAAAATAGAAGTGTCCATTTTTATCCCTAAATCCGAACTAAAATATATCAATAGTATAGATGATTTTAAATTGCTTGACAAAGCACTAATAACCCTTAAATAATCACATGTCTACCAACAGTAAAAATCAAAAAAAATCGGGCAAAATCTTCCTTTGGACAATTCTATCAATAGTAGGATTTGTCATAGTAGGTATTTCTGTTTACTATTATTTCAATATCAAATACTCTAAAGTTGCTTATGAAAGAGCCGTATTGGCTATGAATACTAAGGATTATTATAATGCAACGGACTATTGTCATCTAAGTCTTTACTATGATAAGACAAATGAAAAGGCCTTTCTCCTTCTCGCTAAAATAAACCAGGATTTAGGCTTTTATGATGAAATGCTTAAATACACAAACTTAGCCCTAAAGCATACTGCTGACCCGGATGCGAGCTACTATTATTTAAAAGGAAGAGCTCACTACGCTTTACTCAATACAGCAGAGGCACTTGAAAATTTTGAAAAATCAAAAACAATGACTCCATATATAGATAGCACGGATATTTTTTTAGGAAGAATAAAATTTGGTCAAAAAGATTATACTGCTTCATTAGAAAATTATAACTCATTTCTAAAAAAAGAAAGATCATTTAATGCATATACCGAACGTGGACAATGCTACTATTCATTAAAAGATTATCAAAACGCACTAAAAGACTTTGACAAAGCTACAACTCTTAAATCTTCATTAGGGGAAATATTTTACTATAAAGCTTTATGCAACTTTTTTCTGGGAGATACCACAACTGCATGTATGGAATGTGGAAGTGCAATTAATAAAGGATTTGATGCAGCAAATGAATTGGCTGAAAAAAATTGTTTAATGGCTCAGTAGTTATTCAAAACGAAACAGTAATAATTCTGATCAATAAAAAAGCCCCCGACATGTCGGGGGCTTTTTTACATTTTCACGAAATAAAGGAAGTAACCCATACTTAAAACTTTGAGATCCTGGCATTGGAATTTACCAACACTTTGTTTATCCCTCCTGTTGTAAGAAGGTTTCCTTTATCTTTATTCCAGTAATCTTTTGCTGACAAGCCTTCTCTGTTTTTAATCACAATTTCTTCAGATGGTAAATTCCCCCAACCAGTATACTGAGTGACATTCAAATTACTGATTCTTGAAAGAAGAATGCTTCCATCTTTGGTTTTAGAAACCCATCCGTCTCCAACTTTTGATAGTGATTCATCAATATAAATAACATCGGCCTGTAAGGCATTTTCACCATCCTCATAAACCATCAATCTGCCATGGTCTTCATACCAATATTCAAATGTAATAAGGTCAGGCTGAGATTCGCTTGTTACCTTTACCTTATAGATATTAGATTTGCCAATTTTATTTTCAATGGATTTCGTAACATTATCTTTTCCGGAAGCAGTAGACTCCTCGAATGTCCACTCATTCCCAATTTTGGTAAAAGGAAAGTTACCCAAAGTAATCGGATATGAAGCTCCGGTAGGTGATGTAGTTGAAACGGAATAATCTGTAAGTTGAATTGCTGCTTCTGTATCCACAGAACCATTACCAATAAAGCCGACTGTCGGGGAATAATAACTGAAGCTTGTATTATTTCCGGAAACACTTCTGACTTTTATTGCATCTGTAATCCATCCCTTGCCAGTATTCACTTTTGTGTTGACTGAGTCAATAGTTAAAACAGAGCTTCTTCCATATTCATCCGTCACATTCCAAGTTGTGCCTTCTGGATGATTGAATTTACAAACCACCACATAAGAAGCCGGATCTCTTAATCTGATTGATCTTGAGAAATTTCCATCTTTTAATGCAAAGTAAACTGCCGGAAATATCGTATCTATAGTTTGTGAATAGTTCCTTATCAGAAAGGTATCCTTACCAGCCTCTTGCTCTACAGCAGAAGTGACCGTTTCCCCTGAATAGCTGTAAGTATAAGAAGTTCCTGCTTTAAGAAAGATTACTCCATTATTTAAATCAACCGCCTCTTCTTTATCTTTCTTACAAGACATTGATATGAAAATGATTATTAAACAAACAACAGACTGTAAACCTTTAAACTTGCGCATATTGAACTATTTGAGATAAATAAAAATACTGCCCAGAAAGCGGATATTCAAAAATAATATCAGGTAGTTTCCTCCAAGGTACAATTCCCTAGCAAAAAAATTATATAATTTCAACCAATTCATTGGGCTGGATTAGTTTAATGGACCTGTCTAATAGAACATCAGCAGAAATACTCTCGTTGCTAAATACTTAACTTTTTTAAATTTTCCCCCCAAAAAGTATTTAACTTTTTTAAAAAAACAGACCTTTTTATGAATCGGGAATGTTTTTAATATAGGCAGAAGCCTTGAAAAAATTACCAATCATTTTAACTTCTAATAGGATGGATAAACTAAGATTAAAAGGTAGTTGGAATGAAATGAAAGGCAAATTGAAAAAAGAATTTGCGGATTTAACTGATAATGATCTCCTTTACGAAGAAGGTAAGGAAGATGAATTGATCGGCCGACTACAAAAGAAAACTGGCAAAACAAAAGATGAAGTTCGTGCCCTCGTTTTTAATTCTGAGTACTATGAATAACCAGCAATTATTCATGTTTTAAGTAGTTTTATTACTAATTAATATAAAGAAAGCCCCTCAGGTGGGGCTTTTTTATTTATTCGCTATTTTTTTGATTTCAGATCACCATGCAAACATTTTAATATTGTAATTTTGACCCCTCATTCAAATTCAAATGAACTGGATTATACTTTTACTTGTATTTATTGCCGGAGCTGCAACGTCTATTCAGGCTGGGGTGAACGGTACACTGGGGAAAAAGGTTGGCGCTCTGGAGGCAGCATTTATATCGTTTCTGGTAGGCACTATTTTTCTTTCTATTTTATTGGCCTTTTTGAGAAAGGGTAATATCATGTCTGCTCTTGAAACTCCAAGATGGCAGCTTACAGGTGGCCTGCTGGGAGCTGTTTATATCCTTATCATGGTTACGGCTGTTCCAAGAATAGGTATTGCTGCTGCTCTCGTTACACTCATCGCAGGCCAGCTGATAACAGGTACTTTAATAGATCACTTTGGATTTATAGGTGATAAACAGATTCCTATTGACTGGAAAAGAGTAACTGCTATTATTTTGTTGGGATGTTCGATTTATCTGTTTAATAAAAAGTAACTATCCAACTGATGCCTTCGCTTGAAGCGAAGGCATCAATTGGATCTTATAAAGCGACTTTTTTACACGGAAAGATTATGAATACTAATTTATTCATTCAGGACTTTAAAGCCAGGCAGGCTTTATGGTTATTAAGAATACCAAAATCATATAAACTAAAAAGCCCGAAGATTATATTACCTTCGGGCTTTTTAGTTCTGTTACTTTATTATAGCCCAATTGCCACGGGCATAAGAGCCAAACAGAATAACTCTTTTCAACTATAATATCTCTAATGACTTTTAATTCTTCCTTAGTTAATAATCTGGCTTATTTCAACTGATGCCTTCGCTTGAAGCGAAGGCATCAGTCAATTATTTCTCTTAAATGAACTTAGCGGTAATCGCATTGCTACTTTATTCTATTCTTTAATCACCTTTTGAATTGACATTCCGTTTTCTTAATTATCGTTGAATTAAATAAAATCCTTTTAGCCAGTTACATCTAATACCACTTGGCTGGCGCGCGTTTTCAAAACGCGTGCCCCACTTCACTATCCTCTACAACAGCCCTCATTATTTATTCTTTTTACTTCAAAATAAAAAGTAACCAGCTCTATAAAATCTGGACTTCTTTTTAAATCTTTTCCTCTATCTCTCGCATTATAAATGCGAATGCTTTATTCAATAATTGTCTTTATCTTAAAATACAGCCCTCTATTTTCTATAGCTTGAATTGCCTAGCCCCAAAAAAGGCGGTACAATCGCCAAGCCCGGAAATCCCCGTTTGCAAACTAGGACTATAAAAGCTAAAAGAGTCTTAAATTATTTTAAAAGAATAGATTTTTGTTAAATTAATAAAAATCACTCCACGAATTCTTGAAATTCAAGATATTCAGTTGTAATTTAAGGCTGGCTTGTATTTAGGAATTTGTTTAAATTTAGAGAAATAGGTAACAATTAATTAAAAATGGAAACAGATAATAGCACTCGGTCGATAGCAGCTGATGGAGGATCAATATTAGATAAATTTCAATATTATTTTAATGGAATAGTCAGACTGATTTTGGCGAAAATTTACTTGAGGAGATGTAAAAAGGTAGGCAAATTACCCTCCCTAAACGGTATTCCCAAAATAAAAATCAGAGGGGATGTATACATAGGGGATAGGGTAAGAATCTGGTCCAATATTGCAAAATCTAAGATATTTGTTCGAAAAGGAGGTACTCTCGTAATAGGTACAAACTCCAGATTAAATGGAGTGCATCTTGGAGTTTCCAACAAGGTTATAATTGGAAATAACGTTAGGATAGCTGCATATACAATTATTTTTGACAGTGATTATCATCAGGTGACCGATCATTTTTCTGAAGAGGGTAAAACAGGAGCTGTTATTATAAAAGATAATGTCTGGATTGCAACCCGATGCATGATACTTAAGGGAGTAACTATCGGCGAGAATTCTGTTGTTGCGGCTGGCGCTGTTGTAACTAAAAATGTGCCGCCAAATTGTGTAGTGGCAGGCATGCCGGCAAAAGTTATCAGGAGACTGCATCCTGAAGAAATTGAAACAGTACCTTAAGAATTTAAATAATAATTAATGATTTAAAATTGAAAGCCCATTTATTAAGATCTAAATGGGCTTTTTGGATAAGTATAAACTGTTTCTAAAAACTTGTTTCTATTTGAATCTTCTCCCCACATTTGCGTGATTCGTGAATTTTAAGGCATAACTCAGTAACATGCAAAGAAAATGCTCCATCCAACAGCAAAGGTTTGTTATGAAGTGCCGCCTCTGCAAGATCAGATACACCTAATAAATAGTCCATCTTTATTTTATCAGGAATTAACCGGAAAGGTCTCTTTTTCGGATTTATTAAAGGAAGCTTTTTATAATAAAGACCAAATGCTTTTTTAAGGAACCAGTTATTTATGATCCACTCCTTTCTTTCCGCTTTTAATTTTAAACTGGTATAGTTTTGATACTCTACTGGTATCTGGTTGTCCCAGGAATCTCCTACTTTCAAAATTCCTTTATCGCCGATCACGGTGAGTGTGCGATTCATAGGAGCCAATAAGCCACAGGTAAGTCTTGTAATTACTCCGCTTTTATGCTCAATGCAGGCTACAGAAAAATCTGGAGTAGAAGTTGGTTTTATAGAGTCCATTTTTTGTGGAATCAGGCAATGCGAAAAAGCAGTAACATGTACTGCTGGACCAAACATGGCCAATAACCAGGTAAGGCAATAACCAATATGTTCTATAGTACATCCTACCTCAAACTCTTCTTCATAAGGCCATGGCACTCCAAGAGAATTTTTCCAGTTTTCAGGATTCATAAGGTGAACAGGTCCATCATCCATTTCAGCATAAACCAACTTTACTTCACCGATCTTTTTATCATTGATGGCAGTCCATAAAGTTTTTACAGAACTTGAAAGTGAAGAACATGGTGCATTGCTTATTAATAAACCGTTTTTTTCTGCCAGCTCTTTCAATTCCTTAACTTCTTCGACATGCATGGCCATAGGTTTCTCGCAGTAAACATGTTTGCCATGTAATAAGGCCTGTTTTGAAACTTCGTAATGACTGTGAGGATTAGTGAGATTAAGAATAATATCGATTTCCTTATTTGCTAACATGCTTTCATAGGAATCATACAGAGGCACGTTATAATGATTTGAGAATCTCTGAGCCCTTTCTTTGATCAAATCAAATACCCCAATAATTTTAAAATTACTGTAATCTTTTACAGTACGCATATAATAATCAGATACGAAGCCGGAACCAACTAGTCCCACGTTTAAAAAATTACGGTCTGAAGTCATAGTTTTTGTTATCGTTAGTTGAAGGGATTATTCTTATTGGAGTTTACTCTCTTATTTGAACAAGTTCTTCTTTAGGATATTTAAAATCGGCTTGCTTTCTAACAGCATCAAGGATTTCCATCACCTCAATGGTGGTATTAAGTGAATGTAACTCACTTTCGGTTTTATTAGCATTTAAGCAATCATTAACCTCTATAATCTGATACTGATACCCATTGCCTTTAAAAGGAATAATTATTCTTTTTGATTTTGCAGGTAAGATTCTGCGAATTTGTTCTACCAGGAAAGGAGCAAATTTTAAAGCTGAAGGAAGGTTGAAATAATTTCTTCTCGCAGATAGTCCTGTATTTGGCTCTGGAGCTCCTGGAGTAGCAAAGTAAGTTATTTCAAGTGTTGAACTTCTATAAAATGGTGCACATACTTTAATCGAACCTTTTTCACCATATACAACAAATTCGTTATTCAGATTGGCTGAATAACTTGAAGTCAGACTGGCTAATGCTCCGTTTTTATATTTTAGGCCAACGCTGGCCTGAACGTCTACACCTGATGATCCAAGTGTCAGACTACCGGTTACTTCATCAGGTTTTCCAAGTATGGCGTGTGTTAAGGCAATGGGATAAATACAAAGATCTAATAATACTCCTCCACCTGCAGCAAGATCAAAACTTCGCTGTTGATGTGATATATTGCCAAAGCTGCCACAGATCATTTTTATTTTACCTATATGATCCTCTTTAATCAGGGATAGTAACTTCTGAACAGATGGAATAAAGCGTGTCCAATAGGCTTCCATGCAGAAAAGATTTTTTTCTTTGGAAAGTGCTCGTATTTCTTTAGCCTCTTCAGCATTTATAGTAAACGGCTTTTCACAAAGTACATGTTTGCCGTTTTCGAGGCAGAGTTTGATTATTTCTGCATGAAAACTATTGGGTAATGCTATATATACTATATCAATATCCTGATTCTTTATCAGGTCATTGTATGAATCGTATACATTAGCAATTTTTAAGTGTGTGGCAAAGAAATGAGCCTTGGCTTTTGACCTTGAACTTACAGCCACTATTTTATTTCCTTTTACTGATTGAATTGCATAGGCTAGTTCAAAAGCCACAACTCCAGTACCTATAATTCCCCAATGAAGCATATCTAAAAATTAGGTTGAGTTTCAAGATACAGATTTTTTATAATTTTCGATCAAAACAAGAAAATTATTTTCATTTTAACAGAATGATTATAAGCAATATAGAAATAATATAGTTCGGTCTCTTCTTTAAGGATTGAATTAATCTGTAGATTATATTTTCAAGTAATATCAGATCAGGATGTAAAAACAATCATCCCTCTGGATATTTGTTCAAATTGAATTGAAAAGAATTCTCTGGCTTAAGTTTATCTAACTTAAGCCTACAGTAAGTCTATTGACTTGCGGGTTATATTGCAGAAATAATATTTCAAGCAGATAAATGAATTAAAAGCCTGAATATTTATTTCTATAAAACCTCGTTACTTTCTAAATCATTTCCTCAATCTCTCGCATTACAAATGCGAAGACGCTTTATTCAATAATTGTCTTTATCTTCTATACCTATCTCTCTATGACAGATTTCACTCGCTACAAGGTCGAGTAGGCAAGGGCATTTCAGCCCAAGCCTCTCACAGAACCGTACTTGACAGTCTCCCGTCATACGGCTCTTGTTATACAAATCACATTTCTTTAAAACCAACCTGCCAATGATAAAACAACTT
>JAEYZG010000022.1 GCA_023428135.1 Bacteroidota bacterium | reverse complement strand
CATTAATCCCATAAATCCCGATTCAAAATTAGAATCTGGATTTATGGGATTTACCAGATTAACAGGATTAGTTTTCTTAGAAACTATAATTCTCTAAATACTTGTAAACTCATTTCAGTATTCAAACTAAGGATTTTGAATCGGGATGAATCGGATTTACCAGATTAACTGGATTAGTTCTTTTATAAACTACAATTCGCTGACCTAAACTTATTTTAACATCCCCACTAAAAACTGTAAACCCTTTTTAGGACAAGTCAGAAAATCAAATCCCACAAATCCATTAATCCCATAAATCCCGATTCAAAATTAGAATCTGGATTTATGGGATTTACCAGATTAACAGGATTAGTTTTCTTAGAAACTATAATTCTCCAGACTTGTAAACTTGATTCAATATTCAAAATAAAAACTGTAAACCCGTTCCAGCACCAAGCAGAAATAAAATCCCACAAATCCATTAATCCCATAAATCCCGATGCATCATTAACAGAAAATTATTAGATTCGGGGCTTATTGAGATATAAGTATTAATCCAATTTAAAATTTTTAACCAGCTATGAAAGAATCCATTAAAGACAAATTAACATTTGAAATTATAGGATGTGCTATGAAAGTACATTCCGCACTAGGCAATGGCTATCAGGAAGTAATATATCAGAATGCCCTGGCAATTGAATTAAGAAAATCTAAAATAGATTTCTTACGAGAGAAGGAAATGCCTATTTATTATGATGGGGAAGAAATAGGAACAAGGCGAGCCGACTTTTTAATTGAAAACAAAGTAATTGTAGAACTTAAAGCAAAAATAAAACTAGAAGATGTTCATCTTGCTCAAGGTTTAAATTATCTGGTCGCTTATAATATGGATAAAGGATTGTTACTTAATTTCGGAGCCAAAAGTCTCGAAGTTAAAAGGCTCAAAAATCCAAGAAAAAATGGATGACTCAGATTAATGAATTTTAGTATAATCTATCACTCCCTCTAATCTCAAATCAGACAGAAATATTTGAAGTAACTATATGAAAAACGAATACCGCAAAAATATCAAACCCGGAATGGAAGTAGAGATCATTCTAAAAAAAGATCAGGCGACCGGAAAACTTACCAATGGAATCGTAAAAGCCATTCTTACCAGCTCCCTCCACCATTCAAGAGGAATAAAGGTTAAACTGGATGATGGGCAAGTAGGCAGGGTACAAAAAATTCTTACTGATGAGATAGGAAATCCTCTGGAGGATTGACAATCCTTATAAGAATTTTATAGTAAAACCTATCACCAACAATCTCAGAGCCTGATCTAACGTTGAAACTAAAGTTAGTATCGGTCTTAGTTTAGATTTTATTAACTTAATTGAATTAGCTTATATTCTGAATCACAGAATAAACATTACTTTAAATTTTACTTTTGAAATGAAAGCCTTACTTCACATAGTACTTATTACCTTTCTAATTTCCGCATGCAATTCTCAAAATATAACCACAGACGTTCAGGAGGTTTCAGGCAAAACAGGTAGCAGTAACGAAAGTACTTCCGGAAATCTGCCTTATGACTTAAATAAGCCATTCATGACTTATACCCTTCCTGAAATTTTAAATGAGGTATCAGGAGTAACGTTCATTGACTCAGATCGTTTGGCCTGCGTTCAGGATGAAATAGGCACAGCATTCATTTATAATATCAATAACAAAGCAATTGAACACGAACATAAGTTTGACCAGGATGGAGATTTTGAAGGGGTGACCTATACCAATAAATCCCTTTATGTATTGCGCAGCGATGGCAGATTAACAGAGTGGGATAATTTCAACGTTAATACAGGAGGCAAAAAAATTCAGCATATCACCCCTTTACTACAAACATCCAATAACGAAGGACTATGTTTCGACAGCTTGCAAAACAGGCTTCTGATAGCCGGAAAAAGCAAACCCGCTGACAATAAATCAGAGCGATATATTTATGAATATGATCTGGCTAAAAAGGAATTTGTTTCAGAACCTGCATACAGGATCAATGTGAATGAAATAGAAAAATTTGCCCTGAAATTCAATATTGAGCAGCCTAAAGAATATACAGCAAAAGGCAAGTTAAAGCCGTTTAACTTTCGCCCTTCAGATCTTGCTGTTCACCCACTGACTAAAGAAATCTATGTATTATCTGCTGCAGATAATTTATTGATCGTAATTGACAGGACTGGCAACATCAAATACATTTCAAAACTAAACACTGATTTGTTCCCAAAAGCAGAAGGGATAGCTTTTTCACCAAATGGAACTATGCTTATTTCTAATGAAGGCAAGGAAAAAATGGCCACCATTCTGATTTTCCAACCTACTTCGAATAAAAATTAAAATCCGAAAGCCCCAAAATACTTCATAAGTAACAAATAGTTAAGCATTTTTCAAAAGGTAGGCAACGAGAAAGGACATTTATAAAGTCTTAGTCACAAGCATTACTATACCTTAAATCTTAACAAAAAACGTATGAAGTATTTTTTCCTTCATTTTCTATTACTCTCCAGTGCACTCTGTTTTGCACAGGTAAATTTCACTTCTTCCAATCTTCCGATTGTTTTGTTGGAGACAAACGGTCAGACAATTCCGGATGAACCGAAAATAAGTGCGACCATGAAGATCATATATAATGGTCAGGGAGTACGCAATCAGGTGAACAACACCCAGTTTAACTTTGTGGGAAACATTGGAATAGAACTTCGGGGAAACAGTTCTCAAAATTTTGATCAGAAGCAATATGGATTTGAAACCCGTGATGCTGCCGGTGAGAACCTGGACACTGCATTATTGGGAATGCCTTCAGAAAAAGATTGGGTTTTATATGCACCCTGGAATGATATTTCTATGATTCGTAACGTTCTGGCCTATCATCTGTGGAACAAAATGGACCACTGGGGCCCCAGAACCCGCATGGTCGAATTGATATTAAATGGAAACTATCAGGGAGTATATGTATTAACAGAAAGCATAAAACGCGGAGATTACAGAGTAAAAACTGCTTCTCTGAAAGCCAAAGACATTTCCGGAATTGACCTCACCGGAGGATACATCATGAAGATTGATGCCCAAAACAGTCCTGATGACAAAGCTTTTAATTCCACTGTACCCGGAGTAGTTTCCGGCAGCGGAGGCTTCGGGGGCACACCTTCCACCACCGTTACATGGCTGTATCATTATCCGGAATCTAAGAATATTCAGCCCGCTCAGGAAGAATATATTCGAAAGTATATTGACACCGTCGAAACGCTTATCCAATCCCCCAACTTCAATGATCCTGTTAACGGATACGGAAAGTATATCAGCTTACAATCCTTCCTGGATTACTTTATTCATACAGAAGTGAGCCTTAACTCAGACGGCTTTAAAAGAAGCGCCTATTTCTACAAAGAAAAAATGCAGAAGGATGGAACGAAAGGAAAGCTAAAAGCCGGTCCTGTCTGGGATCTGAATCTGGCTTACGGAAACTGTAATTTCTGCAAAGGGAATCAGGTAACAGCCTGGGTTCATAAAGGGTGTGAAACACTTCCCGTACCAGCCATGTGGGGTAGGCTTCTGCAGGATCCCAATTTTGCAAATGATTTAAAATGCAGATATTTGGAGCTTCGTCAGGGCATTCTAAGTGATGCTTACATCCACTCCTTTATTGATGCTTATGCTGATACCCTCAATGAAGCACAGGCTCGTCATTTCAGCAAATGGACAAAATTATTTCAAACCAGCGGTGGTGGTGGATTTCCTGGATTTCCTGGTGGAGATCTTTGGTTCAGCGCCTATCGTGTAACTTCCTACGCAGCTGAAATTGACACTTTAAAAAAATGGTTTACAGCCAGGTTAAAGTTCCTTGATAATAATTTACCGGGAACCTGCGTCATTACTTCAAATGCTCAGAAGTCTCAGTTTCAAAATTTAAAGGTTTTACCTAACCCTGCTGATGACATGCTAATCATTGAATCAGATGAAAGGATCACTTCAGTCCAGTTGTTTTCATCTATAGGTCAATTGATAATTGACAAGACGATAACAGGAACCGAAAACCGCCTAACATTCAAGGAAATCGAAGAATGTACTCCGGGAATTTATAGTCTGATTGTCCATGGCGAAGATGGGAAAATCGGCAAAAAGTTAATTATGGTTAAATAGCTATAACACTATAAATTAGTAAAGACCCAAAACGTCTTTCAAATAAATAACTAAGTATACCACAACAAACGAGTACCTGTATTTAAAAAAGGCTGTTCCTTCAACGGATACAGCCTTTTTTGTTTAATATAACAATACAATTAAAACAATTTTATTTTACAAATAAACATAATGATCTCTTGACAATCAACTTCAATGAACATCAGGGCAGACTTTTTTCATTACCCCCTCTTGAAAATACTCTAATCCTTTTAAAAACTTGCCCCGTATAGAAAACATCACAAGAGAAAAAGAAAATACGTTTACATTTTAACACAGAGTACCTATGAAAAAATTATACTTCTTAATCGCATTATTATGCTCCTTCACTCAATTAAGAGCACAATATTATTGGCAAATAACAGAAATTACTTCGATTTCGAATGGAGGAACATACGACTTTGGCACCACTGCAGAGAACATCCAACTAAATGTATATCAATGCGCGGGAGGCATTAACAAACCACACAACTCAACAGCATATACCATAAAATGGTATGCAAATACAGCGGATACCAATAGCGGGGGCACCTTGATAAACTCTTACAGAAAAAACACAGGACATTCCTATCCATCTACCATACAATATACTCCTCCAACTAATACAGAAGGAACATTTTATTATTACGCTGTACTCACTAATCCATCAAAATCCACATGCGGTTTTTTAAGTACTGATTCCTTAGTAAGCCCTACGGTGAAAGTTACTGTTAACCCTCCAGTACTTAACATAGATGAGGTAAACACATACAAATCGAACATTAGTCTGTACCCTAACCCAACCAAAGAATTTGTCAGCATCACTAATTTAGAAAACCCAACAAGGTATAGTATATATAATTTTCTGGGAACAGAAATCAGTAATGGAATTACTTCATCTAATGAAAAAATAAATATTGCAAACCTAAGCCACGGGATGTACTATTTAAAATTCGAAAATGGAAATATATTGGAATTCGTTAAAAACTAATTTATACACGAAAGACCTTTCCCTTTTAAACCACACATAAGAGAATCCCGAAACAATAGCTTTCGGGATTTTTTTTAGTTTCTTGTTGTATAAATGGAAGGTATAAAGTGCTTATTAGTTGAAGAGAAAATTCCTAGACAAGTTCAGAAGGTAGCCTTTTATACAACCTTGCCCTGTTCTTTTTGAATGTTATTGAGTATACCGGTCTATAGTGTACCACCGATTCCGGAGTAAAGTGTACCAGTTGTTCCGGAGTAAAGTGTACCAGTTTTCAATGAGTAAAAACGGATAATCCGAGATGAAAATTTACATTTCTG
>JAEYZG010000068.1 GCA_023428135.1 Bacteroidota bacterium | reverse complement strand
TGGAAGCGACAGGTTCTACTAATAACTCATCTCCGAGTTATGCGTCAGCGCCATACTATGCAATGCTAGGAGTCAGAGGCTTTGAGAATATACAATTTTTAACCGGAAAATTAGATGAGGTAAGAATCTACAATTACGCTCTAAGTACGGCTGAAATAGCTGAGCTTTATAATTCCTATGAATGTAATAGTAATAAGCTAGTTGCCTATTATCCATTTACAGGAAATGTCAATGACGCCTCAGGGAATGGTAATGATGGAACATCTCATGGAGCTATATTTGCCACAGACAGATGTGGTAATGAAAATAGTGCTTTTCATTTTGGCGGTTCATCCAATATTTCACTTCCTACTAAAGAATTGATTAATTCAAATTATACCTATGCCATGTGGGTGTCTTTTGATAATCTTAATACTGTAGTATCATTGCTCACTGGGGCAATAACAGGAAAATATCCGTCAGCAAACAAATGGTATCATGTGGTATTGACAGGAGATGATTCCGATGCAAAGTTTTACATAGATGGTCGACTAGAGGCATCTGGTTCTTTTAATAATTTATCTTCCAGTTATGCCTCAGTACTATACTATGCAGTGATAGGCGCCATAGACTTTGATTATATGCAATTTTTGAGTGGAAGATTAGACGAGTTGAGAATCTACAATTATTCGTTTAGTCCAGCAGAAGTGAAGGATTTATATAATTCTTACTCATGTAATGGTAATGTAATTACGTCCATTAATGGTCAAAGCTTAGAAGAGAATTTGTTTGAAGTTTATCCTAATCCTGCAGATAGTAAGTTTTTTGTGAAGTATGATAAAAATAGATTAACTGCATCGAAGATTACAGTTACTAATGCAATTGGAAAGACTGTATGTACAATCGAAGATGCTGAGATCATTCAGAATTTGGAAATTCAATTAAGTGAACAACCTTCCGGAATCTATTTTGTCTCTATTAAAACGGTTGAAGGAGCTACTATTACCAAACGTTTGCTATTGAAATAGAATTTTCACAGGGCTAAAATAATTTTGAATATTAAGCAGCGTAGAGTCCCGGTTTTACGCTGCTTTTTTTAAAAAACAATCCAATATCTTTTTTAAAACGGTGTCTATACCTGCCATAATGATTTTACAAAATTAAATCATTGTTGATTTATTTTTTTTCGCCTGTAAATTTCTTTAATACAATAGTTTATGTGAAATACCGCTAAGGGAAAGGGGGGCAGGGTTTTAAATAGATACATTATTCAGTAAATTTGATGCTTTATAAAAGTAAAACAATCATGAACAAAGCGTTAACAGGTCTTTTAGGTATTTTTATCTTTTTTAGTTGTTCCAAGCCAGTTCCTTTAGAGCAGATTTCATTTAAGAATGGTGAATGCTATCTCGGAGAAGCAAGATTTTCTGGAACAGCCAGTGGCCCCACCGCATCAATAAATAATATTTTTATGATGTTTCCGATGTCTGTTATTTCAGATTCAGTTACGCTGCAGTTCGATGATGGTAATTTAACTGATATGACGGGTTATATTAAAGGTGGAAAAATTCTGGAAATAGAAAGTGAGAAAGTGGATGAAGATGTCTTCATGGAAATAAGAACTTATACAGTTAAAAATCTTCCTATGGGTAATACTTATAAAGCGAAGTTTAAAAACGGACGTTTACATGGTAAGAAGACTTATTATTATCCCAGATACGGATTTACTTTTTTTGATAAAGTAAAATCTGAACAGGAATATGCTGAGGGTATTGAGGACGGAAGTTATACTGAGTGGTACGAAAATGGTGATAAAAAAGCAGAGGGACAATATTCTAAAGGTTATATGCATGGAATATTTTATACTTTTTTCGATCAGGATGAAGTTGTACAAGAGAAAAGGATTTACAATAAGAATAGGTTAGTAGAGCAGTATGTATATAGTTTTAATAATGTCCTTCTTTCTGATTATAAAGATGGTAAAGAGACTGTTTATCCTGTGAATGGTGAAGTTGTGATAACCAGAAATGGCAGGAAGATTATCTCCATGTATAAAAATGGGGTTAAAGATGGAGTTGAAAAAGAAATGTACAGCAACGGGGAGTTATGTTCAGAAACCTATTATAAGGCAAATGAAAAACACGGAAGTCATAAAGTGTATTATGAATCCGGAGAACTCAATACTGAAGAGACCTATGCTGATGGCAAATTAAACGGAACCTCAACAAAGTTGAACAAGGGAGGACTAAAAAGTGGAGAATACAATTATGTGAATGGTCGGTATGATGGAGTTATAAAGGAATGGTATGCAGATGGTAAGATGTGGAAAGAGATAGCTTATACAAACGGAACCAAAAACGGAAGTGAAAAGTCCTGGTATAAAAACGGTCAGCCTGCTAAAGAAAATGTTTATGCAATGGGCAAACTTACCAAGTGTATGGAATGGTATGATGATGGGAAAAAGTGGAAAGAGAGCACTGAAGGAACATTGGAGAACGGGGATGTAGTGGTTCATTATCAGTCCTGGTATACCAATGGTAATAAAGCCGAAGAGTATCAAAGATACAACGGTCAGAAACATGGTCTTTATGAGAAATGGTATTCTAACGGACAAAAAAGTACTGAAATTCCTTATGAGTATGGGCGCAGAGTGGGACCGGAACAAAACTGGAATAAAAGCGGAGAACAATTATAATTGCATTTATTGAGAAGCATGAATAGTGCTTCTCTAATTCACGGCCTGTCCACTCGACAGGCATTTTTTTTCATAGATGCAGCTCTTATTTTACACACACACACACACACATCTATGATAAGTCATATAGTTTATTTCATATGCTTTGGATTGTTTGAATTGGGATTAAGAGGATTATTGGATTGATGGGGTTTTGATTTTAATTCTGTTAATAATTTTATCCTGTACACCCCGATTCTAATTTTTGTCAGGGAGCTAATTGGTCATTCTTTTTAAAAGCTCAGATATTTCGCAAGCTCAATATGACAAAGCATAGTGCTGTGCATCTTTTTGTCCTGCCATCCTGAGCTTTGCGAAGGGTTTGATAGTTGCAAAAAAAAGATATGCAATTCAATCGAATTGGCCAGTTAGGCAGATTTTATTCTTTCTTTCTATTGTTTGGTGTCGACCTCTTGGTACCAGTTATTAGTGGCGCTTCTTTGGTCCATAATTCGTTTTGGTTTCCTTTGGCTTTTGCGGGGTGGATTCCTTTGAAGGTGCCAGCTCGCCGTTTTTGTTTTCTTTAATCGTTTTAGGTGTTGAATTAGTAGGACGAGGATTTGAATACGACGGACTTGCATGAAAACCAGCGCGTGGCATTCTGAATAAAAGTCCCAGATGTGCACTAATCAAAGACGGTACAGCCTCTCTTTTGATATGATTATAAAAAGGTGCGGAGTATGAAAAATGGTCAAGATCGGTGAAAGGTGTTTTTTGCGTTCCCTGGTAGTAAGTCACTTTTGCATCGACCATAAACCATTCGGTAACCTGTAACAGATATCCCGCTGATATGCCGAAAGCAGTCATCGATTCCCGATAATCACCTCTGGACCTATTCTTAAGAGGAATATGCATGTTGTTAGATATCCTTTCATGAGATGCAAAGGTGCCCAGTCCAAAGCTAAGTTCTAGGTAAGGCTTGAGTAATCTGTTTTTTTCGAAGGTAAATCTGCCAAGAAGTGAGAGGTAGGAAAAGTTATTATAGAAACGCTGCGTACTTTTCAGGCTATCGCCAGCCGTACTTTTAAAATACCGGTTACCCTGTTCTGATACTTCGATTGCAGCTCCGATCCTCAGAGAATAGGGGAGCTGTTTAAATACAGGAAGTTTTTTTGAAAGATAAATAAAGGAAAGGCCCGGACCTGCTTTATAATTTTCTCTATAAAATCCGAAGATAGGAGCCAGGTAGTTTCCATACACACCCAGAAAAGATCGGTTGATGGTGTTTTCCTGAGCAAAAGACAGAGCAGGAAGAAAAAATGAAATATGGAAAAGTACAATGATTAGTTTTTTTTTCATAGTTAGCAGTTGAGTGGTTCTATTAAAATTTCATATACTAAAGACGATACAAAAAATATGTTTTGTTGCTAATCAATAAAAATGCCAGAATTTTTTGTTTATCAGTGCTTTGGCTTCACGTCCCTGGGATTGTCTCTGAAATATTTTTGATCAGAGATTTAATGGATGGGAAAAGGTAGGCTTGTTTATGTGTTAATCATTTTTATCCCAATAAGCCAGCCTTCTATTGGACCAGTAATAGTATTATTAGTGCCATTGAAAAAACAGCTACCCGTTACTCTTGTTTTTGTTGCCCGCTTCCAGAAAGGAGTAGTTCTATTTAAAATAAGGATTTTGGAAAAACTTTTCTCGTGGAGTATTTTTATTTTTTTCAATTTCTTCTATAATAGCTTTTACAATTTTTTTATTATTTGCTATTCTTTCCGCTTCAATATTAGAATCGTGAATTCTATTTTTACCAAAATAAAAAACATCATTGTGATCATATGCCAGGCCCCAGTTTAATGTCTTATCCCAAATAGTCTGATTATTTCCTAAGAATAATGCGTCAAAGTTTTTAATGACTATTTTCCATGTCATTACAAAACCCCACTGCGGTTGTATTGATACAAAGACTTTATGAGAATAAGGAATGCCGAGATTAAATAACCTTTTTTTTAATTCCTTGTCAGATTTGCCAGAGGAAATGAATTCTTCATTGGCTTTAAAGTATTTCTTTTCAAAAAAATCCTTTCCAAAAATCTTGAATAGAGCTTCCATGTTCCATAATAATTGGGCCGCTTCAAGTGTAAGGGCAAATATTTGGTCTTTATGCTCTTCTGAAATAGTTCTCTTTTCACTATCTTCAAACATCCATTTTAACGGATGCTCTTCTAATGGAACACTATATTGTTCAATATTATCAAAAGTGATGTTTTGCTTTTTTAGATTGCTCATAAATCTATTGTTATGTTTCTTGTCTTCTCCACAGTCTCCTTTCTAATCTTTCAGACAAAACTATTAATTACTTCTGGTTAAATCTAATAAAGAAAGGGACTCTATTGGTAGAAAGAAATGAGTAGAGGTTTGAAAATAAATCCCAGTTCATACGAACAATCCTGCCTATTCTTTGTATTGTCTAAACTGGTATCTGTGGGAAGGAAGATAAGCAGGATCGTCTTAAATTATTCTATTGTTTAATTTTGAGTAGCTTTCCTCTTTCTATAATTTCAGTGTTATTCATTAACTCATAATAAATAATTCCACTGTATCCTTCTCCAGTATAAATAAGTTCTTCCTTATTTATTATTTGTTGTTTGTGTAGTAATTTCCCAACAGAGTCAAATAGCCTTAAGGTTAATTCTCCGTTTAAATTGGAAGAATGGTTGATTAGTTTAATTTCTGAAGAAAATGGATTAGGAGTCAATTTGATATCAGCTAAGATTTCTTTTTTATAAGTACTCTGAATAATTTTTTCACCATAAAAAGGATAAAGCGGATACTCAGAAATTACCGTATGATAAAATTTATTGGTTTTTATTGGAGAGTTGTAATCAAAATATATAAAGGCTTCATTATGTACTTTTTCATTTTGCATAAGATCCTTTTTTAAGGCTATTGAATATTTCACAAATCCATTACTTTTTAATTCATTTTTAGAAATATCAGGCAGGTTGATGTTTTTAAAAGAAAACTTCAGAACAGCTTTGTTTTTGCCACTTAATTCCCACTCAAAAGGGTGACTAGCAACTCCAATATTCAAGGTACTTATATCGAAAAAAGGATTTAATGTATCTACAAGCACTACATTATATGCTGTATCTGTTCCAGTATTCTGAAAGCGTATTATGTAATCAATTGTTGAGCCTGAAAGTATAGCATGATCATATCCTGTCCCATTGGGAAAGCCTGTTTTATCATTTGGATCATAACTATCTGTTATCGGCAAACAAAAAGTTACAGATGAAGGGATGTTATATTCCGCAAGTTTGTTATAATATCCTTTGTATATGTAAGGATATGGTGAACAGCCTTCATTCGTTGAAGATATGATTTTAGTATATGGATGAAATGGAACTTGATCAACTTCGGCTCTGATCGTTTCCCCCATAGAGTTGAGCATTATTATTGTTGAATCCCCTGTCGTTAAAAGTAGTCTTCTCGTATATCCTAAATTCCCATTGAAGAACAAGCGTACCTCTGTGCTGTCATTCATATTTCCTGTTCCTATATTTTTAATTACAACCCTTACTTCCTTGTTTTCATTGCAAGTTGTATGGACTGTTAAATCGGCTTTGTCCCAAGCTGGATTTTCGATATCACAAGTTGGTGCAGGCGATATTTTGACTTTTACACATTGCGTAAGTCCTCTGATTTCTTCGTTTCCGCATAATATGGAGTCGATGATTTTTATTTCTCCATGTTCTCCGGGTAAGAGGTCTCCTAAGGAGTAGGTGATTAAATTTCCTTCCTTTTTACTCCATATAACTTCTGATTGTAATGGTGTAACATAATCGGGATATGTGACCTCCAGAACTACATTTTCGGCTTTTTGTGCTCCTCTGTTATGAAAGCTTACAACAGACAATCCTTTGAAGCATCTTCTCATTCTTGAAGAAGCAAAATCCACTTCCAGAAAAGCACAATCATTCGGATGTAATGCAAAATTAAATCCTGAAGTATCTGTATTTTCATTATGAATATGGACTTTATATGATAATGGAAGACAAGTCTCTTTGAAAAGTTTATAATCGACAGGAGATTTTGTTACAGCAATTTCATATTCACCTGTATCCACTCTTAGTACATAATTCCCCGATGTATCAGTTTTAGAATAATGAAGACCATGGTTTGCCATTATTATAATGTCTTTAATATCTTTTTCTTCATCTTCTTTTGTACAATTAAGATTCTTATCCTGATAAATATTTCCACGAATCAGGGACGGTTTAAAATCTTTAAGCTTAGCTAAATATCCAATACTGGTATATTTATTCTTTTTAAATACTTCTTTACCTAACTTTACTTCATTGTCCATGTAGCCTGAGAAATTAATTTCCCCATTGTATCCGCTTGCCAGAGAAATTATACTGCCGAAGGTTTCTCCAATAGCTTTAACCCACTGGAATGTTCCATTTTTATTGTACTTAGCTATGAAAGCATTATTGTAGTTACCCTTCAAAAGTGTATAATCAAAATAGATTTCATTGGTAAAATTGCCAGAAATGAAAATATTATCATCCTGGTCAATTATAATATCACTTAAACGATCATAATTAATTCCGCCAAAGGTCCTATACCATAATAAATTTAGATCCTTGTCATATTTTATGATCATTCCATCAGGACCATCATTTCGTGATGATACGGTTTTCCCATCGACAAGGGTTGGTTGGTCATTTTGATCAAAGGATGTGTATTGAGCTATAAAAATATAATTCCCTTCACTGTCCATTCTAAATGTTTTATTAACTCCATCCAGGAATGTTAATAAGGGATGCTTAATAGTTCCTAAAGTTCTTTTCAGTGTAAAGGAGATGTCATATACATTCAGCGAAGAAGGTTCAGCTACTATAATTTCACTGTTGTTTTGAATTAAAGAAGGGATTAGATGACCAGATGCTGTGTCTGTTACTACTTTCATATAATCCAATTGGCCGTCGGCTCTGAATCTTAAAAAATTATTAAAGCCTGAAACTCCGTAATTATAAGGTGAATGATTAACGGTCCAGTATTCTCTTCCATATATCAAAATTCCGCCGGATTCACTGCTCATAATATGATAGGGCAGCGTAGTATGATTACCATTGCTGTATTTCCCGCTAAATATTAATTCTAATGTATTTGAAAGTTTTATTACAAATAATTCATCAGATGTTGAAGTCTTTGTGTAAAGTAGATGATCTTTAAAAGATGTTGATTCTCTGTATGTTCCTGCAAGTAAAATGTTGTCGTCAGGATCAAATTCCATGTTTTTTATACTTACATTACTTCCTCTGAACTCAACTACATTCAATAATTTCCCTTCCTTATTGAATTTTGCCAGATAAGATTCAGAATTATCTTTTTGAGGAATTAATACAGTTCCATTAATATTTAATGTGTCATTGAGATCTCCATGAACAAAAATATTTCCTGTCTTATCCACCAATACCTTTCTTGAAAAGGGACTATAAAATGGTACTGCCCACTCTACATTTTGGGCCATAGAAAAATTACAAGAAATGGCTAATGCTATAAGAATCAGTTTTTTTTCCGGGTGTGCTTTTTTAATTATAAATAGAAGTCTTTGTTTTAAATTTTGTAAAATACTTTTCATTAAAGATGAAATGGGGGTTTTTAAGAATGATAATAAAAAAGTAAAGAAAAGAAAGACAATACTATATATATTCATGGTTTTAATTTAAAAGATAGAAGGTATTGATAATTGTAAAAAAAAATTTTCCAAATATTCTTTAAAGATACGAATGTAAGGATTCTAAAAAATCAAGAAGTAAGAATATCTTTTCAATATTCAGCTGCAGATACTTTTGGGAGGAGGATCTGAGATATAATTGTGGACTATATCTTAAAAGCCTTTGTTATTACCTAACTTTATTTTTTATCTTCAGTAAATGGAGCAATAAACAATTGTTTTAGGTAAAGTCAGGGAATGTAATTTTGTTTGTTTTGTGGGAGATAAATTGTTCTTAATTTTTTATTAAATTTAAAGATGTACTAGCAGATGTCTGGAAAAATGAGGACTCTCTAATATCAGTATAAAAATTAATTATGATTTAATGCCATTAAGTTAAGCAGTTTTGTAATTCATGTTATACTTACTATGGCACTTTTTATTTCTTGACCATTTCTGACCTTTTCTTGAGTAATTGAATTTACCCATCATTGTCTTGGTATAAAAACTAACAATCATGCCAGTGTTCCAGCCTAGTGCTATTTTTGAAAATAGTTTCTTAGTTGTACTCAGTCCCAATGTTTTATTCATATTGATAACCCTTCCAGAAGATTTGTATTTTGAGGGGTTTATCTTCTGACACATTATGGCGTTTATGGTCAGAAGTAATGTTTTTATGTAAAAGTCCTGTTTGACAACTATAGATCGAGTGCCTGAAAAATCTTCAACCTCCAGTCTGCTCTTTATCAATTTATATCCCTCTTCAATATTCCATCTTTCCTTGTAGAGCTTCAATACTTCTGTTCTTTTATACTTTTCTTCATTCAACAGCGAGGTGCAAAAAACTTCAACTTCTCCGTTTTTATTTTTTTTTCTGATTAACCGGACACGAACAGTCTTAGGTATGCCGTTTTCCTCTGCCCACTTCATATATTTTGATGGTAGCTTAAGACTAACAATTTCGTCATTACTTTTTCCGGAAGTAAATTCTCTGACAACTGTCCACCAATCACTCTTCATCCTGAAGCAAAAGTTTACCCCCATAAACTTTAATGTGAATATCAGCTGATAGCTTGGGTAATATCTGTCAAAAAGAATCACATCGTTTTTGCTCACATGTTCAAGATGCTCCCAGGCCATATCAGTTTCTGATGTAGAGAAACTACCTATCCGAGAGTCCAGCACCAGACCGTTTAGTACATCATACAAATAGGATATTCTGGCAAGTGATTTGGGACTGTCTGCTTTCGGCCCAAACATGTGTACTCCGAATTCCGCTTCAATTGTTGAATGTTTTGGTAGCTGAAGTGTAGAACCATCTACG
>JAEYZG010000067.1 GCA_023428135.1 Bacteroidota bacterium | reverse complement strand
CTAAGCCTGCACATCTGTCAAAAAATTGAGGGAATTCTACCTGAGCTGTCATAGTATTTTGAGGTTTGGTTACTACAATTTACTACTTTCATGCCCGTTGGTGAATTCCCTCTTTCATGATTGTTTTATTTTAAACACTCCAAAAGCTATTTCCTCCGGGACTTCGGAAATTCTGAAGTCCGGAGTGAAAATAACCACACTTAATAAGATTATAGTACATAGTAAGATTCTATATGAGCTTTTGATGTAGTCGAATCCTCACTAAGTATTTGCATAAGATTTTTTTCAATAGTATTAGCTAAAGCGGTTACAGGGATATCTGTAGGCCTGTTTTCAAAAGGATCTTGTAGGTGAATAGACATTTTCTCTACAAGTAACAATGCCGAAGTAATAGCAATCATCAAGGGAATTTCGAACAAGCCAAAGTAGCTCGTAAGCGCAAATGGAAACAGCATAATAAATATCCAAAGAGTAAAGTTGATGTACATACTATAAGTGGTAGGGAAGATAGTATTCTTTATTCTTTCGCATTTGCCCATTGAGTCGCATAAGTTGGTAATGATATGTTCTATTTTTACCTGTTGATATGCATTGATCCAACTTTTTTCAAATGTAAGATTTATATCCTGACTATGAAGATATAATAGTGCATTTGGCTTATTATCATGTTTGGAAACATATTCGAGTTCCTTTTCCGAAAGAAAAGGTTTTATTCTACCAAGGCTCACCTGGTTGCGCAGAGAGTCTCCAAGGCAGTAGCACCAAGCGATCTGGCGTTTGATAAACTTTTCTTTGAAAGAATGTTTTTCGACTGAAAACTCAGGGTCGTTTATAAAAGAAGATACAAGTCTGGAAAGTGTCCTCGAATCATTTACAATGGCTCCCCAAATGACCCTTGCTTCCCACCATCTGTCATATGCCTGGTTTGATCTAAAGGCAAGGAGTAAGGAAATTATGGTACCTAAAATAGTAGGTACACCGGTAGAGACCGATATGTTTGCCAGGTGTAATGATGAATCGAGGTAACCAATTACAGAAGCATAGATAACAATAAAGACAAGTTCATATTTGATCTTGCCCAATACATATTTTATAGGAATATTTTTCTTTAGAAGCATAGGTTTATCTTAAACGTTCATTTTAATGATAATTAACTCTTAGTAGAGGAATACCTATTTCGAATTTGAAGTTTGAAGATGTGCTTTTCTTGAGTAATGATTTTTTTCTTTTTGCATTCATCTCTATCAATAAATTAACCTGCATTTCTTTTAACAATGATGCAGCCTTGGAAACAGGAATTGATTTATCATTAATGTTTACCAAACTATCTGACTCATTAAATATAAAAAGCCGTTGGGACGGCAATATGTTCTGAAGATCTGAAGGTATTGCTTTATAACCTTTGGGAATGATTATTCCGACTGAAGGATTTGTATTGATTTTACAACCCTGTGGAATATGTATGACTGGTGCATTACATTTTTTAATTATATCAAACAATTCTTCCTGATCCTTGGGAGGCCTGTCGGATATTACAGAAAATTGTATTCCATATTCGTTGATGATATGATTAAGTATAGCTTCAGAAATTCCATATTGGCAGTGAATGTGGATATGCATATCAGAACTATTTGCTTCTGCCTTAATCTTATCTAATTCCTCTTGAAAATCACTACCTCGGTAGTCTTTGTGTTTAGGCAGAAATAATGTTTCAATGATGGAGTTTGGAAGAGGTACGGAATAAAATAAAATAATCTTTAAAGAATCGGAATTAACCAATGCTTTAAGGTTTTTAATTGTAGTAAATGTCTCTTCCGAGAAATCTGTTGGAATCAGAAATGTTAGCATATCTGCTCTGTTTCTTTACAAAAGTAGATTGCTGAAATTAAAATGAGTTGAGACAGTTATAAAAAAATGATTATAATTTCCAGGAAAAAGTTAACACCTCTTCTTTAAATCTCCATCTATACTAACAGTTTTATTAATGACAGATGTTTATATTAAAATGAAATTAGAGGGGCGTTAAAGGTGGTTAATGTTGAATTCCTATCCACTTAGCTCTTCCCGATTGAAGTATATACTTATTTTTGTTCCTATATCCTTTTCGGAGTTGATGGAAATTTTTCCATGGTGCAAACGGATGATCTTGAGTGATAGTGGAAGGCCTATGCCATGCCCTACGAAGTTGGAAGTATTGCTACCTCTGTAAAAGGGCTCAAATACGTGAGTGATATCTTCAGCTGGTATTCCTATTCCGGAGTCAGAAACGCTTATTTCAAGTAGATTTTCGTTAGCAAATAGTTTTACAATTACCATTTGATTTTCAGAATATTTAATGGCATTGTGGATGATATTAATAATAGCAAGTTTCATCCACATTCTGTTTACAGAAAGGGATATCCACTCAATGTTTTCAGGTATTTCAGAAAATTCAATACTGACCTGATTGTCTGGTATTCTTCTGGTGATATCTGCTTTTATTGCAAGTAAGAGTTCATCCATCTGAACTTTTTCAGTAATCAGTTTTTTTCCGTCAAAGCCAAGCTGAGACATTTTTAATAAACTCGTTATGAGTTGGTCCAGCTTATTAGCCTCCGATGCGATTGTATTTAACGATTGGATATATTCTTCTGTACTTCTCGGTCTTTTCAGAATGATTTCAGATTCACCAAGTATCGTTGTAAGAGGGGTTCTCAGTTCATGAGAAGCGTTGCTTACAAAATGGCTTTGCATTTCAAAGGAAGCTTCCAGTCTGTCAAGCATGTTGTTAAAGATATTTGCAAGATGAGATAATTCATCCTTGCCATTTCCTGGTTTTAGCCTGAGGTGGAGGTTAGATGCACGGATCTGATCAACTTCTTTTACAATTCTGGTTATGGGTTTTAAAATCTGAGTTGAAAATAATATGGCAGCGATGAGTATAATTACACAACATGCTATAAAACCCACAACAAGGAGATTTCTCAGAGATGACAATAACTCATTTCCCTCCTGGTCAATAGCAGTAAGAATTACTACATGATTAGGGTACTCATCTTTATAATAAACACCGACATAAAAGTCATCTCTGTCTTTATATTCACCATAGCCAGTCATTACAATTTCATCAAGAAAGGCTGAAGGCAAAACAGTTAATATACTTCCTTTAGATTTGGAATAAATAGTATCTTTTTTAATCAAATATTCCCTTTCACCTGCCAAAGGTACAAGGTGTTTTTTCCGGACTTCTTCATACACAGGTTTGGCTTTTAAATCTTCCTCCATGTGATTGTGGGCAGCTATGGAGGCCCGGGCTTTTAGTCTGGTAAAGAAATTTTTGGTAGCGAAATGAGAGGTAAATAAAAAGATGAAAATGCTTAACAACAATAAGGTTGCTGCAGTTAAAGAAATATAAAGAATAATAATTTTACTACGTATGGTCATTTCAGTCGTCTTTTCTCATAACGTAGCCCATGCCTACTACAGTGTGTATTAATTTTTCTTCAAACCCTTTATCTATTTTTTTTCTTAGATAATTAATGTAAACATCCACCACATTAGTATTCATGTCAAAGTTGATATCCCATACATTTTCAAGTATGCTCACTCTGGACAAAACTCTTCCCTGATTTATCATGAGATATTCCAGTAGCTTGAATTCAGTGGCAGTGAGTGTTATTTTTTCATCACCTCTCTTGACAGTTTTATTAGAAGTGTTTATTTCCAAGTTGGAAAACTTTAGAATGAAATTTTTGGGATGGTTTTTCTGTGTTCTCCTTTTAATTGCTTCTATACGAGCCAGCAGCTCAGAAAATTTGAAGGGTTTTATCATATAGTCATCTGCACCTGCGTTAAGGCCGGATACTACGTTTTCAGTGGTACCAAGCGCTGTAAGCATAATGATAGGGACATCGGTATTATCCTCTCTTATTCGTCTGCAAACCTCCATGCCATTAATGCCAGGAAGCATCAGATCCAATATTACAAGGTCAAATGTATGATCTGTCATCATCTGAAGACCGGTAGCTCCATCCATAGCTATGCTTGCAGAATGTCCTTCTTCCTGAAAGCCTCTCATAATAAAAGAAGCGACATTTACTTCATCTTCAATGATAAGAATTTTCATTTTTTTTGTAAATCTAACTTCAAATATACTTACCGTTTGATTTTATTTTTTGGTATGAAGAAAAAATCCTTGGGTTTTTATGAATTTTAACTAAAAAACTTAAGGTTTTAAACGATTGCGGATTAGGTAGTGTGTTGATTTTAAGAGATTTTTAGTGGCGTTGAGCTGTTTTTTTTCATCAGAAACTTTTTTAAACATTGTTTGAAATAATTAAATAAGTTTTATTTTTACCTCACACAATTCTATTAAAAGAGTCTCCCGCTCTTTCCCTTGAACTTAATAATACCAGGAAAATGACAATGCAAACTGAGATTATCCAGCGGACTTATGCTGCTTTAAATATGGATATCTCCTGGCTGGAATCTGTTCTTGATTTAAGAATTTCTTTCCAGGTTTTTGAAGGAGATCTGCTGTCTCTAGTCCCCGCGCCTAAATTGGTGGATGGAGATATCTATGGTTCTATTATTGAAAAATGTAATCTCTCCCCGGCAGAAAGACTAATATTAGTGCTTAGCCTAAGTCCATATCTGAAACCGGAGTTAAGCAATAGATTTCTTTCTGTAAAGAATCAACTGGAAATGATTCCGTCGGAAATAGGTGGCGTTCTTGGTAAGGCTTACAGAGGCTTTATCCCTACCATACAAACCGCCTTATATCTGCTTGTCGGGAGACAAGGAAACGTGCTGGATTGGTTGTATTTATTTAATCCGGAAGAAAAATTGAGTGCATTTCATCTTATATCTCTGCATTTAGCCCAGCCGGATGAGCCATTTACAAGTCAATTGCTCAATCCTTCAAAAGAAGTGATGGATTGCCTGATTAATGGAAAGACGCTGGAACCTCATTATTCTCCCGATTTTCCGGCGCAGAAAATTTCAACTTCACTGGAATGGGACGATCTTGTGCTGAATAAGGAAACATTGGATCAGGTGGAAGACGTTCTTGACTGGGTCCGTTTTGAAAAACAGTTGTTAAGTAATAAGGATTATGCCCGAAAAACAATGCCAGGCTACAGAGCATTATTCGCAGGACCTCCCGGAACTGGAAAAACATTAACAGCTTCTTTAATCGGAAAGGCTACAGGAAGGGAAACCTATAAGATTGATCTGTCTATGATCGTATCCAAGTATGTGGGAGAAACGGAAAAAAATCTTTCAAAGATTTTTAGCAGAGCACAAGGACAAAATTGGATTCTTTTTTTTGATGAAGCCGATGCATTGTTTGGTAAAAGGTCGGAGACTAAAGATGCCCATGACAGATACGCCAATCAGGAAGTAGCTTACTTGCTTCAGCGCGTGGAACAATATGATGGGCTGGTAATACTTGCCAGCAATTATAAAAAGAATATAGATCAGGCTTTTTATAGAAGACTTCAGTCAATTGTAAATTTTTCTTTGCCCGATTATTCAGAGAGATTGCTGTTGTGGGAAAAATCAAAGCCGGAAGAATTTCTTTATGATGAAGAAGTTGATTTGAGCAATCTGGCTGAGCGATATAAAATATGTGGAGGTTCGGTAATGAATGTATTGCGTCATTGCTGTCTTAAGGCTATATCCAGAAGCTCTGATAAAATAAAGGCAGAAGATTTACTGACAGGCATTAACAGAGAGTTTGCCAAAGAAGGTAAAACGGGTGTTTAAATATTTGTAAGATAGGTTTCATTAAGTATGGCTTTCAATTCAGAAAGAGTTCATAAAGAATCTTCCATTCAAAGAAGAAATAACCATAATTCACATGATACATACAGAACCCAGGAGTATGGCAAGGCGTCTGGACTGGTTAATCAAGGCATAGGAAGCGGATATGGAGATACTGTGCTGCAGTCTATGCAGATGAAAGAAAAAGATGTTAGTTATGGCTTCAACCAGAAACCTATTCAACAAAAGGAAGAAGAAGATCCACTCCAGAAGAAAGGAGAAGAGGCTGGCTTTAGTCAAAGTGATTCAGCTAAAAATTCAGGTGGCCTGCCAGAAGAATTAAAGAGTGGAATAGAATCTTTGTCTGGCATGTCTATGGATGATGTTCAGGTACATTATAATTCACAAGAACCTGCAAGTGTCAATGCGCTTGCCTATGCTCAGGGGAGGGATATTCATCTGGGGGCCGGTCAGGAAAAGCATCTTCCTCATGAAGCCTGGCATGTGGTGCAACAAAAGCAGGGCAGGGTGAAGCCAACCATGCAAATGAAAGGTGCTGTTAAAATTAATGATGATGAAGGACTGGAAAAAGAAGCTGATGAAATGGGAGAAAGGGCAATGCAGAGGAAGGTATCGGAAAGTAATAATAAAGTTGTCAAAAGCAGCTCAGTATCCAATGTAATGCAAAGGCGAATTGGTTTTGAGATTGAAACTGGGATACCTATCACACGAAGAATTCCAAATCCCAATCCTTTAACAGTAGGCACTCACCCACATATACACAGAGATGCGCATCCACAAACAATGGCTCAGAATGTAAGGCAGGGAACATTGACAGTTTCAGCAGATCATTCGGGGGCACATGCCCAAACAATTCTAGAGCCTTTTAATCAATGGTCTATTGTAGAAGCTGTAACAGATCCGATAGATGACAGTATGACGCCTGGTCAATTCGATGCTATCGCTACGGTTTGGTTGTCAAGAATTATAAATATAAAGCAGCTAGCTCAACAAGGTCCACCTGCACAGCAGCTATTAGGATCAAACTATTATGTAGGCCTTCCTTCAGCTCAGAATTATGCAAATTGGGATCGTATAGCTCCTCAGGTTACAGTAGGAGTGCCTCTTGATCAGGCAGCGAAACTAATAAGCGCATTTCCTATGAGCGGTACGGCAAGTGTTTATAATGCAACAAAACTGGCTAAAGAAGCTCCGGCAAAGGCCCTTAAAGTAATGCAAGGGCTTATTGGAGCCATACCACCAAGTTCACAGAACGGAGTTCCTGAACTGAAAGGGTTGGTGACACTGATGATGAACTATCTTACCGCTGGTAATGATAATGATATTGCCAAAGTGATTTATATGAAAAACAGACCTGCAAATGTTTTTTACAAAAGTAAACTGTCTGATGTCAGAAACAATCTCCTCACAACAGCTTATGGAAATCTGATACTTAATGATGCCAATAATAGAGCTGCATTAAGAACATTATTGTTAGTGGAATCCGGAAGAACTTCAGGAGATCCATTATTCAAAGCGGATCCGAGTCCGATAAATCCACAAGGTATTGCCTCAATAGTCACTGTTCATCAGTGGGTTACTGAAGTGTTGACAGGTGTAGATGACAGAATTTTTGATGAAATGAAGAATCCATGGGCAAATTCAATAGCTCCCGATGCAAACGATGAGGTAGTGATTGAATTGAGAAAATTAGGTTATGATCTTACTCATTCCAATTTTACACTGGAAGATTTTAATGGCGGTTTGCTTCAATATATGAAAAAAGTATACCTTGCTAATAAACAGCTAAAAAATCATGAAGTTTAATTTCCTCTTTTAAAGTTTTATGATAAAAGATCAAGGAGTACAACAATATTTCAATTCATTGCCAGAAGATAGAAAGCCAGTAATGATAGAACTTAGGGATGTTATAGTAAATAATCTTCCCGAAGGTTTTGAAGAGGTAATAAGTTATGGCATGCCCGGGTATGTAGTTCCACATTCTTTATTCCCAGAAGGATATCATTGTGATCCTAAATTACCACTGCCTTTTATTAGTATTGCTTCACAGAAAAATTTTGTAGCCTTGTATCATATGGGTATTTATGCTGATGATATGCTCTTGAAATGGTTTGTTGATGAATATGCAAAGACAAGCAAAACGAAGTTGGATATGGGCAAAAGCTGCATCAGGTTTAAAAAGATGGATCAGATCCCTTTTAAGCTGATTGGAGAGCTTGTATCTAAAATGACTCCTGAATCTTGGATCGCACTTTATAAGAAACAGCTAAAGCCCTCAAGGAATTTAAGATAAAGTAAAGTAATATTAAGGATTGTAATTAGTAATTAGATAAAGATATGGGATTTGAGTATTTTATACATGTAGATCTTTCAGGCGACAACAAGGAAGAACTAAGACAATTGGTGGATTTTGATTCTGATGATGAAACCTGGGGGGATGTAATCGAGGTGGAAGAATCGGGAATTTATGTTTGTAAAAGTATTAAACGAGAAGTTTGGGATGGACTTGAAGAGCTTAAGTCGTATCTTGACAAAAATATGCTAACGTATAATATTGAAGAATTGTAATTTCTAAATCATGTACCCGATAATATTTTCATTTCACTCCATAATAAGATGGTTACTGGTATTGGGGCTTATAGGAACCATCATACTTTTTGCAACCAATAGAAATAATGAAAAGCCTGCTTTTAAGTTAGGTGATATATTTAAATCAGCAACAGTTTCTTTTGCTCATATCCAGCTTATTCTTGGTTACTATCTTTATTTTGAAAGCCCAATGGTGAAATATTTTAGGGCTAATTTAAAAGAAGGTCTGACTATTCCTGAAATGACTTTTTTTGGTTTATATCATGTGGCAATGATGACAATAGCAGTGTTTGTTTTAACAATAGGATCTTCTATTATTAAAAGAACAAAAACCTATGAGTTAAAAAGAAAACATGTATTGATTTATTTCGGCATTGTGATACTCATTATCTTTCTTGCTGTACCATGGCCATTTTCTCCTTTTATATCAAGACCATACTATAGAAGCTTCTGATATGAAACCAAGAGTATTATTGCTAATACTCTTGGTTTTTTTAATGTTCAATTTCTTCTTCGGTTAACACTTTTTTATCCTGCTTTTGGAAATATATTTTATCCATCAGTTTCCGGTTGGGCATAATTTGTTTATCAAGATAGGTGAGTTTCCAGTTGGATCCGTCTTCAGGATCTTCAGCAGCATATTTGGCAATCCCTGCATCAGCCCATATTTCAAATTTGGTAATAAGTAGTGTAGATAATTTTAAAACAGGGGAAAGTAGTTTTAACCATTTGTTATTAATTGCCATTTGCACAAATACCTGGATTTTTGACTCATTAGCATTTACAGGGACAAGAAAGCTTGTTATGATAAACGAGACGGCCCGTTCGGCCTTGGTATCTTTATCAGTCCAGTAGTTTCTGTATGATCCGTGCAGTGGTTTAAACTTGAACACCCAGTCATTGTGGTAATGATCTCCTTTTTTTATCCCAAAAAATGAGCTTAGAAACAGTGGCATGTTTCTGTATTTACAATCCAGAAATCCAAAAGTTTGTTCTTCTTCAATTTTAACTTTAAAGTCTACAGTATTCAGTTCATTAAGCCCTGGTCCTATAAAAGTATGTACTTTAAACGCATGTTCAATTTCACCGAAATTATCCAGTGCAACTTTAATTGGTGCATCAAAGTGAGAGGAAAATTTGCCGATCAGTTCATATCCAGGTCTGAGAAACTCCGGAAATGCTTCATCAGGAGTGTCCTTATTTGCAATCCATATAAAGCCATATTTATCCCAGGTTTTTAAGCTATGTACTTCGCAGGTTTTGCTTGGTACCGAAGGGCTCTGTGCCTGACCTGAGGAATTAATCTTCCAGGCGTGATAAGCACATACAAGTTCTCCGTTTTTATTTATTTTACCTTTTGATAAAAGGGCCCCGCGATGTGGGCAGGCTATGGGAAAGGCAACAGGTTTGCTGCTGTTGTCTCTATATAGTACATATTTTTTTCCATTCACTGTCACCTCTTTTATCTTTTTATTTAATGAAGAAGATAAAAGTACAGGATGTGGGTATTTAAGTATATCTGAATCTTCACAATTTTTTTTCATATGAGATCAATTTAATTATCTGAAATTCTGGCATGGACCATTCTTACATGACCTAGTGACTGGCCAATAATCTTTCCATTTCTGTTTCTCAAATACATATTCTCTTGCTCTTCCGGCCCGCAATCAGTTACTACAGATAAGTTTTGTCTGGATAAAAACGGTCCTATTTCATCTTCATTTAAACCGAACAAAAATGGTTCTTTAATTTTTTTCAGCCACTTAGCAATTTCTTTTCCTCCATGTGTACTATGGTCTCCATTTACAAAGTTTTTTGTAGCATAATCAAAGACTATAGAGCTTCCGGAAGCACATTGAGATACAAAGCTAAGTACTTGTGCAACGACTTTTTCAGGCAGGTAATAAGAAACCCCTTCCCATAAAAACAAAGTACGTTTGTTTTTGGAAAACCCTGCTTCTATTAAAGCTTCTTGAAAAGGCCTTTCATTAAAGTCTAATGGAATGAAATGAATATTGGAGGGAATTTCTTCAGGAAGATGTATTAGCTTTTTTCTTTTATTCCTCTGTGTTCCGGGAAAGTCAATTTCATATACTTTTATTTTCTTAAGATGTTCTTTAAATCTTATTCCCCTTGTGTCATATCCTGCACCAAGTATCACCACCTGATCTATATTTCCGGATATTTCTTTGAGAAGGATTTCGTCAAAGAATTTGGTTCTGATGATAGCGAAACAATAACTTCCCGGGGACATAGATTCAATAAGCTTTTGGAGAAGCCACTGAGGTTTTATACTTGTAATAAGACGGTATTTGTATCCAATGAAAAATCTAGCAAGGTGATCTTCGCACTGGATACAAATGTCCTCTTCTTTAGCCGTGGCTGCTCTTAGCGCAGCCACGGTTTCCGCAGAGCGGATTGCATTGCTTTTTTGTTTATTCATGAATTGGATTGAAGGCAAGTACAACAGAGCCTTTGCATTTAACACCATCTTCATCAGAGAAGGAAACAGTTGTGTAAGCAAAGTGTGCATCATTAGAAGAGATTACTTTATCAATTGATATTTCTCCAAAGAAACCATCGCTGTCAAGCTGTTTTAAAAATTTTCCTTCAATCTTTACTATAAGCATTGAGGAAAGCTGTTGCTTCAGGAAAATGTCATAGTCAAGTTTTATTTTACTTTCCCATATTGGTATCAGCCTTTGAAAGATTCCTTCCTGAAGGCATTTTCCAAACATTACATATGCAAGTTGATTAAAACAAATATTGAATTCAACAGCATTGAAATGTCCTGTGTCATCAATATAACAGCTCTCAGGAATTGAAAATTTTCCTCTGGCTGTGATCAGGCTCGTGGTAGAGTTTGGTTCCAGTTTTTCCAGGAAATGTGTGATCTCGGCTTCATGCAGATATTTAGCATGGTTTCTGTATGGCTTTAGTATAAGATCAAGAAAGTCCGGGGAAATTTCTATTGTTGGAGTCCCGCTTTTATAAGTGTTGTTTATTACAGTTGTCATAGTCGTTTCAGTTTTGTAATGCGGTAACATTTTCATGGAGTTGAGAGGCACATAAAGGAAATGCATCCTTCAAAGTAATTCTGTACATCATTGTTTCTTCTTCTTTCTTCACATCTTCGTGAATGTTTTCAGTGATGGCTTTTTTCCTTCCTGAGCAATGAGCAAGAAAGCGATTATCCCAGATGATAAGGTCACCAAGTGACCAGGTAACTTCTCTGATAAATTGATCTGTTTCTGCAAAGTCAAAAATTTCAGTTAATATTCTTTGAGAATCATCCAGAGATTTATTTTTGATTCCTATTGTAAAGCCTCTTGTGCCGTATACAATCTTTTCTTTGGTATATGGATGTTCAAGGATGGCAGGGTGCATGACAGGAGGGGCATAAAAGTCAATCATCTCCAGCATTTCAGAGATATCTATACCCGCATCTTCCGGACGTATTTTATATTTCCATCTTCCGCTATGGATAAATTCTTCTCCTTCTATTTCCTTGAGAAGATTCTTTGGAAGCGCTTTATATACAGCGCTCATGTCAATGAACTTAGTTGTTCTTTTTACAGTTGTAGGAAGTACTTTAGGCAATAACATAGTAAGTACTTTCGGATCCTTCTCAAATGAAGTATCTGAATGCCAGTATCCGCCTGTACGAGGCACGCCTATTTGTTTTCCATCTTTCTTTACATTTGATGATACGAAGATCAGCGGGAATTTTGGATGGTGATAATTATCTTGAAGGTAAGGTATAGGAGTACCGAATTTCGTAGCAAAGTTACAATAAGCTTCATCGGATATATCCTGATTTTTCAGAATGATAATCCTGTTTTTGTATAACTCATTTTGAAGTGAACTGATTTCAGCATCTGAAATGTTCTTCACGTCAACGCCGTATATATTACAGCCGATAGCAATTTTTTCTGTTTTCATAAAGGTTTTTAAATAAGTATTTACTGGAATATTTTAATAGATATAGTTCGCCTGACTTAGATTCATTTTAACTGAATAAGGATACTGATAATGCCAAAGCCAAAACGGTACTTGTTATTATGCCTTAAAAAGACATAACAGATTGGTGGAATAAGAAATTACGCGCGCTTGTATTCCTAGGTATATATGAGCTACAGAAGGACCTTGTTCATAAACATAGCTAGTGTTTGTGACTATAACCCGGATCAAAAGTATAGAATAAAAATACATCTAAAAATTTTTGATATACTTTTTTTGCTATTGTAATTAAAAATGCAGTAAAGTGGTAGAGATTTTTAAATGGTTGTGTTTAAGGAAATTAAAATACATCGGTAATGTTTGCTTTTTCGGCGATATAGTGATTGATGTTATGGGTAATTGGGATTTTATGAAGTAAATGTTGAATTAATAGGTGATTGTGTTTGCCTTACACATAATAAAGAAAATGAAAGTAGAGAAGATTAGTTAGGTAAGAACAGATGTTATTTGATTATATATTTACCTTTTAAAGAAATCAGGAAAATATTCTTCAATAAAGATGGAACATAAAAAGAAGGCCCTTTGATTCGATAGGATCAAAGGGCCTTCTTTTTTATTGATAAGATTAATTATTCTGCAAATACACCACCGGTCTTTTTCTTTCTCTCCATTTCTATCGCCATCACATTATTAGCAGCTACGAATATTTCGTTTTCTACAGGATTGGGGAAAATAATTTCGGTAAATTTTTCGTTTTTATCCCCTAGATCCACTTTATGTTTACTGAGTTTAATCTTGCCATCTTTAACTTTCTTATCTGTTAAGAAAATATAATAATGATCATCTTCCTGTAATAAACTGGAGCGAGGTACTGTAGGAGCGGGAGTATTATTACTTTTATTCTCTAGTGTCGCCATTATGTTCATATCAGGAAGGATAATGCTTTTGCCCGGAGTAGAGAATTTAACAAATACATTGATGGCTTTAGTGTTTTCATCAATTACTTTATCAATATTAAAAACCGTTCCCTGTACTTCTCCAAATGAATGGTTGATAAAGTCCAGCTTTACAGATTGACCTGATTTAATTAAATCAATATCTTTTTCATAAACATAAATTTCAGCAAGAAGCTGACTCACATCTATCAATTCAGCAAGGATGGTTTCTGCAGATGCGATCATTCCAACGCTGACAGGCAGCGCATGTATGTATCCGGAGATAGGAGCTTTAATGGATAATTTTGTTCTTATTGCATCAGATCCATTTCCGTCCATATCAATGCCAAGTAATGCAAGTTTTGCTTTCAGTGATGCCTGTCTGTTTAAGGAAGCCCTGTGCTTGGTTTGAACGGTTTGAAGATCCACAAGTGCACCGACATTATTTTTTCTGAGTTCTTCCTGTCTTTTTAGTTCAATGGTTAAAAAATCAGTTTCATTTTTAGCTGCAAAATATTCTTCCTGAAGTTCTACCAGCCTCATGCTGCTTAGTTCGATAAGAGGTTTACCTTTTTCAACAAAGTCACCTTCATGAACAAATACTTTTTCTATTTTCCCCTGCACATTGGAACTTACCTCTGCTCGATAGTTTGGCAGAGCTACAATTTTTCCATTAAAATGAATATATGATTCAAGTGCCTTCTTCTCCGGAGATACAAGGTTTATATCCAGCCTTTTCATTTGGTCTTCAGTCAGCTCAATAGAATTCTCTTCTATTACCGGCACTGATGCACTTTTGTTATCTTTATGACAAGCCTGAAATACTACGATAAGCATGCAACATAGATAGCTTGATATTAATTTATTCAGAATTGAATTTATCATGATAAATATAGTTAGAGTATATTAATTGTTTTCGGGCAGGTATTTTTTATACCAGCTTTCTGATTGGTCTTTTTTAAATATTGTATAAAATACGGGTAATACAATTAATGTGAGGAAGGTCGCTGTAAACAATCCCCCGATTACCACAGTGGCAAGAGGCTTTTGAACTTCAGCACCAGCGCTGGAAGATATAGCCATTGGAAGAAAACCCAAAGCAGCCACAAAACTTGTCATTAATACAGGCCTTAATCTGTCTTTAAGTCCGATTAGTACACGTTCCTTTGGATCTGTTATTCCTTCTAAAAGCAAGTCATTGAATTTACTTACAAGTAAGATTCCATTCAATACGGCAACGCCGAAAAGAGCAATAAATCCTACGCCTGCAGATATACTGAAGTTCATATCCCTTATTAATAAAGAAAATACACCACCTACTGCTGAAAGGGGAACTACTGAAAATATCAGGAAGCTGTCTCTGAAAGTGTTGAATGAAATAAATAGTAATATAAAGATGATCAATAGAGCTATAGGTACTACTATTGATAATCTGTTTTTAGCTCGTTCAAAATTTTCGAATTCGCCACCATATTCCACAGTATAACCCTGAGGGATGAATATTTCATTATTGATTCTGTTGCGTACATCTGTTACCACAGAGGCAAGGTCTCTGCCTCTTACATTAAATCCTATGTTGGATTTTCTTTGAAGATTTTCATGTCCTATTTCGGAAGGACCTACATCTTCGCTAATTTCTGCAAGGTGCTGCAATGGAAGTGGATTTCCGTCTCTATCACTAATTAGAAGATTATGGATGTTTTCAGTTTTGCTTCTTTCATCACTGGAAAGTCTGACACTTAAGTCAAAACGTTTATTGTTTTCGTAGATGATACCGGCAATTCCTCCAGCAAATGCTGTCTGGATTGCTCTGTTGATTTGTGAAACAGTAACACCATAATAGGCCATATGATCTCTGTTATATTTTATATTAATCTGAGGAAGTCCGTATATTTTGTTTTCCTGCACATCAGTAGCACCTTCGACTTCTTTTATAATGCTGATGATCTGGTTGCTTTTATTCACCAGAGTATCAAGGTCCGGACCGAAAACTTTTACTACAACATCTGTTCTTGCCCCACTCATCAATTCATTTACTCTGTTTTCTATTGGTTGCTGAATCGAAACTACAATCCCTGGAAACTTTTGCATTACATCAGATACCAGGTCTGCCAGGTCTTCCTGGGTTTTGGCTTTTTTCCAGTATTCTTTATCTCTCAATACGACCACTATTTCCTGAGCTTCCAGAGGCATTGGATCTACAGGAACCTCTGAAGTGCCGATTTTAGAAACAATGCGTTCAATTTCTTCTGGAAATTCTCTGAGGAGTTCTGCCTGGATCTTGTCACTCAATTTTAAAGATTCAGAAAGTGAAGTCCCTACAGGAAGATTTACTTCTATAACAAGATCTCCTTCCTGAAGTTTTGGAATAAATTCTCCACCGATGATCGCAAAGCCAAATATCCCGGCGCCAAGCACAGCAAGAGCAAATCCAACAATTGCAGCTTTCTTTTCCATACCCCATACAAGTATTTTTCGAAGGAAGTTGTATACCGCATCGATGAGCTTTTGAGAAATTCCATGGTCTTCGTGGGAAGAAGGTTTTATGATCAAAGCAGACATCATAGGTACATAAGTTATGGATAGAAGCAAAGCTCCGATGATTGCAAAGCTTACGGTTTTAGCCATAGGTGTAAACATCTTACCTTCTATACCAGTAAGGGTGAGTATAGGAAAATAAACGATCAGGATTATCAAACCTCCGAATACTACTGATTTTTTTACATCTGATGCCGCATTGATAACAATTTCCTGTCGTTCTGCATAACGCATTTTCTGAGTATGCCTTCCGGCCATTTTTAAAGAAAGGTGTAGAACTGCAGCCTCAACAACGATGATGGCGGGATCTACAAGTAAGCCGAAGTCTATTGCACCAAGACTCATCAGGTTTCCTACTACACCAAATTCTTTCATTAGTCCGAATGCGAAAAGCATGGATAATGGAATTACTGAAGCAGCAAGCAGACTGGCTCTCCAATTGCCGAGGAAAAAAAGAATTACGAGCACTACTATTATAGCGCCTTCAATAAGATTTGTGTAAACAGTCTTTATCGCTTTGGAAACAAGCTTTTCTCTATCTATGAATGGTTCAATGATCAATCCTTCTGGTAGAGAAGCTTCGATTTGTTTCATCCTGCTTTTTATTCTTGCGATTACCTCACTTCCGTTTTCACCTTTCATCATCATGATAATACCTCCGACTACCTCTCCATTCCCATTCATTGTCATAGCTCCGTATCGTATACTATTACCATAATCTACTTCAGCTACATCTCTTATTAATACAGGAGCTCCCACGTTGTTTTTTACAACTGATTTTCCAATTTCTTCCAGTGTTGTTGCTAGTCCGATTCCTCTTATTGTAAAAGCTTTATTGTTCTTCTCAATGTAAGCTCCTCCTGTATTGCTGTTTCCCCTGCTAAGAGCGTCAAACAGTTCATCAATTGAAACTCCCAGCGCTTTCATTCTATCTGGTTTTATCTTGGCCTGGTATTCTTTTTTGTATCCTCCGAAACCGCTTACCTCCGCAATTCCTGGGATTCCCAGTAGTTGTTTTCTTATATTCCAGTCCTGTAGGGTTCTGATTTCCATTAAAGAGAAGCTTTTATCCTTTGGATTTTCAGGTCTTACTACGTATTGAAATACCTCTCCAAGACCTGTCGAAACGGGCCCCATATATGGTTTCCCAAGTTCTTCCGGAATTTCAGCCTGCACTGCCTGGATTCTTTCGAATACTTGCTGTCTTGCCCAGTAAACATCTGTATTGTCTGTAAAGACGAGTTTTACAACGCTTAGTCCAAATTTAGAGGTTGATCTCATTTCAATAAGTCCAGGTATATTGGACATAGCCATTTCTATCGGGGCGGTGATGAATTTCTCAATCTCAAGAGAGGCAAGACTAGGACTATTAGTAATAACATCTACCTGGTTGCTCGTTACATCTGGAACTGCGTCTACAGGGAGTTCAGATAATGAGTAACTTCCCCATAAGATCAATATTAATGTTAAAACAAGAACAACAATGTAATTGCGTACACTGAAACTTATAATCTTTTCAATCATGATTAAATGTCTCCTAAAAGATAATTAAGGTGAGTAATGGACTGGTTGTAGTTTTTCAGCGCTTCAAGATGATTAAGCTCTATTGAAAATGCTTGTTCGATATTTAATAAATATACATAATATGTTATACTTCCAAGTCTATAGCTCTCGGAAGCTGACTTTAATGTCTGGGCAGCTTCCAGAAGGCCAGCGAATTCGTAGTAGTTTAACTCCTGGGTAAACTGTCTGTATCTGCTGACCGCCTGTATATACTCTCCGTTGAGTTTGTATTTACCAAGTATTAACTGATTCTCTGCTATTTCAATGCCTTTGTTAGCTGCTTTTATTCTGGAATGATATCCCCAGTAAAATATAGGTAAGGTAACCCCAAATCTTAATCTGTATTTAAACGAAGTGTGTTCATTTCCCTGATTTAAATAACCTACAAGCAATCCAGGCATTCTTCTGGCCCTTTCAAGTTTTAAAAGCCTTTTACTCAGGTCCTGTTGTCTTTGATAGTAGTGATATACAGGATTGTTGGTTATGTTTTCCGTAGAGGAGGTATTAAGAATAAGAGCAGGAAATTTTTCTATAGTTCTATCCGGAACAATAGAAGTATCTTCTGGAGTACCGATTGCAAGTAAAAATTGTTTTCTTGAATTTCTGAACTCCGCAGAAGCTTGCAATAGCTGTAATTCAATCCCTTTATACTTTGCTTCTCCACTTATTTTCTCGAGTATACTAATCTGACCTACATTGTATCTGACCTCATTGATTTTCAGTAGTCCCCGTAAAATGGAATCTTGATTCTTAAGTATTTGAAATCGCTCTCTCCAGTATTGATAGCTAATATAAGTGTTTCGGACATTATACTTTATCAGGTTTGTATTTACAGCCCTGTCAGCTTTCATCAGGTTAACATTTGCCTGCTGTGTTTTATACTGCTGCATATAAACAGTAGGAAAGTCAATAGACTGAAGTATGCCTGGCCTTAGTTCATCTCCTTGGGGAGCCTCAAACAGCAATTCAGTATTGTAAAACTGAAGGGTACTTCCTTTTAAAAGTTGTTGTTGCTCAACCTGAAGATTGGAGACTTTTATTTGCGGGTGATTAATCAATGCTATCTGGATAGCAGAATCCGGAGAAATACTTTTTTGGCTATAGCCAAGCCTGTAAAGCAGGAATAATCCTCCGAAAAGGAGAAATTTTACTTGTAAACTCATTGTTAAAAATTAAAATTAAATCTTCGAATTGTTCAATAGTTGTCAGATTCTCCTCTATTAGAATAAGACAATTTTGTTTTTTTCTCCTGAGGTAACGTTAGGAGCAGAATAAATATATTTCAACATTTTGTAAATGTCAAGTGAGGTTTGTGAAGATGGTAAACTTGGAATTGTAATAATTTTGGTCTTCATTGTAGTAATTTTATCTTTTAAAAAAGACAATTGTATTGATTTTAAATGCCTTATGTATTTGTAAAGAAATTAAAATGCAGTTAAAAGAGAATTAAAATGTCATTAAAAAATGCTAATCTTTTTTTCGTAGACAGAGTTGCTGAGGATACAAGGGAGATTGAATGAGGATTTTAAAAGTGGTTCAATCTTTGAATGACAGTTATTTAAAACAAATTAAATAAATAAATAGATGCATTTAATTATTTAATGTCAGGATTTCCCACATCGGGGAATATTGTTGGTCAAATTTTAAGCTTTTAATAAATCACTTTAATTTTTATTTACCTAAACATGGAATTATTATGAATCAAAAACCTTCAAATGCATTTATCGCCGCTTCCTGGATAGCTTTAGGCGCTGGAATGTTTGGTTATTTAATTGGTCTTTGGAGAGCTGAAATGCTACTTAATGAAAAGGGGTATTATTTTACAATACTAATGTTTGGATTGTTTTCAGTAATATCAGTACAGAAAAGTGTGAGAGATAAGCTGGAAGGTGTTCCTGTTACGGATCTATATTATGGATTAAGCTGGTTTGCAACGCTATTGTCGATAATTTTGCTGGCTGTAGGACTTTGGAATGCTGTGTTACTGCCTAGTGAAAAAGGCTTTTACGCTTTCGCATTCCTCTTAGCTATCTTCGGAGCAATAACAGTACAGAAAAACACCAGGGATGTTCAGGCATCTAATAAGGCCGAGTAATAACGGTAATTCAGATTATAATAAAATAGCCAGTCAATGCGAGAGGACTTTCGATTGACTGGCTTTTTAATTAGATACTATCCTTCAAGTTTATTGATCTGTATCAAGATCCTTTCTTAATCTGGATCAAGGAGGATTAGGAATGTAGAGGTCTATCTTTGTGTTATTAGTTCACAGGATCATTCGGTTTTCTGCTTCTGAGAACAATGGAAGAAAGTTATAATTATACTAATAACACTAAAGCTATGAAAGACGCTATATTAGGTTTACATCATATAACTGCGATTGCAGGTTCTGCACAAATCAATCTTGACTTTTATACAAAAGTGCTAGGTCTCAGACTAATAAAAAAGACTGTGAACTTTGACGATCCTGGTACTTACCATTTTTATTTCGGAGATCAGATTGGTACTCCGGGCTCTATCCTGACTTTCTTTCCCTGGGAAGGCATTACTCCAGGAAGAAGAGGCACAGGGATGGCTACTGAAATAGGTTATGCTGTTCCAAAAGGAAGTCTGGATTTCTGGATTAAAAGGTTTGATAAGCATAATATTATTTATAATAAACCATCAGAAAGATTTGGAGAAAAGTATCTGAGCTTTCTTGATCCTGATGGATTAAAGCTTGAGTTGTATGAAGCAACGGATGATCGCAGACCTTATTTATCAGGTGATATGGGGGATAATATGGCGACAAGAGGATTTCATAATGTTACGCTGACCTTGAGCTCAATCAAAGATACTGCTGTTGTATTAACTGATATTTTAGGTTTCAAATTGGATGCTGAAAATGTAAATCGTTTCAGATTTAAGACAGATGCAGTAGAAAATGCCAACTTGATAGATCTTGTAGAAGCTACAGGAGAAGGTCGTGGTCATGTTGCGGGTGGTACTGTTCATCATGTGGCCTTTAGAGTAAAGGATGAGGAAACATTAATGAAATACAGAGATATCGTAGTAGGTAAAGGTTTTAATATTACTCCTAAGATTGACAGGAATTACTTCTATTCCTTGTACTTCAGAGAGCCAGGGGGGGTATTGTTTGAAATAGCAACCGATAATCCGGGCTTTGCTGTGGACGAAGATGTGAATGAATTAGGAAAAAATTTGAAACTTCCGGCTCAATACGAATCTAAAAGAAGTCAGATAGAAAAAGTTTTGCCTAAAATTGTAGAAGCTTAATAACTATAATTATGAATCGGAATAATATTGAATATAGGGGTAAAAAACTTGAAGAGGCAGGTAAAGTACTTATTATGTTGCATGGAAGAGGGGCTTCGGCAGAAGATATCCTTTCTCTGTCCTCTTATTTTAAACTGGATAAAGATTTTGCAATTATTGCTCCTCAGGCAACTAATCACACCTGGTATCCTTATTCTTTTCTCGCAGAGCCATCTCAAAATGAGCCATTCCTGTCATCAGCGATTGATTTATTGAATAGTGTCGTAAATGATATAGTTTCGAAGGGAATAGCAAAAAAAAAGATTTATTTCCTAGGCTTTTCACAAGGGGCTTGTCTTGCTCTGGAGTTTGTCGCGAGAAATGCAAGCAGATGGGGCGGAGCTATTGCATTTACAGGAGGACTGATTGGTGATAAGTTGTATACCGAGAAATATAAGGGCGATTTTGCAGGTACTCCAATCTTTATAGGTACAAGCGATCCTGATATTCACGTACCCGTTCAAAGGGTAAAAGACAGTACTTCTTTACTTACAAAGTTGAATGCAAATGTAAAAGATATTGTCTATAAAGATATGGGGCATACAATAATTCAGGAAGAGATAGACTGGGCGAAGAAGTGGGTTTTAAATAGCGATCAAAATGTTTAGTATTACAAAAGTATATAGCGATGGTAATGGAGACAGTCATTTTGAAGATGTTTCCATTGATTTGAAAGAATCAGGTACCATAGGAAGACTTTCCAATATTCATCCGGCGAAGGGTGTGATATTCAGAGAAGTGGAGCCTACTTATGATTTTGATTATCATACTGCTCCTCAAAAGCAATATATTATATTACTTGATGGGGAAATTGAAATCGAAACATCTCTGGGCGTTAAAAGAAATTTTAAAGGTGGAGATATACTTCTTATGGAGGACACAGAAGGGAAGGGGCATAGGACAAGGAATATTACTCCTATAAAACGAAAGTCAATTTTCATAACTTTGCCTGAATAGTTTGGAGGAATTTTTTATTTACCTGGTTATCCTTCTTTCTTGATGCAGGTCAATCTGTTCGTGTATATAAATTTCTAATTTTATATCGTTTACAGATTAATCACCATTAATATGAAATACCTGATTATATACTTGCTATCTGCATTGGTTTTAAGTGCTAATGCCCAGACAAAACCTGAAGGTCAATTTAAATACGTTCTTCATAAAGCAAATACCAGGGGAACTTCTGAAATAGCCTGGCTGCTCAGTTATCATACATTTTCATTCAGTGATTATTATGATCCCGAAAGAATGAATTTTGGCGCCCTCAGGGTTTTGAATGATGACAGAATAGATGGTGGAAAAGGTTTCGGAACACATCCTCATAATAATATGGAGATCATAACGATTCCTCTGGAGGGAACGGTTGAACATAAAGACAACATGAAAAACAGAGGTCTCATCAATGCAGGAGATGTACAAATAATGTCTGCAGGAACGGGTATTACACATTCAGAATACAACTATTCTAAATCTGATCCGTTGAAGCTACTTCAAATCTGGGTATTCCCCAATCAACAGAATGTTAAGCCCAGGTATCAGCAGAAAAATGGTGTTTTAAAGAACCAGCCTGACAATACTTTGGTAAAAGTTGTTTCTCCCACAGATACCAATGCTCTTTTCCTTTATCAGAATGCTGTATTCTCTGTTGGAAAGTTTAAAAAGAATCATAAGGTTAACTACCCTTTGGCTTTTAAAGGGAATGGCGTATATGCTTTTATCATTAAAGGTAAAGCAAGGATAAATGGTTTAGACCTGGATGTAAGAGATGGACTTGGTATCTGGAATACAGACAAAATCTCTATAGAGGCTTCTGAAGATCTTCAGATTTTATTGATGGATGTTCCAATGATTGACTAATGTATCTGCATATTCTTAATCATATATTTGACGCTGAGTTTTCAGACTACTTAAAACTTGGTTGGGATCATATCATAGATATTAAAGCCTATGATCATCTCTTGTTTGTTATGACTTTATGCGCCTTGTTTACCTTCAATGAGTGGAGAAAGATACTGGTAATCATTACAGCCTTTACTATTGGTCATTCTCTAACCCTCGCATTGTCAACACTTAATTATGTTCTTTTACCACAGGATTGGGTAGAAGTTTTAATTCCCATGACGATATTTCTTACAGCAATGACAAATATTGCAAGAAAGAAAAGTGAGTCAGGAGAAAAAACCTTTGATAAAGCGGTTGTGTTAAACTATGTCATCGCATTATCCTTTGGATTGATACATGGTTTGGGTTTTGCAAATAATTTTAAATTTATGATGGGAGAGGATTCGAGTATTATAAAGCAACTCTTCGCATTTAATTCAGGTCTTGAGCTTGGACAGATAACAATTGTAATATTATTCCTTGCATTATTATATATTTTAACTAGGGTATTTAGTGTATTGCATCGGGAGTGGACTGTATTTTTTTCCGGTGCAGGTGCAGGACTTTCATTAATGATGATTGTAGATGTTCTGTTTAAATGAAAAGATTTATTTCATGTCTGCTAATATTCTTTCTCATTCATGTTGTGTCTTCAGCGCATCCCTTAAAAATGGCTTATACTTCCGTAAGGTATGATGCAGTAAAAAAGGTGTTTGAAGTCACGCACAGAGTGTTTCAGGATGATTTCGAAAATACATTACGGGAAAAATATCACTATTCAGGAGGGGATGTCTTTATCAATCAAAAAAATCAAATTACTCAGAATATTGTTAATGATTTTTTTCAAAAGAATTTTTATATAATGTTTAATAAAACAATTGTCAATCTGAAGTTTTTAAAAATGGAACAGAAGAATCAGATGGGCATAATTGTTTATTATGAAACGGAAAAAGTGGATTTATCGAAAATCAGTTCGGTTCAGGTCTACAATTTCATTATGATGGAGAGTTTTAAAGAACAAGTCAATATGTTTCACCTGAATATTAATGATGAGATCAAAAGAACGGTGAAGTTTGATATTGATAAAACGAAAGAGAATTTATTGTTTTAAGCATAAAGGTTTAATATCAGATTATGATTATTCAAAATAAAGAAGCAGAGGGTGAAGGTACATTTTTCATTGAGGAAAGAAATGAAAGACTTGCAACTATGTTTTACAGATGGAGAGGTGATGATAGAATCATTATTGAGCATACGGAAGTTTCAGATAAGCTTAAGGGAAAAGGTATAGGCAAACAACTGATTGATCATGCAGTGGCATTCGCCAGAGAAAGACATGTTAGAATTATTCCCTTGTGTCCGTTTGCAAAATCAGTATTTGAAAAAATTAAAGGGTATGAGGATGTCTTGTGAATGCTTTCATTCTCCCATTCAGTGTTAACTTTCTAATTGTTTTTTGTGAATATTTTTTGCGTTTTTTAGGTTTAATATTTTTTTCTAAAGAACTGACTTTTTCTACTTTCTTCTATTGACGTAGGACTCAGATGTTTTAGTAACTTATTGTTAAGCTAATCCGTTTGAATTTATAGAACGTATTATCTCACGTTTTTTTTCAACAAATAATAGCTATAGATTCATGAGTTATTTACATATTAATATATATGTTGTTTTCGGTATAAATTTCAAAAGAAAACAAAGTTCTATTTCCTGTTTAGCTTTGATTTTGATAATACTTATATCCGGCTTGGTTAATATTACATCTGCCAATGATAACCAAAAGGGTATAAGTGAGATATTGATTATCAATGAAAATAAGACCTTATTAGTAAGGGGACCTTACCTTCAAAAGACTACACCGACTTCTATTGTATTGCGCTGGAGAACTAATAATAACGTTAATAGTGTAGTGAAATATGGCTTATCTCCCACTGATTTATCTCAAAGTGTTGAAGATAATATTACGAAAACAGAACATGCAGTGTTGCTTTCTAACCTGAAGCCTTATACAAAATACTATTATTCTGTTGGGTTCGGAGATAGTATTTTACAAGGAACAGATAAAAATTATTTTCTTACCCCTCCGGTTAAAGATTCTCAGGGGAAGTATTCTTTCTGGGTAGTAGGAGATTGTGGTAATAATTCAACAAATCAAAGAAACGTAAGAGATCAATTTTATAAATATAGGGGAAGTGCCCCTACCAATGGTATGCTTTTGCTAGGAGACAATGCCTATTGGAACGGTTATGATGATGAATACAGAACGGTTTTTTTTTCAGTTTATGAAAGTGATGCATTGAAAAATATACCTTTGTACCCGGCTCCGGGAAATCATGATTATGCAAATAATGGTGACCGGCAAATGGATCATAAGGTGGCTTATTATGATATTTTTGATACACCCGCAAATGGTGAAGCTGGTGGATTACCTTCAGGAACAGAAGCTTTTTATTCTTTTGATTACGGAAATATTCATTTCCTTTCCCTTGATTCATATGGTAAAGAGGATGGTGAAACCAGACTATATGATACTTTGGGCGCTCAGGTAGAATGGGTTAAGAGAGATCTAGAGGCTAATAAGAGTAAGTGGATTATCGCTTACTGGCATCATGCTCCATATACTATGGGGCATCACAACTCTGATTCAGAAACTGACCTTGCATTGATCAGAAGGAACTTTATAAGAATTCTTGAGCGCTATGGTGTAGATCTTATCATATGCGGACATAGTCATACTTATGAACGAAGTAAGCTGATCAAAGGACATTATGGTAAGGAAAATTCCTTCGATCCTAATGTTCATAATATAAGCCATTCTACAGGAAGATATGATGGCTCAGAGAACTCATGTACATACCTTAAAGATTCTTTTCGCAAATCAGATGGGACTGTTTATGTTGTTTCAGGGGCTTCTGGCGCTGTAGGAGGAAATCCACATTTACCTTATCCCCATAATGCGATGGAAGCATTTAATGATATAACAAATGGTGGGTCTTTGATCCTGGATGTTGAAGGATCGCGCTTAGATATGCAATGGCTTAATGCAGATGGCCTGATCAGAGACAGGTTTACAATTATAAAAGACGCCGGAAAGGTAAAGGATATTAAAGTTAATCTTGGTGATTCTGTTTCTTTAAGAGCATCCTGGAAAGGGGATTATATCTGGTCTTATGGAAGTAGTGAACGACGAAATATAACTTTTTATCCTGAAGAAGATCAGGTAATTGTAGTGACTGATAAATATCAATGTATCGCTGATACGTTTAATATAAAGGTGGAAGCCAGTATAGAGCAGATTACAAATATTTCAACTCCGAATTTTGATGAAGAAATTAAAGTCTTTCCTAATCCTTTTAATGAAGAAATAGAAGTCTCCTATAATGGTGCTCAGCCCGTCACTCTTGAACTATTCAAACTTGACGGATCGCTCGTGAAAAATCCTGTTATTGCTAGATCGATGACTCCTGGCGATTATTCTTATACTTTAAATGCAAAGGCTTCCCGAATTCCAACAGGTATATATATACTTAAGATAGGCAACGAACACAAAAGCAAAATTGTCCGTATCAATTACATTTCAGAATAAGATTGGCACGCAAATTTTTATTTAGAGAAAGATTCAACAATGGAAAAACATTAGGTATACAATGAGGTATGTTCTTTATGAAGGGTGATTTCTTAAAGTTGTTTTTTATAAGGCCGTTCTTATTTCCATTTACAATCAGTTCGTATGAGATCCTGGATATGTATTCTGTCAATGGTAAGTTTTATAGCTTCTACTGGAGTGAGTCTGTATAAGAGATTTCCCAATGAAGCATCAGAACTATATAGACCATATATGCTGGAAGAGATGTCAAAATGCAATGAGCATCTTTCCCTTATCTTAAAAGAAAAATCTTTTAGCCAAAGAAGATTAAAATGGCATTATATAAATGCAAGAAAGCATTATAAACACATTGAGTTTATAGTTGAATACATTTCTCCTAAAGAAGCTAAGTATTACGTAAACGGTCCCTTGGTTCCGAAGTATGATCCGGATATGGGAGGTGATGTTTTTCACCCGAACGGTTTTCAGAAGATTGAAGAGATTATTTATGAGGGAGATGCGAACCAATTCCAATTGCTTAAAAAACTAACAAGCGATTTAAAGGATCAGTTAATTAACCTTAATAATTATTACAGAACTATTGAATTAAATGATGGACAGCTGCTTGAGATGATGCAGTTACAGCTCTTCAGGATAGCCACCATGAGTTTCAATGGGTATGATGCTACCATTTCTCTTGAAGGGATTAAAGAAGCCGGGTGGAGTCTGGAAGGTGTAAATAAGGCATTTACTTATTTTAATATTTATGCAGAGAGAGAGCCTTCGGTAATGCACCCATTTCAGAGAAGTGTTACTTTGTTTAAAACGGCTCAGAAGCAATTGGACGCTCATACGGATTTTAATTCATTTGACAGATTGGGATTTATTGTAAGATACATTAATCCTCTTAATGAAAATATTGTTAAGCTCCATAACTCAGCTCATCTTCCCTGGTCAGGAAGAAAGCAGGCTTTGAAGCTAAATAATAGCTCCCTTTTCAGCAGGAGAAATTTTAATCTTCAATATTTTTCTATTTATTACGATGATACTTTGTACAATGCAAAACAAGCTGCATTAGGAAAATTATTATTTTTCGATCCGAGGCTTTCAGGGGGAAATAATATGTCTTGTGCTACCTGTCACAATCCTGAAAAGGGGTTTACAGATGGAAGAAATGTTACCGTCACTACAGGGTTGATTAAAGATAATATCAGGAATACTCCATCTCTGTTAGATGTGGCTTTTCAGAAAGCATTTTTTTATGATGGGAGGGCCTATCAGTTGGAACAGCAAGTCTTTGATGTCGTTCATAATAAAAATGAGATGCAGAGCACTTTGGATGAAGCAGTAAACAAGCTTAATAAAAGTGTGGAATACAGAATGCTTTTTGATAAAGCGTTTGAAGACAAGTCAGGTATTACTGCCTATAATATTCAAAAGGCTATTTCAGAATACGAAAAAACGCTGGTGACTTTCAACAGTTCATTTGATAAATACCTACAAGGAGATTTTTCCAGTCTTAGTAAAGAAGCTATTGATGGATATAATTTATTTGCAGGAAAAGCGCTTTGTGGAAGTTGTCATTTTTTTCCTGTATTTAATGGTGCAGTACCTCCATTTTACAATGATTCTGAATTTGAAGTGTTGGGTGTACCTGCTTCTCCGGAAGCTAAAGAAATTGACGCTGACAAGGGAAGATTTAATGTTACCGGTATAAAAGAATTTATGTATGCATTTAAAACACCGACAGTACGGAACAGTGCATTGACTGCTCCCTATATGCATAATGGTATTTACAATACATTGGAAGAAGTAGTAGACTTCTATCACAAAGGGGGAGGAGCCGGTATGGGAATTGCCATTAACAATCAAACGCTGCCGTTTGATTCACTTGATTTGAATGCTTATGAAAAGAAAGCTATAGTTGCTTTTTTGCAGGCTTTGACAGATACAGCTGGGGTAATTTCAAGGCCTCATAGGTTGCCAGATTTTGAAAAGATCAATAGTGTAGAAAAAAATACAAGTAATTATTGAGTTATTTGTTTAACTAATAAATGATTTGACTTTGTTCTCTTTCCTTTTTTCTTTCATAAGTATAACCAGCACTAGAGTCTACATTTTCTTCCTTTTTCGGCTTTATAAAAAATAGGAGGTCCACTACAGGTTCTACGATTGGATAGTTTAAAATTAGTTTTATGATTTAGACATTTTTTAAGAAATATCTCATTGTTTGTATTGTCAATATATAATAATTCTTTCTCTCCTTTCTTAGGTCTTGACTTTTGTTTATTCCATGAAATTATTTCAATCAAATTATCTTTGTAATATACATTTGCTTTCCCAGAATTTATTAGTTTGAAAATATCATCTTCAAAGAATATAGAGTAATGGGACCTTCGAATGCTGTCATTAAAAATTTGTAGACTCATTTTGTCCATTTGGATTTCCTCTGTCTTGAAAATAGTATATCTGCGAGAGATTTCACTTTTAATTTGTACTATTTGTTCATTTGTAAGCCAGCTAGCTATCGCATTATAAAAAGAAGCAGTATCTACTTTTATAAAAACTTTTTCAGATTCAAAAACTAAAACACATCCAAAGTTTTTATAAAGCGGAATAAAAAGAAGGAGAAGGATTAATGTTATAGTTTTCATTACTTTCAACTTTAAGCTTTTAACTTTCAACTTCCGAAAGCACTTTTAAAAGCTGTTCCACCCTAATATCCTTCGCGCATTTGAAATGGCCTTGTGGACAAGCTTTGTATCCATGCAGGTTACAAGGGCGGCATTGTAGGTCAACTTCCATCTGAACTACTCTTGAAAAATCACTTAGCGGTCCGAAACCAAAAGAAGGTACAGTAGAACAGAATATTGCGCACACATTTGCATTTACACTGCTTGCAAGGTGGAGAGGACCTGAATCATTTACATAATTAAGCACCGCATCTTTCATCAGTGCACATGACTGAAGCAGAGAAAGTTTTCCTGCAAGGCTGTCAACGTTTTTATTTTTAGTTTTGTTTAGGATAGCATTACAAAGGTCTGAATCACCAGGACCTCCGAGTAAATATATTTTGTATTTAGAATCTATTCTGTTGATAAGCTCCACCCATTGATCTTCCGGAAATTGCTTGGTAAACCAGACAGAAGCAGGAGCCATGCATATATAAGGATTACCTTTAAGAGACTCTACTTTCTGCTCGTCTTCTTTGCTGTAATAAAGTTTTGGTTTTTCGGGCTTGCTATCGGTGATGTCTTCGATGAGACTAAGATTACGAGTTACTTCGTGGGTATTGTCGCCGATCTGATGTGTGATCTTTTTATTATAGCAGAAAGCAAAAGGATTTTTATCAAAGCCTATCTTATACTTTGCACCTGATAAAAAACTTATAATACCTGAAGAACCGAAGCGATGAAGATTGATTAGCAGATCGTATTTGTTTGATCTGATCTTTGATATGATTTTAGACAGGTTTTTAAGCTTGTCTTTTTTTTCGAATACCAATACCTCGTTCAGGATAGGATTGTTATTCAGAAGACTTTCATTGCCTTTTTTTACAAGGAAATCAATTTGGGCATTGGGGTAATGTCTGCGCAGTTTTTCTACAAGAGGGGTTGCCAGAATTACATCGCCCAGAAAGGCTGTCTGAATAATCAGTATTTTTTTTAAATCTTTTTTCACGCACTTCAATATTAGGCAAAAATACAGTTTTCTTAAACCCAAATTAAGTATTAACCATTGAAAAAATCCTGTTAATCATTATAATCAATAGCTTAATTTGCCCCAGATTGGGATTGTTACCAGCTACCACTTTTTAAATGCTTAATCCCGATTAGATTTTGTTTAGCCTGACTACTAACGAAGAAACTCTCCTTTTCAACAAAATATTTTCATGTTTAGTTAATTTCTTAAGGGAAATGGAGGAAGAAAAATGAGATCAATGTGGTCAGGGGCTATCAGTTTTGGTTTGGTAAACATACCAATCAAACTGTACAGCGCCTCAGGTGAGAGCAGTCTGGATCTGGATATGCTGGCAAAAAAGAATCTTGCGCCTATACGCTATGCAAAAATTAATACCATTACAGGTGAAGAGGTTGATTTTAAAGAGATTGTAAAAGGGTATGAAATTGATAAGGGCAAATATGTGGTCCTGGAAGATAAAGATTTTGAACAGGCCAATGCCCGCAAAACCAAAGCTATAGAGATAAAGGAATTTGTAAGTGAAGAGGAGATCGATCCGCTTTATTACGAAAAACCCTATTTTCTGGAACCGGATAAATTTGCAGAGAAGCCGTATGCCTTGCTAAGGGAAGCCCTTAGAGAGTCAAAGAAAGTAGGTATAGGAAGTTTTGTTCTTCGAAACAGAGAACATATCTGTGCTTTGAAATCTGTAGGAGATGTGATTATCCTGAATCAACTGCGGTATTATGCAGACCTGAGAGACTATAGAGAATTGAAGCTTCCTCCGGCTGATATAATAGGTAAAGGAGAAAAGTCCATGGCTCTTAAGCTCATAGATCAGCTTACGGAGAAGTTTCAGCCTGAACAGTTTAAGGATACCTACATAGATGAATTGAAAAAAATCATTGAAGCTAAAGCCAAAGGTTTAAAAATAGAGGTAACGGAAAAAGCACCTGAACCTACGCAGGTAAGAGATCTGATGGAAACATTAAAAGCCAGCTTGTCTGCTTCAAAAGAAAAAGTTCCTGAAAACAGAGCGCCTGAAAAGAAAAAGGCGGCAGAAAAGAAACCTGCTGCAAAAAGGAAAGCAAAAAAGGAATAATGAACTATGGGACTTCAGGAATACAGAAAGAAAAGAGCATTTGATGAAACGCCCGAACCACAAGGTGAAGAAAAGGAGGGGAAAGGAAGACTCCGTTTTGTAGTCCAGAAACATGATGCCTCTCATCTGCACTATGATTTCAGACTTGAAATAGATGGTGTGTTAAAGAGCTGGGCTGTTCCAAAGGGACCATCATTGAATAACAAAGACAAGCGGCTTGCTATGATGGTAGAAGACCATCCCATTGAATACGGAGGTTTTGAAGGCATTATTCCAAAAGGAAATTATGGGGGAGGTACGGTAATGCTCTGGGATCGGGGAGTATTTTATGCTCCGAATATCGATCCTGATAACAGAGAGGAAAATGAAAAAGCACTGAGAGCCGGTCTTCACGCAGGGAACCTGAAGTTTATTCTTCATGGAGAAAAACTTAATGGTGAATTTGCCCTTGTAAAGACCTACAGGCCCGGAGGAAAAGGGAATGATTGGCTGCTCATTAAAAAGAACGATGGCTATGCAACTGTGGATGATGTGAAAGAGCAGGACAGGTCTGTACTTTCTGGAAGGTCAATGGAGGAAATTGCCACGCAGTCTGAAAAGGAAGGAGATGTATGGATTTCGGGTTCTAATGAAGTCTCTCTTGATCTAAGTGATGCTGTTGAACAGCCTATGCCACATCTGGTCCAACCCATGATGGCAACACTATTGGAGGAGCCTTTTAATAATAATAACTGGATCTTTGAAATCAAGTGGGATGGTTACCGAGCAGTGGCAGAAATCAATCATACGGATGTTCAGTTGTATTCCAGAAATAACAATTCATTCAACCAGCTGTTTAAACCCGTTCTTGTTGAGTTGAAAAAGCTAGGGCTACAAGCGGTTTTTGATGGGGAAATTGTAGTCCTCAACGATCGTAATATCGCTGACTTTGGATTAATTCAGAATTACAAAAGAACAGGAGAAGGAAATCTTGTTTATTATGTATTTGATCTGCTTTACCTCAATGGCTATGATCTGACTTCTTTGCCATTATTAAAAAGAAAAGAACTGTTAAAAAAAATTTTGCCTCAGAATAATATTATCAGATATAATGATCATATAAAAGAAGCTGGTATTCCATTCTTTGAAAAGGCCGCACAGCAAGGGCTTGAAGGTATTATAGGAAAGAAGGCAGATAGTGTTTATATCCGGAATAAAAGAAGTAGGGATTGGGTAAAAATTAAGACAACCCAAAGACAGGAAGCTGTTATCGCCGGGTTTACAGAACCAAGAGGATCACGCAAACACCTTGGTTCATTGATTCTTGGCGCATATGAAAACGGAAACTTTGTTTATATAGGAAATTCAGGAGGTGGCTTTGACGATATAGCTCTCAAGGATATTCATGAAAGGCTTGTCAATCTCAAAATCAAAAAGGCTCCTTTTAAAAGTGTTCCGAAGCTTCCTGGTATCATTCACTGGGTAAAACCTAAAATCGTATGTGAGATAAAATTCCAGGAATGGACATCAGAAGGATTAATGAGAATTCCCATCTTCATGGGACTTAGAGAAGATAAATCTCCTGAAGAAGTGGTGAAAGAGATTAAAGCTGATAAGAGGGAGGCTGAAGTAATCATTAATGCCCCTAAAGAAAAACCATCCAAAGGGCAGCGTGAAGCAGTTCCCCGGAAAAAAGCGCTGGATGGAAAAACGAAGAAGAAGTCAAAAGCAGTTACAACACTTCCGGAAGAAGTATATGAAAGCGTAATCAGTGAAGAAACGCTGGATAAGAAGAAGCAAGAGGCTCTGGTTGAAATCGACGGACAGGCATTAAAGTTTACAAATCTTAAAAAGATCTTCTGGCCTGAAGAGGGCTATGTGAAACAAGATCTGATTGAGTATTACGATCACATAGCCCCCATTATACTACCTTATCTGAAGGACAGACCGGAAAGCCTGAGACGGAATCCCAATGGTTATGATAAGCCAAGTTTTTTTCAGAAAGATATGCCTGATTCTATTCCTCAATGGGTAGAAACCGTGAAGATATACTCAGATTCAAATGAGAAGGAACTGAACTATATGTTATGTCAGGACAAAGCGACTTTACTTTATATGGCTAATCTTGGATGTATTGAAATCAACCCCTGGAGCAGCAGGATACAGTCTCCGGAAAAACCTGATTATATTGTGATAGATCTCGATCCTGTAGGGGTTTCATTCGACATTGTAGTAGAGGTAGCTCAGGCAGTAAAGCATGTACTGGATAGAGGAAAGATAGAAGGATTTTGTAAAACTTCAGGTTCAAAAGGAATTCATATCTATATTCCATTAGGTGCTCAGTATACCTATGATCAGGGAAAGGACTTTGCATTTCTGATTGCAATGCTTACCAATAATCTAGTGCCTCAGCTTACAAGCTTAGAACGTATGCCTAAAAACAGGCAGAATAAAGTCTATCTGGATTACCTTCAAAACAGAATGGGACAAACCCTTGCAGCGCCATATTGCCTGAGACCTAAGCCAGTAGCAACTGTAAGTACACCACTTGAATGGAGTGAAGTGAGAAAAGGTTTGGATCCTACGGAGTTTAATATTAAAACGATATTTGAAAGGATTAAGGAAAAAGGAGATATATTTAAGGAGATGTTAACTCATGCCAATGATATGGATAAAAGTCTGACTTACCTCAGGCAAAACGGTTAATAATTCTTATTTCAACTTAATTCTAAATGGCGCAATTGATTATCGTTCGACACGGGCAATCTGTCTGGAATCTTGAAAACAGGTTTACTGGAATGACAGATGTAGACCTGACACCACTGGGAAGAGAAGAGGCAAAACAGGCAGGTATATTGTTAAAGCCTTATAACTTTGAAATAGCTTTTACTTCTGTGCTAAGAAGGGCTATAGAAACTTTAAATATCATTCTGAGGGAATGTGATAAAACAAGAATTCCGGTATTCGGTTCACCTGCATTGAATGAGCGACATTATGGGGACTTGCAGGGTTTGAATAAAAAGCAGACAGAGATAAAATACGGAGAGCAACAGTTTCTGTTATGGAGAAGAAGTTATGAGGTTGCACCTCCTCATGGAGAAAGTCTGAAGGATACCAGAAATCGAGTGGTTCCTTACTATCAGAAAGAAATTGAACCGAAACTAAAGGCAGGTAAAAATATTCTTATCTCCGCACATGGAAATAGCCTCAGAGCCTTAATGATGTTTTTGGAAAATATTAGTCCTGAAGAGATTCCGAATATTACCTTAGCCACAGGAGTGCCAAGGGTATATGAGTTTGATCAGGATATGAAGGTTGAAAAAGTTTTTGATTTGTAGAGACGTCATGCTGGCGTCTCAAAATGTTCAATCTAAGTAAGAGTATCCCTCCGTTAATTCATATTTTTTTTAGTAATTTTTTAGAATTCCGAAAAAAAATAAAAATTCCGGGTGACCTTTGCTATTCGGATCCATTAAGCCAGAAAATGACGACGTTTTATGAGTGATTCAAAGATCTTAGAATTATTACGGCTGGGCAAGCATTCTCCCGCATTTGATATACTGTATAAAGCATATCCTCCTATCTGCAAGTTTATAAAGAACCATGGAGGTTCTGATGATGATGCCCGGGATATATTTCAGGAAGCATTGATAATTTTTTGTCGAAGAGCTGAACGGCCTAGTTTTCAATTAACTGCAAAGATCAGTACGTACCTTTTTAGTGTGAGTAAATTTTTATGGAAAGACAAACTTCAAAAGGAAAATCGCTATATCCATTCCTATGATTTTGATCAGGCTGCAGACGAATCTGATTTAACAGAAGGGTATCAACAAGAACAGAAATACCGGTTTCTTGACAATGTATTATCAGCAATAAGTGATAAATGTAAAGAAATTCTGGAAGCTTATTATTTTCATAAATGGAGTATGCTGGTAATTGCCGATAGACTGGGCTATGGTTCGGAAGCATCTGCCAAAAACCAGAAATACAAATGTCTGGAGAAAGCAAGAAAGATAGCCAGGCAGGAGCAATTATCATTTAACCAAACGGAGGAGGCCTGATCATGGAAAAGTTCACAGTAGAAATGATTGAGCTTTATCTTGAAGATAAACTTGATTCTGGCGAAAGAACAAATATGGATGAAGCCATGCTTTTGAATCCGGAACTTAAAGAAGAATTGATGCTTCAGAAAGTTTTAGTTCAGAAAATTAAAGATCAGGCTTTAAGGTCATTGATACATGATGCGCATTTACGTCATCTAAATTCAGAGAACTCAGGCTTCCTATCAGGGGGTAAATGGATCTTGGGGATTATATTTTCAGTAATTGTTGTGGCTGGGTTAATGCTTTATTTATTCACAAAGAATGATAACAGGGGCTTGAATAATAAAGAGGTAATAGAGAGCATTAGCAAAGAGAATATAATCTCTCCTATAAGTGAAGGAACACTTGAAACTGCCAATAAAAACTTTCCGGAAGTGCCATTTATGATCTACAAATTTTTCGCAGAGAAAGGTGCAATAATAAAAGATCGTAGATCCGGAGCTGTTATCAAAGTACCTGCTAATATTTTAACCCGTAAAGATGGCACAATTGTACAAGGGGAAGTTACTTTAAAATATCGTGAGTTCAGAACCTGGGCCGATTTTGCTCTTTCAGGAATTCCCATGACATATAAAGAACAGAACTTTGATTCTGAGGGGATGTTTGAAATCTATGCATTACAAAATGGAGATACTTTAGGCATTATGAATAATGCTGAAATATCTATGGAATATGTAATGACTAAAGATGGAGAAGGAATTGGATTTTATAAGTTAGATGAAAATAGCAAGGAATGGGAGTTCATTCATCCGATAAAAAGTGACATAAGTGATGAAGCTGACACAGTTACGTCTTCAATGGTGGAATATATAAATGTATCTTATAAAGATCCCTTCATACGATCGCTAGGTTATCAAAAAGTAGCTATTGGGGGAAAGATTTTGCCTGTAAAACCGAGAAAGGATTTTAATACTCAGTTTGCTGATAAAAATTACAAACAGATAGCTGGTGTTGATACAAATACTTCGAATCGTATAGTGGTCGAAGAAATTAACAAGCAGCTGAAGAAAAAAGAATCTAAACTGGTTTACTTCTTCAAAAGAATTTTTCTTTCCGGTGGAGCTATTACAATTCCTATTAACACGAACGAAGCCCCAAAGGTGGATACAAGTTTGAGTATTGTGGTTGAAAATAAAAGGTATGCTATTTACGAAAATGGCAGGAATGTAGTAATGGGAGAACTAACATCTTTAAAGGGAACTCAGTTTGTTTATGATGGTGATGATGCTTTTGATCGACTTACTAATCTAACTTTTTATGATGTGCGTCTTACAAGAGATACTATTGATTTGAATCGATTTTATCTGGAACTAAAGACAGATGGGGAAATCTTAGGGTATCAATTGAGATTAAGTAAGCCTGACTTTACATCTTTTGAAGAATATGATAAGCAGCAAAAACTACGTATACTAACTTATGATAAAAGAATAACTCTTAAAGAAAAAGAATATCAGGAATTACTTTCATTAAGTAATGAAAGATCCAGGTTGATTGATAGCCTTAGTTATTATGGAAATGAAAGTATATTCCGAATGGCGCGTCTCATTATGACTGAAGATGAACTAAAAATGTCACAGGGAGAATGGTTTGCTTCATTGGATACAAACAGAGCATTACGGAAAAGAATAGATTCGCATCTGGATTCCATTAAAGCATATGGAGATAATGCGGATCAATATATAAATAAGCTTGCAAGAGAGCGTAAGTTAGACCTTTTTAGATCTGGTTTAAATCGGGTAATTAATCAAGGGGTAAATGAACTGGTCCTTCCTGGTCAATATATTGATCCTCTTGTTTGTAATTTAAAGATAAAGGGCTTTGGAGTATATAATTGTGATCAGGTATACAGAATAAAAAATCCTATTTTAATTAAAGGAAAGTATGTAACCGAAGACAAAGCTGAAATAAGTAATTTCAAAGGACTCTCTCTTATTGACCCAAAGGTAAATGCCGCGTTTAGTTTTGACCCGAAGTTATTTCAATGCAGTTCGACAGGAGATAATATGATATTACTTTTTACAAGGGATAAAAAAATCTATTTCTTTGATAGAAGCAAATGGAAAACTAAACAAGTTAAAAGAGGAGGATTGTATACTTTTGAGATGACAGACATCACTGATAGAGTAAGGACTTCTGAAGATTTACAAAGAATATTAGAAGGAAATTTATTGTAGAGATGCCATGCGTGGCATCTCCCTTGTCAATAACAATATCACTTTTTACTTGTATGATTTTTCAATTGAATAAAAGTGTTTTTTGATTGTCGATAGATTGGGTTGAAATTTATTTGATATATGCTATTGAAAAAAGAGACGCCAGCATGGCGTCTCTACGTGTTATTTTAAGGATTGCTATTGTCTTATTAAGCTCTTATCAACGCTTAGAGTTCTTTCTTGTCCGTCTTCTTTATTGTAAGAAATCAAAAGCTTGTTTTCATTTAAGCCTATAATAGTACAAGGCTTAATAGTCTTGGTATTTGTTTTAAGGTTTAGAACTTCTACAGAAGCCTTTTCCCCTATGTCATAGCCAAAATAGTTTTTGTTGGAAGCATGTTCTGTTATTTTATAAATAACATTTTGACTTACATTTTGCTTTTTGAGTCGATCATTGTTGTATTGGAAAGTAATGGCACATCTTTCTTTACTCAGATGTTTTGATACCAATCCTTTGTGGAAGCCATTATACTCATATATAATGCTGTCTCCAGGTAGTAGACCTCCAATCATCGATTGATTGTCAGAGTCAGCATTAGGAGAAGAATCTTCTGTATCACCACAGTCAAAAAGGTCAGCAGAAACTGTTGCAATGGTTGAAGAATAAAAAAGAATGTAAGTAGTCTTGAAATCAACTGTAAAATTGGTAAGCTTTAAATTCTTTTTTACACTTATTTTTCTGTAAAGATCCTGCTTGGCATCTACAATCAAAGCATTTTTATTTAGTCCTCCCAATCCTAAAAATTTCGAGGTAGATGCCTGACCTGTTATAATAGTCTTCATTGGGCAATCAACTATTGAGCCAGAAGAAACATTTCCTGAGTGAAAGGCGCATGAAGATAATAGCCCTGTCAATAAAAATGTCAGATAAAAATTTTTCATGATTTTTAATTAATTAATATAAAACTTAAATAAAACAGTTTTTGAACTGTGAAATTTCGGTAAATATTTTTTAGAATAAAAAAGTTGTCTGATTGTAAAAAATATTCAACACATTGTTCTGATTGGATTGTGTGTTTATGTGTTGATTATCAGTCTGTAGTGTTGTTTTGCTCTTTCGAAAAAAATGAGATTGTTGAAGAAAACTTCGTGACCTGCATTATGATGAATGACAAATCACGAAGATTTCTAAGTGATTAAACAGATATAGTTTTATGAAGCCATTAACTTATACATTACATCTGATCTTAGCGCATACTTTACGCCATTCTTCACAGGGCAGCCTTCGTGCTTCAGCTCATGAATAAAGCACAATGCCATACCTGTTCTTGGGATAATTGTCACCTCATCAAATGCGGTTTCTCCGCCTTCATATTCCTCATTCAGATAGATCATAAATGTGATGCGGCTTTCTTCTGTTTCGTTTCTTCTGAATCTACCATCGATATGTCTTTTAAATCTCTGATCCAGTTCATACTTATAAAATCTGAATTGTTCATTTAACCCTAAAGGATAAGAGTTATCAAGATCTTTAGGACAAAAGTCTTCGAGCCTGTTCCAAAGCTTAGAGGCAAGATTAATATCAGAATGAAGTACTCTTTCATTGTTTCTTAAACTCTTGATCATCTTTGCGCCTGAAGGAAGACTTACTTCAGCCTCTTTATATCCGATATTTTCACTCAGTGTTATCAGGTCATTACACTCGGACTTGGAAAGGAAGTTTTCGATAGACCAGATTTGGTCCGTGTGAAAAATTGCATTCATAATTTTACTAGTTTAAGTGTTAGTATTAAGACTGCTTATGATCCAAGTTAGAAGTTTAATGGATAACTAAAAGTGAATTGAACAGAATTTTCAGCAAATAAGGAAATCTGATGGAAGGTTGATATTTTACCTTGAAAATGTACAGTATGCTCTTGTTTTTAACTTAGTCCATCCATTAATCTTGTTATGGACAATTTATCTGATTTGGTTTTTGCAAGCTCTAAAGCTTTTAATAAATGAGACTTTGCATTCTCTTTATTTTCTTTTTTATAAAGTTCAGCAAGAAGGATGAAGTAAAAGTGGTTATTTGTTAGTTGCAGCTTCTCAGCTTCTTTGATAGCTTCTGCATTGCTTTTTACTTTTGAAAGTGCATAGATTCTGTTAAGGGCAATAATAGGAGAGTAATTTATTTGTAATAATCTATTATAAAGTAGTAATATATTTTCCCATTTTTCTATCGAATCATTCTTTTGAGTATGCCAGTATGCAATAGCAGCTTCCAGATGATACTGTGAAACATGATCACCTTGAGATGCTCTATTTAGATAATAAGCTCCCTGAGATATTAACTCATAATTCCATAACGATTCATTCTGTTCATGATATAGAATGATCACATCTGTGTTATTGATTCTTGCAGGAAATCTTGAAGCATGAAAACACATCAATGCATAAAGTGCATTCACTGATGGAACGTTGGTTTGTTCACCTTCAATCAACAGCTTGGTAATTCTCATAGCTTCCTGACAAAGATCTTCACGGATCAGGTTATCATTGCTTTCCGAATAATATCCTTCATTATACAATAGATATAAAGTTGTAAGGACTGCATCAAGTCTTGTATTGATTTCCGTCTCGGAAGGATATTCTATTTTTATTTTTTCTGCTTTTAATTTTTCCTTTGCCCTGTATAGCCTTTTGTTGATGGTTTCTTTATTGGTTAAAAATGCTGAAGCTAATTCTTCTATACCAAATCCGCATAGAATGCGCAAGGCAAGAGCAATCTGGGCTTCATAGGGAATAGCTGGATGGCAGATGGAAAACAACATCTGCAATTGACTGTCTGTTATATTTTTTTCAGAGAGGTCTAATTCAAAGGTCGTGACCGAATTTCCTGACAACTGTGGAATAATTTTGTCAGAAAAAATCTTAGTTCTGGTAAAATGATTTCTGGCTTTGTTTTTCGCAACTGAATAAAGCCAGGCAACAGGATTTTCAGGTATTCCTTTGTAAGTCCATGTTTCCAGAGCCGACAAGAAAGTCTCGCTTGCGATGTCCTCAGCTGTATCACAATGTTCAATACCAAGCAGTCTGGTGAGAACGGAGCATATCTTACTAAACTCCGTTCTGAATAGATGTGGTATCAGTTCATTTTGCTTCATTCTTGTGAATGTAATTACTTAATGATAATATACCTTTACTTAATGCGTTCCGTCATCTTTAGCAATTTTCCGCACCTCAATGCTATTGCCTACTCCCTGTAATACAGGACTACCCTTTGCTAATTCCACTGCTTCTTCAACAGAAGCAGCTTTGATTACGATGATGCCTCCGATAGTTTCCTTGATATCACCAAATGGACCATTAGTTACGATTTTTCCTTTATCGCTTGCCTTTATCACGCGGGCATTATCAAATGGAAGGCCGGTACCGCTTACAAATTTGTTCTGAGCGGAAATGCTGCCAATCCAGTCCATTGTTTGTTGCATCCATATCTGGATTTGTTCAGGGGAGGCAACTTTATTGCCATCCTCATGTCTCATAATCAGTGCGTATTGTTCCATGTTTTAATTTTAAGAAGTTGGATATTGATTTCAACCTTATAACAATTGACTTTTCCTGTACTGGACAAGATTGATAAAAATATTTTAATTAAGGCTGATACGACTAATTTACATACACGTTAAAGTCACCTCCTTCAGGAGAAGAATTTTGGGTGAGGTCTTTATGCAAATTATTGGTTTTCCCGATTCCCGTTACTAAAAGTTATTTTAAAGGATGTACCCCTTCCTTCTTCACTTTCAACTGAGATAGTTCCTCCGTTTTTTTCAACAAAATCTTTTGAGATTTTAAGCCCCATTCCTGACCCTTTTTCATTTGCTGTCCCGGGTTTCGAATAGGTGATATCCTTTTTGAATAATTTACTTTTTACTTCAGGAGACATTCCAACTCCAGTGTCAGAAACGTAAATTTCGATGTTCCCATTTTGGAGTTCGGAAGTTACTTTAACATAACCGTTAGGATTGGTAAATTTTATTCCGTTTGAAATCAGGTTACGAATGACCGTGCTTAACATTGCATAATCTGCCCAGAGTATTGTGGAAGGCTTTGTTTCGTTGAGAAGTTTAATGTTTTTATTGATGGCCATATCGCCTAGAACATTGATGTTCTCTTCAACCAGTTCATTCAGCTTAATACTTTGTGGTGATATTTTGATTGAATTCATTTGTATGCTTGCCCAGTTTAGTAAGTCACTTAGCAATGTATGTACCTTCCTGCTTGACAATTCGATCATTTCATTGATTTTCCTTATCTCTTCCTGGTCCTTGGTTTCTCCTGCAAGTTCTGACAGTTTTAAAATGTTGCTCACAGGTCCTTTAAGGTCGTGACTGATGATGGAGAAAAATTTATTCTTGTTTTCGTTTATCTCGATTAGGTTGTCTTTTATTTTTTTCTCATTTGTAATATCTTTTATAATAAATATAAATAAATAAAAGCCTACAATGCAGCTAGCGATAAAGCTTATTAAGACACCATAAATAGTTTTCTTGATATCCGCATTGGATGAATTTTGTTTATGGTCCAAAATTTTAGATTCTTCCACCTCCATCACCTGTTTGATTTTTTTTATCTTTTCAAGATAACTTCTCCCCAGGTTAAATCTCAACATTATCTGATCGATTGTTAATGCTTCAGTTTTGATAAGACGCATCGCTTCATTCTGAAGAATTAGTTTTTTCTTCACCAGTTTTTTGATCTCTTTAAAATTATCAATTTGAGCAGAACTAGCTGTAAGCGATTTTTCAATGTTTTCAATGTCTTTATTTATCGATTTTGTTGTTTCGCTATATCTGTTTAAGAAGGTATCGTCTTTGGTCATCATATACCCAAATAAAAGCGATTCAGACTCGGAAATATTCAGAGTCATTGACTCTAGTCTGATTATTACATTACTGGTGTGTTTTACCCATTTTAAGGTACCTTGTAATTTCTGGACCTGAACCAATGCAAAGAAAATAGAAGATAGTAAAGCAAGAACAGGTATTAAAAAAAATATTAGTCGTTTAGAGATTACCAATTTCATATCATAAAAATTATTTCATAAAAGTAGTTTAAAGATTTGTTATGGTTATGATTGAAATGTTAGAAAAGATTCTGAAGGTAATCTGAGTTATATCATAGTTCTCGCTTTAGTTTTATTTTATTTTTCCGATTTTTCTTATTAATATACTCAAAAACTCTTTCTTGTAAAGAATGTTTCTTAGGGTAAAAAGTTGATTTTAAAGTGCTTTTCCTTGTGCTGACTTGTCGGGGAATTATTTTCCAGAGAATTTTTTCTGCGCCTCTTCAAGGGAATGGACAAAATTAACATGACCTAGTTTGTTACTTTCAAACATGAAATACTTGAGGCTCTTACTTGGATAAGCTAAAAAATCTCCGATAATTGCCAGTTTGATTCTGTAGTTTGAAAACTTCTGCAATATTTCTCCTGCAAGACCTGAACTGAGATCAAAAAAAGTCGGAGCAATATTTTTCTCATAAAGCATTATTCCATCGAAACCCTGATAATAAAGATCCGCAAGCAGATCCAACGCATCCTGAGGGGTTGAGATAAGGATAGAGTCTGATATCACCTCTGCCAGTGGTATATTATTTATTGTATGCGTTTCGATCTTCATACTTTAATTAAAAAGTTCGTTCCACAAATCCTGAATTTAAAGTTTTTCCTTATAAAAATATCTGAAATCCTTATTTATTTCTACAGCTTCCATTGACCATCCTCTTTCATAATATCTGCCATTCTGCATCTCTCAGCTCTTTTTATATTACTTTGCTTCTGTTAGGATGCTGGATTGTAATTGTACTTTATGAGGTAGTTTTATTTAATCTACTATCTAATCTACTATCTAATCAACACTATATTACAAACATTACCTAAAAAAAGGCTGCTTTTTACAGCAGCCTTTCCTTGTTAATAAATAAACATTCTTGAACTTGCGTTAAAATCATACCAGCTAATCCACACATCATCATCATGATTTTCCTGCCATGCCGGATAGCAATAAGCCCAGGTAGCTTTAGTATTGCCAGGCATCTGAGCGTATCCATACCCTACATACATATGGCTATTAGCACCGATAATTACAGGAGTTCTGTTATAAGCAATTCCGTCCGTAACTATGTTGGCAAGATTGGCATGACATCCTTTAGAGGAATAGCAATAGTACCATTCTGTATTAACAGTATACCCTAAGGCTTTTGCATATAAATAACCTTTGTACATGTTAGACCATTTGGTCATTCCATTTTGACCGCTGCAATAGGTTCCACACAATATTCTTAGAGTTCTTATTACTGGGTCAATGGATGCTTTTCTTGTTTGGGTGTTTCTATATCTCGGAGAGGTTTCGCCTTCCGCTGTAGTTGGAATAAGTCTTGCTTTACCTCTGTTTAAATCCCACCATCCATACAGGGACGCCCAGGCGTTGTTATTGCATCCTGAAAAACAGGAGTAATCATTGTACGGTTGTGAGTAAGGAGGTATCTGAGTGTAATAACAAAAGGGACCATCAACCCAAAAATAGGAATAATTGTCTGCGACTCTTGCATTGGCTACAGATGTTTTTCTGTTTTCAATTTCTTTGCGCATCAATTCCGATTCCTCTGATCTGTTTTCCGTGAAATGTGCAGAAGGAAAAATGGTTTTTAAAGACTCATAGTCCGTTACTGAAAAGTAATCTACACCTTCTCTAAGATTAGAGGTGGTGTTATCTCCATTATAGGTGATTTGGCCATTGATGTCTTTTCCACCTCCTCCATTCTCTGTTCTTGCATTATAGAATGTTTCCGGCATTTGTCCAAACTCCGCTACTTTTTGCCCGTTTCTTTCCAGTACGAAATAGCTTACTCCAAACCTGTATATTTTATCTCCTTCTGTGGCTTTGTTTGTTAGTCTGGAAGAGTATGGTATTCCATTGGAAAAGTTAAGAAGGGGAAGGTCTTTGTCGGTCACACTTGCAAGTAACCAACCTTTTACAGTTTTATCATCTTCAGTAAACCAGATTTCGTAATACGCTACCCCGTCTATTCCATAAGCATATATCGGCTGAATATGGCAAGGTTTTTTGTTTCCAAATTCTGGTGTGTTCTGGTTTAAAGATAAAAAGTCTTTGGTAATTGTGATTAGCTGTTCTGCATTTTCTTTCTCTTCACTATGCAACTTGAAATACTCATAAGAAAGTTCTTCAATAGATTTTCCAGGGGTCGTTGCGAGTTGTGTTTCTGTCTTGTAATTGGAGGCAGGAGTTTGCTCCTGAGACTTTTTACAGGAGCTTAGGAAAACCCCAAACATTAAGCTAACTGCAATTACCAGCTTGATTTTTTTCTTCATTGTTTTTGAGTGATTGTATAAATTAAAATGTGTTTTGAGAATTAAATAAAATGTAATAGCGGCGCACAAAGGTATTGGCATTTAATAGTTCTTCAAAAAAAGATGAGTTAAAATTATACTAAAAGACCGCATCAATAGCGTGATACAAGAGTATCATGATAACATTCAATTGTTTATCGGATGAAAAAAAATGAAGAGGAAATTATAATAATTATGTAAATGAAAATGCCATAAATCCTTGTGAACCTAGGTGGAATGTCCCTTAAATGCATTATTTTAAAAGTGTCTTATGTGCTTAAAATATATAATGTCTTTAATCTATAGGTGGTCTTTAATATACATGATGTCCCTGATGTTTATGATGTTTCATATCTGCATGATCTTTCAATAACATAGGATGTATATATTTGTAAGACGTCTTTGATCTGCAATATTCGATGTCTACGACACTAAAGTTGTTTTTTTATTGTAATGAATTATTTGCATTACATAAAAAATGGAAGTAATGGGTTTCGTGTTGTCGGAATAAATAAAGTTTAATATTATGGGCAGGCATGTAACATGAATAGCTTATCTGCAGATAAAACGGAATCTTTGTTTTTATACCTCCCATTGACCAGACTCTTTCGCTATATCAATCAACCGTTGTCCATATTGAGTCATCCTGCCTTCTTTAATCATTCTTTCAGCTCTTTCAATATTGGGTTTGCTCCATTTGCTTCTTTTTGGATTGCGAGGTGTAAACGTGAGGTAATAGCTTTCTTCATCTCTTTTTTTTGCCAGGCTATCGATCCATCCAAAGCAAAGTGCTTCCTCTGTTGCTTCAATGATATTCACAGAAGGAACTTTGCTTTTCTTGTGATAAAGGATAAGCCAGACAGATTTTTCTGTCTGACTATTCTGCTCCAGCCATCTTCGCCAGTCATCTCTTGTTTTCGCATAGATCGCAGGTTTTCCATCCTTAAATTCCATAGCAGTATCAATTTGTTTTTTCAAGTATTTCCAGATAATGTTTGTTCGTCATAATGCCCAGAATGTTTCCGAAAGGATCAATAACAGAGGCTGTAACAAACCTTCCAGCACCCTGGCTATGGTCAGTAATTGGTTGATAAAGGGTTGCTCCCAGGGATATGAGTTTATCAAGAGTTTCCTGCAGATGATCAACATGCCAGTAGGCAATGGCTCCTGTCGGTTTTTTTGTGGCTCCGGAAGGAGCGTATTTGCTGTCAATGATACCCAGTTCGTGCTGATAGTCTCCAAGACGAAATTCTGCATATCCGGGAACATTAAAATAAGGTTCTATTCCTAAAAAGGTGCTATACCATTTCTTTGCAGCTTCATGGTCTGAAGCGTAAAAGTTAATTGTAGCTAATCCTCTCAGTACATGTGTGTTTTTCATTTTATTCTAGATTTTAGTTGATGATGAATCAAAATTAATGCTCAGGAGTGACAGCAGTATGTCAGTAGGTTGAAGTCATTTTTAAAAATACCAGAAGGAGAGGTTTTTGTTGTTTGATGCTATGTTTGGTATATCTACAACAAAAAAATCATTATGAAATTGTAAATTTATAATTGGATTAATATTCTCCTCCTGTATTTTTTTGGGAAAACACAGAAGGAGAAGTATATGTATTAACTTTAATAACTATGTGGAAACCGATATCACTTATAGACCTGGAGAATTTAATTTTAAAAGGGGAATTTGAACTTACTGATGAACAATTGAATTTTTGGGATTTAATAAAAATCCAACCGGAAAAATGGATGGAGAAAGATTACGGGGATGAAGGAGGAGGTTTTTGGGTAGTTGCAATTTTGGGGCGTCAGGTTATTTGGTACAATGATATTGAAGATGGATTTAATACTTCATCCTATAAAAAGTATGGACAAATTGATGAATATAAATGCAGCCAGGTTGATTTAAATTGGTGTGTAGTAGGCTTGCTTGATACATTAAAATATAATAGAAAGTGAGGTCAAGTTTTTTGTTCCGGAATTGGACTACATTTGGATTAGGAGTATGTTAAACTCTAAAACCTTAGGAAGGTCATTTATTGTTATAGGTATTGCTTATTTATTCAGAAGAGTAGCAGGACATTATAGTTGTTTCGGAGGTTATGTAGATAATTCATTAGAGATTATTGCTGTAAGTTCCGTTCTTATTTTGTTTGGAATGGTGATTTTATTCTTGAAAAGTAAAGCTCCCGAGAAGTAATAAACTAAAAGCAAACAATCTTTTATTATTTAATCTTTATTATCCCATTTCTATACAAATCCAGAGCTTGCTTCAGGATAAGATGAATCTTTTTAATAGCTAAATTTCTCTTCGGATTAACTCTAAAGATCTTCATTCTTGCTCTATTGCCAGCTTCTAATTCTGGGAAATCAAGGTATTTTCCTTCAACCATCAGAATATAAGGTTCATTAGTTTTTTTATCTGTCCAGAGGTAACAGAATGCTTTTTTTTTATAGATGAAGCAAGGCATTCCATACTTTTGAGTTTCTGCAACATTTTTATCTTGCTCGAGGATAATACTTCTCAGAGCAAGCAAACAACTTTTATTCGGTTCTTCCTTGGTCAAATAGTAATTGTCAATATCTTCTCGTAGCATGGAATAAAAGGTTATTGGCAGTAGGGTTTAGCAGGCAAAATAAATTCTTATTAAAATCCGATTCCCAACTTTCCATCCCTTTAGTTTTTGAATTTAAAAAATAAATATTGTCGTTTATTTAGCTGTCTAATATACTAAAAATAGATGATATCTTTACTTTCTTTCAGAGCCACGAAATTGTCAGTAGTAATTACAAAAACAAAAAGAGTCTGCCTCGATATGGAGCAGACTCTTTCTGTTTCTTCTCCTTTCATATTATAAAGACGAAGAGAAGGAGATGAGTTTCTTTTAAAACAACCCCAGGATATTATCCCAAAGTTTTGCATAGTTAGTGTTAAAGAAAGTCCTTAAACTTAGCACTATAATTAACAGAGAAACTGTAATCATAATTGGCTTACGTTTCACTCTTGAAACTATAAATGCAGCAAAAGGAGAAGCAATAATACCACCTATTACAAGTCCGATGATCGTTTGCCATCCTGATATTCCGGTAAAGATCAGGAATGTACCAGCACCAGCAAGAGCAATGAAGAATTCGGCAAGGTTTACAGATCCGATTGTATAGTTAGCTGTTCTTCCTCTGCTTAAAAGGGTAGAAGTAACTATGGGGCCCCAGCCCCCACCACCAACAGCATCCATAAATCCACCAAATCCGGCAAGCCAGCCAAGGTTTTTGGTTTTCTTTTTAACCTGGGTTTTATGGAAAGCTTTTCTGAGTATAATAACTCCGAGTATTAAAAGATAAACAGAAATGAACGGTTTTATAATATCGCCATTGATGATATCAGACAGGAGATAAGCTCCAAGTATAGCACCAAGCATTCCCGGTATCAGAAGATATTTAAATAGTTTTTTATTGACATTGCCGAATTTAAGGTGAGAAATTCCGGAGGCTCCTGTTGTAAAAACTTCTGCAACGTGTACACTTGCACTGGCAACTGAAGGTGGAACTCCTAATGTTAAAAGAAATGAACTGCAGGTTGCTCCATATGCCATACCTAATGCACCGTCAACCATTTGGGCGGCTAAACCTACAAGTATGAAATCTATAAGATTAACATTAAAAATGCTCTCAAGGAATAGTGCGATTGGTTCAACCAAATCTGGCTGAGAAGCTATAATGTTATAAGAAATCAGAAATGCTGCTATTACAAATGCAATGGTACCACCAACAATCCAGCGCATTTTAGGACTCTTTGCATTAAATTCATTGATTTTGTCAATGAGCTGTTCGTTTACCTCCAAATTAGCTCCGGCATTCTCGAGCTGCTCAATTTCAGTTTCGATTTTATTCAGCTCCTGATCTTGATCTTGTGCTTTCTCTTTATCAGCACCTTCAGCAGGTAAGAATGTCGAATTTGGCTCCATGTGCATATTGTTTTTCTGCGTGGTTCTTGTTTGTAATTCTGAAAATCCTATCGAGGTTATTTCATCATACAAATATACAAAAGTTTTAAGAAAATGCGTATACTCTATAGAATTAATATAGAATTAAGTTAAAAATGAGGCAATTTGTTTTATTTCTTTCAGAATTTTCAAGATTAGATCTTGTTGGTTATTTCTAAGGCGTTGAAAAGTAGTGTCTTGTATTGGTTTTTAAATAACCCTTCTTCTAATTTTTATTTTAGATTTTTTCAAATTGCTTCGATTTATTCTTCTTAAAATTTATCTATGACGTCCTTTTCGAAAAAGGATATTGAACTTTGCGAAAATGCAATGATCCTCTTTTTCCCATACTTCTCCTTCATTCCTGATATTGTCTCTAAAAAGGCAGTCTAAATAGTCGTATATTTAAATGTCGAAAAATTATATATAATGTCCTTCAACTCTCTTGGTTTGTCTCTGCCTTTAGTAAAAGCTATAGAAAAACAGTATCAAACAGCCTACCCCATTCAACAACAGGCCATTCCTGTAATTCTCAAAGGAAAGGATGTTTTGGGAATAGCACAAACAGGCTCAGGCAAAACTGCGAGTTTTGTATTGCCGGTTTTAGATCTTTTACAAAATAAAATTCCTTCAAGAAACAGGTATGTTAAAGTCCTGGTACTGGTGCCAACGAGAGAACTTGCAGTGCAGGTGTCAGAGGTGTTTCAGCAATTCAGTTCGGGCCTTCCTGAGAAATTAAAGACCCTTGCTGTTTATGGCGGAGTCTCCATCAATCCTCAGATGATGGCTATGAGCGGAACGGATATTCTGGTTGCAACGCCTGGTCGTTTGCTTGAACTTATAGATAATAATGCTGTATTTCTATCTGATGTCAGAATATTGATTCTTGATGAAGCAGATAAAATGCTGAATCTGGGGTTTGAAGAAGAAATGGATAGAGTATTTAAACTTCTGCCTAAGCAGCGCCAGACAATACTTTTCTCAGCAACCCTTGGAGAAGCTGTTAATTCTATCAAAGAAAATCTCCTTAAAGATCCCCTTACTATAGAGATTAAAAAAGATGAACAATCAGTTGAGCTGATAAAACAGTCGGCCTACATTGTTCATCCGGACAGGAAAGGAGTGTTGTTAAGATATCTCATTAAAACCCGTGATATGCAACAGGTATTGGTATTTGTTTCCTCTAAAAAACGAGCTGATAATGTTGTAGTTAAGCTAAATAAAAATGGGATTGAGGCAGCAGCTATGCATGGTGATAAAAGCCAGGGAGCACGTATGGATGCATTGAAGAAGTTTAAATCAGGAAAACTAAGAGTGCTCGTAGCTACAGATCTTGCTGCAAGAGGCATTGATATACAGTTTCTTCCTTTTGTAATCAATTATGAACTGCCAAGATCGCCAACAGACTATGTTCATAGAATAGGGAGGACGGGAAGAGCAGAATCTCCGGGTGAAGCCATCACTTTATTATGTGAAGACGACAATCATCATTTTGGTGTCATTCAAAAGAAGATGAAAAAGAAGGTTCCCATTATAGAAACTAATGATCTGGACCTTAAAGGTTATTGATCATTAATGGTTTTATCATTATGAATTTTATTAAGAAATTAGAAATACTTTTACTGAATGTTTGAGATAGGAAAATTTAACAAATTAAGAGCCTTAAGGCTGACACCTCCCGGGATGTTTTTGGGAAAAGATGGAGAAGAAGAGGTGGTATTATTACCTCACAGGTATATTCCGTCAACGCTTGTTGTGGACGATGAAATAGAAGTGTTTATTTATCTTGATTCCGAAGACAGACTTATTGCTACTACTCAGACTCCTAAAGTGCAGTTGAATCAGTTTGCATGTCTTGAGGTGAAAGATATAAACAGTGCAGGAGCATTTCTTGACTGGGGACTGGAAAAGGATCTTATGGTCCCCTTTGGAGAACAGAAAAAGAATATGAAGCGTGGCGAAAGCTATCTTGTTTATTTATTTCTTGATGAGGTGAGCAATCGTCTTGCTGCTACGAGCAAGATCGATCCATATTTGGAAAAAGATAATATTGAACTGGAAGAAGAAGAAGAAGTTGATTTACTCATTGGTGATTCTTCTGAAATTGGTGTAAATGTGATCATTAACAATCGATATAAAGGATTGATATATCATAATGAAATTTTTAAGAACATTTACCCCGGAGATAAAACCAAAGGCTATATCAAAACAATCAGAGAGGATAATAAGATCGATGTAAGCCTTCAGCAACAAGGAGTTAAGAATGTAGATCCTACGGCTGAATTCATTCTGCAAAAGCTTAAAGCAAATGATGGATATCTTGACCTTAATGATGATAGTGATGCCGGTGAAATAATGGTCAGGCTGCAGATGAGCAAGAAGTCTTTTAAAAAAGCTGTAGGACTTTTATATAAGAAAAGGCTGATTGTACTGGAACAAGATGGAATTAGACTGGCTAAATAAGTAGTAAAGTATAAGGTTTTCACTTACAAGCAGATGCTTGTTTTCCCTTAGTGTTAATGTTATATTTGTAAGGAAAAACCCTTAATTAACTTTACTATATGAAAAAAACATTACTATTAATAGTTTCAATGTTAGTCATCTGTGCTGCACGTGCTCAGACAAAGGACTATCTCCAAGGCCATGGAAAAGAAGTTCAGGCTGTTATAAAAAGTGAAAAAGGAGTCATAAGGGGATATGATTTTGGAGTTCCTGCTGAAACGGTGAAAAAAACAGAAGATGCTCAGTTCATTGCAGATGGTAAGAACTTTATGATCTTCAAGAAAGAAATAGATAAGAATGAATATGCTGAAATTATCTATTATCTCGATGATCAGCAAAAAGTAAATGGCTTTGGTATAGCATTTATCGAAAATATAAATCTTTCATTTGAAGAGTCCCTGATTGATGATTTTCAGAAGTATTTTAATGAACGTTATGGTAAATTCATTACCAATGACAAAAACGATGAGGTATGGACTTCTAAAGAAGGCGGATATTACGTGGAAATGGGGGACTCTAGTGAAGGTGGTGATTTAATGGAGATTGAAATTGAGATATATAAGAAATAAGTTATTTGTTTTAAAATGCAGTTGCTGGAAAAAGCATCTGCATTTTTTCAAGAGTTAAAGGTTTCTGAACTACTTTGAAATTACCGAGAAGACTAAGCTTTTCTTCTTCTCTGTTAAAATTAGTAAATACAAGAACAGGTATTTTTTTATCAAGTCCGGATTTTTTTAATTGATTTATAAATTCATATCCATCCATCACAGGCATATCGATATCAAGAAAAATTAATGAAGGAAGCTTCTCTGATACAAGAAGATGTCTGTATGCTTCGAGGCCATTAGTAAAGATTTTTACTTCTTTACAGAAATTTAATTTTACAAGTAGCTTCTCTACAAGAAAGTTACTTATGGAATCATCATCAATTACAAATATCTGATCCATTATTCTATATAAATATCGTTGTAGCAAAATACAAAATTGTTTTGTTATAATAATGATTTAATCGTTAATAATACTCGTTTAATCCTGCCATTGTTAATGGTTGTAGAATCTTTCTACAGGTTTTAAAAATTTATTTTATTGAATAAAAAAAAGATGATTGATAGAATTGTTTCATAATCAGGTTGAAGTGCATTGCAGTTAATTATGTAATATAAAATTAGACTGAAGAGATTGAACCATGAATTTGATATTCAAATTTCTATGTTGGATATTAGCTGAATAATAACAGCCCCCTTCATGAAAACCCTGGAAAACAGAATCTCTCAGGAAAGAATTAATAATGCATCAACAGTCATTGATCCGGTATTCCTGAATTCTCCTCAATACTTAAGTCAATCATTATCTGAAGTTCTTGGAACTAATATTTATCTAAAGGTTGAAATTCAGAATCCTGTAGGTTCCTTCAAAGGCAGAGGTGCTGAATTACTGGTTTCAAATCTGAAAGACGAGACTGAACTCATTTGCGCAAGTGCCGGAAACTTTGGTCAGGCAATGGCTTTTTCCTGTCAGAAGAAAGGCATAGACCTTACTGTATTCGCAAGTTTTAATGCCAATACCGTTAAAGTGAACCTTATGAGAAAGCTGGGAGCCAACGTTATTTTGTTTGGTGATGATTTTGAAGGAGCTAAAGAAGGTTCAAGGTATTTCGCTAAAAGATCTGGTGTAAGAGTTATTGAAGACAGCCTTGATATTGAGACTGTTGAAGGTGCAGGTACTATTGGTGTGGAGCTTGCTGCATTGCCGGAAAAATTAGATTACCTATTAGTTGCATTGGGTAATGGAGGCTTATTTAATGGAGTTGCCAGTGTTTTTAAAAGACTTAGCCCAGAAACTAAAATGGTGGCGATTCAGGCTGAAGAAGCATCCGCAATGATTGACTCATGGAAGAAAGGGGAGGTAGTTGTTCACCATAGAAAATTAAACACCGTGGCAGATGCCATTGCAGTTCGTGTACCAATTCCTCAGGCTCTTCAGGACATGAATGGATTAATCGATGAAGGCTTTTTAGTTAAAGAGAAGAGTATCATAGAAGCAGTTAAACTGATCTACAAACATACAGGTTTGAAAGTTGAGCCATCCTCTGCTGTCGGTATTGCTGCAGTAATGGAATATAATAACAAATTTAAGAACAAGAATGTAGGCGTGATCCTTTGTGGTGGCAATCTGACCGAAGAGCAGGAGAAGGAGTGGTTTGGTTGATTTTTGAGAACGTCTCTTCTTGCAATCGTAATTTAAAAATGCTAAGAGGGTAATGAAACCTCTTAGCTAAAGTTTTTTACTTAATAATATTTTTATTCTGAAGATGAAACAATGCACCTCCAGATGGCGAGGAGTTAATTTGGTTTCTTCAAAAATAATTTTTAATTCATTTTTTTTCAAGTTTTTTATATCCGTACGCCTCCGCTCAAAATTTTCACTCAAAAATTTCTTTTTAAGATAGATATCCCTTTTTGTATGCTAAAGATAAAGGCTTATTTTTAAAGAATTAATTGTTGGTTGAACGAAAAAGATTGTTATATAGTAATAATTTACCTTGTTTAATTTAAAGATGTGTCAGCATAAGGTACCTAGATTGGAAATAAAAAAGTTGAATAATATTAGCAGGAATAAATCGCAAAACCGCTAAGCATCTTACGGAAAAACAGAGCATGACAAAACTGAGGTAAGTCATGATTGTGAATAACAGATTTCAGCTCCACTTGATTGTGTTTATTATTAATAATGTTTGTTTTGAACACTGAAAAGAAAAATAAAATAACTTCATGATTATAGATAAGATTAAGTTAAAAAATTTCAGAAATATTTCAGATGAAGTTGAATATAACTTCAATGATCAATTTACTGTGATTATTGGAATAAACGGTAAGGGAAAATCAACGATTTTGCATTCATTGAGAATTGCCTGTGGAGCCTTTTTTTTATCTATCCCTGAAGTTAAAAAAAGACATATAACACCAGATGAAATTCATTTGGCATATAAAGAAAAACAGTTGGTTCAAGTCAAACCTGTTAAAGTTGAGGCATATGGTAGTTTTGCAGAAGGACAATCTATTTGCTGGAAAAGGCAGATTCTTGAGGAGAGTAATACTACAACTTCCAGTGAAAAGGAGGTAGGAAATATCAGGAAAATAGGAAAGGATAAATACGAAAAAATTGTAAAAGAAGGTAACGATAAAATCCCCCTTCCTATAATAGCATTTTTCGGTACTTCAAGAGCACATGGAGCAGGACGGAACAGAACCTCCAGAATAGGGAGACAGATTTTTAAGGAAGGTTATCAAGATTGGTATGAAATGAAGTCTTCGACTTTTAGATATGAAGATTGGTTAAGTTCTTATGAAATTTTAAGAAAAAATGAAAAAGAGTATCCGAATACAATGGATGCTTTTCTGGAAGCTATAAAAAAGGCAAATCCATATATAGTCGAACTTGAGGTTGTAAGTGGCCAGTTATGGGTTAAAGTAGATATTGGAGGAGATGTATCAGATTTACTGCCAATTGAATTTCACAGTGATGGAATTCGTTTTTTTACTGAAATGGTAGCAGAGATAGCGTATAGATGCATAATTTTAAATGGATACTTAGATAGGGATGCTGTTGGTCAAAGTGCAGGAGTGGTTATGATTGATGAAATTGATCTTCATCTTCATCCATCATGGCAAAGACATGTAATTAAAGATTTGAAACTTGCATTTCCTAAAATTCAATTTGTGAGTACAACACATTCGCCATTTATTGTTCAGAGTCTATCATCGAAAGAGCTTATCAATCTGGATAAGGTTACTGATATTGATTTAAGATCGCTTTCAATTTCTGAAGTAGTTGAAGATGTTATGGGTGTTCCTTCAGAGATGTCAGAAGACAATATAATTGAGGAAGACTATTCTTCAGAATATCTAAAAACATTAGTGGTATTAGATGACCACAATAAAAACGAGGTGAAACATAAATTGGACCAAATAGAATTACATATTTCAGACCCTGCGGTGAGGGCATTTTTAAAGATGAAAAGGTTAGAAAAGGATATTTAAGCATGAGACCGGTATTAAGGGGAAGTGTACCCCAAATAAAGGGAGTCGACAAAACGGTCACAGATTACAAAGACTGGAGAGAAGATTTATTAGAGGTACTTGGAAATTATTGTTCATACTGCAATATGGTGCTAAATGACAGTCCACAGGTTGAACACGTTAAACCAAAAGTACCTCAATCAGGTCAAGTAGCAGGATCACTATTAAAATGGGACAACATGCTTTTAGCCTGCGGCCCATGCAATAGAGCAAAAGGAAATAAGCCTGTGAATTTTCATTATTTCCCTGACCAAAACAATACTCACCTGATTTTTGAATATATAGTAATTCTTCATCCTAAAAGGAATAAGCAATATGCATGCATTCCAATCCCTGCTAATAACCATACAATAAATCACCTTAAAGCTAAAAACACGATCGACTTATGCAAATTAGATGCATTAACTGTAAATCCTCGGGCAACTGATTTAAGGTGGAAATATAGATACGAAGCTTGGCACTCTGCGAATGAAATGTGGAGGAAACAATGGGATGATTGGGGGCATAAGGAAGATAGATTTATTCCACTTCTTATAGATGCAGCTAAAGCAAAAGGTTTTTTTTCTATATGGTACAATGCTTTTAAAGATATCACAATCATAAAGGAAGCGTTAATAAAAGCTTTTACAGGTACTGATCCATCTTCATTTGATCCGACAGATAGTTATAAGGCCATTCCAAGAAATCCGCATATCCCCAATGATCCAATATAAGTGATATGTGTTGTAATAGAAATATCAATACTTGATTAATGAAGGGGGGTACAGATTTAAGATTACCCAAAAAACTGTCTAGGATTGAGGTACATCAGTTTTTCTGATCAACCCTTACTTTTTTTTTAAAACTTTAATCTTTTTACTCCAATTTTTAATTTTTTTAGAAGAAAATTCACTTTAAAAGAGTTTAAAATTCAGGGGTCTATCGTAAATTTTCGGGCAAGAGGACTCAGTTTTTGAGTAAAAAGTCACAATTTTCACTCAAAAAGGTCCAGTTTTTAGATAAAAAGAGTCAATTTTCAATGAAAATGACTGAATTCGTGAGCTCGAAAAATATAGGGAAGCTTTGGGGCTCCCTTTATTTAAAAGAACTATTTAACTATTATCATTAATAAATATTCACCTTCATTCTCCTTTGGTTTTCTCCCTTATCAAAAATTAACAGATATATCCCCGCATGTAAATCATGAAATGAAAACACCTGCTTTGCTCCTGAAGAAAGCACTCCTTGTGCCATCTGATTTCCATTCGTATTCATTAGTTTCCACTGGCCATTTTTAAAAATCTCAGGAACTGCTATTTCGAATGTCCCGTCATTTGGATTGGGATACAAGGCTATTTTTTCTTCTGAAGTCTTTTTTTTTACCGGACTAAGAATTTTCTCACTATAAATGCTTTTCAAGGCATTCAATGAGTAGACTAACGCAGAGTTAATATTGATTGCAACTTCGTTGGTGGGTGCACTGCATTCATCATCAAGGTAGGTGAATGCAGGAATCGTTGTGGGATAGGTGCAAAAGCTGAGGTCATCATTATGAGGGCCATTCACTATTAAACCTGGAACAGGTTCAATTACACCATCAGCAGAGGATATGCGATGATGAATATGTTGAGGAGATTGAGTGCCAAAGCCAGTTACAAAGCAATAATTCAATGGATTTCTTCCGAGCAGATAATCGATATTCAGTATTGCAGTATTAAAATACTCTTTATTCTCCGTAAGCTCATAAGCATGAAGCAAAATCATAGAATGGTTTGTCGCATTGGCATTGCTGTTCCAGCCAAAGTCATAGGCCATAGCTCCCATAGAGGTTGCATATGGAGATTTTTTGGCATAATCATTTAGGACATTGGCAAATGTTATCAAACGGTTTTCTGCATGCTCGACTTCATAGGATGAAAACTTGTCTTTGTTTTTTATCAGTGAAATAATTCCCATAAACTCTGTATTGGACCATTTGGGTACTTCAAGAGGCTTGTCCTGAAAATTTATTTTGTTTAAATATTTCAGTTTTCCCGTCGCTATGTATAATTCTACTGCAGCCCAGAACCATTCATCCGCCCATTCTATATTATAACTTTGTAAACCATAATCGCCTGTATGTATATCAGGATCATAATTCTGATTGATCAGATCCTGATCATATTGCTCATTAGGGTGAGCTACAGCCCAATCCCATGCATTTTCAGCCTGGGTGAGCCATGTATTCGCAATATCTTTTTTGAATTCAGGAAATTGCTTGTATATCCTGCTTGCTATTGTCAGCATAGAAGCAAAGTTCAATGTAGCTGCAGTGGTTTTTTTTACAACATATCTTGGAGTCGTTGCACCTGCCGGCATTACCATGGGATCAAATGTTGCATTAGTGAGTTTATGGTACACGCCACCATCAGCCGGGTCCTGCATAGATTGAATCCATTCTATTTCCCACAGGGCTTCATCAAGTATGTCAGGAAGGTTATTATTGCTTTCCGGAATTGCTAAGTTCAGGGTATTAGTCTCAGACCTGAAATATTCCCATGAAGAAAGCAGTTGCCATACCGATATTCCTGCCGGAACAACATACTTATTATAATCTCCGGCATCATACCAGCCTTTAGGGGAAGAAATAACCGTACCTTCCGGTCTTTCCGAAGAAGCAGCAGAGGAATGAACGATTACATGATCATCAGGATGTCCTTTCGCACGGCTCCATTTTCCTCCATATGGTTCTGCTATGTCAATGGAAGACCGGTTAAAATAAAAAGCCTTTATAGCTGCAGGTTGCAGACCATTTAAAATTGTGTCACTTATTGCAAAATCATAGGAAGCTTTTAACCCTTCTGCTAATAGATAATAATGACCGTCCTGCTCAAGTTCAGAAAAGTCAGCTTTTACAACTGATTCTTCTGAATACTGCCATTTCGAAGGTGCAGATGTGGTGCCTGAGAAAACTGGTGTTTTCGTTGTCTTTTCTATGATCTGAAAATTAAGCGTTTTATCGGAAGGAATGATAGCTATTTTCGGAGCTTTGATAAAGTATCCTACCTGATTTACTTTAGGTTGATAAACAATGGGATCATAGGGTAGCTTCACCAAATTGGAATCTCCTAAAATGATTTCATCTATATTAATCCATCCTGTAAAGTCAGGACCGCCTCCATTAAGGATAATGGCTAGTTTGACAATCTCCCTGCTATTAACGGTATCATTTGTTGGCCAGCTTTGTTTAAATTTATTGGTAAAATCAAAAGTAATCCATTTATATTCAGCAGCAGGAAAAACGACAATTTTAGGGTTATCGTCGTTTGTTTCTTTATTAGCCTTATCAAGTAACCTTAGCTCAAAGTCTACAGGATATTGCGTTTTGATTTTCACATAAACAAAGGGATTGGCACTTAAATCTGTTTTAGGAAAATACCCCACAAAATTTTCATAATCAGATCCGACAGCTTGAGCATTGATTTTGAGAATGCCATCCTTGTTTTTTACAGTGAAGTTCGGATGGCTATAGGAAGGTGTCCAGTCATTACTGTTAAAATCTAATCTGTATCCCCTAGATTGTGCTGATGATCTATTATAAAGGAAGCAGATGAGCAGGATTAAGATAAACAGATTTCTTTGTGTCATTTTATGCGTTTCTTTTTTACACCAAATACTAAAAAGAGACTTTAAATGACTTTACATTTTGCCGCAGAATCCTTCGCAAAAGGGATTTATGAATGAATCAGGAGGTTTTTAACAGGTTTTTCCGGAATTCATTTGGTGTGCATCCTATATTTTCTTTAAACACTCTGTTGAAATGAGGAATATTGGAATATCCAACGAAATATGCGATATCGCTTATTTGTCTGTCAGTTTCTTCCAGCAATCTGCAAGCTTCCTGAAGTCTTATGGTGTTCAGGTATTTTTTTGAAGTTGTATTCAGGGATGTTTTGAAAATGGTAGCTATTTTACTTTCTGTCATTCCCAGTTCTTTTTGCATTACCTCAGAGTTGAGCTCTTCACGTTGGTAGTTTTCAGCGATGTATTTGATTATTTTCTGAGCATCTTCATCAGCGATATTGCTGATATTAAGTTTTTGATAAGGATATTGATTTGAGGAAAGACTTCTTTGCTTTTTAAATTTCAAATAAAAATATATCAGAATATAAAAGGCCACAGTTGTCACAGTTATAATTAATACTTGAAACCAATTTTCTTTTCCTGCTTTTATATAAGACAGTTTAATTCTTTCCCTCACACCGGTTTTTAGTAACTGGCAATTTTGTATGGAAAAAGATGGTACTTGAGAATAGTTGGGTAAACCAATTTTGTCTTCATTTACTTGCCATTTTGTAAACCACCAGCTTGGTGTTTTAAACTTGTTGATGTAAAGTCTATATACTTTTTGATCAGGCGAATAATCGATCTCCTGTTCCATTTGGCGATAACTGACTGCATCTTCTGTAGTGGAAAATCCTGGAACATTCACAAGGATGTGAATAGGGATTCTCTTGGATTTGTCCGCTTCAAGTTCAATTTCCAGATAATCAAAATCGGAGAGGTCCACAAAACCTGATTCAGGAAAGATTGAAACACCAAGGTAGGGATAGGGTGCTCCGTAGTTTAAAGTGTATTCAAAGAGAAGTTGGTGATGCGTGGTATCCAGAAAGTGAAGTTCTGAATTTCCGTTATCATTGAGTTGGTCATTATAAGAGGCAACCATCATTCCCGGATAAATCATCCAGTCTGACTTATATGAAAGATACAACAATACTATTGCGGCGATAAGTGGAAGAAATAATAGCAACTTACCTAGCTTTCCCTTAAAAGGGATATTTATCTTTTTCATTGTCAGGAATAAAGTAGCAAATTTACATAATTTTAAAGTGGTAAAACTGAAGAACACCTTCAATTAATAAAGATGGATTTAATGGAGTCAATTCACACAGACATGTTGGGCAGAAAGCTGGTTTTGATCAAACCAGTAAAAAGGATCGTGAGTCTGGTCCCTTCAGTTACGGAATTTTTGTTTGACATAGGCCTTGAAAATGAAGTAGTAGGAGTGACCAAATTCTGCAAATATCCAGATGTTGTTTATGATAAAGTTAAAGTCGGGGGGACTAAAAATATCAACCTTGATAAGATAGATGCACTTTCTCCGGATCTGATCATAGCTAATAAAGAAGAAAATGAAAAAACAGCAATAGATGAATTACAGAAAAAATATCCGGTATGGGTTGGCGAGGTAAAGACTATTGAGGAAGCTTTTGCGATGATGAATAGTTTAGGGTTATTGACAGAAAAAAATGAAGAAGCCACAAATTTAATGAAGGAAATAAAAGACTGCATGGATGCATACAGTCCCACAACAAATCTCCGGGCATGTTATCTCATCTGGAAAAAACCATTTATGACTGTAGGAGGAGATACCTATATCCATGCAATGATGGAAAAAGCAGGTTTTATAAATGTATTCAAAGACAGAAACAGATATCCTATCACAGATTTGGATGAAATTAAGGCTCTTGCTCCAGATATAATTCTTTTATCTTCAGAGCCTTATTTTTTTAAGGAAAAAGACAAGGTGGAGCTAGAACAACTATGTCCCACTCAGTCCGTTAAACTCGTTAACGGGGAGATTTTTTCCTGGTATGGAAGCAGAATGAAATTGGCATCAGATTATTTTAAATCTTTGTTTTAGTGCTGACAATGAAAAAGGTTACGTTCATTTTTTTATTGGTAATGCTCTCCGGATTTGGTTTTAGTCAGGATATAAACCCCAAGGCTAAAGCTTTATATGAAAGTGGAACTCAAAAAATTAAAGAAGGAAAATATCAGGAATCAGTTGATGATTTTACTGCAGCCATAATTATTCAGGCTGATTATCAGGAAGCTTTACTCCGAAGGACTGAGGCCAATGATAAACTAGGAAACAACTTCCAGTGCATGGAAGACCTCGACAAGCTCACAAAGCTCAATCCCAAAAACACAGATTATTTTTTCCGAAAAGCAAAACTGAAATCCAAAATTGGCTTGGATGATGAAGCCTTATTGGATTACTCCCAGCTTATCATGATTGACCCGAAGCATTTTTCAGCATTATATGAAAGGGGAATTTTGTATAACCTTTTCGGCATGTACGAAGAGGCTTTTATGGATTTTAAAAAATGCAGTGAGTTAAAACCTACAGCTGAGATTTTATATACACTTGGTGTATTGAGTTACAGACTGGGAAGGGATTCGGAATCTGTTAATTATTTTACCAAATCGATCAACTTCGATAAGCAAAATAAGAACTATTTCATCTATCGTGCAAAGGCGAATAACAGGCTTGGAAATTATAATCAGGCTATGGCCGATGTAAAAATTGCAATGAAACTTTCTCCGGAAGATGCAGAGGTGCATTATATCCTCGGAATGACTTATCAATACCTTAGAGATTTTACAAGTTCTCTTGCGGCCTTGGACAAAGCTATTATGCTCAAGAAGGAAGAGTTTGATTTTTACTTTTTCAGAGCTTCAGTCAAGACGAATCTGGGAAATATCCAGGCGGCAATTGAAGATTATGATCAATGCTGTAAACTCATGCCTGATAAAATGGATGTGTATTTAAACAGAGGAAATCTGTATATGAAGCTTAATAATTTTGATAAAGCAGAGGCTGATTATACAAAATATCTTGAGCTCAATCCGGGGAATTTTTCCCTTTATCAAAAACGCGCAGAGGCAAATATTGGCAGAGGCAATTTCAGAGAAGCAGTAAACGATCTTAATACTTTGATAGAAATAAGATCCTCAAGTGCTCAGGCGCATTATTTAAGAGGAGTAGCGAAGTTAAGTCTGAAAGAAAAGGAAGAAGCCTGTAAAGATCTAACCAAGTCAATTGAGTTAGGGTCTTCACAGGCTTCTGATTTGATCAAAGCAAATTGCAATTGATCTATATATCTATTGAGGATTAGAAACTAAATCCTGCTTTTTCCAGATCATCCCAGAAGTGAGGGTAAGATTTCTCTACTACTTCAGGATTTTCTATCTTAATTGGTCCTAATACAGCCAGAGGGGCAAAAGCCATCGCCATACGGTGGTCCTCATAAGTATCAACAGTCTGACCGTTTACTTCGAAGTCTCCATTTACAACTTTGTATGTAGAGTTTTCTTCTACTTCCACCAGTTCGCTTCCGAATTTCTTAAGTTCGTTCTGAAGAGCTGTGATTCTGTCAGTTTCTTTTATTCTAAGGCTTTCAAGACCTGTCAATGTAAGTTCAATACCTTTAGCTGCAGCAATTACAGCAATAGTTTGAGCAAGATCAGGATTGTCAGAGAAGTCAAGTGATTCAACGCCTTTCACTTCCTGGCTTTCAAGAGAGATTCCTTCTTCAAGGTATGTTGTTTTTACTCCTAAAAGATCCATGAAGTCAGCGATTTTGCTGTCGCCCTGGATTGAACCATATTTGTAACCAGTTAACTCGATTTTAGCATCAGGAGCCAAAGCAGCTATAGCATACCAGTAGCTTGCAGCTGACCAGTCAGATTCTACTGTATAATCTGCAGGGATAAATTCCTGATTTTTGATTGTAATGATATTGCCTTCCCATTCGCTTTCTATCCCGAAATGGAAAAGAAGATCAAGTGTCATTTCGATATATGGTTTAGAGCTTACTTTTCCGGTAAGTTCAAGAACCAGACCATTTGGAAGAACAGGAGCGATCATAAGAAGAGCAGAAATATACTGGCTGCTAACATCCCCTCTTATTTGAATTCTGTTGTTTTCAGCTTTTTCTTTGTCAAAGCCTGAAAGTTTAATAGGAGGGAATCCTTCTTTTCCTTCATATTCAATTTCAGCGCCAAGCTGTCTTAAAGCATCTACCAGAAGTCCGATAGGTCTTTCCTGCATTCTTTTTGTGCCTGTAAGTACTACTTCTTTTCCTGTTACTGCACTATAGGCAGTAAGGAATCTCATTGTAGTACCGGCATCAAGCACATCCAGTTCTTGTTCATCAGATTTAAGAAGACGGATGAGTGTTTGCGTATCTCTGGCATTTGAAAGGTTTTCAAGTTTCGCAGAACCACCAGCAAGTGCATTAATTACTAATACACGGTTGCTTTCACTTTTTGAAGCAGGAGGGGTGATAGCCACCTCTATAGTCTGAGAAAGTTTGTTAATGCTCAGAACGTTTTCCTGAATAGAAGAAGTGATCTGTTCTGTTAATGTAATTTCCGGCTGAACCTGAGATATTACTTCCGTAGTTACTTCAGGAGCTACTTTTGGGGTAGCAGGCTTTTTAGCAACGGTCTTTTTAGCTATTGCTTTTTTAGCGACAGTTTTCTTAGCTATAGCCTTCTTAGCGACAGTCTTCTTAGCTACTACTGCTTTTTTTGCTACAGTTTTCTTAGCTACAGTCTTTTTAGTAACAACACCTTTCTTAGCTAAAGCCTTTTTAGCAACAACAGCTTTCTTCGCTGTAGTTTTTTTAGCAACTACTTTTTTGCTAACAGCCTTTTTGGAAACTGCTTTCTTAGCAACTGCTTTTTTGCCAGCAGTCTTTTTACTAACTGCTTTTTTAGCTGTAACTTTTTTTGCTACTACCTTTTTAGCGGCTGCTTTTTTGCCAGTTACTTTTTTAGCTGTAGCTTTTTTTACTACTGCTTTTTTACCTGCCGCTTTCTTGGCAACAGCTTTTTTAGCAGTAGTTTTTTTAGATGCGACCTTTTTGGTAGCAGCTTTTTTGCCAGTAGCTTTTTTAGCAGCAGCTTTCTTTGCAACTGTTTTTTTAGCGGCGGTCTTTTTGCTTGCAGCTTTCTTAGCTGTAGCCTTTTTCGCAGCTGCTTTCTTCGCGGAAGCTTTCTTGCCCGCTGCTTTTTTTACGGCTGCTTTTTTGGCCGATGTTTTAGCTTTCAGTTTCTTTTTTGCCATTTTTATAAAGAATAAAAACGAATTGAATCCATTATGTCTTTAAATGTAAGAGGATGGTTGTAGGTTGAATGCCCTATCGGGTTTAATAAGGAACCTAATATCTCATCCTGCTCATTTTTTTTGTCCTGCAAAGTTAAAGGTAGAATTTTTTCCGAATCGTATTCAAAAATTTCTGTTTTTCCAAAAATTGCAATGATATAATTTTTTATTTCGTTCAGTTCTAGTTGTGAAATGAAGCCGTTTTTCATTGATATATATGCCTCGCAAATCATTCCTATCGCAATAGCCTCGCCATGCAATAGCTTTTTGTGAGGTATATTCAGAAAGTAGCTTTCTATGGCATGGCCAATTGTGTGGCCAAAGTTCAGAATTTTTCTCAATCCTTTTTCCTCTGGATCTTCTTCTGTAACTTTTTTCTTGATTAGCACTGAATGTTCTACCAGATTTTGCCACTCTTGCTGAGCCAGACTCTTTTGTCTGATCTCTTCCCACTTGCTCTTGTCAGCTATTAGTGCATGTTTTATTACTTCTGCAAACCCGGAACGTAGTTCATTGTTTGGTAAAGTCTTTAGAAAAATAGTATCGATAAGCACTGCATCAGGAATACGAAAGACTCCTATATGGTTTTTGAACAGATGAAAATCAATACCTAGTTTGCCTCCTATACTTGCATCCACTTGTGCCAGAAGGGTTGTTGGCACTTGTACAAACGAGATTCCTCTTTTGTAGGTAGCAGCACAAAAGCCGCCCATATCCCCAATAACGCCTCCTCCCAGATTGATAAGCAATGCTTTTCTGTCGAGTCTAAGATTTGTGAGTTTATCCCAAATGTACTCACAAGTGCGCAAATTCTTTTGCTCTTCACCACTTTTTATTACAATTATTTGTTCTTCTGGTAGGCTTAGGCCTAAGAGAGGAAAACAATATTTGTATGTATTTTCATCTGCAAGCAATACAATTTTAGAAAATTTTCTTTCCTTCAAAAACCTGTTCAGTTCTTCTCTGATGCTTGTTGTGATGACTACTAATTGGTTGTTCATGAATTTTTAAACTTATGCCGTTAAGGTTTTTCTAACTAAAAGATTAAGTCCAAAATCTTTAGAAAAGCTCTGCTTAGCTTGATTTTAAAGGGGAGGCAGAGAATTGTTCTAAAGAAAAATTCTAATGCTTACTTCAGTTGTGCCTTAACACAAATACAAAAATAAACCCGCAAAGTTAATAACCTTGCGGGTTTAAATATTTTTTTTCACAAAGGCATTGAAGTTGAAAACAGTGCCTCATGTAAAAAACTAGAATTAAGCTTTTGAAGCGACAGCTTTCATGATCTCTGTCTGCTTTCTGATACTTTCTTCGTGAATGATTTTATAGATCTCTATAATGTATTCAGGGTTCAGGTTCATCTTAGTAGCAAGATCAGCTCTGTTCTTCATAATGTCATCCCATCTTTTTACCTGATAGGTAGTCACATTATTTTCTCTCTTGTATTCACCGATTTTTTCAACGATAGCCATTCTCGAAGCAAGCACTTCGATAAGCTCTCTGTCAAGATTATCTATTTTCTTTCTTAAATCGTCAAGATGATCGTTAAAATCCTTGTCAGTAGAAGAGTCTTTTCTAACTTTCAGTTCAGAAAGAATTTCCGAAAGTCTTGCTGGAGTTACTTGCTGATCCGCGTCGCTCCATGCTTTCTCAGGTGTGATGTGTGTTTCAATCATCAAACCATCAAAGTTAAGGTCAAGCGCTTTCTGAGAAATTTCAAATATAAGATCTCTTTTTCCCCCGATATGGCTAGGGTCGCAGATAATAGGAATCTGTGGAGCTATTCTTCTTAATTCAATTGGAATTTGCCACATTGGGATATTTCTGAACTTAGATTTATCAGATGTTGCAAAGCCTCTGTGAATAGCTGCAAGGTCTCTTATACCAGCTCTATACAGTCTTTCGAATGCTCCGATCCACAATGGAAGTTCTGGGTGGGTTGGGTTTTTAACCAAAACCGCAACATTCTTTACACCTTGAAGTGCATCGGCCATCTCCTGTACGGAGAATGGACTTACAGTTGTTCTGGCGCCAATCCAAAGTACATCTATTCCATATTTCAAAGCTTCTTCAACATGTTGTGTATTTGCAACTTCGGTTCCAACAGGTATGCCTAGTTCTTTTTTAACATCAGCAAGCCATTTCAAACCTTCTGCTCCTGCACCTTCGAAGCTGTTAGGTCTTGTTCTGGGTTTCCAGATACCTGCTCTAAGTACATCTACTTTTCCAAGGTCTTTTAACAGCTTCGCAGTTGCCATTAACTGTTCCGGTGTTTCAGCACTGCAAGGCCCTGCAATGACAAGTGGTTTGCCCTTTACTTTTGCCCACTTTTCTAAAGGATTTACTTGTAAATTAACTTCCATAATTTTTTTCAAAGAATAAATTAGACCAACAATTCATTGTCCATTGTCGTTCTTATCTAACGTATGGACAACCACAACCTTGTATCTTTTGACGACACTTCGGCAGCTTTTTCTTCCCGTCCTGATCGTGAACTAAAAAAAATCAATTTTCTATTCACAATTATGGGGATGAGTAAGTTAACAAAGATAGGCAGTTATTTTGTAAAAAGTGCATTAAAATGGAAACTTCCTGTTAAAAAAGTAATAAAAAATACACTATTTAATCATTTCTGCGGAGGGGAGAGCCTGGATGAATGCAAAAATGCAATCGATAAGCTTAGTTTTTCTGGGGTTAAAACTATTTTGGATTATGCAGTTGAAGCAGAAAGTTCTATGGCTGCATATGATCATACTATGGATGTACTTCGGAAATCAATAGATTTAGCAGCTTCTGATAAGAATATTCCCTTTGTTGTATTTAAAATGACAGCTTTATGCCGCTTTTCCATTTTGGAAAAAGTACAGAGTGGTATTGAATTAAATTTTATTGAGAAGGAAGAATTCTCTCATTTTAATCAAATGGTAGAAAAAATTGCTGCTTATGCCTCCGATGCAGGTGTAAGACTTATGGTTGACGCAGAGGAAAGTTGGATCCAAGATACTATCGATGCCGTTACTTTGAAATTAATGAGTCAGTATAATAAAGTTAATCTTTTGATTTGTAGGACATTTCAGATGTACAGGGTAGATATGCCTTTCCTTCTTAGAGAAGCGATAAATTCAGCAAAGGAAAATGGTTATAAGCTTGGGGTAAAACTTGTGCGAGGGGCCTATATGGAAAAGGAGCGTAAAAGAGCTTTGGATTTAGGGTACCCTTCTCCCATTTTTCCCACAAAGGAAGAAACAGATCAGGCATTTAATGAAGCGCTCGAATTTTGTCTTAAAAATCTTAATTATTTGGCACTTGTTTCAGGAAGTCACAATGAGGAAAGTAATCTCCTTCAGACTAAAATTATGAGATCAATGAAGCTGGAAAATAATGATGAAAGAGTTTATTTTGCTCAACTTTATGGCATGGGAGATCATATCTCTTTTAATTTATCCAGGAAAAACTTTAATGTTTGTAAGTATCTTCCATTTGGACCATTAGAGGCTGTGATGCCATATTTACTAAGGCGAGCAGAAGAAAATAAATCCATTAAAGGTCAGACTGGCCGTGAGTTGTCGCTTATTAGAAAAGAAATAGAAGAAAGAAAGCGTAAGAGTTAATTAGATTTGCTGTAGTTGATCTACTTTTTCTCCTTTCCCTAATAGGGTCTTAAGGATTTTTTTAGCATTAAAAAATTGAGATTTGGAAGTCCCTTCTGTGATTTGCATCATTTCACTAATTTCTTTGTGCGAATAGCCCTCAATCACAAAAAGGTTGAATACCATTCTGGAGCCCTCCGGAAGTTTATGGATTACACCCATCAATTCTTCTCCTGACATTCTTTCAATGACATCGTCATCTGTAAATACCGGTAAATTAAAAGATTCGGGCTCAGATAAAGAAGATAAGTATTTCCTTTTGCGAAATTCTTTGATGGCATTATTAGTAATGATCCGACGCATCCAGCCTTCTACAGAGCCTTTTTCTTCAAAGGAGTGAAGACTCTGAAAGATTTTAATCATTGACTCCTGAAATAGATCTTCCGCATCTTCTCTGCAGGAAGAGTATCTGAGGCAAACAGTCATCAATTTTTTGGAATATAGCTTAAAAAGTGCTTCCTGTGCAATAGAGTCGTTTTTCTTACATCCTCGTATAATTTCCTCTATTGACAGGTGCATACTTGAAATTAGGTATTGCTTAGGTTTAGAATTCAAACATTAAACTAATACTTGTTTCTTATTGAAACAAGTATTAGTGAGAATTTATTAGTGATTGTACGAGTTAGATATTAAAAGGATTTATTGGCATTAATTTTTTTTAAATATGTTTCTTTAAGAAACATAATGGTTGATTTTGTGGTACAATTTCTTTAAATAGTAATATGGACGGCGTAAATTTTTATAAGGTGTTAAAAGAGTTAAGGTTGGAAGAAAACCTTACTCAGGAGGATATTTCCAATCTACTGCATATAGATCGAAGTAATATCGCCAATTATGAAAGAGGAAAACGCCTTCCTTCGATAGAATCCCTAATAAAAATTGGAGAATTTTTTAATGTATCTCTTGATCATCTTATTCTTGGAAAGCGATTTGGAGCTGAAAAAGGGGAGGGTGGAGAAATTTATTCTCAGGAAACAATCCGTGAATTGATGGCGGACAATACTGCACTTATGGAGGAGCAGCTTCGTCTTTCTGAAACAGTGGCTCAAAAGGAGGAAGAAATCAAGATTTTGAAAAATTACCTGAATTCAGTAAAGGAGTATAATAAATTTTTGGAGGAGAAAATAAATATTATTGAAAATCAGATGTTAAAGGGGGAGTCCGAATAAGATTTAAACCTTCCGTTTCCTATTCAGGTTAAACTTTTAGATAATTTGGAAAGGGAAGATATTATGAAATGGTTGATTGGATTAATTGCTTTCTTGGGTATTTCAGTATTTTCATATGGCCAGGGAGATGCGGCGAAAGAGCAGGAAGAAAATGTCTCTATTAGTTGTGCCTGGGTTGACAATGAAAATATTGTTTGTTTTGCAGTACCTGAGGGAGAAGGGGGGGCGACAGATTCCTTAAATCAAGACGGAGTTGAAGTAGAAGAGGAAGTTATTCCTAAAGAAACTCCAATTCCAAATTCAAACTCTAATAGAGAAGGGAAGAACATCAATAACAATGTTGTTGTAGAGAAAAGAAAAATTCTCCTTTAGAAGTAAGGCTTGTATTTATTACAAATTATAAAAAAAGGCGACTCTTTTAGGGGCCGCCTTTTTTTTATTGTATCGAATAATCTTAAAGGTTTTTAGAGCCTGCTTTAGCAGCATAGTACTCTCTGTTCATTTTGGCAATTGTATCCTGAGAGATTTCCTTTGGACATTCAACTGAACAAGCTCCGGTATTAGTACAAGCACCAAATCCTTCCGCTTCCATTTGAGCAACCATTTTTTCAACTCTTGTTGCTCTTTCTACCTGTCCTTGAGGTAATAGGGCTAGTTGAGTAATTTTGGCAGCAACGAAAAGGGACGCTGATGCATTTTTACAGGAAGCTACACATGCTCCGCAACCTATACACGTAGCCGCATCAAAAGCTGCATCCGCATCTATTTTAGAAATGGGAATTGCATTGGCATCAGGAACTCCTCCTGTGTTTACAGAAACAAATCCACCAGCATTGATAATTCTGTCAAATGCACCTCTGTCTACTACAAGATCCTTTACAACCGGGAATGCAGAGGCTCTCCATGGTTCTACTACAATAGTATCCCCATCTTGGAAGCTACGCATATGGAGCTGACAGGTAGTGATACCCGTTTTAGGTCCGTGAGCCCTTCCATTTATATACATACTGCACATACCACAGATACCTTCGCGGCAGTCATGGTCAAAAGCGATAGGCTCATCTCCTTTGCTTATAAGGTCCTCGTTCAGAACGTCGAACATTTCAAGGAAAGACATGTCTGGAGATACATCTTTTACATTGTAAGAGACCATCTTGCCTTCAGATTTAGAATTTTTCTGACGCCAGACTTTTACAGTTAAGTTCATTGTTCCGCTCATTATTTGTAACTTCTCTGGGTTAATTTAACAGTTTCAAACTTTAGGTTTTCTTTGTGAAGTTCTTCTGCCTGATCCTCTCCTTTAAATTCCCAGGCGGCAACATAGGCATAGTTTTCATCATCTCTTTTTGCTTCGTTTTCTTCAGTCTGATATTCTTCTCTGAAGTGTCCTCCGCATGATTCATTTCTGTTCAGGGCATCTTCTACCATCAATGCTCCTAATTCTATAAAGTCAGCAACTCTACCAGCTTTTTCAAGGCTTTGATTTAGTTCTTCACCTTCTCCAAGAACTTTAACGTTTTTCCAGAAATCTTCTTTTAATTCCTTTATTAATGCTTTAGCCTTTGTAAGTCCTTCTGCATTTCTGGCCATACCACAGTAGTCCCACATGATTCTGCCAAGTTCTCTGTGGTAATGCGTTACACTCTTAGTTCCTTTTATTGAAAGGAATTTTTGAGTTAAGGCTTTAACTTTGTCTTCAGCTTCTTTGAATGCAGGGTGGTTTTTATCCACAGCTTTAGGTCCTATGCCTGCAAGGTAATCTCCTACAGTATAGGGGATTACAAAGTAGCCGTCAGCAAGTCCTTGCATCAATGCGCTGGCTCCCAGTCTGTTGGCTCCATGATCAGAGAAGTTAGCTTCTCCAAGTGCGTAAAGTCCAGGAATTGTTGTCATTAGATTGTAATCAACCCAAAGGCCACCCATTGTATAGTGAACTGCAGGATAAATACGCATTGGATTTTTGTATGGATTTTCTCCGGTAATCTGAGCATACATATCAAACAAATTACCATATTTTGCACGTACTGAATTTTCTCCAAGTCGTTTGATTGCATCCGCAAAGTCAAGATATACTGCTAAGCCGCTAGATCCAACACCTTTATCAGCATCACATTGTTCTTTTGCATTTCTTGAAGCTACGTCTCTTGGAACAAGGTTTCCGAATGATGGATATTTTCTTTCAAGGAAATAATCTCTTTCATCTTCAGCAATTTCAGAAGGGTTTCTTTTGTCTCCTACTTTTTTAGGAACCCAAACTCTTCCGTCATTTCTTAAGCTTTCACTCATCAACGTCAGTTTAGACTGATGATCTCCTGAAACCGGAATACATGTTGGGTGAATCTGAGTAAAGCAAGGATTGGCAAAGAATGCTCCTTTTTTGTGAGCTCTCCATGCTGCAGTAACGTTAGAACCTTGTGCGTTTGTTGATAGATAGAATACGTTTCCATATCCACCTGTACACAGAAGTACGGCATGCCCAGCGTGAGAAGTAATTTCTCCGGTAACAAGATCTCTTGTTACGATACCTTTGGCAGCACCGTCAATCATTACAAGATCCAGCATTTCCGTTCTGGAATACATTTTAACATTACCAAGACCGATTTGTCTTGATAGTGCACTATATGCTCCCAGAAGTAATTGCTGACCAGTTTGTCCTCTTGCATAAAAAGTTCTTGAAACCTGAGCGCCTCCAAATGATCTGTTATCCAGAAGTCCTCCATATTCTCTTGCAAATGGCACTCCCTGTGCAACGCACTGGTCAATTATATTTACACTGACTTCTGCAAGTCTGTACACGTTTCCTTCTCTTGCTCTGTAGTCTCCACCTTTTACAGTATCATAGAATAATCTGAAAATACTGTCACCATCATTTTGATAGTTTTTTGCTGCATTGATACCTCCTTGAGCAGCAATACTGTGTGCTCTTCTTGGGCTATCCTGAAAACAGAATGCTTTTACATTATAACCAAGTTCCGCAAGAGTCGCTGCGGCAGAAGCTCCGGCCAAACCGGTTCCGACCACTATTATATCATATTTTCTTTTATTAGCAGGATTTACAAGCTTCAGATTGAATTTATGCTTGGTCCATTTCTCTGCTACAGGTCCTTCAGGAATTTTAGAATCTAATTTCGTCATATCAATTATGTGGACTATCTGATGAAACAAATATAAAGTGGTATAGCTGCAAATCCTGCAGGAACAAGTATTGCGAAAGCTGTTCCCAATTTTTTAATGAACGGAGTGTATTTCGGATGTCTAAGTCCCAATGTCTGGAATGCACTCTGGAAACCATGGTTAAGGTGAAATGCAAGAAGAAACATAGCTGCCACATAAAATAATGTGTAAGGTACATTGCCAAATGTAATGATTGCATCATCATAAATGGTCATAGTTGCAGTGTTGGTAATTTTGTGAGGCACAAAAAAAGACTTCAGGTGTACAATAAGAAAGATCAGAACCATTGACCCTGACAATCCCATGTTTCTTGAAAACCAGCTGCTGTTTGCAGAAGCATTGTTGTAAGCATATCCCTGAGGACGGGCTTTTTTGTTCTTTACAGTAATGATTGCTGCATAGATAATGTGTACTATGAAGCCTCCGAAAAGGACGTACTCTGCTGCCTGTATCACGGGATTAGTTTTCATGAATTCCGCGTAGGCGTTGAAATCAGCTCCATCACTTTTCAGGAGCAGCAGATTACTGAGAAGATGTTCTAACAGGAACGAGATCAGAAACAGACCTGTTAAAGACATTATCAGTTTTTGACCAAGGTTTCCGGACAAAGCCTTACTTAACCAGCCCATAATTTAATAGTGTTTTTTTAGTTTTAAATTAATATTAACTTGCCCAAAGTTACATTCGGGAATTTTAGTATGCAATGCAATTTTTTGCATTTTTCGTCATATTTCAAACATAATTCGATTTCCATTGTAATAAATATTCGCGTGTATAACATAATCCCAGCGAGATTTAAATGAAGGTTCTGAAAACATGTTATATAAATTTTTTAATAATCGTTATGCTCTGTCTGGCACAACGAACACATGCCACTCACATCAGGGCAGGAAATATACTTACACAAAGATTGTCGGATGTTAAATACAGCTTCACACTGATTGTATATACAAACCGGCCTGCTGTGGATGCTGGTGTTGATGATCCCACTGCAACCTTAAATTTTGGAGATAATACTTCATCTGAACAACCCAGGGCTTCTAAAAGACTTATCAGAAACGATACATATGAAAATATTTACTATTTTGAACATATTTATCCTGGTACGGGATCTTACAAAGTTGGATACACAGAGTCCAACAGAAATGGAAGTATTAAGAATATCAGTAATTCCATAAATACTCCATTTTACATAGAGTCTTTAGTTTCAGTTATTTCCGGGATATCGGTTCTTAACAACTCTCCTCAAATGGCAATTCCACCTTTAGATAAAGCACAAAAAGGAAAACTTTATGTATACAACCCTGGTGCTTATGATATTGAAGGTGACAGTATTTCATACAGATTAGTTACACCTAAGCAAGCAGCAGGGGTTGATGTTTCAGGCTATTTTACACCTGACAATATGACTCTAAACAGTATTACAGGAGATTTGGTTTGGGATGTGCCTCAGGAAGAAGGTCTGTTTAACGTTGCATTTTATGTAGAAGAATGGAGGAACGGACAAAGAATTGGTTATATCACCAGGGATATGCAGATTGAGGTATTGCCGGCCAGAAATGACCCTCCTGAGCTTTCCAAGGGCCTTGATACATGCGTAGTAGCAGGAGATACCTTAGTTTTTGAGATTGAGGCGACAGATCCCAATAACCATGATGTAAGAATTACTTCTACAAACCTTCCTCTAAGTAACCCTCCCGCCGGAGTATATAGTTTAGGGGCAACATTTACTAATCCTCCTCCGTTTGGCAAAAATCCTAAAGGTATTTTTAATTGGGTTACAAAATGTGAACATGCAAGAAATCAACCCCATCAGGTGGAGTTTAAGGCTGTTGATTATCCTTCGGATACAACTTATCAACTTGCAGATTATCAGACTTTACGGATAAAGGTAATAGCCAAAGCGCCAACATTACAGACTGTGGTTCCGGAAGGAAAAGGATTACGGTTGACATGGGAGAAATATGATTGCTCTACAGCTTCCAGAATTCGGATTTATAGGAAAAGTTGTGATACTACTGATTATAAGCAGGATCCCTGTCAAGTCGGATCTGAGGGTTTTCCTGGATATACATTTTTAGCCGAGGTGTCTGCTACTGACACTACTTATTTAGACAATAATAAAATAGTCAGGGGCAATTTTTATTGCTATGTTATTGTAGCTACTTTTCAACTGCCTCAGGGTGGTTTAAGTAAAGGTTCGGATGAAGTCTGTGGAAGCCTGGACGACAATGCTGCTGTGTTAGCTTCTGTTAGTGTAGATATTACCGACACATTAGCCGGAAAAAATACCATTAAATGGTTTAAGCCTTTAAATCTGCCAAGTGGTTCTTATACATATAAAATCTTCAGAGCAACCGGTATTAATGGAACAAATTATGTGGAAATAGGTCAACCATCTGATACAGTATTTGTTGATCAGCCTCTTAACACTGCAGATACTTCTTATAATTATAGAGTTGACCTGCTATTTTCTGATACAATACCTAGCGATGCTGCCAGCACCTTATTTTTGCAGACTGCTCCGGGAGATAGGAAAGTTAATGTATCCTGGACAATGAATGTTCCCTGGAATATTGATTCTCTGAAACTTTATAGAAAAGCAAATGGTGAAAATCTGTTTTCACTTTATAAAACATTGCCAGGAAATATTTCCGGAACTTTTACGGATGAAAATCTTGTCAACTGTGATACCTTCTGTTACTACATGGAGTCTTATGGAAGCTACTGCAATGCTTCATATCCAAAGCCACTGATTAGTACTTCGGAAACTAAATGTGAAATTCCGATAGATGACCAGATACCTCCACCACCTTTCCTGACTATTACAAGTCAGGACTGTAAAGATACTGTATTAATAAATAGAAATCTTTTGAACTGGACAAGGGTAGGGGATCCATTCTGTAATAATATAGATCATTATAATATCTATTTTGCTCAATATGAAGATGATGAACTGGGATTCTTTAAGTCTGTCCCAGATACTACATATATTGATTTTAATACCATATCATTATCAGGGTGCTATACCGTATCAGCCGTCAATATTTTTGGAGTAGAAGGCCTTCAAAGTAACAGAGTTTGTGTAGATAATTGTGTTTACTATGAATTGCCAAACCTTATCACGCCGAATAATGACGGAAAAAATGATGAAGTTGAGCCATTCCCTACCCCAAGATATGTTGAAAAAGTAAAGTTTTCAGTATATAATAGGTGGGGAGCACTTGTTCATGTTCAAGACGATGATATTTTTATCCATTGGAATGGAGGAACGAATAAGGATGGAATATACTATTATGTGGCTGAAGTAAAGTATGTTAGACGATTGAGGAAGAAGGATGAATTACAGAATATTAAAAGCTGGCTCCATATTTTAAGATAAATAAGAAATTTTTGTCAATCTTGAAAAACAGGTAATTATCCTTGTTAAAGGAAGAGAGTTGGTTTAAACTTTTGTTAAGTTTCTGTTAAGCTTTAAATTGCAAGCCGAAAAAACTAAAAAAAGATGAAAGCTTACGTATTTCCTGGTCAGGGTTCTCAATTCTCAGGAATGGGAAAAGATTTGTACGATCGTTCAGAAAAGGCAAAGTCACTATTTGAAAAAGCAAACGAAATTCTTGGTTTCGATATCACTAATGTAATGTTCACTGGTACTGATGAGGAGCTTAAGCAAACAAAGGTAACTCAGCCTGCTATTTTTATACATTCGGTAGTACTGGCAAAAATAAGTGAAAACTTTAATCCTGATATGGTTGCAGGGCATTCGCTTGGAGAGTTTTCCGCCCTTGTAGCTAATGGTACCCTTACTTTCGAAGATGGATTGAAGCTTGTGTCAAAAAGAGCTTTGGCGATGCAAAGAGCGTGCGAGATTAACCCCAGCACCATGGCGGCAATCCTTGGTCTTGATGATACCAAAGTCGAAGAAATCTGTAAGAGTATTTCAGACGAAATTGTGGTAGCTGCTAATTATAATTGCCCTGGACAACTTGTGATTTCAGGAAGTATGAAAGGCATTGAAATTGCCTGTCAGAAAATGAAAGAAGCAGGGGCAAAGAGAGCGTTACCTCTTCCTGTCGGAGGGGCATTCCATTCTCCACTAATGGAGCCTGCCAGAGAGGAACTTGCAGAGGCAATAAAATCAACAAACTTCAGTAAACCAGTTTGTCCTGTTTATCAGAATGTAAATGCATTGCCAGCAACGGATATCAATATCATAAAAGAAAATCTTATCTCTCAGTTAACAGCTCCGGTTAGATGGACTCAGTCCGTTCAAAACATGGTCAGTAACGGCGCTACAGAATTTGTAGAATGTGGACCAGGTAAAGTACTTCAGGGACTTGTTAAAAAGATTAACAGCGCTTCTGAAGTGATGAGCATTTAAAAGTTATAAGTGATAAGTTGTAAGTTTTAAGTTACTTATTACTTACAACTTATCACTTATAACTTAACAACTCCCAGCTTATCTTCACACCGCTTCAGCATTTCCTCATTTGTAATATTCAGCACAGGGTGCTTAAAATCCGGGGCTATTTCAACTAGTGGAACAAGGGTAAACCTTCTGTTGCCAATTTCAGGGTGAGGTATGTAAAGGGTTTTGCTTCTTTTGATCAGATTTCCGAAGTAAAGAATATCAATATCTATTGTTCTGCTACCCCATTTTTCTTTTCTAACCCTTCCCAATTGTACTTCGATTTTCTGAGTAACTGCCAAAGCCTCATCCACTGTTAGCTTTGTGTGGAAGCTTACAACCTGATTAATAAAGATATCCTGATCGGTCTTTCCCCACGGTTCTGTTGAGTAAAGGGATGAAGCTTTATTGATTGGGCCTATATGTTCTGAACATAAATCTACAGCTCTGTTTAGATTCGCTGTTTTGTCCCCAATGTTGCTTCCGAATAATAAAATGATGGATTCCAAGCTATTCAAAATAATGGCAAAATTATCATTAAGCTGTTACATTTTAAGTTAAATTTGTATAATTGTTTTAAATCATAAACATGTATGAAGCAGTTTTTTAAGATTGTTTTTGGCACAGTAATAGGAATTTTTTTATTTCTAATCATTTGCTTTGGACTTATTTTGTTGGCCTCCGGTAAAAAAGAGGGACTTAAAGAAAATACAGTTTTGAAGTTGGAACTCAATAAGAGAATCGTTGAAAGAGAGACAGATAACTTTTTTTCCCAGCTCAATCTTCCGTTCGGAGATACTGAAGGTTCCATAGGTCTTCTGGAACTTAAAAAAGCAATTAGGAATGCTAAAGCTGATTCAAGAATAAAGGGGATAGTCCTGAAAACAAGCAGTGTTGAAGCCGGATATGCAAGTCTTGAAGAAATTCGTAAAGCTCTCCTGGATTTCAAATCAACAGGAAAATTTGTAGTTGCATATGGTGATTCTTACAGTGAAGGAGCTTACTTCCTTGCTTCTGTTGCTGATAAAATATATTTGCCTGAAGAAGGTGGTCTTGAACTCAATGGACTTGATGTGGAGATTTTGTTTTTCAAGAAGTTACTTGACAAGCTGGATATAAAACCTGAACTATTTAAAGTGGGAGAGTATAAAAGTGCAAGTGAGCCTTTTATCAGAGAGAACATGAGTGATGAAAACAGAAAACAGCTTACAGAACTTCTCGATTCATTTTATAAAGTATATATCAGCAATGTCGCTAAGTCCAGAAAAATCGAAGAGGCTAAGCTTAAAGAGATTTCAGATTCCATGAAGGTGAGAAAAGCTCAGGATGCACTGCAGTATAATCTTATCACAGATATAGGATATTTTTCTGAAGCAGAAGATTTTATCAGAAAAAAACTTTTGATTCAGTCTAAAGAAAAAATCAACTATATAGGCTACAATCATTATCTATATGATATTGGGGAAAATGAAGATGAGAAAACAAGTTCCAACAAGATTGCAGTAATTTATGCAAATGGTTCTATTGAAGATGGACAGGGAACAAACAATACAATAGGTGGAGAAAGCCTTGCGAAAGAAATTCGTAAAGCCAGAGAAGATGATAATATTAAAGCAATAGTATTAAGAGTAAATTCTCCGGGAGGAAGTGCACTTGCTTCTGATATTATCTGGAATGAGGTGCAATTATGCAAAAAGCCAATCATAGCTTCTATGGGAGATATGGCCGCTTCGGGAGGTTATTATATTTCAATGGCTTGTGATACAATTCTTGCAGAGCCAAGCACAATAACCGGTTCCATCGGTGTATTCGGATTATTCTTTCAGGGAGAGAAGTTCTTGAATGAAAAAATCGGTATTACCACTGACAGAGTAAAAACAGGGCAATATTCAGATATCGGCTCTTTCACAAGACCGGTAAGTAGCTCTGAAAGGCAAATTATTCAATCTGAAGTTGATAGGATTTATGAATCATTTACTCAGAAAGCAGCAAAAGGAAGAAAAATCTCCGTAGATAAGTTGAAGGAAGTAGCGAAAGGCAGGGTATGGTCTGGAATTCAGGCTAAAGAAATAAAATTGGTAGATCTGTTCGGAGGCTTAGATGATGCCGTTGATATAGCATCTGAAAAGGCAAAGTTGGGAAAAGATTATAAAGTAGTTTATTTACCCGAAATTAAAACAACATTATTAAAAGAAGTACTTTTGCAGATGGGAGATGAAGATGAAGCAGCTTTATTAAAAAGCGAATTTGGTTCCCTTTATCCTTATTTGAAAAAGTTAAAAGAAGTAAAATCTTATGAAGGCATTCAGGCAAGATTGCCTTATGAGATTAAAATAAAATAATTTACTATCCAATTCATTAAAATGACCGAGATCAGAAACAACTGGACGAGAGAAGAAATCACTGAAATTTATAACAGTCCGATTCTTGACCTAATTTATCGTGCTGCTACAGTCCACAGAGCGAATCACGATGCACAGGAAGTTCAGGTTTGTACCCTCCTTTCAGTTAAAACCGGCGGATGCCCGGAAGATTGTGCCTACTGTCCGCAGGCTGCAAGGTATCACACAGATGTTAAGGTACAGAAATTAATGGAAACTCAGGAAGTTATCCTTGCTGCAAAAAATGCGAAAGAGTCTGGAAGTACAAGATTCTGCATGGGTGCTGCATGGAGGGAAGTGAGAGATAATAAAGATTTTGACCGGGTCCTTGACATGGTGAAAGGTGTAAGTCAGATGGGGCTTGAGGTTTGTTGTACTCTTGGAATGCTTACAGAAGAGCAGGCTATGAAACTTAAAGATGCGGGTCTTTATGCTTACAACCACAATCTTGACACTAGTGAAGAGCATTACGATAAGATCATTTCTACCAGAACATATGACGACAGATTAGATACTTTAGATAATGTGAGAAAGTCTAAAATATCTGTTTGTTCAGGTGGTATTATTGGTATGGGAGAATCTCACAACGACAGGATAGGAATGTTATTGACTTTATCTACTTTGCCTGAGCATCCTGAATCAGTGCCGGTGAATGCTCTTGTACCTGTAGAAGGCACACCTCTTGAAGATCAGCCCCGTGTTTCTGTTTGGGAGATGGTCAGAATGATTGCTACTGCAAGAATTATCATGCCTAAGGCAATGGTAAGATTGTCAGCAGGAAGAGTAAGGATGAATCTTGAAGAGCAAGGGCTTTGTTTCCTTGCTGGCGCTAATTCAATTTTTGCCGGAGATAAACTTCTCACAACTCCAAATCCTGAAGTAGATGCAGACAAAGAAATGTTTCAGATATTGAACCTTAAGCCAAGAAAGGCATTTAAAGACGGTCAGGAGCCTCATGTACATTTTGAGCAAATACCAATGAGAGGATAAGGGAATCCTTCAAAAGAAATATAAATCCGGGAGGTAACTTCCGGATTTTTTTGTTTTATGGGAAAGGATTTCTATACCCAGAAAGGAGGAGAGTATGCAGGCACTTGAACGATATGAGTTAGCAAAAGATAAATTAAGTTCAATCGAATATAAAAGTATAAAGGATTGGGACGTAATAGATGCTAATGGAAAAACGATAGGTAGGATCGAAGATTTAATAGTGGATTTAAAAACAGGAAAAATTCGCTATATCCTTGGCAAAACAAGCACAGACCTTTTGGTTTCCAAACGTCAGCCTACTTTTATTCTTCCTGTTGGATTGATCACACTGAGAAAAGAAGATCAGACAGTGGAGGTAAAACGAATAGATCCTGACTGGATATCTAAATGCCCTCTTTATAAAGATGGTCCCAAACGACCTGGGTTTGAAATGGAACTTGCCAGAGTTTTTGGAATCGACAAGGAATTGGAGGAAATCTATGAACATGATAGTTTCCGAATACCTGCAGGCCTTTGCACGTAAGGAGATTTTATTAGTAATTTTCCTTAGAGCCTAAATTATTCAATTGCTATGGGTATTGAAAAATACGGATTAAATTTGTTCCGATGAAAAAGCTCGCGGACAAATTAACACAAAGGAAGGAAGAGGGAAGTTTGAGAAGACTTATCCTTAGACCAAACCTGGTTGATTTTTTCTCCAACGATTATTTAGGATTAGCAAGAAACAATGAGCTCTATTTTTTAATAGAGAGGAAGTTAAGTGCTCAGACTGGAAATATTAATGGATCAACAGGCTCAAGGCTATTGTCCGGAAATTCAGACTATGTGGAAGAACTTGAGCTTTTTTTTGCCAGACTGTTTAAAAGCCCAAAGGCATTGCTTTTTAACTCCGGCTATAATGCAAATCTCTCCATCTTATCAGCAATTCCGCAGAAAGAAGATACCATCATATATGATGAACTCATCCACGCAAGTTTGAAAGATGGTGCGCGTTTAAGCTTTGCACAAAGGTTTTCTTTTAAACATAATGATCTGAAAGATCTTGAGGCAAAAATTCAGAGAGCAAAGGGGGATGTTTATATTGCTGTGGAATCTGTCTATTCTATGGATGGAGACTTTGCTCCTTTATTGAAAATCCTTGAGCTGACAACCAAATATGGTGCTCATTTAATCGTGGATGAGGCGCATAGCACGGGAGTCTGGGGAGATAAAGGAAATGGAATGTGTTGCCACCTTGGAATTGAAGACAAAGTATTTGCGAGAGTGTATACTTTTGGAAAAGGTATAGGGGCTCATGGTGCCTGTATTGCTGGCTCTGAGTTACTTATTGAGTTTCTTATAAACTTTGCGAGGCCTTTTATTTATACAACTTCATTGCCTTTGCATAGTCTGGTTACATTGAAGGCTGCTTTTGAATATTTGGAAAAAGAGATATCATTACAATCAAAAATAAGATCCAGGATAAATTTATTCAGAACATTGATAGAGGGCAATAAAAGTCTGTCCCTGCTTATACAAGACAGCTCCAGCCCGATTCAGGTTTTAAGAATCTCTGGTAATGAAAAGGCCAAAGCTACAGCAGCAGCTGTTCAGGACAAAGGTTTTGATGTAAGAGCCATATTGTCTCCGACTGTAAAAGAAGGAGAAGAGCGTTTGAGAATATGCTTACATGTTTTCAATTCGGATGAAGAAATAGAAAGACTGGTAAAAACATTAGTAGAAAGCTTATGAATTACTTTGTAACAGCCATCAATACAGATAGCGGAAAAACTCTGGTAAGTGCGATCCTTACACAGGCATTGCAAGCAGATTACTGGAAGCCCATACAGAGTGGTCTTGAGCGGGATGCCGACAAAGTCAAAGATCTGATCAATAATAATCACTCTCTGATATTTAATGAAAGTTACTGGTTTCAAACTCCTGCATCTCCCCATTATGCTGCAGAAGTAGAAAACGTGACAATCGATCTTGATAAAATTCTGATACCTGGTAATAAAGGTAATAATCTGGTGATTGAAGGTGCAGGAGGCGTTCTGGTTCCTTTAAATGATACTCATTTTGTCATTGATCTTGCAGCCAAATTCAATGCGGAAATTATTCTTGTTTCGAATAATTACCTTGGAAGCATTAACCACACTTTGCTTACGATTAATGAAATAAAAAGAAGAGGGCTAAGTATAAAAGGTATTATATTCAATGGTCCAAGAAATGAATCAACCGAAGATTTTATTTTAAAGCATAGCGGATTAAAGTGCTTGTTGAAAATTGATCAGGAAAAGGAAATTGATCAGTTTGTTGTAAATAAGTATGCGATTGAATTATTTAATAGCTGGGAAGCATAGTGATGAAAAGTACTGAGCACTCTAATTATACAGGGCCAATCTGGTATCCATATAGTGCGGTTACTTCCGGAGATAATTATATCAAAGTTGATTCAGCAAAGGGGGTTTATTTATATACTCCTGATGGTAGAAAAATTCTGGATGCAGTATCTTCCTGGTGGGTCAATTTACATGGACATAGCAATGAATACATCGCTCAAAAGATTTATGAACAAGCTTTGAAACTTGAACATGTCATCTTTTCCGGATTCACACATGATCCTGCTATCCGCCTCGCTGAAAGGCTTCTGAATATTCTTCCTCCCAATCAGAAGAAAATGTTTTATTCAGACAATGGCAGCACTGCTGTTGAGGTTGCTATAAAAATGTCTCTTCAGTACTGGCACTGCAAAGGGGAGGCAAAAAAAAAGGCAGTAGCAATAAAAGGCGCTTTTCATGGTGATACTTTTGGAGCTATGTCTGTAAGTGGTCGTGGGGTATTTAATCAGGAGTTTTCGGAGTGGATGTTTGAGACTGTATATATCGATTTTCCTTCAGAAGAAAAGGAAATGGATTGTCTTGAGCAATTTGAGGATATTGTGAAACAGGGAAATGTGGCCTGTTTTATCTATGAACCATTGTTGCAGGGGGCAGCAGGAATGCGGACTTATTCTCCGTATGTTCTGGAGCAGCTTCTTAAGATTGCCGGTGATTATGATGTCATATGTATTGCTGATGAGGTGATGACAGGCTTTGGCAGAACAGGACGATATTTTGCTTCTTTGAATCTTAAAACTTACCCTGATATCATGTGTCTATCCAAGGGAATAACAGGAGGAACTATGGCACTGGGAGCAACTACTTGCAGCCTTAAAATTGCGGATACAATTAAAGATAATGTATTCTATCATGGACATAGTTTTACTGCCAATCCTTTAGCCTGTGCTGCAGCCAATGCAAGTATGGATATATTCTTAAATGATGAATGCCAGAGTAACATAGCACGAATAACGCTAGCACATGAGGAGTTTATACCTGTATTGAGGACTTTCCCTTTTATCTCAAGGATATCACATGTTGGTACTGTATTATCCTTTGCTATTGATTTTGGCGAAGAAGAAGGGTATTTGCATTCAAAAAGGAATCAGCTGTATGACTTCTTTTTAAAGAGAAATATATTATTAAGACCTCTTGGGAATGTATTGTATGTAATTCCTCCTTATGTGATTAAAAATGAAGAGCTTGATGAGGTTTATAGGGCTATTTTGGACTTGTTAGAGCATTTATCAACAGGGAGGAACATTTGAAAAAAAATAGCGTACGATATGATTACAATCATTTCCTAAAAACGTATTTTGAATCCCGTTTTAAAGAAAATTTTAAACCAGTTAACAGAGTGAAATATTTTAATCTCTTTTTTTTAATTTTCCTGATTCACAATAGTTTGTTTGCTCAGATGGTTGTGAAAACTTTACCGTTTTCTTTTTCTTCCTCCTATCCTGAACCTGATGGACGCCGAGAAGCTTTGAAATTGTCAGAAAATGAATTTGTTACATTGTCAAAAAGTAAAGGTGGCGAGGCGGGAGCATCAGAATTTACACTTGAAAAATATGACAATGATCTGAACTCTCTTTTTAAAGTGTCTTTGACGGCTGCTGAAGAGGAAGATTATAAGGAGTTGTTTTTCAACGGAACAGATGTCGTTCTGTTTTCTATTCTGCATGAAAATATGAAGCAAACCAGTAAGCTTCTGGCTTATGGGTTTGATGCAAAAACTGGAGCTAAAAAGTGGGATAAAGTATTACAGGAATTTAAAATAAATAACTGGGTAGGATTAAAATTCAAAGGAGCGGTAAGAGAATCTTTTGAAAACTGCATTGGCTCCTGTATTACCAAAAATTTTGTTACTCCTCTTCAGTATCAGTATGATATAAGAATTTCAAAAGACAAGAAAAGAATCCTTACTTATATTTTTGATTACAGCCAGCAAACACTTGTAGCTTCTGCAAAGCTTTGGGATAACAATCTCAATCATTTGCAGGAATCAAAAATTCCGATAGATAATAATTTTATTAACTATGGAATTTATCCGAATGGTAAAGGAGATGTCTTTATTTTAAATGTAGACAGGCTGGGTAGGATGGTTGTAGTGAAATATAACCTGGAAAGTAAAAATAGCGATCTGCTTGATATTCAGTATACATCTACCAGGAGGGAAGGGCTTAGGCTTGAATTTTTAAATGACGATGTTATTTATGTTGCCAACACATGCACTAAAGACGGAAGAATTACAGGCGTGATGTATTCAAAGCTGGACTTTACTACCAGACTTGTAGAAAAAATTAACTACCATGAGATCTCTGATCATATGAAGCAGACTATGAAACTGCTTCGTCAGGGTAATAAAAACCTTGTGGGAGAAGAAACCTGGAGAGGTTACCATATCACTGATTTTTTTCTGAACGAATATGAAAAAGTAGTACTTGTTCTTGAAAAAAGAGAGATCACTTCTATGACATATGATTTTAATCAGTCTGAAATCAATGATATAGAAAAATGGAAAGCTACTAAAGCTGCTAAAGTCAGTGCTGAAGGATTCATGATTTTTAGTTTTAATAAAGATGATGAACTCTTATGGGAAAATGTAAATATCAAGTCTCAGGTAGGTGATGTGGCTGCAGGATTATTATCTTCTTCTTATTCAATGAGCATTTCTGATGAAGGCAAGATAAGAATGGCCTATGCGTTTTCTTCTAATTCAAGTGGAATTCTTAACAGCATCAAGTATATTGAGTGGGATGAGCTTTCAGGGAATAAGATCAAAGAACTTGCATTGCCCAATGATGAAGGTCTTACCATGTTGAGAGGTTTTACAATGTGGTTTGAAGATAAGGTAGCAATTGCAGGAAGAAAAGGTTTGCTTGGAAAGAAAAGCAATATTGTGTTGTATAAATTAGGTTGAAAGCTAAAAGCTAAAAGTTAAATGCTGAAAGCGAAATTAGTATAGTTAAGATTTAAAGTCTTTCTGATAAAGGAACAGATATAAGATTTTAAAAAGATTTAGAGGTTAAAAAGTGAAAAGCCGATCTGTATTACCAGGTCGGCTTTTCTTTTTTTAGGAATGCAGCAATGCCTTTTTTGCAGTCCTCGGTGTTTCTGGCTTTGGCATTGGATTCAGCAGCATAGTTTAAAGCTTCTTTTACATCCATTGCAAAAATATCAGCAAGCATTTTTTTAGTTAGTTCCATTGAGCTTGCAGAGTTATTAGTGATAAGCTTCTCACAGAATTCATTTACAACTGTAGAAAGATCTTCATCTTCCACTACATGGTTGATAAGTCCAAAATGTTGTGCAGTTTTGCTTGAATATATTTCTCCTGAAAGCAGCATCTCTCTTGATCTTGCTTCCCCAATTTTTTTTACAAGAAAGACACTTACTATAGCAGGAATAAATCCTATTCTTACCTCTGTGTATCCAAAGTTTGCTTCGCGCACGGAATAGGCAAAATCGCATACAGAAACAAGTCCACAACCTCCTGCTACTGCGTGACCATTAACCTGTGCTACTACTACTTTTTTCAGGGTATAAATCTGATAGTATAGCTCCATCAGATTTTTACTGTCAGCAAGATTTTCTTCATAGGTATTTTTCTGCAGTGTTTGCAGGTACTCTAGATCAGCCCCGGCGCAGAATACATCGCCTTCTCCGGTCAGTACAACTACTTTTACCTGATCATCTGCTTCTGCTTTTGTGAAGGCTTCTTTCAGCTCTGTTACGACCTGACTGTTTAATGCATTTCTTTTTTCCGCACGGCTAATAGTGATGCAACAGATTTTGTTTTCAGTAGTGTATTTTACAAATTCCATTTATTGGTCTCCTTCAATTGATAAAGCAAAATAATCATTAGATTCAGCGACATGTAAATTTATATTTTCTGACAAATTCTTGTCTAAAGTCACCTTTTTATATTTTTTGTTTATTACGACACTTTTAGCTTTTAGATCGGATTCTATGAAATTTCCTTTTAAAGAAGGTTCGTAAATCAATAAGTCTATGTCGGGTAAATAAGAAAAAGGGTCTAAGATTGTTTTATCTGTAACCGTTAGAATATTTTTATTCCCGCAACGAATGATATTACAGGATTTTAACCTTCGACAATCCGCAGGTTTGATAAAATTAATGGTTTTAACCCCTCTGTTTAAAAGGGCGGGGTATATTTCAAATTTCAACTTTTCTTCATTGAAAGTGCTGTCTGCATATATTTCTGCTACTCTTCCACTTACACTTGCAAATACCTTTTTTCCTTTTACAAAAAATGCAATGACATTTCTTTGTTGGCAAATGGTTATTTTTTCATAAATAACTACCCCAGAAAATAAAAGGCTGAGAATAAGTAAGGGAATTGCAAGTTTTATTTTCTTACCGGAAAAAATCAGGATAAGTAATATCATCATTATATAAAGAAACATCATATGATGGGCATCAATATAAATATCTCTGATTACAGATTCAGGTATTTTCAGAATGTATCTTAAACCTTCATTCATCAATAAGATAGACTTTTCAAGACAGTAGCAAAGGGGTTTTAAAACAAGATCTGTCCTGGAAAATATAAGTCCTAAGATTCCAAGCCATAATATGACATAAGATAACGGCGCTACAAGCAGGTTACTTAGTGAAAAGTAAACAGGAAAGGAATGAAAGTAGTAGAGAGAAATGGGAAAGGTGATCATCGTAGCAGCTATTCCTCCTGTAGTGATGGTCCATACTTGTGTGTCGAGCCATCGTTTGGGTTCATAAAAACCAGACAATTTAGGTTGCAGAAAAATAAGGCCACCCATTGCAAGATAAGTGAGCTGAAAACCTATGTCTGCAATGGTGAATGGATCATACACTAATATGATCAATGCTGATATAGCAAGAGTATTGTAAGCATTATGTTTTTTAGAAATAGTTTTTGCAATCAAAAAAATTAGAAACATGATGGTTGACCGAAGTACAGGAGGTACAAGTCCGGTTAACAATGCATAACCAATCAGTAGAGACGAGATAGATATAAACCGTATCAGCTTTCCTCTAGGAAGGTAGATCAGCGGATTAAGTAAAAAAAGCAATAGCTGATAAAGCAGTCCGATATGGAGTCCGGATACGGACAAAAGATGCATGGCTCCTGTGCCAGAATAAATATCTCGGACATCACTGCTGATCCCATCTCTTTTGCCAAGGATGATTCCTTCAGTAATACCAAGAGCTTCTTTATCTTCTATAAACTGCCCAAATCTCCTGGCGAAGTATTCCTTTAATACCAGGGAATGGTAAATGATATAGGAATCAGGATTAGAATTTAATTGTATTAATTTAAATGGAGTAGACTGATAAAATATGTTTTTGTATCTGTAATACTTTTGTGGGTCAAAAGATTTGTAGTAATTCGGACCTGCAATACGAGTGAGGCTACCATTAAATAAATAAGTTTGTCCGTAAAAAGGATTCTCGACTAGCCCAGTTTTAATCCATAAAATAATATCAATGTTTACAGCTCTCCAGGTTTGAGCCGTTTTTATCTTTTCTATTCTTGCTGTAATCTTATAGAAGTTTCCTTTTCGTTCGGTTTCTCCTGTAATTTTAGCCTTAAAGTAGCTGCAAGAATTCAACTCTGTTTCCAGCTTAATTGCTAAAGGTTCTTTATCCTGTAGTCTGGTGATGATAGCTCCTGCAAAAAAAAGCGTCAGAGAACAAAGTATAGAATAGAGAATGTTTTTTGAATAGAATAATTGAGGATTGTAAAAAATCAGAAGCAGCAAATATATTGCTACAGATAAGATGAATCCTATGTAAAGCCCGGTAAAATTTTCTCCAGGAATAAAAATGGCAAAGAGTATACCACTCAGGAAAAATAATAGAAACCGGACAAAGGGATAGCTGACCCAATGTTCCATATGCTTTTGGTTGAAAGTCCAAAAGTGTGCATAAAGAAATTAAAGATCAACTATTATCGTTAAAACTATCTTGTAATGATAATCTTTTTCGATGCCATCTGGTTGGCCGTGCTCACAGTTAAGATGTAAATACCACTTTGCAGGGTATTGGTAGCGAACTGATGGGTAAAGCTGGTTTTCTCAAATTTTGATCCTGAGAGAATTCTTTGCCCTAGTGTATTGTACAGGTCAAATTGTACATTACTTTCCCCTTCCATAATCACTTCAACAGAAATGGCATCTGTTGCAGGGTTGGGATATGGATTTATAATAAGATTTGGAGAAGCTTTGTAAATTTTTATGTTATCAAGATAAATTGTTGTTCCTTCTTTGCCATAGCTTGTAATATATATCCTGACTCTTTTTTGGCCAGCAGCGGCCTCTAATGGGATATCATATGAATTCCAATCATCTGGCTCAGGTATAAATATGGATGTGCTTTTTCTGGCAGTATTCAATTCGGCTCCATAGATTTTTTTTACCAGGTACTTTTTATTCATACAACCGAAAGAAATTTCAACAACAATACTGTCCGTTTTACCCAATGTATTTGCTGATCCAGCAAGGTCGAAGAAAATATAAGGGTGTTCATTTTCTGTAAAATCCATGCTTGGAGAGACAATGGCATCATAGGTTTGTAACTCAGATGTACTATATTTATTCTGAATTGATATACACCCACTGCTTTGTTCATAAGCTCCTGGTGAATTTAAACTCCAGGTGTTTGAGTGATCAGGGTTGGAGATGGACCATCCTTCAGGAAGTATTGTTCCGGATTCAAAATCTAAATTCTGGGCAAAAGGGTAATTAGGCAAATTGCAACAACCACCGCTAAGAAGAAGGTTCTTTCTGCGTGCATTGTCAGATGCGTTGATGAAGGAACGCATCCTTTCTTTTTGTCCCTGAGTAAAAATGTTCATACACTTGTCTCCCGTGTAGTCAAGATAGTTCTGAAACATTCTTGGAGTTTCCAGACCATGGCAATAGGAGAATCTTTCATGGCAAAGTGTATCCTCATCTTTATCTTCCTGAGGTGGAGTGTCATCTACATAATCATCTCCACAGTATGAATCCCCCCAGATGTGTATAAGCCCCAGCCAATGACCTATCTCATGTGTAGCTGTTCTGCCAAGGTGATATGGTTTTCTTGCTGTCCCTATTGTTCCAAATGTCCGGAAGTCTATCACTACACCATCTGTAGCAGCAGGCCCATCAATTGAGGAAGCTCCGGGAAGGCCAAAACCGCCGGGGAACTGTGCATAACCGATAATAGGATCTGTGATATTGGTAACCCATATATTCAGGTACTGATCACTAGGCCAATAAGAAAGCTTTTTCAACTGAGCATCATCCATGTTGTAGTCGAAAGAAGGTTTGTCGCTGTATACTCTTACAATTCCGTTAGTAGATCTGCCTTCAGGATCAAATTGGGCAAGACAGAATTGGATGCGGGTATCAGCTCCGACGGGGTTGGTATTATAACCACGTGTGCCCGGAATTTTACCATAGTCTTCATTTAAAACGGCAATCTGAGAGTGGATCTGCTCATCGGTTATATTTCTGTTGTTGGCTCCGCCTATGAGATTACCCTTGGTGTTGTGAATGATATGAACAACAACCGGAATTACATATACCATAGTATCGTTGTCCAGTGTTGTTCTCCTTTTTTTTATAGCTCTCAGTTGCTGATCTATTTGCTCCTGAGTAGGCATGGGTCTGTTATTATTCTGATATGAGGTAGATGCACATTGCCTTTGTGCAAAAGTTTCTGAAATACAAAATGCCAAAAATAACAATGCGTAAAAAAATCTCATATTAGTCTATAATTCTTATGATTTATCCTTTTTACCATAGGCATCAATTATTTTGCCTACGAGTTTATGTCTCATAACATCTTTTCCGTCCAGTTCCACAAAGCCAATTCCTTGCACGTCTTTGAGTATTTCCAATGCTTCTACAAGGCCTGATTTCTGATTCCCCGGCAAGTCTATCTGAGATTTGTCTCCGGTAATGATCATTTTTGAACTTGGGCCCATACGAGTCAGAAACATCTTTGTCTGCATGGGTGTAGTGTTCTGTGCTTCATCCAGAAGGATGAACGCATTATTTAATGTACGTCCTCTCATATATGCAAGAGGGGCCACTTCAATGATATGATTTTCGTAATAATATTTCAGCTTTTCAGCAGGAATCATATCATCCAGGGCATCATAAATAGGCCTTAGGTACGGATCGATTTTTTCTTTCAGATCTCCGGGAAGAAAACCGAGGTTTTCACCAGCTTCAACGGCAGGTCTTGTGATTACAATCTTTTTAACCTCTTTATTTTTTAGAGCTCTTACAGCCAGGGCTACGGAAATATAGGTTTTACCTGTACCTGCAGGTCCTATCGCAAAAACGAGATCATTTTTTCTGGCAGTGGCTACGAGTTTCTTCTGATTTACGGTCTTGGGTTTTATTACCATACCTTTATCACCAAAGAGAATCACATCGTCTTCGTCACAGCCGTCCATCTCTTCTTTACGGAGCAAAGACTGTACTTCGTTTTCGCCTACTTTTCCATATTTATTATAATGAACAAGCAGGCTTTTAATAACCTGTTCGATCTGGATAATTTCCAGATTGTTACCAATGATCTTTATTTCATTTCCCCTGGACACAATACGGCTTTTAGGAAACGCAGAACCCAATTCTTTTATTATTCTGTTTTCCACTCCGAGGAAATCTATAAGAGAGATATTTTCAAGGTGTATTGACTTTTCTACCAACAGCTTTATTATTTTTAATTATTTACTTTAAACTTTCAGTTATTTGGCTGAAAAAATATTTAATTTTGCGCCACTTGTTCTTAAAAATCTCCATTAGAAAACCGGATATTTTCGGAACGAGTAGAGACAAACAAAATTAATCATTTTCTGCGCAATTTATGGCTATTATCACATTTATGTCAGATTTCGGACATAGAGACCATTACGTGGCTGCCGTAAAAGCAAAGATTTTTTCTATCAACCCTAGTATAAATGTAGTGGATATTACCCACTCCATTGAAAATTTCAATATTGCTCACGGCGCCTATATTTTAAGGTCTGTCTTCAGAGATTTTCCACAAGGTACTGTACATCTCGTATCTGTAAATGCGCCATCCGGCCCTGATGAAAGGGCTGTGGCAGTGAAACTGGAAGAGCATTACTTCGTCGGAATTGATAACGGGTTGTTCTCATTACTAAGCGACAAAGCGCCAACTGCAATTGTAGAGTTAATCAAAGACTCTTCCTATAACAGGATTTTCCCTGAGAAAACAACTTTGGCAGCAGCAGCAGTTTCACTTGCCAGCGGTACTAATATTTACAATATTGGTACACAAATTAGTTCCCTGAGAAGCATGCTTAACCGCCAGGTAAGAGTTTCCAAAAGTCAGATAGGTGGTCACGTGATTCATGTAGATCAATACGGGAATTTGGTTACAAATATTTCGGAGGAAATATTTTACAGGCATAAGAATAATCGATCTTTTACTGTGCATTTTGCACGCGAAACGGTTGATTTTGTTGCGGATTCCTATGATTCTATGGATCATGGTGATTGTCTGGTACTTTTTAATAGCAATGGTTTTTTGGAAATCGCAATTAGTCAGGGCAATGCAAGTGAACTACTGGGGATGGGATTTGATACTCCTGTAATGATCAATTTTTCAGAGGTTTAGGACAGGAGTGGCTTGAGAACATACATGGTTGTTTTCTTAAATCGCAATAAAAGATAGATTAATTTTAGGTTTAGAGGTATTAGAAAACCACGACCTTTTCTACTAAATCAACTGATCAGTTAAGTATTAGAAATTCTTCCTTTGATCTTGTTTAATAATCATTAGTGATATCTTATGCTGTCAATCTGACAAGAGTTTCGTCTTGACTGAAGGAAGAGATTAAAGATAATATCACCCGGGGAAATTTTTGTCTTGATTATTTTCCCTGGGAGCTATTTTTAGAATTTGTCTAAAAAGTTGAAAGAATATTTTCGCTAGAATTAGTCAACTATTTTAGCAAAATTTTATGTCTCATAGAGGCATTCTCTGAGTTTAAAATCAGAATATATACTCCTTCATTCAAATTGTTCAGACTAATTTCTGAATGTCCTGAAATGTCATGATTTAAAACCTGTTGGCCTGAAATTGTATAAATGGATAAATTCCTTTTTGGATATTCTTTTAATACCAATGTTTTATTTTCTATAAATAATGAAATGTCCTGGGCAGAATCGGGATCTTTGGTTGAAGCAGTTATATTATTAATTTTTATCCCATTGACTCTTCTGTTGTTTGTATATAGGTTCTCTTCAAACAATCTGGTTCCGTTTAGATCAAAAATAAGGTAAAGGGAATCCGTGTTCCAGTCTAAAGGCACCGTAAATGTTCGGCTCTGGTCGCCAAATTGATAAGGATCATTTCTGATAAGCATGTCATTCTTATCAAGTTTATTGTCTTTGCTTATATAAATCTGGGTATATACAAGTGCTGGATCAAGATTTTTGGATAATTCATAAATGCTGTAAACGTAATACTTATAACCTATCTCATCGCCAGGAGTAGCTTCTCTTTTAAATACTTCTGAGAATTCAAAAGTAAACTCAGGTTTAAATTCTTGATAATAAAAAAGAGGAGAAATAGTAACGTTATTACTCTCATTGAGATCGTTAACCAGATTATTCGGGTCTTCAATCAGAATGATATAATACTTTCCCTGAGGTTTATTTAGAGTCTCAATCAATGTATAATTGTAATTATAGATAGAGTTTCTTGCAGGAATTTCGCCAATAAACTGCTCTTTTATTAATTCATCCGAAAGATCAAAAATCGAATCTGAAGACAGGTAATATTTAACTTCAAGTGGAACAGAAAGGGTACCCGTATTAGTAATTATTTGATTTATTACCAACGATTGACCCGGTTTGAGAAAGTACGCAGGAGTGTTGAAATATGGGTAAGAACTTATTACCGAAATTTCTGCTTTTTTCTCTTGAAGGATTATGGGGACCGCCATAAAATTGTTTAAAGGGTCATCCATTCTAAGCTGTTGGTTGCTGTTTAAGATATATAAAAGATAAACCTGAGATTTATCGGAGAATGATTTAGGTATCCTGGCTTGAAGGAAATTGGCTCTTGATTGATTTGGTCCTGTTACATTGTTAGTTGCTGTTATGATAAGGGAATCATCAGGGCTGAGGGTTGCATCAGTTGAAATATAAAAAGAAGTTTTAAAGGCAGAGTGGCCGGACTGGGCATAGGTTGTACCTGAATTTCCGAAGTAATAATTAAAACTGAAAGATGCATCCGCACTTAGATATTTCTCAATTATTTTAAGAGAGTCGACCTTTACTTCATAATTCTCCTTTTGAAAATTGAAACTAATGTATTTTGTATTGTCATTTTCATTTGATTCATTTAGTAAACCTGAAGGATCTGTTTGCAGGATAAAATATACTATCCCTGACAAATTTTTTGTGTCGCTGAAGTCTTTTATAAAATTCGAGGTGGTGCCGTTTGGGTTTAAAGAACTAAGGTTTTGTTCAGAATAAATGGTGTGATCACCAGCATCGGCCACAGTGTCGGTTGATACCAGAATCCGATAAGAAGGAGAAATAGAGATATTGCCCCCATTTTTAATATTAAAAATCAGCCTGACACTATTCCCCTGTACTTGATAGTATAGATCATTTGTCCGAATATCATTGGCGATAAGATTGTTAAAAGGTTCTTCATATATTAACCTGGCAAACTTGCTGTTATTGGCATAGTTGGTTTCTGAAAACGTTTTGTTATAGTTTGCAACCAGGATAAGGTAATTGTTTTTAGGATAATTAGTAATGGATAAACTCTGGCCATAACTAACTAGCCCTTTGAATAGAGACATGGAAGAATTGCTGATCAGGACATCATTAGAGGTATTTAGAATAGTATCTGCCGAAAGATAATATCGGATATTAACAGACTGGCTGGTTCCGGAAATATCGGCATTGCAATCGAAACCAAAATTGCTTACATAACCATTTACTACCCTTATTTCTTCATTGATTGAGCGTATGTCTATATCCTGTGCATAGGTAAAAAATGGAAGAAAAAGAATTAACAAGTAGATTTTATACATATAAAAATGAATTAATTTTTTCAAATATCTAAAATTAATTGTTGAAGACAAATAGTTCACTTATAGATGCTTTGATGTTTAAGGATTCCACTAGCAGAAAAGCTTGTAATAAGTCTATATTTATAATGATTTTTATAGCCTAGACTTGTGAATGGATTTTAAAGAAAAGACTGAGATTTAAAGTTTTATGCTTCGTGGTTTACAGATTTTGCTAAGCATCTTAAACTCTATCTTTCCTAATTAATCTCAAGACAAAGCCGTACAATCAGAATGTTTTAATAAGATAATATGTTGATTGTGAAAATGGTATTGTTTTAAATAGGGGCGTTAGCATTTGAATCTCACCAAAATGGTGGAAAAATTATCCCTCGATAAACTGTTTAAATCTCCGGAACCGGCAACAGATCTTTTTCAGTTTTTAAAATTATTACCGTACCTTTGATCCTTGTTCAAATTACCATGATTCGTTTCTTTTCCAGTCAATCTGACAGAGTTTTCGCCTTACAGACCGAGCGCGAACTGAGCACAACAGATATTTCCAAACTTGAATGGCTTTTTGGTGCTGCCAAGTTAAAACAGGAAACTACTTTAAGTGGGTACTTTGTTGGTCCCCGTGCTGCCATGATCACTCCATGGAGTACCAATGCCGTAGAAATTACTTTGAATATGGGCATTCAGGGAATTGTCCGGATTGAAGAGTTTAAAGAAGTAAAAGAAGATTTCGTTGATTTTGACCCGATGCTTTCTCATAAGTATAATGGTCTGAATCAGGATATTTATACCATCAGCATTAAACCAGAGCCTGTTAAGCCGATCACGGATATTGCTGGCTACAATAAACAGGAAGGGCTTTCTCTCAGTGATGAAGAAGTTGATTACTTAAACAAACTGGCAGAAAGATTAGGCAGGCCTCTGACGGATTCGGAAGTATTTGGTTTTTCACAGGTCAATTCAGAACACTGCCGTCATAAAATTTTTAACGGAAAGTTTGTGATAGATGGGGAAGAGAAGCCTACCTCTCTATTTAAATTGATCCGCAAAACATCTGAGGCAAATCCGAACGATATAGTATCTGCTTATAAAGACAATGTAGCTTTTATTAAAGGTCCGGTAGTTCAACAATTTGCGCCTAAGCGTGCTGATGAGCCTGACTTTTATAAGGTAAGTGAATTTGAATCAGTTATTTCTATTAAAGCCGAAACACATAATTTCCCAACTACAGTAGAGCCTTTTAACGGTGCTGCAACAGGATCAGGAGGGGAGATCAGAGACAGGCTGGCGGGTGGACAAGGTGCGCTTCCGCTTGCAGGGACTGCGGTTTATATGACTGCATTATCCCGTCTTGAAAAGGACCGTCCTTGGGAAAAGGCTACTCAGGAAAGAAAGTGGCTGTATCAAACACCGATGGATATTCTGATCAAAGCTTCAAACGGAGCAACTGATTTCGGAAATAAATTTGGGCAGCCGCTGATTACCGGTTCTGTCTTAACTTTCGAGTATGACGAAAAATCAGATAACCTTAAGTCAGCAAGAAAACTTGGTTTTGATAAAGTAATTATGCTTGCTGGCGGTATTGGATATGGAAAAGCCAATCAGGCACAGAAAAAACATCCTAAACCAGGAGATAAAATTGTAATCCTTGGTGGTGAAAATTACCGTATCGGAATGGGGGGAGCTGCGGTATCCTCTGCTGATACAGGGCAGCATGGCTCAGGCATTGAGTTAAATGCCATCCAGCGTTCTAATCCTGAGATGCAGAAAAGAGCAGCAAATGCTATCCGTGCAATGGTAGAGAGCGACAACAATCTGATCGTTTCCATACATGACCATGGTGCAGGTGGCCACCTTAACTGTCTTTCAGAACTGGTGGAAGATACAGGAGGTAAAATAAACCTCGATAAATTGCCTGTCGGAGATCCGACCCTTTCTGCAAAAGAAATCATCGGAAACGAATCACAGGAGCGAATGGGGCTTGTAATAGGAGAGAAGGATATCGCTACCCTGCAAAAGATTGCCGACCGCGAACGTGCTCCAATGTATACAGTCGGAGATGTTACAGGAGATCACCGTTTTACCTTTGAGTCGGCTTCTACAAAAGAGAAACCGATGGATCTGGAGCTGAAGGACATGTTCGGAAGCTCTCCGAAAATGGTCATGACGGATAAGGAAGTTGAAAGGGTTTATCAACCTGTAACATACGACAAAAATCAACTTCACTCTTATCTCGAGCAGTTGTTGCAGCTAGAAGCTGTTGCCTGCAAAGACTGGTTGACTAATAAAGTGGACCGTTGTGTTGGTGGTCGTGTGGCTAAACAACAATGTGCAGGACCACTTCAATTGCCTTTGAACAATGTTGGGGTAATGGCTCTTGATTTTCAGGGTAAAGAAGGAATAGCGACTTCAATTGGTCATGCACCAGTATCAGCTCTGATTGATCCGGCAGCTGGTAGCCGCAATGCCATTGCGGAGTCTTTGTCAAATATTGTATGGGCTCCATTAAAAGACGGTTTAAAAAGCGTTTCTCTTTCTGCAAACTGGATGTGGGCTTGTAAGAACGAAGGAGAAGATGCTCGTTTATATAAAGCTGTTGAAGCTTGTTCTGATTTTGCTATTGCCCTTGGCATTAATATACCGACAGGAAAAGATTCCCTGTCAATGAAGCAAAAGTATAAGGATGAAGAAGTCATTGCGCCTGGAACTGTGATCATTTCTGCAGCTGGAAATTGCAGTGATGTGAGGAAGGTCGTAGAGCCTGTGCTTCAGAGAGAGGGAGGAAATATTTATTACATCAATCTTTCAAATGACCAGTTTAAATTAGGTGGTTCTTCTTTTGCTCAGGTAGTAAATAAAATAGGAAACGAAACGCCTGACATTACGGATGCGGCTTTGTTTAAAAATGCATTCAACACGCTGCAACAATTAATCAAGGAAGGTAAAATAGAAGCAGGTCATGATATCGGCAGTGGCGGTCTGATCACTACGATCCTTGAGATGTGCTATGCAGATAACAGACTTGGAGCAAACATCGATTTAACTTCTCTTGGTGAAGCAGACAGCATTAAAGTACTGTTTGCAGAAAATATTGGAGTCGTATTCCAGGCATCAGCAGAGGTGGAAGGTACTTTAAAAGCTAATAATGTTCCTTTCCATAAAATAGGAACTAGTACTTCTGTTGCAACGCTGGAGCTGAAGAATGGTGCAGATTCATACAGCTTTGATATCGCAAAACTTAGAGATACCTGGTACAAAACATCTTACTTGCTGGACATAAAGCAAAGTGGTCCGGTAAGTGCTAAAGAGCGTTATAATAACTACAAGTTCCACGAACTGAAATACAAATTCCCTGAAGGATTTGATGGTAAGAATCCTGTTATCGACAGCTCTAAGCCAAGAATTAAAGCTGCTATTATCCGTGAGAAAGGAAGTAACTCCGAGCGTGAAATGGCTAATGCTATGTACCTGGCAGGTTTCGACGTGAAAGACGTTCACATGACAGACTTAATCTCAGGAAGAGAAACGCTTGAAGATATACGTTTCATTGGCGCTGTGGGAGGTTTCTCTAATTCGGATGTACTGGGTTCTGCGAAAGGATGGGCAGGAGCGTTTATGTATAATGAAAAAGCAAAAACAACTCTTGAGAACTTCTTTAAACGTGAAGACACTTTATCTGTAGGTATCTGTAATGGTTGTCAGCTTTTCGTTGAATTAGGTCTAATCAATCTGGATCACGATGTAAAGCCTAAAATGCTTCACAACGTGAGCGGAAAACATGAAAGCATCTTTACCTCATTGACTATTAATAAAAATAAATCGGTGATGCTTTCTAGTCTTGCAGGTAGCACGCTTGGTGTTTGGGTATCGCATGGAGAAGGTCGTTTTAGCTGTCCGCATACAGAAGATAAATATCAGATTGTTGCGAAATATGCTTACGAAACTTATCCTCATTGTCCTAACGGTTCTGACTTCAATACAGCAATGCTGTGCGATGATACAGGTCGCCACCTTGTTATGATGCCACATATCGAGCGTTCATTGTTACAATGGCAGTGGGCGAATTATCCGAAAGGTCGCCACGATGAAGTAACTCCCTGGATGGAAGCATTTGTGAATGCTAGGAAGTGGCTGGAGGAGAACAGTAAACAGTAACAGAGAACAGTAACAGTAAACAGATATAAAAACAGGAGCATTTTCTAATTTGAGGAAGTGTTCCTGTTTTTTTTATAATAGATTTTTAGTCCTTTGATTGGTTAAAAGAATTATGTTAACTGATTGGATCTTTTTCTTATCAAATCTCTTCTTATAAAGAGTTCAGTTAATAATAACCCTGGAAGCCAGCTAAGCCAAGCTATAATGGCGTAAGCTAGCTCTCCATAAAAGTTGAGATAATGAATAGATATAAAAGAAAGAAGGCGTAAAGTTATTGCTGATAGCGTCAACACATAACTTCGAATCATGAAGTTTTTATGAGCGATGGCATTTTTATTTTTTCCATACATTAAACCTTGATAGGTAAACCAGGTCCAAAGAGTTGTTAAAGTAAGAAAGCTTAGTTTGGCTGGCCATCCACCGAAAGCGTAAAAAGAAATGATGAATGCTCCCGGAGCAGATATAAATAAGATAAGGTAAGTATATATGCTTCCTAAAACTCTATGGATTCTTTTGTTGCTTTTCTCATACCGGAAAAATGCCTGAGAAGAACCTATCAATAAGATTATTGGAACAGTTGTGAGAAGTGTTTAAGTGGTTTTTCTTCTTTAACTTGGTCATATTTGATTTCATAAGTTGCAGAGGCGCCAGGTTTGGTAATTCTTTGAAGAAAGTTATAATCTTTACAATAAGGAGTTCCTTTGAATCTTTTAGTATATTTATCTCCACCTAAGTCTTCATATTTTATGCTTATCTCTAATGGAGGAAAATGTTGAATTTCGGCAATAGTAAAATCATACTCATCTGGTACTAAAAAAAGATAGACGGTTAATAAATTAAAGTATCCTTCTAGGATATCAATTAAATTTTTACCGGATTCATGTTCAAAAGTATGGATAAAATTAAATCTGCCAGATGAAATAGGTAAGTAACTATTAGTGAATTCTCCTAAATCTTTACCTGATAAATTAAATAAACAAAAAAGATCATCTGATTCACTTAGATTAAACTTCTTATTCTTATCTAAAGATTTAATAATTTTCGCTGCTTTATTTTGATCAAAAGAACATTCGTATTCTACTGATTTTGCAACACCAAAACCTAAATTGACAACTTCTGCATAAGGTTTTTTGAACCCTATATCATTACCATCATGATTATAATATTTGAATTCAAAATGTCCGGTTTCATCATATTTGTTGAAATAAAGGCTATGTTGTGAATCAACCATTATTAGATCTGGCTTGTATGTGGCTTTCCTCTGCCTATTCATTTCTCGTAAAGTAAAATATGAGATTAAAACGGTAGCAAAAGTAGCTCCGGAGGTAATTAAATTAATTAAATCTAAAGTCACAAATATGAAGGTTTTGTAAATCTTAAAGTTACAAAAAAAGTTGGTGTAATTTTATTTACCTTTTCCATCCAACTGTTGAATCATAGCAAACAACATCTTGGAAAGTTCTTCGGAGTCTTTGTAAAAACGTTGAAACTGTTCTACCGGCAACATTCCTTCTTCTTTCAAGATATCAAAAATGGCCACACATTCGAAAACAGAGCCTCGGGAAATAATATAAAAGTTTCTGCGATCAGCTTTACTATATCGACTGGTACCTTCTGCAATATTCAGAGGCACAAAGCCGCCCGTTTCAACTGAATTGGTTATAACATAACCGATAGTTTTTCCCTGTATCAGCAGGTTGTTAGTATTTTTATAGAATAATTTTGCCTTTTGATATACGGTGAGTTTTTCAATCGAACATAGCCTGGAATTAAAAAAAATCTGAGAAAAAGTGTGAGTGGGTATGTGAGTTGCGAGTTTTTTACACTCTATGCTCCTCACTCACTACTGCCGATGTAAAAGAAAAGGCTTGGATAATATCAGGTGAGTAGTTTTGAAATAAACAATTTTCGGAATGTGTTGTCATTGTCACTAGGGTTCAGATCTAAATGATAAAGTAGATACATCAGAATCTTCTCCAATATATTGAGGAAGGCTGTATTAAACATTAATTCATATTCCTGTATTAAATATTATGAGTAGAAAAATTTATCTCATAAATTTTCAATTACTTTTGGATTCAATGCCACTGGGAATTTATAATTCCAGATAGGAGGTTTAATTAATTACATGAGAGATAAATTAAATTATGTTTACTAAATGAATGATGACTTATATACTATACTTTCATTCCTGCCGGTGTTTAGTCTTGGAGTTATTTCGTTATTAAAAAACATAAAATACGCATCCATTATTTCCTTTATAATTACTGCAGTTCTCTTTTTTCTCTGGGGTAATTCAGTGTCATTTTTCGGGGCATCGTTAATTGTCTCGTTAATTTCAACATTAAATATACTAATGATAGTCTTTGGAGCTTTATTCCTATATCATGTAATGGAACAATCAAGGATTATCGAAGAGATTAAATTATCTTTATATCAAATACATCCGTCAAAAGAAATTTTATTCTTTTTTATTATTATAAGCCTAACTGGATTTTTCGAAGGAGTTGCAGGTTTTGGTACTCCTGGGGCTATCGTTCCTGTTATATTGATTTCATTAGGATTTAATCCGATAATATCGGTTGCAAGTGTTTTATTGCTGGATGGTTTGTTTTCTGCATTCGGAGCGGTAGGAACACCTTTAATTGCCGGAATGCAATCCACTCTAAAACTAACTCAAGGTTCATATAAGATCATAGGTCTTTACTCCGCATTTATACTTTCATTAGTAGGCATTTTTCTATTATTATTTATCTTTCACATATATCAGAGAGAGTACGGTAAAATGAAATATAAGAAAGAAGTTTGGTTTTTATATGGCTTCTTTTTTATGCCATTTATTTTGTTCTCCTGGTTAGCTACCGAACTTTCAACCGTATTGGCATCCGTTTTTATGATAGCATTTTCCATTTTATATCTCTCAAAAGGAAAAGTAAAAATCAAACCTTGGTATCCTTATATTATTCTGGTTGTAATGCTTCTACTTCCCAAAATGAGTTATTTCTTAAATGATGTTTTGAGCTTTGATGTTAAATTAGAAAATCTTCTGAATACAGGAATAGGCACTTCTTTCCAGCCTTTAAAGTCGCCTTTAATTCCTTTTCTTATAGTGAGTCTTTTGGTTATAATCGCATACCAAATTAAAAGCGTGAAGTTAAATTCGCTTTTTGACAGAGTAGTTGGTGTTTTTTTAGTTCTCTTTCCAATAATATCTGTCTCTCAGATGATGTTAAATTCAGGTTCTGTTAACTCATCTATGATTAATCTGATTTCACATTCTTTTGCTCATTCAGGAAATTTTTACCTGATTATCTCACCATTTATTGGGATGGTAGGTTCCTTTGTTACAGGCAGCACAACAGTTTCAAATATAGTATTTTCTTCCTCTCAATTGGAAATTGCAAATATTCTAATTTTTAACACGGAAGTTATCCTTTCATTGCAACATTCTGGTGCTGCTATAGGTAATACGATTTGTTTGTTTAATATAATTGCTGCAGGATCAGTAGCTGGAATAAAGAATGAGAATAAAATATTAAAGTTAGTGATAAAGCCATCTTTAGTGGCCGGATTAATAATCGGACTTTGCGGATTTATACTTCTTTCTTTTCTTAAAATTTAATTGGGAAATTTGTTCGTTTTTAGGATGTAGATAGTTGAAATCTTAAAGTTATACAAAAAAGGTTGGTGTGGTTATTAAGAAAGCTTTGCAATCATTGCGTAAAGCATTTTTGAAAGTTCCTCCGCAAAAGCATAAAACCTTCGGTATTCCTCTTCCTTTAAAAGTCCTTCGTCTTTTAAAATATCACAAATAGCGACACATTCAAAAACAGAGCCTCGGGCAATGACCATAAAATTTCTTTTATCTGATTTGCTATTTCTGCCAGACCCTTCGGCAATGTTAAGTGGAATACTAAGAGAAGCTCTACGGAATTGATTCCTGGTGGCACTATCCAAGGTTCCATGGCGTAGAAATTTTTGGACTTGAAGGTTAAAGGTTTTCGCTTTAGAATAAACTTCCAATTTTTCGAAATCAAACATGATATAGCTGGTTTAAAAAAAATAAGCAAGAGTTTGAGCAAGAGCAAGAGAATTTTCCTTTAAAAATCTGTCCAGAAATCCTCTTGCTCTTGCTCCCTACTCTTGCTACTCAAGTACCCAGGGCCGGAGTCGAACCGGCATGTCAGTGAAGACACAGGTGTTTGAGACCAGCGCGTCTACCAATTCCGCCACCTGGGCAAACGGGTCCCAAAAGTAGGAAAACTTAATTTAAATCCAAAAGATTTTTTGTTTTTTTACAGAAAGATGAGCGTATTGTAACGTAAATGTACTACAACCGGTATTACCAATGCTGGAATTCGTCTCATAATAAAGGTATTTAAATTTTGAAGTTTATTAAAAGCAATAGGTTGAAAAATAGATAAGTATACGCTTGTTTCTCAAAATCCTTCAAGCTTATTTTTTATAAAGGAATGAAGCCCCTTGTTCATATGAAAACCGAAGAAGTTATAAAACGCGCATTTGATCCTTATTTCAATGTTCCTCTTGAGGCGTGGAAATCATTTGTTGAATTAGGTGAAGTTATAGTAACAACGAAAGATCAAATCATTAAAGATGCCAATAAAACAGAGAAATACCTGAGCTTTATTCTTAAAGGAAGTGGAGGAATTTTACTTTGGAGCAATAATAACTTTGTTTGTATTGATTTGTGCTATGAAGGAGAATTTTTAGGTGACTATATGTCTTTCCTTTGCAAAAGCTCATCACCGCTTGAGGTTATAACCTTTGAATCTTCAGAACTCTTTAGAATTTCCAAGGCTAATTTTGACAAGCTTAGCAATAACACGGAGATTGGAGATAAGATATGCCGTTTCGCATCAGAAGGACTGTTTATTCATAAGCAAAAACAACAAATAGATATACTCACAAAAACGGCATCAGAAAGATATTTTGAGTTACAAACCAGGCAACCGGAAATTATCCGTCGCACACCTCAGAAATACATTGCGTCCTATCTAGGAATAACGCCTCAGAGCTTAAGCAGAATAAGAAATGAGCAAGCCTTAAAACATTAGTTACCATATGGTAATTAATTGAAAAAATTTCAATCAGATCTTTGGAAAAAAAGGATTCGATATGAAAATGTTTTACACCCTCCTGATTGTAGGAACAGCAACGCTTCTTCTGGTAACTGCCGGAAATTTTACCAATCAAATAAACCTGCCAATTCATCCCAATAGTTTTGTGAATGATACTGCCGAGTATCAGCTTTTCGCTTTGGCAGTAGGAGTGCTATTAGTACTCCTCATCCTGATATTAGCGCCTGAAAGCAAACAGTTTCTCCGTATGGGACATTTAAATGTAATTGCTGAAAAGGAAAAATGGCTCGGAATAAATGGCAGATCTTCATGGCTTGTAAACGGACTTCAATTGCTGTTTTTTATAAGCATGGGGACTGGGGTTTTTATGTTTATGGCTGTAAAATACACTAACAGTATACATAATTTTCAATGGAGTTTTATTCCTTTTATATTGCTATTTTCGTTGACGAACTCACTGGCAGAAGAATTAATTTTTCGGTTTGGCGTTATCGGCGGGCTTTATAATCATTACCCTAAAAGGATTGTATTACTTTTATCTGCAATACTTTTCGGACTACCTCATTATTTCGGTTTCCCAAGCGGTTTTATAGGAATTTTTATGGCTGGAGTGCTAGGGTATATTTTGTGTAAAGTGACTATAGAAACAAAAGGCATATCAATGGCCTGGATAATTCATTTCATACAAGATGTAATAATTTTTACTGCATTGATGATGATGAATGTAAAAATCGATACATTATGATTCCAGACTGGAAGATAATATTTCCAATGGTTTGAAAATAATAAGAGCTCAATCCGGATTGTATTTTAATGGCATCGATTACAATACGTTTTAGGGTAAAGATTTAATTATAACGTAATAAATCTTATTAGAGCAGTAAGAAAGATAGTGTTTCAATAAACTTTCATTTAGGAAATTGGTTGTTCTACTCTCTGATCATTCAGTGTATTGTCCATTGCTTTATGTATTCAGAATTCCGGAAAGAATATTGCAGCATAAGCAATCAGAGTAAGGAGAATTATTGACCTGTTTCTTATTTAAACTATATGCCCCATGTCTTTTACTGGATATTTTTCAACGTTTTTGTCTTAATCATTCTGGCATTTGATTTAGGAGTATTTCATAGAAAAGCACATGTTATTTCATTCAAGGAATCGATTCTCTGGACTGTATTCTGGATAACACTTGCCCTTAGTTTTAATTTAATTATTTATATATGGCGAGGCACTGAGCCTGCACTTGATTTTCTGACCGGATACCTTATTGAAAAATCACTTAGTATTGATAATATTTTTGTTATACTGTTAATTTTTAAATACACACAGGTTCCTGATCAATATCAGCACAGAATACTGTTCTGGGGCATCCTTGGCGCTCTTGTGATGAGAGCTGTTTTTATATTTCTTGGAATCGAATTGATCGAGCGTTTTCATTGGATCATTTATATATTCGGTGCTTTTCTGGTGGTCATAGGAATCAGAATGGCGGTTCGTAAGGAGACAAAAGTAGATCCTGATAATAATTTTCTAATTAACCTGGTTAAAAGGTTTATTCCTGCAACTCCCAAATATGATGGAGATAAATTTTTTACAACAATAGATCATAAGAGGCATATGACTCCCTTGTTTTTTAGTTTGCTCATGATTGAAACAACGGATTTGATTTTTGCCGTAGATTCTATCCCTGCAATTCTTGCTATTACTACAGATAAATTTATTGTTTATACATCCAATGTATTTGCCATAATGGGATTGAGGTCTCTTTATTTCGCATTTGCAGGTCTTATGCAAAAGTTCCGTTATCTGCATTATGGATTAGCAGCTATATTGATTTTTGTGGGTGTAAAAATGATATTGACTGATATCTTTAAAATACCAACAGTGATTGCACTGGTTGTGGTGATTGGATTATTATTAATTAGTATTGCCGGATCTGCTATAGTTGAGCAAAGAAAGAATTATAAGTAATACTGATCGTTGTTCCCTTATTTATTCTATAGTAGTTAAATGTGCTTTTGGCACCTGATATTTGTGATAAGGAAAATTGAAAGCATGTGAATTCGACTGATAAAAAATAGATCTTCAAATCAGAAACTCACAGAGCAATAGGTCTGTGAACGTTTTATAGAGTAATACAGAATGCATTTATCGCAGGCAAATACTTGCCATAGCCTTGACCGTATTGAACAATTGGTAACTTTATATAAACTATCTAAATGGTTTTCGACCCCTGCTGTCAGATCAAGTCTTAGCCATTGCACTTAATCAATCATAAAGCATTTAAATCAATGCTCTATTTTCTGATGCCTGAATTTAGCTTCTGCTTCTTTTATATTTTGTATTCCCTTGATCATAGCATCAGGATTAAAAGAAATACTGTCAATTTTATTTTCAACAAGAAATTGAGCAAATTCAGGAAAGTCGCTTGGAGCTTGGCCACAGAGGCCTATTTTCTTCCCTGCTTGTTTGGCAGATTCAATCATCAAACGAATCATCTTTTTTGGGGCTTCATTGTTTTCGTCAAACAAATCGCTGACAGTAAACGAGTCTCTGTCGATTCCCAAAGTGAGTTGTGTAAGGTCATTAGACCCAATGGAGAAACCGTCAAATACGCTGGCAAATTCATCAGCAAGGATTACGTTACTTGGTATTTCAGCCATCACATATATTTCCAGTTCATTTTCCCCTTGCCTCAATCCATTAGCTTTCATTATTTCTATAACCTTTTTTCCTTCTTCAACGGTTCTGCAAAATGGGATCATTAATTTAACATTAGTAAGACCCATTTCCTCCCTGACTACCTTCATCGCTTTGCATTCAAGTCCAAATCCTTCTTTATAAGCATCATTATAATATCTTGAAGCTCCCCGGAATCCCAGCATTGGATTTGCCTCTTCCGGTTCAAATTCTTTACCACCAATCAGATTTGCATATTCATTGGTTTTGAAATCAGTCATTCTTACGATCACATCATTTGGATAAAATGCTGCAGCTATTGTAGCAACGGATCTGGAAAGCTTTTCAACAAAGTATGATTCTTTATCGGGAAAGTTGGATGTTAGATTTTCGATTTCAGATTTGGCCTGTTGATCTTTAAGAGAATGAAATTTTATCAAAGCCATTGGATGGATTTTGATAGAATTATTAATGATAAACTCCAGCCTCATCAAACCAACACCATCATTTGGGATACGTGATAAATGAAATGCTTTTTCAGGATTGCCAAGGATGAACATGACTTTTGTTTTGGGTTTTTCTATTGCTTGTAGATCAGTTTCTACCACATCCCACAGAAGTTTTCCTTCATATATAATTCCCGTTTCTCCTTCTGCGCAGGAAACTGTCACTGTTTCACCATCCTTTATTGCAGAGGTTGCATTTCCTGTTCCTACGATTGCTACAGCTCCCAGCTCTCTGGCTATAATAGCTGCATGACTGGTTCTGCCTCCTTTATTGGTAATAATGGCTGAAGCTTTTTTTAAGATGGGATCCCAATCCGGATTCGTAATATCTGTTACTAATATTTCTCCTTCCTTTAGTAAATATGAATCTTTAGGTGAATTAATGATACGTGCAGTGCCTGTTGCTATTTTATTCCCGATAGCTTTGCCCTTAGTAATAGTATTACCTTTTTCCCTGAGATGGTACTCTGTTATTTTAACCTGATTTCTTTGTCTGCTGTATACAGTCTCCGGTCTTGCCTGTACAATATATATAGTATTCTCTTCTCCGTCCTTTGCCCATTCAATGTCCATAGGTTTTTTATAGTGCTCTTCAATGATTAATGACCATTTGGCCAGTAAATTTATTTCTTCATCAGTTAAAATGAATTGCTCTCTTTTTTCTTTAGGGGTTTCAATATTGATAGTTGGGTTTTCAATTGCAGAGCCGCTGTTATAGATCATCGTTATCTCTTTGCTTCCGATTTTTTTATTGAGGATGGCTTTTTTATTCTTTTGCAAAGATCTTTTAAAAACATAAAATTCATCCGGGTTAACTGCTCCCTGCACCACATTCTCTCCTAATCCCCAGCTTCCTGTAATCAGGATCACATCTTCAAATCCTGAATCAGGATCTAATGTGAAACAAACCCCGGAAGATGCAAGGTCTGATCTTACCATTTTTTGAATTCCAATAGACAGTGAAACTTTCATATGATCGAAACCATGATCATGTCTGTACTTGATAGCTCTATCTGTAAACAATGATGCCAGACATTTGAGACATGCGTTGATCAGATTCTCTTCTCCACAGCAGATATTCAGATAGGATTCGTGCTGACCTGCAAAGCTTGCATCAGGTAAATCTTCTGCGGTTGCACTGCTTCTCACGGCAACGTGTATCTGAGATCCGTATTTTTTGCATAAATCTCTGTAGCCATCCTTAATAGCAGTCTCTATCTCATAGGGAATGGTGGCTTTTAATACCAAATTTCTGCAGGATAATCCTACTTCTGTAAGATTAGAGAAGTTTTTAGTATCTAATTTTTCAAGGATACTTTTGAGGTCGTTACCGAGCTTATTGCTTTTAATGAATTCCTGATAGGCAAAAGACGTAGTTGCAAAACCGTCAGGAATGTTGATTCCTTTGGAAGAAAGCGTATTGAACATTTCTCCCAAAGAAGAATTTTTTCCACCTACCTGTGCAATATCGTTTAAATGGATTTCATTAAAGCTCAGTATATATTTTTGCATGATATTTATAGGTTGAAATTTAAAATCTTATTTTACCGGTTTTGTGTTATGAAGAAATACCTTAATTATAGCTTATGTTTCCTGTATTTACACATTTATCCTTCACAATATCGAAAGAGATATTAGGGTATAATAAATTCATAAACAGATAAAGTTTGTTTGTGTTGGAAAGTTTTAGTGAATAAAAAAAACTTTGGAGGGTCTTGAACACCTTATGACTGAAGTTTGATTTCAGATACAAGCAGAACCGGTGAAAGGCTAACTTTTGCCTACTAATTTCAGTTCTGTGCTCCAGGCACTTTCCAGAAGCCCATTGTCTATTACCCCTGTGATATTGACCAGTAAGTGGATTTTTTCTCCGGCTTTGTTTCTGTGTATGGAAGCAGCATTTTCAATTTTGTAACCATTCCTTATAAAGCAGAGGAGGAGTTTAAGTTTCTCCTGATCAGGCATTGCTATAAAATCTACCATTGGAGTACCCACGAGTTCATCAGCAGATTGGTATCCATGATCATGAATCAGTTTTTTGTTGGCTTCGGCCAGGTAGGCATGTTTCTGTATTAATCTTAATTGTTGCTTTAATGGAAGGCTTGTATCAACTCCTTCAATATCTTTTAGTCCATAGCGAAGAATGCCATCAAAGCTTTCTTCAAAGAAGTCTTTACAGGCACGGTTGCTCTCTTCTATTTCATTAATACGTTCCTTTATCTTCTCTTCAAGATTAAGTTGAATATCTCTCAGTTTGTCGTTTGATTCCTTTAGCTTATTATTGGTTTGTTCTATCTGTGCTGCTTGCCTTTCCAGTGCCAGTTGGAGCTTCTTTTCTTTTGAGATATTGAGGCTATTGATGAGTGCTTTCCGGGCTTTCCCATTTTTGTAGTCAAAACCGATTCCCCTTGTAATTATCCAGCTAGCAAGTCCCTCTTTATTATATACTCCATAGGTCATTTCATTTGACTCATCTTCTTTTAAATTTTTTATAAGTTCTAAACGGTTCAGGATTTTATCTTGATCTATTCCTGCTACCAATGTTTTTACAACATCCTGATATTTTTCATTTTGTATTTCATGACCTTTATAGCTGAAGAGCTGTCGGAAGGCTCTGTTAGTGAAAATGAATTTTTGTGTATTCAGATCAATAATGCTTATTGTAGTGGGGGATAGTTCTAGTATGTTCTTTAATCTTTCCCTGTCCTTTTCAATACGCTCTTCATTTTTTTGTCTTACCCCCCTGAGTTTTGACTGTATCTGCGATTTCCAGCCAAGCAAAAACATGGAGATGCAAAAAGTAGCAGATGCATATAGGGCTGTTCCCATATTTTTACTGTAAAGTCCGTTGTTTTCGCCTTTTATTTTTAGCCAGCCCAGAAGGAGCGGTATGAAAAAGGCGAGAAATCTTAATAAGACTATTTGAGTGGAGTTTTGCCCAATCAGGGTTTTCATAGATCCTTTATGTGGTCTTAGGAATAAAATACCTATGGATAGTAAAAGTGCTACAATAGCTGAATTAAGTGAGATAGGTATGATATACGAAGCAGCATACAAGTCATCAATTTTATATACATAGCTATAAATAACTAATATAGCACCCAGTCCTGTACCATAGTTTAGAAATTGAGATATTTTATAGATCTCCTTATTTCCGAAATTGTTAAGCAGCAATGATGTGCAGAGTGCAATAAAAAAAAAGGCAGAGATCGGAGAGGTGAGGTTAACATTGACTTCCTTTTTTACCTTGCTCTTGACCTGATAGATTTGTTCTTTAAATAAAAGTTCTTCTAATACAAAGGGTTTGTCTATGAAATATGTTATGAGTTTGATCCCGGCAATAAGCAGAATTAGAAAGCAGATTGAGTTGCATATTACCTTATTTCTCAAACTAGCATTTTCATTCCGAATGATCCATATTGCCAGAGCAATCATGGAATAGGAGATGGCCGAAAGGGGGTTTTGAGATACAACCTGATTAAAGCTATATAGCTCAAACAATTCAAAACTTACAGCACGCAACAGCAATCCGATTATGGGGATAAAAAAAGCAACAAGAGTAAAGGTTTTTCCCAGTGCAATCAGAGTGGTTACAGTCTGCTTATTTTCAATTGATACCGGCATTGATGTTAAATATTATTTGTCAGCGATTTCTTTTTTCATTAAGCCTTGTATTAGTTTCAGCCTCTTCGTTGTTATAATATCAGAGAAATTCACGGGTCTTTGTATTTCCCATACTTTTACCAAAAAGTGATTTTTTACTATCCCAAGCAGGTTGGAGTAAACTTTTACAGGTTTACCTTCTTTTGTCAGCTGAATTGGCTGTTTGCCTATAAGACGATAATTGGACCTGACAAATTCCTTTCCATACGCAATAGCAATCTCTTCTGGCAAATCGATGAATTCCAGAAGAGGCATACCTATCAATGAATCAGGGTTCTTATATCCATGCAGTTCAGCAGCTACCTGGTTTACTTCTTTTATTCTGGTTACTTCTCTGATTTTTTTTACCTGTTCATCCGCAGGCAAACTTGTGCTTATATCAGATGTATGTTCAAATTCTATGATTCCGCTAAAGCTATTTTTTATATAATCCTTGTATCTCTTCTCACTTCTATAGAGCTCAGAGGCCCTTTTTTGGGCCTCTTCTTCTAATTTATTGTTAGCCTCTTCCAGCTTACGTTTTATTCTTTCTAACTCTAGTTGCTTTTGTTCCAGATTTATTTTTTGTTGTTGCAGTTTTGATTCTTTTTTCTTTTCATTAGTAAAATCAATTGTATTGAAGAGAATTTCTTTTACAGCTCCTGATTCATCCCGGGAAAAAACAATTGCTCTGGAGAATAACCAAGTATGCTTTCCCTGTTCATCTACGACTCTGAAAGTAACATCATTAAATTCGTGGTCCTTGAGTTCCGGAAGTATTACCTGGCGTTCTTCAATAACAGGAAAGTCTTCTGGATATATTCTTGCCTTTACAATTTCTGACATTGTTTTACCTTCTATTTCTTTGCCTGTCCGTATTTTGCCTCGTTTGGACTCGTTGGAAAAGACTATTATCCCTTTCTGGATATTAATAATCTGAACGAAAGTTTGTGAGTTATTTAGAATCCTTTCGATCCTTTGGTGGTCCTTTTTTATAAGCTCTACTTCCTTTCGCTTTGCCAGCTGAAGTTTATACTGGATGGTCGATTTCCATCCGAGCAGGGTAATCGAGATAAGATAAGTGCTAACGGCCATAAGCGCTGTACCTACGCTTTTACCGTATAGACCAAATTCTTCACCGCTTATTCTCAGATAGCCTAGCACCAGAGGAATAAAGAAGGCAAGAAAACGCATCATAAAAACCTCTGCCGGGTTTTGTCCTACCAGGTACTTCATTGATCCTTTAAAAGGTCTGAGAAAAAGTATGGATGAGGATAGAAAGAGCATGGACAGAGAGCTGTAAAAAGTCATAGGTATGCCTCGAAGCGTATACATCTCCTCTACAGAATATACATAACCATAAATAGTAAGGAACGATAAAAATATGATAAAGTAATTAAGGTTTTGAGCATTTGAGAATAGTATCTTTTTTTTGTCAATAAAGAGGAGGGAGATAGCCAGTAAGTTAATACAAATGGCGTTATTTATTCCCAAACCCTTATAGTTTAGAGTCGTTTCAGGTAGTTCCTGGTTTTGGTACATTAGCTTTAAAAAAAATCTGTCAGGCTGAAAGTTATATCCAAGTAATAAAAATACTAACATACTGCTGGAATAGGCAATTACAAGTATGCATAGTATTGATACAAGATAAAAATACTTTTGTTTGATCTCTTCTGTTCTTGAAAGCCAGGTAGAAATGCCTAAAGTTATGAAGCAGAATGAAGTAAGAGGATTCATGATAAAGTGACCCGGCGTGATAGAATATAACATCGGGTAGTTTATGAATCTTAAACTAAGCACCAGCAGAGGAATGAGCGTACCTAAAAAACAAAAACAGACACCCACGAGCATAAGAATGCTTTCGGTGACTTTATTTTTGTTAGCTACCAGGGACATTTGAAGTGGTTTGGGGTATAAACCGGCGAATGAGTGAATAGTTTGAATTAAGATAAGGGAGTATAAAAATTCCTTATTAGGTATACTTGTAGGGAAAAGATTGGTGGATAGATGGAGTGGGTTGATAATGAATTAATTAGTAGCAGATAAACTCTTGCTGATAATTATTGCAATAGTTTTTACTTTTAGATAAATTGAATTTTTATATAAAGTTAATAATAGTTTGAAGACCAGCCTTGAACATCTGCCGGACCTTAAGAAAGAGGAATTAAAAGATATAAGCAATCTTATCATTGAAAAGATGCTTCCTGATTTTGTTATTCTGTTTGGTTCTTATGCCCGCGGTGATTGGGTTGAAGATCGCTACTCTGAAGACGGAATAACATACGAATACAAAAGCGACTATGATATTCTTGTAATCACCGAAACCAAACTTAATCAGGAATTATCCGATAAATGGAGAGAGACGGAAAAGCTAGTAACCAAGATACCTGCTTCTGCTTCTGTTACGCTTATTCATCACAGTTATGGTTATGTTAAAAATGAACTTTCCTATGGTAGCTATTTTTTTACAGATGTTGTAAAGGAAGGAATTGTTTTGTATGACAATGGCAGAAATGGTATAGAGCCCTTGGTGCTGCCAAGTTCAATCGATCCTGAAAAGGTGAAGGAAAGAGCGAGAGATGAGTATGAACGTTGGTTTGAAAGCGCCAATGATTTTGTGGAAGGATTTACATTTTATTTTGAAAAAGGTAAGTTTAATCTTGCTGCTTTTCAATTACATCAGGCTACTGAAAGATATTATGCTGCCGTTCTATTGGTTTTTACTGGTTACAAACCTAAAATCCATGATATAGAAAAGTTAGGAAGCCAGGCAGAAGCTATTAATGAAGAATTTAAAAAAGTTTTCCCTCGTGATACTCCTGAAATGGATGAGCGTTTTAAGCTGCTGAAAAAGGCCTACATTGATGCCAGATACAAGAAAAATTATTCAATAGGGAAAGAGGATCTGGAATACTTGAGTGCAAGGGTAGGAGTGTTGAGGGATTTGGTGGAGAGGGTCTGCGGGGAGAAGTTGTAAGGGGGGGATTATGTTATTTTAAATGTAAGGCAATTTGAAAAACGGACTCTATTTATTATATATAATTTAATGCCATTAAGTTAAGCGGTTTTGTAATTCATATTATACTTACTATGACACTTTTTATTTCTTGAACATTTCTGTCCTTTTCTTGAGTAATTGAATTTACCCATCATTGTATTGGTATAAAAAATAACAATCTGCTCAGTGTTCCAGCCTAATGCTATTTTTGAAAATAGTTTCTTAGTTGTACTCAGGCCCAATGTTTTATTTATATTGATAACCCTTCCGGAAGATTTGTTTTTTGAAGAGTTTATCTTCTGACACATTATGGCGTTAATGGTTAGAAGCAATGTTTTTATGTAAAAATCCTGTTTGACAACTATAGATCGAGTGCCTGAAAAATCTTCAACCTCCAGTCGGCTCTTTATCAATTTATATCCCTCTTCAATATTCCATCTTTCCTTGTAAAGCTTCAATACTTCTGTTCTTTTATACTTCTCTTCATTTAACAGGGAGGTGCAAAAAACTTCAACTTCGCCGTTTTTATTTTTCTTCCTGATTAACCGGACACGAACAGTCTGAGGTATGCCATTTTCCTCTGCCCACTTCATATATTTTGATGGTATCTTAAGACTAACAATTTCGTCATTACTTTTTCCGGAAGTAAACTCTCTGACGACAGTCCACCAATCACTCTTCATCCTGAAGCAAAAGTTTACCCCCATAAACTTTAATGAGAATATCAGCTGATAGCTTGGGTAATATCTGTCAAAAAGAATCACATCGTTTTTGCTCACATGCTCCAGATGCTCCCAGGCCATATCAGTTTCTGATGTAGAGAAACTATCTATCCGAGAGTCCAGCACCAGACCGTTTAATACATCATACAAATAGGATATTCTGGCAAGTGATTTGGGACTGTCTGCTTTCGGCCCAAACATGTGTACTCCGAATTCCGCTTCAATTGTTGAATGTTTTGGTAGCTGAAGTGTAGAACCATCTACG
>JAEYZG010000059.1 GCA_023428135.1 Bacteroidota bacterium | reverse complement strand
ATGTAAGGGTCATAACAACATGTACATTATTTACCGGAAAAACATTGATATCATAAATCAAACCTAATTCATAAATATTTACTGGAATCTCAGGATCATAAATCGTTTTGATAGCGTCAAGAACTTTTTCTTTCAACGCCTCATCGTCATGATTTAATTTAGTTTCTTCTGAACTCATATGATTTAGGAGTTATTTACTGTTTAGACTGCAATAAAGCCTGAAATGCAACTGCATCCAGTTTCATTTGCTTCAGCATAGATACAAGACCGTTTGACCTTGTAGGAGAAAGATGTTGCTTTAAGCCAATCTCATCAATAAATTCAATATCGGCTTGGGCAACTTCAGCTGGAGGATGGCCTGAAAATACTCTCACAAGTAAACTAACCAATCCCTTTACAATCACTGCATCACTGTCTGCCTGGTAATAAATTTTATCATCTTTCAGATAAGAGTTTAGCCATACCTGGGACTGACAACCTTTTATTTTCTTTGCCTCTGTTTTATGAGAAGGGTCAAGAATTTCCAGTTTTTTACCTAGTTCAATCAGGTATGCATATTTTTCATCCCACTCATCGAAAAATGAAAATTCTTCGACTACCTGATTTTGTATTTCCTTAACTGTTTTTTCTGCTGCGCTCATTTTTTGAAATTCCCTTACTTCAACATCTTTATAGCTTTTTTAATTCCAGCTTCCAGTCTGTCTATTTCTTCAAAAGTATTATAAACTGCGAAGGATGCTCTTGCTGTACCAGGAATGCCGAAATGTCCCATCAATGGTTGAGTACAGTGGTGCCCTGTTCTTATAGCTATTCCTTCCTGATCAAGCAGAATACCCAGATCCTGATGGTGAATACCATCAATCACAAAAGAGATTACACTTACTTTTTCTTTTGCAGTTCCTTTAATCTTCAGACCAGGAATAGCAGAGAGTTTTTGAGTTGCATACTCTAAAAGCTGATTCTCTACTTCTCTTATCGCAGGTTTCCCGAATCTATTGATGAAATCTACAGACGCCTTTAAAGCTATAGCATCTGCAATGTTTGGAGTACCAGCTTCAAATTTATATGGTAATTCATTGAATGAACATGAATCATAAGTTACTTCTTTGATCATTTCTCCTCCTCCCTGGTAGGGCGGCATTTCTTCCAGTAAGGCTTTTTTACCATACAGTATACCGATTCCGGTAGGACCGTACATCTTATGTCCTGAGAATGCATAGAAATCTGCATCCAGTTTTTGAACGTCGATGTCAAGGTGCGAAACTGCCTGAGCCCCGTCTATAAGCACTTTAATATCTTTGCTGTGTGCTATTTTGATCACTTCAGCTATCGGATTAATGGTGCCTAACGCATTGGAAACATGATTAAGGGCAATGATTTTGGTTTTGGCTGTAATCAGGTTTTCCAGCTCATTAAGGATCAATTCTCCCTTTTCATTCACCGGAATGATCTTTACAGTAGCGCCTTTCTCAATGGCCAATATCTGCCAGGGAACCATATTCGAGTGATGTTCCAGTCCTGAAACAATGATTTCATCACCCTTATGAATATTTTGTTTTCCCCAGGTAGCTGCTACAAGGTTTATAGACTCTGTAGTGCCTTTAGTAAAGATGATTTCTTCTGTAGAAGAAGCATTTATAAAAGCTCTGATAGCCTCTCTGGTACTTTCAAAAGCAGCAGTAGCTTTTTCCGCAAGTGTATGAATGCCTCTGTGAATGTTGGCATTGTAAGATGAATAGTAACTTACAAGGCTGTCTATAACAGCCTTGGGTTTCTGAGTGGTCGCTGCATTGTCAAAATAAACAAGTGGCTTCCCGTTTATCTGTTGATCCAGTACAGGAAATTCTTCTCTTATTGCCGTAAGGTCTAACCCTTTTGTCTTTGTTCCACTCATCTTACTTAACTTTTATCTTAACTTAATCTGTCGAGGATGGTCTGATCAAACAATTCTTTCAATGGCTCCAGTTTGATGTATTCAAGGATGTCAGCAGCAAAAGCATGCATTAACAAGGCTTTGGCTTTTTTCTCACTGATACCTCTTGACCTCAAATAGAACAATGGCTCTTCATCCATCATACCTGTTGTTGCTCCATGTGAACATTTAACATCATCAGCAAATATTTCAAGCTGAGGTTTTGTGTTCATGGTAGCGTCCTTGCTTAGAAGGATATTTTTGTTAGACTGAAATGCATTTGTTTTTTGTGCATCCTGTCTTACATAGATTTTTCCGTTGAATACACCTGTTGATTTATCATCCAGTAAACCTTTGTACAGCTCATTGCTGTAGCAGTTGGCTTTTGCATGATCTACAAGGGTATGGTTATCAATATGTGTATTGCCTTTTACCATATACAATCCGACCAAAGATGCCTCAGAATATTCTGAAGAAAGGCGGATGTTTAGGTTGTTTCTGATAATACCTCCGTCTAGAGTAATTGTGGTGGCTGCAAAATTGCTTTTCTCAGGCTGGTAAACCTGCGTAGTACCAACATGATCAGATTGGGCATCATTTTGAATTTTGTAATAGGTTGCAAAAGCATCTTTCTTTACAACAATTTGAGTAATGTTGTTTGAGAAATGAGCGTTTGAGCCTATTGTAGAATAGTTTTCAATAAACGTAGCCTGAGCATTTTCTTCAAGAATGAAAATGTTTCTTGTATTGGTGAAAATATTACCCTTTCTGCCATCGCCAACAAAATGAATAATAATCGGCTTGTTTACTACTTTTCCTTTTTTTACAGTTATCACAACACCATTAGCCAATGCTGTATTGAGCTCAGTAAGACTATCATTTAGAGTGATAGATGAAGCTGTAAGGTATTCATTAATATCACCAGCCTGGCTCAGGTCACTGATAACAATGGGTTCGTCAGTGCTTACCGATGAAAGCTCTTTATTATAGTTCCCATTAACAAAAACAAGATGATTAGCTTCCATTGATGAAAGCAACAAACCATCTATATCTTTTTTATTCAGGGTGGTTGTATCCTCAATCAGATAATCTCTTCCTAGTACAGGGGCGAGATTGGTATATTTCCACTCTTCGTGTTTTCTTCCCGGAAAACCTTGCTTCTGAAACGCAGAGATCGCGTCTTTCCTGACATCAGACTGAACAGGAGAGAGCTTCTTTGAATTTTCGTTAAAGGTTTTTACCAGTTCTTCTGTAGTTGTTAAATTCATGGTTTAAACTGCAGATCCTGCCTTTACTTCGTTTTTAATCCAATCGTAACCTTTTTCTTCAAGCTCAAATGCAAGTTCTTTTGTGCCTGATTTTACAATACGTCCATTATATAGCACGTGTACAAAATCAGGAACAATGTAGTCCAGAAGTCTTTGGTAGTGAGTAACTACAATCGAAGCAGTTTCTTTAGACTTCAGTTTATTAACTCCATTAGCAACAATTCTCAATGCATCGATATCAAGTCCTGAATCTGTTTCATCAAGGATTGATAACTTCGGCTCAAGCATTGCCATCTGGAATATTTCATTTCTTTTTTTCTCACCTCCGGAGAATCCTTCGTTCAGAGATCTTTTCAATAAAGCCTGATCAATTTCCACAAGCTTCATTTTTTCCTTCATGATATTCAGGAATGTTACAGAATCAAGAGGCTCTTGCTTACGGTACTGGCGAATTTCATTCACTGCAGTTTTCAGAAAGTTTGTATTCGAAACTCCAGGTATTTCTACCGGATACTGAAATGCAAGGAATACACCTTCTCCAGCTCTCTCTTCAGGAGCAAGATCCAATAAATCTTTTCCTAAAAACTCAACACTTCCGCCTGTTACTTCGTAATCTGCTCTACCTGCAAGTACAGAGGCAAGTGTACTTTTTCCTGATCCGTTAGGTCCCATGATCGCATGAACCTCGCCAGCCTTTACTTCCAGGTTTATTCCTTTCAGAATTTCTTTTCCATCTACGGAAGCTTTAAGGTCTTTTATCTTTAACATAAAAGTTATTGTTGAATGTTGAATTTAAATGTTGAAAGCTCCCGGGAACAAAGCCAGTGGCTGAATCTCCGGGAGCATTATTGTTAATGCTGAAAATATCTAATTAAATCGGTTAACCGACACTTCCTTCAAGACTGATAGCAAGAAGTTTTTGCGCTTCAACTGCAAATTCCATAGGAAGCTGATTTAATACTTCCTTGCAGTATCCGTTTACAATCAATGCCACGGCAGCTTCTGTTCCTATTCCTCTTTGATTGCAATAGAAGATTTGGTCTTCTCCGATTTTGGAAGTAGTAGCTTCATGTTCTACAGTAGCTGTATTGTTCTTTACTTCTATATAAGGGAATGTATGTGCACCGCATTTATCTCCCATAAGAAGAGAATCACACTGAGAAAAGTTTCTTGCATTTTCAGCTCTCTTCATCACTTCTACAAGACCTCTGTAGCTGTTCTGGCTTTTTCCTGCAGATATACCTTTTGATACAATGCGGCTTCTTGTGTTTTTACCGATATGGATCATCTTGGTTCCTGTATCTGCCTGTTGCATGTTGTTTGTCACAGCGACAGAGTAGAATTCTCCGATGGAGTTATCTCCTTTGAGGATTACGCTTGGATATTTCCAGGTAATGGAAGATCCTGTTTCAACCTGTGTCCAGGATATTTTTGAATTCACACCGCTGCAAATACCTCTTTTGGTAACGAAGTTGTAAATACCTCCTTTACCATCTTTATCTCCAGGGTACCAGTTTTGTACAGTAGAATATTTGATCTCAGCATTGTCCATTGTTACAAGCTCAACAACGGCCGCATGAAGCTGATTTTCATCTCTCATCGGTGCTGTACAACCTTCAAGGTAACTTACATAACTTGAATCTTCTGCAACAATTAAAGTACGCTCAAACTGGCCTGTATTGGCAGCATTGATACGGAAGTACGTAGATAGTTCCATCGGGCATCTTACGCCTTTAGGGATATATACAAATGATCCATCGCTGAATACTGCTGAGTTAAGCGCAGCAAAATAGTTATCTGTCATGGGAACTACTGATCCCAGATATTTCTTTACCAATTCAGGATGCTCGTGCACTGCTTCGCTCAGAGAGCAGAATATAATTCCCTGTTCTGCAAGCTTTCCTTTGTAGGTGGTAGCCACGGAAACGCTATCCATTACAGCATCAACAGCGACACCTGAAAGTCTTTTCTGCTCATCAAGAGAGATACCCAGTTTGTCAAAGGTAGCTTTTAGTTCCGGATCGATCTCGTCCAGGCTGTTTAGTTTTACTTTAGGCTTAGGCGCAGAGTAATATATAATGTCCTGATAGTTAATTTTAGGGTAATTAACATTCTGCCAGTTAGGTTCGGTAAGTGTTAACCAGTGCCTGTATGCTTTCAGTCTCCATTCCAGAAGCCACTGCGGTTCATTTTTCTTTGCTGAAATGAACTTCACAATATCCTCATTCAGCCCTTTAGGTGCAGAATCCGCTTCAATCTTAGTCTCGAAACCGTATTTGTACTCAGAGCTAGTTATTTCTTCCAGAATTTTTATATTCTCACTCATCGCTTTTTTTGTTGTGGGAGCTTATTTAGAACAAATCTAATTTAATTTACAAATTTAGAACAAAACATCCAAATATAGGTTCAAAAAACCTTTTTTTTAAGGAGAAGTAAGGAATATGTTGGTTTTCAAGCATCAAAAAAGTTTGATATTTCTATTTATAGATTCTTCGAGAGATATACTTGTTTCAGTACGTTGAATTCCAGATACTTTTTGAATTTTATCATGCAAAACCTGTCTTAGGTGTTGGGTGTCTTTGCAGATTATTTTTACAAACATGCTGTAATTTCCTGTAGTATAGTGGACATTGACCACTTCAGGTATTTCCTGTAATTCTTTTACTGCCTGATCATAAAAGGAGCTCTTTTCCAGGTATATACCTAGGAATGCCGTTACATCATAACCTAGACGTGCATAATCTATAAAAAGATGTGAACCTTGGACAATTCCCAGTTGCTCCATTTTTTTCATCCTTACATGCACTGTACCAGGGGAAACAAAAATTTCCTTTGCTATATCAGTATATGCAATTCCTGCATTTTCCATGAGTAAGGAAAGAATTTTGAGATCCACATTATCAATTTCAGAATTTTTGTCCATTTTAGAAAAGTTTATTTATTAAATTTTCAGTAAAACTAGTGTTTTATTGAGTGGGATGTAAATTTTTACAAATATTTATGAATTATTTGTAAATTTTAGGTGGATCTATTACTTTTGTATCAGTTCTTCAATGAACAACACAATGTAGGGTGATGAAACTGGCAGACATGCCCTCCTGTCTCGGGGGTGGGGAATAACGGGATAAACGTAACTTAATGGGTTGACCACTATTAATCTTTCTGAGTTATAGCTAACTGCCTCTTG
>JAEYZG010000006.1 GCA_023428135.1 Bacteroidota bacterium | reverse complement strand
TTTGTCTTTTCCCCACTCCGCTGGAGGAAGGTTTACAAAAAGACTAGCATTTATATTCAGGTTCCCGAGTTCCATATAAAAGCCTGAGTAGAAGTCATGCCACCTTAATGACGACTGCCGCATAGCCGGTAAACAGGTTGCTGCTATGCTTATCCTATACGCTTAAGAAAGTATAGTTTAGACAGTAGGTTTACTTTCTCGACACTTCATCAATGGTTCACTTGCGTTCATCTCTTTTACTCTCACATAACTCTTTATAGAGCCTTTTCCCTGACCGCTCAATACCTCACCATTGCCTGTGAAGCACCGCAGGGTTGTTTATTGGCTGTTCCTGTAAACCGCCAATGAAGGGCCAACCTTCATCTTTTATATAGCATTGAAAAGCTTTTATTTAATGCCGCTTTTCATTCTCGGCACACCTTAAGTCAGAAACGGGATTTTTACTACAAATGTCGATGCGGAGAACCAAACTTTGATTAACTGCAAATGTGTCTGCGGAGCACTGAATCGCCACTTTTGCCAAACCGCTGGTATCGGCTGCCCTTCTGTCCGTCATTAGTTGTTTATCCATTCTGTCGTTGTGTAGTCACAACCAAATAAATAGTTTGAGCAACCGAAAAATTTGTATGTATTTCCATTTTTTGCTGTTCCTGATTTTCTAAGAACAATGTCTGCCGTTTTACACGTTGGGCATTTCTTATTTGGTGATTGTCCGCTTTCAACTTCTAACTCTGCAATAAATTTTGATTTAAAAGAACTGTCAGAAATAAAGTAAACATTCTGTTTCGCTCTGGTCATAGCAACATAGAACAAACGTCTTTCTTCTCCGTTTTCAAATTGGTCGGCTTCGCTAAGTAAAAGGTTTAACAATGGGTCGTCTGACATTTCAGAAGGAAAACCATACTTGCCGGAATTGCAATTGAGAACTATGATGATGTCGGCTTCCAGTCCTTTTGCTTTATGAACTGTCATAAATTGTGTTTGAAGTTTTTTAGTTTTCCCTTCTTCTGTCTTGATGCTATATGAAATCGTTTCGTTTTCTTTGTCAATTCGAAAAACGGAGTTTTCATTTTTAATTCTATCAATGTCAAACCTGTATCTGCCGAGTATCAAAATTTCTTTTTCTTCAATTTCTTCGTCAGTAGTCAATAATTGGTTAAATAACTTTTGAAGTGCTAATGTGTCGTCTTGATTGTCGCTAACAGAATAATAAATTTTATAGTTTGTGTTTTTTGTTTGCGAAGCTCCTCTTAATTCCTTCTTAGCTTGATTTGGATTTTTTTGAATAAAGTCGCTTGAAAGATTTATTAGAGGACTATTGAAACGATATGTCGTTTCAATTTTTGATTTGACTGTAACCCCAAAATAGTTTTCAAATTCTTTGAATAGAGCAATGTCGCTACCGCTGAAGCGGTAAATTGATTGCCAGTCATCACCAACACAAAACAGTTTACAAGCAGGATTATTGATTTTAATTGCTTTTACAAGTTGATAGCGTCCAATTGAAATGTCTTGAAATTCGTCAATAACTATATAGCTAAATTTACGTTTGTACTTTCCACTTGCAATATGCTTCGATGCTCTATTTATCATATCGCTAAAGTCAATTTCGCTTCTTTCGCTTAAATGATTTTCGTAGCGTTCAAAAATAGGTTCTATGATTTCAATGAACAATGCATTTCTGTCTTTGAAGAATTTTTCTTTGGTCTGCTGGTTTCTGTTTAATACATCAGCAATTGAATAATTGTTTGATTTCATTAAAGTAATGAAAGTCCCAAACAAAGTAACAAAGCTGTTTACTTCATCCTTTGCAGCTTCGCTTATGATTTTCCAAATCTCCTCTGGGGATTTTGGTTTAAGAATAATTCCAGCAGCACTCAAGTTTTTCGCAAGGTTGTCAAATAAAATATCCTCACTCATTTCATAACTGTAACTTTCAATTAAGGTGGTCCCGTTATTTTTATGAGTATCTCTTTTCCATTTCATATCGTCTCGATACTTTTCACTCGCAGAACGAACTCCGTCACCTATAAACCAACTTGGAACATTTCCGTTTCGTGAAACCCCAAAGTGTTCTATGTACACTTTCTTTCCATTTTGAATTACTGTGAAGTCGGGTTTGTATTGCCTGAACGCTTCGGTTGCTGTGTTGTGTTCATAAGGAAATTCATATTCATAGTTGACACCGTTGAATAATAGAAAGTTTGCGATTTTACATTCCTCAATACTTTTCACTACTTCCATTTTATAGGTCATTTTCCCTTTTGTTGGAACTTCTTTTAGTTTGTAGCTTCTGAAATTTTGATCCTTGAGATATTGGATGTAGTCACCTTGATTATCAAAATCAAATTGAGATTTGGTAGGTTTTAAAAAGTTGGCAAAATATTCTGTTACTTTTTGAAGATAGCTAGCATTGCGAATTAATTCTGTAAAATATTTTGTAAGAAGTGGTCTAAATTGAGCTTCTTTAAAGATGCTTGGTTGTCTGCCCTCTGCTTCTACAATTATGTCTTTACCAAATTTGTGAAATGTTTTTGCTTCAACTCCTTCAATGTCTATTCTGTCTGCAAGGGTAGAAGCAGATTTGTTTGTAAAGGAAATAAGCAGTATTTCTTCGGGGGAAACTTTGTAACGGTCAATTATGTAATTTACCTTTCCTACAATAGTTGTTGTCTTACCTGAACCTGCACCAGCAATTACAATGTTATTATCCTCGTCTGCTACAACTGCCGTTCTTTGCTGAACATCAAGTTTTCTTCCCTCAATGTTATCAAAAAAAGTACTATATTTTTTTAACTCCTCTTTGATAAAAAGTTTATTGAAGTCGTTTTGCAAGCTGATGGCATTATTGAAGTATTCCTTAAAAGTTTTAATTGATTTTACTTCATCATTTGAAAGCTGAATGAAATCAAAGGGTTTCCCTTTGATTTCATTCATAAGATTAATCTGTTGATTTTTCCAAGTTATCAATTGATAATTTGTAAAGTAACCTGTCTTTAAGTCAATATACTTAGCGAACTTATTGTTTGCCGTCTTTATACTGTCAAGTTTAGTGTTGAAAAAATCAAAGAGTTTTAGTCGTTCTAACTCCCGCTGTCTTGCTTGCTCTGCTTCATGTTCTTTTTTCTTGCGTTCATTCGCCAGGTGTCTGCGGTGAAACCAAACACCTGTAATAATCAGTAAAATCAGTAAGAGAAAATTTCCGATACCTTTCATTTAATGTCTGTCGTTTGTGTTCGCACTGTCGTCATAGGGTTGCCGAAAACGGTTCGGACGTTGCATTCGGGCGATATAATTGCACAAAACTAAGTTAACAATATTACTTTTAAGTAACTCTCAACTGTAAGTCTTTAAGTCCAAATCCAAACGTAAAGCCACTGTTAGCTGTTCGTGCTTTCTACACTATTAAATTCATGTCAACATTATAACCTGAATTTCTTAATTCTTTAGCAAGTGCAAGTTGCCATGCTTTATGGTCGTCCAGAGGAACATAAACTACACCCGATATATCATTTGGTATCTCTACTTTCCCTTTTACTAAGGCGCTAACATTCCTTCTTCCTAATTTGGCAATCAAATATCCGTGTTCAAATACAACGTTTTGTCTTGCTCTTAATTGTAAGTTTGTTTCTTCTCCTTTTTTTGCTCCCACGTCACAAGGCGTATATAATACAACCCCAAACCCTACATTGGAAAACTCTTCGATTTTCTCTATTATTGTTTTACCTGAACTTACTTGCTCATGAAGAATAATCGCTTGAAGTTTTAATTTTTCGATAAATCTAGCAACGTCAATTTTTGCAAGTTCATCCTGACCATGCACGATAAAAACTTTTGTCATATCAGGTTGTTCATTCATTTTTGCAGGTTTACTGTTTACTTTTCCGTTGTCTATTTTCTCTTTTGCACTTGCAAAAATTTGTTTGGTGATATCCTTTGTGTATTTGTCTTGGCTAACTATGTCTTCGGGTGAGATGTAAATAATTACATTTCTCGACATATTATCATTCTCGTACTTAGAATATTCTTTAGTAGTTCTTTCGGTTTCTTTAACAACGACACGAAGAACATTTTTGGGTTCTAAAAAATATCCATCAAATTGGAATTGCTCTTTTTTAAGGTAAGGAATAACTACATCTTCTTCTATTTCTAGCAAATTAGTTTTGTCAAGCTCATATAGTCGCTTGTTGTTCTGTGATTTGCCAACTTTTTCATTTGTCTCAATAAGAACTTGGTAAAACATTGGTTTGTCCATTTGTATTGCTAAGGGTTAAAATTCGATGAGAGGTCACAGCATGACCGCTAACATGAGTATAAGAAACGGGCAGCGGTTTTTTAAGCAGTAAATTAGCCACCGAAACGGCAGCCAACTAAAATAACTGAAGGATACGCTACCATTGAACCCGCTCTCTTTTTTATATAATGTTGCCAGCTGTTTTTTATAATATATCATTAGCATCAACATTGAATCCTGCTGATTTTAACTCTTTTACTAATCTAAACTTCCAATTTTCTGATTCATCAATTTTCGTATATAAGACTCCTGTAATATCGCTAGGTATTTCAACTCCACTTTCATAAAGAGGAAGCACTCGATTTCTTCCTAATTTTCCAATAAAATACCCTAATTCTAGAATTACATTTTGTCTAGCTCTTTTATATTTTGAATCATCAGATTTAGCATAACCATAATCATCAAAAGTTAATAGAATAATAGCAAAGGAAACGTTGCTATACTTTTCAAACTTTTCAATAATTGTTAAGCCTTCATTTGATTGTTCATTAAGAATTATTGGATTAAACTTTAATTTAGTTAATGTTCTTGCAACATTATGCTTTACTTCTTCATTATGCCCATGTACAATGAAAACATCAGCTTCGTTAGGTTTCAATATGTTAGATTTATTATTATCTTTTTTAGGTACCTTCTTCTTTTCCGCAAATTCTTTTTTATTATGTTCAGCAATTGATTTTTCAACCTTAGCAATATTAGATTCTTGAAATTGAGCAATTCTCATACTTTGAAGGACATCTAAAAAATCTGTCTTTTCTTTTTTAGAGAAAATAAATTGACATATTATTTCAGTAACAAGGTCTTCTATCGTTATATTACGAGGTATTGCATTTAGGTATAAACCAAATGTATCAGAAGCGTCACCGGGTTCATGGTCTGAACCGAACATAAAATACGACCTGTTTGATTTAACTTTCTCATATAAACTCTTCCACTGGTCATATTGTCTAATTTCTGTCATGAACAATTTAAATTCTCTTGAAGCAAGAAAACTACCTATATAATGATTTCTCAAATCACTATATAATACTTCATATCTTGGAATTACTTCTTCCATTAATTGTCGATTTCAGTTTTTTTTAATAACTACCAACATCCGAACAACCACCATATAGGCGCTTATCCACCTTATAAAATTTCTATTTAAAAACTACTGACGTATCTTAAGCTATATAAAAAACAACACCCAAACTTCTGAAAAATCTAATCATAGCATTAAAAATTGCCCAATAGCAAATATATAAAATATGTTACAACGTACGTCTTTTTGCAAAAGAAGTTACCTGTACCACATACAATTAACTATCTAGGTATTTTTTTTGATGCAACAAAACAGGATGGATCTTTGCGCTGGGTGGTATAAATACAAAAAATAAGACCAACGAAAAAAAAAGTGTCACCCCTCGCAAAAAAGTCGGCATTTGAAGATAAACAATCTCCCAATGCCGTTCATTTATCTTTTACGCCGAGTCTAAAATTTTTCCTAAACCAGAACGAGCAGGGTCTATCATCAATGTTGCTCTTCTAATACAGAGGCAACAACTTTTGCCTCTGACTTCACAGCTTCATATACGGTGGCAACCAGCAACAGCATTGTTAAACCATAAGACAAATCATCTATAGGCATGGTAAACAAACGGACTCCAAGGATGTGCTTATTGTCGTACCATACGATCTGGTCGTCAATCTGCTCCGGAAAGAGGTTAATAAAAGGATACTCCCAAAATGTAATACCCGTCAACATACCATTGGAGATGATAAACGGGACCAGCAGAATACAGAATGTCAGCAAAAATACCGATAGATATGGCTTCCTAAGAATAAGTAAGTGAAACAACAACAATGCAGCACATAAAATATGCGCGACCAGTGTATACAAATGCTGATAATAAAAAATCGCTACGCCTATACACAATGCTACAAAAATCCAGGGGAGTACCTCAAATATCCGCGGGATACGTTTACCTTCTGTAAATATGGAGATGCAGTGATACGTATAGAGACAGGCATAGGGAATACAAAAGAAAAACATCCATTCCTCCACCGGCAGGTTACCCAGGAATATTCCGGATAAAAACCGATCACGGAACCCCCATATACCCATTGAAGTAAACTGCATATCCCATGGAATAAAGACCAACATCATAACCAGCTCACCGATTAGAAAAGCTTTCCAGTGTTTGTAAAATTGTATCCTGGGATGAAAGCTAAAAATAAAAGGTATGCTGATACAGCCCAAATTGATCAACAGATAATACCAGTGTTCGTTTATAGTCATTACTTATTCTTTCTTATCAGACGGTGGTAAGCGGCAGCCTCACGAAAATATTTTACAGGAACCCACAGCATTCCGAAGCATTCACCATCTTCCGGACCTAAATGTTTATGATGTATCTTATGAGCTTTCCTCAGCGCTCTGAAATAAATATTGTCTGTATGTCGAAACCAGGAGAAACGCTGATGAATCAGTACGTCATGCACGAGGAAATACGCTGCTCCGTACATCATAACTCCCAGTCCCGTATAAAACTTCCAATCAAACCCGGCGTATGTACCGGACAACATGAGTGTAAAGCAGATGGAACCAAAGATCACAAAGAATAAATCATTTTTCTCCAGGACTTTGTGGCCCGGGTTATGATGATCTTCGTGCAGATACCACATAAACCCATGCATTACATACTTATGCGTACACCAGGTTACCCCTTCCATTAAAAGAAAAACTCCTATGGTTATTAAAAAACTCATCATCACTTTTCAGCTTATTTCATTTTTTCTTATTGCCTCTAATACCCTAGGCAGCGCTTCAGTAAACCAGACCGTGTAGCGTTCCGGTTCTGAATGCATGTGTTTAAGGATTTCATCGGGACTACGCCACTCCCAGGCTTGTACTTCGTCCTTGTCTGGCATCGGATCTGTATCTGTAACACCAATATAAACATGATCAAATTCATATTCAGTCAGGCCGTTTTCCACTTCTGCCCTGTAAACAAAGTCAAAGACTTTCTTTACCTCACAGCTCATCCCCAGCTCCTGTGAAAGTCTCCTGCATACTGCAACTTCCAATGTTTCCCCAGGCAATGGATGTGAACAACAGGCATTCGTCCATAAGCCACCGCCGTGATATTTACCTGCAGCCCGCTGATGAATCAACATTTCTCCCCGGCTGTTGAATATAAAAACTGAAAAAGCACGATGCAGCACACCCAGTCGGTGTGCCTCCAGTTTTTCCATCACCCCGGTTTCCTTATCATTGACATCTACCAGTATAACTTCCTGCTTCATTTTAATATCATTTGATTCAGTTTTTCTTTATTATGCTTGTCCAGTTTATCACTGTTCTGCATGAAGCGAATGGCTTTCTTCCAGTACTCACTTTTGTAGTCAGCCTGCCCCTTTTCAAGTGCTTCAATAATAAACCTGCTGTCATCTCTCAGATTGCCATTATATCCCAACATGGCCGGTGTATTGGCCTGTACCGCAAAACGAAGGAAACGTATTTCCGGATTATCAGCACTGCCTCGGACAGCCTCTTCAATCAACCCTTTGCCTTTGTTAAAATACGATAACTTGTCAAATACCGAAGATACAACACTTGCATACATAGCTGTTGATACGCCCCTATAAGCCATCTCAAGATCTGAATTTCCCTGTAGCCTTTCTGTCTCTTTGTAAAACCTTTTTATTCCGTCATCATTTGTAGCTGCAAAGAAAAGTGTTCTTGCTTCTTTCAATCCGGAATCGGCCTGGATAATAACGAAAGAACAAAGAAATAATATCCCCCAAAACAGACTCATCAGATAAGGTTTAACTTACTTTTTACACATGTATATAAAAGTAAAGCGATTTTCTGAGAATTCAGCACACGTACACGGGCCTGCATAATGTGCTCCCCCGGCACAGCTTTGATTTTTTTCAAAAGCATCTGGTAATAAACATAAGCAAGCATTACCCCAAATCTGGCTTCTTTCGGCAACTGACGTATCCCGGTCAGCGCTTCGGAAAAGTCTTTTTCAATTTCCGATTCAATAACTTGTTTCTGGCCGTTGGTAAAATTACAGAAGTCAACATTCGGGAAATACATACGACCCAGCTCCTGATAGTCAGCACGTATGTCTCTTAAAAAATTAACCTTCTGAAAAGCAGACCCGAGGCGCATTGCCGCATCCTTTAACTGTTCGTAAAGCTTCCTTTCACCGTTACAGAACACCTTCAGACACATCAGCCCAACTACCTCTGCCGAACCATGTATATACTTTTCATACAAAGATCTGGTATAAAATCGTTTTTCCAGGTCCATTTCCATACTGTCCAAAAACGCTTCTATAAGTTCTCTGTCTATTGCATAGGTATGGACAACCTCCTGAAAACTATGGAGCACAGGATTGATGCTAATTCGATGATCAATTGCCTCAAAAACATCTTCCCGGAGTTTTTTCAACATCTCAGCCTGTCTGTATCCCTCAAAGGAATCAACGATTTCATCAGCCAGTCTTACAAAGCCATAAATGCTGTATATAGGATCGCGAAGCTCTTCCGACAAAAAACGTATGCCCAGAGAGAAAGAAGTACTATAGCGTTGTGTAATATTTTTGCTACACTCCTTTGAGATTCTGTCAAACAGTAGTTTCATGGATATTCTTTAATTTTCTATACTGGTTAATAATATAATCGGCAACAATCTGACCTGATATAAAAGAAGGAGGCACCCCGGGACCGGGAACCGTCAGCTGACCGGTGTAGTACATATTAGCTAACTTCCGGTTTTTAATTACCGGCTTGAACACTGCAGTCTGCCACAACGTGTTGGCAAGGCCGTAGGCATTTCCCTTGAATGCATTATAATCATTGATAAAATCAGAGACCGCATAATCTGAATAACTTACTACATGCCTTCTGATCGATTCTCCGCAGTAGGTCTCCAGCCTTTCGATAGTATCTTCAAAGTATTTTTTTCTGATCTCCGGTGTATCTTTAAGTCCCGGAGCCACAGGAATCAGGATAAAGAGATTTTCCATTCCTGCCGGTGCGACAGTGTCATCCGTTTGTGAAGGACAACAGACATAGTATAAAGGTCTATCAGGAAACTCAGGTTTTTCATAAATAGCTTTTGCATGGCGACTAAAGCTCTCTTCAAAAAATAAATTATGGTGTCTTAGCCGGGGAAGTTTTTTGTCAACACCGACGTAATACAAAAGGCAGGATGGGGCCATCATCCGTTTATCCCAATAAGGTGCAGAATAATTCCTGAATTTTTCGGGCAACAGGTGCTGCTCTGTAAAATGATAATCCGCTGAACTAACCACTACATCGGCCTCCAGCTCTCCCTTATCGGTCCGGACGGCAACAATTCGGCCACCTTCTATCTTTACACCACAAACATTGGTATTCAGATGTAAAGAAGCTCCGGCATCAATGGCTGTTTGCACCACAGCATCGACCAGCTTCCCCATCCCACCCATTGGATACCAGGTACCAAGTTTCAGATCAGCATAATTCATCATACTGTACAAAGCCGGAATTTTGTCCGGGGTAGCTCCGAGAAACAGAACAGGAAACTCAAGCATCTGAAGCAATACCTCCGAGCGGAAATATTTGCGAATATGATCTGAAAACGAAGTAAAAAGATCGAGTTTAAGCGCTGACCTCAACAGGCGCATGTCAGCAAATTCTCTGAGAGAAAGACCTGGTTTATACACAAATTCGCCCATCCCTTTTTCGTATTTAAGACGGGCCTGCTTCAAAAATTCATCCAGTCGGGAAGCGCTTCCCGTTTCAATACACTCGAAGAACTCACGCAACGCCTGGTAACCGGCAGGAACAGCCATAGAACACCCCTCTCGTCCGATCACCTGATAAGAAGGGTCGAGTCTGCGCAATTCAAAAAAATCTGAAGTCGATTTGCCAAAGCGGTTAAAAAACTGCTCCATTACTTCTGGCATCCAGTACCAGCTAGGCCCCATATCAAAAGTAAAGCCATCTCTTTTCAGTACCCTTGCCCTTCCTCCCGGCTGGGAGTTTTTCTCAAGAATATGTACCTCAAAGCCACCTTTTGCCAGAACTGCTGCGGCAGATAGCCCTGAAAAACCTCCTCCTACTACAATCGCTTTAGGTCTCATATCCATAAATCAATCTTTATTTTTGTTTAACCTTTTCGAAATAAAGTTAAACAAAATTTTTAAACTGCTATTAGTTTTTCCTATAAAATTTTATTGATTGGCCTGGACGAATGTCTGCCTGAAAATCTGTTATCCGAAAAGAGAAAGACTTCATTTGAGAATAATTGTTTGTACCAAAAGGGGAAAAGCAAAACAAGATCAGGCACTTGGATCTCTTTAGACTGAAAGTATTTTCAAATCGATGTCAGGACAAAAGACAACTTTTCAACTAATTCAAAGAAGAAGTTTGCGTGAAAGAAACTTGTCGAAAAGACGGTTTAGAGTAAAATGGAATAAACAGATACTGATTTTTTTCAGAAAAAAGTAATTGAGCAGCCATTTGTTCAACCCAGTAAAGGCTACTTATTTAAAAAAGGATTGAAAAATCATATAACAGCCAGCAAACCATCCAGACGATTAAATATCCTGACATTGGTCGGCAGGGGAAGGTTATACTCCTTCAAAGCACTTCCGGTAAGAAGAATGTTGCCCTCAAAAACTTCAGCCATATTTTTTATCATTTCCTGTATAGATGAGTGGTCCATCTGATTGGTCATGCAGGCTAGCAGTATTTGTGGACGAGTTATCTGCACTATTCGTTCGAGACTATCCAGCGGCACCACTTGCCCAAGATAAATGGTAGGATACTGCCGGCTTCGCAGGGCATAATTATAAAAAAGCAAGCCGATTTCATGCATTTCCTTTTCAGGAAGCAGTAACAACACGCCCGGTAAATCCTGTCTCGGCACATATGGGAGAGCATCCGTAGCTGCAATCAGTTTTTGACGCACAATATTGCTAACAAAATGTTCTTGCGCTGGATTAATGGCTCCGGTTTGCCACATTACCCCTATTCTGTAAAAGAACGGATATAACACTTCGGAAACCAATCCCTCAAAGCCCAAACGAATGGACGCTGCATGAAAAATTTTAACAAGATGGGCTTCATTGAGCTCTATCATTGCCACGATCAGACTATCAATCAGGGTATTTTCCGATGAATTGCCAAGATTCAGAGCCTGTACCTTTTGCCGAATATCCAGATCGGACATTTCTGCAATCTTTGAAATTTTAAATCCATGCTGATTCAAAAAGCTCACATTAAGGAGCTTTTTTAAATCATCATTGGAATACCGGCGGATATTGGTATCACTACGGTCAGGACTCAAAAGACCATAACGCTTTTCCCAGATTCTGATCGTATGGCTTTTGATATTGGTAAGATTTTCTAAATCTTTTATTGAATAAGATGCAATAGCACTCACAAACAATGGAAAATTTTGTATATAAAGTAAATCAAAAACCTCAACAAAATAAAAAGAATTCCCTGAGATCTTGAACTCACCATAGCTTATGATTTACCTTTCTAAAGCTAAAATTAACCAACAGCCTGTCCCTACAATCATAACACACTGGGAAACAGGTTTTTCATTCAATAATTATGCGTTAAACCTAAAATAAATCAGAAGCTTCATGATTGTTCAAACCTTTTGAGATTAACTGTTATTCTCTTCATCCTTAGGTTTAGGTACTTTTATTGTTGGCAAAGGTTGTCCCAATGCCTTTGCAGCCTGATAATGTGACCAGTTGTCAATTTCATCTTCTCCATAAATGATCATTCTTACTTCTATGTCCTTAGTGTCCATATCTCCTACATACATCTTTTGATGGTCCGGGACATTTTCGTAAGCGATTTTAAGTTTGTCTCTGTTTTCAATTGTCGGATCTTCAATATAGTTCTGATGTGCTTGTCTGCAAAGGTCAATTGAAGAAGGCAGGCCGTTTAATTCTCTCAAAATATCTTTAACTTCAATGAGCTTTTCTTCTATTTCTGAAGCATACTGAACTTCTGTTACTCTGAACCTTCCCAGTCCATAAATTGAGACTATTGAATTTAAAGGAATTTCTGTCAATAATTTTCCTTCCTGGATAAATTGCTCAAACCCTTCTAAAGTCAAATCAACAGGATTTTCCAACCTTGACAGTTGGATTGTATTGTCTCTAAATATATTTACTTTAACCAGATTGAAACTATCTGTATCCTTATAAAAAAGGTTTAGACTTTGTCCATTTATCTTTTCAGGAAAAAAATCGTTAGGGTGTCTTTTATTTTCCTTGTATACTGTTCCGCTACCGCTCTCTCCGACTCTTACTCCATTGATTGTCTTTTCGCTGTATTTATAGATGTTCTCTAAATTAGGATTAAGTTCTTTTATCAGATTTTGAACATACTCTATAAAACTTTCTTTATTAAATAACCATTCTCCTTCATTGATAGTCCAACTTCCTAAGCCATGTATGGATATTTTATTATTGTCCGGGACATTTAAAACTACCCAATTCCTGTTTACATCATTTTTAAAATGTTCGAAATCTTCAAAATTCCAGCATTCAACTCTTCCGTTTTCATATACATGCAGGTCTGCAAAGAAATAACTTCCATTTTTTATAAATGCGGGTATTGAATAACCTTCTATAATCTGTTTTCTGTAAACCTTTGTTGTTGGTTTAATCATTTTCCTTTTATTACTTTTAAAAAAATTGAAGTTCATTATTATGTTTTTTTTAATTGAATTCCAAAAGATTTCAACCAAAGGTATGGTTTGAAATCTTTGTTTTCTTCAATCTTTCCTTCTTTGCTTAATTGATTATTTCACCTTTATTGGCTTCTACTTTTTCACGAAACTTTTGCAAATCTTCTGGAGAAGGCTTTATCCATTCTGTTGCTTCTCCAATAATTTTCAATGGAAATTCAGAGCGATATGACCGGGTAGGGTTGCCGGGAAACTTTTTATCAGTAAGATTAGGGTCATTTTCATAACTCCCTGTTGGCTCAATGATATATACTCGTTCCCTTCCATCGCCTCTTGATAAAGCAGCAGCAAGCCCGGCGCCATTGACTAAACCGGTGAAATAAATATGATTCATTTTTATTTCAGATTTGTAGTTAGAAATACCGCCAGCGATCAGCAAATCCCCAACCTTCAGATCTGCTTTAGTCCCATGATAAAAGGGGCCTTTATCTGAAGGATTATATTGATAGGAAATGGCAAAGTCAGTATTCTCCTTTACCTTATCAGGGTTATTCAAGTGCTCATAGCATTGGGCTATGTTTAAATAAAGAGAAGGAAAAGCACTTTTAACAGTATCATCATTCACTGTTGATGCATACTGCAAAGCCGTTTCAAGCCAGGTTAATTTGTCTGTGACATTTTCCTGATGTCTGGCAACATAATGAGCTGACAAGAATTTTTCAAAATCATTGGTTGCTTCATTCCAGGCTTGCAAAAATACTTCCTTAGCTTGTTCTGCTTGATTTTTGTCCTCCAGGGCCATTCCTTGCAGACATAGTTTAACAATGTTGTTGAAAGGTGAGAATTCCATATATTGATTATAGCTTTATAATAAATAAAAAAGTGCAGTATTTAAAACACCGCACTTGAAATTTTCATTATCGTACCGCTATAGATAGAACAGGGAAGGTTAATATTATTAGTTCTTATAAATTATTGAACTATTATTTTTTTCGTTATGCGATTATGCCCATTTTGAATATTGCAAAAATAAACTCCTTTGGGATATTCAGAAACATCAATATTCTGGATGTTAGTAGAACCATTAATTTGACTTATAAAATATTGCTTTCCCATTGTATTAACAATTTCAATAGTTAAATCTTTGCTATTATTTAAGTTGTCAAAAATTAAATTTACAAAATTAGATGCAGGATTGGGGAATACCCTTGCTTCAACTGAAGATAAAGTTTGTTTATTATTTTTTCCAAAAACTGAAGTTACTAACTCAATACAATCCTGATCTAAATTAGGAGAAGTAAGAAAGTCGGATGTATTGATAACCCCATAATTTATATTATCATAATAATCGTAGTTCTTACTTAGGATTACTAAAGGATCTGTAGTGTCCCAAAAATTATTAGATGCATTTATATCTTTATTTGAACGGTTTTCAATATGATACAAACTATTATTATCAAAGTTAGAATTTTCGATCTTTATACTACTTACGTCAGATATCTTAACACCAATAGTATTTTGGGCAATGTGAGATTTATTTATATTAATACTTCCTCCTAAATCATAACCCTTTTTACCAGTTATTGTAAGTGCAGCCCCAGAACCATTCCCTATAATTTCAGAACATTGTACTGATCCATTACCTAAAATGATCGCGTTAGAAGATTGATAACTAACAAAACTATGTTTTATTTCTACAGTTGCTGCTGGTAGATTAATAGGCGTATTTTCTAATCTAGTATCGCTTATCTTCAGAGGACCCATTACAGGACTTCCCTCTCCTTCAATTATTTTGGATGACTTTAACAAAGATGAAACTATATTAAAATTACCTCCACAACATCCAATTATTAAATCAGAACTAATAATTTCAGAATTCCTGATTGTAATTCCAGCATTGTATGCATCAGAATCTATAATACAATAATTAAAATTACTATTTTTAATTTCAATAGGTTCACTCCTTGGATAGACACCTTTAATTGTAGTTTCTGAGGCTGTAACATTTTCCAGAACTAAAGATGCATTTGTCCAGTAACCCTTAGTTTGAATTTTTGTATTCTTAAGTGAAACATTACTAACAGTTAGTACGCCTGAATTTTTTATTACGTCCTGACTACTTTCGGATTCATCTCCAAGCTGAATAGCATTCTTAGGTCCTTCAAATTGTAGATAAGATAATTTAGACAAACTTAGATCAGCACCCTTAAACATTACCATGGTCCTTACCCCAGTACTGCCTTTGAATTTAATTGGGAGCAAATTAGTCCCAACTGCATTCAAAGAACCTTTGATCAAAATTTCGTAATTCCCACTAATATTCACCTCTACTCCGGGCTCAATTGTTAATGTAACATTTTTTGGAATCTGAACATCACCAGTAATGGTATATGGACTTCCGGACAAATCCCAGGTTAAATTTGAAAAATAGGGACCACTAACATTGGTTTGCGAAAACCCAATAGCAAAAATAGTATTGAGTAAAAATGTAAAAAATAACTTTTTCATATGTTGAACTTTATTGGTTTATTTCTGTCTCAGGTTATTTATTATTATTCATTCTAAAAATCAACTGACTTACCCAATTCTGCTTTAAATTTATCTACGTTAAGACCCTGGATACCAAGTCCATCAAACAAAAATCTATTTTAAAAATGACTTACCCATTCAGGTGCAACAATCAGTTATTGCAAAAGCTGGGAATCTACTATCTTACACAACAATCTGCGAATTAATACAAACGTTCTCATTTGTGAATATCGATTGATTTAATTCATCTAGTTGCTCTTTATTCAGGTTTATTCTATTTTCCTTTTAAATCTACAATTATCCCACATATTTTGCAATTGCTCGTGTCTGATTAAATAGAAGCCCTGTAAATCCTAAAATAATTTCAACCACTTCACAAAGGATTGAAACGTATTTGGAATAAAACCCAATCCCTTATCTATTTGATTTTTAATATTTTTAAAACTACTCTATCCTTCAAATATTAAATAAAGTGTTTATCAGTGCTTATAATTGTTTCAAACTTGTCAGAATAATTTTCACTGATAAACCGTATTTTTTTTATAATCCTCCATTTTTCAGATCGAAATCTTTGCCGATCTGATAAAAATGAAAGGTGTAATAAATCAGCTCGAAAAAGTAGCTAATAATTCCTGCTAATAATGCTATCAGAAGGATTTCTACTGCTCCTATCAATACTGAAGTTGAGTTGTAACACAATCTGTCGGTAACATTTACAATGTAAAACGATTCCCAAAAAAATAAAAGTAATCCATAACCCGAGCATTACCCAACCAGAAAATTCTGCCAATGCCAGAAGCAAAAGCAATCCCATCCCTTTCGTCAGCACAATGAAGGCTATGATCTGGGTTATTAAGTGTATCTTCGCTATTTTCTTTTGATTATCTTGAATCTTCATTCTTATAAACCGTGTTAGTAGCTTGTTAATTACTTGCGTTAGCAATTCTAGTCCATCGTTTTTGTTATTTCTCGTTCGCCGACCTATTAAACCTTAGCAAATACCTATATATCAAAAACCAGAACAATCCAAAAACTCCTGCTTGTACCAAAAGCATTACAAGTATCCCATCTTCTCCCCCTCCCCATGGAATAGCAAATCCCAAAATGAAACTGGTATAGTGATCAAAGTCGCCACCAAGATTAAAGCATAGGCAATGTCATTTCCCAATAATATCCTCGATGTCATGGCAAGTAATGACATTGTAACTAGCCCAACATAGCTAGGAGTGATGTAAAATGAATGCCTTTTTGCTTTTCTTTTGATTTCGTCCATCTAAATGATTGTCCTGATTCTGCCTCCGGTATGACAACCAACGTATCAAAAATAAAAGCAGTTGTAATTTAGAAACTTCTTCACTGTTTATGTTGCAAATAAAATTAGATATTAAAAACTTCATTGAAAACTAGACATTAGTAGTCTGTCCAACTGAATTACCGTCAACATTTGACCAAATTTAACGCCACCGGAACATCAAGAATTACAGCTCTTATTTGCTACCAAATCATTCACACACCTGATTCTTGATAGAAGTTTAAAAGATTCTTACAATGACTTTCCATCAACTTCCTTTGGTTACATCAAACCTTGTTGTGTTACACATTATATTCAATATCAAAAACTTTATCCAATTGTTTTTCATTGACGAAATCAGGCGTAATTTTTACTAATGCATTTCTCAACCAGATAGCAGCATTATTTTCCCAATGTGCAACTTTTCCTATTTTCCAGCTTGTATTGACTATGAAATGTGCTTTGGCCATTCTTAGTTTTTCATATTGACTAAAAACTTCTTCAGCACTTTTACCTTGTGCAAATAATCTTCCAATGACGTATGCATCTTCCACTGCCTGACACGCGCCTTGTCCCATATTAGGCGTTGTGGCGTGAGCCGCGTCACCTATTAAACACACTTTTCCATTTTGCCATTTTGTGATTGGCTCTAAGTCAATGATGTCGCTAAAATGAATATTGGCTTTGGGTGTTTCTGAAATGATTTGTACAACTTCCGGGTGAAACTCTTTAAACAACTCCGTGATGTGTTCATTATCTTTCATCAAAGATTCGTTCATCACGGCATACCAATACACTTTCTTTTCACTGATCTTCACAAAGCCAAAACGTTTTCCTTTTCCCCAGGCTTCAAAGGCTTGGTTGTTGTATTTTTCAACCCAATCAAACTCACCCACACCTCTCCAACATCTTTGTTTCGTATCCCTGATATTGCCTGGTCCAAACAATTGTTTTCTCACAACCGATTTTATGCCATCAGCACCGATTATAACATCAGCATTGACCACTGTTCCGTCTTCAAAGGTTAGTTTAAAATCATTTCCTTTGTCAATTCCTGACAGGCGCTTGGATAATTGAATGTTTTCAAAACCGATTTCATTGGCTAAAATTTTCTGCAGGTCAGCCCGATGAATGGCGACGTTATAAACTTTGTATTTGTTTTCAAACCTGGTAAGGTCTGCTAAGGAAAGAGTATTGAGTTGAGCGTCTGTAATTTTAATGTTCGAAATTTTACAACCTGCCGCTTCTATTTTATGACTAACACCAAGCTTTTTAAAAACCTGCATAGCGTTGTTGGCCATTACAATACCTGCACCTACGGGTTTTATTTCTGATGCACTTTCGTAAACTACTACTTCTTTTCCGCTTTGCTTTAAGGCCAATGCTGTTGTCAAACCGCCAATGCCGCCACCTATGATTACTATTTTCATTGTCATTAACTTTTGATTAGTACGACAATTTATGTCGCTAAAAAAGAAAAGACGTTCACTTAAGTTAATTTCTACTTTAGTAAATTCTTTTTCTAATCCTGCTCAATGATTGTGGTGTGATGCCCAAATAGGATGAAATATATTTTTGAGGAATTTTATCCAGAATTTCCGGTGACTTTTTTAAAAGGTTTAAATAACGTTGTTCGGGTGTATAAAAAAACAACTCGTCAAGCCTTTGTTTCGCTGAAAGAAAAGCCAGGTCTGATATACGTTTTGCAAAACCAAGCCAAAAAACGTCATTCTTTATGAGTTCTTCAATACTTCTTTTTTCAAAATATAGGACTTCTGTTCTCAACAATGTTTCAATTTTTGCCTGAGATTTTTCGCCTGTTAAATAACTTGCATAGTCCCCAATTACATCCTCATTTACTTGCAATAAATAACTGATCTCCTCTCCTTTTTCATTTAAATAATAAATGCGAGCGGCTCCATTTATGATATACCCCAAACGGTCACATACATCATTTTTTGTTTCTACAATTTCGTTTTTCTCGTGTGTAACGATAAAGCAAATACTCAACAATTCCTCTACCCGGTCAATTGGTATTTGAAGCGTGTTTACTAATTTTTCTTTTAAAGACTGAATCATTTGGTTCAAACGACTGAGGTTCTGGCATTCTTAATACGCAGACAATCCTTTCAAAAAAAGCTGATTGTCTGTTAATTAATCCCCTCATTTTTGTTAAATAGTGATCAGGCTGAAAGTTAAGAAAGAAGAGGGTAAAACTCAGAAATTTTTCAAAATATGCCAATAACAACTATTCCGGAATAAACTGAGCCAGTATCAAGGGCAAAAATCGGTTATTCCGGACTAAAGTGAGCCACTCTAATTTGCTTTTACCAACCACTAACAACCTCAATTCCTGCAGGTTAAACTCACCTACTTTAAGCCTGCAAATCATGGATAGTAATGCAATTGATCAAGGCAACAATTTTTTCGTCCATCTAAGTAATTGCACAACCCGACGGATAATGGGTCTAATCCCAAAAAAGACTAAAAAATAAAAGAGGCTGGCTTAAAATTCAAAGCCAGCCTCTTTTGCATTGTAGTATTGACGACCTAATTTCTGATCAACTTCTGTCTTACAAGAACTCCTTCTTTCGTTTGCGTCTCTACCATATACAGTCCGGGTATGCCCTCCCATTCAATCATAACAGCATCTGTATTTTCAAAAGTTTTAGTAGACAGGACATGTCCCTCTATTGAGCTGACGCGCACTGTACCACTATTAGGTGCAGACAATTGAATAAATAAGGTCCCTGTACCCGGATTTGGATATAAAGAAAAAACAGGTGATAATTTGTTTCCTATACCAGAAACAACATTTACCGAAATGGTAATCGTTTCACTATGGTCAAGTGCGCCATCACTTACTGTAATTGTTACATCGTGATCGCCAGACTGGGTATTGTCAGGTGTCCATTTAAATTCCCCGCTTAAGGCATCAATACTCATACCTTTGGCTAAAGAAGCAGCATCAAGGCTATAGCTTAACGAAGTCGAGGTTTCATCATCATCAGCAGTCACAGTGAAACTTAGTTCAATACCTTCGTCAGTTGTTTTGTTACCAATGGCAGTAAGAACAGGGGCTACATTACAAGTTATACCTGTTATAATGGGAGAAGCATTAAGCCAGTTGGAGGCCGCTCCAATTAAAGAAAAATTAACCAATTCCCCGTTGTTGTTATTAGGTGTTGCATCTAAAAGAGTGATGTGGGTATTGTTATTGCCTGTATTAATGCCCTGATTGAATTTATAGTAAGCTTGTAGTCCTTGTTCAGTGCCTTTAAGCTCACAGCTCATTCCATGGACAATTTCTTTGGAAGAACGGGCGATGTTCCATATCCTTACTTCGTCCATGGTTACATGAGGGTTACGGCCTGATGCATAATAAGCGCCCAGCCACAAATTGCTATTACTAACTCCTATTCCGGAAAGCTGAGGAATGCTTGCTTGTTTCTTTAGCACACCATTTACATAAATAGAAGCTAACTTAGATACGTTATCCCATATACAGGCTATGTGATACCAAGTATTTATCTGCAGCATATTGGCATCGGTATTCGTTTCTATCCAGGTTCCATTGCCCAGCAGAAAGTTTATAATACCACTGTTACCTACACGCAATGCGTAACCATTTTTACCGATACTGGATTCTTTGTTTATTATATTCCCCTCATAGATATTCGTTTCGAACTGATCAAATTTTACCATTGTTTCCAAGGTAAGACTTCCTGTTATTTGCAAAGATGCTGCATTACCACAATCTACCCCGTCATTTGTACCATCAAAATGTAGACTGTTGGCCGGAGAAGGCTCATCCGGTGTACCTGCGTTGCAGTCATCATCCTTTCCATTGAGTAATATTTCCGTTTTTCCCGGATTGATACTGGCATCATTGTCATTACAATCTCCGCCAGGTGCAGTGCCAGCTAAATAATAAA
>JAEYZG010000014.1 GCA_023428135.1 Bacteroidota bacterium | reverse complement strand
CCAGAAATGTAAATTTTCATCTCGGATTATCCGTTTTTACTCATTGAAAACTGGTACACTTTACTCCGGAACAACTGGTACACTTTACTCCGGAATCGGTGGTACACTATAGACCGGTATACTCAGTCAAATAAAGCTATTAACGCAAAAACATTTTGATCAATTGTTTTTCTTTGTGAATATCCTGCATTTCCAAAAACTTATCTACTTCTTTTAAACTACGATTATATTGAGATCCAAAACAACTTTTTTCAAAATAGTGATATGGAAATCCTAAATCTAAAACATGATCTTTTTCAATTTTAACAATTGCAAACTCTGGAATTTTTAATTCCCAAATTTCTAAAAAACAAGATGCTAAATACTCTTTAAATAAACGATAAGCAGGTCCGCCTTCTTTGCTATACTTTACCACATAAGTAGTAAAATCATTACATAGAACTTTAATTGGCAAACTCCCAGTATCAATTATATCATTCTTGTAAATTGAAGCAATACTTATAAGGGTTTTCAAATCAAATTTGACGTTTAAAAAAGTAAAATCCTTTGAGGCTTAAACAACAAAATATTAACTATCAACAATATTGAATTTAAGTTAATAAATAAAAAATTAGTACAAAATAATTAGAGGATAATTTACTTTCTTGAAAGTTAATCAAAAATCTTACTCCGTAATATCCTAAGCAAAACTTGACTTATTACTCGAACTGCCCATAAAAGAATAATGGTAACCAGCTTTTAAACAGATTACCATCCAATTCCGTGCACTCGTAGGGAGTCGAACCCCAAACCTTCTGATCCGTAGTCAGATGCTCTATCCAATTGAGCTACGAGTGCATTTTCCAATTAAGGAGTGCAAATCTATAAAATAAATCCGCTTTTTTAAAATAGATTTCAAATTACTTCAAACAATTCCTGAAACAATTCCTTTTTTGCCTAAGTTTACAATAAGTAAAAACGTGCTTCATGAGAAATATCTTTTTTTACCTTTCTTTTCTTCTTTTCGCCCTTAATACCAGTGCACAAACAAATACGGATTCTCTTTCCAGTCACGACGAATATAAAGGCCGGCATCTCATTAGAGCGTTTAGACTGGATCTTTACCTGAATCAATTGGCTGATCACCCTGGGGAATTGGATTTAAGAGCCTGGGGGGCAAGAGGAGCAGCTTTTGGACACTATTTTCATGTAAAAATTGTCAAAAAACTTTATTTCACTCCAGGAATCAGTCTAGCCTTTGACAATTATTCCTTTTCAGCAAAAAACACCAATCTATTTATGTCTCAGGACTCTTTAATCATCTTTTCAGATATGGATCCTGAAAAAACATATAAAAAGTCAAAATTAAGTCTGACTTATCTGGATGTTCCACTTGAATTAAGATTTCAATCCAGACGTTACTGGCCAAGAGCTGTCAAATTAGCGGTAGGCTTTAAAGCTGGAGTCCTCTTAAAATCTATGACAAAAGTAAAATATAAGGAAAACGACGAAACCATTAAGGAAAAAGAAATAAGAGACTTTAACGTTAACAGGTTTCGTTATGGACTTACAGCACGGATAGGTATTGGAGGAATGAGCTTATATGGATATTACAGCTTAAACAAGCTTTTTAACGATAATAAAGGCCCGGACGCAACTCCTTTTCTTGTTGGATTAACAATTTCTTCCTTTTAAAGAAAAATTGGATTGTATATCTATTCTCCTTTAAAATCAGGTTTCCTTTTAGTTACAAATGCTAAAACACCTTCTTTGAAGTCATTTGTATGAGCTGCTTTTTCCTGGAAGATGGCTTCCTTATCCAGCATAGAAGCCAGGGAGTTATCGACGGATTCCGTTACCAGTTTTTTAATGAAACCAATGGCTTTGGTTGGAGCAGTTACAAAATAAGCCACTAATTGTTCTATTGTTGCTTCTAATTCTTCTTGTTTGATAGCTGTGTTTATTAAGCCATATTGCACAGCTTCTGTAGCAGTAATTGCTTTTCCCAGAGCGAAAAGTTCAAATGCCTTGAGGCTTCCAGCCAATCGCGGTAAAAAATAAGATATACCAGTATCCGGAATCAGACCTATTTTTACAAATGAAAATCCAAAAGATGCATTTTCTTCTGCAATCACCATATCTGCAGCCAATGCCAGTGAGCATCCTGCTCCGACTGCAGGTCCGTTTACCAATGCAATTACAGGAATATTAAGCGCTCTTATCCATGTTACCATAGGGTTAAACAGATCCTTAACAACATCAGATACACTGGAATCTTTAATATTGATTGACTTCAGATCCAGACCGCTGCAAAAACCCTTTCCCGCTCCGGTCAGTATTAAAACTTTTATCGTTTTGTCATCATTAACCTCTTTTAATGCCTGCTGAATTTCTCTGCAGAGGGTTTCATTAAGGGCATTATACAATTCCGGTCTGTTCAGAGTTAATCTGGCGGATCCGCCTTTTTTTTCCAATAAAATATGCTGGTACATGGCCTTGTTATCCGATTAAGAGAAAATAAAATATGCAAAAGTTAACAATAAATCCCGTTAAGACTCCAGTAATGATTTCCATTCCTGTATGAGCTTTTAGAAATAATCTGGAACTCATGACAAAACCGGATATGAGAATAAAGGTTAATATAGGGTAAAACAAATCATTATCCGCAAATCTCATTGAAAGCATTACCAATATTACAACAGATCCTGAAAGGCCGGTAGCATGCGCACTTACTTTATAAAAAAGTGTAATAAGGGAGAGCACCAGAATAGTTACTCCTATTGATGCAACGAGATAGATTATCAAGCCACTCATGTGCAGATAAGCATCAAAAAAGTAAGCCAGACTGCTATAAAATATTGCGGTAATCAGGTAAGGAACGATCCTTTCCCTTCTGTTTCCCATAAAAAAAGCTTTGAGATTCATCGTCCTGTTGGTGAGTTGCAGGAAGATTGTCATGAGGAATATGGGCAAAATGCAAGTCGTAATGAATATAAGCAGCAAAAGATAATATTTACCTTGTTCGCTTAGCGTGCTGAAAGTAGCAGGAGCAAAAAAGATCAAACAAGCAAACACATAGGTTGGCAGTATTACAGGATGAAAAAGTACAGAGAGTATTGTAGCTGTACTTTTTAAAATATTGAATTTCCTTTTTGCTTGCTTGTATCTTGTTACCACTCTATAATTCCTTTCTTAATCTGGCAACAGGGATATTCAATTGTTCCCTGTATTTTGCTACTGTCCTTCTTGCAATCGGATAGCCTCTTTCTTTCAGAAGTTTTTCAAGTTTTTCATCTGAACAAGGCTTCCTCTTATCTTCTGCATCAATAATTTCCTTAAGAATATGTTTCACTTCTCTACTGCTGACATCCTCCCCTGATTCTGTGGAAATTCCTTCTGAAAAGAAATACTTTAATGGGTAAATTCCAAATTCTGTCTGAACAGATTTACTGTTTGCCACTCTGGAGACTGTAGAAATATCCATATTTATCTCAGTTGCAATATCCTTTAATATCATTGGTTTCAGTTTGGCTTCATCCCCTTCCAGAAAAAAGTCATACTGATATTTCACAATAGCCTCCATGGTTCGCATAAGCGTCAGCTGTCTCTGTTTGATAGCATCGATAAACCATTTGGCTGCATCAAGCTTTTGTTTGACAAACGACACCGCCTCCTTTAGCTTTTTATCCTTTTTAGCGCTTTTGTCATAAGTATCAAACATTTCTGTATACGATCTGCTGATCCTTAACTCAGGAGCGTTTCTGGAGTTCAGAGAAAGCTCAAGTTTTCCATGATTATTAACTAAAATAAAATCAGGAATAATGTATTGAGTTTTGACGTCGTCAACAGCGCCACCTCCTGGCTTGGGGTTCAGTTTGGTAATCAAATGTATGGCCTGTTTCATGAGGTCATCATCGATATCCAGTCTTTTCTGAATTTTATCGTAATGCTTTTTGGTAAACTCTTCGAAGTTTTCTTCAACGATTTTAAGCGCGACTTCAACCACAGGATCACTATCATCTCTTCTTTCAAGCTGAAGAATAAGACATTCCTGCAGAGATCGGGCACCAATACCTGCAGGATCAAATTGTTGAATTCTGAAAAGTATTTTTTCTATCTCCTCGGCATTGGTTTCGATATTCTGACCAAAGGCAAGATCATCTACAATTTGCTCTAATTCTCTTCGAATATAACCATCACTGTCAATGCTACCGATCAGTTGTTTTCCAATATTCGTCTGACGTTCATCCAGCTTCAGGAATCCTAACTGACTGATGAGTGAATCGGCCAGTGTAGAACCGCTGGCAATAGGCATTTCTTTGTCATCATCTTCACTTGGACCATCTCCGACCATTTTATATCCACTGATATCATCATCACGGATATAGTCTTCCACGCTTAATTCGTCATCATTATAATTATCGCCCTCTCCTTCACCTTCCTCCTGATCATATTCACTTTCAGACTGACTTTCTTCCGAAGAATAATCCTCTTTACCTTCTTCCAGTGCCGGATTTATTTCAAGCTCTTCTTCAATTCTGCTCTCCAGCTCGGCCGTAGGGATCTGCAGCAGTTTTATAAATTGAATCTGCTGAGGTGAAAGTTTTTGTTGTAAAGTCTGGTTTAATCCTAATTTTTGCATAAAAACCGACATTAAAAATTTGAAAATTCTGGGAAGCCAAAAACCATGCCGACCCCGACAAAATTATTATATTTTGATAAAACTTTGCCTAAAAAGGTAAAATATCCTTTTTTTGCTAACAGATTATCAGATTTTAATGTTTCAATTTTAGTTTTAATTCTTTTTTGACTTGTGAAAAGAACAAAAATAACACACCTCCTGAATTCCAATGAGTTTGGAAAATCATTCAATGTAAAAGGTTGGGTAAGGACGAAAAGAGGAAATAAGAATGTGTCCTTTATAGCACTTAATGACGGTTCCACTATAAATAATATACAAATCGTAGCAGAAGCTTCTTCTTTCAGTGAAGAAAATCTGAAAGATGTCACTACAGGGGCCTGCATTTCTGTCACTGGAAAGCTTGTTGAGTCTCCTGCTCAGGGACAGCCGGTAGAGTTGCAGGCAATAGAAATCGAAGTTCTTGGAACAGCTGATCCTCAAACTTTTCAATTACAGAAAAAAGGACATACTCTGGAGTTTCTAAGAGAAATCGCTCACCTGCGTCCTCGTACAAACACATTTGGAGCTGTCCTAAGAATCAGACACCATATGGCTTTTGCAGTAAATAAATTCTTTAATGACAAAGGATTTGTATATCTACATACACCGATTATTACCGGTTCTGATGCTGAAGGTGCGGGAGCTATGTTTAGGGTAACAACTCTGGATGCGGTTAATCCTCCTAAAAACCCTGATGGCTCTGTGAACTATAAGGAAGATTTCTTCGGTAAAGAAACAAACCTTACAGTATCAGGTCAGCTGGAAGGTGAATTAGGTGCAATGGCACTTGGTGAAATTTACACTTTCGGACCAACTTTCAGAGCTGAAAACTCCAATACTGCAAGACACCTTGCTGAGTTCTGGATGATTGAGCCGGAAATGGCATTTTATGACATCCATGACAATATGGATCTGGCTGAGGAATTCCTAAAATATTTAGTTCAATATGCATTAGACAACTGCTCTGACGATCTTGAATTCCTGAACAAAATGTATGATAAGGAACTGATCGACAGGTTAAAATCTGTTGTAAGTACACCTTTTGAAAGAGTATCTTATACAACTGCGGTTGAAATACTTCAAAAAAGCGGACAAAAATTCGAATACAAAGTTGACTGGGGAACTGACCTTCAGTCAGAGCATGAGCGTTACCTTGTTGAAAAACACTATAAAAAACCGGTAATTCTGACAGATTATCCTGAAAAGATCAAAGCTTTTTACATGAAGCAAAATGAGGATGGAAAAACTGTAAGAGCAATGGACGTGCTTTTCCCTGGTATCGGAGAAATCATCGGTGGATCTCAGAGAGAGGAAAACTATGAAAAATTGCTTCGCAGGGTTAAAGAGGTGGGAATTCATGAGCAAGATATCTGGTGGTATCTTGAAACAAGAAAATTCGGAACAGCACCTCACTCAGGCTTCGGACTTGGATTTGAAAGGTTAATGTTATTTGTAACCGGAATGGGTAACATCAGAGATGTTATTCCTTTCCCAAGAACTCCCCAAAGCGCAGAGTTTTAATAGAACAAATCTAGTTTTAAATAATAAAGAGGATATCTTTTCCCGGATTGGAATAAGATATCCTCTTTTTGCTTTTTGGCTTTTTCGGTTTTTTAGGATAAGATGGACAGGTTGCACAAGGCTTTTTAAAAATAGTACAAGCCGGCACAATGACCATCTGTATTGCGAACACAAACACTAATACTTTTTTCATAAAAAAATGAGCAAAAAATATAGAGATAAGTTAAACGAAAAGATGAGATGATTCAAATGTCACAGAAGCCCTTTTTTTACTTTTAGCCTTAGGATATTTTTTCCCCTTTTTGTCAAAGTCAGGACAGGTATTGCAACCCTTCTTACCTGCAGCACAGGCAGATAACAGGAGGACAAGTATTGTCAGAGATAGTATCTGTATTTTTCTATTCATTGGAAACTTGGTTTTTGACGTTCATAAATAATAATTACCTCCTTTTTCCTGTTTTTCTTTGATCTTTTTTTATCTGTAAAACAGGATTCTGAAGTATTAGAGGCGCACCCCATCACTAATATCATAAAAAGGAGTGAAATTATATGAACCATACAGATAATTTAAAATTCTTGGCAATTTTAAAAACGGCAATCGGTCAATATTTATTTTAGGAAAATAATTTCGTTTAGCTCAAACATTAATACTAAATTTAGATTAAAAGTTACCGGAAATAGAAATCAACTAAAGATGTTTCGATTTTCCTGTTTACTTTTTAGCCATCTGAAATATTTATCATTAACTAACATTAAACAATACATTACTTAAAAATTATGAAATTAAAACTGACACTATTGGCTCTTTCAGGCCTATTGGTTTTCGCAGGTTGCAAAAAAGATAAGGATGATGATGCTACACCTAACAATCCGCAGCAAGATTCTAAAACTAAGGAACTTATTGTAGGAAAAAACTGGAAACTGACTGCGGCAAAAGCACTCATACCCCTAATAGACGCTGATTCAACAGATCTTATCAATACTCCAAATCCTCTTGTTACCGTACTGGTGAATTGCATAAAAGATGATATCATAACTTATAATGCAGATGGTACATATACTCTAAATAATGGCGGAACTGCGTGTTCTCCAGCTCTTCCCACATCAGGAACATGGGAGCTTTCAGCAGATCAGAAGACTCTAACTACAGATAAAGGTACTTCCAATGAACGAGTTCTTAACCTTATATCTGTATCAGAAACAACTATTAATGCTACTACTACTTATAGTGGTTACACTGCAAGAGGCTCCTTCACTGCTCAATAAAAATTTAAACTTAAAATTACACAAAAAGGCAGCTGGTTAACTGGTTGCCTTTTTGCTTTTATACTTTCTGATTTTTACCTATTTATCGATAGCTTTTCAGCTTGCAGCTTCGCCAGATCTGCTAATTTCATTATTTCTAAGTTCGCGATCCAGAAAAAAGTTAAGGGCTGTTCTTAAAACAGCTATTGCCGCAAGCTGACCAATTTCATTCCAGGTCGGGGCTACAGCAGTTTTAAGAATGTCTGCGCCTAAAAGAAATTCAAGAGCTAATGCCAGAGAACGTCCCAAAGACAACCGGATATCTTCAATTGATATTTTTTTAGGTGCTAACTTTTTAAAATAGTTACCCAAAAACATTGCTATTGCTCTAACTGAAGCAATGCCAATAACTAATGCTGCTGCAATTTCCGCCCCTCTTGCCAAAGCCGTTGTTATTGACTTTACTATTTCTTCCATACATAAAGGAACATCGGGAAAATGTAATTGTTTGGATACTATTAAAAAGAAAGAAGGCTGAATATTACTTCAGCCCCCCAGGTAAAAATAATAGCTAAAAAAATAAAAAAACCTAAGGGAATATTTTGGACAATAAGTTTAAAAAATACATTCCCTTTTGGTACAACTTTTAATACTTATATCAATTAGACTGCAGGTTTTAAAAACGTTTCGCAGAAAAAGCCGCTTCTTCGATCAATAACTAAAAAATCTCGACAAACAAAAAAAGGGCTTTTTAAAGGCCCTTTCTTGAAATCTATTACCATTAGATTAATTAATTCATTGGATATCCTTTGTTTACCCAATCTTCACTCAAACTACTTTTAATATTAAGAATTTTAAAATTTTCAAAACCAGCATTTTTAAGGTATTCGTAAGGCTGCTTCACATTAGGACAATTTTGCATAGCACAACATCCGCAATAAATAACAATAAACTGATTTTTATTCAGCTTGCTTACTTTAGTCTGAAGTTGATTCATTCCAGAAGTGCTGTTTCCAATGCCCACATTTACAGACCCTTTAATAGGTTGCATAGGGCCCATATTGAAAATGACGGGTTGTTTGGCCGTGGAACTATTCAGAATTCTTGATAGCTCTGAAGGCTCAATAAGATATTCCTCGGTAAAAGGATTGTCATTTTTATTTAATGTAAATGAAAGAATGCCGACAGAGATCAGCATTATGAAGATTACAGTTAGTTTTGAAGTTAGTTTCATATATTCTAAATCAGCATCTAAAGTTAAAATTAAATTTTATTCGTAAGGTCTGCAAGAGATTATGAAACGAATAAAACATTTTTAAATTTTAACAGGGTTAATTGTTAAAATTCCATCACTGTTAATCAAATCATTATAGTCTATAATAAAACAATTGATTATAATAATTGACTGGATTATCCAACAGCCAATGGCTTTTTAAGTTTAACAAACATCAGGCCAAATGAGATCAGAAGAATTGTTTCCAACAATATTCATTTTTTTGAGGTTTTATTTTTAAAGAGGATAAAAATGAAGAAAATAATCATTTGTGCCCTGGTATTGACAGCATTTGCCTGCAACAAGAACCTGGATCCTGCGCAGGTACCTGACCCGGTTATCAATGCATTTTACAGTGACTTTCCTACTGATGTGAAAGTTAAATGGGAAGAAAAGAAAAACAAACAATATGAAGCCAACTTCGAGTATAGAGGCCAACTCAGAGAAGTGCTTTATGACTCCTCAGGGGTTGTTGTGAAAGTCGATTCATAATGAGGCATTAAAAAACCTGTCGCATTCCAGGTAAAAATCTTTGAGTCCATCAATAATATCTTCTGCAATGATTGATGCTGTTCCCGATTTGGAAGCTGCATAATCTCCTGCATATCCATGAATATATACTCCGAGTTTTGCAGCTATTGCCGGATTATAGCCCTGTGCCAGAAGAGATACTATAATGCCTGTTAATACATCTCCACTGCCTGCGGTAGCCATACCAGGATTACCTGTACTGTTAAAACTTACATTTCCGTCTGGCAAAGCAACCATAGTGTTTGCTCCTTTTAATACAACGATGCACTTGTACTTTTCTGAAAACTTTCTGAGTCCGTCTAATCTTGCATAATCATTAGAAAACGCTCCTACAAGCCTTTTAAACTCCCCGGGATGTGGAGTAAGAATGGTATTTTCCGGCAGTAAGCTCAGTAGTTCCTTGTTTTTACTTAAAACATTTAAAGCCCCGGCATCTAGGACAAGATTTATATTCTTATTTTCAAACAGCTGACTTAACAGGTCTGCCGATTCAGGTCCTTCGTACCAACCTGGCCCTGCAGCAACTGCATTAAAACCTGAAATGTCTGGAAGCTTTGAGATAAAATTTTCTTCCGGATCAGCGCTCAGGATAGCCTCTGGCAAGGAAGACTGTAATATCTGAACGCCACATTTAGGAGAATGGAATTTTACTAATCCTGCACCTGCTCTGTAACAAGCCTTTCCACTCAATACGGCTGCTCCCATCATTCCGAAGCTGCCAGCCATAATCAAAGCTTTTCCATAGTTCCCCTTGTGGCTAAACTTCTTTCTTGGTTTTAAGACAGAATAAACTTCTTCTTCATCCACATACGAAAACTCAGAACTTTGACTTTCAATAAAAGATTTATGAAGTCCGATATCACCAATAACCCAGAAACCAGTATAGTCTTCATTCTGGGGAAGCAGAAATGAAAGTTTCGGTAATTGAAATGTAAAGGTATAATCAACCTTGATCTTAACAGGATCTTGATTGTTTGCATCGCAGAAAAGGCCTGAAGCTATATCTATTGCAACTTTAGTGGTTGTCGAATCATTAATAGATTTTATAACATCTGCATACAAGCCCCCAACGGGCCTTGACAATCCAGAGCCAAAGATTGCATCAACAACTATTCCTCCCGCAGGTAAAGAAGGGATATCCTCCTTTGAATTAATCTTAGAAATGGTTACTAGCTTTTCAAGCCTTTTTAAATTAATGTCAAAGTCTTTGCTATACCTTTCAGAAGAGAAAATAAAAACATTAACAGAATATTGAACATGGGTCAACAAACGAGCAACAGCAAGTCCGTCACCACCATTGTTTCCCGGACCACCAAAAATATAAACTGCTCTATCAGGCTTAAAGCGTCCTATAAACCAATTAACAAAAGTTGCTGAAGCCCTTTCCATCAGGTCAATTGATGAAATCGGCTCATTCTGGATTGTGAAGGCATCAAGGGCCCTTATCTGGTCAGCGGAAAGAATTTTCATAAGGAAAAATGACTGCATCAATCCTTCTCCTAAAGGAGAAGGACTTGAGGGTAGCGGAATATTTATAATTATTATACAAACTAAAACACTTTCAGCTTTTAGCTTTAAGCTTTAAACTTATAACTTTAAAAACCTCATCCTAAATCCTTCTCCTGAAGGAGAAGGACTTCAGTGCAGTGCAATATTTTATGTTTCAGGTTTCAGGTTTAAGCTTTAACCTTTCAACTTAAAACTTACTACTTAAAACTTATCTATCCACTTCTCCCATTACCACGTCTATAGAGCCGATTATCGCTATTAAGTCTGCAAGCATCGTATTTTTTGATAATTCATTTATGACAGAAAGGTTTACAAAACATGGAGAACGGCCTTTACATCTGTAAGGGATATCTGTATTTCCAGTTGATCTGAAATAAAATCCCAGCTCACCCTTAGGTGTTTCACCTCTCACATAAAAATCCATTGCCTTGGGCCTTATCTTTTTAGGAACCATTGCCTGAGGGTCAAATTCCCTGGTTCTCTTGTGAGTTCCGGTAAGCTGCACAAGGCATTGTTCAATAATTTTTATGGACTCGTAGCATTCCAAAACTCTCACATAGTTTCTATCCCAGCAATCTCCCACAGTTCCCATTTCCCCTTTTCCTACAGGGATATCAAAGTCCAGCTCGGGATAGACAGAATAGCCATCTACCTTCCTCAGGTCATATTTCAAACCAGATGCTCTCAGCATTGGCCCAGAACAACCATAGTTGATAGCAAGATCAAGTGGCAATATTCCAATATTTGCTGTACGCTGAATAAAAATTTTATTGTTGATTACCAGAGCTTCCAGTTCCTTCATCTTTGGCTTAAGGTATTTAATGAAGTCTGCACAACGCTCTTCAAAACCAACAGGAAGATCATAAAACAATCCGCCCACCCAGATATAATTGTATAGCATTCTGGCACCACACACCCATTCCAGAAGACGTTGAATATGTTCTCTGTCCCTCATCAGCCAAAGGAATGGAGTAAAAGCTCCGATATCTATACCGTAAGTTCCGATTGCTACAAAATGTGAAGCAAGCCTGTTAAGCTCTGCAACAAGAACTCGGATGTACTCTATTCTTTTAGGCAATGTATTTTCAATACCCATCATCTTCTCCAGACCCATCACATATACATGCTCAGAGTTCATGGAAGCCAGATAATCCATACGGTCTACAAATGGAATGATCTGATTGTAAGGAAGGTTTTCTGCATGTTTTTCAAAACATCTGTGCAGATACCCCATATGAGGAATGACCTCTCTTACAAACTCCCCATCTGTGATTACCTCAAGCCTCAATACCCCATGTGTTGACGGGTGCTGAGGACCGAGGTTGATAATCATCTCCTCGCTTTTAAGATCTTCAGGTCTTGTGCGGGTAGGCTCAGACTTCTGGAGGTTATCTTTATGGTAAATGTACTGAATCCTGTCGGTTGGCATCTTTAATAGGCTACTTTTATACCGTGATAATATTCCTGTTCTTTATAATCTTTTCTCAAAGGATATCCTTCCCAGTCTGCAGGAAGAAGAATTCTTCTGAGGTCAGGATGCCCTTCAAATACAACCCCTAAAAGATCAAAAGCTTCACGTTCGTGCCAGTTGGCTGTTTTATAGAGATCACTAAGAGTTGGGATCTTAGGAAGATTATTTTCATCTCCTCTTGAAGTTTCTACTCTGAGCGTGAAATGGTGATTATATGGTATCGAATAGAAATTATAAATGACCTCAATCATACCCGCCTTCAAATTATCTATTGCGGTGATGCAGGACAAGTAGTCAAAAAAAGTTTTATCATTAATCCATAGAAATTTTGCTACCAGTGGCAATTTATCCTTTATAATAGTGAGTATAGGCTGAAGGCCTGATATATTCTCAGCTACCACCACATCTGCCCCAAATTCCTGTATGATCAGTTCTTTAATTTCCTGAAAGGTCATAAATTAAATTAAATAAAATTTACCTCATCCTAAATCCTTCTCCTAAAAGAGAAGGACTTCAACATAGTACTTTATTCAAAGCTTTTAATTGAAATCAAATACTTTCAGCTGGTTGTGCTTTGTTCTTTCAGCTTAAAGCTTTTTTCTTCTCAAGAACCTTGTTAATAAGCTTCGGCTCTTTTATAGTTTCAGTCCTGATTTTTTCCTGAAGTTTCATAAAGCCTCCGATAAGTGTCTCCGGTCTTGGGGGACAGCCTGGGACATAAACATCCACAGGAACGATTCTGTCTACACCTTTTACGACATGATATCCATGCTCCCAATAGGGACCGCCACAGTTGGAACAAGAACCCATAGAGATGACATATCTCGGTTCCGGCATTTGTTCATAGAGTCTTCTGATACGGTCGGCCATTTTGAAGGTCACTGTACCTGCCACTATCATAACATCTGACTGACGAGGGGAAGGTCTGGGAAATATTCCAAATCGTTCCAGATCGTAACCTGATGCAAATGTAGACATCATTTCAATGGCACAGCATGCAATTCCAAATCCCATCGGCCAGATAGAAGACAGCCTTGCCCAATTGATGACATCATCCGCTTTTGTGAGAATAATGCCACCTTGTCCGTATTTATGATCTAATAATCCCACTTGTTTACCTTTCTAATGTTGTCTTCCCGGAATATTTGGTATTGATATCTTCGTACAATTTTTTCGGAACAGGAGATTTGAATGAAGTAATTTCCTGATCTGGCTTCACCCAGTCCAGATAACCTCTCGCCCAGGCATATGCAAGTCCCAAAGCCAGAATAGCTATAAAAATGAACATTTCTCCAATTGAAAACCAAGCCCAAAGGCCATCAGTTGCTGCAATAAGTTTTTTATTTCCAAAAACAGTCGCCCAGGGGAATAAGAAAACCACTTCTACTTCAAACAGAATAAAAATCAAAGCAATTATATAAAACCTCATGTTAAATTGCCCCCAGGCGTTTCCGACAGGGTCCTCTCCACATTCGTAGCTCGTTAATTTTTCTTCATTCGGACGGTGAGGTCGTAATATTTTTGAAGTAATCATAACCAGTCCGGCAAATAATATTCCGCTGATTATAAACAAGAAAATGATTCCAAATTCTGATAGCTGACTATTGTTAACCTGATTCATTATTGAGAAATTAATTTTTAATCAAGGCTTTAGAAATAAAATTTCAAGCAAATGCAAACCCTCTTTTTCTATTCCTGATTTAGGATAAATACAAATCTACACCTTAATAAGGTTCGGATTAAATTTTAATCGAACAAATTTATATTCACTTATTTTTCAATGCATTAAAAACTCGTCTCTTCCGATCAATCTTAAATTATAAATCCTCTTTTGAGATATAATTTCATTTTGCGCCAACATATATTTTAAATCTATTCAGTAGTTCAATTTCTCCTAATGAAGAATATTACATGAAAATTTTCGAAAAAATATTAACCTATCCTTTACTTTGCTGTTCTTATTATGTTGCCACTTGCAAAAATGCTCCACAAGGTGAACATTACGGCAAAATAAGGACAAAATGAAACCTACAAGATATTTTGGCTTTTATAACCAATTAAGCGATAGCAATAAAAAAACAAAACTATGAATACCAAACTAGGGAGGACTGTGATCCTTGTTGAAGATTATGATAAAGCCTGGGATTTTTATCAAAAAAATTTTCTGTGTAAAATACTTCACGATAGCGAAACTCCGGATGGACAAAGATATCTGCATATTGCATTTTCCGATGATGATGAAACCGGAATCTGGCTTATGAAGGTAGATCCTTCAAAGCTTCCAATTGGAAAACAAACAGGAGGTGCACCAACATTGGTGATATATACTGATGCCATAGAACAATTATACTCACATGTAAAGAAAAACGGAGTAAAGATTGCAGAGCCATTGGTTTCAGCACAGGACAGTAAATTTTTTCATTGCTTAGATCTTTATGGCAATAGACTGACCGTAGTACAGAAAAAATAATTTGCAGAATCTAAAATCAGCTATAATCCTACTTAAAACTTAAACGCTTCCTGAAATAATGAAGGGATTGAGTTTTTGTTTATAAGGATATAACCAATAGCAATATTTTTTCACATCAAACTCACCAGGCAAATTAAAACTAGAAGTTCAGAATAACAACAAGCTTAAAAATGTACCTTTTGAAATCACAGATATCAGTGGGAGAATAATGCTAAAGGGATCAATGGAGAATATAAATACAGAACCGGATCTTGGATTTCTGCCGAAGGGAATATATTTCATTGGTTTTTATACTGGACAGAACCAAAGAGCTTCCTTTAAAATTATTAAATAATACCACTATTCTTCAGGTCTTTTTATCCAGGAAATAAGCAGAATGATGACTTTCCGGAAAATTACTTAGGTTTGCATTGGGAGAAGGATTATAAACTTAATCCATTCTATAATGGTAATTATAATAAAATAGGGGTATGTCGATTTCGTCACAGGCAGATATAGAGGGACTTCAAAGAATCAGCGATGCGGTTGCTTTGACATTAAAACAAATGCGTGAATATGCCAAACCAGGCATGAGTACAAAAGAGCTGGATGAATTTGGTGGAGAGATCTTAAGAAAATTCGGGGCAAGGTCTGCACCTAAACTTACGTACGGCTTCCCTGGCTGGAGTTGCATCAGTCTGAATGACGAAATTGCTCATGGTATTCCTTCTGAAAAAAGAATTCTTAAAGAAGGAGATCTTATAAACATAGATGTATCTGCAGAACTCGATGGATACTGGTCAGACAATGGAGGCTCTTTTGTTTTGGGGAAAGACATTCATAATCACAAGCCATTGGTGGAAGCTTCCAGAACTATCCTATACAAGGCTATTCATCAGATTAAAGGTGGTGTTAAAATAGCTGACATAGGTTTATTGATCGAGACCGAAGCTAAGAAAGCAGGATTCAAAGTCATTAAAAACCTCGTTGGGCACGGGGTAGGAAGAAGCCTTCATGAGGCTCCTGAAGAGATTCCTTGCTTCAATGATAAAAGAAATAAACAAAGGTTTAAAAAAGATTCAGTAGTAGCGGTAGAAACCTTTATTTCTACTAAGGCTAATTATGCCCACGATAAGGGAGATGGCTGGACCTACATTACCAAAGATGGAAGTTATGTTGCACAACATGAACATACCATTATTATTACTGATGGTAAACCGATAATTCTCACTGAAGCGAATAAGATTTGGGACTAGATTTTTTAAAGCGGAAAGCTTAAAGCAGAGGGCTTAAATTTAAAATTGTGAGCAATGAATGACTTCCAGAAATTGGACTTTTTTCATTAGCTTATCAAAAACTTTAGCTTTTGCTTTCAGCTCCTATTTTATTTCTTGAAGAGGGGAACAAAATCCTGAAGCATATTTTTTAGTAAACACCTTTGATTCAATGCATTCATTTCATTAGATTTAATTTTTATATCGGCATTCATTCTTAATACTAAAAGCCTATGTTCCTGCCAGTCAATATCATCAAAAAGACATTTTTTATCTTTATCCTCATCTTGTTATTTAAAATTCATTCCCTTAAAGCAGAGAACTGGCAGCCTGGTGGTACTTCCCCTTCTTCACTAATTACAGGTATTCATGCATGCAAAACCTCCCCTGTAATTATTGTATCTACGTTAAAAAATGGAATATTTAAAAGTGATGATTCAGGCAAAAGCTGGATGAATGTCTCCAATAATAATGATTCTTTGTTCACCCTTGTTGCATTTACTGACCAATACCTCCTTGCAGGCGGTAAGGGAAAAGTTTACAAAAGTATTGATAGTGGAAGTACCTGGACTGTTTCCTCAATTCCGCATCGGGTGGCTGTAGGAAAAATCGCCTTTCATAGTGCCTCTAAAATTATAATAGGAACCGGTAGTGTATGGGACTTTGAAAATTCAGAAAAAGGGAATGGAATTCTTCTTTCGACTGACTCTGCAAAAACATGGGTCAAAAAAAATACCGGTTTTGGAAAAGACAATTTATTAATTCAATCTCTAGCCGTAGCACCTGATGGAAAGATATTTGTAGGCATACATGATGAGAACACTGGTTTAAACGACCGTTTGGGAGTTTACTATACTTCTAATGAAGGTGAATCATGGCAACGCCTTATCATGAATATTGATGCACCTTATTCTGTTAAATATTCTGATGAAAAATTAAGAATAAATAATGTTTTTAATATTGCCATTGAAGACGGAATCATCCTTGCTGCCATCAATGGAATATATAGCAATTTTGGATTTGGATTTACGGTAAAATGTAAAGTAAGTGATGTTACAAAAGAAAATAATAAATGGACAATTCATTGGGTGGAGGACAGTTTGCCTATAATAGGATCTTCTTATAGACAAACTAATTCTTTGTATAAAGATAGTCAGGGCACCTATTGGGCTTCTATATCCCCATCGGTAAGTGAGACTTCCAATACCATTTATTTTGATAAAGATTTAGTAAGCAGGCCTTGGAACATATCCTCCTCAGATGAACTTTTTGAAAGCTATGGAAGATTTATGTTTACTGAAGATGGAGTGGGGAATCTATACACAGCCAGTTATTTCGGAAAACAGATATTCAAAAGGTCTGTCCACGGACCTTTATCTATCCCTACCATATTCAACCCAAATTCATTTTCAGCGCTTCCGGTTCCTTGTACCTCTTTTTTAAAAATAAAGGGCCCATTTGCTAAATCAACAACCATAAAACTGGTGAACCTTATAGGAAATGAGGTTTTATCAGAATTAAATTTAATGCCAGGGGATAGTGAATATATATTAAATATCCCTGTTACAACTCCTCGAGGTTCATATATACTTCAAATAAACGATGGTGAAAAAAGGGAGCTGAAACAAATCATTTTAGAATAGCTGATAATGAAAAATGTTTTAAAACTGAGGTCTTCTATTCTGAATATTGAAAAGGATGAAAATGATATTCTGATAATTGGCTTTAGTGAAGACGATACTTTTAAACAAAATCTGATTATTCAATACTCAGAAGAATTAACTGATGATGATATCGAAAACGGTTGGACGAGATATTATCTGGAATATAATAATATGGGATCGTATTCATGTCTTGACAAAGTAACTATTAGTTCACGAAAAATTAATTTTACCTTGAATAAAACAGGTAAAGAATTATTTAAAGAAGATGAAATTGAAATAACTCTTCAACTTGAAAAAGATCTTCTATACAATCTTAAAAGCACTTTGGAAAAAATCTTTGAGAAAGAGAGTGTGAAATTAGAAGTTAGAGACTGAAAAATGGCCCAATAAATAAATATGACAAATTATTTACCCTAGCCAATGGAAACTTTTTGATAACGACTATATACTGGTAAAAATATAAATCAGAAAATTGAATTGGGATAAACTGATTATGGAATTAACACATTAATTTTTTTTTAGTTTTAAAAGAAGAACAAATTAATGAGAAACTTTTATTCAGAATATCAACCGGATTAAAACGAAACACTAAATCCCACTAATCCTTTTAATCCCATAAATCCCGATTAAACAATCGGAACTTTCTTAATCAGAAAAATAATACTTGTAAAAATTATAGACCAGAATACTGAACTGGCCAGCATGTAAATGAATATTCTTTTGGCAGATTCTCCAAATGAGCTGGCTAGTAATGCTCCTCCTATCGGACTAAAGAGTACAGGGGTTAAAAAAGCAACACCTTTTAATCCGTAATTCCTCCAGATCCTGACCATTCTTCTGTTTTTCTCACAAAACAGTTTCCTGTTTTTATAGAATGTCTTCATTATCCAGTTTTTAAATGGTTTTCCTATAAAGCTTACCATTAGAAAAACTGTAGTCATCATACCAAGTATTGTGAGTAAAGCCGTTTCAAATATGCTTAATCCTGAGGCAACTCCAAGCAGTGGTCCTCCGATAAATTTTAACATACTTGTAAGGAAGACCATGAGGTATTTGAGAATTAAACTAATCATAAAATTGGACTATGTACTTGTGTGGTTTTAAAAATAACGGAATTCGATCTTCTTTAGTTTGCTTAACATTGTAATAGACTCAGTATTATCTCTTTTGACCAAAAGCTAAATCTCCTGCATCTCCCAGACCTGGAACTATATAAAATTTTTCATTCATTTTTTCGTCTACAGCAACAGTCCATAGTTTTGCTTCGGGAATTTCATTTTTTACATATTCTATTCCTTCTCTGCTAGATAATACGGAGGCCAGATGCACTTCTGAAGGTTTTCCATACTTCAATAAAGTTCGGTAAGCTACCACAAGGGATTTGCCGGTTGCGAGCATTGGATCTGTAAGTATCAGCACTTTCCCTGTCAAATCAGGTGAAGCGACATAGTCCATGTTAATTTCGACTTTACCGGTTTCCTCGGACTTGGCACTTCTATAGGCGGCAACAAACGCTGATTCTGACTGATCAAAGATATTTAAAAACCCCTGAAAAAAGGGGATACCTGCTCTCAAAATTGCACCGATTACAATCTTTTGTTCAAGAGTATAGGTAGCGGCTTGAGCCAAAGGACTTTGTACTACTTCCTTTTTATAATTTAATTCTTTTGAAATTTCATAGGCAATCAGAGCTCCGAGCCGCTCCATATTGCGTCTGAAACGCATACTGTCTTTTTGAATTTCAACAGACCTTAGTTCAGCTAAAAAGCGATCTGCAACAGATGGGGATTGAGTGAGCACAAACACGTTTACTTTCTTTTTATATGGTTTTTCCCTAAAGGACTTTTCAAAATATAATATATGTATTCTGCAGCAATGATCTGACGTGCAGAATCAAGACTTTTTTCCATTGGTATTCTTTGAAAATGGAAATTATAATTTTCATGTTTTATTCCTGCAACTCCAAAAGAACAATCAACTCTCATATTTTCATACATTTTATTGAATAAAGCAGCAGAAACACCATAATCAGTAAAAGGAAAAGCAAAAGTCCTCAATCCGGAAAAATCATTATTAATTATAAAATCGATACTTTCTGATGTTTGCATCACTTGCTCTTCCAGGGAAATCTGCTCATATAAGGGATGGTCTAAACTATGAGCTCCAATATGGAAGCCAAGCTTTTTTAACTCCATTACGTCTTCTGATTCCAGGTACGGCCTCTTTTCTTTCAAATATTCTAAAAATGAAAACTCAGAAGCAAGAGCTAATTTATTAAGGATGTCTCTTTCCTTATACTTTACTGATTTTACCTTTAGGATAAAATTATCTTCGCCAATTCCGGTTGAATCAAATGTTCTTTTAAAATTGATTTTTTTCTTTTTGAACAAATCTAGAAGAAGGCTTGCCTTGTTCCGGAACATCATTTCCCTGTTATCGGTAAAAGCAGAATTAATAAAAAAAGCAGCTGGAACCCCCTTCTTTATTAGTATAGGTGCAATAACATCTTTTACCTCTCTTAAACCATCATCAAACGATAATAAAAATGATGGTTTATCAAACCTTAACTGGCCATTTCTCCATTTTAAGAGCTCATCAATGGTTATTGGGTTAAAATGCCTCAGCAAAAACTCAAGATCTTCAATAAATAACTTTTCATTTCTGATCTTATAAAGATTACTTGCATGTGGCACTTCATGATCTGAGACCACATGGTAGGTTGGAAATATTACCTTCTGCCCCGTTAATTTCCTAAGTGCGGCGAAGGGTAAAACAGATGCACAAGCATTCAGAATCGGGATGAACAAATTGTCTTTAATGTTCATTTCCCTATAATATTTTTAAGCCTTAATAAAAGTGAATTCCTCTTCACTATCTGGTGGTAAGGAAGTTGGGCGGCTCCAAAATTCCTAAAAAACTGTTCAACAGGTTCGAGCATGCTCCCCTCAAAATCAAAATCTTTGGATTGCGATTGAGCCATTTCAATTCCTTTCCAAAGCAGAAGAGTTAAAGCACCTGAATTTTTATACTCAGGATCAGCTGCGCCAAACAAGTAATAAATACAATGTGCATCCCAAACGAGAAACACACCGGCATGTATTGAACCTTCCTCATCTTTGGCATATAAAATCTGCCCCTTTTCTTCCTTGATACACCATTCAATACATCTTTTGATGAAGGAATAATTCAAATCAAAGCTAAGATTCTGTTCCCTAAATGATCTTACTTTAAAGTCGAATAAATTCTTAACATCTTCTGATTTAAACACCTGCAAGGTTCGTTCTGCTTTTGCCAATTCCCTTCTGACAGAATCTTTTACTTGCAACTTAAGCGCTTCAGGATTTTGGCCTTTAAAGATCTTATAAGTGTATCTCGTAGTTTGTTTAAACCCCTTCCAGTAGAAAGGAAGCCAGTTTGTAAAGGTTGGATAAAGATTAAGGATCAACTCGTCGAACTCCGGTAAACGTTCAATTAAAGATGACAATACTTTTTTTTCGTAAGCAATTTTTGTCAGATCTTTTTGTCCATCGGGATAGTTGATCCATGCTCCGGAGTATGGCGTAAGTTGAGGTTGCAGAATTCTTTTAAATCCCAGTTTATTATTAAGAGGAAAAACTAAAAAGCCATGAATATTTTCCCCTTTGGCTTCAATCAAGACATCCCAGTTATCGCCACAGATAAGATCCATCCATGCTGGTGTAAGAAAAAGAGGTATGTCTTTTTGCTTCTCACAGTAACTTCTGAAATAGTCTTTTTTATTCATTAAAGAGACCTCTGCTTTTAGGGAGAATTAGTTTTTGAAATTAATCAGAATGTCACTCTTTTGCCAGTCGTATTACTTTTTCGTAGACTTCTCCCCAATTCTTCCACTGTCTTTCATTTCCTAAAGACTCATTATGAAAAATGAAAATAAGCTGCCCTCCTACTTGTTTTACATCATTGACAATGGGAGTGATATGGTTGATTACTTCCTTCGAACGTACTTTCAGGAAAAACTTTAGTGTGCTGTCCATAAAAGCAAAGGGAAATACTCTAAGGTCAGTAGTAACATTTTTCTCCAGATCAAAGAACAGGAAGGAGCTACAGGTTCCGGCTCTGAAGCCGATCTTAGTTGTATAGCCCATAGAATAATCCTCTTTTATCCCTGCATTCAATAGTTTTCTGTACGTTTCCGGAAGGGTAAGTTTTATATAGTGCTGTCTGCTTTTTGTGACATTGCGGGATAGTATACCTTCCAGCCTTTTTTTCTCAACTAATAGTTGTCGTTCGGAAGTATTTGAACCATAAGAAGGGTGTAAACCTATAGTTGCCTCATCATCAAGACTTTTAACAAGCTTCACTAAATGCTCATTATCATAGGGAAGGTTTTTGTCATACTTGCCATAGTCACCCAAAAGGAAAAAGTAATTAGGACTTATTTTGTAAGTCCTGTGAATTCTTCTTTGTTTATCATAAGTATCATAGGGGTCTTGTAGTTTACCCCAATGCACTTTGAGACGTTTTACAAATTTATTAAAATCAAGCTTTATAAGCCTTTGAGCTAGAGAAAAACCGATCCTTAAAAAACCTTTATATTTATAGGCATAAGCATTATCAATATCAAGAGTAGGCTGAAAACTGTAAGTTCCGGAATAATTAATAGTTTGAGGGTACTTATTATTAACTGTTTCCTTAATCAGTAAAGCCCAGAAATTGACTATTGGTTTTTCAAGAAAACCTCCTGAGATCGCTATGCTGCTTTCTGGTTTATATCTGTTGTGCCTGTCTTTTTTATGAGGAAGATATTCTTCGTACCTCGTGATCATATAAAAACCGGCGGCGAATGGATCGAATGGAAGTGCTCCGTTTTTTACAGAAAATATAGTTTTTACTTCTTTAAATATTCCAATAGAAATTTGCCTTATCGAAACAGTTGTTTCAAACAAAAGGGGATCTGCTTCCAGATATAATTCATCATTGATCTGTCTGAATCCATAAGAAAACTTTGCTTCACTAAAGTCTTTGAATTTGTCAGCATCTGTGGTAAATTCATAATCCGATTTGAATATTTCTTTAAAATAAAAATCAAAAATATATGTAAGCCTGTTTGTAATCTGAGGCACTAATACCAATATCATTCCCTTTGAAAAAATTAAAGAGTTTATACACTATTTTACCTAAAAATAGTATTTGTTTTTCTCAATTTTAACCCAAAAATATAATTTTTTATTGCCCTATTTCAATATATTTGTATAATAGTTCTGTTTTTTTGCATTTAAAAACCGTATCGTTCCTGATTATTGAATGAACGGCTTCAGCAGAGAAGGTTGTCTTTTTCAATTTGGAAATGCATTTGGCAGCCTGGTATCCTAAGTAAGGATGGCCTGCAATAATCTTAAATTCAGCACTATAAAGATTGATTTTTTCAGGTTCAAATGCCTTACCTATGAAGGTATATCTGTTTAATTGGGCAAGGGCATTGTCGTTCAATCCATAAATCTCCGAATACTGGTCTTTGCTGACAAACCCTCCAAGGGCATTTTTATATTTAAGAATCCTTATTGCAAGTGCTGGCCCAATACCATCCAGTTTTTCCAGGCTTGCTGAGTCGGCCTTGTTAATATCGAAAACATCGGGTTCCTTTTTCTCCATTAGTTTAGGCTTAAAGGTTGGTTGAAAAGTTAAGAATGGGACCATTTTTTCAAATTCATTTTTATCGAGCCCATAAATCTTAAGCAAATCCTCCTTGTCAAAAAACTTCCCTCCTTTCTCCCTGAATTTAATTATCCTTTCCGCCAGCTTGGGCTTTAAACCGGTACTAAGGAAGATCTCTTTTGATGCAATATTGGGATCAAAACTTCTTGGGAGCTTGAGAGAAGGAATATGTAAAGGTTCATTTTTGGCAGTAATCAATTCTGATTGGGCCTCAAATAACTTGACCAGACTGTCAAGCGATACATTACTTTCTGACTTATTAATGTCTTTTGTAGGAAAAATAAAGTCGGTAAAAAATGGGACAATCAATACAAAACCCAAAATAACCTGGAGGATAATAAATCCTTGGGCTTCCTTTTTTGAAATACCAAAAAAGGATTTACATCTTTCGATAAGATTCATAAAAGCTGGTAAAGTGCAGTAGTAGTAAGCTGATTAAACTATGCCTAAAAGTATAAAAATGAGGGCAATAAAAAAAGCCCTCCACTCCCGAAGGGCTCATTAACCTTTACTAAATTATTTACTAACTTATTAAACAAAAGCGTACTAATAAGCCAAATCACCAAATACAGCTTTTCAACCCACTACCAACTTAAAATCCCGTTTTGAAAACCGCCGTCTTACTCACATTTTAATTATACTTTAAAAATACTTCAATAACGAACGCTTGTAAATAAGGGAAAACCCCTAGATTAACCCCGGGAATTTTTCTAAAAGTAAATAAACAAAATTCTTTTACTTAGAATAAAAGAATTAAACTTCAGCTATTTGTTCAGCCAACAATTTGATTCCTTCTTCAAATGAATGAGGGTCATAGCCCAAGTCATTCATGGCCTTATCAAGAATAAAGCCAGTTTTAGGAGGTCTTACAGCAGGTTGTTTGAAGATAGTGCTGTCTGCTTTTGTAATAAGGGCCTTATCGAGTTTAAAGAAATCGGCAGTTTTTATGGCCATTTCATATGGTGTAAGGAAATCTTTTCCGCTGATGTTATAGATTCCAGTAGCCTGATTTTCCATGATAAGATAACATCCCATGGCCAGATCTTCGGCCAATGTTGGAGTTCTCCACTGATCCGTAACCACTTGGATTTTCTTCCCTTCTTCCAGACTTTTTTTAACCCAAAGGATGATATTGGATCTACTCATATCGCAAGCAATACCATAAACTAGTACAGTTCTTGCAATAGCCCATTTAGCTTTGCTTTTCAATACAAGTTTTTCTGCTGCCAGTTTGCTCTCTCCATAATAACTCAAAGGATTGGCCTTAGCATTTTCATCATAAGGACCATTCTTACCATCAAAAATAAAATCTGTAGATAAGTGGATCAGATGTGATTTTACTTTTTCACATGCTTCAATAAGGTATTTAACTGCATCAACATTCTGTGCCCAGCAAGCTTCTTTCTCAGTCTCACATTGATCTACATTGGTCATAGCAGCAGTGTGAATGATAAAATCAGGTTTGATCTCAGAAACTATATCCATAACCTGGTTGCGGTTTGTAATGTCCATTGACTTATAGACATATGCTCCAGGCTCCATAGGAAGTCTGTTTTCGCCTCTTGCTGTAGCGATCAAATCATAGTTTTCGTCATCAGCTATAAGACCTACCAGCTTTTGCCCTAAAAGGCCATTTGAACCTGTTATTAAAACTTTCTTTTTCATGCTTTATAAAAGTTTTCGCAGTGATATAGTTTTATGATTTTTTTCTTTTTTAGTTTTTTAACGGTAACCTCCATGGTGATATTTTTGGAAGGTCTGTCACGGTAATCCTTTGGCTGAGTAGCAATTTTATCAATCACATCTAGCCCCTGCACCACCTGACCAAAAACAGTATATTGATTATCAAGAAAGTGTGCACCATCCTGATTTTCTACGATATAAAATTGTGATCCGCTGGATTCTCTTTTAGGATTTACCTGGTCGCCCATTCTTGCTGCGGCAACTGCTCCCTTGTTGTGCTTCAGTTTCTCATTAAACTCAGCTGGCACAGTATAACCTGGGCCTCCCATCCCGTCATTATTCGGATCGGTATCCTTAGAATTTGGATCTCCGCCCTGAATCATGAATTCATCAATAATTCTGTGAAAGGTTGTTCCATTATAAAAACCTTGCTGAGCAAGCTTTAAGAAGTTTTCTTTGTGTTTTGGAGTAAGATCTGAAAGGAGCATTACCATGTCTCCAAATTCTGTTTTTATTGTCACCACATAATCCTTTTTAGAGGGTTTGGTAGTTTGACCAAAAGCTGCAAGCGATATAAAAATGAATACAACCGCAAAAAATTTACTTTTCATATTACACTAATTTAAGACATTTTTAACATGGATAATTCCTAAAAGTTATTTCTTTAAGGCATTTAATATTTCTTTTCCTCCGGAGTTGAGGACTTCTTCTGCCAATTGCAGACCTAATTTTCGTGCATCGGTTTGGCTTCCAACTATCTCTTTCCTGACAATTTCAGAACCGTCCGGACTTACAACTCCACCTCTTAATTTAAGTAGATTTCCTTCTATTGTACCAAGGCCAAAAACCGGAATGCTACAGCCACCTTCTAATCTATTAAGGAAAGCTCTCTCCCCAATAAGACAGGTTTCTGTTGGTATATGATTTAGTAATTTTCTAATGACCTCCTTTTTATCAGACGCAAGAGAAGAGGCTGCTTCTATGGCAATACTTCCCTGTCCTACAGCCGGAGTAAACACATCAACCGGAAGTTCTTTTACAATAAAATCATTATAGCCCATTCTATGCATGCCTGCAAAAGCAAGAATCATTGCAGGAAAAAGGCCGTCCTCCATTTTCTTAAGTCTTGTCTGGAGATTCCCTCTGGCATCAGTTGTAGAAAGGTGAGGATAATAATGCTTAAGCAGAGCTTTTCTTCTTGTGGAAGAAGTACCAACCAGCACTCTTGAAAGATCTTCCAAAGCAAAGCTTTTGTCAAAACTTACGAGGACGTCGTTTGGTTTTTCTCTTTCAGTGAATGCAATAATTTCCAGCTCAGGTCCAAGATCCGTCTGCATATCTTTTGCGCTATGGACTGCAATATCCAGGGAGCCATCCTTCAGCTGTAGTTCAAGCTCTTCTGTAAAAATACCTTTGGTTCCTATTTCGGAAAAGGCAGAAGTGAGTTGCTTATCTCCTTTTGTTTCAATCTTAAAAATCTCAGTTTCATAACCGGCATTGTTCAATACACCGGCTACATATTCTGTTTGCCACATCGCCAGTTTGCTGGCTCTGGTACCAATTCTGATCTTACTCTCCATCAATATAATCAAGCGTTCTAAGAAGCAACTTAGAAATTTTTGAGCTAAACTCCAATCAAATCCCGCTCTGCCTTTTTCTTTTTATTGCGTTCCACAAAATCAATGATTTTACCGGCTACATCTATCTGAGTTACAGTTTCTATTCCCTGCAGCCCTGGAGAAGAGTTCACTTCAATGATTAAAGGCCCTCTTGTGCTTCTCAGCATATCTACGCCGGAAATAGATAAGCCCAGGGCTTTGGAAGCACAAAGTGCAGCATCCCTTTCTTCATGCGTAAGCTCTATCATTTCACCTTCTCCGCCCCGATGGAGGTTAGAGCGGAATTCGCCTTCTTTCCCCTGCCTTTTCATGGCTCCCACTACTTCATTGTCTACGACAAATGCGCGTATATCAGACCCATTAGCCTCCTTAATAAATTCCTGAATGAGAATATCAGCCTTGAGCCCATAAAATGCTTCAATTACAGACTTAGCGGCTTTTTTAGACTCTGCAAGTACAACACCTATGCCCTGGGTGCCTTCCAATAATTTAATGATTACCGGTGCACCACCGACATGATTTATAAGATTATCTACATCTTTTGACTGACTTGCAAACGCGGTCTTGGGAACTCCGATACCAGCTTCGCTCAAAACCTGAAGCGTTCTCAGCTTATCTCTGGACCTTGTGATAGCTTGTGATTTCGTTGAGCTGAACACATTCATCATTTCAAACTGGCGCACTATAGCAGCTCCGTAAAATGTAACCGAAGCCCCAATTCTCGGAATTACAGCATCGTAATCAGTTATTTTTTCTTTGTTATAATAAAGCGTTGGATTTCCAGCTTCTATCCCTACATAACATTTTAAATGATCCAGAACTCTAACTTCGTGACCACGCTCTTTAGCAGCCTCCACAAGTCTTTTTGTGGAATAAAGGCTTGCATTTCTTGAAAGAATTGCAATACGCATCATCTTACTTTTTTAAGCTTTTCTTTTGTTTGTAGGATAAATTGAATTTGGAAACATCTACCAGGAAACCATTTTTCAAAAATTTTCTCCCCAATAATATGGGATGTTTCATGTTAGTTCTGTCTGAAAGAGTAAACTCCGTTTCAATAAGTTTGTTAAAAATGAGGACTTTCGTCTTTATCACAAAACGCTTTTCAACTTGTCCGAAAGAACTTTTCACCATTCTTTCATCAAAATCATTCGTTTGAAAAACAATTTTTTCTTTTTCCTTACCATTAAAATAAGGCAAGGTAAAGCTCAGCTTTTTCCGTACTTTGCCAGTAACCTTAGGATCACTGCAATGGATGGAGCAACTATAAGCGCCGGTATCAATTTTTGCTTTTACCTTAAATATTTTAAGATCCGGAAGATCTATAATATCACTGCGGCCTATAGTTAGCTTCTCTTTTTTCATGAGCAGTCATATCAAGACTTCATCATTCCGGATATTTGCAGGGAGAGGTCAAGAAAAACGATTTTTGCATTTGCGTTTCTCTCTATATGATAATATGCCTCGTTTAGGCTCTTACTTATATTTTCTATTTTAACTTCATTTAAGGCTTTGGAAAAACCATCAACAAATTTCAGATCTTCTTCATTAAGTCTTAAAAGCTCCTTGCTATTTAGACGACAGATGAGGGTTTCTCTCAGAATATTCAATCCATATTGGAAAAGATTTTTTTGGCCTTCTCTTCCTAGTTTCTGGAAAGCTTCAGACCAGTCTACAAGCTCCAGGATATTGACCTTTTTATAACAAAGTCTCATCCATTCTCTGAACATCTGATGGTTGTCTTCTTCTGCCTGCTGCAGCAATCTCAATCCTTCATTCAGATTTCCATCTGCCAGATAAGCAATTTGTCTTGCTTTTTTTTCATCGAGATGCTTATCTTCCATGAAGTATCTAGTTACTTCATCATCCGTGAAAGGTCTGATCTTCACTCTTTGAGTACGGGAAAGTACCGTTGTAATGATCTTATCAGGATTCTGAGTAATGAGCAAAAATATTGTTTTTACCGGAGGCTCTTCAAGGACTTTAAGAATCGCATTAGCTGAAGAAGAATTCATTTGTTCCGGAAGCCAGATGACCATAATTTTATATTCTGCCTCGAAAGACTTCATGGTCACAGTCTTAATTATATTTCTGCTTTCGTCTACTGATATATTCAGTTGTTTATTTTCTGCACCTATATAGTTTCCCCATTCTATCAGTCCTCCATAAGGATTTTCTGCAATGAAACTCCTCCATTCTTTCATGAACAAGGCACTTGATGCATCTTTTGAAACGCTTTTTGTTGTGCTTACAGGAAATACAAAATGCAGATCCGGGTGGATAAGCTTGTTGAATTTATTACAGGAAGCACATGTGCCACAAGAATCTGTTTCTCCTTTTTCCTCGCAGTTGATATAAGTGGCATAAGCTAGCGCCATTGCAAGACTACCACTTCCTTCTGGTCCGGCAAAAAGCTGAGCATGCGCTACATGTCTGTTTTTTACAGAAGCAATGAGGCTGGCTTTGGTTTCTTCAAGACCTTTAATCTGAGAAAATAACACAATTATTAAATTTAAGTACTAGTTATAAAATTTTGAGGTAGAATTAAAAGGCAATATGTGTAAAATTGTTAAGCTGAAATTAGAAATTTCTCACCTGCTGATCTTCAATTTCGAACACATATTTGAGGATGTTAATCTCTTCCTTGGATAACTGGATATTTCTCCGGGCCATGACTCTTTCGGCTACCTGGACTACTTTCTCAAAGTTATATCTGGAATAATTTTTATCGCCTCCCCAGGCAAATGAAGGCACAAATTTAGCAGGATAACCTTCACCAAAAATATTTGCATTTACTCCCACAACAGTACCAGTATTGAACATAGTGTTGATTCCGCATTTGGAGTGGTCTGCCATCAACAAACCGCAAAACATTTTTCCGGTATTTACAAAGTCTTGTTCCTTATAGCTATATACCTGAACTTCCGAGTAAGTGTTTTTTAGGTTTGAGGTATTTGTATCTGCACCCAAATTACACCATTCACCAATTACCGAATTGCCGAGAAACCCTTCATGAGCTTTGTTAGAATATCCGAATATTACAGAATTACTAACTTCGCCTCCTATTTTTGAATAAGGCCCAACAGTGGTGTCCCCTCTGAATTTTGCTCCCATACTTACACACGCACCTTCACCAAGAGCGAAAGGTCCGCGAATAATGGCTCCTTCCATAACTTCAGAGTTTTTTCCCAAATAAATGGGGCCATTTTCTGCATTAAGGATAGCAGCTTTTATTGATACACCGTCTTCTATAAATATCTTATCCTGATTGTAAACCCTGGTATAAGGATCTGTAAGCGGAGCAGAGATTCTTCCTTTGGTAATCAGGTCAAAATCTTCAGTTATTTCTTTACCATTATTCAAAAAAATATCCCAGGGCCTTTTTATGATGTTTAAAGCACCTTTAAATTCAATCTGTTTCCCTTCTGCTACCTTTTTATAGGCAATGATAACCCCCTCCTTTACAATAACTTCCCCATCTTTGAGACTTTTTATCGTGGCAACAAGTTCATCTGTTGGACAAACCCCCCCGTTTATAAAAACATTTTCCTTTCCCGGATTAAGTGTAAAGCGATCGCTTAGATATTCTTCCGTGATATAAGAGACTTCCAATCCGGATCTTAACTTCCATTTGTCCGCTATAGTTAATATACCTATCCTAACCTCAGCGACAGGCCTGGTAAAGGTAAAAGGAAGAAGCCCCTGCCTTATTGAAGGTTCGTCGAATAAAATGAAATTCATATTTACAAAAATAAAAAAGTCTTCATGGAATCATGAAGACTTCTATACTTAAAGAAAACTTTATTCAGAATGTTTTTATTACTTCTGGTATTTTTTCTTGAATTTCTCAACTCTACCTGCAGCATCAACGAATAATTTTTTGCCAGTGTAGAATGGGTGAGAAGCTGAGCTAACCTCAACTTTAACGAGAGGATAGGTATTTCCATCTTCCCATTTAATTGTTTCAGAAGTCTTTATAGTTGATTTTGTAAGAAATTTAAAATCACTAGAAGAATCTTGAAAAACAACTGCTCTGTAATCCGGGTGAATATCTTTTTTCATAATCTCTAACTATCTATTGTAAAAGGGTAACAAATTTAGTAAAATAGAATTTATCAACCAAACTCAGGATTAATTTTTTAGAAATTACCCTTTTCATTAAATTGCCCTCCATTAAATAAAAAAGCATTGGACCTTTAAAAAGTTCCATTTTAAACAGGAATAATATGGCAGGTGAGAAAAATTTGATCCTTAACAAACAACAGATACTACAGAAAATCAAGAGGATATCTTTCGAAATCTATGAAAACAACTTTTCTGAAGGCGAAATTGTGCTGGCGGGTATCGATGAAAAAGGATACATTTTTGCCAATCTTCTCAAAAATGAAATTGAGAGCATCTCCCCATTAAAAGTTCTTCTTGTTAAAATTCAGCTGGACAAATTGGCGGGTGTGCAAAGTGAAGTGCATCTGGATATTGATATTGAGCAACTCAAAAGCAAAACTGTTATCCTCGCAGATGATGTCTTAAATACTGGTCGTACTTTGGCCTATGCGCTTAAACCTTTCCTGAACATTGAATTAAAAAAATTGCAAACAGTTGTTATTGTAGATAGAAGTCATCAACTGTTTCCTATTGCAGCTGATTATGTTGGTTACTCACTGGCTACAACACTGAGAGAAAGAATTGATGTGGTTCTGGACGAAAACGAATACGGAGTTTATCTGCATTAATCAAAATGAATCTTTCTATTCTTAAAATCTTGTCTCATCAATTGATTTAATCTTCAATGTATTGATGAGACAAGTTTTTCAATCCTTAGATTCGATTAATCTTTATATGAAAGCCATCTGAAGAGTTCCTTCCAGGTAGCATTTTTTCCATACATTAAAATTCCGACTCTATATATTTTTGCGGCAAACCAGGCCGCCAGCAAGAAAAATAAGAATAAGACAATCATTGATAATGCAATTTCCCAGGATGAGATGCCGAATGGTATTCTCAACATCATCACCACAGGACTTGTAAAAGGAATATAGGACAGGATTTTAGCCAATGTGCTGTCAGGCATTTCCAGTATTCTTGGAGCCATGATAAATGAAAAAATCAAAGGCAATGTTATCGGTAGCATAAATTGCTGTGTATCTGTCTCTGCATCAGAAGCAGCCCCTATTGCGGCAAACAGAGAACTATAGAAGAGGTATCCTACAAGGAAAAAGAAAATAAATACCGGAATGATCAAACCAAAATTGATCTGTCCTACAAAATTAAGCATTTCATTTACTTCCATTGCCTGAGCCGCGTCGTGACTCGTTGTCATAGTCTGATTGATGTTTTCGTCAGAAAAGCGTTCGAGCCTGAATCTGTCAAAGATCCAACGTGAAATCGTAAATGTAGTGATAACCCATATTAAAAACTGAGTAAGGCTTACCAGCGCCACTCCAAGTATCTTTCCAACCATGAGCTGAAAGGGTGTTACTGAAGAGACAACCACTTCAAGTATTCTGTTGGCCTTTTCTTCAATAATACTCTTCATCACCTGGACACCATACAAGAAGATAAAAAAGTATACCAGAATTGCAGAAAATAAGCCTATCGAAGCCGCAGCTTCACCGGCATTCTTTTCTACAAGCCTGGTTTCTGTTAAATTTATTTCAGGCAAGGATGCATTGAGTTTAGTTTTGGCAATAGCCAGTTTTAAAGCCTGTTCTATTCCCTTTCTTTCTTCTGAAGATATATTTGAAGCATTGATAAGATTTGCATTTATTGCTCCGGATGTATCAGGTGGAAGAATAATGAGATGCGAAGCTTTGCTATTATTTAGCTTCTCCTGATCAGAAAAAATAATAAAGGGAGCTTCAAGTTGTTCTTTTAATATGTGATGTTGGTCTATCACAAACACCAGTTTCTCCTTAGCCTGAGGCCCTGTAAGCCATGCAGGAACAATCATGAGAACAAGAAATATAAGTGGTCCGATAAAAGAAAGGATAAGAAAAGCTTTTTTCCGTACTCTTGTAATATACTCCCGTTGAAGAATCAACCCTATTTTATTCATCACTATCCCTTTATCTTATCAATAAATATTTCATGCAATGAGGGCAGCTCTTCTTTAAAGCTTTTAAAGCTGATATGCGGCATCAATACCTCAATGATGTTATTAAGAACAATGCCCTGTAGAGGGCTCAATGTAGCAATAAGCTGGTTTCCGGAAAGGGTTTCCGATTTTACTATCTCATACAAGAGTTTATTTTCAGGTAAAATACCTTCTCCTTCAATTATAAGTCTGTTCTTTTTCACTCCTTCTTTGATCTTTTTCACCTCTCCTTCAAGGACATTTTTTCCTTTGTTGATAAGCACAATTGTATCACAAAGTTCTTCTGCATTCTCCATCCGGTGGGTCGAAAGCAGGATAGTCTTTCCTTCTTTTCTGAATCTGAAAATATAATTTTTCAGTAATTCAGCATTTACAGGATCAAAGCCGGAGAAGGGCTCGTCCAGTATGATCAGATCAGGATTATGAATAATACTGGCAATGAATTGTACTTTTTGCTGCATGCCTTTGGAGAGGGCATCAACAGTATGATTCTTCCACTCAGCAAGACCTGTTTCTTCAAGGAAAGAGGTAGTTCTTGTCTTAGCTTCCGAAGCAGAAACACCCTTCAACCTTGCAAAATAAACAAGTTGCTCTTCAACCTTCATCTTTTTGTACAGTCCTCTTTCTTCTGGCAGATAGCCGATCCTTTGCTGACTGGCAGAAGTGAACTTGTCTCCCTGAAAAAAATACTGTCCTTTATCAGGACCTAATATACCGGTAAGTATTCTAAGAAGAGTTGTCTTCCCTGCTCCGTTAGGACCAAGGATACCATAGATGCTTCCTTGCTTTATCTCTAATGATACATCACTTAGAGCTTGAAACGCACCATAAGATTTAGAAAGATTTTCTGTTTTTACTATTTCCAAAAGATTTCAGCAGTGTTGAAGTAAAATTAATAAGGAGAATTGAAATTATTGAATCGGGATTAATCGGATTTAAAGATTAACAGGATTTTTTTTCACTGCCTCGTCCTAAAATAGGTTTACAGAATTTGAATTAAATACTGAATACAGTTTAAATCAAACTCCCGCTAATCTAATTCATCCAGATTCAAACATTAATTCTACTTCCCATCCAATGTCTTCGGAATCTGCATTTTCAGATCAAAAGCTTTGTTTAATTTTTTAATAAAATAAGCTGAAAGTAGCGGAGACTCCTTCTCTACATTCTGATGCACAAAAAAATACACCTCCTGTAGCCCCTCTTCTCTCCATTTCTTAATCCTCTTCAACCAATCATCAAGTCGTGAATAATCACTTTCATGATTGGCCCCTACATATCTTATAAATGCTTTGGGAGTAGTAAGCCTCATGTGCAACATATCTCTTCTGCCGGCGGTGTCAACAATGATGTTGGTCTTCTTCTTGGCTTCCATTAATTTATAAAGACGCTCTGCCTCTGTAGTATTCTGAAACCAGTCCTTATTTCTAAGCTCTATTGCAAGAGGAATAGCTTTAGGAAATTCATTGATAAACTTTTCTACCCGGTCAAAATTCTTGGGACCAAAATTATCATGCATCTGTAAAAAGACCATTCCCAGTTTCTTATCAAAAGCAGATATGGCATCACAAAACTCTTCTACAACAGGCTGTACATCTATCAGCCTCTTAAAGTGGCTGATGCTGTTCGTCAACTTTGGGAAAAATCTAAAATCAGATGGAGTCTTTTCTTTCCATGTTAAGACCTGCTCTCTGGAAGGTGCATTATAAAAAGTAGCATTAAGCTCTATACTATTGAATTGTGATGAATAATAGGTCAGCTCGTCTTTTGTGCTTTTAGGATAAAAATTTTTTAAGTCCGTTTTATTCCATTTTGCACATCCTACATACACTTTGAAAGGCTTGTCCTTTTTATTTTCCGAAAGCATCTTTCCAGTGTCTTTATGGTCTGGGGGTAACTTAAAGTCGATCTCTTCGGGATTGTCTACCTGGCCAAATTTCATAGTGTTTGATATTAAATAGTTATTGCTTTTATGCTGGCAATATAAATATTTAATCCAAATAGACAGAACAGAACAATACTTAGCTTAACATTTTTTCTGCTTCACATTCTCTTATCAATGTGTTCAATCTTTCTTCTCTCACGTTTCTTTGATCTGCACTCATGATCCAATTGAGTACTGTGCGTTTATAGGTAGGTGCGGTAGCATTAAAAAAACTCCAGGCTTTGCTATTTGCTTTGAGTTTTTCTTCTAAAAAATCATCTAATTTTGTCTCTGCCTTTTCAAAGGGGAATACTCCCGAATCACATCCTTGTCTCTTATTGAATACTTCTATTCCCTCAAATTTCATTAACCCCTTTTTCAAAAGGTCCTCTACCTTCTGTATATGGACAGGGCTCCACACACTTTTAGGTTTTCTTGGGGTAAACCGGATTACATATTCTTCCTTATCAAGCGATTTACGAACTCCCTCAGTCCAGCCAAAACACAATGCCTGATCAATAGATTGAGAAATGTTGATTCCTTTTTTCTCCGAATCCTCTTTGTAATAAGCTATTAAAAGTTCCTTCTTCTTCTTGGAATTTTTCTCAAACCAATTCCTAAGTTCTTGTTCCTCACCAAAAAAAATTGGCCCTATATTTCCCATATTTTTCTCATTCAACTTATTCTTAATGGGAACAAAAATTCAGGTATGATGAGTTTCCGGCATAAAACGGACCTCACAAATACTATTTTACAGCTAATTAAAAATCATCTTTTTACAGCAAACCTAAAAAAAGAAGTCCTGCATTTAATAATTAAATACAGGACTTCGTATTTCTATTAAATCTTAATGTTAAATATCTTCTCTCGCACCTATTATTCTGGCAGCATCTGAATAACCCTCTTCCTTCAGTCTGATTACTATGCGAATAATCTCTTTCAAATTTCTAGCGACCCCTTGTAATGCCACATTGTGATAATGATCTTTTTCAGATGGGAATCGTTCAGCTTTATCATACATGCGAATATGAGCACTTACATCCACAAGGTTTGTATGTAAATCTATCAAGAGCGATACAAGCTCCGGAGCCAGATATTCCGAATACTTCATGTTGATCAGCTTCCAGATGTCTTCTGCTTTTTCATCAAAGTAATCATAGCTATCAGCATTAAAGAATGTAAGGTCAATTTTGCCAATTAACTTCTCTGCTGAAAGAGGTTTCTAGCTCATTCAAAAACTTTTCCCTTTGTTTTCTTATCTGCAGGATAACTTCTTCTTCTTTCATTCTATGGTCGAACTCTGGCTTAAAGCCAAACACTCTTGTTGCAACCCCATCTCGCACTCTGTTTATTGTTCTGCCTATCAGGTAATCGATATGCTCCTGAACTATAAGCCATCTCTTAGCTTTAGACTTTACAAGCAACACGTCAATTACAAAAAGTGTAAACGCCGCTCCGATGATTTCAGACAAGACGTTTGCAGAAAGATCTTCATCTACCCAACGCAATGCTATTGAAATTGCTGCTGCTATTCCTATTGCCAGATATATCAATACCGGCCTGTCCGATTTATTAACCTTACTCTTCTTTGCTTTGTCTCTTAATGTTGACATAAAAAATTCGCATTAATTTATTATAATGCTTCAAATTACTTAACTCTTCTAAAAACTGCATGCCTATATTCCCATGTTGGACCAAAATATAATCCATATAGAATTACAAACTCATCTAAATTACTTATTATCTGACTACCTCTTGTTGTCATTACCCATGGCTCTCTCGCTGGTCCTGTAGGCCATTTTATCTCAAGCGCAATGTTATTACCTGAGTTTTGAACTTCTGCGGCATAACTATATAGCAAATAATGATCATCATGTTTGACATTGCTCGTAAATCTTATTGAATCGATACCAACTGCTTCAATATTTTCTTCATAAAAAATAGTATCTGTTTCACCTACAATTACATCTGCGACATTAAATCTTCCTACCAGATAACTATTCAATGATGCTTGCAAAACTTTTACGGGCAACGTAGAGGCAACAACTTTTCCGGAAGCAGATCGTCCTCTTACAGGTATATTATAGATACCACCAGCAAGTTCGGCATTTGCACTTACTGTCAGCTCCTGAGTCTGTATTTGATTCCTGAGCATTCAAGGTAAAGCTCATTGGCTGAATTGTCAGACCTTCTATAGAATTTTCAATGGTTACTTGAACGTCTTCATGATCATACATATAGGAATTAACACCCACTTTCAGATTTCCCATTGTTTCGCCTTGTTTAACAGCAAAAAGATAGCCTGGAAAATTAGGAGCTTCGGTATAAATCCGGTAATCATAGGCAGCTTTTAAAGCATAGGTAGCAACAGGAACTGGCAGAATCCTAGACTTGCCCATGTCCTCCAGCCCTTGTTCAGCGTCCATTTCAGTCTGTATCCATATTTCCTTGCTTCTCCAGTTAATCTCATTGAACGTTCCCTGTAATACTGTCCCTTCTCCAACCACAAGCGAAAAACGTCCATCATCATCTGTTTTTATTGAATGACTTTCTTTGTAAAACAATTCATCAGGAGAAATACTCAAAATAGATATGTAGATTGAGATAGTCTGGCTTGCAATCGGAGCTCCATTTGTCATTTTCACAACTCCCTGGTAATAAAATCCGCTCTGTGCAAAGCAGGCCAACTGAAGCATCAAGAGGACTGCTATCGTAAAAATTTTCTTCATTGTTATATTTTAATAATCTTTTCAAATGTTCTTTCCAGGGTTTCTTTATTGATGATTTCAAGATAATAGCATCCCCCTATTACCTTTGGATAATCAATCTCATCATTAGATCTTACATATTTCAGATGACTGATAAGATTGCCCTGCATGTTAAAAATATTCACTTCATAACTGGCATTTTCATCTCCTTTGATTCGGAATTTATCAGAAACGGGGTTGGGAAAAATTATAGAACTCAAGCTCGCTTTATCTTCTCTTGGAAGAACAGAAGTGACCAAATCTACATCTGCCAGATCTTTACCAATAAAGCCTAAAGAAAGTTTGTAATTTTCAGAGTGATAGGTTCTTGCTACCGGCTCTCCCAATGTGAATGTCAGTGAATATTTTTCAGAACTACTGCTCTTTCCTGAAGAAGAGACAATATGTGTATTATCCTGGGCATTAACCTGCACATAAGCAAGTAAGCCGGATATCAATAAAAATGTAAATTTCATAACACCTCAATATGCAAAGAAAATACGACATATTACTAGAATATGTTTGCCTAATTAATATTCCACTATCATTATTTAATTGATTATCAAACACAAGCGAATTATATAGAATAACAAATATTCTCTTCTCCTATAAAATCCTTCTTTTAGATTATTCATAATTATTTAACCAAGCTTTTCAAATCCCTCTTCAACTAACTAACAGATTGTTTCCTTCTGACACTGTTAGTACTTATTCGAAAGACGTCAATAGAACTAATAGGACAATAAACTTTCGTTGATACTGATCAATTATAATTCCTAATCCAAATAAATTTGTCTGCTATTCCTGAAGTGCAAATCCTGTAAGACGTACAAGAAAAGGCCCTGACCGTTTATGCCAGGACCTTATTCTTATTATATGCAATAATAGGTATTATGGTTTACATACAGTCCACCAGGTCCATTTATAACTCCAGCTTTTTGTTTGATCAACCGAAACTTTTGCTGCAACATCCTTGCTGCAATTGTAATAATAGGCCCAACCACCTTTATAAAGTGTATATGTATAACCAGAATACTTGGTGTAAGGGCCTAGGCCAGCAATGGTAGTACATACGTTACCTGAACACCCTGGGGCATAATAAAACGATACATTCAAAGGGTTTTCGGAAAGATTTTCTACCTGTACTCTTCTCCATTTTGATCCGGATACAAGACGGACATACATGTTGGGCGGATAGAGGGAGCTCACCCTTTTGTTGTTTAACATGGCATCATAACTTACTTCAATTGAAACATTTGAAATATCGTCATCCATTGTCACCCAAACAGCAGGTCCATTGATAGGTTCAGCTTCTTGTCTGACATGATCATTAGAAATGACATGCGACGCTTTATTATCGCACGAAGACTCCAGACTATTATCATGCGGCCTATTTACACCTTCCTCTATTGCTTTGAAATGAATCTGATTTAAATCAAGAGCATCAAGAGCTTCTTTTGAGTTTGAGTTAAAATGTAATGTAGTTTTCGTATTTCCTATATCGTCTTTTACAGGTACTGAGATTACATATACTTCATCAGACGGTTGTTCTTGTATAGGAGCTACTTCCTTTTTTGTACAAGCACCGAATATAATTGTGGATGATAGAAGAAATAAAAATATCTTTTTCATATACTTTTAGTTAAATAAAACAATTTGTTTACACATACCCATGCCATAAGTATTGAATAATACACTCAACAACTTTAATAACATGGAATATTTTGAGAATAAAAAAGAATAGTTACAAGCAGGGTACCACTGGCAGGAACTAGACTTTAAAAGACAGACTGGGTTTTAAATAGATGTTACAGAAAAAAATGAAATATTTTTTCTTTTTCAATTATTAAGAATACATATCTAGTTTTCTTTGCCCTCTTTTACCAGACATCCAAATGGCTGTTTAGCATGTTTATCCTTTTCAATTTGGTAACCTTTCAAGAGCATTGTCTATCCTATTTATTAAAAACCTTACCCTATAAATTATTTCAGGGAACAATAATTTATGATATCCTAGTAAAAATTTTACCCCTGTACAATCTTTCTACTTGTAAACTTTCAAAGTCGCATCATAGCAATAACTCTTTGCTGATACACTCATAGAATTTAAGACTGGGCGTTATTTCCTCTCTATACGTTTAGAACACAGAGTTCTGTTCTTCTCCCATCCGGGTCTAAAAATTTCAGTAACTGTAAAACTCATAAATATCAAAGCCAGTCCTTTACAAACTGGCTTTTAAAACTCATACGCAGGCATTACAAATGCGACAATACTTCATTTAACATGTATTAAATTTTCTGAACATCTACCATTAATACAAATCCGGCTCTACGTGCCACCATCAACACTTAAGTGCTGGATTACGAGTAAAATAGTCTGTAGATTAAACAGGCTCTATATCTATAAATGTTATGTTCTTATACTTATGCCTCTGCCAATGCCTTCAGTCTTTGATTCATTAATTCAAAACCATTTTTCGTTTTTTGGGGATTAAACATCCATACAAAGATACCCTCGAATTGCTCCCTTTGTACAAACCTCACTGTCCCATCTCCATTATCGGTTAATTCGAAACGATGCTCTCCATCAAACAACCCTTTAACGAACACACTACCGAGCCACACTAATTCTTTGTTTGTAACATTCTTAAGTATGGTGGGCTTAAAAGTCATGCCTGGTCCACCGGGTGGTGCAATGGTTACCTTGATTTTTTTTCCTGTTTCAACCTTACCGGTTAAAGATTTGATAAAGGGGTTCCAGGTTGGATACTTATCAAAATCGGTAAGAATAGACCATACCTTCTCAGGAGTAGACCTGATAATAACTTCTGTTCTGATTTCCTTTGCCATAAGTTTCAATTTTCTATACACTTTGATAATCAACGCTAAATATATTATTTAACCTAACTATACAAAGGTCTGGTTTTCTAACAACTACAGGCTTGATAAATATCAAGAAAATCAGGATTGCATCTTTTTCCGGATTCGGCTAAAAGTTTCGGGAGTCATACCAAGCATAGAAGCAATGTATTGCAAAGGTACCTGATTAAACAGCTCCCGGTTATGCTCAAAGAAAAACTGGTACCGCTCTTCGGCCGTCATAGAAAGGTGGCTGAATATCCTATCTTCCATGATAGTAAAACATCGTACGATAAATATTTTCTCAAGTACAGGCCACTGAGGAACGAGCTTGTCAAGATTTTGGTAATCCTCTTTATAGATAGTCTGAACTTTTGTATCAGTTAAAGCCTGAATGGTCCAGCGGGCAGGAGATCCAAAAACGAAAGCGGATAAATCCGTTACAAAATAGCCTTTCGATGATATCCATTGGGTGACCTCCCTCTTTTCAGTTTCAACAAAAATTCTTAAAAAACCTGATTGTATAAAACTTAACTTGTCACAGTTCTTGCCACTTCTAAGAAAATAGTCACCTTTTTTTAATGTCTCAGGTTTGAAAAACGAAACAATTGTTTTCAGGTCATCCGGAGCTATAACTCCAAAATAAGATGTGATACTATTTTCTAAGTTTGTCATGAGGGATAAATTATTATTCTAATTTTTCCTAGCGCTATTTCTACTAATCAAAGAGATAATCTCCTTTAAATTTTCTTCTTACTTTAAGTGGAAGTTTAAAAAGGAATTTAAAAAAAGAAGTGCTGACCAATTTTGCAACCACAACATTTGAAGCGATATAAAAGGTTGTGCAGGTTGTCCTTAAATACCTCCATCTGTATGCCTTTGCATACTTCTCTATAAATGCCCTTCTCTTGTCAAAAAAGTCTTCATTCATATTACCACTACTCTTGTGCAGAAGGTTAAAATCTATCACCCAGCAGGAATATCCCAAAGCCTGAGCTGTGAGACATAGATCCGTGCCATAAAAGTGATAGCCTTTTAAGTCCACACTGAATGAAATTCTTGACCGCGCATTGATCAACAGGAAGTTTTCATCTAATGTATTTACCTTGGATGGAAATGGTCCCCTGATAATCTCTTTGTCTGGATAAGTAACTCTTTCGAATACCATTTTAAGATGTAAGCCTCCGGCATTACCCAGCACTGCCCAGTTTTGGTCCAGCAATTCAACAGCACGGATCCTTTCTTCAAGTTTTGAAATATTGTCAAAAATAAGTTCAATATCCTGGTGACACAGAATGATATACTGTCCTTTCGCTTTACTAAGGATTTCATTGTAACCGGAATAGGCATCATATCTATTCGAAGAAGAATTGTCACAGAAAAGAAATTCTGTATTTGACGCATCAAATCCTGCTCTGGCAAATGAATCAAGCATAACCTGATACTCTTGTTTGTCTGTAACCAAGGTGCCTACAGTGAACTTTATTGCATGCTCGTAAGGAACTTCAGAAATTTCTTTTGGAATACTCTGCATTTTTAATTTGGGATGAGAATTTTTGAAGAATTGTCCTGTCTGAGACTTTGAAATATTTAGCTTCTTCCCTTCTTTTTTCAAGGATCTGATTTCTCAGTCTGAACACTTTAAACAAAGCTTTCCAGTAATATCTGTTAAGAGAGATCAGCTTTATCATCAGGAATATAATATTTCCAAACAGAAGTCCGGGTGTGTTTATATTCTTCCAGATAAAAATAATTTTGTTTCTGATGTCAACTGTACGTTTGAAATCACTACTCTGCTTAGTGAGCGTAGAGCTGACATTATGAAAAGCAATACTATTAGGGTCAAAATAAATTTTCCAGCCGCGTTTTAAAGCTCTGTAACCAAGGTCCGTTTCTTCAAATAAATAAGGCGAAAACAATTCGTCAAAACCTTTGAGCTGTCTGAATTTATTTGCGTCAGCAAAAAAATAGGCCCCTTGTACACCTCCCGATTCAAGCAAAACAGGGTTTTCAAGATCCATTTGCTCCCGGAATATATTTGCGGTCACCCTTGGAAATCCTCTTTTCCAATTAATTAACTTAAGTCCATCAAGAGGTTTTCGGTCAATAAAGCTATAACCGGCAACTGTCACGGCAAAGGTTTCCGGTTTATCAAAGTATTTATTAAACCCTGAAAAGAAATCTTCTTTGAGCTCCACATCATTGTTGAGGAAAAAAATTATTTCCCCTTTGGCAGCAGCAGCACCGGAATTACAGGTAGCTGAAAACCCCTTATTGACTTCATGGATAATAAGCGAAATACGCTCATCTGCCTGACAAAACTTCTTAATAACCTCAATACTTGTGTCTTTAGACTTATCATCTACAATTACCAATTCCCATTGCCCCTGGTATTTATTTAATGCATGAAGAACAGATGGCAAAAATTGCTCAAGCAGCTCTGCTCCGTAATAATTGGGAATAACAACACTTAAATATCTAAACATTAAGGCAATTCGAAAAGAAATGAATAATTACCGATAAATTTAATATAGCAAAATGCAAAATTAATTCTAATTGATAAAACCACTAAACAGTAAATCAGAGTAATAATGAAATATTATCGATAAATTTACTATCCGGAAAGAAAAACTTTGACTAATGAAGAGCTGCATCCTCCTGATTTAACCAATTGAATAATTTGAGATCGGATGTTTTAAATTTGTTAGTCATTGTTAAATATTCCTATTATACATTATTTAGATCTACGTTTTCAGTCGGTTTTATTACTGCAGAAACTAAAAGATAGTCAGTATCCATTAAAAATAGCTTTGTAATAACCTCTGCGCATTGCAAAGCAAAATGTCTTGAATAAAAATGCAACCTCAAAATTTCATAGAAGGAACTAAAGGAAAAACTTCTATTGTAGTTCCTGTATATGCAGACTGGAATAGTCTGTCCAAATGTATTGATTCACTTATTCTTTTTGCAGGTGATGAAAATGTTTACCTGATTAATGATAATGGTCCTGAAGCCGATTCCCTTGAGGAAAATATCAAAAATAAGATCAAAGATAAACTCAATTTCAAGTACTATAGAAATGAGCAAAATCTGGGCTTCATAAAAACCTGTAACAGGGCGGTTTTTGAACTGGATAATACCGCAAACGATATCCTTTTATTGAACAGTGATACAGAAGTTACAGAGGGCTTTCTGGAAGAGTTAAGATCCGTATTGTACATACATGAAAAACATGGAGCATGCTGCCCAAGAAGTAATAATGCCAGTTTACTGAGCATTCCTTTATTTTATAAAGGCGACAGAAGTGCAATTGCCGATGAGAGTTTTGAATTATTTTCAAAACTTAAAACCATGCTTCCAAAATTCTCTATTATTCCAACTGGTGTTGGCTTTTGCATGCTTATCAAACGAAGTATCATTAATAACTTCGGCCTTTTTGACGAGATCTATGGCAAAGGCTACAATGAAGAAAATGACTTCTGCATGAGGATTAACGAATATGGATTTACTACAGTAATGGCCAATCATGCTTTCGTTTACCATCATGAATCCAAAAGCTTTGGAAAATCGCAAAGAGAGAACCTTGACAAAATAAATTACAAAATACTAAAGGGAAGATATCCTTACTACTCTTCCATCGTTGATCAATACTTTAAACATGAGATCCATGTGGCTGATAATTTTTCTGCTTTATTCAGCAATAAATTCCACAACAAGCCAAAGATATTATTCTGCGTGCCCCATCTAAATAAGAGTGTTAATGGGACAGTTAACTATGCATTGAACCTGCTGGAGAATTTTTATAATCTCTTCAGTCATAAATTTGAGATACACGTTCTTACTTTACCTCAGCTTTCTGACATATATGGATTGAGTAAGAAATATCCGGATGTTGTATTTCCAGATACTGTTCAGGACAAATATGACCTGGCAATAATGCCTTCACAGATTTTTAATTTTCACCTTTTAAATCTGATTAACAAGGTAGCATTACGCATTGTGATTACCTTTCAGGATATAATAGCAACGCGTTGTAATTATATAGTGCATAAAGATTTTTTCAGCAAGAACGTTTTTGAATTATCCCTTAAACATTCTGATGGAATAATTTTCATCAGCGAAACAACAAAGTCAGATACAGAAGCTTTCTTTGGTACACCTTACAATTTTGCACTGCCCACTAATAAAATTATATACCACGGCACCAAAAATAAATCTGACCATTCTGATGATGAGAGTAATTACGCTGGTGATAATTATGCCTTGATTATTGGCAATAGTTTTAAACATAAAGCAGTAAATGAAACAATCAAAGTATTGTCAGAACTTAAAGGTTTCAAGGCTGTCGCAATCGGAGGAGCCAATAAACAACATGGAAATTTTATTACAGAATATAAGAGCGGAACACTCAGCGAAGAAAAATTTAAATCTTTGTATAAAAACTGTAATTACATCATTTATCCAAGCTTCTATGAAGGATTCGGCTTGCCACTTATAGAGGCATTACAAGAACGGAAAAATATCTTCATCAATGACACCAGCGTTAACAGGGAGCTTACTAATGGATTATTGAAAGAATACCAACAATACCTCCACTTCTTCTCAGATTTTAAACATCTCAAGGAATTGCTATCCGCAAGTCCAAACCTTAAATGGGATAGTGGTAATTTCAAATTCAGAACATGGAATGATGTAGCTCAGGAAACAGGAGAATTCTTAGAACAAATTCTGGATGTGCCAATCCAGATTGACAAACTTAATACCCGATGGAAAGAGTTGACATCTTTAGCTATAATGCTGGAATCACCCGTCACTAAAAACTCAGCCAAGAAGAAAAGACTTAAGAAATTCAAAGTTAAGATTAAAAGCTTTTTTCAAAAGCTGTATAATTAAGGTAAACTTATGCTTTTAAAAAAACTATTTCATTCATACCATAATTAAAACACAAGAGGCCGATTAATACTAATCGGCCTCTTGTATTTTCCACCTACAAATGAGAGCAAGTTTATTAACTTGCAGGCTGTTATCCAATAACTCTACATCAATCAATCTCTTTTTTCCTGAATATTGATTGCACTTGAATAGATATAATCTTCCAGGAATCTTACAACTAAAAGTTACAGCTAATGCGGTTATTACTTTACATAATAAAAAGACTCTTGACTTCAATTGAACATCGAAATCAAGAGTCTTACTTATTGTATGGATTTATTATAACTTATGGCACTTTATTGTTGTGTTGCTTTCTTTTGATTTTAGTACGATAAGATACATACCTGAAGGCAGATCACTAATATCTATTTTCATTTTGCCGGAGTCAAATAAATTATCTGACACAATCAATGAACGAAGCACTTTCCCCTGATGATCGCAAATCGCTATTTCATTCTTTCCTGCTATATCATGAGCATCTATTGTAAAAATATCAGTAACAGGATTAGGATACAAACGTATGTTACCGCTATTACGCGATGACCTTTCAAAGACACCTGTTACTATTTGATTGGTTCTTAAAAGAATCAGACTGTTCGGATTTTCTGTCAGTGCATAAATTTTGCCATCAGGAGCTACCTCTACATCTCTGAATCTTGCATAATTCTTCATGAATGAATAGGTAGCAATATGTTTATCATCTTTAATTTTCACCCACTGAATTTGCATTCCCGCAAGGGCTCCTAAAACAAAATTCACTTCATTGGATTGTTGATTCTGGAGATTCACAATGGCCAGACCACAAGGAGCGATAGAAGGTTTCCAGTATCTGATGGGCTGTTCCATTCCTTCTTTTGCAGTATCATTACTAATAGTACTTCCATTGTAATTAACACCAAATGTTATCTTAGGCCAGCCATAGTTATTAGCTGCTTCCACCAGATTGAGCTCATCTCCTCCCATCGGGCCATGTTCATGCGCATAGATCTTATTCGTTTCCGGATGAATAACCAATCCTTGCACATTCCTGTGGCCATAGCTATATATTTCAGGCTTTGCACCATTAACTCCTACAAATGGATTGTCACTTGGAACGGAACCATCATCATTCAGACGTATAATTTTCCCCAAATGATTTTCGAGTAATTGTGCATTATCCTGTTCTTGTCTTTCACTTGAGGAAAAGACAAGGTGATTATCTTTGTCAAAAGCTATACGACTGCCATAGTGGTTTGTACCACTTTTAAAAGGCAAGGCTCGGAATAGTTCAGTAAAGCCTGTCAGCTGGTTGTTATTTAACACACCTCTACCAATTGCAAGGGTGGAGCCTCCAGGACCTGAAATGGAATACGAAAGATAAACGTACTTATTGGTGGAGAAATCAGGATGAATGGCAACATCCAGTAAACCTCCCTGACCAGCAGTTGAAACTGAAGGAGTCCCACTGATCTGAGTCTTGGTATCCGTAGAGACTACATATCTGAAGAGTTTACCATTTTTCTCTGTAAACAATAGTTCATCTGATGAAATAAAACACATACCCCAAGGTTGTGCCATTTCATTAGAGGCCAGAAGAACTTTATCCAGCTCCAATGTAGGAGCCTGTGCCAAAGATTTTAACGCCGAAATAGACATTAAAATGGCTAATGTAAAGTAGAACTGTTTTTTCATAGTTAGTTAAATAATAGGTTTAATTAAACTAAGGTATTGTATAATATAAATAAAGTTAATTTGAGGATTTAAACAAAACCCAATAAATTATAACTCTGATTTAAAATAGATTATCCATTCGAAGATATAATTTTAGAGCCTTAGCTTTTGGCTAAAATCACTCAAATTATAAAAAGATTGCTGAACCTTATGAGCTAATATTTGGAGATAATGGGAATTTGGATTATAAGCCTCCGATTTTTTGCTAAACTAGGTGATAATCCCTCAATTATCAACTATTTATTATATACACAGAACCTCAAAAAAGTAAACGTGGGAATGGACTGTGACACTATTATTCGATTTAGATAAGACTTTCTAAAACATTCACTGTAATTGATTAATTGATGCCATCACTTGAAGCGATGGCATCAATTCTGGCGGGCGGGCGTTTTATAAACAAGTACTCCATTTCTAAACCGCTCTGGTTGAAGTCTATCTGACTTCAACCTATAAATGAGAGCAAGTCTATTGACTTGCGGGATGTTATCCGATAAACTCTACTTTAATCAATCCTTATCTCCTGATGTGCTTTCCTCAGAGATATTAACTTACAAATAACTCTATATGCCCCTGCCCTTTGTATTTAAGCGTTTTTTTACATTTCTATAAATACTCATCACTTTTATCCTAAGGTGGCTTCGATATTTTCCGGATATAGTTTAGGAAAAAAGTATCCTACATACTTAACGGGAAAATTCATTTTCACCGGACCTGTTATTTCATCCGATATTAATAAAACCATGTTCTATCAACTTTGACTTCAAGCTAATTTGCGGTTCACTTTTGCGGGGAATTTTACAGAGAAACAAAAAATTACAAATATTTAAAACCTAAAATTTAAACAACTATTTTTCAATACATTAAATAAATAAAAAACCCTTTTGAAATAATAATCCAAAGCCAATTCTGAGGATTAGTTGCGGATCAAATTGCGGCTGCGGTTGCGGAGGGAAAGTGGTAGGTGGGCTGATTCATAAAAGCTGGCTTTATCTTTAATCTATCCTCAAACATTCACATTACAATATGTTTTAATTAGCTGATAGGTCCCTCCATCACAGATTTCATGTGATGCCAAAATCACGGCAGCCTTTGAGAGATATAAAATACCTATTCCGCGATTCTATTTGGAGGAAACCAGCAGCTCTCGAACATTTACATCCAGTGCTTTTGCGATTGCAAACAATGTCTCTACTGTTGGCTGTACATCATTTGTACACCATTTTGAAACAGTACTTCTATTCATTCCTAATGCTTCTGCCAGCCAGATATTTGTTTTACCCTTTTCTGCCAATACAGCTTTTATTCTATTAAAAGTAGGCCTTTCAGTCATTTTAATTGTTCAAAACGCAATTTAATTGGCAATCTAAATAAATCAACTGACATAAAAAGAGTTAAAAAATGATCATTAAACTAATTTAAATTATACAGAATAGATATTAATTTGCATATAATGCAATTTACTAGTACATTGGTAGTCAAAATTCACCAGCTATGGAAAAACACAAAAGCCTTATTATCAAAATCCTTGTCCAGGATATGAAACATGAACAACTCATCAATGGCCTGAAGGATTTGGGATTCGAAAGTGATTTACATGGATTAGAATTAGTAAGTGTTGTGGCAGAATTAATGGGGTCCCCCGAATTGAAATCAAACTCAGAATGGTTCGAAGGCTACATGAATTTTTTAAGCATGGCAGACCAATATGAAATAACCGGTAATGGTAAAAATCTAATACCCCTTGCTGAGACTTGTTATATGTATCTTAAGAAATGTGCAGAGAACGTATGAATGGGGCAAGGCTTCTTTAAATGTTCGGCATTTGAACGTGAGCATTTAACGGAAACGCATTCCGAATATCTGTTTTATTAATTGTTAAGATCTATTGCTACCTGTTAAACTGAGGGAGACGCCAGCATGGCGTCTCTACGGGAGATTGGCTGGGAACAAAATAACCAGTTCTGCAAAAACTGGCTATTTAATCTTTTCTCAACCACTCGCATTACTTGAGCCTTAAAGACAAAGACAGAGATTGTATACTCTTTACCATTGACGGACTTTTCAGAGATGATAAAGCAAGACAGGCTTATAGCTCTTAATACTACCAAAATCATATAAATTAAAAAGCCTGAAGGTTATACATCTCCGGGCTTTTTAATTTCTACATACTTTCCGCCAATTAATAAACTGGCTCGCATTTGTAGACACAAGTCACAGACTTGCGCCTGTTTAGGCATTTGATCAGTATCGTGCTATGATAAATGGAACTATTCTTCTCTTCAATTTCGTTATCAATCATTCACAACCCCTCAGAATGTCTCAACACTTAAAATTTTCAAAATCCAGTCCGGATTTTTTCGGAAGCTTAAACAAACGAGTTGGCGAATATTTCAAGTCAAATGGAATTACACGTCACGCAAATAGACAGATGTATTATAAAACCATCTTCATGTTATGTTTATATTTTGTTCCTTATGCACTCATTATAAGTGGGGTAGTTACAAACCTTTGGCTGTTAATTCTGATGTGCGTTATTATGGGATTCGGAACTGCTGGAATTGGACTTTCAGTAATGCATGATGCGAATCACGGGGCTTACTCAACAAAACCGTGGATTAATAAACTGCTCGGATACTCCTTAAACCTGATTGGAGGAAACGCTTTAAACTGGATCGTTCAGCATAATGTGTTGCATCATACTTATACCAATATTCATGAAGCTGATGAAGATATCAGTCCTCGTGGGATTTTAAGAATGTGTCCTAATTCAAAATGGCGATTCTTTCATAAATTTCAGCACATATATGCCTGGTTCTTTTATGGTTTACTTACACTTGCATGGATCTTATTTAAAGATTTTAAGCAAATTTTTAAGTACAGCAAAGACGGAATGTTGAAAAAACAAAAAGCAAATATTCGCCAGGAGTGGATTATTCTTATTGCTACAAAGATTACTTACATTTCATACATATTTATACTTCCTTTTGTTCTTTTAAGTATTGCATGGTGGAAGATTCTGCTTGGAATAGTGATTTGTCAATATATAGCAGGTTTCATTTTAGCCATCATCTTTCAGCCGGCTCATGTAATTGAAGGCTCTGAATTTCCATTGCCGGACGACAATGGCAACTTAGAGAATAACTGGGCTATTCATCAGCTTCACACTACAACTAATTTCGCCAATAAAAGCACTTTTTTTTCCTGGTTTGTGGGGGGATTGAACTATCAGATTGAGCACCATCTTTTCCCCAATATATGCCATGTGCATTATAAGAAAATCTCTGAAATAGTGCGCCAGACAGCGGAAGAATTTGGATTGCCTTATAAGAATGTCTCTACCTTTCGTGGTGCAATTTTAAGTCATGCCAGATTGCTAAAGGAACTAGGCAAGCGGCCTTCACCCATGTTATCAACAACTAAATAAGATTTAAAAAGGTGCGGTTTAAAACCGTACCTTTTTTAAACTATTGCCTGTGTGTTTTCTAAGAGTGACCCGCTAAATTCTCTACTTCTTTCTACCTTACCGCAAAAGCTCTATATCAGGTAATCCCATTTTATTTGATGTCGAAAATTTATCAGCACAGCTATGTAAAAACACAAAAACTTTATTATTAAGAGCCTTGTTCAGGACATGAAACATGAACAACTCATTAATGGCCTGAAGGATTTGGGATTCGAAAGTGATCTTCATGGATTAGAATTAGTAAGTGTAGTAGCAGAATTTATGGGGTCTCCCGAATTAAAATCAAACTCAGATTATTTTGATACTTACATGATTTTTTTAAGCATGGCAGACCAATATGATTTAACCGGCAATGGCAGAAATCTAATACCTCTTGCTGAGACTTGTTATATGTATCTGATGAAATGTATGCAGAAAGTATGATGGAGTAAGTCTTCCTGACTTTGTTAAATGTCCGCATTTGAACATGAGCAGTTAACAGAAACACATTCCGTATATCTGTTTTATCAATTGTTAAAATCTATTGTTATCTGTTAACGAAAGGGAGACGCCAGCATGGCGTCTCTACAGTAAATTGGCCGGAAATAAGAGTAGCCAGTTTTGTATAACTGGCTACTCTTAATCTTTTCCTTAAACATTCGCATTACAAATGCGAATGCGCATTATCCAAAATATATCTTTAATTTCTAAACACTCCCTCTATCACAAATTTCACTCGATGCAAGACGCCAGCATGACGTCTCTACGGGGATTGACTGCTAACAAAAATAGCCAGTTCTATATAAACTGGCTACTCTTTAATCTTTTCTCAAATACTCGCATTACAAATGCGAATGCGAATTCGCATTATCCAAAATATATTTTTAATTTCTAAACACTCCCTCTATCACAGATTTCACTCGATGCAATGTCGAGTAGGCAAGGGCATTTCAGCCCAAGCCTCTCACAGAACCGTACTTGACAGTCTCCCGTCATACGGCTCTTGTTATACAAATCACATTTCTTTAAAACCAACCTGCCAATGATAAAACA
>JAEYZG010000012.1 GCA_023428135.1 Bacteroidota bacterium | reverse complement strand
CCAGAAATGTAAATTTTCATCTCGGATTATCCGTTTTTACTCATTGAAAACTGGTACACTTTACTCCGGAACAACTGGTACACTTTACTCCGGAATCGGTGGTACACTATAGACCGGTATACTCATTTGCGAGGACATCACCAAGATTGAAGATTTCTCTGTATTTCTTAAAAATATCAGAACAATATTAAAAAATGCTTCTGGTAAATTACCAGTATCTCTATGGGACGACGTAAGCTTATATTATTCCCAGAAAGCTTATCCATTGATTCATGAAATCGAAAACTTACTTAGGAAACTACTTACCAAATTTGCCTTTACAAAATTGGAAAAAAATTGGCATACAGAAATTGTCCCGGATGATGTGAGATCCAATATTGATAAAAAACAAAACAAATTAGAGAATGATGCTCAATATTTATATCAAACAGATTTTATCCATCTCGCAAACATTCTATCTGGCAAAGTTAAAATTCCAGATCTAAGCCAATTACAAAATCATGTTTCAAAAGCAAAGAATGTTGAGGATTTAGATTTTGCCTTTTTGAAAAAATATGTTCCTTCAAATAACTGGGATAAATATTTTTCAGAAGTAGTTAATTTGGATTGGAATGATTTTAAGATAAATTGGGAGAATCTTTATTTGCTAAGATGTAAAGTAGCTCATAATAATTTTTTAAATCAACAAGATTATGAAAATATAGTAAGGCTTACCGACAAGTTTAAAGGCCCAATACAGGAGGCTATTCAAAAGCTTGACACTATTAATATTTCTCCAGAAGACCAAGAAGCCTTAAGGATTGAATTTGAAAATGAACCAAAAGAAAATATCAATAAGGTATTTATTCAATTTTATAGAATGATGGAGGTTCTTCTTGGTGAATTGGGGTACTTTACTCCAAATTATAAAATCCAAAAACAAAGTGTAATGTCTTTGGCCAACTTGTTACATAAACATTCCATAATACCTATAGATTTTGTTAGGAGTATTGAAGGGTTTTATCTATCCTTTTATCAGATCCACGTTGAATCTATTGAGGTATCAATTAGTGAATTAAGACAACTAGAAGATTTGGTAAATAATTTAAGATCCATTAAGTTAAAAAAACTCAATTTTGATTTAAAATTAAATTAATAATTTCAATCAATTCGACATAATTGGACCTACATTATTCATGAAGGCTTTCAATGATCAAAAGGAATAACACCAATCCAAATAAACAGGAAATTACCAATAAATAGAACTATCAATACTGAATCATACTAGCAGCGACAAGCTTTCAAAAAATATAGGTGAATTCATCTTGTATGAGATTTCTTTATTTTTTTTAAATAATTTTTAATTGGATTTCAACACAAATTTGTGCGACTTTCAACAAAAATCTTGTAAATTTTCAACAAGATTTTTGCAATGAAATGTTTTATTAATTAACTATTTAACATTTTTAACTATTTTGAATTGTTGTAAAAATCCAAAATGGAAAACTTCTGAAACTGGCATCTGTACTGGCATCCAGAGGTTCAAAAATGTCTATTGCCACAAAAAAAACTATTTGGCAATAGGTTATGTATTAGTAACTTAATGTGAGTCAATTAGTTAAAGAGATGAGCTGCGGAGGGTTCAAATCCCGCCACCCCGACGAATATTATCTTAAAATAGCCGATCATTTTAGTGGTCGACTATTTTTTTTTAATCTTCTGAAATTTCATCCAGAAATTGATTGTAAGCAGATTTCAATTCCTGATTCGCCTTCATATCCTTTGCTTTGAGAGTAATTTCCAAACCTTTCTTATAAACTTCTTCTGCTTTTTCATGTTGTCCTAATTTAAAGAATAGGTTAGCCGCATGATAATATGTCCCCGTGTAATCTTCATGATTATCCAGAAGAATTGAAAAATAATTTACCGATTTTTGAACATCTGTTTTAAGGTATTCAGTAGCTAATGCATATATGGTAAATGGATCATTAGGGTCCTCCTTATAATATTGCAAGAGTAATTCAAGTCTTGAATTATTCATTAATTTTTATTTTTATTAGTGAAATATGTAACTTCATCGCGAATTTATAGTTTATTAGAAGGAATTAAACATATTTTTATGAAGATATTAGTTTGTATCAGTAACGTTCCGGACACCACTTCCAAAATATCATTCACAGATAACAATACAAAATTAAATGCTTCCGGTATCCAATATATAATTGGTCCATATGATGAATATGCGCTTTCAAGGGCTATTGAGCTGAAGGAAGCTGCCGGGGGAACTGTTACTGTGTTAAATGTTGGGGAAGCCGACACCGAGCCAACCATAAGAAAAGCCTTGGCAATAGGAGCAGACGATGCTATCAGAATCAATGCATTTCCTAAAGATGCATTTTATGTAGCAAGTCAAATAGCTGTAATTGCTAAATCTGAAAATTACGATTTAATATTAATGGGTAGAGAGTCTATTGATTATAACAGTGGACTTGTTCATGGTATCGTAGGAGAGTTGCTTGGAATTCCATCAGTATCTCCTGTTATGAAACTAGATATTGAAGGCGGAAAAGCGATAATGTCCAGAGAAATTGAAGGCGGAAAAGAAATTGTTGAAGCCCCACTTCCTTTGGTTGCAGGATGTCAGGAGCCTATTGCTGAATGGAAGATTCCAAACATGAGAGGCATTATGTCTGCAAGAACCAAACCTTTGAAAGTTGTTGAACCAACTGATGTAACTGATAATGTAAAGTTGTTGAATTATGAATTGCCTGCTCCGAAAGGTGCCTGCAAAATGATCGATGCATCAACTCCTGAAAAGCTTTTTGATTTGTTGAAAAACGAAGCAAAAGTTCTTTAATTAATTAATCTAATTTTTAAATCATTAACTAAATTAATATATGTCAGTTTTAGTTTTTGTAGAAGGCGCAGGCGGTGAGATTAAAAAATCTTCTCTTGAGGCTGTAGGATACGCTTCAGCACTTGCCCAAAAAATCAATACCCAGGCAGTTGCATTAGTTATAGGTAACTATTCTGATGATCAAATCAATTCTCTGGGTAAATTCGGAGCTTCAAAAGTTTTATCCTGTAAAAATGATAAGCTTTCACAGCCTTTACCAATGCCCTATGCTTCTGTAATTGCTGAAGCCGCAAAAAAGGAAAATGCAGATACTATTATTCTTTCAAGGTCTTCTGTAGTAGATGCTATAGCGTCCAGATTAGCGCTTAAGTTAGGGGCTGGGATTGTAACCAATGTTGTTGACCTTCCTGACCTTTCTTCCGGGTTCAAAGTTAAAAAATCCATTTATACCGGTAAAGCTTTTGCATTCTACGATTTAACTTCTGCTAAGAAAGTAATAACAATAGCAAAAAATGCATATTCAGCAGTGGAGGGTAGTGGCTCAGCTACAGTTGAAGCTTTTGATCCTCAATTATCCGACAGCGATTTTAAAGTACAAATTAAGGAAACCCAAAAGGCAACCGGTGATGTTTTATTAACTGAAGCTGATATCGTTGTCTCTGGTGGCAGAGGTTTGAAAGGTCCTGAAAACTGGAATTTGGTTATTGATCTTGCTAAAGCTTTGGGAGCCGCAACAGGATGCTCTAAACCAGTTTCTGATCTTGACTGGAGACCACATCATGAACATGTAGGTCAAACCGGTGTAAAGGTCAGTCCAAATTTGTATATTGCATTAGGAATCTCGGGAGCAATTCAGCATCTTGCAGGTGTGAATTCCTCAAAAGTGATCGTCGTGGTTAACAAAGATCCTGAAGCGCCGTTTTTTAAAGCAGCAGATTATGGTATTGTGGGCGATGTTTTTGAGGTAGTGCCTAAATTAATTGAAGCTGCCAAGGCATTAAAATAAAAAAAAGTGGATAAGATCAAGTTAGAAATATTAGGTCTCTCTTCGAGCCAGTCTCAGTCTGGCTCTTTTGCATTAGTATTAGGTGAAGAAAGTGGTAACAGACGGTTGCCAATTATTATCGGTATGTTCGAGGCTCAAGCGATTGCCATAGAAATCGAAAAAATTGTACCGAACCGACCAATGACTCATGATCTCTTCAAATCATTTGCGCTCGGATTTAATTTCACTGTTGATGAAATCGTGATCTCAGACCTAAAAGAAGGGGTTTTCTTTGCTAAAATAGTTTGTACGGATGGTATTAAATCCATTGAAATAGATGCAAGACCTTCTGATGCCATTGCAATAGGCCTGCGGTTTGAAGTTCCTATCTATACTTATGAGAATATTCTTTCTGAAGCTGGTATTGTTCTTAGCGATCTCAGTGAAGAAGAATCAGGGGCAAAACCTGAAAAAGAAAAGAAGGAAGAAACGAAAAAGGCAGAACCCAAAAATCTGTCTGATCAAATTAAAGACACTTCCTCTGATCAGCTGAAAGTTATGCTTGATGAGGCTTTAATGAAAGAAGATTACGAAAAAGCAGCTCGCATTCGAGATGAGTTAAATAAAAGAAATTAAATAAGAACCGGATACCCCTCCGGTTTTTTTATTTCTAAAGTTCGCATATAATATCTTCAAATCAAGGTTGAGACATGTGACGTTTGTCTTTTTTGAATCTTGATATTCTTTTAGATCATACTGTCCGCTTAAATTTTTTGATAAACTCCCTTAATGTGAGGGTAGCTCAGTTTAATTTTTAGACCATATTTTCAAATTACAGTTTTATGATTTAGTAAACTGCTTCAGTTGATGTAGGCAATTTGATCCATTTTTTAATCCTTTGATTTAAAGTTTAAACCTCAGTAAAATGTCCTAAGATATCTTTGTATAATTATAGAATATTAACCTTTTACTTTTCAATTGTAGTATTAATCATGATAGATAATATGAAAT
>JAEYZG010000007.1 GCA_023428135.1 Bacteroidota bacterium | reverse complement strand
TTTCCATGTTTTTTTTAGACCTTAAATATCGGAAGGTCAACCGTTTTTTTTTATGTAAAGATATAAACTTAAGCTGTTTTTATATATGTGCAAGAGATTATATCTGGCATTTTATCACAATTCCTTTTATATTCTTTTTGATGGTGTAGTATACTTATGTCCATCATTTCTAATAGCCAATTGTAAAGACGCAAATAGTCTCTTAAGATAGAAAGCTTAAGTATTTTTGATCTGCTCATCATCGTATGAGTTAATTTGTGTAGACTTATGTCTCTTTGTGTCTCAGCTTGTAAAAGCTTTAATATTGACCAATTGAGCATAATCCATAGAAGCTTAATAAGGATTATACATTCTAGACGTATTGGATTCATTGAGTGTATATTATTTACCTTTAAAATACTTTTCCAAGTTTTAAAAATTAATTCAACTTGCCATCTTAAAGTATAGAGACGGTATACTGTTTCAGGACTTAGCACATCTCGTTGTATATTGGTAACAAAAAGGTTAAGGCATGAGCTTTCCATGGCTTCCTTCCCTAACTTTCCTCTATTGGCTGTTTTTCTTTTTATTCGATTCTTTGTCTGTTCTTTGGTAAGTAAATTAGCAATAAGTCGAACCGGGGTCAGGACTTTGGAGCCTGTAATTACTTCAATATCTAAATATTTCCCCCTTTGCTTCTTCAATCTATGTATAATATCTTTAGTACTTAATAAAACTAATCGATCATTCTCTTTTATATAAAAATTCCATTGTGACTTTCCTCTACTGATGAAAGAAATACCTCTTTTGCTAATTTCCTTAAAGTTCTTAGGAGAGAAATATCCAAGATCTCTTATGAGTAATGCATTTTCTGGAATAGTATCGATATTCTTCATGCCTTCAATACTATCTGAATCACGTGCTGATCCAATAGAAAGCTCTGTAACTTTACCATTTAACAATTCATATTCAAATTGTATTTGAGCTATTGCTTCACGTCCAACTCCTCCATAGCCCGGAAATCTATCAGCTGCCTTTTTAGATAAAACAAATTCAGAGCTATCCATTATCCTTATTTCACTAAACAAGTTGGCTTCCTCGATATTAATAACTTCCCTTTTTATTTGTTGACTAATAACCTTCTGTAGCAGAAGAGAGAGCATATCTTTAGTTCGCTCATTAAATCTTTTGTCAATAGCTTGCTTACTTACAATGCATCCTGTGCTTTTCGTAAAATCAATACTATATTCAGATAAGGATGGACTTGACTGAGCATTAGTAAAAAAGACAGTATCTAAAAATGCCTGAGGAGAAATAGTAGATTTTCTCTGTTTAAAGCCCGTAGCTTTTGCTATTATATCAAGATTAGAGCTAGATACCATTCTGGATATATATGTTGAAAAACCGCGAATTTTACGATTTAAAACACTTTTTACTTTATTTTCCTATAGTTTTTTTCTTAGGTTGACGGCTATGGTGTCTGCACCGGACGGAATCTCTCAATCCCTGCTTAACTAAAATATTTTCTGCAATCTGTGATGGAATATACGACGTTACCTTAATAAAAAATTATTTAGCTGTTTAATTTAAAAATAAAAAGGAATGATAAGTAATAATAGTTACCCGGTATTATTTAATGCAGTACCTTTGGAAAGATTCCGTCAGTTGCAGACACCGGGCCGGGGAGGAGGAGGAAAGGGACTGGTAAGGATGACTGTTGTTTAAGAATAGCGATACAATCGCTATTCTTGGAAATACTCATTAGAAACGAGGACTATTGGGTGCAGAGGTTCGAAGAAAATTTGAGCTTATATTTCCAGTCTTGATTGGTGTAGGTTACGGATGTATCATTGACACATATGATCTCACCTTTGGTAAAAAATCGTTAATAAGATTAAAATATATATTGTAATGAAAATATGGATGAATCCTGATACGGTTAAGCATTGTAAGCTGATAGCAAAGAATTATAAATTCTGGACAGGTAAAGAGTTGTTTGAAGAAGAGCTTCATGAATCGGAGTTATCTGAGAAAATGTATAATGCACCATTTGTAATATTATCACATGGAACCCAAGCTGATCCTATTTACAATTATGTAAATCTGAAAGCACAGGAATTATGGGAGTATACCTGGGATGAGATGATTAAATTACCTTCAAGGAGGTCGGCTGGCACAACTGAAACGGCGCAAAGATTGAAACTTATTAAAGAAGGTCAGGAAAAGGGGATAACCTTTACAGAAAAAGCGCTGAGAGAAAGTTGTTCCGGAAAGAAATTTTATATTAAAAATGTGGTATTATTCAACCTTCTGGGAGAAGGCGGTGAATATGAAGGCCAATGCGCTATTTATAATGACTGGGAATTTGTTTAAAGCTTCTTTCCTCTGCTGCTTCCTTCATCCGTGTCCTTGCCCCTGACAGGCCACGGATGAGAGAACCCTTCATCATTTACTTATATCGCACCCATCACGCCATTTGAAAATAATAAAAAAGTGAAGGATTTTTATGTGATGTCTTCAATTGTTTCGAATCCCTGAAATAAAACCTCACAATGTTATGTGATGCTTTATTTTATATTATTTATGATTTCATCATTAATTTTTGAAGAGCCTAGGCACTTTCTAATTTCCAAAATGATATCGAGGAATGATTTTTTAAATATTTTAAATGGTTCAGTTTCTTTATTAAAATCTATTGAAGCCTTTGATACATTATTCAAATTGGTTAAGCTATTATATAACTTATTGAATTCAACAAGTTGATCTACTACGCTATTATCAAATATAATCCCGTATTTAAGCATTATATTCTGATATTCTACATATACACTTCTTGTCTTTTTTTCTATTTCAATTCCATCTTTAAGTTTCTCTTCGAAACAAGAGTTTAAAGTTGCAATTAACTTTATCAAAGCTTCTTGCAATTCAAGATAGCCTTCAATCTTTTTTGAATAATAATTTTGTTTGAGGAAGTTCCTTCTTCCTGAATAGGCCAAATATATGCTTAATCCTGCTATCAGTAAACTTATTACAGGCACTAAATCTTTAATCAAACTTTTGTCGCACATTTATAAATTTATTTTATGTTTAGGTTTAATAATATCACATAACGGTTTGCATATGGATTGTGGCGGTTTAGAAGCACTTTTCTGTCCCCCGAACCCAAAGCTAGCTACGGAGCGAAAACCTTGCTGGTAGCCGTTCACCCGCCATAAGCTATATGCTGTGTTAGGCATAGTTTTTTATTTTTTTCTCTAAGTCATTCCACATATTCAAAAGTGTTTTTGTTTCTTTTTGAACCGTGGTGTAATCTTCCTTTCCTTTTTCTGTCAATGTATATTTCTTACCAACTTTTTTGATTAATCCTTTGCTGATCAGCCAAGAGGTGGAGTTTTGTAATTCTTTCTGAGTCGGAACAGCATGGTTAATTCCATCTGCTATCATACTAATTCCATTGAAGTCAGCAGGTTCAGTTTGAGAAGCTATCGAAACTGATAAGTAAATCCATGCAATTGTCCTTTTTTCATTCGGGTCTTTAAATGATTGTATTTCGATTTTCTTTGGCACTCGCTTTCGTAATATGAAACCTGATATTTTCTTATCTGGTGTTAGTTCTCTATACCGACTTTTAATGTAAGGTCTTGCACCGTCAGCAGGTGAAAACTCTGTTTTTAAATATTCAACGTCTTCATCACTTAATTCGCTCACCGTTCCATCTTCGTTGACGTAAACATATTCAAAACCTGGCTCCATTGGTCTCAAAGGAATAAAGTATCTCAAGTAGACAAAAAGTCCTGTTGTTACAAGTAACCCTAATGTGATGTAGAGCAGTGTCATTTTATAATTATGCCTAACTACTTCATATATCCACTCAAGTGCTACAATCTCTCCAATTTGGAAGGATATGCACACCTCGACGATCTATATCTCCTTCTCACTATAATTTACCAGTAATTTCACAATCGACAAAAGTGTAATTTGCCCATCCCTAAGTTTTTTTTCAAAATTTCGTTAAGTGAAATTGTGGACTGTCAGGGGAGTCCACGAAGTAGAGAAGGCGTTCGTTATTATTTTTATTTTTCTTCTGAATCTATTAAATCAGCTTTTGACTCAACTTTATTCTGGTTTTTTCCTATTCCTTTGATAGCTGAAACATATTTATTTTTGAATCCAGGAATTAAATGTAGGGCTTCCTGAAATGACCTTGAACTAACAAACTCATGCCATGGACTACCATATGTTTCATGATCTACTAATCTTAAAGGAGCCTCCTCTAATCTTGTAAGTGCCGCACTAAACAATCGTGCTTCAAAAGCTTCATCTATTCTCACTGCTTCTTTTCTGTATCCTTCATAAGCTTTTGCAACAGATGCCTTAAATGCATAATCTTCGGATAGTCTAAAGTTTTGGGTTATTTGTTTAGTTGCTAACCAAGCAAACCATAGTGGTGCACCTATACTTAATATAGATAAAACGATTTGAAGAACGATAATCCCTGCCCCAATATTGGGATCTTTTATAGTTTGTGTCAATGTTGTAATTCTATTTGATCCAATAATAGCTCCGGTTACTAATGCGATCACAAGAAAAGATACCCAAACCCACATGGATATTGATAATTTGAAAACTCTATTGTCAAAAGCTCCGGCAAGACCTTTAGTAGTGGTAATTCTATAAGCTTCGCCACAAAGTTCAACTAGCTTATCTGTTTCTTCTTTTTTTGAATTGATAGATTTATATGACTCATTGGCACTTTTTGATAGCTTTTCCATTTCAGAATGAAGTACGGCTGATTCTTTTTCAAGCTGATTTACCTTATTTCTTGAATTTCTAAGATTTTCAAGGTCTGTTGGAAGTGTTTCTGCTGTAATTGTTGCTTCTTGAATTAATTTTATTTGTTGTTCTAATTTATCCTTATCAGGAGTCAATTCAGAAAGCTCGGCACTAATACTTCTTAATCTATTGGCAAGCTGATTAGGCATAGCCTTATTATCGGTCAAGACCTGCCAGCCAATTATTGGTTCTAAAAGCATTGTTGCCCAATTGATAGTGGAAAAGTAAGCAGGTATTGATTGGTGTCCATGACCATTGAAAAAATATGGCAATATAGAACCTTGAATTAAGTTTAATCTTCTAGGAATTTGTTTTAATATTTCGTTGGATTCATTATCGATAGTGTCAGTTGAATTTTCTCTAATCCTTTTAGCTAATTTAAAAGATATGTTAGCTAAATCCTGCCGAGTTAAAGCGGGATGGTGCCATCCATGCCATTCTGTTAATGTCCTATCTTCAGACGTTGCGTTTTCAATGGCAGTTCCAAGACTATCTAAAGAATTGCAAATCAGATTTAGTGTTTCATGCATATTTTTATTGATTAAAAAGTAAAAAAAGGAATTTATTTATAATGACGTACAATTAGTTAATACATCCCTAATTGCATCTATTTTTTCATTTCTCCTACAATTTACCAGTAATTTCAAAATCCCCCAAAGAAGCATTTCCCACCCTCTAAACTTTTTTTCAAAATTTCGTTACTTCTTACTTTTCCCAATTGCTAAGTACAAAAAACAGGAGACATGATCTAATTCGAGAACATGAATGGATCCATGTTTTTAATCAATAGATAAAATCAAATAGTCTATAACACAATTCATTTATATGAAAAAAACACTACTCTGTTTATTTTTCATGTGGGTCAGTCTTCAGCTGCTATATGCACAAAAAACAGTTTTCACTCCTACGGAATGGAGCAATTCTGGTCACGAATACTATGGCCGGATGGCTTCCAACAGGATGTATGAATCCAAAAACTTTGTACTCTATTGGGGAGATTTAGTAGGTACCAATCCACAAACTGCATCCGACGCGAGTTTGAGGTTTAATCCTGTAGCAGTTGCTGATACATTTGAATATATCTTCAATCGATTTATCACAGACTTAAAATTTATCAATAACGCATCGACTACTAATTTTGGTAAATACAAAACACCTGTCATTATATTAGGAACTTTTTCAGGTGGCGATGACCGCACTACCGGTTTTGCTCATGCCAGCAGCTATAGTAATACCATCGGCGCCATGTTCGTACATCCTTCTGCAGTAAAAGATGGGGGAGCGATCAGTCATGAATATGCTCATGCCTTGCAAATGATGATGAGGATTCAGGAAAACCCGGGAAATGGAACCGCCTTTGCCGGATACGATTGGGCAGGTCCGTTTTTTGAAGGTCATGCCAATTTTATGCGGGCACAGGTTTATCAAAAGTGGGCTAACGTGGATGGTACGCTGACCCGCTGGATACAGACCAGACATTTTATGTGGTCTTCCAATCGCCATCATTATACCAATTACAATCTTTTATTTTACGTTCAGCAAACAGATGGTTTTGAAATGACCAGAAGGCTTTGGGCGGAATCAAAAAATCAGGAACATCCATTGGAAACCCTAAAACGCCTGAAAGGATTTTCACAAGAGCAGCTCAACGACTATTTGTATAACTATGCATCAAGAGATGTGACGTTTGATTATCCTATTCAGTGGAATAGTGCAGTCAATCAGAATAGCAACTTTGGTAAGGTAATGAGACAAACCTACCAGTCCATCAAAAATAGCCTTCCGAGATATACCAGTCGTCAATACACCTTGTTGGATAAGGTACAGGGCACCACAGATCAGTTTTTTGTGAATGAGAATTGGGCGCCTCAGGATTATGGCATGAATATCATTCCTCTTTATCCTACCTGTAGCGGAACGGATAAAACGGTCTCAATCAAATTCAAAGGACATACGGAAGTAAATCCTACCTACGCTGGCTGGAGATATGGATTTGTGACCACTAAGGCGGATGGAACCGTTTCGAGGTATAGCCCAATGTATACCAGCGCAGAAGGGGAGGCTTCATTTAATCTTAACACTGCGAGTGAAGCAAACATTTTCCTGGTAGTATTCTCAGCTCCTAAAATACATTCCAACCATAACATGGATATTGGTTATCCAAAATACAGAAGATATCCTTATGAGCTTAAAATTGCCAATGCTGTACCTGAAGGTTATCAAGCTGCAGCAGATTTTAGAAAATGGAGAAAAACAAACGGGAGACTTCACTCCAATGGGGGAGGCTGGATCTCGAACAATGCAAATGTAGCCGCTACTGCCTATGTCGGACCTTATGCTATGGTTTTAGGAGGGACAGTTTCCGGCAATGCGAGAATAGAAGGTTTTGCAACTGTGGAAGGTGGAAACGTAAGTGGTAATGCAGTAGTAAAAGATAACGCTGCTATTTACAATGCTACCATCTCCGGAGATGCAGTCATTTCAGGTAACGCATGGATGGAAGGCGGAACTGTAACGAATACTGCTCAGGTAAAAGGCAATGCAATGGTATGGGCTGCCACTTATGGTAACAATGTGATAGTAGGAGGTGATGCAGAAGTTGGGTCATGCTCTACTAATGGCGTTTATCTTCAACCTGCTTATTGGAGAAATGGACGTACCGAGTGCGATGGAAAAGGGGCTAACGATGCTTCCAATGTTGACATCAATGCAAGTTTTACCAATTTTACTACTAACCAGATGGCTTTTGCTACCACTCCGGCTTGTACGACTGTAGCAGTAAAAACCTATACACTTTCAGCTTCTGTTGTGGGCTCGGGTACTGTAACTCCAACTTCCGGCATTTATGATGAAGGCACTACCATAACACTCACAGCAAAACCTGCTTCAGGATATTTGTTTACTGGCTGGAGTGGCAATGCAACCGGGACAAACAATCCACTTTCGGTAACAATGGATGCCCATAAAACCATTACAGCGACTTTCACCGCTATACCGGTCCAAACTATTACTTATACTGTTGAAATGCAGCCAAAGTCTGATTATACACCAACAGTGGTTCCTCTGAACTCAGCACAGATCGGTCAGATATTTGAGTTGACGGATGCACAAATCATCATTGGGTTTACGAATAAAACCATCAAATATTTTGGTGTCAATACTGATGGGACACTTGACTCTGTCTCAACAGCCATCGCTCCGGGCCATTGGTATAATAAATCGGGAGGAATAACTCCTTACGGCGGTACGTCTTATATTTATTCCGAATTAGACATGAGCAAACTGGTTGCGAATGTGGGGCAATATCCTGACAGAGTGATGGATGGAGAAACCTATACAATCAAACAAGCCCTGGTATATACTAAAAATGCTAATGATATCAAGCAGATAACGCTCATCTTCAATATCTCGATAAAGTCTGTAGTGACAGGCATCGACGAAGCTAATGGCGTGGTTAAAGGTATCATTTACCCAAACCCAAGTACCGCTAGTTTCAAAGTAGAACTTAATAAACCTTCCACTATTGCAGTCTATTCGTTAGACGGTCAACAGCTTCTGGAGTTTACAAATGTAAATTCAGTTATATTTGGAGAACAATTAAAAGCGGGGCTTTATCTCGTGAAAACCGGAAATACATTTTACAAAATCGTAAAGGAGTAACTTATTCTGTACTACAGTATTGGTTAACAAACCATTTGCTGTAGTCCTGAATACATTTAAATAAATCTCTGGACATTTTAAATATACTTTTTGATGAAAAAACTTATACCAATAATACTGTTCTTGTTGCTGACAAATGCGCTTGTTGCCCAAAAGCAGGTCTATATTCCCCGATTTATTACCAACGTGAATATGGACCTCAACAACCCAGCCAGTCAGTGGTCCCATAGCCGAAGCACACAAACAGATAATATAGTGGTGTTCTGGGAAGCTGGTTTTGGATCAGATCCTTCCAAAGCTGCCAGTCCATATACGGTGAATATGAACGAACTCTTAAAAGTAGCGGAAAAAAGCTATGCCTACTATATTGATTCCCTAGGCTTTGCGGTGAAAGGATCCTCGGTGACAGATAGATATAAACTAATGATTTTTTTGCTGTATAGTACAGAATGGGCGGCTTATGGCTCAGGCCAGGACGACCTGGTAGGGACATTGCACGTGAACCCTGCCGCTGCTGGTATCGACAATGTACTGGCTCATGAGATCGGACATTGTTTTGAATACATCACCGGCTGCGATACCAGAGGTGGTTATCGTTACGGATTCGGAGCCAATGGATCGGGAGGCAACGGATTCTGGGAACAATGCGCGCAGTGGATGGCCTTCAAAGTCTATCCTCAAAAACAGTTTACAGATTACGACTTTGACAACTATATCAGAAAGAATCATTTACATATCATACATGAAGAACCACGTTATTCCAATTATTTCATACAGGATTATTGGACCTACAAACGAGGTAAAAACTTTATGGGTCGTTTGTGGAGAGAATCCCGCTCACCGGAAGATCCGATAGAAACATACAAACGACTCAATTCAATCACGCAGGCCCAGTTCAATGACGAGATCTATGAACATGCGGCAAGACTGACCACCTGGGACATCCCCGCAATTAAATCTTATGGAGCAAACTATATTAATAGAAGAGCTCAGGTGAAGATGAACCTTACTTCAGATAATTTCTGGCAGGTTGATACTTCTGTTACTGTTCAAAACTATGGATACAACAGTATTAAATTAAATGTTCCTTCAAGTGAGTCTGTCGTAAGCGTCAATTTTAAAGGTATGACAGGTGCTGCAGGTTACAGAAATCTGAGCGTGGACAAAGGTGGATGGAGATTAGGCTTTGTTGCGTTGCTTGAAAATGGCACCAGAGTATACAGCAACACTGGCACTGCAGAGGTACAGAACGGAAGCAACCCGGAAACTACATTGTCATTTACCTGCCCGGACAAATGCGTTAGATTGTGGCTTGTGGTGTCTGGCGCACCTCAGCAACACTGGAGACATCCTTGGGACGATAACGCAAGCAATGATGAGCAGTGGCCTTATAAAGTTAAATTCGAAAACACCAATTTGTTGGGAGTCTACAGCAACCCGATCAAAGATATTACCCTTACCTATGATGTGACGATGAAACCAGCGACTGACTACACTCCTGTGCAAGTCTCCTTGAATACAAGCAGAATAAGCGAAGCTTTTGCAATGTCACCAGAAGATATAGCAAAGAATATGGGTTCGAAAATTTCCTATTTCGCAATCAATCCGAACGGAACGACTAATACTACGTCGACAGCAAATGCTCCAGGGCATTGGTTTAATCAAACCGGACAAACAGTTTCCTGGGGAGCTTCTGCCTATGTATTCTCTGAGTTAAACATAGCCTCATTAATAGCCAATATTGGTCAGTATCCAAACAGATGCCTCAGTGGTGAACAGTACACCATCAAACAGGCCTTGAAATACACCAAAAGTGCATCAGAAACTGCTCAGGTGACACTCATATTTAATATAAAAATTCAGGAGGATATATTAACCGGCAACCTTGAAGAGCGGGCAAATAATTTCAGACTATATCCAAATCCCACTACAGGCAATGTATTCTGGGATACTACTCAAGATTGGCAATTGATGGATGCAACAGGGCAGGTATTGGAAAATGGAAATGGTACATCGCTTGATCTTTCTCCATACTCCAAAGGTTTGTACATCCTTAAAGGAGGTAACAGCAGAATCAGAATCATTAGAGAATAGAGAGTTTTGGACTCATCCGTGGCCTGCTAAAGGAAGGACAGGCCACTTTTATATGTGGACTCTTGTGAAAGCTCTAGAAAAACCAAAATGCTCTTGTGCTAACTTTTATGAAAATAAAGCACCTATGATAAAACAATAGATCAAAGCCTCGGAAGGTAATCTTTCGAGGCTTTGTCCTTTATGGAAAATTTTCTGTGATGGTGTTGTTTATTTCAATCTGGTACTTGGAAAAGCGGGGACGCTTGTGATGTTTTGGGTACAAGCGGAGACGCTTGCACCAGCGGGCGACCACGGCGTTAGGCGAGTCATTTTCTCTATTTAACAATTTCCTGAAATCGATTACAAATTAACCCATCGCTAATATTAGTGATTAAGTTTGGGTCTTGTTTAAAAGTAGATTGAATTTGATTTTTAATTTTTCCAAGTAATTCTTTCCCTGGAGTTGAGACAAGCTTATTCTTTTGATACCACTCAGTAGTTAACTTCTCAATTATTTCAATATCGGGTTTCCCATCATTATTATGTGTCAAGTGAGGTCTATCTCTAAGAATAAAGTTTGAAATTTTTCGTTTAGTTTCAATTTCTAAATCAGCTAAGAGTGAATCATAAAGTTGTTTTGATTCTTCAATTGTTAAATTATAGACATGAGCAATATGTTCAGGTTGGCAATAATATGATTCAATTTCGGAGAATTTTGTAATAAACAACTTTAGCCCTCGACTTATACAATCAGCTTGAAGTTTTGCAATATCTGTGTCGTCTTCATTTCTTTGGTCTCGATCAAAATGAACTATCACATTAACAGATGGAATTTGTTTTGCAACAAATCCTTGAAGTATCTTGGCAAAATCAACTTTAGTGCAACCTTCATATGAATGTAATACAAACTCATCCTCCTGCAAGCCATTAGCTAATGCAAACTTTTTGATAAAAGCCTTTTTCTCGTTAATATTATCTACTTTGTCTTCTGTAACTATAATATATTTTAAAGTTTTTTTTGAGAAAAGATAATCTGCATCTGCAGCTCCAATATCGATAAGTATCTTACTTCCTTTTATGTCAGGTATCGCTTCTCCTTTTTGGAAATGAAATACCTTCGCTTTATCTTCTAAGGCATCTAGTATATATCTTGAGTGAGTTGAGAAAACAATTTTTAAATTTTGATTCTGCTGTGTTCTAGAAAAAAGTTCTTCAGCAAGCATCTTTTGCTTTGTTGGATGAATATGTGCATCGGGCTCATCTAATAAAATTAGTTCAGGGTTAAAATATTCAATATATGCAAATACCTGAATCGTCTGCAATAATCCTGTTCCAATTGAATCAATCGGAAGTTTATTATCCTCCGTTTGAATATATACATCTATAAATTCAGATTGTTGTGGGTCAAATCCGATTGTTATATTTGTATTCTCATAAATTCTATTAACTGAATTTATCAAATTATTCCATTTAGCTGCATCTTTTGATATTTCCAGTAATATATTCCTTAGATAGTTGTTACTATCTCCTCTTGTGGCTGATTTTTTAATAGCAAAAGGAACCTCATATTTTTCTTCTATTGGAATTCCTGCAATACCCGGAACATAAACACAAAATGGAGAATTAATATCACTTAATTTTTCTCCTAGGTACTTTCCTAATATAGTTGTCGTGAATCCACCGTTTTTTCCTCTTGATAATATTATCCGTGATTCTCCAGTTTCTGTTGTGAAAATGAATTGAATAGAGTTCCTTTCACCTCTAGTTCTTGCGCCAGTCAATCTTTGGCCATGATACAAATTCTCAATATATCTTGTAGGAGCATATAAGTATTCAGTTGAGTCAAGTGATAATGTTCTTGAATTACCCTTAACCCATCTTGCTTGTTTTAAATGAAGTGTTTGTCCACTTGATATTGCAAATTGTATTCCTTGAATAAAACTACTTTTTCCAGAATTATTTGTTCCTATAAATATATTAACAGGGCCCAATTCTATACTTGCTTTTTTTATTCTTTTAAATCTTTCAATTGTTATCTTCATATTTAAAAATAGTCAATTTTAATTTTGATTGCCCTAATAGTTAATGGATACACTCGATTGCATGTATTTTTCATTTCTCCCTACAATTTACCAGTAATTCCCTAACCTCCCAAAGAAGTAGTAACCTCCCTCTAAATTTTTTTCAAACTTTCGTTACTTCTTCCTTTTCCCAATTGCTAAGTACAAAAATCAGGAGCCATTGTAGCTAGGGCGATTTGAATCATCCGATTCAATTTGGTTTTGAGCTATAAGTCCCGATTCTACAGTGTTTGATTGTAATCACTCTTACATTATACATTAATATAAGTCATCATAAAATATGAAAAAACTTCTTATTCCTATTTTGATCTTACTGTCATTACAGCTAAAAGCCCAAACAGGGAATCCATACAAATGGCCTGCTTATTCGCCCAATGTACGGTACAATTTCAAAGAACAGAATCCCAATTTTGTGGAACCTACTAAAGTATTGAATGACTGTCCGCAAGTGGTTGGCGAAATTTCGGACAGGTGGTTTGTGTTCAGATGGGGGCCGAATAGAAACTCAACCATTACTGACAATGCTATCAGAGGTATGCTTGACCGTATGAATACTGACTTTGCTTATTTCAGAGATGTGATGGGATGGCCGGCAGATAAACGTGCAAGAAACGGGTACAGGAGTGCTGTGTATCTTTATGGGTCTGGCCTTTGTACAGACAACGCATCCAATACAGAAGGGGGAGGGTGGCAGAGTTCCATTTATTATCAGGGCCAGAGCTGGCCAATGGTACTGGCTTCATACATACCTGTAAGATCTTTCGATGCTCAGTACAATGATGAGTTTCAAAAAGGTGCAATGGTACACGAAGGCATTCATGCTGTTCTGGCTGATATGCCGGGTGTAAAACAATCGGCCTGGTTTCACGAAGGAGGCAATGTATGGCTGCAGCAAACAGCTGATGCCAGAAGAAGTGGTAATTTTAGTTCAATGGGTAACCTGAATGCTACTGATTTCATGGCGCCTTTCATGCCTATTGAATGTTATTCAGGATGGCTGGTAGACGGTACCTTTGGCGGCCCGAGTGCTGAAGGGGTTAACAAATACAATAACAGCAACCAACAGTTGTGTACCTGGCTCAGAACGCTTGGAGGACATCAGTACAGCAGCATGTTTCCAACGGCACTGGCACAGATTTTAGGCGATGGTGTCATTCCATGGATATGGGTAAACTGTCCAGGTCGTGTGTTAGAAGGACTGGCAGGCGGAATAGGAGAAACCCAGATGAGACGAGTGATTACCGAATACAGAGCCAAAATGGCATTAATGGATCTGGGAGAGTGGACAAAAGCTTCGATAGATCTGTTAAACGCAAACTTTGGTGCAAACATAGGAGCAGAGTGGGAGCCTTCCTACATGCAACCTGCTTTGTGGAAAGTAACGCCTTATGCAAGCACTACAAGAAATGGAAATGTGCTTACGCCTGATCCTTTGACATTGCCAGGTTGGTCGGGGTCTAACCAGATTCCATTAACAGTAACAGGCAATACTGTGACTGTCAATTTTCAACCCATTGGAGCGAACATGACTTGTCAGCTTGCATACAGAACTACCACTGGAAAGCCTGTTTACAGCGAATTTGTTTCAAGCGGCAATTGTACACTAAAACTTAATGAAGCTCCTGCTAACGGAGTGGTCATTGCAGTGATCACCAATACAGATTATATCTATAAGGGGGAAGCTACCCGTACAGCTAAGTATGATTATAAATTGGAGCTGGTAACAGGAGTGACCGGCACAGCCAGCATCAATACCAAATGGTATGAATCGGCTAAACTCAGAAATCTGAATACTGTAACGTTTACAGGAACAGTAGTTGGAAACGGAGGAAGCATATCACCAGAAGTAAGTGGTTATCTGGTAGGGGACACTGCTGTTATAACTGCTTACCCGAAAGAAGGCTATGCCTTTGCAGGCTGGTCTGGCGATGTTACCAATACTGCCAATCCCCTAAAGATTGTGATGAATGCTAACAAAAAAGTGACTGCTACTTTTACAGCGGGGCCTACTTACAAGCTCACTACAACTACAATCGGTTCGGGTACTGTAAGTCCAGCTGTAGGTGATTATCCACAAGGTTCGACTCTTACGCTTACTGCCAAACCGGCTTCAGGATACATATTCACAGGTTGGAGTGGAGATGCATCGGGAACAACCAACCCGATCTCTGTATCAATGTCAGCAAACAAAACCATTACAGCTACGTTCACCGCAATTCCTGTTCAGACCATTACCTACAATGTGAAAATGGTTCCGAATACCAATTATGCACCAACGGTAGTACCGTTAAATTCTTCGCAGATTGCACAGTTCTTCGGCCTGACAACGGCACAAATTACCAGTGGTTTTACCAATAAAACTATCAAATACTTCGGTATCAATTCTGACGGAACACTTGATTCAGTTTCAACTGCAATCGCTCCTGGTCACTGGTATAACCAAACAGGAGGAATCACTGCATATGGAGATCAGCCCTATCTGTACTCAGAACTAGACATGAGCAAACTGGTTGCTAATGTGGGACATTATCCCGGTAAGGTTGTGAATGGGGAGTCTTATACATTCAAACAAGCCCTAGTATATATCAAAAGTGCTACTGATATCAAGCAGATAACGCTCGTCTTCAATATCTCCATAACCTTAGTGATTACAGGCTTAGATGAAGCCAATGGCGAAGTTAAAGGTACTATTTATCCAAATCCAAGTAACGAAACTTTTAAAGTAGAGCTTAGCAAGCCTTCAAATATTGGGGTCTATTCATTGGATGGCCAACAGCTCCTGGACTATAAAAATGTAGGTTCTGTTGTGTTTGGTGAGCAATTAAAAGCAGGTATCTATCTCGTGAAAATTGGAAATACATTTTACAAGATTGTGAAGGAATAGATTGTGCTAAAAATATAATGGTATAAGAAGCATTCGCAATGCGAGTGTTGAGCAAAGAGTTAAAACTAGTCAGTTTTGTGAACTGGCTAGTTTTTTTATATTAGTTTTGTGGAAGTTTAGAGTTCGGTATGGCTATGCATTGCAAATATGAGCTAGCTGGTTTTGAATTATTTGACAATCCAACATTAAATTAAATGAAGTACAAGGACGATATTATTATAATACTTGATAGTATTTTGGATGATTATTATTATCTCTGGGAATGTTATTCGGAGTATAGCCATATTAGAAATTTAGTAAAAGATCCTCATTACACTTTCTCTGAGGCACTAAAAATAGCATATGAAAAAAAGTATTTTGATTTCTTTATTGGTGAAAACTTCAATGGAGAGGAAAAAATAATTCCCGAGTTTAATTTAACTAATTCAACAATGAAGGACTTGTTAAATTATAAGCATATATCAGAAAAGGAAATTCGGATAACGACATCTAAGTTAGGGAGGGATTTCTTGGAGCAATGCAATATCCGTTAAGGCAGAATCTAGCTATGCTGCATTTGTTCCCCAAAGCCTGTCGTGTGACGAGAATGAAAGACGGGACTTAATAAAGTCTTTCAATGTTATATAAAAGATGGAGGAAGGCTCTTCATGGGCAGGTTTACAGTGCAGCATTGTCCCAATATGTCGGGAAACGGCCAATAATCAATACTAGTTGAGTGGGTCGTTAATAAAAAGGTTTTGGCCTCCTGATTTTCCATGGAAGGTATATAACTGAGACTATGTACTATTGTGAAAGTCTTTAACTCATCACTGTTCTTTTATCTCAAAATTTCTGTTCTCATTGAGATGAAAGTAATAATAAGGTCTCCAGCTGGGAGACAATTTTTTAAGATTCTTCCGGTGCAGACACCGGAAGAAGAGTAGACAGGCCTCGATGTTTATCAGTGTAAAAGTACTGAGATATCGGATAAGGCTTAGATAAACTTTTGGGAAGCCACACTCATCAGTTCTGTTACATTAGCTGTATTCGTTTTCTGAAGCATGTTTTTTCTATGGTTATTCACAGTATGCATACTTATGTTAAGCTCATTTGCAATCTGTCTGCTTGTCTTACCCTGTGCCAATAAGGCGATCACTTCTTTTTCTCTTTTTGACAGAGTAAATTCCTCATCAGGATTAATGGTTTTTTTATGATTTTTGTGACTTTCAGCTGGAAAATAGTTATTATCCTAAGTGGGTATATGGACTTTCTAGATTTTATCTTGTCTGGACAACAAAACATATGGCTTTCGAATTAAAAGCAAAGGGAATACAAAATGTAATGGTGAATGCTTGTCATCCAGGCGCAGTTGCAAACAATTTCGGCCAGGATTCTGATAAAGGTATTATTATTAATCTTATCTTTAAAATTGCTTTATTGTTTATGGATAAACCCGATAGAGGTGGGATCACTAGTATTTAACTGGCTACTTCGCCTGAAGTCAATGGTGTATCTGGTGGGTTTTATGACAACAATAAAAAAATAGAAAAACCGAATGAGAGATATTATTCAGTGGAGAATGAGTTAAAGGTTTGGAATTACTGTCAGGATATTATTAAACCTTATTTGTAATATAAAAAATGAAAATAATCATCACAGGTACGACCGGAATGATTGGCGAAGGCGTTTTGCTGGAATGTTTGGCTGATCCTCAAATCACCGAGGTGTTGAGTGTAAGCCGTAAACCAACCGGTAAATCACATCCTAAACTAAAAGAATACATTGTTCCTGATTTCTTATTACTGAAGGAAAATGATGAGAAGCTGAAAGGCTATGATGCATGCTTCTATTGTGCAGGTATAAGCGCTGTGGGAATGAAAGAAGAAGATTACAAACGGATTACTTACGACACAACATTACATTTCGCTAAAGTTTTACATCCTAATTCTGCTATGTCTTTTATATATGTAAGCGGTGGAGGAACTGACAGTTCTGAAAAAGGCCGGATGATGTGGGCAAGAGTAAAAGGTAAAACTGAAAATGATTTAGCTAAACTTCCTTTTAAACAAACATTCGGATTTCGCATTGGCTTTGTAAAACCATCAACAGGACAACAACACATTCATCCTTATTATAAATATGTCTCATGGTTATTTCCTTTAGTAAGAGTTTTACTTCCAAACATCTATAGTACTATGAAGCAGGTTGCCCAGGCAATGATTTACTTTTCAAAGAATGGATATATAAGAAATGTGATTTATGTAAAGGATATTCACAAGGTTAGTAGGTAATTGTAAATTAAATTTCTAGTGGAGTCCTGTCTTTTGAGTTGAAGGATATGGACTTTTCCTATAACTTTAAATTGTAAGGGATGGTTAAAAAATAGTTCTGTTTGAGTATTTGATATAATAAAAAGCAAAACAACTTTAAATGGTCTGTATTGAATATTCAGAAAGTGCCAGATATCGAAAATTAAAACCAATATTCTTGCTCAAGTAAACAGGCATGATGCAGACACCGGAGGAGAACTAGGTAATGGCTTAGCCATTGTTTTATTTCAACATTTGCTGGCTCCAGATTATCTTTTATGAGTTGCCAGTATCCTACGTCAATCCATACCTTTTTGATTCCAAATAATTAATGCTATCGGACAATGGGTTCATTGGGAAGTGAAATTCCTCCCACAATAACACTGTATCTGCTTGTCGTAAATCTTTTCAGTAACTCCTAATACAGATGTTTACCGATTCCCTTATCTCTTGAACTATGTCTTACATAAACTGTAGATTCAACACTGTATTGATATGCGGCACGTGGTCTGAAGGAATTATATTATGCATATCCAAGAATATTATTGCTTTCGTCCATTTGAATCCATTAAATGATAAATGGAATCTTGTGAAAAATCCAGAAGATTATACATGGTTGTCATGCTAACTTTTACGAAAATGGATATGATGAAATTGAACCATTAACTGATTATATGGGAAGGTTTTTAAGTGGAGATAAATTGTGGCCTGTCGGAGGCCACGGTGCAGATCATCAATTGCAATTAATTGATGAACTATGGATTTATCAGAATTTTTCTACCAGTCAGAGCTGGCAAACTACTTTCTCCTGATTAACTGCACTCTGGTATCTGCACCATTCGTTACTTTCAGCGAATACATTCCTTGGGCAAGTCTATATTCTGTGGCTTATTTGGTTCAGCCCAGAGATGACAGAAGTAATATCAATCGTTTCTTAATATAATTAAAAAAAAGAAGGTTATTGCAACTTAGGTTACAAACTTTAGTTTTTTAAAATCCCATTTTTACTCCTGGGTAAAGCTTTATACCGCTAAAAAGTACATCAAATCTTACAATTAAATTTAACATTATGAAAAGACCTGTTTCACGGCCTTTAATTATTCTGGCCCAGATACTGATCTGCTTTTTCATTTCTGTACCTGCTTTCTCCCAGCAGAAAGAATCAGGTGGAGCAGGAGCGTACCACAACAGAGATAAAAAGAGTCTGACAAAAGATCAGAAAAGGAAGCTGAAAGAATACAAAAAGCATCCTGTCTGGGTGGATATGTTAAAGGACCAATCAGAAATCAATTATTACGAAACCGTTACTGCATTTGAAACTTTCTGGGAAGAGCGCCCCGAACCGAAAGAAAAAAAACTTGAAAAAGAGAAAAGAAAAAAGAAAAGATCAGTTCTTAAAAGATTCTTTAAATCAGACAAAAAGTTAAAAAGGGAAAGTGACCGCCTGGTTGTTGAGTGGAAAGCTTATCAACACTGGCGGAGAGACGTACAGCCATTTATACAACCTGACGGTAAAATATTAACCAGGGAACAGCAGCTACAGATAATTAACAGTCAGATACAGGAATAATTTTTCTTAAAAAAGGAATTTATGAAAAAGAAATACTCAATTTTAACATTGGCGATATTGTTGATACTTAATAGTATCGGCAGCCTTATGGGGCAGCAGGCTACCGACTGGCAACCACTCGGACCTGTAAAATTTCCCCTGAATAAAATAGGACAGATCAACGGAATATCAAGGACTGGTGATCTTAAATTTCACCCTACAGATCCTAAAAAAATGTATGCAGTAAGTGTTGTAGGTGGTCTGTTTATCAGCAACGATGAAGGTAAAAACTGGATTTCCGGAGGTACAGACACCATTCCTCAGGCACATGGTACTACTGTCTGTATAGACTATACAAACGACCAGATCATGTACTTCGGAACCGGGGATGAACACTTTTTCCAACCATGGCAGAGAACCAACGGTGTCTGGAAGACTGTAAATAGTGGCAAAACTTGGTTCAGAATAGGCGAATCAACCATCGGCAACAGATCTGCTTCAGAAATACTAATGTCTCCAGTAGATCACAATGTACTGATCGCCTCTACTGATGACGGTATCTGGAAATCACTTGACGCTGGAAACAGCTGGACAAAAAAGGCTGAAGGAACATTTCCTTCTATGGTTTACAGAATGAATGACAATCCGAATATCATGTATGCGACATCAAACAGCGGTTTCTTTAGAAGTGTAAACCTTGGTGACTCGTGGGACCCAATTGCACTGCCTGGAACAGGGCTGACCGGCGGTGGCCGTATTGGTGTGACAAAGGCTTCACCAGATGTTGTTTATTTAACTTTTGTCGGAGACAATAATTCGAAACCAAGAACATGTACACCAGTACTGAAATCCTCAAACTCTGGTCTGTCATTTGAAATTGTAAAACCAGCAGGTGGAATCAATCTGAACGGTTATACCGAATTTGAAGGTGGACAAGGTGACTATAATTTCTGTTTCACTGTTGATCCTCTGAATGCAAACATTCTTTATGCAGGCGGACATGTCGTATTCAAATCAACAGATGGTGGTGTAAACTGGATCAGAACCAATCCTTGGCATACAAGTGTACATACAGATATGCACAATCTGATTTTCTCACCACATAATGACTTCAAGTTATACAATACCAATGACGGAGGAATCTGGTCAAGTGATGACGGCGGATTCACATGGTTTCAGCTTAATGATGGAATTGCTGGGGCAGAAGCTTCAGTGGCAGCTCAGAGCCCGGTCAGAAAAGACAGACTGTGCATCGGTACACAGGACAATGGTGAACTTGTTTATACTGAAAATTTCTGGTTTACAAACGGCGGTGGTGACTTCCATACAAGAATGGAGTTTGACTACAACAGTGCAGATTATGTATACAGATTAACGGGTGAGAGAAGGTATCTGCCTAACGGTCATACAGAAAGTCTTAATTATCCGTTTTCTGCTTCCGGTAATGGTGAGCAGGAAAAACTGGTATTCAACCCCTCCAATCAGAATGTTGCATTTCTTTCCAGAACTGATATTTACAGATCTGTCAATATTACTGGTTCTCCATCATGGACAAAGATAAAAAGTATCGGAGCAAGAATTATGGCGATGGCTTCTCATCCTTCAAATGCCAATCTTCTTTATGCTGTAGATGAGAACAACAATTTTTATGTTTCTGAGAATGCACTGGATCCGGTACCGGTGTTTCAAACATATCCGGCCCCTGCAGCTGCATGGAATGCTGCCAGCATTGCTCCGGTAAAAGGAAATCAGAATGTAGTTTATATCAGCTGCGGTGGGAGTGTATTCAGATCTGGTAATAAAGGTGCAAGCTGGGGATCTGTGATAAATGGAACCGTATTACCATCCAATGTAAATATTATAAAACTTTTCCATGATGATTACAGTACAGATGAGTCGATTTATGCGGCTTCCTCATTAGGAGTATGGTATAAAAACAACAGCACAGTGAACATCTGGACAAATTATTCAAAAGGCCTTCCTGCTTTTGCCAAATACACCAATTTCCTTATATACAATGACGGAACCAGTAATTCTGAATTAAGGATGGTTGCATCAGGAAGAGGTGTATTCAGAAGAAGCCTGAGCGGGAAACCTGCAATTCTGAGAGATCCTGAAAACCCTTCGAATTTTGGGGCCGGATTAAACTATAAATATTACGAAGGTACCTGGGACCATCTGCCAAACTTTAATTCACTTGTTCCTGCACAGACTGGCACTACAACAGATTTTAATCTTGCCGTCAGACAAAGAGAGGAATATTTCGGTGTCGTGTATACAGGATTTGTATGGGTTCCTGCAGACGCTGTATATACATTTTTCCTGAATTCTCAGGATGGAAGCAAATTGTACATAGGTGACCAGCTGGTTATTCACAACGACGTGCTTAACTCAACTACGGAAAAAAGCAGTACAATCGGACTAAAGACTGGCAGGCACGCAATACGTGTTGAATATTTCAACAATACCGGCGTACCTTCTTTGACTATTTCTTTCTCATCTCCAACCCTTGCAAAACAGGTATTACCTGCCTCAAGGCTATTCAAACTGCCTGCCGAGATGGTTTGCCCAGATGGCGGTGCAATAAGCCGTGAAATATGGAAACAAGTACCTGGTTCCAGTGTAGCTGACATTCCAGTCACAACTATTCCTCACTTACAGGATCAGCTGGGCAATCTGCTGGAGAATAGAGCAGACATGGGAGATGAATACGGGGTAAGGCTAAGAGGATACATCTGTGCTCCATATTCAGGTGAATATAAATTCTGGTTGTCCAGTGATGAAGCTGCGCAATTATGGCTGAGTACAGATCAGACTCCAGCCATGAAACAAAAAATTGCTGAGCTGACAAACTGGACCGGTCCAAGAGACTGGTATGCTTATACATCACAGCAATCTGCATCCATCAGCCTGGTAGCCGGACAGAAATATTATATTGAAGTATTGCATAAAGAGAACAGTGGCAACGACAACCTGGCTGTAGGCTGGCAGTTACCAAGCAGTGAAATGGAAAGACCAATTGCAGGTCACAGGCTTTTCCCTTATCAGGGAGTGGCCAATACACCGGGAATAAAGCTGATTTTACCCTTAGACAAGTTATATTATACAGCTGGTTCATCTCTACCTTTACAGGTCGAACTTACACAGGCTACTGCAGCGATCTCAAAAGTAGAATATTTTGTAAACGACGTAAACCTTGGAGTAGAAACAGGACCTGATTTTAGTCATCTCTGGACCAATATTGCAGCAGGAAATTACCGGATTTATGCAAAAGTAACTGACGTGTCTGGTTTTTCATCAATCAGTACTGTTAAAGATCTGACCTTCCTGAGATGGAGGAATCCTGACAACCCTGCAAATACTGCTCCTGGGATCACAACCGAATATCACCAAGGTTCTTTCGGTTCTGTATTCGATATGAACAGCTCAACACTTGTGAGGAAAACAACAGGAACTGAGATCAACATAGATGGCAGAGATCGGGATGACGACTTTGGATTTAAGTACAATGGTTTCCTGGAAATTACTGATCCTGGTATTTATTTTTTCAACCTGATCAGATCTGATGATGGTTTTGTACTTTCTATAGGTGACACTATTCTTATCAACAATGATGGCTTTTCAGGGCAATCGGAGGACAAGGAATTACCGATTGCACTGAGAGCAGGAAAGCACAAAATTTCCGCTGCATATTTTGAAGGTGGAGGAGAACAATATATGAACTTAGGTTACTACGGACCTAATACTCCAATGCAACCCTTACCGGCCAATCGTTTGTTTATAGAAACGCAAGTGAATACCTCGCCTGTAGTCAGCCTTACTTCCCCTGCAAACGGACAGACCTATACAGCACCTGCAACTGTGCAGCTTGCAGCCAATGCCGTAGCTTCAGGTGCTACAATTTCAAAGGTTGAGTTTTACAATGGCACTGTAAAGCTGGGTGAAGATCCGACTTCCCCTTACACCTATTCATGGTCAGGAGTAAGCGCGAATACTTATTCAATAACAGCAAGGGCCTACAATAACCTTGGTCAGTTTACGACTTCTGCTCCTGTATCAATTACAGTAAATAGCACAACTTCAACATGCCTTCTCAATGAGTCTGTGCCTGCTCCGTCACTTTATGTGGTGAGGAACCTTTGGGGAGATAACAACAATGGATCTTCGGTAACTGCAGATGCTGCTACAGGATCTATGAAAGTTACTCACAGAGCTTACGGACAGAGTGAATTGTATGTGATTGAAACCGGTAAAACCATCAGCTTAACAAGTGGACAGGTTTATACGATCAGCTTTGATTTCAAAGATTATGCTGGTGCGCCTGTCACAGGTGTAGATGTTGGTTTTGCACAGGGACTGAACTCATCCAATAACGGACCGCAGCTTCCTCAGTCAATGGTAGCTGCTCCTACAGGTTATTCTTCATCGGCCTTTACAACCAAATCCGTGAATCTTACTTCATCTGTTACAGCTTCAAATGTCAATCTGGTATTCAGGTTAAGTTGGAACGGGCAGCCAGTTTCTCAGGTAGAAGATTTTATCAAAAATATCAATGTCTGCAATGCTTCAGGTTTAAGAATAGCTGAAGCCAATGAAAACGCGCTTATTGTAATGCCTAACCCTGCAATCGAAACTTTTACTCTAAGAGCAGAAAAAGCTATAGAAATGATCTATGTTACAGATGGACAGGGAAAGCAGATTTATACAAATGTCGCGATACCTCAGGGTGCTGATCTCGAATTTGGTAAAGATTTCGAATTTGGCATTTACAACCTCTCTGTCATCTATACAGACGGCAGCAGAGAAATTCTGAAAATTCTGAAAACAAAATAAATTCAAGTATCAGTTAGTTTAGTGAACAAAAGGTCCGGGAAGTTTTCCTGGACCTTTTGTTATTTTTAAGTTAATATTTTAAAAGAATCAATCCCAGATGTGTACAACAGGATAACTGTTACAGACCCAATAAAAATTTACCTCATTATGGATTCACAGCTAAAAAAAATCTCTCCAGACTATTTAGTTTTCAATTTTTCAACTCTATGTATAACCCATCAAATTCAGCGGCCGGTGTATCAGTCAAAGAATGTGTGTGCTGGTTTGAGCATTGCGAACACTCCGGGCAGGAGAGGGGTGAGAAGCTTTTTTGGTTCTTGATTTGTTTCACTAAAGATTAGTATTCTTTAAGGTGTTCATAAATCTCGCTATCCACCCGATTTCTTTGGTTCCTTTATTTAATTCAAACAAAGAAAGGGACAGTGTCCGCGATATCTTGCGGGGAGGTTTTGGAGAAGAGATTTTTTTTATAAGCACCTCTCCTGTTAAAATTGACTATTTGACTTTGGGATTTAGTGTCAGGTATGGCTAATGTATGGCTGATATATAGCTAATATACGGCTGATGTATGGCTAATGTATGCGTGAACTATACGGAACCTATACGTGAACTGGACACTTGTCAATATTTACGGAGGGTATAGAGATGTTGAAAAAATGATATACTATTAAATCTAAGTAAGATTTACTTGAAGCAAAAAAAATTAAGGATGTTCATTGTTTGTTTTGTGTTTCTTGTAAAATATTTGACTACCAGTATTTTTTATGTGAATCACCTAATTCAATATTAAAAATACGGAGCCTGCAACCTGACCAGATACGGAAGGATAAGTACCAACCGAAGAAGCAACGACAAAAATGATAAATGTACATAACGAATAGGTTTAAAGTGTGTCCCTGGCAACCACACCAGGGAAAAGCGGTTCCCACGGTTTTGCTGAGGCTGATGCAAGGGCTGCCATAAAAAAATACTACCCGGGCGGGCTGGTCTTTTTGTGCGGTTGGCGGGTGGAGATTTTTTTATGAGCAGGAGAAGTGCACCCTTGCACTCTCCCGAAGCAACAACCGTAGATTTGCTTTGGCTTGGTGTGGTGAATGCGTGATGTTAACGGATGGGTTGGGGTATAGGGACGAGCTTCTTTTGGGGAATTATCGAAACAACTCATGAGATGGGAGGGTACAATTTGTAGTTGTAAATAAAAATTTAATGCACAATTAACTAATCTGGAAAATATATTAAATTGTTATTTTATAATTGATTTAAATGAAAATAAATAGCGATTTTCCTTCAAAGAGGGATTTACTTGATAGAAAGTATTTTGCGGTTCAAATCGCACAAAACTTAATAAAATCTTTTGACAATGGTTTTGAAAGTATCGTTTTTGGTTTAAATGGAAAATGGGGGAGTGGAAAATCGACACTACTTGGATTTATTGAGGATGAAATAAAGAAAGAGTATCAGTCTCTAAAAAATGAAAACTATATAATTTTCAAATTTAATCCATGGATGTTTTCCGGACAAAATGAATTGCAAAATCACTTCTTATCTCAACTTGGGGCTGAACTTGGAGACACGGAAGCTAATTTAAAAGATAAGCTGACAAAGTTAAAAAATATACTAAATAAAGCTACTTGGTTAAAATATTTTAGCTCATCTATTGGTGAAGGATTAAAGGATTTTAAAAATGTTTTAGAGGAGTTGACTCAAGATGCTCCTATAAATAATTTTGAAAAAGGAAATTGATGAAATAATTGAAAAGAATGAGCTTAGAATATTTATTTTAATAGATGATTTGGATCGATTGACACCTGATCAAACTTTAGAAGTTTTTCAGTTAATTAAATTGAACGCAAATTTTAAAAATACTAGTTATATAGTAGCTTATGACAAGGCTATAGTAACAGATATTGTTGAAAAAAGATACAATCAAAAGGGGGCTAATTATCTTGACAAAATCATTCAAGTAGATTATGTAATTCCAGAAATATTAAATGAAAAAATTGAAGATATTTTTTTTCAAGAACTATCTGATTTTTTAAAGCATTACAATATTAATTATGATATTAAGGAAATGTATGATTGTTGGTTGTACTATGATTTAAGGTTTTTTTTTAGAACACTTAGAGATGTTTATAGATATATTAATTCGCTCCATTTTCGCCTTCCTGGGATATATAAAGAAATTAATATTACAGACTTCTTGATTATCGAAGCAATAAGGATATTTGATTATCAAAATTACGCCAATATTTATATTGCTAAAAATGGAAAATTAATAAAGGATGTTCCTTATATTGATAATTCAATAAGCCAAAAATTATATTCCTACCTATTTGATTCAGATCTTTCCAGGATTTTAAAAACAGATAAAAACATTAATAATAAGCAATATTTTGAAACGTATTTTGCGTTAAAGTTATCCTCTATAGATATTTCAGAAGATGAATTTAAGCAAGTGATTAATAATTCATCTAATAGACTGGATTTATTCAATTCAATTAGTAAAAATGGTAGGTTTAATAATTTACTTAGAAGGTTAACGAATCCAAACTTACAAAATCATCAAAAAGTTGATATATCAATCTGTAGAGATTTAATTGAGTTTTTTGATAATAACCAGAGACGGATAGATCAGTATGGATTTGATGCTTGGGAAGCTGCATTAAATATTACATTGAGTAGTGATGATAAGATAAAAGAATTAGAATTTTTATTTAAATTATTATTGGAACTTTCTGGTAAGGCCAGTCCAACAAGATTTTATTTTTTGTACCTATTACTTTTAAATATTGAAAATGATTTTAAATATGGATTGTTGGATTATCAAGACTTAGTTCTTAAGTACAAAGACAAGTTTGTAGAATACTTTCAAAACTTTTTAAGAAGTTGGAACTATTATTTCATTCCAGATTTGGCTTCCACGAGCTTCAAAATGTCAAAAGTGTTTTTGATTAAATATTCAGAATATTATGAAAAGGATTACAAGAAAATCATAATTTCTAATTTTGAAGATGAACAAAAGTTAATAACGATTATAAAATTTCTTTCAGTATTAAATCAAGAAACAGGAACGGCTCACAGCTTAGATTTCGAATTTAAAGATAGAATTTTACCAGAAGAAATTTATAATCAATTTTGTGAAAAAGTAAGTGAGATTAAGCTTGATTTAATTAGTTCTGAGGACCAAAAGTATGTAGCCCTATTTCAAAATTTCTTGAGAACCGGTGAAGGGGTTAGTATTACCATAAATTAATTTTTAACACTCAAAAAAGTATGAAATTAAAAGCATTAACCATCAGTTCAATTTGTGCTTCTGCAACAATAGTTTATGAATACCTTAATATGGATAAATTTGGCCTTAATAGGACAATGTTTTATTCTGGCTTATTTACACTTTTGGTATTCAGTTTTATTCAAAGAAATTTAAAAGAGTTTTTTAATGTATTCTTTTTACCAATTGAAAGAACTAATCCTCCCAAGTTTATTCAGGAGGCATCAAAGCATATCAGAGATTTAGGATTTACAATATTTCTCATATCTATAGGCTTTAGTGTTGCTACTATTGTGAAATCATCCGTTAATAATGATTACACTTATATAGATAAGTTTTATGCTGATTTTTATACTAACCATGCTTGGTCATTTTTGCTTTTGCTAACTTTGATTATTTCAGACTGGTGTTTTCTTATCATTTCAATTCTTATTTTCCACTTTAAATTGTTAAGTAATTTGGCATCATTGATATATGCCCCTGCAACAGATAAAAATCGTGGAGAGATCGAAGAAATATTTAAAAAGATTTATGGAGTTGATAGTGGGAAGTGTAATATAAAATAGGTTAATTATTTTGTATAGTAAAGTTATTGTAAATTAATTCTGCCACATTGTTGAAAAACTGGTCTTCCCTTCGTCCTTTATCTAAATTAGATGACCCGGCTGAATGTATAATGAAAGCTAGTTTTTTAATGTCGGAGGAATATAATGTCGTTAATGCATTTTTAAATCATGCAGGCGCTAATTTTAGGGTACAAAACAGGAAGGGTGTAGAGACGGATATTTTATGCAGGCAGATTAATATTGAAAAGACTAATTATGCTTTCATCTCCAAGAATTGTCTCGTACGGGGTTTGCGCAATGACCTATATATAGGGCTTGTAATTTTTATAGATGGGGAGAAGCCTGCTAAATATTTAATCCCTTCCAAAGTTTGGGAAATTCCCAATATGCTTTTTACTGATTCCGGATTGATACATTCTGAATATGGCATTAACGTAAATAGAAATACTTTTCCACTATTGGTTGAATATGCATTTGAAACCATTATAAATAATAAAACAGAATTGTAAGTGTTACGAAATTGACCTGGCCTTTAAGAAATAATAAAAGTAAATTTCGAAACTCTTACAGCCGTTATTACTTTGAATGCTTTTGAGGTATGAAAAAGGCATGAAAAGTCAATGCGTAAGGATGGAAGTGGAAAGCCCGCTACGGGGTGATTGTGTGTATGGGCGGACTTGTAGCGGACAGCCGTGTCGAAAATAAGGGTTGGTTTGTGAGCGCGGATTTGAGACCACGCCCAAATGATTTATAAATCTATAGCCATGATATTTAAAGAAATTATATAAAAAAAAAGTAAACCGCTACAGGCAGAATTTGAAAAATTGTTTAATGCAATCCTAAAAAGTCAAACTCATCATGGGGACTTGTTATTGATTGATATAAATGGATTTTACGATCCAGAAATTAATACTTGGACAAATGTGCCTCAAATAAGTCCTTATGTTATTGGACTTAGTAAAGAAGGACATTCTGAAAAACTGCATTATGAATTTATCCATAATTATAGAACAAATGCTATAAGTGAAATAAGTCATCCAGATTACTTAAAAGAATTAGAATGGGCTCCAGAAAAGAAAGAGCAAATTGAAATAGCTCAAAAATCAGAAGGAATTACCATCCAATTGGAAATGCTTCTCTACCTCAAAATATGGGAAGCAGATGCATTCATCAAGCGGTTTTATCAATTAACAAGGTTAGTTAATGGAGAAGAATATGATTGGCATTTTAAAATTCAAGAAAGTAGCAGAGACAATAATTCCACGGGATCAAGACAAGATATTATAAGAAAATTAGTTAGGGAAAGATTAAAAAATAAATATCCAGCAATCTATAATTCTATAAAAAAATGTTATAAAACACAGATTAGGAATTCTATAGCTCATTCAAATTATTCTTTCCAGAGTAGGTATATTCATTTAAATAACTTTATTCAAGACGATCCATACTCACAACTTAAATCTATTAGTTTTGACGACTGGATTGATCTGTTTCATGAAACATTGGTTTTGCATAATCATTATATTGGCTTTTTTAATCGTGTTAAGGAGCATTATGCAAAACTAGCAGAAGAACAAAATCTCTTAATAGAAATTAGAGTGAATAAACATTATCCTTCTAAAACAACTGAATTAAAAGATTTAAAGTATCGCCCAGAATTTAAAGATTGGCATTGGAATAATTAATTAAGTCTAAACTTTAAATACAGCGGCCGGAGGCCGATGTATCAGTTAAATAATGTGTGTGCGGTTGGTTTTGAGGGCAGGCTAAACACGCCGAGAGCGTAGGGCAGAACCAAAAGCGAGGTGCGGGGAGGAGAGGAGTAGATAGCTTTTTTGGTTCTTGATTTTCTTTGGTTCCTTTCTTTGATCAAGCAAAGAAAGGGACTTTCTCCGCGATGTCTTGCGGGGAGGTTGAGGAAGGGAATTATTCTCTTGTCCCGTTGTTATAATGAAAATGTTCTTGACTTGCTGTTGTAAATGCTCCTATATAATCAGGGTCGGTGCTTTTTTCTTCAAGTTTCTCTGGTGTTATTCCAGTTTGCTGATTTTCTATTGACCAGTCAAGAACACCTGTGTTTACTGGATAGCGAGTTAATGTTCCGGTTAATTTATTCTTAGAAATCCAATTTTCGGCCAGTTCAAGCTGTTCGAATAATCCACCAGAAAACTTTCCTTTATAGTTGTTGAAGACCCAAATATATCGCTCATCATTTATTCTATTAAATACAGAATAAAACTCACCGGATGTGAGCAAATAGTCAATCACTATTTCTATATCTTCTCTTGTTATCTTATCAATTAATAATAAATCGCTAGCCCAAAAATATTTTCCATTTAAGCATTCTCCAGACTTCAAATAATTATTTCTTAGATGTTCGATATTTTTAAAGGTGAAAAATGTAGCAACATATTTTTCCCCGGAATCAAATTCAACAATTACGTCTGTGTTGTCATTATATGTGCGCTCTCCACTTATAATAGGTCCAAAATTTTCAGATTCAAACCATATTTGAATATTTTGATGTTTCATAATAAATCTATGATATTTCTAGATGTAGGGTTCCAAGCGGATTTGAACCGCTGTAGTTTTTTACTGAATTAATGGCGGCGACTAAAAATATGCATTTTTAGACAAGTACTTATCAACTGCAAAACTTAAAACTAATAAGGTATTTGATAGTGTAAAAATCAAAACGACTTTATAAGGTCTGTATTGAAAATTCAGAAAGAGCCAGGTATCGAAAATTATGAGCAATATGATTAACAGTATAATGGTTATTTTTCGAATGCCTAAGAAAGTCAGTAACAGGTTCAGAGCTGCAACCAAAAAGCCGTAAAATATGAAAGTGTAATGTAATGCTATTCCCCAACCCAGATCATTATGGGGATATTCATAGATTTTCTTATGTAAAAGGACAGGGAAATCGTAAAGTAATCCAAATAAAAATATCTGAAATACTGATGTTAAAATTCCTAAGAGTATAAATCTCGGCAGCATTAATTCTTTATTACTTTAACAAAGGTATGGATTTACATTAAAGTTGGAGGAGAATATTTATAAAAGGGCAGGAGAGAGGTGAGGGAATTGAGCTCCTGATAAATTAGGGTTTCAAAGTGGATTGAATAAGATGCAAGGATTAAATTTTTTTAAGCTCCTCTCCTGTTAAAATTGCTAAATTTTCATGATTATTAATTCTCGGATTCTGAGTTGTTCACTTCTTTTTCTTAATAAAAAGAAAAGAACAAAATAAAAATCAAAAACCATCAAAGCTCCTTCCCTCAGGCTTGCGCTCCCCCTCGCTGATGGTTCGGCCACTGCCCTTTTAAAGTAATTTGATTTACCAATGCCGGATATCCGTTCCTGAAAATTTTGTCCTGAAGTTTGGTTCAGGATTTCTTGAAAACTGTAGTTCTCAGAATTGTCTGTACGGTTTTGAAAATAATTTTTCCGGCTGTACAAGACTTTGAATTTGTCCGGATAATTGTCTGAACTGTGATTTTTGTGATTTAAATGATGGACTGTGATCCGGCTTGGCTAATTAGAAAATTTGATCTGATTGAGATTCGCCTGTACGGTTTTGAAAAGAATTTTTTAGGCTGTACGAGACTCCGAATCCGGCCGGACGACATTGGGAATATTTGGACGGACGGCCTGAGAATCGTCTGTACGGTTTCAAAATGGATTTTGCCCGTGTATACGAAGACGGAAATTCCGATCTGGAGTCCAGGTCGGGAATTTGGAAATTTGGTCGTCTTGAGAATCGCCTGTACGGTTTTGAAAATAATTTTTCCGGCTGTACGGGACACTGAAATTCGGATAATTGTCTGAACTGTGATTTTTGTGATTTAAATGATGGACTGTGATCCGGCTTGGCTAATTAGAAAATTTGATCTGATTGAGATTCGCCTGTACGGTTTTGAAAAGAATTTTTTAGGCTATACGAGACTCCGAATC
>JAEYZG010000058.1 GCA_023428135.1 Bacteroidota bacterium | reverse complement strand
AAAAACTTCTATTTAGCTTTTTTCTTGTTATAATTTCTTTCGGAAATTCTTTTTCTCAACATGAGGAAGAGAAAAATGAAGACATGCCTGAATTTATGGAAATGCGAAAACCAGATTTCCATAAAATACAAAAAAGAGCTAACCGATATTTCAGACGAAAGATGCTTAGGGAAAAGGATGATGGTTTTTCCAGAGATTCATTTGCTAACGAAAATGTAATGGGTGGAAGGGAAGAGGACAACGAATACCATAGATATAAAAGATGGGAATGGTTCTGGAGAGATAGAGTTAATCCGGATGGAAGTTTTCCCGATCCTTTAAAATCATTCGAGGTATTCAAGCAGATGCAAGGTCACGTCAAGCGATCAAAAAATGCAACAGCACAGTGGACAAGCATAGGTATGAAAAGTAATAGCGGAGGCTACTGGGGTTTGGGGCAGGCAAGGTCAGTCGCTGTGTTTCCTGGTGCCCCAAGTATTTACTATGTAACTACTGTTGGTGGTGGGGTATGGAAAACAACAAATGGTGGTACATCTTATACTCCCATAGGTGATGGTTTACCCCAATTATTTTGTGGAACTGTACTTGTAGATAATCAGGATGCAAATATAGTCTATGTAAATATTGGTGGTACAGGAGAATGGTGGCTTCCTGGCCTGGGAGTTTACAAGTCATCAGATGGTGGTCTTACATGGTCTGCTACTGGTCTCACAGGCACGAGGGCGAATGGCATTAATGTAAAAAAGATGGCAATGAGTCCTTCTAATGCTCAAGTCATTTTAGCAGCAACCAATAAAGGTCTTTACAGAACAACAAATGGTGGTGTCAGTTGGACTGTTGTCAGGACAGGAGAATATGGAGAAGTTGTATTTCGCCCCGGGGATGGAAACATAATATATGCTGCATCTGATGATTATTATAATGGTAGTGAACTCTTCCGTTCTGTTGATGGTGGTGCTACATGGACTAAGGTAACCAGTTTTGGGAAAACCAAAACAAGAATTTGGATCGGAGTTTCCGACTCTGACAAAGAATTTGTTGCTGCTGTTTTTAAGACAGACGGATCTACAAAAGACTTGTATGTTTCAAATAACAGAGGTAGCTCATTTAGTTATAAATCTAATACATTGCCTGATGCAGATATTTTTTATGTCTCACAGTTGAATAAGAATATAATGTATGGTGGTGCTGTTACATTGAAACAGTCAAAAGACGGTGGTTCTACATGGACTGAGATTACCAACTGGTGTTGTGGAAATGATGCTGTAAGAACTGAAGTGCATGCTGACTTCAGAGGTGTTTCTCATAATCCGGCAAACCTTTCTGAGATCTATTTCTGCAATGATGGTGGAGTTGATAAATTCAATGAACAGTCAAAGGTCTGGACAAGCCTTTCAAATGGGCTCGTGATTACAATGTATTATAGAATAGCTTCGGCACAGACCAATAATTTAATGGTCTCCGGAGCGACCCAGGATAATGGTGGAAATGCCAGACTTTCGACCGGAAAATGGAGAAATACTACAGGAGGTGATGCCACCATGTGTATCATTGATCCGACCAATGAAAATATTCAATATTCTTCTTATATCAACGGTGATGGAATAGTGAAAACTACTCAGGCATGGAATAATTCCATCGCATTGACTGATGCATTAAGAAAAGCTGGAGCTGTCGGTGGTGATTGGGCCACACCATTTGCAATAGATCTTACCAATCCACAAAATCTTGTTGCAGGTTATCAGGATGTTCTCAGAAGTACTAATCGTGGCGACTCCTGGACTAAAATAAGTAACAACCTCACAGGAGGAGCTGATTTGCAACACATCACAATAGCTCCTAATGATGGTAAAACAATATATACCTCTAACGGAAGTAATTTCTATCGCACTTATGATACAGGAGCTAACTGGACCAAAAAAGCTAGTCCTGCGGGAGATATAACCAGAATCACCGTTAGTCCTATTGATGCTAAGACTGTTTATATAACTACAAATGGAGGAAATGGTAAACGCGTTTTCAAGTCAATCAATGGTGGTGACAGCTGGACAAATATTACCTTCAACTTTCCTAATGATGTAAATGCAATTTGCATTGCCTATGAAAAGGGGACCAATGAAGGATTATATGTAGGATCACCAATTGGTGTATTTTATAAAAATGCATCATTAAGTCAGTGGATTTATTATGGTCAAGGGCTTCCTAATACAGAAGTTAACGACATCAGCATTGCTTATGGAGCAAAGAAAGTAAGAGTAGGAACATGGGGAAGAGGAGTATGGGAGTGTGACCTTTATTCGGATCCAAAAGTATATCGTGAGCCAGAAAATCCGCTAAGTATAGTAAACGGTCTGAACTTTGATTATTATCAGAAAGGATATGATATGCTTCCTGACTTTTCTCTGGAAACACCTATGTGGAAGGGTGGAGTAATAGGATCTTTCAAAACATCCTTTACACATACCGCTGATAGCTTTGCAGTAAAATACTATGGCTATATTGATGTTCCTGAAGATGGAGAATATACCTTCTACACGACTTCAGATGATGGAACAAAACTGTATATAGGAAATCAACTGATCGTTGTAAATGATGGGATACATGGTATGATTGAGCAATCCGGGAATATTCTTCTTAAAAAAGGTAAACATGCTATTGCACTTGAATATTTTGAGAGAAATAATGGAGATGGCCTTGAAGTAAGTTACAGCGGCCCTGGTATATCTAAGCAGATCATACCTTCTAGTATCCTTTACATGCCTTCGCTGCGTGATCCTGAAGACCCTGCAGGTTTTGCAGTTAATGGATTAGACTATAAATATTATACAGGAACTTTTACCACTTTACCTGATTTTAACTCCCTTGTAGTAAATAAATCAGGCCGTATCAATCAGTTTGACTTGAGCATCCCACAAAGGGCAGCATCCAATATAGCTGTCAGATATATGGGATATATTGACATACCTGCAGATGGAATATACACATTTTATACAAGTTCTGATGATGGGTCAAAGTTGGATATTGGAAGTACATCGATCGTTAGTAATGATGGAATCCATGGCATGATTGAAGCTCAGGGAAGTATAGGTCTTAAAAAAGGAAAACATGCTATTGCTATAGAGTATTTTCAGGGCACTGGCGGTATTGGCCTTGAAGTGAGTTATTCTGGCCCGATGTTAACGAAGAGAATAATTCCTGCATCATCATTGTATAGAATTGTTCCTCTTAGAACACCGGAGAATCCAGTTTCTGTAATGAATGGGGTAAATTATACTCTTTATCAGGATTATGAAGGAAATGTTATTCCGGATTTTACAACCCTTGGAAATCCTTCTCGAACAGACCGTACAAACCAGATCAATCTGAATATCGGAGGATTACCTGCTGACCATTATGCAATCAGATATACTGGATATATTGAAGTTCCTGAGGATGGGGAATATACCTTTTATATTAGCAGCGATGACGGAAGTAGATTTTTTATCGGTAATGCAATGGTTGCCAATAATGATGGTTTACATGTAACTACAGAGCAAAGTGGTTATATAGGATTGAAAAAGGGGGTACATGAATTTACTGTAGAATATTTTGAATATGATTATGGCCAGATACTTACAGTTAGTTATGAATCTTATAAAATAACAAAGACTATAATTCCATCCTCAGCATTATATGCTGATGCAATTATAACTTCGCTTGAAAAATTGAATCAAAAGAATAACATTGAGGTATTTCCAAGTCCATTTACAGATAAATTGAGCGTGAAATCACAAAATCACATTCAGTCAGTAAAACTTATAAGTAATGATGGTATAACTGTTAAGGAGACTACAATGATTTCTTCTCCATTTCAGTGTATCATTTCTGTTCCTCAAGAACTTCCATCCGGTGTATATTTTGTTCAGGTTGAGATAAATGAAGAGTTAAATACAATTAAAGTATTGAAAAAATAATCATTCCCTAATTACTATAAGCTATACAGGTAATTAGGGACTTTGCTTTGGAAAGAGTTCAAACTCTTAGTGAAAGATCTTTTCAAAACTCTTGTTCTATTTTATTATTCTCTGAAAAGGGTTCTAATAAAGCTATCACAAATGTATTGTAGGAAAAAATTAAATTAACTGTGGGATGGAAGGTAAGAATAGTTTTTTAATGTGGAATAAAGTATCGTGTTGTTAATTTAAGCTAAGTAATGACGATATTTTATTTTTATGTTTTCAGATTTATTAAAATCAGTATTCCCTATATCTATTCATTAATAGAAGAGGGTTCTGGATACTCCATGTTCGCAGTAGTTTAAATCCTAATGTGTTTTATTTCTGTAAAACTTTTACTTCGGACTAAGGTGATAATATCCAATAGTAATTAGAGAATTTGTATTAAAAGAGAGTTTTTCAAATTCAAAGGTAAAATCTGTTTCATATCTGTTCATTCTATTTTCTTTTTTATTTGTTGAATTACTAGGGTATCTAAATTGGGAAAACAAAAAGGTTTGAAGCTAAAATAAGCTGCAAATTCTCAATTGAAAGTAATACAGAACTATTAGTGAGGGGTGCTGTAAATAAAGATAACCTTACTTTAGACTGGAAAGGTCAACGGAATTTTTTACACAATGGAATAATGTATGACTTTGTTTCATCAAAGGACAGTAAAGCCAGCTACCCAGGAGGCGGGATAGATAAATGCCCTGTCCATTCTGGATTCGTTCTACAATTGATACCAAATTTGCTCTCGGCAATAAATTCAGGTTATCAGGAATTACCGGAGTAGAATTTCAAAGTCAACAAGCGTAGACCATCGGTTAGGAGATGGTTGCGGGTAGTTTTAATCTCAAAGGGGATAACATTATAGGTTAGCAAAGAAGTAGTCAGTCAACCGTAACTTCTTTCTTATCCATATTTTCTGAATGGACATTAATATTGCCTCATGAAATATCATTGACAGCTGGTCTGGGGTGGAGTACCATAATTATAAAACTAGAGGACAGGAATTATCTTGCTTCAAATGATAATCCGCCAAATACGAAAGTGAAACATGTTCCTACGATTTACAAGGCTTGATCCACAGGCGAGCTCAGTGACATTTTGGAATGTGGGAACTTTATCTGGGGCGAGTTGGAGTGCCAGTATAGTTTGTGGTTTATGTTTTTTGATAGCACCTCGTTATTCAAAAGCCTTGAATCTTCTGATGTTAGGTGAAGAAAATACCTTGATGCTGGGCGCAAACATCACAATGATGAAGAAGAATGTTAAATGTCCTTCTGACAGCAGTAACTACAGACCTTGTTGCAATTATTGGCTTTGTGGATTAATAGCACCTCATCTTATTAGAATTCTGATTTGGTCGAACAACAGGTATCTTATCATTGACAGTGTCAAGATAGGGCAATTTTTACTTACCAATGCAGATCTCATATCCATGCTTTTACTTACTCCTGTAGAAATACCAATAGAGGTAGTTACTTCATATGTTAAAGTTTCAATTTTCTTATATCTGTTAAAAAAGAAATCAATACTTATTCTGATTATGTTGAAAGTCCATAGTGTGAGTTATGAAACAGGAGGTAAAAAAAATGACAAGATCATTCTTTAACATTGGAACCTGAAAAATGAATTTAGTTCTAATGGTGATGGCAAGTCAAATTTGTCAAGGTGTTTTAAGGACTTATAAAGTCAACGGAAGGTGAGATAAGTATTGGAAATCAAGCATTGATAACTTTAAGCAATGTCGATCTTTCAAAAGTAAGAGCTGTTTGTCTCAGTAAACAGATTTCCTATTTCTTTAAAAGTTTGTGATGTGGTAATAATGGGAAGGTATCCTCATTTTTGAGAGAAAGCTACTCCATAGGATCATCAGATATTAGAAGGACTCATGAAGTTTTTCGAGCTTTATGAATTGGAGATAGGAGCTATCAAACCTGAGTGGAGGAGAAAAACAGAGAGTGCAGATTGTAAGGGGGATGGTTCAGATCAGTTTATTGTAAGACGATTCATCTGTAAAATGCCTAATTCTGAATGAGCCTCTTACTTATCTTGATATATATTACCAGTGGCATTTTATGACAATGCTTCGTGAAATACAGAGGGCCAACCTTGTAATGTTGGAGTAGTTCATGAAGTAAACCTGGCAGCTCAGTTCGCCGACAATCTGATCTTAATAAAAGATTCTGATACAAGGACCTCAAGAAGCTGGAATTACGAGCGAGACTCTGTTGGAACTTTATAAGGCCCAGGTAAAAATTAAACGTCAGTGTGAAGCTTCAATGCAATTAATCTTTACATAAAAAGAAAGGGACTTATTGAAGTAGTGATATAGGGATAAAATAAAAAAGACATCATTTCTGATGTCTTTTTATTTTTTTTAGATTAAGCTTCCTTATTGTTTTGCAGCTGCTTTCTTAGCTGCAGTCTTCTTAGAAGCTGCTTTCTTAGAAGCTCCTTTTTTAGAAGCTACTTTTTTAGAAGCTGCTTTTTTAGAAGCTGCTTTCTTAGATGCTACTTTTTTAGATGCTACTTTTTTAGATGCTGCTTTTTTAGAAGCTGCTTTCTTAGATGCTACTTTTTTAGAAGCTGCTTTCTTAGAAGCTGCTTTTTTAGAAGCTGCTTTCTTAGAAGCTGCTTTCTTTGCTACTTTTTTAGCAGCGGCTTTAACTACTTTTTTCACTTTTTTTAGGGTTTTGGTGTCTACTGATTTTAAAACATCTTCAAGTGATTTGAGGAACCCGTCCTCTATGATCTTGAAAAGTTCTTTGTTACTATATTTTGACATTAATTATATAGTCTTAATAAAAAATAAAATAACAGTTCTTATTACTTTATTGTATTTATACTTAAAAATAATAAAAAAGTTTTTTTTTTTACAAATATATGACAAGATACTTTTTAAAAAAAATAATTTTTCTATCTATAAGATTACTCATCAAGTGAAAATTTTTAACTGAAATACTTATAATTATTTTAAAGTGTTTTTTTGTTGATGTTCTGCTTCCCTTTGATATCAATACCTTCAGCGTGTATAGTTTTTGGGATAGATGGAAGAGTTATGTCTTATGATGACTACTCTTTATATAAAATAAAAAGAGTGGAAGCTTGAAAAAAATATCTACTAATCTAAACTCTGAGGCAATTTTATGATAGCTCTTGTTCCTTCATCTAGTTTACTTGTTAGAATCAACTCTCCCGATAATCTATGAATAGCTACTTTTGCAAGATACAACCCCATACCAGTTCCAACTGAGTAGTCTGATCCTTTGTAAAACATTTCGAATACTCTTACCATCTTATTCTCAGCTATTCCAAGTCCATTGTCTATTACTTCAAATACAATAGCAGAGCTGTCTCTGCTAACCTTAAGTTCAATAGAGGGCTGCTGTCTGGTCTTCTTTTGAAATACAAACGCATTCAGCAACAAATGCTTTAGTGCGATTCTGAACACTCTAACATCGGTAATAAAGATCGGAAATGTATCAGGAATGGAAAGTTGAACATTGTCATACAATACTGGAACTTGTTTTCTGATTTCATCTTTTAGATCGGAAATAAGCAGATGAAGGTCTGTTGCTTCTTCAACTATTGGTGTAGCCTGAACTCGTGATAGCTCAAGTAAGGTAATAATAAGTGCTTCCAGCTTATCAGAACATGTTCGGATCATGTTTAAAAAAGGAATGAATGTATTGTCTTTCAACTCATCCGCAGCGATATCAAGTACACCATTTAAACTTGTAAGAGGTCCTTTGAAGTCATGTGAGACTTTATATATGAAGTTATTTATATCCTCTTCTTTCTTCTTTAGCTCGTTCTCTTTTAAAGAACTATTTGCCTGGGGCAATAGCGTAATAATTTTTTTATCTGATACAGAAAGTATGGATACAATATAATCAGTACTCTGTCCATTAAGCTTTAATTGAAGTGGAATTAGGAAACAATCCCCAGCAGAAAAGATACCTTCATGGATAAAATTATCATTTTTATCTAATAATATTTCTTTTAAATCCGTTTCTATTAATCTTCTGGATACTGCTGGATTTATATTTTCGAATGCTTTATTGTATGAGGTTATTTTAAGAGATGTGTCAGTTACTATGATAGGATAGATATATTCCTGAATTTTATTCTGAAGCTCGGGAGCGGTAAAATCCGGTCTAATCAAACCATTAAGTGAAAAGGTTCCATTCTCATTTAACGTAACTGTCCATTCAATCTCAATTGTGCCCCAGTTATTTTTATGTCTGAGGATAATAAAAGACGGATCATTTTTTTCAACTATAGATAGAAATGAAGTAAAAAGTTTAGCATATTTATCCAGGCAAGAACTAAAGAAATTAGAGGATGATTTGTTATCGTCCTCCATAATGATGACTCTGCATGCTTCATCAAACTTCAGAAATGTTCCGTTGATATCTATCAGGCAAGAGAGTCTTGTATGTTCAATATGTCCGTGAGATTTTTCCATATGCGGTAAAAGGGAAACTCTTCAATCTGTAACTTGTTTAATAAATATTTGAGTTAACTCAATTAATCGTTAAGATAAATGATTGCCAGAATATATCCAGTATTAACAATTGGTTTGTTTTTAATTTTAAACTCTGCATCAGGCCAGGGCGCATTGACAGAATTGAAGAAATTATCAGAGACAAATGATTTGAAGAGGGGGAGTATTTCTTTTTATGCTCATGAGTTGTCTACATCCAAAACCATCCTCAATTATAATGGTGCCAAGTTATTGATACCCGCATCTAATCAAAAATTACTGACGACTGCTGCTGCATTAAGTATACTTGGATCTGACTTTACATTTAAAACATATTTAGAATATGATGGACATATTACGGATAAAGGAACCCTTGAAGGAAATATTTATATCAGGGGGGAAGGCGATCCAACATTTGGTAGTGGCAGGATTTCTACATCTGAAGCATGGAGTGAAGTACTGAATAAAGTTTGTAATATATTATCTGATGCTGATATCAAAAAGATCAATGGAGGTATTATAGGTGATGCATCGTGGTTTGAATATAATTCCATCCCTGACTATTGGATCTGGACAGATATTGGCAATTATTATGGTACAGGTGCCTATGGGTTAAATGTAAATGAGAATACCTATAAACTTTTACTAAAACCAGGAAAAGCAATCGGTGATTCTGTTGAAATTTTGCGAACGGATCCTGTAATACCTAATATTCAATTTCTAAATTCTATTAAAACTGCAGCTGAAGGAACCGGCGATAACGGTTACATTTATGGAGCACCTTTTACCAGCTTGAGGACGTTATCAGGGACTATTCCTAGAGGAGGAAATTTTTCGATTAAAGGTTCAATGCCAGATCCTGCGTATTTTGTGGCATCAGGAATTAAAGAAGCTTTAGTGAAAAATAAAATAGAGATCCTTCTGCCTGCAAGTTCTTTATATACTTTTAATGGCAAGTCAATTACAGAAAGAAAGGTTTTGCATGCCTTTACCTCTTCTCCTCTAAAAGATATAATAAGGGAAACCAATGTTAATAGTCTTAATCTTTATGCTGAATCATTATTAAAAACAATTGGCAAAAAGTGGTATAACGAAGGTACTACTAAAGCTGGAATAAAGGTATTGCAGGAGTTTTGGAGCTCTAAGGGATTAGATCCTTCTGCAGTTGTTATTTTCGATGGAAGCGGACTTTCTACATTCAATTGGGTATGTTCTGAAGCATTCAGTCATGCACTTTTGCAAATGAGCAAAGAAAAGTATTATTCCGATTTTTATAACTCTCTTCCTGTTGCCGGAGTAAGTGGTACTTTGAAAAAAGTAGGGAAAGGTACTAAGCTTGAAAATAATATGAGGGCAAAAAGTGGTAGTATGAAAAGGGTTATATGTTATTCTGGATACATTAAAAATCCTGAAACCGGAAAGGAATATTCATTTTCTGTGATGGTGAATAATTTTGAATGCTCTGCCTCGGTTTTAATACCAAAGCTGGAAAAGATTCTTTTATTGTTACAGGCAGGACAACTTAATTAATTCCTGCTACAGATTGAATCAATGAAATTCATCAATCTTAAAGTAAGGTCTTAATGGAAATAAAAAGACCATAACAGTAATTTTATAATTGAAATATTAAGGAAGAATTGTGAGAAGATCTACAAAAGTTAGAACATCATTCGGCATTTGGATTTGCTAAATTGGAACAACTCCTGGAAATCTAAGATCTGTAATAGATATTTGAATGCAGACTTAATTATTTTCGTTGGCTTCCACGGATTCATCTTTAGACTCTTCATCATTTTGGTTTTCATCTTTTTTAGGAAACCAAATTGAAAAAAGAATTGAAAGGGTCAGTATCCCTGCAACTATCATCAGGGCATATTTCATATCTATTTCAAACCAGCCAGCACCTCCGGCAACAAGCTTTACACCAATGAATATCAAAATTAAGGAGAGGCCGTAGTGGATGTAATGGAATAGTTGCATTATTCCAGCCAGAGCAAAGTACAGAGATCTAAGACCTAAAAGAGCGAAAACATTTGAAGTATAAACAATGAAAGGATCTTTACTTACTGCAAGGATAGCAGGAATTGAATCTGCAGCGAAAACAATGTCTGTTGTTTCTACAACCAGAGTTACAATAAACAAAGGTGTAGCAAACAACTGCCCGTTGATTCTGGTGAAAAAAGAATCTCCATGGTATTGTTTCGTTACTCGTAAGAATTTGTTTACTAGAGTTATAATTGGATTTTTTTCAGGATTAATTTCTTCATCACTTCCCAAAAACATTTTGATTCCAGTAAATACTAAGAAAGCTCCTAGAATGAAAATCGTCCAGTGAAAATGATTGATTAGGGAAACTCCGACAACTATAAAAAGAGCTCTAAGTACAAGCGCTCCAATGATTCCCCAAAACAAAACCTTTCTTTGATATTCAGCAGGGACTCTGAAATAGTTGAAGATAAGCATGAATACAAAAAGGTTATCCACGCTTAGAGATTCTTCTATCAGATATCCTGTAAGAAATTCAAAAGCAGCAGTTTTACCTTTCCAGAAATAAACAAATATATTGAAAGCAATTGCCAGACCAATCCAAAATGCAGACCACCATAAAGCAGATTTAACAGTTACAGTCTCAGTTTTTCTATTCAGAACAAACAGGTCCAAAATCAGAAGGCCCAATACACAAATGTTAAAGATTATCCAAAAGTAAATGTTATCCATTAAGTTGATTTGTCAGCAGATACCCTAATAAAATTCAATAAAATTAATTAAAAGAACAGACATTGAAAGTAAAATAATTAAAATTTTTTCAGACCTGTTCGTTAGTCTTTTTAACTTTCCGTCTTTCAGAAAGGTAGGTTTTTATAACAGGAATCCAGGTAATGACTACTATTCCTCCTATGAATAATTCAAGGTGTTCTTTTATTTGCGGGAACATTATTCCTAAAAAATAGCCCAGTAAAAGCATTGAAAAGACCCAAAGTAATCCACCTATTATATTGTAGGCAAGAAACTTTCTGAAGTTAAATTTTACAACTCCTGCGAAAATAGGTGCAAATGTTCTTATAATCGGTAAGAACCTCCCCATTATTAAAGCCAGTCCTCCATATTTAATAAAGAAAGCTTCAGCAGCCATAATATATTTCTTTTTAAACAGGAGTGTATCTTTTCGGGAAAGTAATGCTTCTCCCATTTTTTTTCCAAAGGCATATCCTACAAGATTACCAAGGACTGCAGCAAGTGAAATGGTACCTAGCAGGAGGAGAATTGAAGTGTTCAATATACCTGTAGCACAGAAAATTCCTGTTGTAAACAGGAGTGTATCTCCTGGTAGAAAAAATCCGAAGAACAAACCGTTTTCTATAAATACAACTAATAGGATTAAAGTTACACCTCCAAACAGTATCAGTTTCTCGGGATCGATCAGTTGCTGGAAGAGGTGTAGTATAGAATCCATTACAAGAATAATTAAGTAAAACTTCTGCTTTAAGTTAAAGAGTTTATAGCATCAATAAATAGGCCAGGAGTTACTCCAAGTAAAATTATTAGGCATCCTATTAATACTAAAACAGCTTTATTTATAACAGTAAGTTGTATTGATTCCGTTTCAGATTCTCCGGAATACATTGAAATAATTACTCTGAAATAATAGTAAACGCTTATTAAAGAACCTAATACAGCTACAATTACCAATCCCAGATAGCCTTCCTGAAGTACAGCAGAGAACAGGTAAAATTTAGCAAAGAATCCCACAGCAGGAGGAATACCTGCCAAAGAAAGCATGGAAATCCCCATTATTACAGCCAGTAAAGGATGTGATTTACCTAAGCCACTGAAAGATTCAAAAGAATCGCTGCCCTTGATTTTAACTACAAAATGAAGAACTGCAAATGCGCAAAGTGTTGAAAGTGCATAAGAGGATGTATATAGTATCAATGCATTCTGACTTTCGTAGTTTGTAAGAAGAATAGTCATTAGCATATAACCAGCCTGAGCAATACCAGAGTATGCAAGCATTCTTTTTACACTGATCTGATATACAGCCAGAATATTTCCGGTTAAGATGGTAAATATAATAATCACTGAAAGAGTAGATCCCCATTGCGGAAGCAATGAAGTAAATGAAGTATTGAATAATCTGTAGAAAGCCGCAAATGCTGCTGTTTTTACAATAGTTGCCATGAAAGCAGTAATAACAAGTGGTGCTCCTTCATAAACATCAGGTGTCCAGAAGTGGAATGGTACTGCAGAAACTTTGAATGCAAGACCAATCATGACCATAAATATACCTGTATAAAATAAGACGGATACAGAACCTGAATTATTAGATGCAATAAGCGCAATTTCATGAATATTGAATGTCCCGGTGGCTCCATACAAAAGTGCAATACCAAACAATAAAATACCGGTAGCAAAAGCCCCCATTATAAAGTATTTTAAAGAAGCCTCGTTGGAAGACAATTCATTTTTTCTGCTACCTGCCAGAATAAACATTGGAATAGATAATATTTCGATTCCAAGAAACAGCATTGCCAGATGTGTAAATGATACCAATACTATAGATCCTGTTAATGCAAACATAATCAGTGAATAATGATCTGCCTGATTAAATTCATTGGAATCATACTGATCTTTAGAAATAAAAAACCAAACAAGAGCCATTAGAATAATCAGACCGGAAAATACTCCCGCATAATGATCAAATACAACCATATTAGGAAAGTACTGATATGCAGAAGTTAACTCAGATAGATTTACACAAAATACACCTGTGAGGCCAAGAACTAAAATTGTCCAAATGTATTTTCTGAATCCGAAGATCTCGGATAACATTGAAACGATGCCAAGTAATGCTGTTAGAATTAATGTTTTCATCGGTTATTTCAAACTTAAAGATTTCCCTGTTCCTTTGATTAATGCTTTAACTGCTGGTTCCGAAATTTCAAGGAATGTTTCAGGGTAAATCCCCATCCAGAATATTAAAATGATAATAGGTATTAATACTAGTTTTTCGCTTGTAAACAGATCTACAAATCCTGAAGTTAAATGGTTGGTTTCTCCCAACATGATCTTCTGGAAACTAGATAACATATATACAGCACCAAGTATTATAGAAACTCCGGCTACTGCAGCTATCCATGGATTGTACTTGAATATTCCAACGAATAGAAGGAATTCACCAGGAAAACCACCTGTAAATGGAAGTGCTATACTGCTGAAAAGCAAAATGATAAATGTAACTGTAAAGAAAGGTGCAACATTTCTTATTCCACCTAAAGAAGACAGTTCAAGTGTTTTGGTTCTGTCAAACAGAACATCAATCACAAAGAATAATCCTACAACGTTGATCCCGTGGGATAACATCTGAATGATACCTCCCTGAAGACTTTCTTCCCCAAGAGTAAATATTCCTGCTGCAATCAGACCTACGTGAGCAATTGAAACATAAGCAATCAGTCTCTTGAAATCATTTTGTTTAATAGCGATGATCGAAGCATAGATAATTCCGATGACGCTAAGGATAATTGCCGGCATTCCATAAGTATGAGCAGCTTCTGGTACAAGAGGAAGAATCCATCTTATAACTCCGTAGATACCCATCTTTAACATGATTCCGGAAAGAAGCATTGTACCCTGAACAGGTGTTACAGTATAGGTATCAGGCTGCCATGTATGGAATGGGAAGATCGGCATCTTGATAGCAAATGCCAGGAAGAAAGCAAAGAACACAAGAGCCTGATCTGTTGAACTTAATGTACTTCCAACTGCATAGAATTGATTAATGTCAAACGAACCATTTGGAGTCTGTAAATACAGATAAATGATAGCAATTAGCATTAAAAGGCTGCCTGCCAGTGTATAAACGAAGAATTTGAAGGTGATTTTTTTTCTGTTTTCTCCACCCCAGATCAAAGCAATGAAATAGATCGGAATAAGCGCCAGCTCCCAGAATACATAGAATAAAAATGCATCACGGGCAACAAATACACCAACAAGGGCTGACTGCATAATTAATATTAGACCATAGAAGTAGTTGCTGTTAGCAAATGTTCTTCTGAATGATGAAAGGATAATTAAAGGTATTAGAAAGGTGGTAAGCATTACCAGAAGTATGCTGATTCCGTCCATTCCTATACTGAATGAGATCCCCATTGATTTCACCCAAGGTACTGATGTAGCATAAGCCAATGTATCTTGAGGGTTAAATTTTAAGAGTAAAACCAGAGAATAAGCAAATTCAGCTAATGCTGCCGTAAATGCAAATTGTTTTGCCCTGTTGTCAGGAAGCAGGAATGAAATTAAACCTGCTACCAGCGGTAGAAAAATTAAAATACTGGTTTCCATTAAAACTTGATAATCGTGTTAAAGAACAATATTAATATGATGCCAATAACCATAGCAAACATGTAGAAACTGATGCTACCGTTTTGTAGAAATCTCAAACCTGCACTGCCTTTTTGTATTCCTTTACCCCACGCATTTACAAAGTTGTCAATAATTTTTATCTCAAACACTTTGTAGAATATATCTCCAAGCCAGTAAAGTGGTTTTACTACAAGAGTTCTATAGATTTCGTCTATGTAATATTTGTTGTAGAGTACTTTATGAGGAGCAGAAAGATTTGATCCCTCAGGTGCCGGAACTGCTTTTTTGGATATGTATACTATTGCAGTAATTGCAATTACCAATAAAACTGCTCCAACTGAAACTCCCATTAGCATTAATTCTGTCGAATGGCTTAATGCATGGCCCGCATGCTGGTTTATCGGTGCAATTACAGGACTTAAGAAAGATTTAAGGAAGTTACTGCCTCCAAGAACTTCTGGAACACCTACAAATCCACCAATTACTGAAAGTACTGCAAGCACCATCAATGGGATAGTCATGATCAATGGAGACTCATGTAAATGAGATTTCTGATGTTCTGTACCTCTGAACGATCCAAAGAAAGTTAAGAATACCACACGGAACATATAGAATGTAGTCATTAATGCACCTAAAACTCCAAGTGCCCATAGGATAGGGGAGTGTTCATAAGCATGAGCTAGAATTTCGTCTTTAGAAAAGAAACCAGCAAAAGGAGGAATACCTGCAATGGCAACAGTTCCTATTATAAACGTAGCGAATGTAATCGGAAGTTTTTTCCAAAGCCCGCCCATACTTCTGATATCCTGCTCGCCACTCATAGCGTGAATTACGCTACCAGCTCCAAGGAAAAGAAGTGCTTTAAAAAATGCGTGAGTACCTACATGGAATATTGCTGTCGAATAAGCTCCCATTCCAAGAGCGAAGAACATATATCCTAACTGACTTACTGTAGAATATGCAAGTACCTTTTTGATATCGTTTTGAACCAGTCCTATGGTAGCTGCAAAAAGAGCAGTTGTAAGGCCGATAATTTGAATTACTTCAAGAGTAAATGGAGCTAATGAGAAAAGTACATTTGATCTTACAATCATGTAAATACCTGCAGTAACCATGGTTGCCGCGTGAATAAGTGCAGAAACCGGTGTCGGACCCGCCATCGCATCAGGCAACCAGGTATAAAGGGGAATTTGTGCGCTTTTACCAGTTGCTCCTAGGAATAATAGCAAAGTGATTGCAATCAATACAGGTTGAGCAACGCCTGGCTTGAATATTGTTTGAGCTTGTTCGAAAACAGCGCTATATTCAAGACTTCCGAATGTTACGATGATCAAAAGTATTCCTAATAGGAAGCCAAGGTCACCGATACGGTTCATAATAAATGCTTTTTTCGCAGCATTATTATAGTTATTGTTTTTAAACCAGAATCCGATAAGGAGATAAGAGCAAAGTCCTACACCTTCCCAGCCTGCAAAAAGAACAAGGAAGTTAGAGCCCATCACAAGGATCAACATGGAGAAAACGAATAGATTCAGGTAAGCGAAATACCTTGCAAATCCTTCGTCATGAGACATGTATCCGGCAGAATACAAATGGATTAAGAATCCAACTCCTGTAATGATAGTCATCATCGTAACAGAAAGCGGATCTATAAGGAATGAAAGCTTTATATCAAGTGAACCTGCTGATATCCAGTTGAAATAGGTAAGCGTTTCAGATTGAATGCTTCCGTTTAATACATTGATCAAAAGGGAAAGCACAATAAGGAAGGATCCAAGGATACTTCCACAACCAACAATCCCTACAAGGGCTTTGTTTAATTTTTTATTAGCTAAACCAATTATCAAAAATCCAATAAGAGGTAAAACAGGTATTAACCAGGCTAATTGTAACATCTTTTATCTATTTATTCTACCACTTTAATTTATTCAGAGAATTTATATCTACCGATCCTGTATTCCTGTATATCATTACAAGAATTGCTAGACCTACTGTAATTTCAGCCGCAGCAACTGCCATGATAAAGAAAACGAAGACCTGCCCTGACGCATCATTATGAAATACAGAAAATGCCACAAGCAAAAGGTTTACTGCATTCAGCATCAGCTCGATGGACATAAATATGATAATGATATTCCTTCGTACAAGAACCCCCATGACACCTATCGCAAAAAGGATGCTTGCAAGAACAAGGTAGTTTGTAACTGTGTTTGATAAAACTTGCATGATCTGCTATTTCAATTATTAATGATCTTTAAGATTCTTTTTTCCTAACATCACAGCTCCGATCATTGCAGAAAGGAATAGTGTGGATGAAACTTCAAACGGAAGCAAATATTCATCGAAAAGGATTTTGCCCAGATTTTTAACTGAACCCATATCAGTATTTACGGCCTGAGCTGCTTCAGCTTGATTAAGTCCCTTAACAGCTCCCAACAGCACAATCAGCAATAACCCACCTGAAATAGCGCCTGCTATTTTAGGGAGCATAGACTTGCCTGTATCGTTAGTTTTGTTGAGGTTTAATAGCATGATAACAAAGAGGAAGAGAACCAGAATTGCTCCCGCGTATACAATGATATGCACAATGAAAAGAAATTCTGCATTCAATAGAACGTAGTGGCCTGCTATAGAAAAGAAAGTCAATATCAGAAATAATACACTATACACTGGGTTTTTAGAAAATATAACCGCCAATGCTGCACCTATCGAAATGATAGACAAAATCAAAAATACCAACTGATCCATCGTTACTTTTTGTAAGGTTTATAAGTTTTGGGATGTGCACTTGTTCCTACTGGTTGAACAAGTTTATCTTTTCCGAAAATAAAGTTCGATCTGTCGAAGTCTGCAGGTGCAAGCTCTTCTGTAAGATATACTGCATCTTTTGGACAAGCTTCTTCACAAAGACCGCAGAAAATACATCTAAGCATATTTATTTCGTATGTCTTAGCGTATTTTTCTTCACGATACAGATGTTCTTCACCTTTTTTTCTTTCAGTAGCAACTATTGAAATCGCTTCAGCAGGACATGCTACGGCACACAGACCACAGGCAGTGCAGTTCTCTCTGCCTTGCTCATCTCTTTTCAGAATGTGTCTGCCTCTGTAAACCTTACTGAACTCTCTTTTTTGCTCAGGGTATTGAATGGTTGGTTTTCTTTTAAAGAAGTGTTTGATGGTGATCATCATCCCACCAAATATTGCAGGGAGATACATTTTCTCCTTCAATGTCATTTCTTTATTTACGACAACCTTTGATCTGTTAGATAAAGAGTGCATAACTGATTATTTTAATACTATGATTAAAAGTCCTGTAATAATTATGTTGATCAATGCCAATGGTATAAGCATTTTCCAGCCCATTCTCATCAATTGATCGTATCTGAATCTCGGAAGAGTCCATCTTACCCACATGAATAGGAATATGAACAATACGATTTTCGCAAAAAGGAATGTTGTTCCCAGGATAGTTACCAGATTATGAGGTAACCCTAATTGATCCATAAACGGGAAATTATATCCTCCGAAATAAAGCGAGCTCATAATCGCAGCAGATATGAACATGTTGGTATATTCTGCGAAGAGGAAGAAGCCAAGTTTCATACTGCTATACTCTGTATGATAACCTCCTACAAGTTCATTTTCAGATTCAGGAAGGTCAAACGGAGTCCTGTTACATTCTGCGAAAGCACAAATCAAAAAGATGAAGAATCCCAGAGGCTGATAGATGATGTTCCAGGAAGCTCCAGATATTCCGAATATTGGAGTACCCTGCTGTTGTACAATTTCACCAAGGCTTAATGTTCCTGTGGTCATTATAAGGGCAATGATAGATAAACCCATGGCAATCTCATAACTGATCATCTGTGAGCTAGCTCTCAAGGCTCCAAGAAGTGAGAATTTATTGTTTGAAGCCCATCCTCCAATCATAATTCCGTAAACTCCAATGGAAACAACTGCAAATACATAAAGCACACCGATGTTAAGGTCCGTGATTTGCAGGCTGATAACCCTGTCAAATAATTCAAGTGAATTACCCCAAGGAATTACCGCACTTGTCATTAGTGCAGTTGTCATGGATACAGATGGACCTAAAATAAACAAGGCCTTATCTGCATGCTTAGGTATAAACTCTTCTTTTAAAAAGAATTTTACTCCATCTGCAAGTGGCTGAAGAAGACCGAAAACTCCAGCTCTGTTAGGACCCAGTCTGTCCTGAATAAATGCAGCTACTTTCCTTTCAGCATATGTGCTGTATAGCGCAAATAAAAGTGTAATGCCGAAGACGGCTACAATTAAAACTATCTTATCTATCAGAAATATTTCCATAACCTATGTTCTTCGGTGCATCAACTTTTATTCCCTGTAAATATTTATTTTGAGCCTGAACAGAATTTCTCTGAATAGGAGCAGGTCCTTCTACAGTCCAGTCGCTGGCTAATTTTTTCTCAAATCTACAATCGTTGCAAATAAAATCTTCAACTTCTCCATACTGGTCTTTTCTTCCGGTAACTCTGAAAACTTCATCTCCTTTCATCCAAACCGTCGTTTTTCCGCAGCATTTATCGCAATTACGGTGAGCATACATTGGTTTTACAAACCAAACCCTGCTTTTGAAGCGGAATGTTTTATCAGTAAGAGCTCCAACAGGGCAAACATCAATTACATTTCCTGAAAAATCATTTTCAATTACGTTTTGTATGTAAGTGCCGATTTCGGCAGCATCTCCTCTGTTAAGAACTCCATGTACACGTTCATTGGTAATCTGATTTGCAGTGAAGACACATCTATAGCATAGAATACATCTTGTCATATGCAACTGTATCTTGCTACCGATATCTATTTTATCGAAAGTTCTTCTTTCTTCTTCGTATCTCGTCTTTGCAGATCCATGTTCAAACGCAAGATCCTGTAGGTGACACTCGCCAGCCTGATCACAGACTGGGCAATCAAGAGGGTGGTTGATTAATAAGAATTCGACAACACCTTTTCTTGCTTCAAGAACTTCAGGAGAAGTGATGTTTTGTACCACCATACCGTCCTGAACAGGAGTGGAGCAAGAAGCAACCAGTTTCGGCATCGGTCTTGGGTCTTTAGCTGAACCAGCAGATACTTTTACAAGACAAGTTCTGCATTTTCCTCCTGAACCTTTAAGTTTAGAGTAATAACACATGGCTGGAGGTACAAGATCGCCTCCGATTTGTCTGGCAGCATTCAGGATCGTGGTTCCTGGTTCTACCTCTGTTTCAACACCATCTATAGTTACCTTAATCATTGTAATACAGTATTTAATTCTCTTTTATAATCCGCACTGTGTGCAAATGGACTATGTGCTACTTTTTCAGGAAATTTAACGTGGTATTCAAACTCCTCTCTGAAGTGTCTGATGTGACTTGCTACAGGCCATGCTGCAGCGTCTCCAAGCGGGCAGATTGTATTTCCTTCAATTTTTTTAGCAATGTCAACCAAAAGGTCGATATCACTCATTGATCCATGTCCGTGTTCTAACCTGTGCAACACTTTTTCCATCCATCCTGTACCTTCTCTACAAGGACTGCACTGACCGCAAGATTCATGGTGGTAGAATCTTGTAAAGTTCCAAAGATTTCTCACAATACATGTGGTCTCATCCATGGCAATAAATCCACCTGACCCAAGCATAGAGCCGCTTGCAAAGCCTCCTTCAGAAAGTGATTCGTAGCTCATTAATCTAGCTACGCCTTCTTTGGTTTTGTAAAACAGATCAGCAGGTAAAATAGGTACAGAAGAACCACCTGGTACAACAGCTTTCAAAGTATGTCCGGCTCTGATTCCACCGCAATACTCGTCAGAATTTAAGAATTCGTCAACTGGCAAACCCAATTCGATTTCATAAACTCCGGGTTTATTCATATGTCCGCAAGCAGAGATCAGTTTGGTTCCTGTAGATCTGCCCACACCAATTTTAGCATATTCGTCACCACCCATGTTAATAATAGGAACTACTGTTGCCAGAGTTTCTACGTTGTTTACCACTGTCGGGCAGTTGTAAAGTCCTGATATAGCAGGGAAAGGAGGTTTCATTCTTGGATTTCCTCTTTTTCCTTCCAGAGACTCAATCAAAGCGGTTTCTTCACCGCAGATATAAGCACCACCACCTGGCTGTACATAAATTTCAAGATCGTATCCTGAGCCAAGAATGTTTTTTCCAAGGAAACCATTGTGTTTAGCTTCAGCAATTGCATTCTCAAGGATGTCTACAATCCATCTATATTCGCCACGGATGTATATGTAAGTTGAGTTTGAACCTAAGGAATAGCTGGAAACAATCAAACCTTCAATAAGAAGGTGAGGGATGTATTCCATTAAAAATCTATCTTTGAATGTACCCGGCTCACTCTCGTCAGCATTGCACACCAGATATCTTGGTTTATCTGATTTTCTGTCCAGGAAACTCCATTTCATACCGGTAGGGAAACCGGCACCACCACGTCCTCTTAGTCCTGATTTCTTCACTTCTTCCATCACGTCGTCAGGAGACATGGTTTTCAGAGCTTTTTCAACTGAACGGTAACCGCCATTTGCTCTGTAAACGTTAAAGGATTTAATCCCCGGAACGTTTATATTTTCTAATAATAATTTCCTGGCCATTAGATCTCGTATTTATTATCAGGATTAAAATCTTCTTGTCCTAGTCTTGCAATAATTTTGTCTATCTTTTCTTCGGTAAGATGTTCATAGTAGAACTTACCGATCTGAGCCATTGGAGCGTATCCGCAAGCACCAAGACACTCAACAGCTTTCAAAGAGAACTTATTATCAGTAGTTGTTTCACCTACTTTTATACCCAGTTTCTTTTCAGTATATTCAATAATCTGATCAGCTCTGTTATGCATACAAGGACCTGTTCTGCAAAACTCTATAAGGCATTTACCAACAGGTTTCAGGTTAAACATTGTATAGAATGTTGCGACCTCATAAACCTCGATTGGTTTAATGTTCAACAAAGAGGCTACATAATCCATTACAGGAACTGAAAGCCATCCGTCAAACTCTCTTTGTGCAAGATGGAGAATAGGAAGTAATGCAGATTTTTGCCTGCCTTCAGGGTATCTGGAAATGATCTCCTGAACCTTTTTCAGCTTTTCTTCTGAAAATTTGATTTCTGATTGTACTGTTCCCATTGTATTTGCTGTAGGCACTTAGTTTTTGTCGAAGGAAAACCGCACAAAAACTTTTTTACTCAGTTTATATTAAACTCAAATTTATAAAATCTTATTGAAATCAGGCATCCATTTCACCTGCAATCAGGTTAAGGCTACTCATAGTTAAGACAGCATCAGAGATTGTTGCTCCTTTTATCAGTTCTTCATAAGCCTGATAGTAAATGAATCCAGGTCTTCTGAAGTGCAGTCTGTAAGGCATTCTGCCTCCGTCACTTATCAGATAAAAACCTAGTTCTCCGTTTGCACCTTCAATACTATGATAAATTTCTCCTTTAGGTACTTCAATTTCTCCCATCACAATTTTGAAATGATAGATTAAAGCTTCCATGTTGGAGTATACTTCTTCTTTTGGAGGAAGATAGATATCCGGAACTTCAGCATGGTAAGGGCCTGAAGGTAGCTTTTCCAGTGCCTGACGAATGATGCTAAGGCTTTGCCAAACTTCTTCGTTTCTTACCATAAAACGGTCGTAAGTATCACCGTTTGTTCCTATTGGTATTTCAAAGTCAAAATCCTGATATGAAGAATAAGGATTCATTACTCTGACATCATAGTCAACGCCTGCAGCTCTTAAATTAGGTCCTGTGAACCCATAATTTAATGCTCTCTCGGCAGAAATAGCTCCCACACCAATGGTTCTGTCCATGAAAATTCTGTTACGGTTAAACAGATTATCCATTTCTTTCCATACTATTGGGAACTCCTCAAGTAGTGTATTTATTTTAGCAAAGGCAGCAGGGGTGAAATCTCTTTCCAAACCTCCGATACGACCAATGTTTGTGGTAAGTCTTGCTCCACAGATCTCTTCAAATATCTCATATATTTTCTCCCTTTGCTGCATTACATAAAGGAAGCCTGAATAAGCGCCGGAGTCAACGCCAAGAATACTGTTGCAGATAAGGTGATCTGCTATTCTTGAAAGCTCCATGATGATTACTCTGAGGTATTCAACTCTTTTAGGAACTTCAACACCAATTAATTTCTCAACAGTCATATGCCAGCCCATATTGTTGATAGGAGCAGAGCAGTAGTTAAGACGATCGGTGAGAGGAGTAATCTGATAGAAAGGTCTTCTTTCAGCCAGTTTTTCGAAAGCACGGTGGATGTAACCAATTGTTGATTCCGAAGAAACAATTTTTTCTCCATCCATCTTTAGAATATTCTGAAATACACCGTGTGTCGCTGGGTGAGTAGGCCCGAGATTCAGTGTAGTCAGTTCACTCTGGTCTGTAACTTGTGTATTAGTGTTGTTAGGTTGTGTAAGCATAACTGTTATCTGCCAAACAAGGAATCGTCTTTATCCGTTCTCGTTGAATCTTCTAATGCGTATTCTTTTCTCAAAGGAAAATAGCCCAGATCATCAACATTTAAAATTCTTTTCAGATTTGGATGTCCTTTAAACTGGATACCAAAAAAGTCGTAGGTTTCTCTTTCCATCCAGTTTGCACCTGAGAAAACCGGAGTTGCAGAATCAATTACGGGATCATTTTTCGGGAAAAATGCCTTTAATCTGATTCTTTTATTTTTAGGTAAGTTATGTAAATGATAAACAGCCCCCAGAACTTCTTCCGGTGCTGTGAAGTGAACTCCTGTGATATCTGTCAGAAATTGGAATTCAAGCTCCTGATCATTATAGAGAAATCTGAGAATATCGAGTAAAGATTCTCTCTTAATTGTTATGGTAAGTAAATTGTATGGTTCTTCTACCTTGATGATGGCGTTTCCGAACTTTTCAGTAAGTTTTTCCTGTATCCTCTGGTGGGTTAGTTCTTCCATTATTCTATTCCGTAAGAAGCCAGTAATTGTTTGTATTCAGGAGTATTTCTTCTGTTAAGTGGTTCATTTTCCACCAACTCCTGTATTTTCAAAAGTCCGTCAAGTATCTGTTCTGGTCTTGGAGGGCATCCTGGAACATAAACGTCTACAGGGATAATTTTATCTATTCCCTGAAGTACACTGTAAGTATCAAATATTCCACCGCTTGAAGCACATGCACCAACAGCCATTACCCATTTTGGTTCAGCCATTTGTTCATATACCTGGCGTACGATTGGCCCCATCTTTTTCGCGATTGTCCCCATCACCATCAGAAGGTCTGCCTGTCTTGGAGAAAAGCTAGGTCTTTCAGCACCGAATCTTGCAATATCGTAGTGAGAGCCCATGGTAGCCATAAATTCAATACCGCAACAAGAAGTTGCAAATGGTAAAGGCCATACAGAATGCTTTCTGGCAAGGCCAACAGCTTTGTCTAAGCTTGTAGCAAAGAAGCCTGGTCCGTCAAAACCGGCAGGTGGATGAACTATATTTGCCATAATTTAGAATGATTCTAATGTTGATAATTTAATCCCATTCAAGGGCACCTTTCTTTATTATATAGACAAAGCCTATAATAAATGCACTCATGAAAAGTAACATTTTAAGAAAATCGTCGATTCCTTTTTGGGCAAATTCTTTGAAATTTACAGCCCAAGGGTAGAAGAAGATAACCTCAACATCGAATAGGACGAAGAGTGTAGCAACCAGAAAATATTTAATGGAAAATTGCATTCTGGCGTTGCCGACAGAGTCAATTCCACTTTCAAATGTTTCGGTTTTATGTTTGGTAGTTATTTTGGGACCAAGAATGTAGCTGGCTAGAAGACTGACACTGACGAATCCAGCGGCGACCAGAAATTGAATTGCAATTGGGAAATAAGGACTGGATAATATTTCTTCCTTCATACTTCTTTTTTAATGGGTTTTAATCTCATTTTGTCGAATGAAATTGTAATTCTTAAAGGACAGATTGTAACTAATAACGAGATTTTGTTGATGTTTATGAAAAAAACAAGATCCACAATAGTTTTATTCTTCATAAGATACAGCGTAAAATTATACAATTTCTTTCACAAAAAAACATTTTGCACAAATTTTTGGCACACCTCCTATTACAGGAAAAAATCCTAAATAGTTTCAGAGAATAAATAATTCACGAATTTATTCTGGGATAATTTATATATACATATTTTTGTATTCCGACTTCCTTATTTAAATAAGTCGTCAGAGAATGGATATGTACTAAATATCGTTCTCTTTCATTTATGCTATTAGATGTTTTCTATACCTTTTTACTTGTCTTTTTAAACGGTTTTTTCGTAGCCGCTGAATTTGCAATTGTTAAAGTCAGGTCTTCCCAATTAGAAGTAAAGGCAGCTGGCGGAAATAAAACAGCAGACCTTTCCTTAAATATCCTCAAAAACCTGGATGGTTATCTTTCTGCCACTCAGCTTGGAATAACTCTTGCAAGTCTTGGACTTGGTTGGATTGGCGAGAGTGTTGTTACAAGAATTATCCTGAATATAATTGAATTCCTGGGTTATGAACCTAACGTGGACCTTGCTCATAAAATTGCTCTTCCGATAGCATTCGCAATTATTACGGTTTTACATATTGTTTTCGGTGAACTAGCCCCTAAATCCATCGCAATTCAAAAACCGGAAGAAACCACATTATCATTATCTTATCCTTTAAGGTTTTTTTATATTGTATTTAAGCCTCTAATCTGGGTTTTAAACGGGTTTGCATCAGTTATATTAAGAATGTTAGGCTTTAACATGTCTGATATTCATGAAATACACTCTGCTGAAGAACTTCAATTGATTTTGGACCAAGGGAAAGTTTCAGGTGCAATACAGCCTAGCGCTCATGAGCTGATTAAAAATGTGTTCAGCTTTAACCTTATTACAGCCAGACAAATAATGGTGCCCAGGACCAGTATCAATGCAATTGATGAGGACACTTCTCCTGAAGAGATTTTGGATAAAGTAATTAATGAAGGCTACTCAAGGATGCCTGTTTATCGGGAAACTATAGATAATATCATTGGGCTTGTATATACCAAAGACTTGCTCAAAATGATTAACAAAAAGGAAGATATTAACCTTCAGAAGGTAATAAATCCACCGTATTTTGTACCTCAGACAAAAAAGATCAGTGAGCTTTTAAAGGAATTGCAGGAGAAACATCTTCATATGGCTATAGTTACTGATGAGTTTGGAGGTGTTGCCGGTATTGTAACCATAGAGGATATTCTTGAAGAACTTGTAGGGGAGATTCAGGATGAGCATGATGAAGAAGCTCCTTTTGTGGAAAAAACCAATGAAGAAGAATTTGTTGTCAATGCTCTTTCTACTATAGAAGATGTAAATGAGTATTTGCCTATTCCATTGCCTAAAAGTGGGGATTACGATACAGTTGCTGGTCTTGTAAATAAGGTCTTCGGAAGAATTCCGGATCTCAACGAGAAGATTAAATTTGAAAGATATGAAATTTCAATTTTGAAAAAATCCAAACAGAGTGTATTGGTAGTTAAAATGAACCTGCTAGAGGAGGCACCTGAAGACAATGAGGAAAAATAACGCATTCCGCAGAAACGTTATACTTTTATTTTTTTTCTTTACAATAATATATTCTTCCTTTTCTCAATATGTAGAAACCGGGCAGGACCCATCACGGCTCAGGTGGAAACAAATAGTAACAAAGAATTTTCAGATTATCTATCCCTCTGAAATTGAAGAAGAGGCTTTAAGAACTTCCCGTTCTCTGGAGAAGGTCTACTTATATGTTTCTTACAGTCTCCATCATGAACCTAAAAAAATATCTGTTATTCTTCATCCACAGTCAAGTGTATCTAATGCATTTGTAGTCTGGGCTCCAAAGAGGGTAGAGTTTTATACTATTCCTGATCAGGATATATATCCGCAAAACTGGATAGATCAGCTGGCAATACATGAATTCCGGCATGTTGTGCAACTTGATAAACTGAATCAAGGACTCACAAAGATTTTATATTTCCTGCTTGGGCAGCAGGCAATAGGTGCAGTTACCGGGCTTTATCTGCCTCTCTGGTTTCTGGAAGGGGATGCTGTGGTTACGGAAACTGTATTGTCTCATACAGGCAGGGGCAGGTTGCCTGAATTTACGATGCCTTTGAGAGCACAAGTACTGCAAAGAAAAATTTACAGCTATGAGAAGGCATATTTCGGTTCATTCCGTGATTTTGTTCCTAACTACTATTATCTGGGGTACCAACTTGTAGGATATACCAGAAACAAATATTCTTCGGAAGTATGGAGCAAATCAATGGACAATGCAGCAAGAAGACCTTATAACCCTATGCCATTTAATCAGGGAATTAAAAGATCTACAGGATTATCTAAGTGGAAGCTTTATGATTCCTGCATGTATTTTTTGCGTAACCAATGGGGGCTTCAGCGAGATTCAACCATATTTTCAGATATGGTGGATACAATATATTTTAATGACACTAAAACTTTTACAAGCTACCGTTTTCCTCAATACCTATCTGATGGAAAGGTTATAGCTCTAAAGTCTGGTCTTGGAGATATTCAGCAATATGTGTTGACAGGGCCTGGGAATAAAGAGAAAACCATATTTGTTCCGGGGTATTTCAATCCTCAGATGCTTTCTGCATCTCATAATAAAATCGTTTGGGCTGAGTATGGTTTTGACAAAAGATGGAGTAATAGAATTTATTCCAATCTCATAGTTTTTAATGCTGATAAAAGAAGATGTAAAAGGCGGAAACTCACCCGGAGAAAACATCTCTTTGCACCTTCCTTTTCAAAGGACGGGAGTATGATTGCTGCTGTTGAATCAAAAGAAAATGGAAAGTATTGTATTTCTCTCTTTGCAACCGAGTCTGGCAGACTTTTAAAAGAAATATATCATCCTGAAAACGATTATCCGATAATGCCTTCATGGAGCAATGATGGGAGTAAGCTCTATGTAATTATGCTGGATGACGATGGCAAAAGGATTGATGAAATATTAATCAGTAATTCTGAAATTAAAACAGTTTTCAGATCAGGATATAAAGATATCTCGCAACCTGTGGTATCATCAGATCATATTTTTTTCAGAAGTGTATATTCAGGAATAGACAATATCTACGCCTTTCGTTTTAAAGATTCATCGCTGTATCAGGTTACATCAGTACATTATGGAGCATTTGATCCTTGTTTAAATAGAAGTCAGGATACCCTACTGTTTTCGGGCTATACAGCAAATGGATATCAGATATCTGGTATTCCTCTTGATACTGCAAATTGGATAAGTCTGAGCGATATTAAAGATCAATCAGTAAAGCTTTATCCGGAATTGGTTAAGCAGGAATTAGGTATTCCTCTACCTGTTTTAAATACAGATACAGCTGCAGAAGGAATAAAAATTAAAAGATATAGAAAAGGCACACACTTGTTCTACTTACACAGCTGGGCGCCGCTTTACATCAATGCCAATACCTATGAAGTAAATTCAGGTGTAACATTGTTTTCCCAGAATAAATTGAGCACAGCTATTAGCAAATTAGCATACCTATACAATTATAGTGACAGGACAGGCACTACAGAAGGATCATTTATTTATAAAGGTTGGTTTCCTGTTTTGTCCCTAGCCGCTTCACGAGGGCAGAGGCTAGGGCTCGATACTACCGGTAATGATGCTGTATTTAAATTTCAGGAAGACAAACTTACTTTGTCTGTTTCTGTTCCATTGAATTTGACAAGAGGTAAATATGATCAGGGGATAACTTCTTCAATATATAATCATACTTCGAACTATACCAGGAATAATGAAACACCTGCCTATTTTAGGACAGGAGTTAGAAATATTTTTGAATATGACCTTAGGGGATTTAGGTATCTGAAAATGGCCCCCAGGGACCTATTGCCCAGATGGGGGCAAACATTCAGATTAAACTTTCGGCAATCTCCATTTGGCAGATTTGACTATGGCAATTCATTTGTAGGCCAGGCAGCGCTATTATTCCCGGCCCTAATAAAACATCACAGTCTCAGAATTGACTTTGGAAGTCAAATAAATGAAAATGGCAGTTATATATTTTCAAACTATCTTTTATATCCTCGAGGCTATTTTAGTCAGGTGAACCAAAAGTTTTCAAGAATTATTACAGAATACCGGCTTCCTCTTTTTTATCCCGATTGGAAGGTAGGACCAATTCTTTATTTAAAAAGAATAAAGGGGGTATTATTTTATGACTATGGGGAAGGGAGAAATAAAGGAAATTTAAGATACTATAAATCTACCGGAATTGAACTAACCGGAGATATGCATTTATTTAATTTTGTTGCACCAATCGAATTAGGAGCCAGAGGAATTTACTTCCCGCATGATCAGAATTTTAGTGTCGAATTTTTATTCAATATAAATTTTTCAGCTCTTTAATTTAAGTTATTGATTTTTAAGTTTTTTTTGATTTGTGGGATCCAATTGTTAAAGTTTTTATCGATTTTTTACTATTTTTGTGTGACTTTTTTAATAAAAAATAGTAATTATACAAACAATTAATTCTTTCAATTAAAATCGTTTTTTGCCACATGCACAAATTTTCTGTTAGATTGATCGTATTGGTAGTTCTACCTTTTCTTTTTTCATTCAGAAATTCAGAAGTAATAACTGGGGAAAAATTAACCGCAGCAGATACTTCGGCATTATTTGTTTGTACTGTTGATGATAAACCAATGGTAATTAAGAATATTAATGCTTATATGAGAACAGTGACAGGTGGTTACCGTCAATTATCATTGAGCAATGATAGATTCAGTAAATTTTTTCTTATAAAGCCAGAAGTAGCGGAAATAAAACTAGGAGCAAACACATTAAGGCAAGTTGTCATTCATTATACCGATCCTGCAAACTTAAATCTGTACAAACCTCTTTCAGGTGTATTAAAAATTAAAGTACTTGATGAGAATAAAAAAGTACTTTCCGGTGAATTTGAAATGGAATTGACTTGTAAAAATAATCCTTCCAAAAAGATTAAGATCAAAAACGGTAAATTGATCAATATCCCTATAGTTTACCTGCAATAGAAGAACGAGGCAAATAGTAGCCAGCTTTATTTATTATTTTCTTACAATTTATCATCTGTCCTCCTTGTATAATCGTTACAGGAGTATTAAAATCTTTTTTTATATTTAAAGAAAAATGTTTTGAGGGATGACAAATTTTGAAAAAGAGAGAGTAAATATTACGAGAAGTAATCGCGGGTGGAAAAAATGGGGACCTTATTTATCCGAAAGGCAATGGGGAACAGTAAGAGAAGATTACAGTCCTTTTGGTTCAGCTTGGGAATATTTTTCATTTGATCAGTCACGTCACAGAGCATACAGGTGGGGAGAGGATGGTATATCAGGAATTTGTGATTATAAGCAGCTTCTCTGTTTTTCAGTCGCAATGTGGAACGAAAAAGACCCCTTCATAAAGGATAAACTTTTCGGTCTTACCGGAAATCAGGGAAATCATGGTGAGGATGTAAAAGAGGTTTATTATTACCTCGATAGTACGCCTACACATTCCTACATGAAATTTTTATACAAATACCCTCAGACTGAATTCCCATACTCTAATTTAATACTTGAAAATAAAGTCAGAGGAAAGCTGGATCCAGAATATGAATTGATGGATACCGGTGTATTTGATGAAGATAGATATTTTGATGTATATACTGAATACGCTAAAGCAGATATGGAAGATATGTGCATTCGTATTACAGTTCATAATAGAGGCCCGGAAACATCTACAATACACCTGCTACCAACTATCTGGTTCAGAAATTTCTGGTCATTTTTAGAAGACCCTTACAGACCTTCCATTTCTGCAGATAAAAATAAATCACTACTAGTTGAGCATAAAGACTGGGGATTGTATAATCTTTATTACGAAGGTAAGCCTGATTTACTATTTTGTGATAATGAAACCAATCATGAGTTAGTATATGGGCACGCTCCGACTGAAGGATATTGGAAAGACGGTATCAATTTCCATGTAGTAAATGGAAAACCAACCGTAAATCCAGAGTTAACGGGCACTAAGGCGGCATTGCGATATGCGTTGACCATAGAACCAGGACAATCTAAAGAAATCCGACTAAGACTTAGTGATCAGCCTGTTCAGGATGCATTTGAAGATTTTGAATTTATATTCAAATCAAGAATCAAAGAAGCTGATGTTTTTTATGATGAACTTGCAGAAGGTATTACTGATCCTGATTTAAAAAGTATACAGCGTCAGGCGTTTGCAGGAACGCTTATCTCCAAACAGTTTTATTATTTCGATGTGTCCTTGTGGTTGAAGGGGGATCCTGGATCTACACCGCCACCGGAAAGACTTCATGGTAGGAATAAAGACTGGATGCACCTGAACAACATGGAAATTATTTCCATGCCTGATAAATGGGAATATCCATGGTATGCAGCCTGGGATCTCGCATTCCATTGTATAACTATTGCAATGGTGGATCCTGACTTTGCCAAACGTCAGCTCATTCTCTTGTTAAGAGAATGGTATATGCATCCGAATGGGCAAATACCTGCATATGAATGGAGCTTCAACGATGTTAACCCTCCTGTGCATGCCTGGGCTTGTTGGAGGGTTTATGAAATTGAAAGAGATTTCTTCGGAAAAGGTGATATTAATTACCTTGAAAGAGTATTTCACAAACTTATGCTCAACTTCACCTGGTGGGTAAACCGCAAAGACAGTGAAGGTCATAACATATTTGAAGGAGGCTTCTTAGGCTTGGATAATATTGGTGTCTTTGACAGAAGTAGCCCATTGCCGACAGGTGGTAAAATTGAGCAGGCAGATGCAACAAGCTGGATGGCTATGTATTCTCTGAATATGCTTAGGATTTCTCTTGAACTGAGTAAGAATAACTCTTCTTATGAAGACACAGCTTCAAAGTTTCTTGAGCATTTCCTATACATTACAGGTGCTATTGTAAATCTGAATGGTTCTAAATACAGTCTTTGGGATGAAGGGGATGAGTTTTTCTATGATGTGTTAAATCTTCATAACGGACAGTTCATTCCTATGAAGATTAGGTCCATGGTTGGCTTGATTCCGATATTTGCGGTTGAAACGCTGGAGCCTGAAATAATTGAAAAGTTCCCGCATTTCAGCAGAAGACTTGAGTGGTTCCTAAATTATAGACCAGAACTTGCAAAGCTGGTGTCCAGAAGAGAGATAGAGCATGAAGGGGTTAGAAGAAGATTTTCACTTATAAGGCAAAATAAATTGAAGGCCATTTTGAAGAGAATGCTAGATCCTAATGAATTTCTCAGTGATTATGGTATCAGAGCGCTTTCAAAGTTTCATAAAGACAATCCATACGAATTCCCTACCAAGGATCACGTTTACAGCGTTACCTATAACCCTGGAGAGTCGGAAAGCGGAATGTTTGGAGGGAATTCTAACTGGAGAGGTCCAATATGGTTTCCTGTAAACTATCTTATCATTGAATCGCTGATGAAATTTTACAATTACTATGGAGATGAAGTGCAGGTTGAATGTCCTACCGGTTCCGGAGTAATGATGAACCTCAAGGAAGTTGCGGAAGAGATAAGTCGTCGTCTTGTGAAGATATTTGAAAAGGATGAAAATGGTAATCGTCCCGTCTATGGTTCAGATGAGAAATTTAGTAAGGATCCTCATTTCAAAGATCATATTCTGTTCTACGAGTATTTCCACGGCGATAATGGAAGAGGGATTGGAGCTTCTCACCAGACGGGATGGACAGGTTTGGTTGCGGCATTGTTAAACACCAGATTTAAAGAGAAAAAAACTGCAAAAGGCAGCTCGAAAACTGCATCTGCAAAAAATACCTGATTGCTGTTTAATGATTAATGGCAAAGAAGAAAAAGATAAAAAGAACCTACAAGACAGAATCCCCGGGCATGACAATTAAATGGTATGCCTGGGGAGTTCTGGCTTTAGCAATTCTGGCTTTGTATTATATTTTCCTTTTCCCAAATTTCAAATCCCGTTCTGAAAAATTCTATTACTATCTTCCAGGGCGGGCGTCTTCACATTACCTGGCAGATTTACTTAATGAAGAAAATGTATTAAAGTCATCCTTGACATTTAAGCTTGCAGCAACTCTCTTTGATGTAAATGCTGATGAAGGCCTTTATGAATTCAAAAAGGACTGGAATAACCTTCAGATCCTTTTTTATCTGAAAGGAAAACCTGCAAAAGAAGCGATGACAATTAATATTCCGGTAATAAGAAGTCGCAAGAAATTAATCAATCTTTTGTCTAAGGAAATAGGAGTAGAAACTGATTCTTTAAAAGCTGCTCTGAAAAATTCATTGTATTTAAAAGAGCTTTCAGGACTGGATAATGAAGCATTTTACAGTGTATTTTTACCTGGAGAATTAAAGGTCTATAAAACATGCAACAGCTATCAATTGATTGACTTTGCTTACAGCAGGTATGAGCAGTTCTGGAACAACTGGAGGGCAGAGAAAGCGGAGGCTGCAGGATTACTACCTGAAGAAGTTGTGATCTTATCTTCTATTGTATATTCTGAATCAAAACTAAAAGAAGAAATGCCCATGATTGCTGGTCTCTACATTAACAGATTGAATAATAATATGAGACTGGAATCTGATCCTACTGTTGTATTTGCACATAATAGATTTAACATACGAAGAGTCTTTAACAAGCACAAGCAGGTAAAATCGAAATATAATACTTATAGAAACAAAGGATTACCTCCCGGGCCGATAAGCACAATTCCATTATTTGTTATAGATTCTGTGCTTAACTTTGTGCCTCATCGATTCATCTATTTTTGTGCTAAAGATGATATGTCCGGGTGTCATGTATTTGCTGAGACATTTGAAGAACATAAGAAAAATGCAATTTTGTATCAGAAAAAACTTGATAGCTTGAAAATAAAATAAAAAGTGCTGAAGGGAATCTATATCGCCTTCAGCACTTTTACTTTATGTCTATTTTTTTTTATTTATTTGATTACCGGTTCGGATATAGGAACCATTGTCAATATTTCCATCAAACCATCACTGATCATTCCTTTTACTTCTTCAGGTGTTTTACCTAATCTATCAGTAAGTTTTTCAATTAGTATTTCTTCTTTGGAAATCAGATTTCTTTTCTCACGTTGGGACATCCTGATTTTCCTAACAGCTTTGTTGATGTGTCCTTGTACCTGTCTTAAATATCTTGACTTTTTCATAAAAGTATAATTAAAGTTTCCTAATCATTTTAAAAATGTATACCAATAACAGCATTCACTGTAAATTGTTGTCCACGAATGGAAAATTTGCTGATTAATTTTAATTTGCAACCTTTACAATTATAACCAATAGAACTCTCAATTTTGCTGAAAATTGCCTGGTCAAAAGAATTTAATCACCCTCTTCCTCATGGGCATAGGTTCCCTATGATTAAATATGATTTAATCCCTGAACAATTGCTTTATGAAGGAACAATAAGTTCCGAAAATTTATTCAAGCCAGCTTTTTTAAGTGAAGAAAATATTCTTATAACTCATACTGTGGAGTATTGGCATAAACTCAAATATCTTGAATTGTCTCCCTCAGAAATAAGAAGGACTGGATTCCCATTGAGTAAGGAACTTATTGACAGGGAGGTGCTCATTATGGGAGGGACATATGAAGCATCTTTGTTTGCGAGAAAATACGGTATTGCAATGAATGTTGCCGGGGGGACACACCATGCTTATACCGATAAAGGAGAAGGTTTTTGTCTGTTGAATGATAATGCCATTAGTGCTAATATTTTGATATCTCAAAAGCTTGCAAAAAAAGTATTGATTATAGATCTTGATGTGCACCAGGGGGATGGGACTGCTGAAATTTTCAGAAATAAAAAGGAGGTTTTTACCTTTAGTATGCATGGTGCTAATAATTTTCCTGCTAAAAAGGAAAAATCGGACCTTGATATTCCTTTGCCAGATAAGACAGGAGATAAAGAATATCTGAAGATATTGGATACTACATTAAATTCCCTGTTGGAAAAAGTTCAACCCGACTTCATATTTTATCAATCAGGTGTGGATGTCCTATCCTCTGATAAACTGGGGAAATTAGGGCTCTCCAGAGAAGGTTGTAAGCAAAGAGATTTTATGGTGCTTGATCTTTGCAAACGAAATAATATTCCTCTGACCATAAGCATGGGGGGAGGCTATTCTGAAAACCTCAAAGACATTATTGAGGCGCACTGCAATACTTTCAGACTGGCGCAAAGTATCTTTTTCTAAACAAAAAGAGACAGCTTTATTGGGCAGGCTCTTGGTGAAGGTTAGAAATATTTAAGTAACTCTCATGAGGAAAGAAAACAGGTGAACTATTTTAAATTAGTTATAAGATTAATTGACTTTTTTTTTTGTAAGAAGGTTTTAGTACTACTGTTTAAAATGAGTAGTTTAAGTAGGGTTTTATTTATGGATCAATAGTTTTTTTACCGTTTTGATTGGAGTGAATTTGCTGAAAGACAATTGAATCTTCTCATCCTGAAGTTTGAAGCTGAGAAGAGAAGCCAGGCCAATCAATAATACTAATACAGAAAAAATTAAATGGAATGTAACGCCTGCATCTAATAAAATCCCTGTAATTAAAGGGCCTACAGCTGTACTTAATATATTGACTGAAGTAAATACTGATTTAAGATTAGCAAGGGATTTTAATCCATATATTTCTGCAATCATGCATGATTCAAGCGTTATTCCTGATCCTACTGAAACTCCGGCAAGGAACATTGCTGCGAATATTGCATAAGGATGATTGATATATAATAAAGTAATAATAGACATTGCAAACGGCCATAAAAAATATGGAAATATTTTGGTGCCGCTTATTTTATCCAGAAGATTACCTGTAAAAAAAGTAGAGATAAAATTACCCGAAGCAAAGAATGGAAATGCAAAGGCAATAAGTTCTGGCGAACAGTTTTTACTTTGCGCTATCGGAACAAGGAAAAACATCAGTGTTGTAACCAGAAATGCTAATAGAAAGACCGGAAATGCAACAATATAAAATCTTTGATCTTTGAACAGTTTTTTAATTGTCCATTTTTTATTGGTGTGCTGTACTTTTACTTTAGGTTTAGTGCCGGGGAATTTTTCAAATACCTTATTTTTTTGTTTTAAAAGAAAAATAGCTGGAATAAGAACAAGTGCCAGAACCATTGAACTATAAAATATTGCTGGTCTCCATCCATAGTGATGAACGCCCCAGGCTACAACTAAGGGGAGAATAGCTTCTCCTAAAGGGGTGCCAATAATTGCCAGACTTAAGGCTTTTCCTCTGCATCTTTTAAACCTCTGACTTATGATCGTCAATGAGGTATGATTCATAAGTCCTTGTCCAGAAAGCCGCATACCTAATACAGCTATAAAAAGGATCACAAGATTATGTGAAAAAGATAGTAAACAAGAGGACACGACAAGCCCGATCGCTACCCATAGTGTATAGGTAAATATTTTAGTCTGATCTATAAGTTTACCAAGATAGAAAACCAAAATCCCGCTGGTAATGGTTGCTACGGAATAAATAAGTGCAAAGCCAGTCGTGCTCAGCTGAAACTCCTGGATTATATCAGGTATGTATAGAGAAAAAAGAAAAGTCTTTCCGAAGCCTGCAAAGAATGTGAGGAGTATAGCAACGAAGAGAAGTTTCTTATTTGAATAGAATAACCTGAAGTAAATCATTTCCATATATACGTAACGGGTAAAAAAATAGTGTTAAATTTCATTGTGAAAAACTTAGATTTAAGCTGTATTGTTCATAATATAAAAGGAGGACCATATGGATTTAATACAAAAAGCTTACTCCTGGAAAGAAGTACATCGAGATTCATTGATAGTAGCGGGACTAAGAGTGCTTTTAGGGATATATCTGATGGTGAAAGGAATTTTATTTATTTCAGACACCACTGCTTTACAGAACATTATCTCTACAAGTAAAATGGAATTCGGAGCTGTAGTAATTGCCCATTATATCGCATTAATGCACCTTACGGGCGGAGTGCTGATAGCTATGGGTACCATTACCAGAGTGGCTATACTATTCCAGTTGCCTATATTGATAGGAGCTATAATATTTAATGCAAGAAATTACGTAATTTCAATACATTCGGAATTGTTGATCTCAATACTTGTATTGCTATTACTCGTATTCTTCCTGTTTTACGGATCAGGTGTTTATTCTGCAGATTATTTGCTGAGAAAATATGATAATCAATAAAAGGTTCCGGTTAATCCGGAATCTTTTTATTTTTACTACTATCTAAATCATTAAAGTGCATAATAACTACTTTTTTATATCCAAATTGGCATCAGCGCTTCAGTTTTTGAAAGGGTTCGAAGTGGCAGATTGTTTTAGTCAGCAGAAAGAAGAGCTAATTTTAGTCTTTCAGAAAGGTGAAAAAGAGTTTTTTATTCAGGCTCATTTTCAAAATACTTTTTCATGTTTGTTTTTCCCGGATGACTTTAAGAGGGCTAGACAGAATTCGGTCACTCTTTTTCAGGAAATATTAGGTCTGAAAGTAATTGAAGTTAAAACTGCATTGAATGAAAGATGTATTGTGTTTTCTTTGGAATCTGGCAAGTCTCTTGTTCTCAAGTTGTTCGGAAATAGGGCTAATATAGTCTTGTTTGACCTTGAAAAGGTTGTGAAAATTTTTAAAAATAACCTGAAACTGGATTTAGATTTATCTCTGCAAAAACTGAACAGAACGCTGGACCTTTCCCTATCAAAATTTACTGAAGCAAATGGAAATCTTATTGCTTTCCTTCCAACTTTGGGAAAGGAAGCGGTCGCTTGGTTAGAGAAAAAGGGTTATGGAAGAATGCCGCTTGAAGCCAAATGGAATAACCTTAATTCTTTGCTTTCACATTTCGAAAACTCTGATTTTTATATTATAAGCGATGAAAAAGGTAAGCCTGCAATTAGCGTATTGCCTGAGGATAGTTACCTTGAGAAATATGATAATCCGATAAAGGCAATAAATTCATTTTATCGGCAATACATTAAGGACCTTCACATTCATACTATCAAGGAGGAGCTCTATAGGGATATGGAACGAAGGTTGAAGCATTCCAAAGCAGTAGTGTCTGATTCGCAGAAAAGACTTAAGGAAATCCAGGAACGCATTCCTATGGATCAGACAGCTGACGTGATCATGGCTAATTTGCATGCCATTCAACAAGGGGCTGAAAGTGTTATCTTATTTGATTTTTACAGAAATGAGGAAAGAGAAATTAAACTTAATTCTAAGCTGTCTCCACAGAAAAATGCGGAAGTTTTGTATAAAAAATCAAAATCCAGATTTAAGGAAATAGAGGTACTCGAAAATCTGATTCTGCAAAGAATAGATCTTATTCAACAACTGGATACGGATAAAGAAACTGTTAGCAAAATTGAAGATCCCAGAGAGTTAAAAACTTATCAGAGTAAATATTTTAAAACTAAAGAAACAGAACGAGTGCTTCAGGAAGGCCCTTATAAAGCCTATGATTATTTGGGGTATAAAATTCTGGTTGGAAAATCAGCGAAGGCTAATGAAGAATTGACATTTAAAACTGGTAAAAAGGATGATCTCTGGCTCCACGCAAAGGATGTAGCCGGATCACATGTTATTATTCAGCAGAGACCTGGGCAGAACTATCCTATCCCTGTTATCGAACGTGCAGCCTCCCTTGCTGCATTTTATTCAAAGAGAAAAACGGATTCCCTTTGTCCTGTTATGTATACCCAGAAAAAATTTGTGAGGAAAATCAAAGGCGCTGCTCCAGGTATGGTAAAAGTTGAAAAGGAGACTGTGATTATGGTTGTTCCTTCCGGAATGGATTAGAATATCAGCCTTTTAATCGTGATGATATTTTTCTCCCTTTATGATTGTAAAAGCCCGGTATAATTGTTCCGTAAAAAACAATCTGACCATTTGATGTGAGAATGTCATTTTGGATAAAGATATCTGATCTTTAGCTTTTTCATACACTTCATCCGAAAATCCAAAAGCCCCGCCAATTACAAAGATTAAAGCCTGAGCACCTGAGTTCATTTTTTTCTGAATAAATCCTGAAAATTCTCTTGAGGTGAAATCTTTTCCTTTCTCATCCAGCAATATGAGTTGGTCACCAGCCGAAACTTTTGCCAATATAAGTTTTCCTTCCTCTTCCTTTAGTTTAAGAGTGGTTAACTTTGAACCTCCTTTTACATCAGGTATAATGATAAACTCAAAAGATATATAATGCTTTAGTCTGGAGATATACTTGTCAATTCCTTCATTCATGAAATCTTCTTCTGTTTTTCCTACGACAAGCAACTTTATTTTCATTATTTTGTATTAATTTGGGAAAAACAATTTTTAAAATAATAATAAAAATATCCTTTTTCCGGTTTTGATTCTGTAAAGGTTTCAATTTAGTTAGAATTGACAAAAAAAATAGGTGTGGTTTGAATGAAAAAATGGTTTTTTATAATTTTTATTAATTTACTTTCTTTAAATCTATTTGCCCAAAATAAGACTGATTCATTAATTAGTGTTTATCTGCAAGAAGCTAAGGTTTTAATATCCAGAAATAACTTTAGTGAAGCTGAAAAGGCCATTAAAAAAGTTTTTGATACAAAAAGCGTGTTGCCGGACGAGACAGTGTACTTCTATGGCATAACTCAGTTTGGACTGAGCAATTATAAAGGAAGTATTGCCGCAATGGAAAAATACCTGAGCTTAACAGGTAAAAAAGGAGAGTTTTATAATGAGGCGCAGCAATACATTAAAGATGCCCATTGTCACGAATCAGGATATTATGAAGCTGTTGAATTATGTGACATGTGTTTTGGAACCGGAGATGAAGAGGCTCCTTGTCCGAATTGCAGAGGAAAGGGGAAAATCTTATGTACTGTTTGCAAAGGTAGCGGTGTGAATCGTGAGAGCAAAAGTTATGGGGATTCTTTTCACAAGTGCAGTAAGTGTGAAGGGGCGGGGTTTGGAAATTGCGGTCAGTGCAAGGGAAAGGGGACAGTGCGCATTGCTTGTATCAGTTGCCAGGGATCAGGAAAAATCAAAGTGAGAAAGAAATGTAATAAATAGATACGGAGGAGGATTTTTTCGGTCTTAATTTTTATTAGTTATTTTTCCTGAAAATTTTTCCCTTGGAAAGTCAATCAGAAAATCGAAAAAGTGAGAAGCTGTTATTATTTGTATTAGCAGCAATCAATTTTACCCACATCATGGACTTTGTAATCATGATGCCAATGAATCCTGTATTGCAGTCAGTATTGCATATCAATAATAAACAATTCTCTCTTTTAGTCGCTGCTTATGCCGCAAGTGCCGGTATATTTGGTTTTCTGGGATCATTCTACATCGACAGGTTTGACCGAAAGGCGGCAATATTAGCGCTATACTTTGGTTTTATAATTAGCACACTGGGATGCGCTTTAGCGCAAAGCTATAGTTTATTTTTGGCGGCCAGATTTTTGGCTGGTGCATTCGGTGGCATATTGGGAGCTTTGGTGTTGGCCGTCATAGGGGATGCCATTCCGGAAGAAAGAAGAGGGAAGGCTACCGGATTTGTAATGGCTGCATTTTCCGCTGCTTCTATTGCCGGAATTCCTCTGGGTTATTTTCTCGCAGTAAAGATTAACTGGCATATGCCCTTTTTTTTAATTACTACAATCTCTTTGGGGGTATGGGGCATCGCCTGGAAAACCTTTCCATCTCTCAGGAGCCATATTTCAGTGGGCATAGAGCAAAATCCTTTTGTTCTGATAAAGCATATTTTTAGTAATTCCAATTTGTTATGGGCTTTGTTGTTTACGTTTGTCTTAATGATTGCCGGCCTTACCGTTATCCCATTTATAAGTGACTATATGGTGAAAAATGTAGGCTTTGAAAAAGATCAGATTGCATATATTTATCTGTTTGGAGGCCTTGCCACATTCTTTTCCAGCCCTGCAATAGGGAAACTTGCAGACCTGCATGGGAAAAGGAAAGTGTTTATCATAATGGCATTGATTTCAATTATCCCTATCTTACTTGTTACAAATCTCCCTCAAGTACCGAAATATGTAGCTTTCCTGGTTACTACTTCTTTCTTTATTGCATTTGGAGGAAGGTTTGTACCCGCCATGGCCATGGTCACATCAAGTGTTGATAAAAAACAGCGTGGTGGTTTTATGAGTTTCAATTCTTCTGTTCAGCAGCTATCGTCCGCATTGTCTTCAATATTGGGTGGACTTATTATTTCCACTACTCTCGATGATAAAGTCTCCGGTTTCTGGAAGCTTGGTCTTATCGCAAGTATAGCCACTGTCCTTTGCGTATTGATTTCTATGAAGGTTAGACAGGTGGAATAAGTTATAATATTATTGTTAGTCATAAACCCACTATTATCAATATCTCGCAAATGTATAAAGATTCAATAGTAACAGAAGATTTTATCAGAGGGAAAAATGATGTACAGATGGCTCTAAGGGCTTCTTCTAAACGCAAGAGGCTTAAGAAAAAAGCAACTATCACAGCCAATGCGAAGGATAAGCTTTATCTGACAATCTATTTTGGGTTGCTCCTTTGCCTGGCAATATTGAAATATGTCCTTAAAATTGGATTGATATTCGACCTTGAAGTTTTTAATGATTTTCTTCCTCAGCAGCTTCAGATAAGTTCTAATCTCATACAAGCTCTCATGAGTGTGATGCTTGTTCTTACACTGTCCAAATCAATTAAAGTAATTTTTATAAACAGTATAGAAGAAACAGCAACCAGATTCAATCTGAATAGGGTTCTTAATCTGATTTCGGGAGTAATATTAGTTTTAATAATAGTATCGATTTTATTTGCAAATTGGTATACTGCAGTCGTTTCTCTGGGGTTGATTTCACTTGTTCTCGGATTTGCTCTTCAGACACCTATTACAAGTTTTATAGCATGGATTTATATCATTATAAATAAGCCATTCAGAGTAGGAGACAGAATTCGAATAGGAGATATTACAGGAGATGTTATTGATGTGGGATATCTTGAAACTACAATCTGGGAAACGTTGGGAGATGCTCTAGCTTCAGATCATCCTACTGGTAGGATAGCAAAATTTCCAAACTCCATTATTCTGAATCAGCACATAATTAATTATTCTTGGCCTTTGTTCCCTTTTATATGGGATGAAATTTCTTTTTATATATCATTTGAAAGTGACCTTGATTTCGTAAAAAAATCAATGATGGAAATTGCAAACAGAAAACAAGGAGGGGAGATTGAATCAACGGTAAAGATTTACCACTCAATTCTGAAAGAGACAGCAGTAGATGAAGAACATATTAATGATCAGCCTGTAGTTGATTTTAGAATCCACGAAAATACATGGATTCAGGCAAAGCTAAGATACCTCTCTGAACCTTCAATTTCAGGAACTTTGAAAACAGAGCTTATAACAGAGATTATTACTTATTTTAAAGAAAATAAAGATAAAGTAGGCTTGCCTACAGCTTGAACGAAGTATTATGAGGTCATTTGTTTTATCGGATATACATGGGTGTGCTACAACACTCAGGCATATGGTAGAATCAATTATAAATTTAACCAAACAAGACTCCTTATATTTCCTGGGTGATTATATTGACCGAGGCCCTGATAGCAAAGGTGTAATTGATTATATTCTGGAATTAAAAGAAAAAGGACATAATGTAAGATGTCTTCTGGGAAATCATGAAGATATGTTGCTTCAGAGTTTTTCAGACAACACTTATGAAAGAATGTGGCTTATAAATGGAGGAGATACTTCACTGAAGAGTTTTGGAGTGTCAACGATACATGAGCTTGATGAAAAGTATATCTCTTTTTTTAAAGAACTTGAGCTATATATAGAACTTGAAAATTACATATTGGTTCATGCAGGTCTGGACTTTAAATCCGATAATATTTATTCGGGAAAAGATGTGCTTGTATGGACAAGATATTCAGAAGTTGATCCATTGAGAACTGGTAATCGGATAGTGGTACATGGACACACTCCGCTGGATCGGGAAAGGATTTTATCTAAGCTAAATTCTTCCAAGGAAAATTTTGAGATTAATATTGACGGAGGTTGTGTTTATGCATTAAGTGCACGTAGATACGGTTATTTGTGCTGCCTTCACCTTGAAACCAAAGAGATGTTTTTTTCTGAAAACCTCGAATTGCAATAATTACCACTCAACAGCGGGTTTTGTAGGAGTGGGTTTCACCTCCTCAGCATGTTTCATCGCAGATTTTAAACTGCTGATTTGATTTTTTATTAATTTGTCATTGTCAATTTTATGATTGTCCCAGGATTTCTGAAATCCGGCAAATTTATCTTCTTCTAATGACTTTTCTTTTCCGGTTGGTACATACTGATAGTTCCTGTTTTGCTGATAATATTCAAAAACAAAATCACTAAAGCTGTAACGGTATTTATTGTCTTTTACTTCAATCAGTACATTATATCTGATAGCACCATGAACCTGCTTGGAAACGACTCCCTTGTTATAAACAAGATAATATCCCTTAGCTGTTAGCCTACCTGCGGCAGAGTCAAGTTCTATTGATTTGGATGTGGATTTATGATGTTTATAAATCCAGTTTTTAGCCTGAATATATAATTGTTGCGCACTGGCGCCACTATCAATGATTATGTCAGTATAGGTTATTTTCCCGTTTTGATCCGTAGGTAGATTGACCTGAGCAAAAGTTGTCTTAAAGGAAAGAAGTAAGATGGTGATAAATATGAATATTCTCATATTTTAAATTTATTAAAATTACCAGGTATATAAAACAAAAAAGCCTTCAAATTTTTCAATCTGAAGGCTTTTTGCGGACTGGACGGGACTCGAACCCGCGACCTCCGCCGTGACAGGGCGGCATTCTAACCAGCTGAACTACCAGTCCAATATTTTCAATAAGTCTTTTCTAATTTTAAAACCTAAACTTTCTTTCTGTTTTCGGCTACCTCTTTCGTTTAAGGTGGTGCAAAGCTATACCTTTTATTCATACAATGCAAGCCCCTCTCAAAAAAAAGTCTATATTTTTTTTATTTATTTTATAACATATTCATTACCAGTTAAAAAAAATAGACAATTTTTATTTTACATTTTGCGAAAACTGAAATTAAGGTTTAGTGGACCTGTTTTAGGTGAGAAAATCGAAACATTGTCATGATTTTTCATTTTAATAACATCTCAGACAAACAAAAAAAGCTATCTGTCAGGATAGCTTTTTTTGTAGAAAATTAAATATGTTTTACTCTTTTGAGATTTTTCTGATCGACTTTCCTTTGTCTGTTTCAATTTCCATGTAGTAAATACCATTACTCATGTTAGTCAATTCAATCTGATTTGCAGATTTAAGGCTAAGTACAATACGACCAAGATTATCACGAATGATAATTGACCTGATGTTCATATCAGTTTCAATTGTTAACTTTTCCGAAGTAGGATTTGGATAAACTAAGATTTCCGTTACATTTTCAATTGAACCTGGAATACCTGTACATATTCCATTTCCAACAACTAAGGTGCTGGACGTTTTACAGCCAAGCATGTCAGTTACAGTATAAGTAAATGATCCCGCCTGAATATTACTTAATTTTGAAGAAGTTGACGACTGGTTTTCCCAGGCATATTGATATTCAGGGACACCACCACTGACAGCAAGACTAATACTTCCATTTGCTGTACCAGGGCAGCCTTCATTTTCAATTACAGAAGTTACAGTCATTTTGGAAGAACTACTAGAAAGTTCAATTGATTTAGTTGCTCTACAGTTTTGATTATCTGTTATTACAACCGTATAATTGCCAGGGGCAAGATCGCTGATATCTCCAGTACTAAGACCATTATTCCATTCGAATTTATATGGAATCGCTCCTCCGCTTACTTTAAGTTCGATGGATCCGTTTTTATCGTAAGAACATATCGGGTTAGTTATTATTGCTGAAACGGATATTAACTGTTGTTCTGTAATTGTAAAATCTTTTAATCCCGTACATCCTTTTCCATCTTGTACAAGTACACTATAGCTTCCTGCTTCAAGATCTGAAATGGAATTGCCAGTTGAACCTGTATTCCATGTATAACTGAATGGTGCAGTTCCTCCTAAGACAGATGATATAGTAATTGTTCCATCAGCTTTGCCTTCACAGCTAGGACTGTTAATTACAGAATTGATAGTCATTGCCTGCGACTGCTCTATTGTTTCTGTTATTTCCTTTTTACATCCATTAGCATCGGTAATGATAACTGTATATTTTCCGGAGAAGAGGCTGGTGGCATTGGGCCCGGTAACAACTGGTGGATTCCAGTTATAGTTATATGGACTTGTACCTCCGGTTACCTTTACAGCAATTGAACCCGAATTATCTGCAAAACATTTTGCATTAATGACATCAGTTGTTGCTTCTAAGGCAAGTGGTTGAGTAATATTAACGGACTTGGTCGCACTACAATTTTTACTGTCTTTAATGGTAACGGTATAAGATCCGGGAGTAAGACCGCTGGCTACTGAGCCTGTACCTCCTGATGGAGCCCATGAATAGGTGTAAGCAGGAGTTCCCCCGGCAGGGACCAATGTGGCACTACCATCTGCTGCGCCGAAACAGCTTACATTGGTAGTTACAGCTGTTGCATTGATTGCATCTGGCTGATTTATGGTAATAGATTTTGTTACAGTACATCCAAGTTGGTCTTTTATCGTGCAGGCATAATTACCGGCAGAAAGTCCGGATAATGAAGCTTCTGATCCGTTCACCGGAGACCAGGTGTAAGTGTAGGTTCCGCCACCTCCGGTCGCAGATATAGTTGCCGATCCGTCAGACTCTCCGAAACAACTTACATCTGTTTGTACAGATGAGGCCTGAAGTGTAGAAGGAGAGGTTATTGTTACAGATTTTTGAATGGTGCAGCCATTTGCATCCGTGACAGTACATGTATAAGCTCCGGCAGAAAGACCTGTCGCTTTTGCAGAGGTTCCTCCTGAAGGAGACCAGGAGTATGAATATGGTGCGGTTCCTCCGGTAGGAGCAACTGTAGCCTGACCTGAGCTTCCATTTAAGCATGTTACGTTATCCTGTGTAGTTGTAGCTGCCAGTGCTGCAGACGGTTGACTTATCGTAACAGACTTTTCAATAAAACAAGACTTTGAATCTGTGATTTTACATACATAAGTGCCTGCGCTGAGGTTGGACGCAGTAGCTGCGATACCTCCGGATGGTGACCAGCTATATGTATAACTAGAAGTTCCTCCAGAAGGCACAACAGTAGCACTTCCATTGTTTCCACCGAAGCAGCTTACATTTGAATGAGTCAAAAGGGCCGATAGATTCTGAGGGTTTTCAATGGTTACTGTAGAGGTGGCCTTACAACTTTTTGAATCAGTAACTGTCAAGGTATATACTCCTGCAGCAAGGTTGTTTGCAGTGGCTGTTGTTCCGCCGGATGGTGACCAGGAGTATGTGTAAGGAGCAGTTCCGTTTGAAGCTGTTGCAACAGCGCTTCCATTGTCTCCACCAAAACAGCTAGGGGATGTCTTTACAATTGCAATACCAATAGAAGCAGGCTGAGTAATAGTAACTGTTTTTGTTGAATAACAGCCTTTGCCGTCAGTAACAGTCACTGTATAACTTCCGGCAGCTAATCCGGTTGCTGTAAAAGTTGTACTGGATGCGTTGGTCCATGAATATTGATAAGGTGTTATACCGCCTGTTGCCGAGATGGCAATAGTACCGTTATTTCCTCCGTAACAAGTAGGATTGGTCTGGGTTGCATTTAGCGTTGGTCCAGGACAAGGTGCTAAAATCTCTAGTTTGGGACCATTGCCGTTGATGTTCTCTTTGGAGTTGAAATAGATCCTTGGAAAGCTTTGCTCTATATTTTTAATAACCAAAGTGATTTTGGTTCTTCCAGCTGCTCTTTCACTCTTGATATAGTTTGTTACATCCCAGTAATATGTATTGTAGGTATATCCATTAACTACAGTTGTATCAAGGGCAACAGAGGAGATAGCAGGCTGGTTGGTCCAGGTAATAGTATTTTCCGTCCAGTTCGTTGAGGAAGTATAAACTCCAACAGCTATTGAAGATTTTTTATCTGTATCAGTTTCTTCAATATAGCCATACAGTTTAAGCTTGGCAGTTAAAATACTGTCTTTATAATCTGAGATATCAAAAGTTATAAAAGTATTTCTGTTATTTCCTTCGGGTAAAAGCACTTTTGAAACCAGGAATTGGGGGTCAAGTGTACCGTAAGTTTTATTTTTAAATGAAGTATCATACCTTGCATTTTGAACATAAGCATCATGGATAGGAGAATAAGAAGATGTATCCTGATAAATTTTCTTAAACACTGCAGTGTATGTTGTATTAGATAAAGGTGTTGAGATGATCTGATCAGCACTTCCCCCATGAACCCAATGATCAAATACATAAGGAATACCATTGACAGTTTGAGGCGAAACAGGGCTGATGGAACGTTCTACTCCTTGCACTGAAAGGGTGGAGTATGGAGTAGGTTTTGGTTGTCCGTCTATTTTTAACTGTAAGCCTGCTGGTTCAGTAGCAAGTGTAAGTGTAGATTTTTTAGGGAAAATTTCAACATATGCAGTGTCGGTTAGTCCCAGGTTATCTTTAACTATAAGTTTAATTCTGAACCATACATTGTCTTCAGTTTCCCCTGAAGTAGGAATGGTAAATGTTCCATTTTTAATTCCAATTAAAGGAAGTCCATCGTGAACGTGCGTATTATGATGAAAGTCAAACAACCATGTAAAGGCAGAGGCAGGCAATGCCCCATCCTCTGGGTCTGTACCAGAGCCGCTAAAGGTAATTACATCTCCTCCCTTATAAAGGACATTGTTTATAGGTGTTAAAATAGTGGCTACAGGCTTGGAGTTTTTGGGACCAACAGTCAGTATAGCTACATTACTTGTCTCGGAACCTGCTGAGTTACTTACTTCAACCGAATATTCACCAGCATCTCCTGAGGTAGTTGCAGAAATTGTATAAGTAGAAGAGTTCACATTAGGAATATTTACTCCGTTTTTCATCCATTGATAGGTGAATGGTGCTGAGCCCGTAACTGTAACGGAAAATGTGACAGGTTGAGTTTCGAAAATATTTGCGTTCTGAGGATGGTTTACGATTTCGGGAGCAGAGTTACCTGAATATACTATTTTGTATACGGCTCTATTGGATCTGCTGAGATAATATAAATTTCCGTCAGCTCCTGCGTCTATTGCAACCGGAGCTCCGGCAACATTCGCAGAAAAGGTTTGTCTTTTGAAATTGTTAGCCGGATCTACAAAGTTGATCCAATTGTTGCAGTAATCCATAAAGAAATACATGCCTATGTATTTGGATGGATAATTGGTGGATTGAGGATTGAAAAATGTTCCACCAGTTATAGCACAGCCTGTACTGTCAGTCGTAGTATGACCATATGCATAAACCGGACTGGTAAAATCCGGATTAGTAGTTTTACCTTCTGTCGAAGGCCATCCGAAATTTTTTCCTCCGATTGTTACATCGTTTATTTCCTCCCAAGCGTCTTCACCAACATCGTTTACATATATTTTACCCGTTACCGGTTGTATATCAAAAGTGAAAGGATTTCTGAGTCCGTATGCCCAAACTCTTTTTCTTTTTTCAGAGCCAGTAGGAAAGGGATTGTCAGCAGGAGCACTGCCATCAGGATTTATTCTAAGGATCTTTCCAAAATAACTATCAAGGTTTTGTGATACGTGAGGAGTTACCTTTTGTTGATTATCACCTGTTGCTATATATAGTTTACCATCTTTTCCAAAAGCCATTGCCCCTCCATTGTGACTGACAGACTGATCACTTAGTGTTTCCAGTTCCAATAGAACTAATTCGCTGCCTGAGACAACAACATCTCCATTCATGGTAAAACGACTTACTCTATTGTGGATTCCGCTTGAATTAACAGTATAGTATAAGTATATATAATTGTTAGTCTCAAAATCCGGATCAAGGGCAAGACCAATCAAGCCTCTTTCACTATAGCTTCCGAAATGAGACAGATAAACTGCAGTCTGAACGGTAACCGCAGGGGTGGAAAGTAAATTTCCGTTTTTGATTATTCTGAGTTTTCCTTCCTGCTCACAGACAAAGATTCTTCCATCAGGAGCACATACCATTACTGTTGGATTTGCAAGATTGGAAGCTACAACAGAATGAACAAAAGTAGCGGTTGGAGCAGAAGATTCAACCAGAGTTAATGTTCCGAATATATCCGCTGTTTTATACGCAACATTTTTATCAGGTCCTGTAACGATTTCAGATCCCATGAAATTATCACGGGTTGAAGCTCCGTCATTATCGCAATAGGCGAGGGCAAGCCCCATCTTTTTATTTACTGCCAGATTTGCTTTTGGATTGCTGGAAGCTCCATATACAAAAGCATCAGTATAAACAGTAATAGCTACTTCCCAGGTATATACGTCACCATTTTTCGTCCATTTAACATTGACATGATCGTTGAAAAGGCGAGGGTTGCCATCAGTGCCGATATCCACAGCATCTAACAAAGTTGAAATATGATAAGCAAAGGCATTGAAGTTTTTTTCATGATCTCCACCGGATTTATCTTCATCCAGAAGGACTTCAAAACAATCATCTTCCCAATAATTTACAAGTGGTGCTGCAGTCTTATCGCTTAAAACATTATCTGTGATTTCTCCTAAAATATAAAGTTTATCTGCATCCCATACAGCTTTAAATCTTCCTGAAAAATCTGCTGCTGTTGGTGTTGAACCCAGCCAAGTCTGATCAATATAATACCAGTTTGCTAAAGCCCAACACGCATCGCTTCCAACTCCATCTATTACCGGAGCAGTCTGAGCTTTGGGAGCTTCATAATCTCTGGCAATAGATAATTGTGAAAACAAGGTGAGCAGCAATACCAGTCCCGTTTTTAATAAAAACTTTAATTGATGTGTCATTGTGTTTTTTAGAGAGAAAATTAGTGTATTTAAAGTCAATCAATTATAAATATAGTCCAATTTAAGAATTTTAACGCTCTTAATGAAATCAATTTATCGAAATGTAGTATTGGGGAAAGCCAAATTGCTCCACACTTTAATTTTGAAAAAAAATAATCATTTTTGAGTATAAAAAAAGAGGCTGTCTTTTTTAGACAGCCTCTTTTCAAAATTATAATAACTTATAGAAGTTATACACTTAAGGTTTTCATTGCGGCCTTTCTTTCAACTACCTTCATTGCTGCTTTAACAATGTCATTTGCAGTCAATCCGTATTTTTCCATAAGCTGATCAGGTGTCCCGCTTTCTCCAAAGCTATCATTTACCGCAACAATCTCGAGTGGTAATGGATAGTTTCTGGATAGTACCTGAGCAATACTTTCTCCTAAGCCACCACTAACCTGATGCTCTTCTGCAGAAACAGCGCATTTGGTTTTTTGGACAGACTTAAGAATAGCAGCAGTATCTAATGGCTTAATGGTGTGGATATTAATAATTTCAGCATCAATTCCTTTTTGTTCAAGAATTTCTCCGGCCTTTATTGCTTCCCAAACCATGTGACCTGTAGCAAAGATGGAAACGTCCGCACCTTCGTTTAAAAGAAGTGCTTTTCCAATTTCAAACTTCTGATCTTTCGGAGTAAAGTTTGGTACAGCAGGTCTTCCGAATCTTAGATATACAGGACCATAATGATTAGCTATGGCAATGGTAGCAGCTTTAGTCTGGTTAAAATCGCATGGATTGATAACTACCATATGAGGAAGCATTTTCATCATTCCAATATCTTCAAGAATCTGGTGTGTGGCACCGTCTTCACCCAGCGTAAGTCCGGCATGTGATGCACAGATTTTAACGTTTTTTTCAGAATAAGATACTGATTGTCTGATCTGGTCAAATACCCTTCCAGTAGAGAAGTTCGCAAAAGTACCAGTATATGGAATTTTGCCACCGATAGTTAATCCCGCAGCCAAACCTATCATGTTGGCTTCTGCAATTCCTACCTGAAAAAAACGATCAGGAAATTCCTTAATAAAATCTCCCATTTTTAATGAACCTATAAGGTCGGCACAAAGAGCTACGACATTGGAGTTTAATCTTCCTGCTTCAACCAGTCCTACTCCAAATCCTGATCTTGTATCTATTTTTTCTTCGAATGTAAATTTCTTCATTTTCTTAAGAGCAATAAAAATTTTAAGATGGATTAATAATCGCCAAGAGTTTCCTCAAGTTGCGCAAGTGCCTTTGCCAGTTGCTCATCATTGGGAGCTGCACCGTGCCATTTATGTGATCCCATCATATAATCAACACCATAGCCCATTTCGGTCCTCAATAAAATTGCAATAGGCTGACCTTGTCCTGTAAGTGACTTTGCTTTTTGAAGTGTTTCAGTAATGGCCTCCATTTTATTGCCTTCTGCACATTCAAGAACCTTCCAGCCAAACGACTCATATTTAGCTTTAAGATCTCCCAGTGACATAACTTTATCACAAGGCCCATCAATTTGTTGTCCGTTATAATCTACTGCAGCTATTATGTTATCTACTTTATGATGAGCTGCATACATCAAGGCTTCCCAAACCTGACCTTCCTGTTGCTCTCCATCGCCCATTAACACATAAACCAGTCTGTTATCTTTATTTAATTTCTTTGCTTGTGCAGCACCTACAGCCACAGACAGACCTTGTCCAAGTGAACCAGAAGCAATTCTGATGCCCGGAAGATGCTCTTCTGTTGCTGGATGTCCTTGTAATCTGGAATTAAGTTTTCTGAATGTACCCAGTTCTGAAGCAGGGAAGTAGCCGGCTCTTGAAAGGACGCTATACCAAAGTGGTGAAATATGCCCGTTTGATAAGAAGAAAAGATCTTCATTTATCCCGTCCATAGTAAATTGAGTATTATGCTTCATCTCTCTGAAATAAAGCGCAACAAGATAGTCTGCGCAACCAAGTGATCCGCCTGGGTGGCCTGAGCTGCAGCAATGTACCATTCTTACAATATCTCTTCTCACCTGTGAAGCAATTTTCTTCAGCTCCTCCACAGTGGTGGTCTTTTCGACATTTTCAATTAGCATAAATGATTGTTCCTGGTTTTATCCGATTTATTTGTCTGATTAAAAGAATTCTCAAGTGTAGACCTTTTATCAAACTGCTAATTTAACAATTATTTTTAGCAAATTTTAATTTTTATATGGGAGTTGTAACAGGAATCAGATAAAACCAAAATTAAACAGGAAATGAGTTTTAAACTGCTTATTAATGGTTTGAATTTTAGAAATTTAAATGCGTTGGGGTGGTGGAAATAAAAAGAGGCTGTACATTCAAAATACAGCCTCTCTTTTAAAAAAATTATAAATAATTTAAAGCCAGATCATAGGCCCGTTCATAGTATACGGACAAATTTTTCCAGTCAAATGTCTCGGAAGAACTTTCAACCAGGTTTCTCTGTGTGATCCTTTCTCTTCTTGCAAGCTTAACAAATGAATAAAGCTGATCTGTAAGCTGATTTGCAGCTTCGTCAAAGCTTTTGTACCTTCTGTTTACAACATAAAGTCCTTTTTCTTCATGTTGAGGAATGTTTGAAAGGATATAATCACCAAAACCGGAAAGATCACTAGTTACTGCAGGTACTCCACTTGCTATAGATTCCAGTGGAGTATATCCCCATGGCTCATAATAGCTTGGGAAAATTCCCAAATGACAACCTCTTACGAACTGACCATATTCCATACCAAATAATGGGTTGGTTGGAGATATAAAGTCAGGATGATATACGATTTTTACTCTGTCATACCAGTTGTTAACCAGATTGGCGGTCCTCAGGAAGCTAAGTATATCATCGTATTGGTCATGTATTAGATTATGCGTTACTACAAATGGAAGGTGATTAGATTTCCAGGATTGAAGTATTCTTCTTAATCTTAATCTCCAGTATTCGTCAACAAAATTATTGAGGTTTGGCATCGTGATATCACCACTTGCTGCCGCTTCATTGAAAAGTCTTTCCCCTACCTGTTTTTCAATGGCTTTGCAATCCTGTCTGACTTCCTCCATTACTGCTCTGGATTGTAGTACCGATGGGTTTATAGAGTGATAAGGTTGTTTGGTAATAAAGAACATGACCACAGTCATATCCATATTTTCCTGCCTCATTCTCCAGTTAAGTCTAGCAAGGGCTTCCAGAGTCAGGTCAAAACCTTTGTTTTTGTATTCATACCTTCCGGAAGTGAAGAAATAAAGTGTTTTATCCAGATCAAAAGAGTAGCTGTGAAAGAAATGTCCCATTATGAATTGGTGGATCTTTTCTTTGTATTCTTTATGGAGGTTTTGAAATTCATGAAGTGCGGTAAATCGCTCGATATTCAGACCATTTGGGAGAATCAGATCAGGGTTTCTGCCAAGCAAGGAGGCACATTCTCTGGCTGTTACTTCACTTACTGTAGTGAATACATGTGCCCCATGTGCGGCAGCGCGTTCAATTTTAACAGAAGTTTCTATGTTAAAATTGACAGCTTCTTTTTCCCAGTCATAAAAGGGAAGATGGTCATAAAAGTGAGCATCATTCATTGCCAGGTATCGGCCTAGAAGCGTTGCGTGGGTTGTAAATACAGTAGTGGCCTGTAAGTTGTCCCTTCTTATTGCCGGAATTGCGGTTCCTGCCATCCATTCATGGAAATGACCAATAATTTTTTTATCGGTTACAAGAGTAAGCTCAGCAAAATATAATTTAACCAAGTGCCCAAATGCTATAACCTGATTTATAAGGTCGTCACCTTCAGGAGAAGAAATTCCGTGGTGTTCCCACAGAATGTACTTAACTTCATTTAATTTATTATAAATACTAAAAGGGTTCAAAAGAATCACTCTGGGTTTTCCGGAAACGAGCCAGTAGCCATAATGAACTTCATATCCAAAACTTCTGAGTTGCTTGGCAGCCTGATAGAATGGATCATCTTCGTTTTCAACAGGTTCAAATTCAGCTGGCATTCTGCTATGAACGTATGGACCAATCAGACAATAGTTTTCATCCCACTTCTCAATCATGCTTGGGACCTTTGAACGAATGACGGTATAAATTCCGCCTACCTGATTGCAAACCTCCCAGGCAATCTCTACTAATAAGGTATCTGCATGTTTTTTATCCATTCAACTACTACTTTAAAGTTTAAAATATGTTAGGTTATTAATTATCCAAAATTAATTTTAAAAAAGACATATGAAAATAAAAGCAAGCGATAAGAACGAAAAAAAGACATTTATGTTATAAATATTTTATAAATCTCTCATTTGCCGAAAGATATTATTTCCTCAGAGACATTGTGAAGAAGGTAAAAACTAAGAATCCCTTTTTTTAAAAGAATTTATATTTTGAAAAGATAAAATAATTTTAAAGTTAACTTTTTGGTTTTTAGTTGTTTGTATCTTAAGTTGTGTCGGGGTATATGTTCAGAAATTATATTTTATAAATTTGCAGAAATACTATTGTTAACAAAATATGTTATTGGACTTTGAAAAACCAATCGCGGAACTGGAAGCTAAGTTAATTGATATGAAGTTGCTGGCTCAGGAGAATAATGTGGATGTTTCCTCTGCGGTTAAATCTTTGGAAGAAAAAATCAAGACTTTGAAAAAAGAAACATACTCTAACCTTACCAGATGGCAGAGAGTGCAATTGTCCAGACATCCGGACAGACCTTACACTCTTGATTATATCAGTGCCATTGCTGATAAATTTATTGAGTTGCATGGGGATCGTTCCGTAAAAGACGATAAAGCTATGGTTGGCGGACTTGCTCAGGTCGGCGATCATTCTGTAATGATAATTGGACACCAAAAAGGAAGAAATACCAAACAAAGACAATTGAGAAACTTTGGGATGGCTAACCCTGAGGGCTACAGAAAAGCGCTTCGCCTTATGAAAATGGCAGAAAAGTTTGATGTACCTATTGTTACATTTATTGATACTCCCGGAGCTTTTCCTGGTCTTGAAGCTGAAGAAAGAGGTCAGGCTGAGGCTATTGCCAGAAATATTAAAGAGATGTTTCTACTAAAAGTGCCGGTAATATGTATCATAATTGGAGAAGGAGCTTCCGGCGGAGCTTTAGGTATTGCAATAGGAGACAAGGTATTAATGCTGGAAAATACCTGGTATTCTGTTATTTCTCCTGAATCCTGTTCTTCAATTTTATGGAGAAGCTGGGATTACAAAGAGCAAGCTGCGGAAGCTTTGAAACTTACTGCAACCGATATGCATAAAAATAAAATGGTTGATGATATTATCAAAGAACCTCTTGGCGGTGCTCACGTAGATCCTGTTGGAACAGCTAAGAAAATCAGAAAAGTAATACTTGATAGTATAGATGAATTATCAAAGTTTTCATCTGAGGAAAGAATAGCTCAAAGAATTGAAAAGTTTGGTGCAATGGGAGTCTTTGTTGAATAATTCAATTTTCTGAAGAAATAATAAAAGCTGTTTAGGAAACAATTAGGACCTAAACAGCTTTTTGTTTTTTATAAATATCCGGTAATAACATTACTTTTTAGATAAAGTATCTATGAATTTACACGTAATAAATACAGGATTTTTTAAGCTTGATGGTGGAGCTATGTTTGGCGTAGTACCTAAAACTCTTTGGCAAAAAACTAATCCGGCTGATGATAAAAATTTATGCACCTGGGCTATGCGTTGCCTTCTTATAGAAGATGGGAATAAACTCATATTAATAGATACTGGAATTGGAGATAAACAGGATGATAATTTTTTACGCCATTATTATTTGCATGGTGAAGATACTCTGGTTAAATCTATTCATAAGGCAGGTTTTTCTGAAAATGATATTACAGATGTGATACTGACCCATTTACATTTTGATCATTGCGGAGGAGCTACTGTATATAATAAAGATAGAACGAAAATAGAACCGACTTTTAAAAATGCCGTTTATTGGTCTAATGAAGATCATTGGAAATGGGCCTCAATTCCCAATGCGCGAGAAAAGGCCAGTTTTTTAAAAGAAAATATATTTCCTTTACGGGAGAGTGGAAAACTAGAATTTGTAGGGATCAGAGAGGAGACACCTTTCAGGTCGATTGATTTTTTATTTGTAGACGGACATACAGACAAGCAGATGATTCCAATTATAGATTATAAGGGAAAGAAATTAGTTTTTGCTGCAGATCTGTTACCTTCTGTTGGGCATATTCCTATTCCTTATATCATGGCCTATGATACTCGACCATTGATTTCAATGCAGGAAAAGGAACTCTTTTTTACAGATGCAATTAGCAAAGATTACATCATCTTTCTGGAGCATGACTCTATACATGAGTGCTGTACTGTTCAGGAAACTGAAAAGGGATTTAGAGTAAAAGATACATTTAAATTAAAAGAAGTGTTATAAATGAAAATCGGATTGACACTTTCCGGCGGAGGAGCAAGGGGGATTGCTCATCTTGGAATTTTAAAGGCATTAGAGGAAAAAGGATTAAAGCCAGATATGATTTCTGGTGTAAGTTCAGGAGCAATTGTCGGAGCATTATATGCTGCAGGACTGAAACCTGAGCAAATTCTTGCGACACTTTTAAAACCCAGAATGTTTAAGTATTTCAGACCAGCCTGGAGCAAATTTGGACTCTTAAATATGCAAAGGCTGATTCCAATTTATAAACTTTATCTTCCTTGTCTGACTTTTGAAGAACTTAAAATAAAGCTATTTATATCCGCAGCCGATTTAAAAGAAGGGAAAACTATATATTTTGACAGTGGAAATCTGATTGAGCCAATACTTGCATCTGCTTGTATTCCATTGCTTTTTGCTCCTTTTGTTTATGGCGAAAAAAGACTTGTTGATGGGGGAGTTATTAATAATTTGCCCGTTGAACCTCTTATTGGTAAAGTGGATTTCCTGATTGGCGCTCACGTGAATCCTAATAATCCCAGTTTTGAAGTTACATCCATAAAATCGATGGTGGAAAGAACTTTTAATCTGGCAGTTGGTTGTAACGTCAAACCAAGGAAAGATTATTGTGATTTGGTTATCGAACCGCAAGCCTTGTGTAAATATAGAATTTTTGATTTGGGTAAAGCGGAAGAAATTTTTAATATCGGATATGAAAGTGCTTTAGAAACGATTTGTAAAAATGAAAAAATAGAGACCTTTCTAAAACAGAAACCTTAGTAAACGAGTAAATTTTTATTATTTAAAAAAGTAAAGTTTATATTACAGTTATTATCCAATCCAGCCTGTATTGAATAATTATAGGTTTTGGATTTTTTCAGTTTTTATTTGAATTAAAAGTGAATTATTAGGATATTTGATAAGCAAAAAAATCCAATCTTAGGATATGAAGAAACATTTTATAATTGCCGCCCTAGCTTATATTGCAATTTCATCCGTTTCCGCACAGAACGACAAATCAAAATCAAAATCATCATCTTATACTTATGTAAGTGCTGATGCGAAACTGACTAAATACCATACCGAAGATGAGTTGAAAGGTCTTGGAAAACTAGAGCTTACTCAGCTATACATGGAAAGAATTAAAATCCTTACAGAAGTTGTTCCTTATCTGGCATTACAATCTAAGCCAGGAGCGACTCTGAAAGAAATGGGGATTCCTGAAACACCTTTGAATCTTGAGCACGTTGAGAAAGAAGTGAAAAATAAAGGAACCTACCTTGTTGCAGTACAAAATACCTTAGATGATATAATTCCATATGCAGATAAAGGCAATATTATCTGGTCTATTATGTTTTTTGAAGAGATTATAAAGAAAGCTGAAGCTGGTCACTAAAAAATAAAAGTCCCGAATTCCGGGACTTTTGTTTTTTTAATTTACTTTTAAAAGGAAATAATTTTTCTTTCCTTTTTGAATAAGCAGATATTTGTCCTGAAGTAATTTATAATCAATCCGTTGTTCCGACTCGATTTTTATTTTATTAATACTTACCCCACCACCTGTTATCATTTTTCTTGCCTCTCCTTTAGATGTGAAAATTACATTTCCGGTAGCAACTGAAAGTAAATCTGTAATAGTAGGTGTTTCTGCCAGCAAATCTTTAGTTATTTCTACCTGAGGTACCCCTTCAAATACTGACAATAGTGTGTCTTCATCCAGACTTTCAAGATCTTCTGTTGTAGACTTGCCGAATAGTATTTCGGAAGCTTTAACAGCGGTAATATAATCCTCTTTGGAATGTACACGTGTTGTTATTTCTTCAGCCAAAGCCTTTTGAAGTATTCTCAAATGAGGAGCAGTTTCATGCTCTTTCTCCAATGCTTCTATATCTTCTTTAGTCTTTAATGTGAAAATTCTAATGAATTTTTTGGCATCATCATCAGCACTATTAAGCCAAAACTGATAAAACTTATAAGGGGAGGTCATCGCAGGATCTAACCAGATATTACCTCCTTCAGACTTTCCAAACTTGGTACCATCCGCTTTAGTCAGTAAAGGGGTGGTCAATGCAAAAGCTTCTCCTCCTTCCATTCTTCTTACAAGTTCAGTTCCTGCAGTAATATTGCCCCACTGATCAGAACCTCCCATTTGAAGACGGCAGTTTTTATTCTTGTATAAGTGAAGGTAATCATAGCCTTGAAGCAACTGGTAAGAAAACTCAGTAAAAGAAATACCGGTTTCAAGTCTCTTCTTTACAGACTCTTTCGACATCATGTAATTAACGGTCAGATGTTTTCCAACATCTCTTAAAAAGCCTATAAAACTAAAATCTTTAAACCAGTCATAGTTGTTAACTACCTCTGCGGCATTTTCCCCTGTAAAAGAAAGAAACTTCGACAGCTGTTTTTTTACACAGTTCTGATTATGAGTTAGCGTTTCTTCCGATAGCAGTTTGCGCTCTTCCGACTTACCGCTTGGATCTCCGATCATTCCGGTAGCACCTCCAACCAGAGCAACAGGTTTATGACCTGCGTTTTGAAAGTGAACAAGGATCATCACCTGAACAAGATTACCTACTGTAAGTGACGATGCAGTAGGATCAAAACCTATGTAACCCGCTGTAATTCCTTTATTCAGAAGTTCTTCCGTCCCTGGCATGATATCGTGCACCATGCCTCTCCATTTAAGTTCTTCAACAAAATTTTTCATCATTCAGATATTAAAAGACCGCAAAGATAGGAAAATCAATTGATTCCTGAAGTGGCCAAACAGTAAATGTCATAATAATAATTTAGGCTCTGTTATTAAAAATTACTTAACTTTAACAGTTAAAATAAAATATTCAGATCGTGGCTGTAAGTCCTGAGAGTGTAATTAAAGATCTTAAAAACGGGAAATATGCTCCGGTTTATTTTCTGCAAGGAGAAGAGCCTTATTTCATAGACACAATCTCTGATTTTATTGAGAAAAACTGTCTTAATGAATCAGAGAAAGGCTTTAATCAGACAATTTTGTATGGTAAAGATGTTAACATCAGTACTGTAATGCAAAATGCAAGAAAGTTTCCTATGTTTTCTGATAAGCAGGTTGTTATCGTAAAAGAAGCTCAGGAAATTTCTGATTTGGGTAAAGAAGCGGGAGATAAGCTACTTGATGCCTATATTCAGAATCCTCTGGCATCAACGGTGTTAGTGTTTTGCCATAAATATAAAACTGTTGATGGCAGAAAAGCAATTGGTAAAAGTCTTGAAAAACATACTGTATTCGTCAATTCCAAAAAGCTTTATGATAACAAAATTCCGGAATGGGTAGAAGGATATTTTACTGATAAAGGATTTAAGGTTAACCCAAGAGCTGCGGGCATGATCAGCGAGTATATTGGTAACAACCTGAGCAGGATTGCCAATGAAATAGACAAGCTTCTTATCAATTTAAAGGAAAAGGTAGTCATAGATGAAGCTCTTGTTGAGAAGTATGTTGGGATTAGCAAAGAGTACAATGTATTTGAGCTTCAGAATACTTTAATTAAGAGAGATGTTCTTAAAGCTAACCGGATCCTTAAATATTTTGAGGCTGATCCTAAAAGCAATCCGGCAATTCCAATAATTGTTACTTTGTTCAATTTCTATACGAAGGTTCTCATGATTCATGCTGCCGAAGATAAGTCCGAAGGAGGGCTTGCAAAGTTGCTGGGAGTGAATCCATTCTTTGTTAAAGACTATATTGCTGCGGCCAAGAGTTATCCTCCGCAAAAGGTCATTAACATCATTCATTACATTCGTCAGGCAGATCTGATGTTAAAAGGAGTCGATAATGTGAGTGTTGGAGAGGGGGATATTTTGAAAGAACTTGTTTTTAAAATTCTGCACTAATTCAAAAACAGGTAATTAATCCGTTTTTAATTTTAATGATCAGATTCAATTTTTATTTTTACAAAAATAAAAATTGAAATAATACCGTTTACGCTTTAAAAATTCATATTGGTTTTATTAAATAAGGCACTATGCTGAAAAAACTTTTAATTTTTTCTTTTATACTCCTGACTCCTCTTTTTATGAGTGCTCAGAATACAATGGTCAAAGTTTCTTATGACCAGTTATTCAGAGACGGGGTGGAGCTTTTAGATAAAGAAAAATATGCCGCCGCCCGCAATGCATTTGAGAAATACGTAGGTCAGGGAATAAATGACCTGAAAACCATAGATGCAGAATATTATATAGCCTTTTCTGCCTTGAACCTCTTTAATCCTGATGCAGAACCGCTCTACAAGCAATTCATTTCAAAATATCCATATCACGCAAAGGCTTCTCTAGCTCATTTTGATCTTGCTACTTTCTATTATAACGGCAAGAAGTATGAGAAAGCAATACAATATTTTGAAAAGGTAAATCATGATAATCTGAATGAAGAGCAGCAGCTTGATGCTAATTTTAAACTGGCTTATTCCTATTTAAATGTGAAAGCTTTTGATAAAGCAGCTCCGCTGTTTAATAAAATCAAGGGAGGAAAGCACAAGTATACTTATGCTGCCAGTTACTATGCCGGTTATCTTGAGTTCAGAAATGGTGAATATGATGCCGCTTTAGCTGATTTAAAGAAAGCAGAGGAAAACGATTCATATAAACCGTTAGTGCCGTATATGATAGTAAATATCTATTATAAAAAGGGCGAGCTGGACCAGTTGATAGCATATGCAGGAACTGTTACAAACAGTAAGCAGGACATTCAGAACGCAGATGAATTTTACCTGTTGACAGGTGAGGCTTATTTTAGAAAAGAAGATTATAAGAAAGCTGAGGAGAATTTTTCTAAATACATCCGCACAGCTAAGGTAAAAGCAAATCCTGAGATTCAATACAGATTATCCTATTCTCAATTCAAGAATGGACAATATGAGGATGCTGCTGAAAACTTTAAAGGACTGGCAATAGGTAATGACTCCATCTCCCAGGCAAGTGCATATTATCTTGGGGTTTCTTATTTACAAACCGGAAAGAAAGACTTCGCTGTTACGGCTTTTAATCAGGCTAGAAAAAGTAATCTTAACAAGGATATTCAGAAAGAAGCTTTATTTAATTATGGCAAAGTAAATTTTGATCTTGAAAGATATACTGAAGCAATTCCAGCCTTAAAAGAATTTTTGAAGAATTATCCTACAAGCACCCATGTTCCAGAAGCAACAGAAATACTTAGTGAGTCATTATTAAAAACCAAAGACTACTCTGATGCAATCTCATACATCGAAGGTCTTAAATCCAGAAGCCTTAGAATAAATGCTACCTATCAAATTGTAACTTTTTTGAAAGGAACCGAGCTGTTGAATAATAACAACTTTCAGGAAGCAATTGATATGTTTAACAGGTCATTGGAATATCCTATTAATAAGGATTATGTGATTTATGCAAACTTCTGGAAAGGTGAAGCTTTATCATACCTGAAAGATTATAATGCAGCCATAAATGCTTATGCTGCTGTATTTACCAATAGTAAAGATGATAACGAATATTATCTGAAGTCAAGATATGGAATAGGATATGCCTATTATAACACCAAACAATTTGACAAAGCATTGCCTCATTTCAGAGCTTATGTAGATAAAATAAAAGGCGATAAAAATAAACAAAACTACAATGATGCTTTGCTGCGATTGGCTGATTTGTATTATGTAACAAAGCAATACGAGCAGGCAATAAAATACTACGATGAGGCTGTTGCAGATAAGAGTTCTGATATTGATTATGCCTATTATCAGCGTGGTCTGGTAAAAATGAATTTAGGAGAGATTTTGGATGCAAAGACAAATTTTGAGGCTGTAATAAAGCGTTACCCTAATTCTTTATACTATGATGACGCGTTATTCCAGGAAGGACAACTGGAGCTTCAGACAGGTGAAAACAATGATGCTGTAAAGGCCTACAGTGCTTTGATCGGCATAAAACCAGGGAGTCCATATGCTCCATATGCCTATAGCAGAAGAGCAACGGCATATTTTAACCTGAAAGATTATGAAAAAGCGATTCGTGATTATCAATACATATTAGATAATCTCCCTACCCATGAAGAATCACAAAATGCACTTAAAGGAATCCAGGAAGCCCTTGCAGCAGCAGGTAGAGAAGAAGAGTTTCCTGCGATACTTGCTAAGTTCAAAGAATACAATCCGGACAATAAAGAATCAGCTTCTTTAACAGTTCTTGAATTTGAAAACGCAAAGGCTCTTTACAACAATCAAAAGTACCCTCAGGCAATTCAGTCATTTCTGACTTTTATCAGCGGAAATCCCGACAACCCTAATGTAAAAGAAGCTCAGTATTATATGGCTGAGTCTTACTACAGACAAAACGAATTGCAAAGTGCAATTGAATATTATAAAAAAGTTATTGAAGACAGAGCAAGCAGTTATTATAACAAAGCAATCCAAAGACTTGCAGATCTAAGTCTTTTAAATAAGGATTATCAGTCAGCGAAAAATTATTATCAGATTCTGCTTTCTCAGGCAAGAGGAAAGAAAGATAGGTCTATTGCAAATGTTGGCCTTGTAGATGCTTATTACAATACACAAAAATATGACTCTGCGCTTTATTATACTTCTGAAATTCTGAAACAAGGTAATTCTACACTGGATGCAGAAAGCAAAGCGATGCTCTATCAAGGCAAGATCGCAATGGCTAAAGGAGAAAACGAGAAAGCTGTAGATCATTTCATTCAGACAATTAATGCTGCTAAAGATATCAATGCAGCAGAGGCTCAATACCTCATTGCAAAGATTCAATACAATGACAAAAAGTATAAGCAGTCTCTTGAAACCTTATATGATCTGAATAACAATTTCTCGATTTACGATGATTGGCTCGGACGTTCATTTTTACTTATAGCAGAAAATTTTGTTGCCTTGAACGAGTTGTTTCAGGCTAAAGCTACATTGAAGTCAATTATAGAAAAGTCACCTCACAAAGAGACTGTAGAAAAAGCCAAGGTGCGATTAAGTGAACTTGAATCAAAGGAGAAAGAGAAAGAAACTGAAAAGGTAGAAAAAGGACAGGAGGGAAAGAGCAATGAATAACGGAAAAAAGACTTTTATGAGATCATTTAAAATAGCAGTTATTTCTGCTGTTGCTGTTTCATTTTTTAACACTGCTTTTGGTCAGGGCGAAATTGAAGACAAGGTCGTAATCATAGAAAAAGAAAGGAAGCTTGATCTGCCGGAAGCGAACAGAAACTTTGAGAAGGTCCATTTTGATGTGAAGACACCTCCGGCCAAGCCTCAGGAGTATAAGCTTGAGGAGGTGAAATTAAATTTACCTAGCCTTCCTAGCAAGATAAAATTGCTCATGATGCCGGATGAACCTTTAAAGAAGTTTTATGGCAATTATGTGAAAGCAGGTTTCGGTAATTATGGTACGCCTTATCTGGAAGCTTTTATAAACAGCAAGAGGAGTGAGAAATATCTTTACGGCCTTCATTATAAGCATTACTCATCCAAAAATGGTCCAGTCGGCAAATCCCTATCAGGCATGAGTGATAATCTGGCAGAAGCCTATGGTAAATATTTTACCTCAAATCAGGTAATCAGTGGAGGTATTGGGTATTCCAGAATGAGATTCAACTATTATGGTGGTGATGAGAATCTATTGAAGTTTCAAGATATAAAACAGGTCTATCAGTTATTTAATGTCAATGCAGGCATTGAAAACCTTGATAAAACCAATCAGATCAGTTATAATCTCGGATTAAATTACTATCATTTGAGCGACAGGTTCAAAGCAAAAGAAGGTGAGTTTCTTGCAGACTTTAATGGTGTTTATAAACTGGATGAAGACAGGAAAGTTAATGTAGGTGCGATACTTTCTTTATCAAATAGAAAAGATTCAAGTAAAGTTAACAGAGCATTTTTTATACTGAAGCCTTCATATTCTATGGTAATGGATAAAATAAGGCTAAATCTTGGATTCAATGTAGCTTATACAAATGATTCTGTTAAATCTGTGAAAGGTGTGCATCTATATCCTAATCTGAAAGCGGAGTATGATGTTGTAGACAAGCAATTGATTGCTTATGCCGGGTTGGATGGGGAGATGCAAAAGAACACACTGAGGAAGTTTGTATATGATAACCCTTATCTTGGGAATAACGCTGCGATATTGCACACAAACAAGTCCATTGAGTTTTTTGTAGGAGCTAAAGGTCATGTTATTGGAAAACTGAATTATAATGCAAGGTTCTCTTATCAGAATTATAAAAACCTCTATTTTTTCAACAATGGTAATCCTGATACGTCAAGATTTGTTACCCTATACGACAAAGGAAATACATCTCTTACACAGTTGACCGGGGAGCTATCTTATGATGTTTCAAAGGAATTGTTAGTGGAGTACAAATTGAATTACTATGGGTACAATGTCAGCGACTTTGAATATGCCTGGGAAAGACCCTCATTTTATACTTCTTTTAGCGGAAGGTATAATTTGGAGAAAAAAATATTTATAAATGTTGATATTTACTATATTAGTGGATTAAAAGCCAAAAACTTTGTAAAGAATGAAGTCGTAAAACTAAAATCTATAACAGATCTTAATTTAAAGGTTGAATATAGATTTTCACCGGCTTTTTCTGCGTTTTTGGAATTTAATAATATATTATCTAAAAAATATCAAAGATATTTGTACTATCCTGTTAAAGGAATTAACGTATTGGGTGGCCTAACTTACTCGTTTTGAAAATGATAGAAATTTATATAAAAGATTTACTCTATACCTATGATTGCGTGGTGATACCCGGATTCGGAGGGTTTATTACAAACTACTCCTCAGCCGATATCCATCCTGTCAGCAATAAGTTTATACCACCTGTTAAAAAAATTGCGTTTAATGGGCAACTAATCAATAATGATGGCGTATTGATAGGCTATGTGGCGGAAATTGAGGGTGTTGATAGGGAGCTTGCAAATCAAATGGTTGAAACCTTTGTAAGCAACCTTAAAGAAAATCTGAAAAGGTATAATCAATATTTTTTTAAAGGCATAGGAGGTTTCTTCTATAATGCAGATGGTTTATTGGAGTTTGAGCCGGAGAATAAAATAAATTACCTGGATGATAGTTTTGGATTATCTGAATTATATTTCAAACCAATAGATAGAGATTCTAATATGGCAAAAGTACCAACCAGAGGCCTTAGACCTCCGGTAAAAAAAGAGGCAGAAAAACCAGAGCCTGTTACGCTGGATGAGAATGGCAATCCGGTAGTGAAAGAAAGAAACAAAGGAGTTAAAGTTATTTTAGTATTACTTCCAATTCTTGTTTTGGGAATTGCAGGAGCATTTTTATACAACCAGAAAAATAATAGTCTGAGCAGCGCTTTTCCATTTGATTTACTCAATAAAACTGAAGCTCCGGTTGCAGAGAAAATTGAACCGCTGGTAAAAGATGAAGTTGTTGCAGAAGTGGCAGAGGTTACCGAGGAAGTGGCACCTGTTAATACTGAAGCTTATCAGCCAGAGCATAACAATATTGAATTAAGTACAGATATTTCTTCTTCAGCTAAAGCAGCAGAGCCTGTCAAAACTCCCGCAATATCTGAAAAGGCTGGTCGTTTCTTCATCATTGTAGGTTCTTTTTCTAAAAGAGACAATGCTTACAGACTTAAAAAGAAGTTTGACAAAGAAGGTGTGGATGCTACTTTAATTAAACCATCTAAAGCCAACAAGTTTTACAAAGTTTCTGTAGCTGACTTCTCTGATAAAGAGGAAGCTAAAAGCAAACTGGAAGATTACAAATCAAAATACGGAAGCTCAACCTGGGTAATGACTTTTTAATTGCCCTGATTAAAAAATCAAATCAGTTTGAACTATTATTGAAGTAAGAAACTTAGTAGTTAACTTGAATTTGGAATAGAACAAATGACTAATCAGGAAAAACAGGATAAAAAAAACGAAAGAATAGGGGCAATGACATCCATTGGATTTCATTGCCTTCTTGCTATTTGTCTCTTTTTTCTTTTAGCTTGGGATAAGCCAGATCCTCTCATGGACGGAGACGGCGGAAACGGAAAAGGCGGAGTGGTCCTGAATTTTGGTATTGATCCGGCAGGATATGGAGACCTTCAGAATACTGGTCCGGTAGGAGATTCCGAAAATGATGATCCGGCACCGGGAGAACCTGCTCCAAATGAAATGGAAAATGTGGAGGAGCCAGTAGTTGAAGAAATTCCTGAAAGTACAGAAGGAGAAATTGTAACAGGTACTGAAGAAAGTGCTTATCAGTTGGAGGAAAAGAAGAAGGAAGAGCCCAAAAAGAAAGTAGAAAAGAAAGATTTAGAGATAAAGGAACCAAAGAAAGAGCTTAAAAAGGAGCAGCCTGTTACTACTCAGGCCCTTTTCCCTGATAAAACAGGAGCCGGAGGAACGTCAGGCACAAGCCAGTCTGGATCTAATAATAACGGTGATAGAAACGGTAAAGTCGGTGATCAGGGAGATCCTAATGGTTCTATAAATTCAAATGCTCTCTATGGTACTCCGGGTGACGGAGGGCCGGGGCCCAGACTGGAACTTACAGGCTGGAATCTGGCATTCAGACCGGAGAAAGATCAAACAAATGAAAACGGAAAGATCGTTTTTAACATAGAAGTTGATGAAGAAGGAGAGTTGACGAGAATTACAGTTCTTGAAAAAACAGTTAGTCCTTCACTGGTAAAATATTACCAGGATGAAATAGAAAGAAAATGGAGTGTGGAGCGGACAAGAGATAACGTAAAGCCCCCGCCAAGAGCTTCAGGAAAATACACCATTATTGTGCGGTCGAGATAAAGTGAATTCATTTCAGGAAACAGTAAAATATTTATATGAGAGCCTGCCTATGTTTGAAAAGGTGGGCTCCTCTGCTTTAAAGAGTGGCCTTGATAATATAAGTGCACTTTGCGAAGCTCTTAATAATCCTCAGAACAACTTTCCTTCAGTCCATATTGCCGGAACAAACGGGAAAGGAAGCTCCTCTCATTTTCTTGCTGCAATATTGCAGGCTGCAGGATATAAAGTGGGTCTTTTTACATCTCCTCATTTGAAAAGTTTTGCAGAGCGAATAAAAGTCAACGGAGAAAATATTCCTGAAGAGATTGTCGTAAATTTTGTACAAAATCATAAAGCACTTTTTGAAAAGGTAAATCCTTCATTTTTTGAAATGACTACTATTCTGGGGTTTGATTATTTCAGATCACAAAAGGTTGATATTGCTATTATTGAAACCGGACTTGGTGGAAGATTGGATTCTACAAACATCATTCAACCTCTTGTATCTCTCATTACCAATATCAGTCTCGACCATCAGAATATTCTCGGAGATACATTATCTAAGATTGCAGGAGAAAAAGCAGGGATTATTAAACAAGGGGTTCCGGTGGTTTTAAGTGAAATGCAGGAATCTATAGCAGAAGTTTTCATTCAGGCTGCTCAAACCAAAAAATCTACTATTATTTTTGCATCATCCGAATTCAGCCTTATTAATAAAAGACTTGAAAAAGGAAATCTGATAGCAGATGTATTCCACAATGGCTCATTGAAATATAAAGATTTGAAATCAGGCCTTCCAGGATTGTATCAATTGAAAAATCTTGCAGGAGTCTTGGAAACAGCAGAGGTTTTAAATCAAAAGGGATTTAAAATTAATGAGACAGCTATCCGCAAAGGAATCAGAGATGTTGTTGAACTGACCGGGCTAAAGGGGCGATGGCAGGTGTTAGGAACTGATCCTATGATGGTATGTGATACAGGTCATAATGAAGCAGGAATAAAGGAGGTTTTGGCCCAGCTTAAATGTTATTCTTTCAAAAGGCTTTTTATTGTTTTTGGAATGGTGAAGGATAAGGAAGTTTCAAAAATCCTTACGCTTTTACCTAAAGATGCAATCTATTATTTTTGTATGCCTAAAATTCCCCGCGCTATTGATGCTGAAATATTATTTCAGGAAGCTGAAAAATACGGCTTGAAAGGTGAGGTCGAGAAAGATGTCAATATTGCTCTTCAAAAGGCAAAGGCTGCAGCATCACAAGATGATTTTATATTTATAGGAGGGAGTACATTTGTAGTATCCGAATTGGACAATTTATAGTTATTAAAATGGGAAAGAATAAATTAAAGAGGTTTGCCGTAAATGCTCAAAGAAGGAATGTAGTAGAGCCGGGTAAAGAAATATTTGAGAAGATTAAAGGCAATTGGAATAATTTTTTTGATAACAAAAATGAAATAATTCTTGAATTAGGATGTGGAAGAGGGGAATATACCACTGGATTAGCTGTACTTTTTCCTCATAAAAACTATATTGGTGTTGATATAAAAGGCGCTAGGATCTGGAAAGGAAGCTGTGTCGCAGAAGAAAATAATCTTACCAATGCAGCATTTCTGAGAATAAGAATGTATGAGCTGGAGAATTTCTTTGCAGAAGGAGAAGCTGATGAAATCTGGATTACCTTTCCCGATCCAAGACCTGTTGATAAGCATGAAAAGCACAGATTGACCTATCCGCGATATATAGACAGTTATCTGAAGATTTTGAAACCAGGAGGTATACTTCATTTAAAAACAGATAATCTTCAATTGCATGAATATACTTTGACAGTAATGGAAAATTATAAGGATCGGATAAAATCAATTATTCATACAGCGGATCTTTATAATTCCCCAATGCTTTCTGATCATTATGGTATTCAAACAACTTATGAACGTAGATTCTTAATGGAAAATGCGCTTATCAATTACTTGAAAGTTGAGTTCAACTGATCGGGTTGACCTCTTTTTTCCATTGTATTGATCCAGTTGTATAATGTATTGACATCTTCAAGCTTACATAGTTCTGTGCCTGGATTCATCGTTGCAGCAGTTCCACATGCAATGCCGTATTTTAGAGCATCCAGATGACTCCATCCTCTTGAAAGAGAAAGGACTATGCCTGCTACCATGCTGTCTCCGGCTCCCACTGTACTCTTTTTAGCTGCAGAGGGGGCTGATATATGATTTACACCTTCTTTCGATGCGATGAAGGCCCCGAAAGCGCCCAGCGAAACCACCATAATTTCTATCTTGTGTCTTTTGATGATTTCAAGAGCTGCTTCTTCCTGCTGATGAATGGTCTTTAATTCTGCGCCAATCAGCTCGCTCAGTTCCTTGACATTAGGTTTTAACAGGTAAATACCTTCGTTTATCGCTTCTTTAAGAGCATCGCCGGAAGTATCAAGAACCAACTTTGCATTTTTTCTCTTACCTATTTTAGCCAGTCTCGCATAGAAGTCAGACGGAACACCTGGAGGCATGCTGCCACTGGCAACCAGATAATCAATTTTTTCTGCATGACTATCGATTTCATTAAGGCAATTCATCCATTCTGCCTCAGAAAGAGGAGCACCGGGCATCCCAAACCTATATTGTCTGTTTGTGGTTGTTTCAACTACAATGAAATTTTCTCTGCTCCAATGCTCAACTTCAATAGAATATTGACTGATCCCCTCTTTATTTAAGAGCTGATTCAGCAATTCTCCTGTGGGGCCGCCTTTGGGATAAACAGCAATGGAATCACCGCCGAGTTTTTTAATTGCCCTGGAGACATTGATTCCGCCCCCCCCTGGTTCATGAACTGGTTCTGAACACCTTAATTTATGCTCTGCATATACATGATCTACAGTGCAGCTTTTGTCAATGGTAGGAGAAAGTGTAAGCGTAAAAATAGTTTTCATTTTGTCAGTCATTTACTTCCAATTCTTCTAATATGTCAGATAACTCGGAGAAATCTTTAAGTCCGGGCTTTATTTCTTCACCACCTTTTAGCGCTATCCCAGATGGGTTAATTGTGTTAATAATAAGTGGTAAAGCGGATTGCTGAATACCAAATCCTAAAATGACGGGAAATTTTTGGCAAATATCTCCAAGTAGACCCTTCAAATCATTCAACTCCGGCTCTGTATTATTTTCTAACAGGAAATAGGCAACCTTGTTTTCATATTTTTTTAATACTTCAATAGTTTCAGAAGGCTTTTCATTATTGAAGTCAACTTTTAGTATTACAGGTTTTTTCAGTCCTGGTAAAAATTCCGGATGTATTAAATGATTGAGCTGTACATAGTCAAGGTTCAATTGCTCAGCCAGATAATTCATGTTATAAATATTGTCACCTGTAAACTCTCCAACTACTTTAACCCCTGATATCCAGTTAACTATTTCTCGGATAGAGCTTAATTCTATAAATTTAGGATGATTTTCATCCAGTGGAAATCCTACTAATTCAACCCCCATACCAGCACAATAGCGTGCATCACTTAAGTTATTAACTTCACTTACCTTTACTAGTGTTTTTAATGCCATATCCCAATTACCGTTAAATAGTTCAAAAACAAATTAATTTAAAAATAAGTTAAAGTCGAAAGTTTCAGGAATATTTTTTCGGTATCTTTGGACTCAAAAATTAAGTTATGCCAGTTATAGCAGTAGAAGATTCTAATTTTGATGCAGAACTTGCAAAAAATCCAAATGTGATTGTAAAGTTTTATGCGGATTGGTGTGGTTCATGCAAATTGTTTGCCCCGAAATATAAGAGATTATCTAATGATGAGCGGTTTCCGGGTGTTGTATTTCTTGAGGTTAATGCAGAAAATAACCCTGAAGCCAGGAAGAAGGCTAATGTAAATAACCTTCCTACTTTTGCCACATTCCAAAACGGAGTTTTAGCAGAAACTCTTTGCTCCAGTAAAGAAGAAGCTGTCGTTGAGGCTCTGGAAAAACTTAAATAGTTTTGGAATGCAGGTTTCTATTTGGAAATATAATAATACTTAAATGAAAATACCTGCGATAAAATTACTTGTAGAAAATTATTCACTATCAGATCTAAAACAGGCTGAAAATGATCTGATAGAGGGCGAGGCCCTGAAAATAAATGTTGAAGGAGGGGATGAAGGAGAGCAGTTAACGCACGTGATTGCGGCTCTTTGGATTATGGAAGAAATGAATGCTAAAAATATTGAGTTCAAAGAAGCGTTAAGAGAATACACAAAAAAAGTAAGGGAGTCTATTAACTGATTTTTTTCCCTCAGATTATCTTAGTACATCTTAACCTTTGAGGTTACAGTTGAGATATTTCCCGGATTAATTTAAATAATGAGTACTAAAGGAAGAGTTTTGGTAGCTATGAGCGGCGGAATAGATAGTTCTGTTGCTGCTGTTATGCTTCATGAAGAAGGATATGAAGTGGTTGGTATGACCATGAAGACATGGGACTATGCGTCTTCCGGAGGTACTAAAAAAGAAACCGGATGCTGTAGTCTTGATTCTATTAATGATGCCAGAGATATTGCGGTTAAGCTTGGTTTTCCTCATTATATTCTTGACATCAGAGAAGAGTTTGGTGATTATGTAATCAATCATTTTACTGACGAATACCTTGCAGGAAGAACTCCAAATCCTTGTGTATTGTGCAATACACATATTAAATGGGACGCCTTATTAAGACGTGCCGATAAACTAGGATGTGAATTTATTGCAACTGGTCATTATGCCAATATCAGAAAGGAAAATGACAGATATGTCATCTCTAAAGGCCTTGATGAAAATAAAGACCAGTCTTATGCATTATGGGGAATTTCTCAGGAAAGTCTGAGTAGAACCAAATTTCCTCTCGGCCATCTTAGAAAGACGGAGATCAGAGCATTTGCTCAGGAAAGAGGATTTGTAGATCTGGTAAATAAATCGGAATCTTATGAGATCTGTTTTGTTCCTGATAACGATTACAGAGGCTTTCTGAAAAGGAGAATACCAGGTTTGGAGGATTCTGTAAGAGGAGGGGAGTTTGTTCTCGAAGATGGCACAATTGTAGGAAAACATGAGGGGTATCCTTTTTATACAATTGGTCAGAGAAAAGGATTAGGGATAGCGCTAGGATATCCTGTATTTGTTTCTGAAATTCAAAAAGATAAAAATCGTGTTGTACTGTCATCTTTAGAAAAGCTGGCTAAAGATGGAATGATGGTGAAGAAGCTAAACATGCTTAAATATCCGGATCTCATAGGCAGAAAATTAGAAACTGTAACAAAGGTCAGATATAATGATGGCGGTACTCCAGCGCTTATAGAACAGATTGGGGATGAAATGAAAGTATTATTTCATCAAGGGGTAACAGCCATAGCACCCGGACAAGCAGCTGTTTTTTATGAAGGAAATGATGTGGTAGGCGGAGGATGGATTACATCAAGTTTTAGACAAAACAATGAATAGATTTTTCCCTTTAATGCTCTTTTTTGTTGCATCTTTTTTAATCTTCGGATGCTCGAATGAACAGGACCCGGATATGTCCGACTATCAGTATTTTCCCATTGAAAAGGGAATGTACGTTCTCTATTCTATAGATAAAAAAACATACGGGGTGAGTGATTCTACTCATTCATTTTATTATCTCAAAGAAATAATCGGTGATACATTCAGAGCTGGCAATGAAGTAAAATACAGAGTGGAAAGGTATACCAAAAGCAGTCTCACAGATCCTTGGCCGGCCCAACCGGATTCAGTATGGAGTGAATTCAATAGCAAGAATAACGTTACAAGAATGGAAAATAATATCAGGTTTATCAAGATGACATTTCCTTTGGAAAATGATAAAACCTGGGATGGAAATGCTGAAAATACGATGGGACAAGAGTTATATAAAGTAAAGGATCTCAAACGTACTTTTTATGTTGATACTATTTATTTCCCTAATTCAGTAAAAATTATTCAGGCTGATAATCAGAACCTGATTGAAAAAAAATACAAAGTCGAATATTACGCAAAACATGTAGGGCTTATATATAAAGAAAACAGGATATATGAATATGACCAGTCTCCTTCTGCTATAGGGAAATATATTATTAAAACAGGGGAAACATATGTTCAGAAAATTTATGCTTACGGCAAGGAGTAAAGTAATTTTCTGCTTCATTATTTTTATATCATTTCAAGGTCTTGCTCAGACTAATTTATATTTTGTAACATTCACAGATAAGTCCGGTAGTGAACATTCTCTAAATGCTCCGGAAGAGTTTCTTTCTCTCAAAGCCATTGCCAGAAGAAATGCACAGAATATTCAAATTAGTGAAGAAGATTTTCCTGTTAATAAAAAATATCTGGATTCCTTGAGGAAAACGGGCGTTACAATTAAAGGATCTTCAAGATGGATGAATGGTGTGATTGCAGAAATGTCGGAAGAGGTTTCTGAAGAGACAAGAACTAAACAATTTGTAAAATCTGTAAAGTACATTCAACCGGCACAAACCTCTTTTAATCAATTAAAGCTTTCTTCTCCAGTATCAACTATTCAGAGAGAGCCGGCAGCTTTATCTATATCATCTACTACTTCTTCTACTATTGACTATGGCCCTTCTCTTGTTCAAAATGCAATGATTGGAGTTCCTTCTGTTCATGCTTTAGGATACTCAGGAAAAGGCAGGCTTATAGCGGTTCTTGATAATGGATTTTCAAACGCCAATGCACTCACGTTTTTCAATCATTTATATCAAAGTGAAAAAATTATAAGCACCTATGATTTTGTATCACAAGAAGAGGATGTTTATGACGACGGAAGTCATGGAGTGAATGTGCTGTCGGTACTTGCAGGTTTTGAAGAAGGAAAGATTGTAGGGCCAGCTTATGATGCTTCTTTTTTGTTATTAAGAACTGAAAATGATTTTTCGGAAACCATACTGGAGGAATATAACTGGCTTATGGCGGCAGAGTATGCAGACAGTGCAGGTGCTGATATCATTTCAAGCTCTTTAGGATACAATACTTTTGATATTCCGGAGCAGGATCATACTTATGCTGATCTTAATGGGAAGTCTACTGTAATAACCAATGCTGCAGAGACGACCTTTTCTAAAGGAATAATCGTGGTGAACAGCGCAGGTAATGAAGGAAATAAATCTTGGAAATATATTTCGGCACCAGCTGATGGACCATCAGTGATTGCAGTTGGAGCTGTAAACTCAGATAAGAAGTATGCTACATTCAGTTCAATTGGTCCTTCGGCTGATGGAAGAATAAAGCCGGATCTGACAGCAATGGGAGCAGGGGTGTACGTTGGAAATCCGGATAATTCGTTTTCAAACACCAATGGCACATCTTTTTCCTGTCCGCTTGTGGCAGGACTTATTGCTTGTCTTTGGCAAGCAAGACCAGATCTGTCTAACATAGAAATAGTAGAAGCATTGAAAAAAACAGCTTCTAAATCAGATAGCCCTGATTTTCAGTATGGATTTGGAGTTCCGAACTTCCAAAAAGCGCTTACTTATTCAAGCTCAGATACATTAGTTGCCGGACTTTTCCCAAATCCTGTTTCAATTCCGGGAGATGTAAATCTTATTATTGAAAACGATTTAGTAAGCAATGATCTGGAAGCTGAATTATTTGACTTAACGGGTAAAAAAATATTTGCCAAAACTTTATCAAAGGCGGAAAAGATTAATCAGATTACATTTCCTGATGACATTCAGAGAGGTATGTATATTCTGGTTCTAATTAGTAAGAGTGCAAACCAGGTATTAAGAATTATCCTTCAATAAATACGTTTTTCTTTAAGTTAACATTCCTTTCATTTTCTATATATTTGTGGCCATTATGAAACCGATTATAGCCCCTTCAGTTCTATCTGCTGATTTTGCAAACTTGCAAAGAGATGTTACCATGATCAATGAAAGCCAGGCAGACTGGTTTCATGTTGATATCATGGATGGTGTTTTTGTTCCTAATATTTCTTTTGGCTTGCCGGTTTGTAGTGCAATAAATAAACATGCTAAGAAACCTCTGGATGTTCATTTAATGATTGTACAACCTGAGAAATATATCGAAGCTTTTAAAGACGCCGGAGCATCTTATATCAGTGTTCATGCAGAAGCGTGCACTCACCTTCACAGAGTTATTCAACAGATTCATGCTGCAGGATGTAAAGCTGGTGTAGCAATTAATCCGCATACTCCAGTAAATGTATTGGAAAACGTACTGAATGATATTGATCTGGTCTGTATTATGTCTGTAAACCCGGGATTTGGAGGGCAACAGTTCATTACCAGAACCTATGATAAAATCAAGCAGTTGAATAAAATGAGAGAAGAGGCCAAAACAAATTTCCTGATAGAAATAGATGGCGGGGTTTCAGATAAAAATGCAAAGCAATTGCTGGATTTAGGCGCTAATGTACTGGTTGCAGGAAACTTTGTATTTAACTCTAAGGATCCTAAGGCTACAATAGAATCTCTTAAATCTTTAGGATAATATTTTCCTTGAAACCGTCGTTTAAAGCTGAGATGGGTAAAAGGATTTTTTATTTTATTTTTTTGCTGTTTATATCCTCTTTAGTGGCTCTTGGGCAGGAGAAAGAGGTTGTTTCGGGACAGGTCGTAAATGAACAGGGAAAAGTTGTTCCTAATGCAGATATTGTATTATACAATAAGCAATGGAAGCCTGTGTCTCATACTCATTCGGATTCAGAAGGGCGATTTTCATTAAATATGTCTGGTGACTCTGTTTATACACTAGTCATTTCTTTTCTTGGTTATGAAAATTTTGTTAAACAGATAAATCCTTCAGAAAGAACCGGAACAATAGTTTTTCAACTAAAGCCTGATGTTCAAATGCTCAGGCAAGTTGAAGTCAAGGGGAAATTTAAGGAGGAGACCGGAGGACAAGTTAGTACAATCAAAATAGATCCTAAAATTCCCAAATACCTTCCATCTGCCTTTGGTGATTTTAATAAAATCCTTTCCACAGTGGGGCTTGGCGTTGTTTCTAATAGTGAACTTACTTCTCAGTATGGCGTTCGTGGAGGTAATTTTGAGGAAAATCTGGTCTATGTTAATGGTATAGAAATTTACAGACCGTTTCTTGTCAGGAGCGGCCAGCAGGAAGGATTAAGTTTTATTAATCCTGACATGGTTGCAGACATTGAATTTTCTGCCGGGGGATGGCAGCCAAGGTATGGAGATAAGCTCTCTTCAATGTTAGCCGTAAGATACAGAGCCCCCCAAAATCTTAGAGGAACTATTACTGCAGGTTTATTGAATAATGCTTTATATCTTGAGAATTCAGCATTTAAGAAAAGGTTATCGGTTGCAATTGGTGCCAGGCAGAAGTCCTCTCAATATCTTCTTAAAACACTTCCGGTAAAAGGCCAATACAAGCCAAAGTTTTATGACATTCAATCTTTTATCTCTCTTGATTTGACAAAAAGAAGTCAGGCAGCGGAGTATGGAAAACGGACTACTTTGGGGCTTTTATTAAGCTATTCCAAAAACAAATACCAGGTGTTTCCATCCAAGAGTAATGTTCAGTTTGGTACAATTAATCAAGTGATGAATTTGACTGTTGATTTTGACGGGAAAGAAATCATGGAGTATGAGACTTTTCAAAGCGGACTTGTTTTTACACATCAATTTTCCAAAAGATTTAAAACTGAATTTATAGCCTCTGGTGTCAGGACAGTAGAAAGCGAAGGGTTTGATGTAGAAGCTGGTTATAAGCTGTATGAAGTGGAATCAGATCCGAGCTCTAATTTTATTCCTCAGCTAAATGCTCCCCTCATAATAAGGGGGATTGGAACTAATTTTGATCACGGAAGAAATTCCCTGAAAGCTTCAATTTTTAACTTTACTCATCGAGGGTATTATAGTCTGAATTCAAAGAATAAGGTTGAGTATGGATATACTCTCAATAAAGAAATAATCGATGATCAGTTGAATGAGTATTCTTTCACAGACTCTGCTCAGTATATAACGCTTACAAGATATATCAGTACATCCGTTGATATAAATTCATGGAGAAATCAGGGATATATACAGAATACATACAGTCCTGACTCGACTCATATTTTAACTTATGGAGTAAGGTTAAATTACTGGACATTAAATAACCAACTACTTGTCAGTCCACGTCTTCAGTATGGCTGGATACCGACCTCAAGACCCAATTTGATGCTAAGGGCTGCAGCTGGAGTATATCAACAACCTCCATTCTACAGGGAACTTAGAAATTTTAATGGGGAGGTCAACACTAACCTCAAAGCACAGACCTCTTATCATTTTATTGCAGGAAGTGATCTTAAGTTTATGTCATGGGGAAGAGAGTTTAAATTTATCTCGGAGATTTATTATAAATATCTGACAAACGTAGTGCCTTATGACGTTGATAATGTGAGGCTGAGGTATTACGGTCAGAATCTTGCCAAGGCATATGCCGCAGGAATTGACTTCAGAGTCAGTGGGGAATTTGTGAGAGGCGAACAGTCCTGGTTCAGCCTGAGTTTATTAAAAACAATGGAAGATGTTCAGGGAGACAATCGCGGCTATATCAGAAGACCTACAGATCAGAGAATAACAGCTACGATATTCTTTCAGGATCATTTGCCTAATAATCCAACAATAAAGATGTATCTGAATCTTGTATTCGGATCCGGATTACCGTTTGGTCCTCCTGAGAATAAAAACTTCAGAGCTGCTGCCACTGCTCCATTTTACAGGAGAGTAGATATTGGTTTTTCGAAATTATTAACCATTCAGGATAAAGAAGTAATAAAAAAGTCTCTTTTTGAATCACTTTGGTTAAGCTTCGAAGTACTGAATCTGCTCGGGGTAAACAATACAATCAGTTATTACTGGGTAAGTGATTTTCAGAATAATCAATTTGCTGTTCCGAATACTTTATCGGCAAGGTTTTTGAATGTCCGCCTTATTGCGAAATTTTAAATATATATAAGAATAAACAATGCATAAAATGAGAATTCCCATTAAAGTTATTTTCAGTCTTCTGACAGTTTTAATCCTTACTGGCTCATGTACAAAAAAAACAGTAACAAGGGTAAGTCCGGATCAGCAGATAGATCTGAGTGGTCGTTGGAATGATGTAGATTCAAGACTGGTAGCAGAAGAAATGGCTAAGGATATGATTAACAGACCTTGGCGAAATGATTTCATCTCAAGAAATAATAAAAAGCCAACTATTATAGTGGGTGTAATAAGTAATAAGAGCCATGAACATATTGATGCGCTTACTTTCATTAAAGATCTTGAAAGAGAATGTATCAATACAGGTACTATAAGAGTCGTACAAAATGCAGAATTCAGGGAAAAGCTAAGAGAGGAAAGAGCAGATCAGCAACAGTTTGCATCTCCTGAAACTCAGAAGAAATGGGGAAGAGAGCTTGGTGCAGATTATATGGTATTTGGTACGATTAATTCTATTGTAGACTCTGAAGGTAAGAGAAAAGTAGTGTTTTATCAGATCAATCTTGAACTTGCTGATCTTGAAACCAATGAACTTGTCTGGATTGGGGATAAAAAAATTAAGAAATACATAGTTAATTAAGTTGCCTAAGTATTGGAGGGGATGGGACGAGTTTTAATTTGTTTGATTTTTGCAGGCTTGTGTTTTTCCTGCGTTTCCTATTATCAGAAAAATATTAAGTTCAATACTTATTTTGCTCAAGGTCAACTAAAGGAAGCTGAGGAGGTATTGGCTAAAGATAAAAAGGGGCCAAAGAGAAAAAATAAGCTTATTTATTATTTAAACAGAGGGGTTGTAGCTTCTATGCAAGGTAACTATGCCGGAAGCAATGACCACTTTGAAGAGGCTTACAGGATTGCCGATAATCACCACAGAAACCTGCTGAATGAAGGAGTTTCCTTTCTGACCAATCCTAAAATGGTCGAATACTATGGAGAGGAATTTGAACTCCTGATGATGCATTATTACATGGCTTTGAACTATCTGAAGCTGGGACAGCCCGAAGAAGCTTTGGTTGAATGCAAAAGAATGGATATCAGATTAAATCAGCTAAGCAATAAATACAAATCTGATAATAAATATAAAAGGGATGCATTCATTCATCTTTTGATGGGAATTATTTATGATGCCAATAAAGATTATAATAACGCCTTTATAGCATATAGAAATGCTTTAGAGGTATATCAGACCGATTATCAGAAGATGTTCAATCTTAGCCCTCCTGAACAGTTAAAACAGGATCTTTTGAGAACAGCTCACCTCAGTGGCTTTTATGAAGAGCTTATAAGGTTTGAAAAAGATCTTGGAATAAAGTATCAGCCATCATCAGGTAAAGACGAAGGTGACCTGGTTTTCATCTGGCATGATGGTCTTGGACCTGTTAAAGAAGAATGGAGTATTAATTTTAGTATTGTCAGAGGAGAGGGAGGAATTGTGACTTTTGTTAATCCTGAACTCGGATTAAACTTTCCTTTTGTTATTAGCAATGATGATTACCAGTCCAGCGGTTTAAGCAAGTTAGAGTTTATACGCGTTGCATTTCCTAAATATGTAGAGCGGCCGTTGGTTTATGAAAGTGCAAGTTTATCCGGAGGAGGAAAGGAAGTACCTTTACAGCTTGCTCAAGATATTAATGCGATTGCCTTTAAGTCTTTAAAAGACCGAATGTTATTAGAACTTGGCAAATCACTGCTCCGCGTGGGATTAAAGAAAGCTGCTGAATATAAAATACGCCAGCAAAACGGAGATCTGGGAGCGGCTTTCAGTATTGTTAATGCTATAACAGAACAGGCAGATACAAGAAACTGGCAGACTTTGCCTCACAGCATTTATTATGCAAGGCTTAAACTCCCTGAAGGGAAGCAGACTATTTCCTTTACCACAAAAGGAAGGCAAGCGCAGAACAAGCAAGAAATTTCAGTAGAGATTAAAAAGAATAATACCAATTTTCAGACCTTCAGTTCGCTTGAAGCTATGCCAGCGCCTTTGTATTATTAGTATCTCTAATAATTTTCTTTGATATTCTACTTGATTATCTATATGCGTGATTTCTAATGTTATTTATATGCAGAATTGCATTGTTCATTGTGAGATTCTAATTTTCGGTTTAGTATTGTTTGCTAAAGTTCAAAAAGCTCCTCACAAAAGAGAGTATCGATTTTAACTAAGTGTCGAAAATAAAAGGTTCTTACAATTATCAAACAGCAGCTTGATACAGAAGATACAGTTAAGAATAACAGAAATTGCCATTGAATCAAGTGAAGACGTTTCGAGAGATCGTAACTATAAACATCAGTCAGTAATGAATAAATTCCAAAGCAGGTTTTTCTCTCCAGTAGTTCCTGGAAGTGATAATAATGTACAATCAAAAAAATAAAAAAAATGCAAAAAGCAGTTTTTTGCTGGAGTGGAGGTAAAGACTCCGCTTTTGCTTTATATAGGGCATTATCATCAGGCGAATTTGAGATATTGGCATTGCTTACAACTATCAATTCGGCCTATTCCAGGGTATCTATGCATGGGGTAAGAGAAGAGTTGATGGACCTTCAGGCAAGACATATTGGAATTCCATTGTATAAGATTTATATACCGGAAGTTTGCACAAATGAAGAATATGAAAAGCAAATGGAAGAAGCTATGATGTTCTGGAAAGAAGAGGGCGTTTCTCATATTATTTTTGGAGATATATTTTTAGAAGATTTAAAAAGATACAGAGAGGAAAAACTGGAAAAAGTAGGGATGAAAGCAGTCTTCCCTTTATGGAAGGAGGATACAGCGGAACTGCTCTCGAGTTTTTTGGGATTAGGTTTTAAAACAATGATATGTTCAGGAAGCTGTAAAAACATAAATGAGAATTTAGTAGGAGAAACCCTTTCTGAGGAAATAGTGGGATTGATGTCACCAGGTACAGATCCATGCGGTGAAAACGGAGAGTTTCATACATTTGTCTATGCTGGACCGATATTCAGAAATAAACTAGAGATAGCTTGTACTGAAAAAGTAGTGAAATATTATAAGGTGAAAAAAGAAGCAGGAGGCAAGATCGAGGAAGAAGAAGTAGGGTATTGGTTTGCGGACATAAAATTAAAGGAATAAAAAGGTTCGTGCTTTTTATTCCTTTATGAGTATATCTTAATGCTGGAAGTTGAAGTAGTATCCAGATTTTTTCTTCTTAGATTTTTTTCCGCTTTTATGTTTTCCCGGTTTTTTGGGTGTTAATGCAAATGACTCGGCCACGTTAGCGGTAATAAGAACCAAGGCCAGGATAAATATAACGTGAAGTTTTTTCATGATTAATAAATTTATTATTTCCCAAATAATTGACAATTTAATAAAAAAAATAGACTTATTGCAATTTTTAATAGAAAAAAACTTAGAGGATCGTACCACTAAAGACTTAATAGTCAAATAATATCGGTAAAATACAATTAGTAATATAATTAAAATGAGCTTGAATTGTTTTTGGAAAAAATACACTCTGAATTTTAAGTTTGAAGCCGGAACTTCACGGGGAGTGCTTAAAACTCATGATGTGCGGTATCTTATAATATCGAACGAAAAAGATTATTCAATTTTTGGAATAGGTGAATGTGCACCATTGAAAGGGCTGAGTATCGATGACAGGCCTGATCTGGATGAGAAGCTGGAGGAAGTCTGTAGATTTATTTCAAAGAGGAATTCTATAGATGAATGTGTGGAAATATACACATATCTTCAAGAATGGCCTTCCATTCGTTTTGCTTTAGAAACAGCGCTATTGGATTTGAGGCAGGGAGGAAAAAGGAAGCTTTTTGACACAGACTTTACTGCCGGAATAAAAGGAATTCCGATTAATGGTCTGATCTGGATGGGTGACTTTAATTTTATGGAAAAACAGCTGTGGGAAAAACTGGAACAAGGATTTAATTGTATTAAGATTAAGGTTGGTGCAATTGATTTTAATAAAGAATGTAATCTGCTGGAGAAAATCAGAACCAAATTTTCTCCAGAACAGATTGAGATC
>JAEYZG010000041.1 GCA_023428135.1 Bacteroidota bacterium | reverse complement strand
AGGCAAATTAAAATTGTCTTTTCAGGGTAGGCCTCTTTTATTGATATAAAAAAAAGTGCCCTATTATTCAAATAGGGACTCTTTTTTATGACTTTTCATTTTTTACCGGACAGTAATGGCTGAAAGCTAAAAGCTTAAAGTCTTTAATTCCACTGTAAACAAAAAAGGAGGATGAAATTGCCTCCTCTTTCGTTTAAAAGTTATAATTAAAACCCTCAGCGGACTCAACGGGGAATTCTCTTTTATCTTTGTTTTACATTAAACTTTAACCCTGAGTGTTATTAAAAAATTTCTACCCGGAGCACTGATTCCGGACGCAAAAATCCTGTAATTCCTGTCCAGTAAGTTTTCCACAGACACCTGTAGTTGAAAATACCTGCTTACATCAACGGCTGTTCTGAGATTCAGCGTATACCACGATGGCATTCCGTCTGCGGTGGTCTGAGCAATATTATCCTCTCCTACTAAGTTATAATCCTTTAACCTTTTCCATCCATTATACAATACAAAAAATTCTCCCCTGAACTTTTTCACTTTAACACTAACCGAACTTCTACCAAACACTGGAGGAATATGATCAAGAGGATAATCTGATGAATCCGTCTTAATTCTTCCATATGTATAATTAAATGTGTTAGCTAACCCGATGTTTTTAGTGAGCTCTGCATATAATGTTATATTTCCTCCATAAATATAAGCTTTTCCTGCATTAGCGCTTGTTTGTACTCTGCTCATTTTACCATCATACAAAATAGAATCCTGACCATTGTACTTACCAAACTTAGTTGTAATAGCATTGGTATACCATGTATAATAAGCTGTACCTTCAATATGAATTCGGTTGAATAATGATTTTGCTATACTTAATTCTCCGTTATAAGTGTACTCTGGTTTCAAATTTGGATTTGGGACAATGACATTACCAGGAACAGATTCGAATACTTTACTTAGATCATCTACATTGGGAGAACGGAATCCGGTTGAGCCGTACATAGACAATCTCCATGATTTTTCAGGGAGAAAAACGAGTCCGATATTCCCATTTAAAGCTCCATTGGTTTGTTTGATATCTGAATAAGGGAAAGGGAAAAAAGTCTTCTCAGCGAAGTTAGCTTTCAACTCGACATTACTGTATCTGATACCTTCAGAAAGTATAAGTTTTTTATTGAGCTCAATACTGTGAGTGAGATATCCTGCAATAGATCTCATAGATGAACCGCCACTTGGGTATCTTGTATCAAGTGGAGTTCTTAGACCTGTGACTACACTCTGACCATATGCTGAAGATCCTACTTTATTATAATTAACATCCAGGCCATATCGGAATTCATTCTTTTTTAAAACCTTTTCCAGATCTATATTTAATGAATAGACGCTCAGCTTTTCTATCCTGCTGTTTCTAACTTCTCGGTTAAATCTCCTGTCATAGCGGCTTTCTTCTATATCCTGATAAGCAAGTACAATTCTGAATTTATCATAAAAAGCTGTTTTCTCATTTAAATCCAGATGATATGCTCCCAGTAATCTTTTCTGCGGGCCATAAAACCATTCTGCATAAGCAGGCTTACCGCTAAACTGAGCTAACCTGTCATAACGTGGAATATCCGAGCTAGTGGAATACTGAAAATTTAATGTATGTGTAACTTTTGATGAAGGAGAGAACAATACTTTTTGCAAAAAATCAAATTGTTTATAACCTGACTGCTTTTGAATATCAGGATTACTATTATATAAAACAGAATCCTTACCTCCTATCCTTTGTACATAAAAGTTCCTTTTGCCAAAATCATTGTATGCAGCTCTTCTATTTGCACCTTGTCTTAAATCATCAAAATCAGAATATGTAAAACTTGTAAATGAAGCAATCTTATTAAAACCTATATTTAAATCAATATGTCCTGTCTTTTCTGAATTGGCGGATGAGTATCTGGAATAAGCATTGGCACTGGCAAATGTTTTGCCTTTGCCTCCTGACAGAACAGGTCTTTTGGTATAGAAACTCATAACACCACCTAAGGCATCACTACCGTAAATGACAGATCCAGGGCCAAACAACAGCTCTGTTCTTTCCAGAACGCTGTTATCAAGGGTGATTACATTTTGCAAATGCCCTCCCCTATATACAGCATTATTCATTCTTATCCCATCCACAACCATTAACACCTTATTCGCTTCAAATCCTCTCATAATGGGACTTCCTCCTCCCATCTGGCTCCTTTGTACAAATACGTTTCCCGTATTCTGAAGCACATCAGCAGTGGTCTCTTGACTTGCAAACTGCATCTCACCGGAATTTATAACCTGAATCTGCCTTGGAATATCTTTTCTCCTCTCTTCAAACTTACTGCCTGAAACAACAATTCCATCCATGAGGCCGGTTTCTTCAGATAAAAACACTTTAAAACCTGACTCATCCAAATCCTTTAAACTTATAACATATAATTTATATCCTACCAGTTGAAACCGTATACTATCAGAATGTTCAAACTGGGAGATATCTGCCTGCCCTTTAGAATTAGAGGTTGCAGAAAACTGCTTTTGAAGATCACTTATAAAAACACCTTCAAGTGGTGTCTGACTAATCTGATCTGTAATAGTTACTTTCTGTGCATTTATTCCAGAACTAATCATGAAAAAAAATACAGCAAAGCCTAACCCTTTATTGATATTTCTTTTAAAAAAGATCATTGAGTTGAATTTTAAGAGATTTTTAAAATAAAAAGAGTGATAAAATCAGTTTTCAAATATAGCCAATCCCTCTACAGGCATATATTAAGTAAACTTATTGATTAGTATAAATATAGGCACTTCAAAAATTAACTTTTGAAGTGCCTATGATTAAATTTTACTAAAGGATTTATTTCTTAATAACCTTTACAGATTCAGAACTTCCATCCTTATATTTAACAGTAACTGCATAAACTCCTGCAGAGAATTCTTTTCCAAACTCAACAACCTTACCTTTTTCTACTTCACTTTGAGTGAAAGTGATATGACCAGAAACATCAGTAACAGTTAATTGGGCAATTGCTTTACCCGTCTTCAATGTAAACAACTCTTCTGAAGGGTTTGGTGAGATAACCAATGCTGCCGTTTCTTCTGCATATTCATCTACTTTCAGTGAAGAGCAGACAGTTATATTTTTGCAGAATTGCTTGTAGTATGGTGCTCCGTTATAATTAACTCCCACACAGAACTGTCCTCCAGTAAAGCTGGAACCATAAAGAACATTAACTTTATTTGGCTGACCGCTTACAGGTGTAATACTCTGAACAGAGGTATTAGCATACCAGTTATAGTTGTTCGCCCCTACTGTATGCACAGAATTAAGTTCGAGCTGTGCAGAACCATTAACAGTACCACAATCCGGACCTATAATATCTGCAGTGCTGCTACCGCTAACAGTTATATTAATCTGTGATGAAGTTGTAGTCACACTGGAATTATCATAAGCAATTGCTGTAAGCACATAAGTTCCAGCGGCAACACTTGTCCAGGTATAACTATATGGAGAAGTCAGGTCTTCACCAAGCTTTGTAGCACCTTGGTAAAACTCCACTTTTGAAATGCTGCCATCACTATCGGATGCATTCGCATTAATCGTAACAGAAGCAGGCGCTGTAAACGTTGCATTGTTCAATGGAGAAGTGATGCTTACAGTTGGTGCAATATTTCCTGAAGAAACAGTAATATTGATCAACGATGAAGTCGTACTTGCTGAAGCATTATCATAAGCAACTGCTTTAAGTGTATAAGTTCCGGCTGCAACACTAGTCCAGGTAAAGCTATATGGAGAAGTCAGATCTTCACCAAGCTTTGTAGTACCTTGGTAAAACTCCACTTTTGAAATACTACCGTCAGTATCGGATGCACTGGCATTAATTGTCACTGATGCAGGAGCTGTAAACGTTGCATTGTTCAATGGAGAAGTAATGCTTACAGTTGGAGCTGCGTTTCCTGAAGAAACAGTAATATTAATTAATGAAGATGTAGTGTTTAACCCTGAATTATCAAATGCTACAGCCTTAAGGACATAGGCTCCTGCTGCAACATTGGTCCAGCTGTAAGAATATGGAGAAGTCAGATCTTCACCAAGTTTTGTTGTTCCCTGATAAAATTCCACCTTTGCAATAGTTCCGTCACTATCAGCAGCATTAGCACTTATGGTTACTGATGCCGGAGCGGTAAACGTTGCGTTATTCAATGGAGCAGTAATACTTACTGTCGGAGGAACACCAGGTAATACTCTGAAAAGGCTGGCAGAAGGAATAAGTTGTTTAGTAATCGCTGAACTTTCATAATAAACATTGATTGATTCATCACCTCCCTGTTCAAAGAAATTTACTGTAACCGCGTGCTTTCCGGCCTTCAATGCTACAACTCCTGATGCATGAGTCCCGGCTCCATGTAATCCGTCATTATCTACCACAAGTTCATTTCCGATATACAAATTACTTCCATCATCAGAGTCTGTATAAAAGGTATACAACCCATCTGCAGGAACATTTACAAAGCCTTTAAATCTGAAGGCAAAGTTATCATTTCTGTTTCTCGGAGTAAGGTCGAAATTGCTTACTGTACCTGTTTTTACTGCCGTAAGAATACTAAAATCAGGAATACTTGACCAGCTTCCTTCATAGTAGGAATAATCCAAACCTGACAATGTATTTGTTGGATTTTCAGGGTTTCTAAGGTCAAGTACTTTAACAGCAATTGCCTGAGAAGCGCCTACAGCTCCAAGGTTATCTGTCGCAGCTGCAACAATGTTAAAATTTCCTGCCGCAACATTTGTAAGTGTTAAGGAATACGGGCTGGTAAGATCCTCTCCGACCTTTACCCCATCTTTATAAAACTCAACCTTTGCTATTGAACCGTCAGGATCTGTTGCAGTGGCATTAAAAGTTATGTTAGATGCTGTCAAGAAAATTGCCTTAGGGCCCGGAGTGATAGATACAACTGGAATTTTATTGGTAAAATCCATTGGAGAAAGTCTGCTTGCCGGAATAGGTCTTTCAAATTCCCCTGTAGGCAATTGCCAGCCATAGGATAGATTATCATCACCTTCACCTTCTTTTTGTAAGGCTTCGATATAATATTTCTGACCTGCTACAAGATTGATAGAAGCAGATTCCTGAGTAGGATATCTGAACCAGTCTCTCAGACCTGTTGAATTTTCTGAATAAGCAACTCTTACTTTAGTTGCAGGACTTGCGCTGGAGCTTAACCATAGTTCAGTGCTTTCATCACCTCCAATCCAGAATTTATATGCACCGGTATATGGAGCACAGATATAACCTCTCTGACGCACTCCAAAATTGTTAGCCTGATTTACAACTTCTTCTACAGCAGTTACGTTACTTTGTGATGTAGGTGTTGTAGCTACAGGAATCAGATCTACTGAATTACCTACTACAGCTGACCAGTATTCTCTTGTTATTGAACCTGTACCAGTGCAGGCAACAGCATCAGGATTTCTGAATAGTCCAGTAGCAGGTATTACCTGTTTGGTGACTCCAGGACCGGAATAACTAATTGACAAACCGATAGAAGGCTGATTATTGAAGTAATAAACAGTGATAGCATGTTTACCAGCCTTTAATCCCAAGCTTCCGGATTTCTCGGTTACTGCATGTTCTCCATCATTATTCACAATAAGCGTGTTCCCTATATACAACTGACTTCCATCATCTGATGAAGTGTAGAAGGTATATTGTCCATCAGTAGGTACATTAACATAGCCTGTATAAACAAAACCAATCTGACCATCTCTGTTTTTCGGAGTAAGATCGAAACCAGTCACAGAACCAGTCTTTACAGTTGCAAGAGAATTGAAGTTAGGCATAAAACTCCAGGTGCCTTCATAGTACTTATAAGAAAGTCCATTTACAGAGAGAGATGGATTTTCAGGTTCTCTTAAGACTGGTAATCTTCCATATAAAGAAGATCTCCATACCCCTCTGCCCCTGAATGCAACATATATCTCAGAATTCTGAGTTCCATCATTAAACATCATGAAATCATTGATATCTGCAATAGTCGGAAGACCAGCAGAGTAGTTCAACCAGGAAGACATGCCTGAATTTCTATAGTAGACTGCTTTAGCTGTTCCTATATAAACAGACTCGTCGGTGCTGAAACCATCATGATGAATTTTATAAATATTGACCGATGGCAAAGTTCCAGCTACCTCTGTCCATGTAGCGGCTCTGTCGGTAGATCTGAAGACGCGACTTCCGCAGGACATATAGACAATATTGGTATTGCTTTTAATAACTGCAACACTGGCCATTACATTGACTGGAGCAGGTGTATTGTAAGTAACAAAGGATGGTGAAGCTGCTAGTGCATTGTCACTTCTTCTTATTTTACCGTCAGCTGTTACTACATACAACACGTTCGCATCTGTCGGAGAAAGTGCCAATGCTTTGATGCTACCAAAAGTAGTTGAATTTATTTTCGTCCAGCTAGGTGAAGTGCTCAGAGTAGTTGTTCTATAAACATCATTCTGACCAATAAAAGCAAGATTAGGGTTTAAGGCCGTAAATTCCATTTCAACATCATTTCCGCTTTGCGTTGAAGAAAACGGGAATCCAAGAGATGAAGAATTCCTTGTTGAAAGTATCTTCCTTGAACCATTTCCATTATGAGAATAAACTTCGTCCCAGCTGTAATAGCCGAAAGAAAAACGGTCACCGTTATCTCCTCCACCTATAGTAATCCAATGTTTTCCGTCAAATGTAACTTCTCCGTTGTCTTGTGTACCAGCATTCAGAACTGCTCTTTTGATAGGACTGGCAGCAGCATGATAAATCTCAAGGCCAGCAAGTCCATCGCTTTTTTGTGTCCATCCCCAACCGCCGTCTGTGCTCACCCAAATTCCACCATCGTTGGCGTTGTACAACTTGGTAGCATCAAATGGAGAAAACACAATATGGTGCATATCAGTGTGTACTTTATTTGCCCATTCACTCTTTTGTACCCATGTTACACCTCCATCCGTTGATTTCCAAACACAATGCCCCACAACATAAAGGGTATTGCTGTTTAATGGATCTACAGTAATGTCGAAGTTATAATTTTCCTGCCCTCTGCTATTGCCATCATAACCATTTAGGTTAGGCGGACCAGCTGGTTTAATTACAGAAAAAGAAGAACCACTGTTTGTTGATTTTAATATCGGTGTTTCTTCCTGCAAATATGGAACTCCGTCTGTCTCATAGTGATAACCTACAAAAGTTAAATAAACAGTATTCGGATCTGCAGGTGGCACCCCTATCCTTCCTCCTCTACCTATACCTGTTGAGGTAGGTAAAGAAATCTGAGTCCAGTTGTCTCCCATATTGGTGGAAATCCAAAACTCATTATCTGTTACAGCATAAACGGTTGTAGAGCCAGTCCCTGGTTTAAAAATCATATCTTTAAACCCTCCTCCGCTTTTTTTAACAGTCCATGAAGCCCCTGCATTTGTGGACTTCCAGATACCATCATTGGTAGCAGCAATAAGTATATTGTTATTAGAAGGTGACATTAAAATTTCTACAGCCAAGTTATTTCCCAGGCCACTGCTACTGCTAGTCCACGTTTGTCCTCCGTCTATACTTTTATAAATTCCAAGGCTTGTACCGTAATAGTTTGGATCTCCTGTACCAATATACATGGTTCTTGGATTCGTATAGTCTATGCATATACTTGCGACTTGACAAAAAGGTAAATTGTCCGTACCCGTTGGTGACCAATTAGCCCCTTCATCTTTGCTTATAAAGAGTCCTCCATTAGCGGTCACGCCATATAGAATTTTCGAATCCGTAGGGTGAAATTTCAATTGAGTAGTCCTTTCAATTCCGTTGATCTGACCCATTCTGTTCAGTGGGAATTCATAACCTACAGGTTCCCATTTCTGGGCCCTTATAGTTAAAGGATAAGCGCTTAACAGTAAAATGATTAATGCAAATCGTATTAGTGGTTTCATAATTGTCTTATTTAAATTTTTTGGGATAAAAAAATAAGAATTAAGGTCTTTGATTTTTATAAATCTCAAGTCTTTGCTCTTGAGTAAGGATGCTGCCATCAGGCTGTACATAGGGAAGTACATCTTTTTTCCATGATTTGAATTTTTTATTTTCAATCATGTATTGGGAGCTTTCAGTCATTTCAGTCATTTCCTTCTCTTCAGAGTGGAATAGCCTACCAACAAGACTTCTTTTGTTTTCCTCTTCTTCCTCCTCTCCTTCTTTACCTTCCTTCTTGTTTTGTTTTCGTTCAAACTCTTCTTCTGCATTCGGCTCAGCCCGTTTTTTCCAGTATTGGTCATAAGCCAGCAAAATATCGTAATAGTTTGCTGAAGTGTCATTCATCATGGAAATCCAGAGTGGATCTTTCCTGTAGGCTCGCAGTGTTGCTTTGGAAACCTTTCGGGAATTTCCATAGCCTCCCTGAGTCTGAACACTACAGGAGCTTACAGAAATGACCAAAAAGAACAAAGCAGGAACCATCCCCCAGTTTTTTCTTTTCATAGCATTTTGTTTTTAAGTTTTAAAAAATTTACCTCGATAGATGTAGGCTAAAAATAGATTTCTTGCCGGCCAAACTTTGCAACCTTTGTTACACTATATTTTCCAATAATTACATAATCTTGACTAGCAACAACTTAAAATGCTAAAAAATTATCGGTCATGGGAAATTCTATTTTACAATTGTTTAAATAAGGAAAAGCTGAACTTGCGTGTTAGGACTTAAACCAGAACTTTTGTAACTAAAAATAAATACCTACGGACTTAAAGCTGGAAAGGCAAAATCAAACACTGGCGAAACATTATTTTTTATTCTTTAATTTTTCTGAGAGATTTTACAAATCAACTATTGAGAAAAACGAATGGATTTCAAAAATTAACGAACGTAGAAAAAATGAAATATCACTAAATTTTCATCTTAACATTTTAATATAATATCTGGCTTACGACAACCTTAAATACGTTGAAAATATTAATGGTAATAGCAGAGCTCTTTCATTCAAATATCTACTGGGACCAGGAATAACCTACGGGCGGGATATTCAATTACTTTATTCCGAAAGGTTAAAAAAGAAGAAACAATAGAATTACTTAAAAAGGATAAACAAAGAAAACATACCGAGAAGTATGTTTTCTTTGTTTATTATATTGAATCTTAAGATATACTAATAACATCCGTTCTAGTCAACATATGTTCCTAATGCTTAGTAATATAATTATTGATGGTATCATAGAAAGCTTCAAGCTCCATCTCATCCAAATCAATGATTACATCTTCATTGTTTAACATTAACAATTGAATCTTTTTAAGTCATTATAGTTATTGATACCGGAAGCAATTCTTTCTACAACAGGAGCTATGATACATAATTTATGTCAATCTCAGAAAAAATTAAAAGTCTGATTGATTATACCTTCTATACTGATTTTAACCGTAGAGACGCCATGCATGGCGTCTAACGTTCAATTTCAACAAGCCTATCCAAATAGAATTTTCCCAGTTATGTAAATATGTTTTCCCCTTTCAATTAATGTAGCTTCAATTGAAATAATGTGCGTTATTGCTGTAGAGACGCCATGCTGGCGTCTCAAACGTTCAATTTCAACGAACCATACACATTGGTATTTACCCTAATAATGTAAATAAGCTTTCCCTTTTCAGTTAATGTAGCTTCAATTGAAATAATGCGCTGTAATTGCTGAGGGAGACGCCAGCATGGCGTCTCTACGGAATAACATTCTGTTTCCAGTTTATATAATTCACCGCTCTCTGAATGATATCTTCCAGCTCTTCTGTAAGCCAGGGCTTAAAATGAAAATCAAAGATATCTCCTTCCCTTCTGGCCTCTCTCAGCGTTCTGCTGTCTTTGTAAGCTGTGATGACTATCCTTACCGGTTCATAATGCAGCTTGATGTTATACAAAAAATCAAAGCCTGTAATATCTGGCTTGAACTGATCCAGAATGATGATGTCGTATTGATTTCCCTGCTGGAGAAGATCCAGTACCTCCTTGTTTGAAGCACATAACTGTATCTCGTACCTGTTGCGGAAGTTTGCATAAAAAGCTTTTCTGTTGTACTCTTCATCGTCGAGGTACAGAATTCTGATCTTCATAGCTAAAAGTTGTTTTATCAGTCACGTTTACCAAGATTCTCCACTCTTATGAGAAGCTCAATGGTAGACATGCCTTTTCTTGTAAAAAAAAGTACTACAAAATCATAGATATAAAAAACCAGAAAAAATAGCTTTAAAATGATCTTTCTCATACTATCAGTATTTGTGGTATGAAAACAATGATAGGCGCTGATATCGGTGCAAGATTTCTTACCTCGCATTTCATTTTATTACCTTTCAGGTAAGCAATTCCATTCGAAATGGAAAACACTGTGACAAGTCCGTATCTGGGAGATATAGCCTTGCTTCCGGGGACTATGTTGGGTTCTATTCGAAGCTCACCTTTAAGCCTGTTGCCGGGAGTAAAAGTGTAGCACAGATACTCGTATTGTACAGGATAGACATTGTCATTTACCAATACACTTATTCTATTGGCTTGTACAATACCGAATTGTTCGGTAGCTGATTTCTGTAGTTTCATAGTTAGCCCCTTTTAAGACAAAACATTCTTTTGTAATTAGCTAGCATCTAAATAATTACAAGGCATTAAACTAATATCAGGCACCTTTTACTTTTAACGATGCCTGATTTTGGTCGTTCCTGTTTTTCGATGATGACAGATTTTTCAGGCATCATCACTATAAAATGACACTTAGAGTAGTTGCATAGTTAAGATAAATCGTTAATTGGAAAGGATTAAACTAGCTATGAAAACAATAGATTGTTTATTAAAGCTTGCAGAAAGAGATAAAGATTTCAAGAGGAAAATTAATTGGTATCCAGCTGGCTCCAGCTGGCGCGCGTTTTCAAAACGCGTGCCCCACTGCACTATCCAATTCAACAGTCCCTATACATTTAACTATTCCCAAACTAAGCCACCCAATAGACTATGTTAATCAACAAGGATTCCAGCATTAGTAATTGTATCGCTATTTCACTCCTCGTCTCCCCGTTATACGTCCATAATAAGGTTTATCTGCTTTATTCCTGAACGACACCAACCTACAAGAGCATTATTATTATTTGTATATTTTTGGAAAGGTGCATATATCCTGCTATTTTGAAATGATATACGCACAAAGGTGTGGATATAATCTAGTTATAGGCAACCTTGAAATGCAAATTAGAAAAACTAAAATATTGACAATGACAATCCTGACAATCGTTTACTCTTCAGTAATCGGACTAATTGTTATTTCATATTTTGCAAAGGACGAAGGGACGTTGGGTAATGGTGTTATATTGAATTTCCTAGCTGACAATTTATATTTTTTAGCTATCCCGACATTCATTTTAATATCTGTTTTAGCGAAAACAGGATTGAATAATATTCAATTTTTCTCAATTGGAATATTAATAAGCGGTTTAGTTTATGCTATTCTGACAGTTCTTATATATTCATACTTACAGAGAAAGAAAAATAATAACAATTCAGTACATAAAGACTATAATGAAGAACAAGCATGATATCATCTGACAATAAAAAGGCAGCCTATAACACGAGTTTTGCGTCAGGCGGGCTGACCTGCAAACTTGGAGCTTTGTGCTTCTATTGAACTTTAGTAATAAATTGAAACTTTGTGCCCCGAAACCCGCCCGAACGCAAAGCCCGAAACCGTTACCTGCAATACTAATTGACATTCAAAAAATATGAAGTTTACAAAATTAGAAATACACAATTTTAGACACATTAACGAACAGATTATTGAAATTGGTAGTGTAATGACTGCTATTGCTGGACAAAACGGAACAGGTAAATCTACTCTGCTTGGTTGGATAGCCCAAGCATCAGACTTTAAGCCCAAAAACAAAACGTTACTAGATACTCCATATAAATCTAAATATTCTGAAATATTCAGGTTCTGTCCTGAAAAAGATTACGATAATTCATACAATGTTTCAATTCACTATGAAGACTCGTTACTAGAAGAAACTAAAAAAATGACAAGAAGATTAATTGAATCTGAAAACAGATATCGAGTTGATTTTGATGGACGTGGAACTGCTATTGATTTTCCTGTAATATACTTAGGCCTCAAAAGACTTATTCCATTAGCAACTGAAAAAACTATAACTCTTCAAGACCTTGAGCTAATAGGTGCTGATAAAAATCAATTTGCTAAACTCTCAAAAGAAATTCTCTACTTAACTAGAGATATTATTCAAGCTGAATTTGTAAAATCCCCGAACAAACAAATTTTTGCAATGAAAACCAATGACTATGGTCATTTGGGAAATTCTGCTGGACAAGATAATTTAGGTCAAATTATTTCCTCCATTCTCTCCTTTGGTAGGTTAAAAAATGAATTAAGAGAAAATTATAAAGGCGGTCTACTTTTAATAGACGAGATTGATGCGACATTATATGCAGGCTCACAAGTTAAACTTGTAGATAAACTATTTGGAATAGCAAAAACATTAAATGTTCAAGTGGTTTTTACGACACATTCAATTGAAATACTAGAACATCTATCTAAAAAAACAGGAGCAGAAACAAAAATTAATTTCTTAAAGTGGAACAATAAAAATGCAATAAATCAAGTAAATCCAAATATTGAATTGCTAAAAAATATTATTAAAGTACAAACTGGACAAGCAAAAAAGATTGAAAAAATACAGTTCATATGCGAAGATATAGTAGCAGAACAATGGTCAAAAAACCTACTGAATGGAACAGATTTAAAACAAAAAATCGAAGTAATCAAAGGGCCATTCCCTGACGGCACACTAATAGAAATGGCAAACTCAAAACATCCAATTTTTAAAACCACCAAATTCATCCTCGATGGTGATGCTAGAGAAAACCACAAAAATCGTAAAACACCAAGGACTGCAATTCTACCTGGCCAACACAAACCAGAGAAAATATTTTATGATTTTGTTTATACTCTTGATGACGATGACGAGTTTTGGGACATTGAAAATAATTTCACTCATCAAACATGTTTTGGAAACTTTGCGGACAATAATCATAAAAGATGGTTCAATGATGAATCGAATCAACAATTTTTTGGTAAAGGAGGTAGCCGACTTTTCAATAGATGGAAAAGAGATAATAAAGAAGCCGTTGAACAATTTATTAAAGACTTAAATTCAGTCATTAAATGAGAAGAACAGCAGGTAATCGAGTAGACGGCTCCGCCAGTAAACACTAGCGGAGTGCGCCTCTCACACCACTATACATACGGGTCTCGTATACAGCGGTTCGTTAAACATAGGACCTACTTTTTGATAATACGCCTCAGCACTTTCGTATCCTCGCTTTCGTAATCGCTCTAGTGTAACAGTCGTATTCAGAATCGGACTTTGAGCAATTGCCCATCCACCCTTTCTGCTTCGACTATACGTATAAGCTTTACCTTGTGGGACTCCAAGTCTGATCAGATTCTTACGTCTCCTGTCCGGCTTCTTCCAATCGTGCCATATGCAATAACGTAAGCGGTTTCTCACCCAACTGTCTACTGCCTGGATTTTTGCTGTGATACTTGCTAATCTGAAGTAGTTAAGCCATCCTCTTTGAAGTAGTTTGAGTTTTGAAATACGTTCTGCTATGGTTAGCGGACTTGTCTTACGAGTAACCTCTTTGATTTCCGCTTTCAGTCTCTTCCAGCTCTTTTCACTGACTACTAATTGGTATCTGCCTTTAGCACCTTTTTCATAGACTGGCACAAAGCTATATCCCAATATTCTGAAGTTTCCGGGATTGCATATACCACTCTTTTCCATGTTTATTGGCAGCTGCAGCTTGTTCTTCAGGAACAAAAATACCTTGTTGCCAATTTCTGCGGCTCGCTGTTTACCTTTGGTATAGATACTAAGTCGAGTAGACCACCGGAACTTCCCCGATAGCCTCTCACAGATACGGACATGATACTCTCGCATCATCCGGCTCCTATTATTCAATCTCCAATTTGTTTTTATTTATTCCATTGGTGGGCGAATTCC
>JAEYZG010000001.1 GCA_023428135.1 Bacteroidota bacterium | reverse complement strand
CAGGAGACCTGACAGCGGCTACAGTAACTACAGGCTCAACCGCTGGTCTGACCTTCACATACTTCAGTGATGCAGCAGGTACAGTTGCAGTAGCAACACCAGCATCAGTTGCAGACGGCACATATTATATCAGAGGAACATTAGGGACCTGTTCAGATATTCAGCCTGTAACAGTGACAGTTAATCCGAATGCAACAGTAGTAACTAGTCCGATCTCAGTATGTGCTCCAAACACAGGAGACCTGACAGCTGCTTCAGTAACAACAGGATCAACCGCTGGTCTGACCTTCACTTACTTCAGTGATGCAGCAGGTACAGTTGCAGTAGCAACGCCGGCATCAGTTGCAGCAGGTACTTATTATATCAGAGGAACATTAGGAACCTGTTCAGACATCCAGCCAGTAACAGTGACAGTTAATCCGAATGCGACAGTAGTAACGAGTCCGATCGCAGTATGTGCTCCAAACACAGGAGACCTGACAGCGGCTACAGTAACTACAGGCTCAACCGCTGGTCTGACCTTCACATACTTCAGTGATGCAGCAGGTACAGTTGCAGTAGCAACGCCGGCATCAGTTGCAGCAGGTACTTATTATATCAGAGGAACATTAGGAACCTGTTCAGATATTCAGCCAGTAACAGTGACTGTTAATCCGAATGCGACCGTAGTAACAAGTCCGATTGCAGTATGTGCTCCAAACACAGGAGACCTGACAGCGGCTACAGTAACTACAGGATCAACAGCCGGTCTGACCTTCACATACTTCAGTGATGCAGCAGGAACAGTTGCAGTAGCAACACCGGCATCCGTTGCAGCAGGTACTTATTACATCAGAGGAACATTAGGAACCTGTTCAGATATTCAACCTGTAACAGTGACTGTTAACCCAAATGCGACAGTAGTAACAAGTCCGATTGCAGTATGTGCTCCAAACACAGGAGACCTGACAGCGGCTACAGTAACTACAGGATCAACCGCTGGTCTGACCTTCACATACTTCAGTGATGCAGCAGGAACAGTTGCAGTAGCAACGCCGGCATCCGTTGCAGATGGAACATATTACATCAGAGGAACATTAGGAACCTGTTCAGATATTCAGCCTGTAACAGTGACTGTTAATCCGAATGCGACAGTAGTAACAAGTCCGATCGCAGTATGTGCTCCAAACACAGGAGACCTGACAGCGGCTACAGTAACTACAGGATCAACCGCTGGTCTGACCTTCACATACTTCAGTGATGCCGCAGGTACAGTTGCAGTAGCAACACCGGCATCCGTTGCAGACGGCACATATTACATCAGAGGAACATTAGGAACCTGTTCAGATATTCAGCCTGTAACAGTGACTGTTAACCCGAATGCGACAGTAGTAACAAGTCCGATTGCAGTATGTGCTCCAAACACAGGAGACCTGACAGCGGCTACAGTAACTACAGGATCAACCGCTGGTCTGACCTTCACATACTTCAGTGATGCAGCAGGTACAGTTGCAGTAGCAACACCAGCATCAGTTGCAGCAGGTACTTATTATATCAGAGGAACATTAGGAACCTGTTCAGATATTCAGCCTGTAACAGTGACTGTTAACCCGAATGCGACAGTGGTTGTTACCAATCCAGTAGCCGTTTGCGCTCCAGCAGTAGTGGATATTACAGCAGCAGCAGTAACAGCAGGTTCAACTTCCGGATTAACTTACAACTACTTCAGCGATGCTTCAGCTACGACATCATTAAGCTCGCCGTCAGCGATATCAGTATCAGGTATATATTATATCAGAGGAGAGGTTGTAGCAACAGGATGTTTTGATGTAAAACCGGTAGGGGTAACGGTAAATCCAATACCAACAGTAGTTGTAACAGAGCCATCTGCAGTATGTTCACCAGCAACGGTTGATATTACAGCCTCGGCAGTAACATCAGGTTCAACAGCCGGATTAACTTACAGCTACTTCAGTGATGTTTCAGCTACTACAACATTAAGCTCACCATCAGCGATATCAGTATCAGGTATGTACTATATCAAAGGAGAGGTTGCGGTAACAGGTTGTTCAGTTATTCAGCCGGTAATGGTGACAGTGAATTCAATTCCAACACTTATAGTTAATGGTGATTTAATGGCTTGTGAGCCAGAGTTGGTTGACTTGACGGCTACCGGAGTTGTAAGTGGAGCCTCTCCAAGTCTGGTTATCACATACTGGAGTGATGCATTAGGAACTAAAGCTATTCCAAATCCTAAATCGGTATCTACTGGTACTTATTATTTAAAAGGTAATGAGAATGGTTGTTTCACTTCTGTTTATCCAGTAGTGGTTAGTATAAATAAAGTGCCGGTAATCAATATGCCTTCAGAATTTACCTTCTGTCCTTTGACTGATCCATTATTCTCTATTGAAGGAAAAGGTACTGGTGGCGATACTTATCTTTGGACGCCAGGTAATATAGCTTCAAAAACTTTACCTGTGACAGCGCCGGGAATTTATCAATTGACCTTGACAAATTCATCGACGACTTGTAGCGCTCAAAAAGATGTGAAAGTTATTGAAGAATGTGCTCCTGAGGTTTTCTTCCCGAACGTATTTACTCCAGATGGAGATGGTAGAGATGATGTATATCAGATATTTGGTCACCATGTCGAAAACTTTAATATAACAATCTTTAACAGATGGGGTGAGATCATATTCCAAAGCAATGATTTAGAGAAGTCTTGGGATGGTTTCTATCTGGATAAGATTATGGAGCAGGGAGTATATCCATGGACGGTTACTTATGAAGGTTCAGGTAAGTACAAAGTACCGCATGTTAAGCAAGGGTCTGTCTTACTTAAGCGTTAATTAATATAGTAGAGGATTTAAATTAAAAAGGCTGTTTAAAAAACAGCCTTTTTAATTATAAAAGAGTTTAATAATCTGTAATTATTTAGTAGGGAAAATTATCTGAAGATTTCCCCATAGTATCTTTTTCTTTTCAGTATCGGTAATAAGTTCTTTAAGGCTAAAAGTCTGGAATAACTTTGTATCCTTTGAAAATGCTGTTTCTTTATTGAGTTCTGCTTTATGTTCAGGTGAAAAAGGAGTTCCGAATGAAAGAATTTTGGGTGTAGAATAATCTTTTAAAATCACATTCAGGTCAACTGAGCTATCACCGGAAAGAACGTGTAGATGAATTTCCGATTCTGATAGTTTTACAGCCTGAAGAATTTTGAAAAGAAACGTTTTTAGTTCATTAGTAGCATCCTCCTCTTTGATAATAATGATGGCTCTTTTGGTAATCTTTGATGATGTAAGCTCTTTTTTTAATTCTTTTAGATTAAAGGAATCATCCTTTTTAATTTCTTTAAGCGGCTTGGTTTCTTCTTTTTTTACCTCAATATGCTCCTGATTTATTTTAGGAATTGAAGGGGAAGAAGGCAAATCTGAAGATTTTTTAATGACGAGGTCAGAAGATTTTTCCGGAATGATATAAACAAAGTCGTTGAATAAATTCTGAACAGCTTCCGGAGTAAGTTGATAATTATTAAGACTCATGACACCAATTTACTGAAAAATGACTTGAAGTGAATAACCTCTCGCCAAGTTTCTTTTTAAAGGAGAAACGAATGGTTATCTTTGCGCAAAGATCTAGAAAAAGAAAATAATAACGAGCATAATTTAAAAATTCAATGAAAGGTCCTATCTCTCAATTTATTGAAAAACATTACCTGCACTTCAATTCGGCAGCTCTCGTGGATGCAGCCAAAGGTTACGAAACTCACCTGTTGGAAGGCGGAAAGATGATGATTACTCTGGCTGGTGCAATGAGTACAGCAGAATTAGGGAAATCTCTGGCTGAAATGATCAGAAATGATAAGGTTCAGATAATTTCATGTACTGGTGCCAACCTGGAAGAAGATATTATGAACCTGGTTGCACACAATTCATATAAAAGAGTACCTCATTACAGAGATTTAAGTCCACAGGATGAGTGGGATTTGCTTGAGAATCATTACAACAGGGTTACAGATACCTGTATTCCTGAAGAAGAAGCATTCAGAAGGCTTCAGAAGCATATATATAATATCTGGAAAAGTGCGAATGATAAAGGAGAGCGTTATTTTCCACATGAGTTTATGTATAAAATATTGTTATCAGGTGAGTTGGAGCAGTATTATGAAATTGATCCAAAGGATAGCTGGATGCTGGCCGCAGCTGAAAAAAACCTTCCGATTATTGTACCTGGATGGGAAGATTCTACAATGGGGAATATTTTCGCATCGTATTGCATAAAAGGTGAATTCAAGGCTACTACAATGAAGTCGGGAATTGAATATATGATGTGGCTGTCAGATTGGTATGTGAAAAACTCTTCTGGTAAAGGAGTCGGTTTTTTTCAGATAGGAGGAGGGATTGCAGGCGATTTCCCTATTTGCGTAGTACCAATGTTGTATCAGGATATGGAAATGGAGAATATCCCATTCTGGAGTTATTTCTGCCAGATTTCAGATTCCACAACTAGTTATGGTTCTTATTCAGGTGCAGTGCCGAATGAAAAAATCACCTGGGGGAAGTTAGATATCACTACTCCTAAATTTATAGTTGAGTCTGATGCTACAATAGTTGCACCGCTTATTTTTGCTTGGATATTAGGCTGGTAAAAAAAAACAAAAAAGTTGCCAGAGTATTAAAATGTTATGGAGATTCAAACTCTTCATAACATTTTTTTTTATAGAGAGGTTAATAAAATATGTTTTAATTATTTGAAATAATAACATTTAAAATTTATGGGAAATCTCTTATATATCATTGCTGTGGTTCTGGTTATTTTGTGGTTAATAGGTTTTCTGGGATTCGGAGACGCAGTTGGGGGGATCATTCACGTACTTTTAGTATTGGCTGTCGTGGCATTTCTCCTTAGAATCATTAGAGGAGCCTGATATAAGAATTAAAATTCCAGATGAAAGAAACAGAGGCAACTCAATTTGAAAAGCCTCTGTTTATTTTTTTTATTCTTTAAAAAGGGAACGAAGTTCAGTTGCGTCTTGAGCTTTCAATCTTCCAGCCAGAACTAGTCTCAGTTCTCTTCTTCTCATGGCACTTTCATAAAAAGTCTTTTCTTTCTCAGTTTCAGGGACGAGTTCGGGAACTCTTTTCGGATTGCCATTTCCATCCATTGCCACAAAGGTAAAGAAAGCTTCATTGCTCTTGATCTTAGTTCCGGAAGGTATATCTTCTGCCCAAACTTCTATGTGTACCTCCATAGAAGTCGAAAATGATCTTGTGACTTTAGCTGTCAATGTCACTACATTCCCAAGTTTGATCGGGCTGGAAAATGATACATTGTCAACTGAGGCAGTTACAACCACGCTGTTCGAGTGTTTTTGTGCACTAATGGCTGAAACAATATCCATCCAGTGCATCATTTTTCCTCCCATCAGGTTATGCAGGGGATTTGTATCGTTAGGTAAAACCAATTCTGTCATGGTTACCAGAGATTCAGAAGCGAATTTTTTCAAGTTTTTAATAAGAGTTTTGATTACCAACCATCTTTTCCAGTCAAAGGAACAAAGCGGAAAATACCGTGTTTGTCTTGTTTTATTTGATTATCTGAAGTTTTAATGATTTTGATCATATGTTGAGTTTCCTCGTTACCAACAGGGATTACAAGTATTCCACCTGGAGCGAGCTGTTCAACTAGTTTCTCTGGCACGTGTGGAGCACCGGCAGTGACCAGAATTTTGTTGTAAGGAGCAAATTGCGGTAACCCAAGAGTGCCGTCTCCGCAAAAAACATTAACTTTGTATTTCTGAGAATGTAAAAAAGCTTTAGCCCTTTCATACAGAGGTTTGAGATACTCAATTGTATAAAGCTTTGCGCCCAGTTCAAGGAGAATGCTACTTTGATATCCTGATCCTGTTCCTATTTCAAGGACTTTGTCTCCCTTTTTTATTTCCAGAAGTGAAGTTTGAAAAGCCACGGTATATGGTTGAGAAATTGTCTGACCTTCTCCTATAGGAAATGCCTTATCTTCGTATGCATGCTCAAGAAATGCTTTCTCAAAGAAAAAATGACGAGGTACTTTTTCAATTGCTTTTAAAACATCCTCATTGTTTATCCCTTTGTCTTTCAGTTTTTTAATCAATTGCCTTCTTAGCCCTTGCGTTTTATAATTATCCTCCATGATTAAACACTTATAATTTTAAATTTTAACCTTTATAAAAAAAACTATATTTTTGAGTAAATTATTCCAAAGTGAATATTTTTAACTCCGCTTACTTTAAAAAGAAGAACAATATTCAGGAATTTAAAATAGTTTGTAAAATAAAAGACTTTTTAAAGTTGAAAAAAAAATACCATATCTTTAGTTATGTTTCATTAGATTTTTTAGCCGCTGTGTTAGCATGGTTGTTTTTTTTCTTTTTGAGAAAATACATCCTGGAAGAAAGTGGGGGGCATTTCAGCATGCTATTGATTAGAAATTCATTGGTTATAGGAACCTATTGGGTGGTATTCTATGCTTTCTTTGGATTCTACAGAGATATATATCAGAAATCAAGGGTAAAAGAAGTTTTGCTTTTGCTTACCACTACATTTCTTGGTTGTGTTTTAATCTTTTTTATTCTCTTTCTTGATGATGCCGGGGTTAATCGGTATACTGCTTACTATAAAACCTTCTTTTCATACTTCTTTACACAATTTACGCTCACGACCATTTTTAGAGTGATTTTAATTTCAAGGATAAAAAGACTTATAAAAAATAAAAAACTGAGTTTTAAAGGTCTTATTATCGGTTCAGATAAAAGAGCGAAAGATATTCTTTTTGAAATTCAGAAAAATGCATCTATAATTGGTATTGATGTAGTTGGTTTTGTGAGAGTTCATCAGGAGAATGGGAGGGAAATGGAGCAGGATTTGGAATGCCTGGGGACCTATACTACCCTTGGTTCCATAATTTCCGAAAATAAAATCGAGCATGTGATTATTGCCGTAGAGCCTAATGAACATGATAGAATTTCCGAAATTTTGGGGCTGCTAACAAGTAAGAAAATAAGAATAAGTATTATTCCGGATGTTTATCATTTATTATTAGGTTCTGTGAAAATACATCAGGTTTTTGGAGTTCCATTGATTGAGATCAATCAGGATCTTATCCCTTTATGGCAGAAAATTGTGAAGAGAGGCGTGGATGTTGTGGCTGCAATTATGGTGCTGACTTTAGGCTTTCCATTTTTGTTGTTTGTTTCTCTTATGACTAAATACACCTCTAAAGGGCCAATATTTTATTTGCAGGAGAGGATTGGTAAAGATGGGAAGCCTTTTAAAATTATTAAATTCCGAAGTATGTACGTAAATTCTGAGATGATGGGACCAGCCTTGTCCTCCTCAGATGATGCAAGAATTACTCCTTGGGGAAAATTTATGAGGAAGACCAGGATAGATGAGTTTCCTCAATTTTTTAATGTGTTGATTGGTGAAATGTCTTTGGTTGGGCCAAGGCCAGAAAGGCATTATTTTATTGATCAGATTGTAAAGCACGCACCGCATTATATACATTTACACAGGGTACGACCAGGAATAACTTCTTTAGGTCAGGTGAAATTTGGATATGCTGAAAATGTGGACCAAATGGTTAAGAGACTTAAGTATGATATTTTGTATATTGAAAATATGTCCCTGGCGATGGATTTCAGAATTATACTTTACACTGTTCTCATTATGATTCAGGGCAGAGGAAAATAAATTTTTATATGTTTACCGGAATTATTGAAACGTTGGGACGGGTTATTTCCGTAGAAGCCTTACAAGGAAATCTCAGGTTTAAAATTGAAGCTTCTTTCGCAAATGAGCTGAGACCTGATGAAAGTGTCTCCCATAATGGAGTTTGCCTTACCGTCACTAATGTCAATAGACAGAATAATACTTTTGACGTAACAGCTATTGAGGAAACCTTGAATAAAACTAATCTGGGAACTCTTAAGCAGGGTGATTTTGTAAATCTGGAAAGGGCTATGCCTGCTTCCGGCCGTTTTGATGGTCATGTGGTACAGGGGCATGTTGATCAAACAGGTATTTGCCAGGAGGTTGTTAATTATAATGGAAGTTGGTTATATACATTTGAGTTTGATCCTTCCAAAAAAGGAATCGTTGTAGAAAAAGGTTCAATTTGTGTAAATGGGATAAGCTTGACTGTTGTAAATGCTGGAAAAAGTTCTTTTTCAGTTGCCATCATTCCTTATACATACGATCATACAAATATTAAATTTGTTGAAAAAGGAGCTGTAGTGAATCTGGAGTTTGATATTTTAGGAAAATATATTCAAAAAATACTTGCAGACAGGTTTTCTTAGTTTTAAATTAATCATAATTAAAGTTGTAACACAAATTCCCAAGAACTAATGGATTGCTTAATTGTCGATGATGAAGAAATGTCCAGAAATATGGTTCAGCATTTCGTTCAGCAAACGGATTCCTTAAAGCTCGTTGGTGTTTGCACAAGTGGAATTGAAGCTGCGAATGTTTTAAGTAAAACAAAAGTAGATATTCTGTTCCTGGATGTGGAAATGCCGGAGATGTCTGGGTATGAACTTATCAAATCACTTGATGATCCTCCGTTAGTTGTGCTTATTACTTCTAAGAAAGATCACGCAGCAGAGGCATTTGAATATAAAGTTGTGGATTATTTACTAAAGCCACTTACTTATGCAAGGTTTCTGATTGCAGTAGGAAAGGTAAAAGAGATGCTGGAAATGCAGCAGATTCGTCTTACCAACAGAAATGAATTGTATGTTCGAAGCGAGCAGAGGTTTGTGAAAATCAATCTGGCGGATATCCTTTATATTGAAGCTTTGGCTGATTATATAATGATCTTCACTTCAAATAACAATAAATATATTGTCCATTCCACTATGAAGGGTTTCCAGGCGAGATTGCCTAAAGAAAACTTTGCAAGGGTACACAGATCATATATTGTCAATACCGATAAAATAGAGGCTATTGAAAACCTTTTCATTCTCATCAATAATAAGCAGATTCCTATTGGTGCTTCTTATAAAGATGAATTTATGGGAAGACTCAATTTATTATAGAGGTTGTATTGCGGCTTTCGGTATTCAGTTTTTTATAAATCAAGTAAAATAGAAGGGCAAGGATAATACCGATTAAAGCGCCGCAAACAATATCTCCAGGGTAATGAACTCCGAGATATATGCGGCTGTATGCAACTGAAAATGACCATAAATAGAGCAGAATCCAGATTTTTTTTCTGGAAATAAGCAATAGAATTGTTGCCAGAGCAAATGTATTTGCAGAATGGGAAGAGACAAATCCGTATGTTCCCCCACAACCAATCGGTACATAAAGCTTTGAGTTAATTTCCTTGTCATGACATGGCCTTTCCCTTTTGGCAAGAGGTTTTATTATGGAGGACGTAATGAAATCAGCCGCGCCGATTAATGAAATAATGACTATAATAACCAATACAGATTTTTTTCTGTAGGTCTTAATTATTATTCCGATAATAAGTAAATACAATGGTATCCAGACAGCTTTGGCTGAAAGGAAAATCATTGTACCGTCAAGTGCGGGAGAATGAAGGGCATTGAGATAAATCATTAAAGCTTTATCCCATTTGTCTAATGTTTCCAGCATATGTTATTTATTATGTGCCCAATTAATGCCTTTTCTAAGCAGGGAAGTTGTTTCAGCTTCTCTGCTTCCTTCAGGGGGAGAATAATTATATTCCCAATTTGCAGATGGTGGCATGCTCATAAGAATGGATTCAGTACGACCATTGGTGTCAAGCCCAAATTTGGTTCCTTTATCGTATACAAGGTTGAACTCTACATACCTGCTACGTCTGAGGCTTTGCCATTTTTTATCAGCTTCAGCGTAAGGCTTTTCTTTGTTTCTATTTACAATTTCTATATACAAAGGAGCAAAAAGATTTCCTACATCTTTTACAAATGCAAACCTGTCTTCTTTTGAAATTCCTTTTTCCCGGTCTTCCGAAAGGCGATCAAAGAAAATACCTCCTATTCCTCTGGTTTCATTTCTATGGGGGATGAAGAAATAGTTGTCTGCCCACTCTTTGAATTGAGGATAATATGAGGAATGATAGCGGTCACAAACCTCTTTAAGGTTTTTATGGAAATATATTGCATCTTCAGAGTTGATATAGTGTGGGGTAAGATCTATTCCTCCACCAAACCACCAGGTGCCATCATTCATTTCAAAGTACCTTACATTCATATGAATAATAGGTACCATAGGAGATTGCGGATGGATTACAATAGAAACTCCGGTAGCATAAAACTCATTACCATTTACTTGCAGAGCCTTGGTGATTTTTTCAGGAGCTGACCCCCATACTGCAGAAAAATTAACTCCTCCTTTTGCAAAGACATTTCCATTTTGAATTACTCTGCTTCTGCCGCCACCGCCTTCAGACCTTGTCCAATTATCTTCTTCAAAGGATGCTTTACCATCGCATTCTTCCAATGCTTTAGTTATACTTTCTTGCAACTCTTTAAAGAAGCCTTCTATTTCTGTTCTATTCATTAATACTATTCTGTTTGTTGCAGGTTTCTGAAACGAATCAGTAACCTGTGTTTATGTATGCAATTTCTTCTAAAATTTAATTAGTGTCAAGAAGAAGTCTTAATCAATGCTAGAATGGATAACCAATACCAATGTTAAGCGCTGTCTGACTTGTAATTCCAAATGGAGGATATTTTATTAATTTTTGTGCTATAAACCTTTTCCCTTCAGGTTCTCCAGGATCGTAGATTTTCGATCCGATATCAAATCTGAGAATCAGGAAGGAAAAGTTGAGTCTGATACCATAGCCAATACATAGAGCTATTTGTTTGTAAAAAGAATCTAATTTAAACTGGCTTCCCGGTCTCGTCTCGTCATAGTTAAATGTCCATGTATTTCCCGCATCGGCAAACACTGCACCATCAAAGAAGCTGAAAATGTTAAATCTGTATTCTAAGCTTGCTTCTAGTAGAATTTCTCCTGGTTGTTCAAATTTGTATCCATTTTTAGGATCTTTATATGATCCAGGACCCAGCCTTCGAGGTCTCCAGGCTCTGATACTATTACTACCACCTGCGAAGAAATATTTTTCATAGGGCAAGACGAAATTTCCGTTTTTTGCTGAATTTCCGAAAGGTCGAGCAATGCCAGCATTTATCCGTGTGGCAATTACATTAGTTTTTCCTATCGGACGATAAAATCTCAGGTCGGAATTTAGCCTTATAAATTCAAAATACTGCAAGCCAAAGAGTGTAGAGTCTGTCTGTCTTAAAAGTGCAGGAATTACCCCTCCGATTTCAACAAATGGTTTGAAGTATTTTGATTTTTTGATCTTGCCAAATTCACTGTTATTATAGACGAAATATGCATTGAAGCTTGATACAAAAGCTCGTCTGAAACTGACGCTTAGCTTATTTCCGGATTTGTCAAGAGTGTCCAGATAAGATTTGAAAGAATTACTTAGGTTCGAAGTAATTACATTCATGTCTATCAAAGAAACATTGTATTGCTTGTAAATATTAGGCATCCAGCTATATGTAAGGGCTCCTCTGATAGATTGTCTGGTATATTCAGGACGTTTTACAAAATTATACCCCGTCATCAATTTTGTCCTTGGTGCAAATTCTTTAAACTTGAACCTCAGTTGCGTAGGGATAAAAATTTGAGGAAATGAAACACTTGTATTTACACCGTATTCCTGAGTTTTGAAGACTCCTGATGTGTCTGAAAAACCGTATTGTCCATCAATGGCATATCTGAAAGAGGTTTCGTAAACTTCATATCCTTTCAGGAAATTTCTTGCCCTGATTGTGATATTTCCAAAGGGCCCTGGGAACAGTGCCTGTCCTACATTCATTCCATATTCCTGAGTCAACTGAAATTTTTGCAATGGACTGGTGTTAATAAATGCAGTGAGTGTTTGAGCCGAATCTTTATTTTTTTCAAAATTTATATTGACAAACCTGTACATATCCATGCTGCCCAGCTGCCTTTGAGTGATCTGAATTTTACTTTGTTTGTAAAGATCACCAGGGTGAAAACTCATTTTGGAATTCAGTAGCTTTTTAGAGAAACGCTTGTCATAAAATATATAATGGATTCCTCTGTATTCAATTGTGTCTCTTGTTTTTTCTTTCCTGGGAGAGATATCAGTGTTAAAATAGATCTGGGAGATTGAATACTGGTCATGAGAATCCTTACCCGAGGGGTTTTGGATCAGGATTTCCATGGCTATCAATTTATTGCCGATAGTGCTATCCAGTTTAAAGAATATATATTGACGACTGAAATCGAAGTATCCGTTATCTTTAAGTAATTTTGTTAGCCTTTCTCTTTCATCTGAGACATCAGTTTCTTTATACCTGTAGTTGGTTTTTAAAGGAGAATCCTTAAGGTTGGCAGTAACCAGGCTGTCTATCTTTTTATCTTTAATAGAATATTTAATAGATTTTATCTTATAATAATCACCTTCATGGATTTTGTATACTACGGAAATCTTTTTACCTGAAGTATCTGCCTTAGAAGTTACATGCGAAAGAAAATAACCTTGGGATTGAAGATAATATCTCATTTGTTTTTCTGTCAGATTCATCTGGGCTGAATCGAAAATGACCGGTTTTTCACCTGGAACCCTCATGAGCCAGTTGCCTTCTTTTAGATTTTTATTTAAAACCTCAAGACGCTTCTCTTTTCTGTCTTCGAGTCTTCTGCGTTTTTTTGGTTTTTGAGTGGCTTCTATTTTTTGATCAAATTTTTTTGCAATCGAATCTCTTTTATTGGCGATTTTTAAAGAATCAAAATTCCTTTTTCCAAGATGGTATATAGCTACATAGGGCGTTGTGCCTAAAAATTTTCTGTTTGGAATCTGTTTGTAATAGACAGAGAGGTCATCATAAGGAGTTTTTTTGTTTCCTTTAATGGTCTGCTTATACAGAAGGTACTCGTTTTCTTTAAGTTGCTTTGTCGGTGAGCAGGCGAAGGTAAAAAAAAGCGTACTTCCTATGAATAAAATATAATATATTGACTTAAAATTCGGCACTGGGTATGATTTCCAGAAATAAACAAAAACTTATCAAATCTTTACAAATTAAGAAATACCGTAAACTGCACCAAATGTTTTTGGTTGAAGGTGCTATAAATGTGAAGGAATTATTAGAGTCTGACTTTAAGATTGAGCATCTTTTTGTTACATCCCATTTTTTTGAAGAAAATGAATCTATTATTAAATCTTCTTTTGCCAACTTTGAATATGCTGATGAGAAAGAATTGACCGAAGCCGGTACACTGGAAAGTAATAATGCAGCATTAGCTATTGTAAAGATGAAAGAGGAGAGGCCATTAAAGGTGAATAAAGGAGAGTTTATACTAATACTGGATGAGGTAAGAGATCCTGGGAATCTTGGTACTTTGATTCGAATTGCAGATTGGTATGGGATTTCAAAGATAATTTGCAGCGAACAATGTGCGGAACATTATAATCCTAAAGTTATTTCTGCTACAAAAGGCTCATTTATTCGTGTAAATATGTACTACTGTGATCTGCAAATCTATCTTAAAGAATTAAATATTGCCGGTATAAAAGTTTTTGGTGCATTTCTCAATGGTGATAATATTCATAAAGTAAATTTTCCTGAAACTGGAGCAATACTGTTAGGAAATGAAGCTTCAGGGATAAATAAAGAACTTGAAGGTTATGTAACAGATAAGATTACAATACCTCGATTTGGTGGTGCGGAATCCTTAAATGTAGCCGTAGCCAGTGCTGTTATTCTTGATAATGTGAGAAGAAGCTAATCTTAGTCAAGAGCCAACGCATTTTCTGATTCATGGTCTTTCAGATAAATATCTATTAAATAATGGGCAACATAGAGTAGTGGAGTAAGTATTACTGCAACACTGAACTTGTATATGTAGTTTATGATGCCAATGGAAAAGACCTGTGACAACGACCACTGTGATTCTCCTCCGAAGATATAAAAGGCTATATAAAGTACCAGGAAACTGTCAATGAGTTGGGATACAAGGGTTGAAAGAGTTGCTCTTAGCCAAATTCCTTTGCCTGCAGTTTTATTTTTTATAGTATGAAATACATATGCGTCCAAAAGCTGGCTAGTCAGGAAGGCCAGGATAGATCCGATCATAATTCCAAAGCCCTGTCTGAATATTTTCCCATAGGCATAATCAATATTAAACGGAGTGCCGGAATGGTCTGTATTGTTGATCTTGATCCAGAATTCGGCAGGAGGAAGGTCTGTAGCGATATAGATGATCCCAAACCCATAAGCAATAAGTGCTGCAGCAAGATAACTTATTTTTTTTACTCCATCTTTTCCGAAATATTCATTAATAATGTCTGTAGTTATAAATACGACTGGCCAAATGATTGCACCGGCTGTGAGATTAAAGTCTAGTTTTATGTTGTTCCAAAAAGTTATTTGAGCTGGTTGAAAGCCCAATAGTGCTTCAAGTGAAAAAATTTTAGGTCCGATGATTTCAGCAGTAAGGGCATTAACCAGGAAAATTCCGGTAAGGAAGATGAACAGATTCATCTTTTTTCCAGAAATCGTATTTTTCATAATGGTTCATCATCTATTGTGAATACCACACCTTCTTCAGCCAGAAAGGAATTTTGGAATAAGGTTTTCGCTTCTGCCAGATGCGGTTCTATATCCTTATATCTTGCTGAAAAATGACCAAGCAATAGGGTTTTAACTTTGGTCTCTTTTGCGGTCCAAGCTGCCTGGAGAGCTGTACTATGAAAAGTTTCTTTTGCCCTGCTTTCCATGTCATGAAGGAAGGTGGCCTCATGGTAGAGCATATCTACACCTTCTATTTGTTCAAACATGCCGGGATTGTATGCTGTATCGGAACAATATGCGTAGCTTCTGCTTTTTCTGGCAGGGAATGTATATTGTTTACTTTTTAGCAAATTTCCTTCTTTGTCTACTACATCTTCTCCTTCTTTTAGGGCAATTATCTGAAGGGGCGTTACGTGATCAGGAAGTTTGGTCTTGTCGATTTTTCTTTTCTTAGGTTTTTCTTTAAAAAGAAATCCGCAACAATTTATTCTGTGAATCAGAGGGATGGTCTCTATAGTCAGATTGTCCAAATCCAGGATTACCTTTTGAGCTGTGGTATCCAGTTCGGTAAAGATGATTTTATAATTTAGGAAAGTCTCTGAATGTTTCAGCTGGATCGTGATGATTTCGTCCAACCCGGGAGGACCGAAGAGGTATAGATCTTTAGTCCTCCCGTTTAGGTGCATGGTACTCAGCAGGCCAACGAGACCTAAATAGTGATCTCCATGCAGGTGAGAGATGAATATGTAGTTTATCTTCGTAAATCTGATCTTGTATTTGATCAGTTGGAGTTGTGTTCCTTCTCCACAATCAATAAGAAATAGCTGGTTGTTGATTGTAATTAGCTGCGAAGAATGATGCCTGTTAAATACAGGAGTGGCTGAACTAGAGCCTAGTATTTTAATTTCAAAAGGCAATGCGATTATTCTTCTTTATTTTCAGCTCTAAGATTTTTCTCCAATTCATTCATGAATATTGCGTCAACAGACTCTTCTACTGTTGGAATTAGATTCAGAATGTTGTCAAGATGGGAGATTTTAATCAGTTTCATTACATGATCGCTTATTCCGGTCAAAACAAACATTCCTTGCTCGTTATCACAAAGGCGATTCCCAACAAGAATAGAGCTTAGTCCTGAAGAATCGACATATTTTACGTCATTCATGTCAAGAATGATGTTTTTTGAACCTTCTGCATTTAATTTTACTAATTCTGATTTTAACTCAGGTGCAGTTGCAGAAGTCAATTTTTCCTCGTGAAGTTGAACAAGACTGTATTTCTCTGTTTTTTCAATCGTATATTTCATATAATTCCCCTTAGGTATCTAAATTTATAAAAAATCTTTTAAAAATCAATTATTAGCATTTATTGCATTAAGTATGTTTTTCTTTATTCTATCCTGAATATCTTCAGTAGAACTGGGCTTTTTGAAATTTTCCCCTGTTACTTTTTCGAAAAGTTCAATGTACCTTTCTGATATATTCTTCACTATTTCCGGGGTCATTTGTGGAATTTTTTGACCTTCCTTACCTTGAAATCCGTTTTCAATGAGCCATTGTCTTACAAATTCCTTTGATAATTGTTTTTGAACTTCGCCTTTTTTTTGTCTTTCTTCGTAGCCTTCTGCATAAAAATATCTTGAAGAATCAGGCGTATGTACCTCATCAATCAGATAAATTTTTCCATCGGCATGACCAAACTCATACTTAGTATCTACTAATATCAGTCCTCTGGTTTTAGCTATTTCTGTTCCTCTTTGAAATAAAGCTCTGGTATATTTTTCAAGAACAACATAATCTGCCTCTGATACAAGTCCCTGTTTTAATATTTCTTCTCTTGAAATATCTTCATCATGACCTTCATTGGCTTTGGTAGTAGGGGTAATGATAGGTGAGGGAAGAGGATCATTCTCTTTAAGTCCTTCAGGAAGAGCAACTCCGCAAAGTGTTCTTTTTCCTGCTTTATATTCTCTCCAGGCATGACCGGCAAGGTATCCTCTGATCACCATCTCAACAGGGAATGTAGTGCATTTTATTCCAATTGTCACAGATGGATCCGGAACTGATTTAACCCAGTTTGGTACTATGTCGGAAGTTGCATTAAGGAAAATAGAAGCTATTTGATTAAGCACCTGTCCTTTGTAGGGGATGGGCTCTGGCAGCACTACATCAAATGCTGAAATTCTGTCTGATGCTACCATTACAATTTTATCTGCAAATGAATAGACATCTCTTACTTTTCCCCTGTAAAATGCCGTTTGTCCGGGAAAGGAGAAGTTGGTTTCTTTTATTGCGTTCATGCTATAATTCAGAAAAGCAAAAATATAAAAAAAAATAACCTTACGATGACACAAGGTTAATTTTAGTGGATTACTTATAAATTTTTTCCGAGACTTTTACGTCGTTTTTATATTGCTCGCTTCGAACTTGTTTACCGTCAACACTATAGTAGTTCCATGTGCCTGTTTTCCTACCATTTATATAACTTCCGGTAAATTCGACCTGACCATTTTCAAAAAAGTTTTTATGATTGCCGTATGGAGTGCTGTTTTTGTAGGTGGTTTGGCTTTTTACTTTTCCGGAAGGGTAGAAGGTTTGCCACACTCCGGTTTTTATTCCATTTGAATAGTATTGCTTCTCGATTAAATGTTCATCAGAATCATAGACTAAACGCTCTCCATGAATGGCATCGTTGATATAAATTTCTTTTGATTTAAGCTTTCCATTGTCCCAGTATGAAATCCATTCTCCGGATTTAATTTTGTCAAGATCCCCTGTAATGCTTTTGTTTTTTTCCGAATTGCGTTTGCCGTTTGCTGCTTTCTCTGATAAGGTAATATAGTGTTGCTGCTGAATTAGCTTACCTTCTTTGTTATACAGCTTTGTGTTTTGAACAACTCCACCATCTTCGGTTTTGATAATACTTTCTTCTGAAAGGTTGCCATTTTCATGGTAGGAGACATTTTTTCCGGTTTTAACTCCTGCTTTGTAGTTTAGTACACTTTTTGGGGCACCATTATCATAAAATGAATTAACGGTTCCTTCCGGCTGACCGTTTACCATGGTGCCTTCAGAAATAACAGTCCCGGCTTTGCTGTATCTTTTAAATTTAATCTGGTTTTTGTTTCCATCTTTAAAAGATTCAGTTTCTATTCCACCTTCTGGATAATAAGTCTTGAAGAAGCCGGATGGAAATCCACCTTTGTAGTTTTCTTCTGTTTCGGGATTTCCGTTTTCATAAAAGGTTTTGGCTGTCCCATTTTTCTTATTGTCCTGATAAGTGATCTCAGAGCGGACTTTGCCTGACTGATAATATTCCTCAACAATTCCATCTACTGCTCCTTTCTTATACATGGCGGTACTCTTGATCTTGCCGCTATTGAAATAGGAGGTGATCATTCCGTTGAGACTGTCATTCTCATAAAAGCCCTTTTGTAACAGAGTACCTTTTGGGTCGAATACAGAAAATGGCCCTTTTCTTTTGCCCTCACTGAATGTCATTTTGGTTTTTACAGCTCCATTTTCATAGTATTCAGTAAGTGTACTGTCATACAATCCATTTTTGACAAAACCTTCTCCAGTAAGCTTTCCGGAAGGAGCATATTTTTTATAAAGTTGAAGGTTGGAAGCTGAAGTCTTTTCATATACTTCTTTTGAAAGGAGGGTTCCCTGAATAGAGTAATTCAGTTGCTCTCCGATCTTTCTACCGTTGGAGTAGGTAGCTTTTACTTTCGGATTATCATTTTCGTAAAATTCTGCATACGTCCCATCAAGGAGGTTGTCTTTATAGTTTGATTTTATAAGGATATCTCCTTCCGGGGAAAACAAAGTATAACTTCCGTTCTTTACTGTTGTGTCATCTTCGTTTACATAATATTGTTCTCTTACAGGAATTTTCATTCCCGCACTATCATATTTAGGATAATAGGAAGAGATTAACTTCTGACTTTGACCAAGTGCCGGAATGGCTGCTATCAGTACAAGCAGAAGAATTGTATTTCTTAATATAAAGGACATAACTAGAAAAGTTTTAAGCAGAACGTATACTTTGTTTTTCTATTAAAATTCTGTCAGACTTTAATTTTTTCTGATTACCAATGCAGAGGCTCCGCCGCCACCGTTGCAAATTCCACTTACTCCTATAGCTCCATTCTTATTGTTCAAAACGCTTGTAAGTGTAGTGATGATTCTTGCTCCAGAACAACCTATCGGATGACCAAGGGCCACTGCGCCACCATAAATATTCACTTTTGAAGGATCCAAACCAAGTTTTATGTTATTGGCAATGGATACTACAGAAAAAGCTTCATTTATTTCATAGTAATCAACTTCAGAAGCTGATATTCCTGCAAGCTTGATAGCCTTTGGTATGGCAAGTGAAGGAGTTGTGGTGAACCATTCCGGATCTTGCTCAGCATCCGCAAATCCTATAATAGAAGCAATGGGTTTGATACCAAGACTTTCAGCCTTTTCCTTGCTCATCAGAAGCAGGGCAGAGGCTCCATCATTAAGAGTACTGGCGTTTGCCGCTGTAACACTTCCTTCTTTGTCAAACACTGGTTTCAGGCCTGGTATTTTTTCGAAGTTAACTTTTGTATACTCTTCATCTTCCGATATTACCAAAGGCTCTTTACCTCTCTGCTCAATTTTTACAGGTACTATCTCTTCTTTAAAAGCGCCTGATTTTACAGCTTCTGCAGCTCTTTTGTAGCTTTCAATTGCAAAGTTATCCTGCATCTCGCGGGTAATATTCATTTGTCTGGCGGTGTTTTCAGCAGCGTTACCCATGTGATAATCCTTATAAACATCCCACAAACCATCTTTAATAATACCATCTGTCATAGTGCTGTGACCAAGACGAATTCCGAATCTTGCTCTGTCCGCATAGTATGGAACATTAGACATGCTTTCCATTCCGCCGGCAATTACTATATCTGCATTACCCAACATGATGGATTGAGCACCCAGCATTACCGCTTTCATGCCAGAAGCGCAAACCTTGTTAATAGTCGTACAAACAACAGAGGTGGGAAGCCCTGCAAATATTGCTGCCTGTCGTGCAGGAGCCTGTCCAAGATTTGCGGTAAGTACATTGCCCATGATTACTTCTTCCACATCCGAGGGTTTGATTTTTGATTTTTCCAAAACACCTTTAATGGCGATACTGCCGAGCTGTGTTGCTGAAAAATTTGCCAGTGAGCCTCCAAAGCTCCCTATTGGTGTTCTTACTGCGGATATGATATATACTTCTTTCATGGTCTTTGTTAGATTTTAATACAACGCTAGGTTGTACGCTCTAAATACAATTCGGTTGAACTTTGTTATGATCTACTGATTAAGTTTATTGGCTACCAGTCGGGTAGATCTTCTTTGTCTTCAGGTTTGGCCATTTGTTTTTGCTGAAGGTACTGAATTTCATTTTGCTTCATTGCATCAAGAATTGCTCTTGCCCTTTGAAGACTTAGATTAGAAGCTTTTAATCTATTAGAAATTAAGTCTTCATTCTCCTTATTACCATTTTTTTGATTTCTCAGTTCATTTTTCTCTTTTTCCGGATCGGATTGAGTACCCTGATAGTCCCCACCATCTTCTGAAGCAGATTTTTCGGTATTACTGGCACCTTTATCCCCTGACTGACTGATTGATTCTCCACTTCCAGTCTGGGTTTTATCGGATGCTTTTCCTGTATTTCCCTGATTGGATGCCTGTTTTTCTTTTTTGTAACTAACCCCGGTTTGATATTGCTCTTCAAGTTTTATCAATTTCTGAATAAGTTCAAAATTGATTCTGGCTGTTTCATTGGCTGTGTTTGCTTTCAGAGATTCGGTATAATGATGAATGGCTTTGTTTTTTTTTCCAGTCATCCAGAAGACGTTGCCCAGTTGCTGGTGTGCAATCGATCTCGTTATTCTATCTTCAGAATTCAATAAATTATGGTATAACTTTTTTGAATTGGATGTATCTTGAATGTTATAATAGCTGTGAGCAAGGTTTAATAGGATGTCTTCATCTTTGATCTTGTATTTGTTGATAAGAATTGTATAATCCTTTATCGCAAGTTCATACTCACCCTTCTGAAAGTTTTGTTCTGCGGAATCAATATAGTTGTTGATTTCCGAAAATCTGTTCAGAAAACTCCAGATTGCGACAAATATATTGGCGAGAAGTATCAGTCTCATAAACTAATGGTTTTAACAGTTATTAAAACATCCAGAAGTATAAGAAATAAACCAAACAGGAGGAAATAAAAGTATTTATTTGCAGTGGCATCAACCTTCTGATAGCCTGTTGTCACCCCTTCGATTCGGTTGATCCGTTCAGAAAGGTAGGCCAGATCATTTCGGTTATCGTTGGTTTCGAAATAAGAACCACCAGTTATAGAAGCAAGTTTTTTCAATTCGGCAGGCCTTAGAGAAGTGGTTATTTCCTGACCTTCTTTATCTTTTTTAGGTCCATAAGTTTCAGGTATGGTGCCTCCGGAAGTAGTGCCAATCCCTACGGTAAGAAGGGTGATTTTCTTTTGTTTGAATAACTTTGACACTTTGTCCGGATCTTCTCCAAAATTTTCCCCATCTGAAATAAGGATGACAAATTTTCCCACATCGTGAATTTGCGTTTTAGGAGCAGAGAGCTTTTCTATTGCAAGCTGCAGTCCAGAGCTGATATTAGAGGTGCCGCTTACCTGCTTTTTTGTAATAGACTGAATGAACATTTTAAACGCGTCTTTGTCATAGGTGAGAGGGCAGAGGAGATTGGCACTGGAAGAAAAGGTGATCAAACCGATTCGGGCAGAGTTTAACCGGTCTGCAATATTTAAAAGCTCCTTTTGAGCTTTTTCGATTCTGGAAGGCAGGACATCATTGCTATTCATAGAACCCGAAACATCAAGCACAAAAAAAATATCTTTTCTTGTTGTTTTAATTTCCTTTTTGGTATCGCCGAATGAAGGCCCGAGGAAAGCTATAATGAAAGCTCCGAAATATGCAGAGCGGAGGAAGAATTTATAGAAAGATCTTCTCATGTTGCTCCTTACTTTGGATGAAACAAGTATCATCCTGATAAAATACATGAGGTAAAACAGGAGAAAAATTCCGATAAGTGTATATTCAAGAATACCGATAGGTTTACTCCAGATCATTTTCAGAACAAAATTTGAAATTAACAGGATGGAAAAATAGGCTTTTTTGAACAATTAATTAAAAAAAATATATGTGATGAAGATAGTGTGAGAAGTGTAAAGTATTGTAGTATAGAGTTGTAATGGAAATATTGGAAAATATTCCAATTATTTTTAGAAAATAGTTGCACAATTAAAATGAATTCCGTTATCTTTGCATCGCTTTTTTGAAAAAGGGAGAGGTGCCTGAGAGGCCGAAAGGAGCGGTTTGCTAAACCGTCGTACGGGTCAAACCGTACCGGGGGTTCGAATCCCCCCCTCTCCGCTGGATTTCTAAAGAAAAGTAAGGGAGGCAAGACCCGTAAAAAGATAGCAAAAGTTCTTTAAAGTTTCGGGGTGTAGCGTAGCCCGGTTATCGCGCCTGGTTTGGGACCAGGAGGTCGCAAGTTCGAATCTTGCCACCCCGACTTCATTCTTTCTTAGGAAAGAGCTGTGATTAAAAGACTGCTTTGTTCAATTGAACGGGTCCCGTAGCTCAGCTGGATAGAGCAACTGCCTTCTAAGCAGTAGGTCTTTGGTTCGAATCCAAACGGGATCACAAGAGATCTTAAATATAGCCTGCAATACAATGTGTTGCAGGCTATATTGTTTAAGTAGGGAGTGTCTCTTTTACGGATACCTTAACAAAGGAATGTATGGGAGGCTGAACCCATAAAAAGAAAAGCAAAAGTTCTTTAAAGTTTCGGGGTGTAGCGTAGCCCGGTTATCGCGCCTGGTTTGGGACCAGGAGGTCGCAAGTTCGAATCTTGCCACCCCGACTTATTCTTTCTTCGGAAAGAGCTGTGATAAAAGACTGCTTTGTTCCATTGAATGGGTTCCGTAGCTCAGCTGGATAGAGCAACTGCCTTCTAAGCAGTAGGTCTTTGGTTCGAATCCAAACGGAATCACACACGTTTTACGTTGTATTAAATCCGCCACTTTGTTCAAAGGTGGCGGATTTTTTGTTTTTATAGCAGATCTATAGAAATCTCTAAATCATGGATCAATCGGGGATCAATCGGAATCGGGGATCATCTTATTATTTCAAGATTGATTGATGCCATCGCTTCAAGCGATGGCATCAATTGATTATACGGAGTTTGTCTTCTAACCCAAATAAAAAGCTAAGATTTTAGAAGCCTCCATTTTTCATTCTGTATTCTTTAAGTGCCTCAATGTATAACTTAATAAACGCTTCATTAGAAAACGGATTTTGGCTTGTGATCAACTCCCGGTCTCTGATGGCAAAGTTTTGTTTAGGTTTTCCATGTTTGTAATCGAGTCCTAACCTCTTTAACTGCTTTGCAATTTTGCGATTGTATGGTTTGCCTTTCATTACAAAGTTTTCGATATAAAACTCTTCGAATCCTGACACCGAATTTACCCGATAACCGACAAAGGGATTTTCAGTTTTAGGAATAGAGAGTATCAAAGCTGGCGCATGGCATATCAAACCTATCGGTTTTTTATTGTGAGAAAATGCCTTGAGGATTTCGGACATGTTTTTATTATGTATCAAATCTACCATTAAACCCTGTCCTCCAGGTACTATTATTCCTGAGTATGAATGTATATTTTGAAGAGCATTTTCCAAAGAAAAAGGATCGTTAAACTTTGGACTATTACTAACAAAGTCTTTTGCTTCCTGAAGAAGTCCCTCTTTTCCTTTCCAATAAGTTAAGTCATAACTTTCCTTATCAATGGATGAAGCTATTCCGCCGGGTGTTGCAAAATCTACAACATAGCCTAAATCGACTACTTCTTTATAAGCCAGATAAAACTCACTTAAAAATACACCTGTCTGATTATATGTCTTTCCATTTTTTAAAGGAAGTTCCTTTGCTGCACTCATTACAAAGAGTATCTTATTTTCTTGTGCTTTTAAAAAGGAAGCTGTCAAAAGAAAGATTGTGATAAAAATTGTTCTGGTTCTCATTAGATGAATTGTTTTTTAGAATGAATGATTTAGTGCTGCCAAGCCTTCCGTATTCTAATGTCCAGCTAGATTCTTTCAGAATATCAAAAAGCATAATTGTTATTTAATCATATAATAAAAGTCTGACTTCAGAAACACAATTGCATTAACATATGTAAAGGGATTTTAAATAAATTTGACAAGTCCCGGGCAATGCGAAAACTTTAAAATATTATAATAAGAGATGTTATAAGGGGAGCTTTTTGTGCAAGAAGGAGAATCTTCCTGGAATTTAGGGAGACAAAATCTATAAAGAGAAGCAAAAAGTTCATTACGTTTCGTGGTGCAGATTAGCCCGTTTATCGTAAAAGGTTTGGGAGCAGGAATCACAAGTTCGATCTTGCCACCCCGACTTCATTACTTTCTTAGAAAGAGTTGTGATAAATCACTTCTTTGTTTAATCCAAAAGGTCATGTAGATCAATTGGATAGAACACTACCTTCTAAGCATTAATTCTTTGGCTCCAATCCAAACAGGATCACAAGAGCGTTTTAAAAATCTTAACAGCCATATGATGCAGGTTTTTTAGCAAAACGTTAGCAAGTTTTACTTTTTTAAAATCTTTCTATCAATAATTTTATTTATCAATGCCAATTGCATTTACTGATATCCTTAATATTTCATCTATTTTTATTGCAACTCCAAATTATTTTGATCAATTTAACGTTAGGGGTTAGATGAAACGATTACTTGCATTTCTATTTCTGTTTATTTATCTGTTAAATCATGCGGCGTATGCGTTGCCTGTATTTAATAGTGCAGATAATAGTTATGAGTTTAAAAAGAAATGCAAGTATGGGAGGAAGGATAAATTAATTAAAATTCCTTCTTCCGGAAAAACCAACTTATCAGATAAACAGAAAAAATCAGATAAGAAAATTATAACTTTTTGTTCTGCTGATATACATATTCTTCAGCATAGCTTTTTTTCAATTATATCACCAAAGCTCAATAGCCATCATCAGTTTTACGAAGCTGCTGATTACTCTTGCTGGGGCAATATTCATTCTCCTCCTCCCTGTTTTAATTAGTTAATTTCAGATTGATATTACGATACAGATGTAATAGGGATAATTATGTCCTTTCTGAATCACTCTGTAAAGTTATATAGCCTTACCTCATTTTTAATGAAGGTACGGGATACCTATGTTGATCAAAGAACTAACTAATTAAAACATTCCTATGATATTACAAGATAAAAATAAGTCAAAAGCAGTTACACTGACCATCTTAATCAGTATCTCTTTATTGCTTACATCATTTGTGTTCAGGCCTGTAACAGGGAACGAGACATTAAGGGACGAAGGCAAAGATTTGTTAAACTATGCAGTTCTTATCAGTCAACCTAATCATATAAAAGCAGTCGTTAACACTGCAGAAGCGATAATAAAAGACAGCAAATACAAACGAGATACATTGTTCGTTATGGCCTGCGCCAAATCCGTAGAAGCGTTTGTGAAAGGTAATGACTTTGCTGATATGATACAGAAAGGGAAAGCTGCTGGTATACATTTTAAGGTATGTGGCATGTCACTTCAGCAATTTAATATTGATCCTGCCGCATTAATAGAGGGAATTGAAATTGTTCCCAATGGACTTACCTACATGTTTGATTTGCAGATGAAAGGTTATAAAACCGTGGAGTTGTAATCAAATAAAATGTGAGTCTTACTTATATTATTCAATCATTTAAAAAAACTCAAATGGAAACAATTAAAATTTCAGATAAAAATACTCTATATCAATCATCCTCTTCAGCGATTTTGCTGACAGGACTAAGATGGGTTACCGGCTGGCTCTTTTTCTCTGCTTTCTGGAGAAGGTTGGTTCTGGAAAATAAATTAGATCCCGATGGAATAGGCTATGTGGGAGAGAAGTTTAATCACTTTTTTCCAAACGCCATTATCGTTAAGCCTATGATTCATTTCATGATCACTCATCCAGATTTTCTGCAAATATTCCTCATCGTATTTACAATCATTGAAGCACTGGTGGGACTGGGCTTATTGTTTGGTTTATTTACTAGAGCTTCTGCATTAGGAGTCTTTTTGCTATCGCTGGGAATCTTATTTGGTGCAGGATGGCTTGGTACAACTTGCCTGGATGAATGGCAGATCGGTGTTCTGGGGACTATCGCAGGGTTGGTTATGATGGTAGCAGGCGCTGATAAGTTCTCTTTAGATAAGTTGCTTCTTTCAAAATTTCCCAGGTTAAAAGATAAAAAATGGATTCAATATGTGGGGTCAGGGGATATTAATATGAGCAAAAGAGCATTTACATTCTTCTCTTTGTTCATCGCTGTTTTTTCCCTGGCTATAACTTTATATACCAATCAAGTCTTTCATGGGGGCGTGTGGGGCAAACTTCACAATCTTTCTATGAAACCGAATATTGTAATTTCAGACGCAAAGTATGATAAAGTCAAAGGTCTAAGTTTTGATCTGTTCAGGGATCAGGGGATTGATACTTATGGAGCATTTATCACACGCATTTCTTTGAAAGATCAGAATGGAGATGTTATTAAAGAGTATTTGTATAATGAGCTTTCTGATATACCTGGTCAGAATATTGATAACTATTATATTGCCAAAGTTAAAACCGGCAAAAATAGTTTGATCATTCCCTTAGGAGCCAAGGCAAAAATTACTCTTCCGATTACCATTAATGATGGCGAAAATCATATTGTTGAAGTCGAAGATATAAGCGGTAAAGTATGGAAACTTAGTTTTTAAAATTCAGAAATTGATATAATGGACGACAAAGAGTATAAAGTTGTATTTCAATTATCAACTAATGAGGAGCAAGTATGCAAGTCATTGATTAAACAAGTTGGAAATATTCAGAAAGAGATTCCGGCAATCAAAGTGGAAATCGTAACTCACGGCTTGGGTGTTGAGCTGTTATATAGCGATAGCAGATTCTCTAATGTTTTACAGGAAATGGCGGATAGGGGAATTGTGCTTTTGGCCTGTAGTAATTCACTAAATGAAAGAGGTAAATTATCTTCGGGTTTAATCTCTGTAGCCAGGATAATACCTTCTGCATTAGCACATCTGATTGTCAGACAGAGTGAAGGGTGGAGTTATATAAAAGCTGGGTTTTAAATGAAAAAGGTGCTTTTTTAAAAAGCACCTTTTATTTTTAGAAGCTGTGGGAAGTACTCATGATGTAAATTATCCTGGAAATTCTTGCTCATTTAACAATAAGTAAGCGAAAGAGGTTACCTAATTCTCTCAACTGATATATAATGCTTTAAACCTAAATTTTTATTGTTATGAACAAAATTATACTCACAATTCTGTTGTTTTTTTTTAGTTACCAAGTTTTTCCAAATTCTATTATTCTGAATAGTTTTAAAGGGTCTGCTTTGTGTGATACACTATACACAACATACCAGATTCCTCAGGAACTTCAAGGGAAATATACTTATACCATAGAAGTTCAAAAAAATGATACTTCTAAAGTCTTAGAAATCAGGTATCACTTGCAAAGTGCAGGAAGTGAAATTCTTACTCAAATCACTACCAATTTAAAGAAATACTTCTCGGCTTCTAGGCCGTCTACAACAGCTGAAAAGGACCTCAAGTGGACGGTAGGTCATTTAGTTTATATAGACGGTCAGTTGAAATCAACCCAATTGACTATGGGATGGCCATTCAATCCTTGCTATACTTCAAAATCTGATTGCAAGGAAGTAATTATCTACAGAAAAAGGCTGGAGGATATTTGTCCTGCCTCAGATGTGTACCCTATGCCATATTTAAAGATTGTTGACGACAGTATACTGGTCAATTTTAAAGATGTAATAAAGCCCCGCGATATAACCTGCAAAGCTTTGGGGACAAAGGTTGTAACTGATAGCATTGTATTGAACAAGCTTTCACTACGTGACTTTATAATATTTCATGCCGATACTCAGATTGTCTACTGTGTAAATGCACCATGCCCTCCTCTAACACGATTGACAAAGATCGGTAATGCATATCTTCATAATTGTTCTCCTGTAGAAAGTAAAAATGTATTTGAGGGATCTTTTCTGTGTAAAAACCTTAGTGTAAACCTCGACCTTCCTAAAAAACTTCAGGGGAATTACAGCTATACCTACAAAACTGAATTTGTTAAGAATACTTTGGTCATCAATTATTATCTGACACAAGATCGTGTTGGTTGGCTGGAAAAGATCAATGTTCCTTTGAATGATGTATTCCCTCCGGAAAATGTGATTCAGGATATGAGACTGGCAGAAATTCCGGTAATTCAGAATATACATTTAAATGGGAACCTACATGTATTTAAGGGTTTTGGACAGCCAGCGAACAGATGTTTTGAATACAAAACAGATTGTAATAAAATTACTTTATACAGAAAGTATATACAGCCAATCTGTCCAAACTGGAGTATTTATTCTAAAATAACTTCCAATATTAATGAAGCGGCAGGGGTGATCTTTGCAAATTTCACTGACTCTATTGTTTTTTCGAAGATAGCATGCCTTGCTGTTGGTAATTATGTGAAAAGTGACAGTATAGAGATTGCCAATCTGAAGAATCTGAAATATGAATTACAAGTGAATGAAATACGGAGTTATCATGGCGAACTAATTTACAAAGCTCCGGATTATTTTTCATGGTCATCAAAAGTTGAACTTAATGAATGTATCATCTCCGGAACTGATAACGAAGAAACAGAAGTAAATAATAAACCATGGCCAAATCCTTGTACTACTGACATACATTTGAAAGGTCATCAAGGCAAGATCACATTTACCAATCAGCTTGGACAATCGTTTGTCATTGAAGGAGAAGATGTTTTTAATGTTACAAATCTTCCAAGAGGTATATATATCGCCACATATGAGAAGGGTGGTCTTACCAGAAGGGAGAAGGTAATTTTGAAATAAAAATAAGAACTCCGGTTTTGAAAAAGGCCGGAGTTTTTTGATTACTTTATTAGATGATTTTTTAGTGTTTCCTTAAAAAGTTATTGTTAAATCTTCTATAAAACTCGAACTTTGGTCACAATAGAGTTTTAAATTGAAGGGATTTATAATTTTTTAATGAGTATTATCTCCACAAATTATATTTTGAACCTGAATGACAAAATAGAGAATGGCAACAAGTTTTGTAGAGTTTAAAAATTATGGTTACTGGTCTAATGATGGATTTCTTGAGGGGGTCCTATATTTGCTGAACAGAGAGCTGAAAAAGATTGAACCTTCTCAAGATTGGATGAATAATGTAATTGAAGAATGGACCTTTGCGTATTCAGTAGGTTTTAGTGGATGTATTCCTGTCTGTTTGAATGAGTATTTTAACTCTGAGGATAAAGTATCAATATTAAGGCAAGTACTGGAAAAGTTAATAAGGAACTTTGATGAAGTTGACAATTATATAACTGTACAGGAGTTAAACGATAACAGAGTAGGAGGAGATGGCAGGTGGATTGGTATCAATCAAGTGGGCTTTATTAACACAGCTGAATTGATGTTGGATTTGATTAACGGTAAATTAAAAACAGACGCTTCAAGTCCTATTGATTATTTAAAATATTAATAGTGTATATTGATATATTATCTGATACATCTGATACTTAAAATATCCAACAAAGTTGGAACGAATTCTAATCAGGAATGGGATGTTTATAGAAAATAACCGTACCTCTGATGAGTTTAAATCAACAGAACAGGATGATGAGAAATATAATGCTTATTTAGAAAATGCTTTTAGATAGTAGTACGTCTATTTATTGTTCCTTACCCTTTCGAATGTACAAGTTCTCTGCTCTTATGAAAATTGATGATTCCTCCGTGAAGAAGCACTTCTGTCTGTCTTTCGCTCAGTCCATGAGTTAACAGGTATTTAAGATTTTTAGTCTTATTCAAAGCGATATGCTCTTTATTTTTTAAGAAGCTGTCAATGATGCCTGATATTCTGATTTCATCATTCGGATCAATGGTGTCATAATCTGATTCAGTTACGAATTCAAAAGGAATGATTCCGAAATTGATAAGATTCTGCCAACCAAGACGTGCATAACTTTTAGCGATCACTGCAATTTGCCCGATATACCTGGGAGCTATGGCTGCATGTTCTCTGCTTGATCCCTGAGCATAGTTATGTCCGGCTACCACTATATGTCCTCCGTAAGTCTCTTGTGCCTTTATAGCTTTAACATAAAACTGACTGTCTATTACATTAAAACTCCACTTACTTATTTCAGGAATATTGCTGCGGTAAGAAAGCACTTTCACTCCTGCCTTAAGAATCTCATCTGTCGAGATATTATCTCCCATCTTAAGCAGAACAGGGGCTTCAAATGTATCCGATAATGGGCTGAAATCAGGGAAAGATTTGATGTTGGGTCCTTTTTCAAGTTCTCCGATTGGTTCTTCAGAAGGAGCGAGCAGCATTGAAGTGTTTATGATTTCTTTTTCCGGATTTTTATATTGAGGATATTTCATTCCATATAAATGTTCCAGATCTCTGGGATCAGTAATTGTGCCTGTCAGCGCTGAAGCAGCGGCGGTTTCGGGGCTGCAAAGATAGACTTTATCATCCAGCGTTCCGGAACGTCCAGGGAAGTTTCTCGGTACCGTTCTCAAACTATTTTTCCCATAGGCGGGAGCTTGTCCCATGCCTATACAACCCAAGCATCCTGCCTGATGAAATCTTGCTCCTGACTTTACCAGATTGGCAAGGGAACCCATGGCGATCAGATTTTCTATCACTTGTCTGGAAGTAGGATTAATGTCAAAGGATATAGATGGATTTATTGTCTTATCCTTAACTATTTCACCTGCAATCCAGAAGTCACGGATACCGGGGTTTGCAGAAGAACCGATGACAACCTGCGAGATAGGAGTTCCGGCAATGTCTTTTACCCTTACAACATTTCCAGGACTGCTTGGACAAGCTATCAAAGGCACAAGCTCTGATAGGTTAATTTCATCCGTAAGATCATAAGAAGCTCCCTGGTCAGCAACAATTTCCACCCAATCCTGTTCTCTTTCCTGAACTTTCAAAAATCTTTTCACTTCCTGATCAGAAGGGAAAACAGTTGTAGTAGCACCAAGTTCCGTACCCATATTGGCAATTACGTGTCGATCCATTGCAGAAAGGCTTTCTAATCCTAAACCGTAATATTCAAAGATAATTCCTCTTCCTCCATTAACCCCATAACGCCTGAGCATTTCAAGGATTACATCTTTTGCACTTACCCAGTCAGGTAGTTTTCCAACCAGCTTAACGCCCATGATTCTGGGCATCTTGAAGTGTAATGGTTCACCTACCATAGAAAAAGCAACATCAAGCCCTCCGGCACCTAGTGCAAGCATACCAATGGCACCGGCTGCTGGAGTATGACTGTCAGAGCCGGCCATAGATTTTCCCGGGATGCCAAATCTTTCCATATGTACAGGATGACTTACTCCATTGCCAGCTCTGCTGTACCAAAGGCCGAATTTCTGTGCTGCAGTTCTTAAAAATAAATGGTCATCAGCATTTTTAAAATCTTCCTGAAGCAGATTATGATCTACATATTGGACGGATAGTTCGGTTTTAATTTTTGAAATTCCCATCGCTTCCAGTTCAAGCATCACCATGGTACCGGTAGCATCCTGAGTAAGGGTCTGATCGATGCGGATACCTATTTCAGTTCCGGGAATCATTTCTCCCTTTACAAGATGAGACTCAATTAATTTCTGGGTAACGTTTAAGGGCTTTTTCATTTGGGATCTCTTTTGACATGTATAAAACAGAGGGAGAGAGCAAATGTTAGTAGCGAAAAATTTCAATGATTATTATAAAAACATAGGGGGAAAGGTAAAGGGATTTCATGAGAATAAATAAGACCAGAATTTTTTATATCTTGATGATATTGCAGAAGAGTGAATTCTTTGGAATTCCTTCACTTTTCTTTCATCCATTTTTTTCCATATTTCAATATCCTGCTCAAATTCTTCTTCATCATCAGAGGGAGCATATTCAAACTGAATTGAGCTTTTATAAGCAAGTGTCAGTTCTGCAATCTGTCCTTTTATTTCAACGGCTTTTGTATAATTGTCTGATAGTTTTCCCTTATTAGCGATGTCCTTTTCTTCGATGGATACTCCAAAAATTATTTTACCATCATATGTAAATTTTAAGATAAGTCCATCTATTCCTTATGTAAAAGGCAAATCCGTGGAGGGGATTATTTATTCCATAATTGATCACTTCAGATAAAGTAGAAATAGGAGTGCAGGATTCTTTTATATTATACTTTTGATTTCCATTAACCAGAATTACCTGACCCGTTCGGACTTCAATTTGATCTCTATGGGAAAAGTGATTCAGAAATTTTTCAATGGTCTTTTTATTCCTTTCTTTTGAAAGCCCGTAAATGTCATAATATGGAGGCATAAAATGTTATAGTAATTTTATTTTTGTAAAATAACCAATTCCGCTTTTTTATCCAGATCTAGTTTTTGTTGGCTTTTTCATTTAAAGTTCTTGATAGAAACATAATTCCCAAAATAACAAGCATTGCAATCATTGTATACTTCCATAATTATCAAATTTTGTTGTTATGATTTTATTGCATCTAATATACTTTTTTGAACCCTTTAAAGCAAAAGGATCATAGTTGTAAGCAATGATTTATCTTTCCCTCATAAACTCAAATATTGATTGTGCCACTGTATCTGGTTGTTCTTCCTGTGGGAAATGTCCGCTGGTCTCAAGCTTGAATATCTTTGAGTTGGTAAATCCAGACGAGAATTTATCAAGATATTTCGGCTTGATAATAGAATCCTTCATTCCCCAGATAAATAAGGTGGGTTTCTTTTCTATGGCTTCTTTTTTATTCCATAATTCCTGAAACCAGTTTTGATCCTGAAGCAATGATTGAGCGAAAGCCAGTGCTCCATTACGTTGTGTTCTGTTGGCAAAGGGTTTAGTGTATTGCTTGAGCAATTGCTTTGGAAGCTTATGGTCACCAAATGATTTGGGCAAGATATAACGAGGTGAAAAATTGAAGTAACGATATAAGAAGGGTAGTAGAGGGCTTTTAAGAATTTTACTTAATTTAATAAACTCCGGATCATCTTTGCTGCTCCATAACCATGAGTTGAATATAACGATATTCTTTACTTTTTCAGGATGTCTGATTGCGAAGTTTAAGCCGATTGGCCCACCAAAGTCATGCACGAGTAAAGTGATATTTTGAAGGCCTTTATAATTCACAAAACTTTCAAGTGTTTTACTGTGGTTTTGTGTGGAGTAATCATAATGCTCGGGTTTGTCAGAAAGTCCGAAACCTATGTGATCAATGGCTATACAGTGAAAATTGGATTTGAGTCTTTTGATGACATTTCGAAAATCAAAACTCCAGGAAGGAGTTCCATGAACGAACAAAATCGTTTCTCCTTGTCCTTCATCAATGTAATGAAGTTTGTGCCCGTTGATTTCAAAATAATTTGAAGTAAATGGATATTCAGTTGTATCAAGCCAGTGCATTGTCGTTAATTTTACCAAAGATAGTAACAGCCTGAATAACAGGTCTTGGTATATACCAAGATCAGAATTTTACACGGTTATACAGTTTGCTGAAGTTGGTAGGGTCAATGCCCAGGTAGGATGCAATGTATTTATGAGGTACTGATTGGAGTAAGTGAGGGCTCCTTTGGCAAAAGGTTTTGTAGCGATCTTCTATACTCATGCTGTGCAATTCAATATGCCGGTTGATCATTCCGGCTAAGACAGCTTCAGTCATTTTTCTGAAGAGGCGTTCTATCCCTTGAGATTGGTCAAAAAGTTTTTGGAGCTTATCATAAGTGAGATACTCCAGCTCACTATCTGTAAGGCATGACAGATAGTACCTGGAAGGTATCTGAAAAGAAAAGGATTCAGGTATTGCGCACAGATTCGGAAAGTAGGTAAAAGCAATTACATGGGATTTATCAGGAGTGTCGAAATAGGACATTTGAATACCACTCTTAACAAAATAGAGTTCCTTCTGTATTTGTCCTGGAACGGTTAATAAATCTCCTTTTCTAAATCTTTTGGTTTTAAGGTTTTGACTTAATAATTCGTGGTCAGCAAGGCTGATGTTATGAAAGAACTTAAAGTATTCAAATCTTTGCATAATTGATCAATACCTTTTGTTTTAAAGTTGCGAAACTGTCAAGATCTACCAACCATTGATTACTTGAATCTCTCATAGAATTTCTTTTCAAGGAATTCTCTATGATCAGGGTGAGCAATACTGGTCAATAATTTTGCTCTTTCTTTCATTGATTTTCCAAAAAGATCTACAACACCGTATTCCGTTACGATAAAGTGTACATTAGCTCTTGTTGATACCACACCAGCTCCGGTTTTAAGGTAGGGGACTATTTTACTTTCTCCTCTGGAGGTTACTGATGGGAAAGCAATAATGGGTTTTCCTCCTTCAGAATAGGAAGCTCCTCTTATGAAATCTATCTGCCCTCCTACACCTGAGTAGTGCTTGGTGCCTATTGAATCTGCGCAGACTTGTCCTGTCAGATCAATTTCTATGGCACTATTGATGGCGGATACTTTTTTGTTTTTCCTGATGTTGGCAACATCATTGGTGTAACTTACTTCCTTCATTTTGATAACTGGGTTATTATCCATAAAATCGTAAGTACTTTTGCAGCCCATGGCAAATGTAGCCACCACTTTTCCCCGGTCAATGATTTTATCTTCTCCTGTAACTATTCCTTTTTCTATCAAAGGGATTAATCCATCAGAAAACATCTCTGAGTGTACCCCAAGTCTTTTGTGATTGGTAAGGGATGCCAGAACTGCATTAGGAATGTTTCCTATGCCCATTTGCAGAGTAGCTCCATCCTCAATCAAAGATGCTACATGATATCCTATTTTTTTGTCTATTTCAGTAGGGGGGCTGACTTTAGCTTCATAAATCGGGGAATTATGTTCTATCATGAAATTAAAGTTATTAATATGTATTAGACCATCTCCATAGGTTCGAGGCATACTTGGGTTAATCTGAGCTATCACTGTTTCAGCTGTTTCTATGACAGCTTTAGTAGTATCTATAGAAACTCCAAGGGAGCAATATCCAAAGCGGTCCGGTGGAGACACCTGTACAAGTGCAACGTTTACAGGCAGGAGCTTTCTTCTGAAAAGTATGGGGATTTCACTAAGAAAAATAGGAATGTAATCAGCTCTTCCACTTTGCGTTGCTTCCCTTACATTGGCTCCGACAAAAAGTGATTTTAAATGAAAACTGTCCTTGTATTCTGGTTTAACATAATCCGCTTGTCCTTCAGTATGCATATGAATTATTTCAACATTCTTCAGTTCTCCAGCCCGTTTAACCATTGCTTCAATTAATATCTTTGGGGCAGCAGCAACACTGTGAATAAAAACCCGGTCATTGCTTTTAAGTATTTTTATTGCTTCTTCTGCTGTTGTATAATTCATAGTTCTGAAGTTTAATTCCTTTAACAAGGATTACATTAAATGTAAAGATGTTTAATTCTCTCTAAATTGACAATTCTATAACGCCTTTAGGGCTTACCTTATTTCTTATGTTGTTTAGAAGGATATATTTGGCTTATTATAAGTTGTATATCAATTACTTTGTTTAGAATGGGAGTAGGATTTGATTTGAAAACTTTTAAAAAGATTTGTAGGGAAGAGGACAAAATTCAATTACGTAAAAATGAATAAGATAAGATTAGGCCATTATAATTTATTTCGAAATAATATAGCTTATAATATTTAACTCACTTCATAAGTATTATTCATCACTTATGATTCTTTTAACTTAAGATAAATATGTCTTATGTTGTTAACCCCGGTCTCTCTCTCGTCTATATGAAATTTGTTTATATTTTTTATTAAGGGTAATAATTTGGGGAAGCCGTAGTTCCTCGGATCAAAATCTGGTTTCTTTTTAATGATAAAGTTACCCAGGTTGGCCAGAAAAGTCCAACCACTTTCATCGGCTAAATCATTAGCACTTTCAATAATCATTTGTATGGTTTCTGCATCAACCTTACTCAGAGGTTCTCCTTTTACCTTTGGTTTTGAAGCTTTTTGGGTAATGTTATAAGAGTCTTGTTTCGAGCTTTTCAGAATTTCCAGATATATAAACTTGTCGCAAGCGGATATAAAGGGTTGTGGTGTTTTCTTTTCTCCGAAGCCAATAACCGTCATTCCGGCTTCTCTGAGTCTTGTTGCCAGTCTGGTAAAATCACTATCACTTGAAACAATGCAAAAACCATTGACTTTAGCTGAATATAAAATATCCATTGCATCAATGATTAAGGCGCTGTCACTTGAGTTTTTTCCGGTTGTATAGCTGTATTGCTGAATAGGCGTTATTGCATTTTCTAAAAGGACATTTTTCCAGCCGGAAACGGTTGTTTTGGTCCAGTCTGCATAAATTCTTTTAATTGTTGGAGTACCATACCTGGAAATCTCTTCCAGCATTTCCTTTACATTTGCATACGGTACATTGTCCGCATCAATTAATACTGCAAGTTTATCGTCTGTCATGTTCGAATATATATATTGTTAACAGTGATGCCAGAATGAATTTCTTAAGGGTTCTAGATTAATTGCATATAATTCTTTAGATTTTGCTAAAGTATTCATACGTGAAATATTATCCAAAGAAGAAGGTAGGAGTTTCGCAATTAAAAGCTTAATCTTCCATAATTTGTTTATTTTAAAAGTAATTTTAAATCTTTAAGAACAGAGTTTGGGTAAAGTCTGAAACTGAGAAACTGGTGTGTTGGTCGAGCTGGAAAGTTGAATAATAGTTGGGGGATCAATGATGAAAATAGAAATTCAATTGACTTTTATTTTCTGATAAAAGGTCAATCGAGAGAACTTTCACAAAAGTTAAAGGTTTTTAGTAGTATCTTATATTTATACCAGCCAGAACGTAATATTGATTAAACTTACCATAATAATTTTGATAAGCAAAACCCAAAGATGGACTCACTCTGAAGCTTCCTCTGTTTCTTACCTGTTTATTTCCTAATTCATAATCACAAGTGATTTTGAATTCTTTTCGGAAAGAAGTTCTGTCTCTGTCAGCTGACCTATAGACTGCTTCTGTGTATAAACGTTCCTTTAAAAACCTTGCTTGTACTCCTAAAGTGTATTCAAAAAAAGTCTGGTTGACTAAATCTAAATGAGAAAAACCCATTCCACTATTTAGCATAATAGGATAGAAAGGGATATTAAGTTTTATGATCTGCCAGTCCAGGGTATTCAGGTACCCTGTATTATCGTTTATACTTTGTTGTCTGAACTCTGTAGAGAACGCCCCCCAGTTAGCTCTGATCTGAGGGTTGAGAAGTATTGCATTATATTTTCCATAATAGCCTGCCTGAAGAAAACCCTCTAATGATACGACTTCAGGGTGTTCATCTCTGGTAGACAAAACATATGTTTGAAGACTATAAATTCCAATGCCAAGGAGCCTGAAACCTTCCAGTAAAAGCCATTCTGAACCCCCATTACTGGAACCGAGGTTTGAATAACGTTCCTTGCTCCGGACTTCCCCTAATTCTTTAATGATTTCACCTACTTGTCCAAAGGTGCTGGACGAGATCATAAAAGCTAAGACAAAAGCAATAATAATTTTATTCATCTTGATAACAAATACATTACAGTTTATGGACCTGCAAATGAATTAAGATAAAAATAAGTAAAAAGTGCGGCAGTTAAAAAAAAACTCCGCACATAAAAAAATTAAGAGGCAGTGTGTTCTTAATGAGGGATTTCCTCGACCAATATTTCTTTTCCATTTTTATCAAAATAAGTACAGGTCATTTTATTCATACAGACTTCCCACTTTTCAATACCCAGTTTTGCGCTCATGCTGATAAAAGTCGGAAAGTCTGATTGCCCATTCTGATGAGCTTTAAGGGCTGCTTTAAACTCTTCAGTTTCACATTGATCATTAATGGATATTGCTTCATACCTTGCAGATGATGAGGTTTTATAGTCGTCGGAGCCATAATAATCGGTGTGACCATCTGTTACATAAGTTTCATAGAAAGTAACGCCAAGACTTTTAATTTCATGGATGTATGCTGGAAATTCTGCACCTGATTTTACTTTACTGTGAGCCGTTTTGATTTGTTCAATTGTAAACATCCTTTTAAAATTTTATGGTTAAATGATTTTTTGAATTACTCAAATTTATTATGCTTTCAATCTGAGAGTTAACAGATATTTTCAGAATGAATATGATGCAAAGGTGTTTTATAAAAGACAGTTGTAATTGTAAAAAATCGTTTTTTAGAGGAACCTCTTAAAGTTTTCAGGTGTGTCTCCTGTGAATTGTTTAAAATCTTTAATAAAATGAGCCTGATCGAAGAAGTTATTTTCGTAGCAGATTTCGGTTAATGATTTGTTGTTATCGAGGTTGTTAACCACAGAGTTAAAGCGAATAATGGAAGCGAATTTTTTAGCTGTAGTGCCTACAATTTTTCTAAACCTTTTTTCGAAGGGACTTTGACTAATATTGAGTTTCTCGTTTAGTTCTTTAATGCGAATAGTCCCTTTGCTCTGATAAATAAGCTTTACAGCTTCTATGATCAGTTTGTCAGTTTGGATGTCTTTTAGTTGAGTTAGAAAAAATAATTCAACAATATTTATTCTTTGCTGGTCGGTTGTAGCAATGGTAAGTTTTTCTTCAACCTCTCTTACTTCATATTTATTAAAAATGTCTTCAAGAGCAATGCTCAGATTAAATAACTCATTGGCCGGATTAGAAGAAAAATGAGTGAATCCTATTTCGGTAAAATAAACCAAGATGGTACCGATGTTAGCTGAATTTCTGAAGATTTTATAGCTGTAGGAAATGCCCGTTATTCCTGCAGATGTCAGTTTGCTTTCGGTATTGTTATGGATAGTTGAAAGTTGTCCTTTGTATTGAAATCCGATGACAAGACCTGAAGAGGGAAAAACTTTATATTCATTTTCTACATAGCTCTCAGATACAACAAAATGCTTGATGTAGGGTTTTAGTTTGTCAGAAGGAAGATACTTGTCGAACTTCATTATACTAAAGTACTTAAAAATAATTTAATCTCGTCTTGTGGTATATCCCAATGGTAAACAGTAAAGAAAGGATAAATTCAATTTATGCATAAAATTTTTTCTCTTTCCTTTCAGCAATGCTAATCTCTGTACTGGTATAGATTTATGTTATCTTATTTTTTCTAAATATACCAGAGTTAAATTTTGATTGATTAGCTGTCTTTTAAATTCTCTATATCCTAATTTCTGATAGAGCATTAGATTTTTTTCGCTCTTAAATCCGGTAAATAGCTCATAACGATTACAATTGCTGAGTTGAGTTTCTATTTCTTTCATTAATGTCTGTCCGATTTTCTGGTTTTGGAATTCTTTATCTACAATTAGTCGTCCTATGTAAACGGTTCCATTATTGTTGCATGCACGAACAGACCCAACTATTTGTCCATTTAAGATGGCTTTTAAAAACAGTGTTCCTTTGTCCATTTCTGTTTTAATTTCGATTATGGTCTGGTTCAGTGGTGGAATATTATATTCATTATGAAGTTCTGCTTCAGTTTGATAACATTCCTTTTGAAGCCTGAGTATTACTTCCAAATCACCTTCATTCGCATGCAAAATTTGTAGATTCATTTATCTTTCTATTGATCAATTTAAAGTAAATAATATGTCTAATCCCCACCTAGTTTCAAGATGTTGAACTTAGGATATTGTATTTTAATTCTTTCTAATTTAGTTATGTTTAAAATTTATTTACTCCTTTGGGGATTATTAATTTCATTGTTTTCACAAGCTCGGAAAATTTCAAACTTAGAGTTTTGGGGAAGGCCTTATTATGTTACTTCTGATGGATCATTGAAGGATTTGGAGAGATCAGAAGTTCCTGTAACCGCTAAAATCAAAGGAGGTGGTTGGAAGGATACAGATACTTACTTAAAGGTTGCAGGCGAAAAGTCTTCTGTGCGTATTGATTCGAATAGCAAATTGATTATCTTTGATCATGTTATGATTTGCTCACAAAAGAAACATAACTATAAGGGAGGGGCTTTCATTAGTTCCTCCCTTTAATTTTAGTCGGACAACAATGATACCTTATAATACCTTACTGAACATTAATATTCTTATAACAAAATTCTTCATGACATTCTATAACGTTAGCTTTAATATTTGAGAAGCAATAAGCTCAAGTGAAAGTACTTTATCCGCGGCATCTAATTTTATAGCTTCTTTAGGCATTCCAAACACCACACTGCTTTTCTCATCCTGAGCAATGGTTTTTGCCCCTGCTTGTTTCATTTCCAATAACCCTTTTGCACCGTCATCACCCATTCCTGTAAGTAATACTCCGATACTGTTAGCGCCAGCGTAACGGGCAGTAGATCTGAACAGCACATCTACCGCAGGTTTGTGTCTGTTTACCAATGGGCCATCTTTCACTTCTACATAATATCTTGCACCACTTCTTTTAAGCAGCATATGTTTGTTCCCTGGGGCAATTAATGCTCTTCCCCTTAAAACACTATCCCCATTCTCCGCTTCTTTTACTGTGATCCTGCAAAGCTCGTTGAGTCTCAAGGCAAATGATTTGGTAAACAATTCGGGCATATGTTGAACAATGACAATACCCGGAGCATCCAGGGGCATCGCTTCGAGCAGCACACGGATCGCTTCAGTTCCACCAGTAGAAGCACCGACAGCAACTACCTTCTCCGTTGTCTTGATCATACTGGTAGGACTGAAAGAACTAATCATGGCATCCGCAGATAATTTTGGCGCCACCTTCTCGGACTGGGTTTTACGTCCTGGTTTTGATAGTGAAGCCGCTTTAATAATATCGATGATCCTCATTTTCGAATCTTCCCACGACTCGTCAGATTCCAATTTGGGTTTTGTAATTACTTCTACAGCTCCATATTCTAATGCCTTTATCGCTGTCTCTGTACCTTTATCTGTAAGACTGGAAATAATCACTACAGGAATCGGATGCTGAGACATAATTTTTCTCAAGAATGTCAGCCCATCCATTTTGGGCATTTCAACATCGAGCGTAATCACATCAGGGACTTCATGCTGTATTTTCGTCGCCGCAAAATAAGGATCAGAAGCCGTGGCCATCACCTCGATGGTAGAATCAGAATTCAGAATTTCTGTTAACATTTTCCTCACCACTGCAGAATCATCAACAATCAAAACTTTTATTTTATTTTTCACGGGCTACAATTTAAAAGGTCAGACAATATCATCAGACTTAACAAATTTCATATGAACTTCACCCGTATGAGTATAGAATTTCAACTTACGGGCTAAACCTCCTCCTAAATGACTTGCTACAATTGGTATCTGCATCTGTTTAAGCATCTCTTTAGCAAGTTTACAGTTCCGCTGTCCGATATTGAGAACATTGGCAGTGGTTGATTCTCCCAAACCACCAAAAATTTTAGCTTGCAGATTTTTCTTTTGGCTTCCAAGGCTAATCATTTTTTCCTGCAGCTTTTCAATCGCAATGTTCCCATATTTAGGGGATGGTAAACCTTCGCCGTTCCATAATGGAAGCATATAATGATTCATACCTCCTATTTTAAGTACTGGATCATAAAGACAAACTGACACGCAGGTACCTAAGACAGTAATTACTTCATGAGGACGATTAACTGCAAATAACCCAGCTGGATAAAGGTAATATGTTAATATTTTATTCATTCACATCCCTGTTGAAACTTTCCCCCGTTAGTGAATGGATTAATGATCTCGTTGCGAATATTAGAAAGAAAATTGCTCTTCATAGTTTCTGATTGCTCCAGCTTCTTATTCAATTGCTGAAGTTGCGCCATAAGATCATTCATCTCATTTAAGAAGGGCTGCTTTTCCGACAATCTCAATTGCAATTCATGAATTAATTCTTCATCGCATAATTTCATATTCACTACTTGATCAGTTAAAAAACAGGCCACTTAAATTCTTCTGAATATGGTAGGTTTAATCTGTTGCAGAGGAACATTCATATCCGTAATAGATTCAGAATGTCCCAAAAAGAAAATACCTCCTTTATTAAGCTTATCGCATAAACGGTTGATGACTTTTTCCTGAGTCTCTTTATCAAAATAAATCAAAACATTCCTGCAAAAGATAATATCAAAATTAAACGGAACATTATAGGAATGATCCATGAAATTCAATCTTTGGAGGTAAAGCTTCTGCCTCAATTGCGGAATTATTCTATATGTTTTGTTCTTATCGTCTTTTCCTCTTAGAAAATATTTCCTTTTTAATACCATAGGAATCACACTGGTTCCTTCTTCCGAATAGATAGCTATAGCTGCCTTCTTAAGTATCCCTGTGGAAAGGTCAGTTCCAAAGATGGAAAAATTAAAAGGTTGATTTTCTGCAAATTCACTCGCAACCATAGCGATGGTATAGGGTTCCTCTCCGCTAGAACAACCTGCACTCCAAATCCGTAATGGACGTCCGGCATCTCGGCCTTTAGTCATCTCAGGAAAGCAATGATTGCTAAGAAAATTGAAATGAATTGACTCTCTGAAAAAATCGGTTTTATTAGTAGTCACTACATCGATCATTTGAATCAGTTCCGTCCTTTGTCCTTCGGGACTGAAAACAAAATCACAGTATTCCTTAAATGAATTTAAATTAAGGGCGTTCAATCGTTTTTGAAGCCGGCATTCAAGCAATGTTTTTTTTGACGGTGGCATTTTAATTCCATAATCCGAATAAATCATAGAGCTCATTTTTCTGAACTCTTCATTAGACATTTTTACTACTGAAGTCATAATCTTATTATTTTTTAGAATAACGCAGCAGATAAGAAATTTTGGTATTTATAAAACCAAACAACCATAGTGGATAAAATCACTTAATTGATTAGAGGAATTATCTCCCATGTAAAATATAACTCCGGACATTCCAGTCAAATAAAGGGATTCGAAAATCAATTTTTCATAGTTGTATAATTTCACAGGTTTAAAAATTAAATAATGGTTTCAGATGTGTTTTCTTTCATCTGATGAAGTTCATTGATAGAAAAAACTTCATCAATATTAAGGACCATGATGAAATGTTCATCGTTCTTTATCATACCTTGAATAAACTCAGCTTTATATTTACTTCCTAATGCAGGAGAAGGCAGTATTTTTTCTGATGAAAGCTCAAGTACTTCCTGAACCGAATCCACCAATGCTCCAATGGTGATCTGTTCATTCTCCATCATGATAGAAAGAACTATGATGCAGGAATCGATTGTAAAATCAGTTTTAACCAGTCCAAATTTTATGCGTGTATCAATTACAGGCAATACATTACCTCTAAGGTTAATTACTCCTGTCATAAAGTCTGGAGATTTAGGAACTTTTGTTACCGTGGGTATTTCCAATATTTCATGTACCCTTTCGACAGTTACAGCAAAAGTTTCGTTTTCCAACTTAAATGATAAGTAAGAATTACTTACATTCAGATTTTCTATGCTCATTGTAAAACTTCGTTATTTATTTGATTAAATATATATTCCTTAATGATTCTGTTGGGATCAACAACAAGAGCAACCTCTCCATTTCCTAAGATCGTCGCTCCTGAAATAACGTCCACATTTTTGTACAACCTTCCAAGTGGTTTTAATACTGCCTGATATTCTCCAATAATAGTATCGACCGATAAAGCTACCCTTCTATCGTCCTGCTTCACCACCACCACCTGATGCAGTTGAGGACAATTTTCCTTTATATCAAATTCATCTCTCAGATATATAAAAGGCACCTGCTCTCCGTCCAGAATTATAAGGTCATTGATCTTATCTACAAATTCTTCATGATTTGCTTCAAAACATTTATCCACATTACCTAATGGTATTACAAAATGTGTAGCATTGATTTTTACAAGCAATCCGTCAATGATCGAAAGTGTAAGAGGAAGCTTAATATTAATGGTAGTTCCTTCGTTGATCACGGACTCTACTTCCACTTCACCCCTGATTTCAGTAATCTGTCTTTTCACTACGTCCATTCCTACTCCACGACCAGAAACCTCGGTAACTTTCTCCGCGGTAGAAAATCCCGGAAGAAAAATAAGATCGAAGATCTGACGCCGATCCAGATTCTGATCTGCAGTGATTAATCCTTTGCTGATGGCCTTTTGCCTGATCATTTCCGGATCAATTCCTTTTCCATCATCGCGGATCTGAATAATCACACTATTCCCAGAATAAAATGCTTTTAATAAGATTTTTCCTTGGGCAGTTTTTCCTTTCTTCACTCGCTCTTCTCCCGATTCAATTCCATGATCCAGTGAATTCCGGAAAATATGCATCAGAGGATCTGCCAGGTTTTCGATAATATTCTTGTCCAGTTCTGTATCTGCACCTTCAGAAACAAACACAACGTCCTTATTCAATTGGGTTGAAAGATCTCTCACCAGTCGTTGAAATCGAACCAATAAGTTTTCAATCGGAATAAGACATATACTAAAAGTATTATCTCTTAACTGACGGGTGATCTTTTCAATATTTTCTGAAATACTTATTAGTTCAGAGGACGCAATCTGTTCTGAAACAAGATTTAACCTCGCCTGAGTAGTTACAAGCTCACTTACAAGACTCATCAATTCATCCAGCTTTTCAGAAGCCACTCTGATACTTGAAATCGAATTGTCTTTAGAGGTAACTATAGATTTCTCGTTGGCTTTTTCTATCTTACTTCTTACTTCCTCCATTCTATTTTTAGAAGAAGAATTAGTTACCAATCCACCAAACTTTGAAATCTTTTCATCAATGCTTAAAGAAACATCGCGGGCAATGGCAGAAAAACCATCCTGATCAAGCAGGTTTGTTTCTGAAATCTTTCTTATTTCAAGCTCGCAGTCTTCTTCTACGAACATGAAAACATCCCGGATGCTGTTTTCTGTTACAGCTCCCGAAACATATATTTCCCAGTATATATATATAACAGCAGGATCGAGTTTTTTAAAATCAGGTAATCGCTCCGTATTTGAAACTGTATAAGTTGAGCCAAGCTGAGACAGATCATCGAGAAGGAATAACACATTAGTCCCTTTTCTCACCAACCCCTTTTCAGGAACAAATTTCACCCAGTAAGTAGGAGAATCCGAAACGTTATTCTCTATCTTATGATCAGAAAAATTGTTTTTTATACTCTCCTCACCAGAAGTACCGTTCAGAACCTCAATGAGTCCTCGGATCAGGTTTTCATGATTGATTTTATGGACTGAATTTTCCAGCTCTACGTCTGTAAGCAGCACCCGCAGATGGTCAACAGAAGCAAATGTTATGTTTAGGACATTATCCGTTACAGACATTTTACCTTCCCTGATATAATCATAGAGAGTTTCAAAGTGATGTGTAAAATCTCCGATCCGGTAAAAGCCGAACATTGTGCTATTACCTTTCAACGTGTGCATAATGCGGAAGATCTGCTCTATGATCGAACTATCCGAAGGATTATTGTGCAATAAGAGGGAAACTCTTTCCAGTTCATTTATGAGTGTGGTGGCTTCCTCAAAGAACACCGCTTTAAATCTGTCCATTATCTAATGACTTTTTCAATGGTGGAAATTAGTTTTTCAGGAACGAATGGTTTTACAATCCAACCTGTTGCTCCCGCTGCTTTAGCTTCATCCTTTTTCGCTGCCTGAGACTCTGTAGTAAGGAATAAGATCGGCACATATTGGTATTCGGCTTTTCCGCGGATCTCTTTAATCAAAGCAATACCGTCCTTTTTCGGCATGTGAAGATCTGTGATGACAAGATGAATCTCCTTCCCATCCAGAAACTTCATCGCATCTTCTCCGTCCACTCCTATAAGCACATTATATCCCGCATTTATCAATGTAAAAGAAACTACTTCTCTTACGCTTTCCGAATCATCAGCTATTAGAATCGTCTTTTTCATTTATTTGCCTGATTTATATTAATTACTTAGCATATCGGCATTACGAAGTAATTGATTCATTTCTTCGCTTAACTCCTTTTTGAGGTTCACTTCTTTATCATTATTCCGGAGATAAATCATGAATGAGATAAGTACTTGTAAACACATAATATCTATCCTGGCAATGTCCATAAGAAATATATTGTAAGTCTTATGTACCTTTTTTATTTCTTTCAATTCTTTGAAAAAAAAATCCGAATGTTTGATGCTAAGATCCCCGCTAACTACAATATCAATGGTCTCTTTATTGTCAGATAGCTTTTTTTGAATATTAAATTTTTCCATTTTAGTTAGGTTAAAAAAAACTATATCTTTTTCGGCATTACTTGCGCCACTTACCTTCGCATTAGATGATGTATTGAAGGTCCTTCTGATAACTTCTTCATAATATTACTAAGAGCAATTTGTATACTTTAATAAACAAGGGATACCCTTAAAATACCTACAAGCGAATTTTTAAATGCCGGATTTGCACCAGGATTGATTATATATTGGAAGTCTGGCTGAACTATAAAGTTATTCCCAAACTGTGCCTTATAATTCAACTCTATTAAACATCTGCTTTGAGTATAACTGATAGGATACGCTTGATGAAGATGATTATTTATTGATGAATATACGAATCCCAAACCTAGTATATCATTAGAACGGGAAGGTAGTATACCTGTATAAATCAACCCTGTGCTTAAGTAAAAATCTACTAAATTGGTTTTCCCAGGACTAGAGCCTGATTGTAAAAAAGCAGTTACCCCCTGGTTATCTTTAGAATTTTCAGCAATGATTAGTCTGTCCATAGTAACATAAATCCCGTAACTTCCATCCACTGAATTTGAGGAATCGGAAAGGTCTCTGAAATCTCCATTATGATAATATCCACCAATTTTATAATTTCCTTTTACTACCGAATCCTTAATTTCTTTCATCTGAATTTCAAATGTTGAGAATAATCTCTTTTTACCATCAATTTGCCACTTAAGGTTATTAGGATTATCCTGAAACTTTAATGGAGATCCATCGAACACTGCTGCCTGGAATGCAAGTTTTTCGGATTGCTTCCATTGGGCATATAAAGATGGGGTGGCATATGGATAGATAGATAAAGGCACATTCAATGCTATACTAGGATACATTCCGAAGGAGGTGTTTAGAAAATTACCGGCAGTAGCATTTACTGCGAAGGTAGAATTCATGTCGAATTGACCAAAAAGCACTGAAAATTTTCCTATATCCTGTCTGTACCAAAATTCAAACAGACTTATCCGGTTTGTTGCTTCTATTCTTGATACAGGCTGTATATCTCCGACATAACGTGCAGATGGATTTCCACCGTGAGCATTAATGGCATGCAGGAACAATTTTCCTCCTTTAAACCATCCGGCTTTTTCAGTTGACAATCCCAAAGATAGATCTATTTTACCCACATAGCTGTGGCCACTTTTTCTTCCACCGTGCATATTGCTTATCAAATCACCTGTGATTTCAGTCCTGAAAGTAAAAGGAGAAGAATTTTGCGCATTACCTTTTAAACTTGCCATTGCAAGGCTTAAAATAATTAAACATTTTTTCATTGGTAAAATTTAAAGGGCAGGATAGCAGATATTGAACGATTATTCAGGCTATTCAATATCTGCTATATTATTTAAAACTTTGTAAAATCTGCGTCAGAAACCGAACCATTGTCGAGTTTTATAGCTACGCCATTTATAGATTTTCCAGTTTTAACTGTAGGTGCTTGTTTTGAAAAACTCTTCTTTTTTGCATATCCATTATCCCCTGAAGTGTACTTTTTACTTTTGTCATGTCCGAGTTTAAAGAATGAAATGGTTTCTTCTAAAGATGCTGCTTGTGCTTCCAGTTCTTCAGCGCTTGCCGCCATCTCTTCAGCGGTAGCAGCATTATTCTGGATAACTCTGTTAAGTTGCTGAATAGAACTATTTACCTGCTCAGCTCCGGAATTCTGCTCATTGCTGGATGCAGTGATCTCCTGAATTAACCTTGAAGTTTTCTGAATATCGGGAACAATCAGCTCAAGTATTTTTCCAGACTTTTCAGCAATTGTTACACTGGTATTTGAAAGAGCATCTATTTCGATTGCAGCCTGCTGACTTCTTTCAGCTAGTTTTCGCACTTCTGCAGCTACAACGGCAAATCCTTTACCATGCTCGCCAGCTCTTGCCGCTTCCACAGCTGCATTAAGAGCCAGCAAATTTGTTTGTCTGGCAATTTCTCCTATAATTGAAATTTTCTGAGCAATTTCCTTCATTGACATTACAGTCATGCTAACTGATTTACCTCCCTCACTTACATCTTCTGTTGCCTTAAGGGAAATCTTTTCTGTCTCCTGTGCGTTCTGGGTGCTTTGCTGAATGTTACTGGTCATCTGTTCCATAGAAGTTGAAACTTCTTCCGCAGAAGCGGCTTGTTCAGTAGCTCCTTCAGAAAGCTGCTGAGAAGAAGAACTCATTTGTTTGCTGGCAGAACTAATGCTTTCGGCAGCCGTGCTGATAAATGTTAATGTTTCATTTAATTTATTAACCATTTCCTGCAGGTGTTTAAGCATTTCCCCAACTTCGTCTTTTTTGCTTGTATCTATCTTCAAAGAAAGATCACCTTCTGCAACTGATTTGATCGCTTCATTTGCAATTTTTAAAGAGCTCGATATTGAAAGTACAATCCAGATTGCTACTCCCAGGCATATAATAAATCCTAGCGTTGCGCCTATCAATGAAGTAGATATTGAAGTGGCTGCTGTTTCATCTGATTCCTTTGTTCTTTTATCCATCAACCCTTTTTCGATTTTAACAATTTCCTCAAGATTAACCCGTAGCTGATCCATAGTTTGTTTACCGGATTTCTTATTTATCAATACCATGAGATCATCCATGCTCGCTGTTCCTTCATTAATTTTTCTTCTGGCACTAATTTCAACATTACCGGTCTTTTCATGCCATAGAGCCTCAAGATTATCAACCACTTCAAACCTTGCCACTTGTTCAGGATTATCGTTGACAAGTTGCTTTACTTCGTTAAGCACTGTTTTAAATCTTTTCTTTCCTTCATTATATGGTTCCAAATATTCTTCCTCACCTGTAAGCAAAAAGCCTCGCTCTCCTGTTTCCATATCGATTAATAATTTTCCTAACAAATTTGCTCTTTCAATTACTTCATGGGTATGGTCTACCCATTTTGAAGTTGCTATAAGGGAATTGATGCTATTATAAGAAACTGTAGCTAGGGCGATGATCATGATCAACACTAGACCGTTTCCAATAAAAAGTTGATGACGTATTTTCATAGATAATCAAGGGTTAATAGTTTTATATAAGTGGGTTTATTTAAGAATTTAGAATTATAAGTATCAAGAATTCAAAGCATGGTATTTTCCTGTAAAATAGAGAGCTATTCGAATGAAAATGGCTTGTTCATATCCATCTTTAGATAAAGCTTTCATTTGGATTATACATCCCTGAAATGAATTCTGGCTTCTATTTACTTCCTATGTGAGTACTAATTGTTTATTTATTTCGAATAATTAGCAAACCGAATCGGTCAAGGCTGCCATAATTTTTTTTGACCATTTAGCTCAAGATTCAAGATCATTTTATACAGCTAATTATTGTGTCAGCAACAGCACCAAGGCCAAATTTTATTCTTGTATTGGCTACGGGAAGAGCATCACCTCTTAAGTTAATAATGCCTAACAGATAATCAGGTGATTTGGGTATTTTCGTAATTTTGCTTAATTGTTATACGTCTTTGACATGCGATACATTTACAGCAAAAACTTCGTTTGCTAGCTTAAATGAGAGGTAAGAAGGAGTCGTTAAATTTTCATCGTTCATAAAATTGATTTGTATTAAGTAAATTTAAATCGATTGTAAGTATTACGAACTTGCAATGGACTTTCAGGGTGTGTATTTTTTTAAGATATCCTCTATAATGATTGATCTTTCTTACTATTATTCAGAAGTAAAGCTACAAGTTCCAGTTCGGTGATTAAACCTGTTGCCTCTTCAAAGAATATAGCTTTGAATTTATCCATTATCTTATAACTCTTTGAATGGTTTCAATAAGTTTTTCCGGAACAAATGGCTTTACAATCCAACCAGTGGCACCAGCTGCTTTAGCTTCTTCTTTTTTAGAGGAAAGTGATTCTGTGGTGAGGAAAAGGATTGGGATATATTGATATTCTGGTTTCGATCTTATTTCTTTGATAAATGCTATACCATCCATCTTCGGCATGTGCAGGTCTGTCAATACCAGATGAATTTCCTTACCGTTAAGATATTTGAGTGCATCTTCACCATCAACTCCTATGAGCACTTCATACCCTGCATTTGTAAGTGTATAACTAACAACTTCCCTTACGCTTTCGGAATCATCCGCTATAAGTATCGTTTTTTTCATAATTTGATATTATTTTGTTTGACTATTCCTGTTTGTACCAATTGTATATTTATTTTTTCAGATATAGAAAAATCTAAAAGGCCAGTGTAGCTTAGAAATCTTATTTAACTCATTATTGAATTGATCTGCTATGTATATTTCTTTTCCCTTCTTTTTAAGAAAGGAAATGTATGAAAATAGAACCTGAACCCCTACTGAATCAATATTGCTTATTCCGGAATATGAGATGGTATATTTCTTATATGAATCTTTAATTCTTTTTAATTTATCATACACTTTTGGTATATGCTTTAGTTATATATCTCCTGCAATTTTTATTTTAATATCAGAATTACCTTTCTCTAAAAGTTTGATCTCGACCTTTTCCATCTCTCGTTATTATTTTTAAAAAAACTCTATATTGTTTTCCTGATTGTTTTCTAAATGATTATCTGTACTGTTACTTATTTCGCTTTCAAATACCTGCATGAAAACGTCCCTCTCACTTTGCATTGTATAGATATTCATTAATTTTGCCATTACTTTTTTTGTCTCTTTTTTTCTTTTATGATTGTATTCAAGTGGTAGTTGAGAGATTAAAGTATGCCTTTCAATAATGTCCATAATTAAGGTGTGAGTCTGTTGGTTTTGACTTAGACCTGCTGAGAGATTATAATCCATAGGAGAGGACTGTTTCAGCTTTGTTTCTAGCTCTTTCAGATTTAGTGTAATGTTGTCCATGACTATTCTGTATTCCTCAAGGATCAGCTGGAGTTGTGCTACATTAAGGGCAGTTATTTCAGATATCACACTGCTGTATATGATACCCCCATTACCCGATAGTCTTTGTTTAAGTTCTCTCAGTAGTATGTCATCAATTGTCTCAATATGCTCGATTTTTTGTCTCATAATATCTTGAAACTGCAGATCCTTAATTATAGAACTTGTGAGGGGCAGGTAATCTGATATTGGGTTATCAGTTGTATTATTAAATGGACCATTTTTAAATAGGCTTACTATATGGATAAAATCCTCAGAAGAATATTTTTGAAGTTCTGATAATTGGATTTTATTTACTTCAAGTAACTCTATGATAATCTTGATTATATTATCCTCTTCAAGTTCTAGCATATTAATATTGGTGTAGGGATTGTGCTATTAAATGATTAATCAGAAAAGTTCAACGGCTATGCTTTGAATAAAGGCAGTAAAGTAGAATTTACCTTCAATAACTGTTTTTGATAGTGTTATCAGGACAGGAATTTCGCCTGATGTCTGGCTTTTGACAGATATTTCAGTCCTTACACTTATTAGTTTTCTGATATTATTTTTGTCAACATAGAATGCAGAGTAATCCCCATTATTCTCATCTAAATATAAATTGATTAGTTCATTGATGTTTTTTCCCAATACTTCATTTCGTTTATAACAGAATATTTCTTCCGAAGCTTTATTAAAGAATTCAATGTTTCCTTTTTTGTCAAATGTTATTACAGCATCCACACATCCCTCAAGGATTCCTTCATTTTTGAGCTTTTCTATTTCTATTTCCTTAATCTGTTGTTTCATCTCTTCTTTAGCCTCTTCCAGTTTATCACTTAAGGTACTTTTTACTGCTTCCAGTTCTTTCATACTTCTTAAGAGGGTTTCCTCTTTTGACTTTAATTCTTCAGCTTGTTTTATAAGTTCTACTTCCTGAAGTTTCATTTCCTGGGTCAATTGTCTTGATTCTCCGAGTAATCTGAGGGTTTGGTCATTTGTTTTAACAGAAGCCAATGTAGTTGCAATGCTGGCTGCAATTTTCTCTAAAAAATCAATTTCAGATTCTTCCAGGTTTCTGAAAAAGGCAAACTCCATGACCCCTAAAAGATCTGTATTGTTGCATAATGGTATAATCAACACGCTGGAAGGAAGGGCTTCTCCAAGTCCTGAGGTTATTCGGATAAAATCTTCTGGAATGTTGGTTAGATATATATATTCTCTTTCCATTGCCGCCTGACCAAGCAGTCCTTCTCCCATAGCAATTTCCCTCTCTTCGTATTTCATTCTATCCCATGCATAGGACGAAATAAGTTTAAGGAAAGGTTTTTCTCCTTCTTCATGTTTAAGGTAAATATTACCCTGATTAGCATTAAGGTATTTTATTAGAGCAACAAGTAATTTGTCAGATAATGATTTTTCATTGTTTTCATTTCTTAATATTTCTGAGAATTTTGCAAAACCTTCATTAGCCCAGTTTCTTCTTTTTTCTTCAGCCGCTACTTTCTGCAATTTATCGCACATGCCAAGTAAGGCTATTCCTATCTTGTCATTGGGGCCGAGTTTTTCATAATGTTCCTGATAGTTTCCATCTCCGATTCTCTCCGCAAACAAAGCCAGCTTTGATTGATTTTCAATAATGGAGTTTATTGTATCATGAAGGTCTTTGAATTCATTAGATTCGATTGTTTCAGTCTTTCTGATATCTCCTTTTGAGATTGCTTCTAATTTTATTGTAATTTGGTTAATTTCTTTTTTTATCCTTGCTTCAGATGTTATTTGTGAGACGCTCGTAATAATAAGGATGGAGATTAAAAAAAGTAAGATCAAAATATTTTTAGCAATTTGTATTTGAGAATTTACTATTTCCAGCTGACTTGAAAGCGTTTGAAGCTTTGAATTCAAAATTTCAAAACTCTCATTCTCTACCATTAGGTCGTTGTAATCTTTTGCAGATATTAATGTATTCTGAATGTCCTGACTTAGATTGTTTATTTCATCAATGGTGGTTATTATATTCTCATTTATGAAAAAGCGCGTATTCTTTATTTCCTCAGTCGTTTCTGTAAATTCCTTATTGGTACTTCGAAAATGATTTTTTAATTCAATTGTTGGATATTCTAGGGTGAATTGGTTTTTCTCAGATATTAACAAGAGTTTGTTTATTTTTACTTCCGTCTCTTTGTAAAACTTTTGAGTACAAAGAAATAAATAGGAGGTAGAAATTATCAGAGTTAATGTGAATAATTGATTTTTGCCGAAGCTCATCCTTACTTGCTGGTTGATTGGTTTTTATAGGATAAATTTCTTATACGCCGAAAGAAATTTGAGGTTTATATGGAAATGTCCTAATGTAAGATGGATTCTGTTGTTGTATGGGTGAGTCGATTTATAAAATATAATTTTACAAAAGAAGATGTTGTGTAACAGGCTGAAAAAAATAGTTTTTAGGGTTTTTGATACATGTAATATTTATTTATCAAAGTGTTTATTGTGTAGGAAATTCTTTCAATTTGAATTAAAAAGCGCTGTAACCTTCCTTTATTTCTTTAATGCCATTCAATTTAATGTTTATTTTTCTTTTATATTTTTGATTAGGAGTCTGATTCCTATTTTGTGATTTACATTGCTCTTTTGTTCTATTATCAATCTGACAGAATCATTTTATTGTAGTCCAGTCTGCAACTCCAACTTTAGTACACCATTTATCATGAGCAGCTTTTAGTTGTTTTACTTTGTCTGGATATTTATTGGAAATATTATTGGTCTCTGATCTGTCAGAGTTCAGGTCATAAAGTTCCCATTCATTTTGGTTCAGCTCGTAAACAAGTTTCCAATTTGCTGCTCTTATAGCTTTATTCCCTTCATGCTCCCAGTATAATGTATCATTTCCTGATGTAGCCCCTTTGAAGATATTGGTCATACTTTTGCCTTCAGGTTGTTTCAGAAGTTTACCATTAAAAGATTGCGGATATTTTATTTTTGCCAGTTCTATACATGTAGGTAGGATATTAATAATATGGCCTGTTGAATGATTAATTTGTCCTGGTTTAATTACTCCTGGATAATATGCTATGAATGGTGTAGAAATACCTCCTTCATGCATGTTCTTTTTAAAGAGTGAGAATGGTGTATTGCTTACATTGCCCCAGTTTTTTTGATAACTATCAATATAATCACCTGTTCCTCGAATTCCGTTTCTTTGAATTACCAGATTGTCTTTTTGTACTTCATCACCACTGCCACCATTGTCAGACAAGAAAATTATCAATGTATTCTTTTCTTCACCAATCTGTTGAAGCTTCTGAAGAATTTCTCCGATTCCTTTGTCCATCCTGTAAATCATAGCTGAATAGATAGCCATACGCTGGTCCCATAAGTTTCTGTCACCTTCAGGAACATTAGTCCATTCAGGTACTTTATTATATCTTGAAGAAAGTATTACCGTCTTATCCAGAATCTTTTCTATAATCTGTTTTTTAAATCTCCGTTCTCTGATTGTATCCCATCCTACAAGATATTTACCTCTGAATAATTGTATATCTTCTTCAAGTGCCTGAATGGGCCAATGAGGGGCTGTATAAGTAAGATATAAGAAGAATGGATTTTTATTGTTCTTTTGGGCTTCTATTGCATCGATCGCAAAATCAGTAATATTCTGAGTGAGGTAATAAGTGGTATCTCTATTTATCACCTGGCCATTTTGCATAAATGTAACAGTCCTTCCGTCATTATATAACGGCCCGTTTTTGAAATAGCTGCTTCCGTTGTTCAACATGCAGAATGATTTATCAAAGCCTCTGTTATGTGCCAATGCTGACTGAGAGGTGCCTACGTGCCATTTTCCTGAGGTGATTGTATGGTAACCGGCCTGTTTTAATAATTGTGCTATTGTAACACAACTATCGCTTAAATAGCCTTGGTAGCCGTAAGTTCCTTTGTTTAGAAGCATGTCACCAATTCCTGCCTGATGGGGATAAAGGCCTGTAAGTAAAGATGCACGAGATGGACAACAGCGGCCGGAATTATAGAAGTTCGTCAATCGTAATCCTCCATATGCAAGTTTATCAAGATTGGGGGTTGGGATTTCAGAGCCATAACATCCTATGTCAGAAAATCCCAAATCATCTGCAAGTATGATAATGATGTTAGGCCTTTGGTCTGTTGCAATATTGGTAGTTGTTTTTTCTCTCAGTTTGACTGCTGTACATAACAACAATAATAATACTGGTACTAACAGGTAGCCCTTATTCATAAGAATTATATGTTTTTAAAAGTTTAAATTTCAAATCTAAACTAATGATGGTAATCAGGGGATTTATTGAGATGAATAATTTTTATCCTGCCAGTGGACCTTGGAGAATGGAAGATTTTAAATTTCTATAAATAATCTTTTCAATCCTGATGCGGGAACACTTTCTTCTCAATGAAATAAAACTCTATTCTTCTGTTTTTCTTTTGACTTTCTTCATTGTTCAAATACTAAAGGCTTTGTTTTACCCAGACCATAGCATTGGATCCGTTCGGGATTTATGCCTTTTAACACGAGATAGTTTTTAACAGCCTTAGCGCTCTTAGCAGATAAATCACGATTGTACTCCATAGAACCATTGCTGTTTGTAGGTCCATTAATTATTGTCTTCCAGTCAGGGTGATTTTCCATGTTAATGCTAATATGGATAAATTTTTAATTTTCAATTAAAATAAGTTACCTAAGGATATGGTTATGGGTATTATAGTTGTTCGTTGATCTTCTCGGTTACAAAACTTTTACAGTAACTGAAAGTTGGAGATAATAGGATAAAATTCCTTGTTAAAATTTAGAAGAATTCGTAAAAAGTATATGCAAGATCTTATGCTTAAAATAATCTATATCTGTGCCATGGCATGGCTTCTGTCAATGGTCGAAATGTAAGGTGAATTGTTCTGTAACAATGTATTGTCAGTTCTCAAATGTGCTCATTGTTTCAGAGAGGGGGCCTGAAATGTGAAAAGTTTATTAATTGGTATCCTTTTCATTGACAGGCTAAGCTTCCTTTCTAGTCAAAATGTATGTTAGGTTTGCATTGTTTGTATCCCCAGATGTTTTTAGAAGGATCTGGGGATATTGCTAAAGAGTTATATTAGATTAAGATTCAAAATGGTTACACCTTCACTGCTATCTGTACTCAACGTGATGTCCCTGCTCCACGTGGCAATATATGTCCAGTCGGTATCTTCAGCCCAGGCAAGCGTATCGAAACTAGTGGCTTTTTTATGAATTTTTCTGACATATAAATCAACATTGTCTTTGATCCACATGTCAGCACCACGAATTCGTAGCTGAATGGTCAAATGTCCAATTAACCCGTTAGAGAATTCGAATCCATAACCAGGATAAGGCATTGGATCTTGACCGATGCCTGATGGAAGCTGTGGTGTTTTGTCATTTCTCCTTGGTAATTTTGTCGGTCCCATGTAATCATAGTTGCGTATAGCACCACGTTCCAGATCATTCTCAGTTGGATAATCGAGGTTCAGCAAACGAAGTTCTGTACCGTCTCTCAAAACAGAAGCTTGTACGAGACTATCTGTTCCAGCATTTTCGGAATTCGCTGTTTCTACTACTAGTCTAATTGAACCTATCCACATAGTATCTATTTTTAAATTAAATAAGAACTAAGTTTTGTTAACTCGTTCCACATTAAATAGTTTAAGGAATAATATTCCTTTTGCCAAATCTTCTTTGTCATGCAATAGAAGATTGTTTCAATGAAGATTATTTGGTATGATTTATTATTTGATTAGGAAGGAATAACAAATGCCTGGAAAGGGAAGAACAGATTTTAGTATTGATCAGATTCTTTTATTGTATCTGAAAAAAGGTTAGGAGTGAGGTTAATTTTGTAATACTTATAACGTAAGTGACTATCATCACCATATCTGCTATCTTCATAAGTTTTTAAAGCTATAGCCTTGTCGCTTATCCATATCATTTCGGAGATAGACCAGTCATTGGCGTAGTGTTTAAAAGCCGGTGTTATTCCGTTTAGTCCATTTCCCAGGGCTATATTAAATACAAATAACTCTGCTCTGTGCCGATAATAATTCACATAATCAGGGCCGTCAAAAGAAGAACAAACTATCAGTTGATCGCATCTTGAAGAAATCAGGATGTCCGTTATTCCTGCATCATATCCCGAAGGCAAATACAGCCTTCTTCCGGTTTCTTTTTCAACTAAGTGAGCTTCACAAATTTCGTCACAACTACTAGTAAAGGATAGACCGGAGCCACGGATAAATCCGCCGGACTCCATTACGCAGACTCCTTTGTAATTATATTTAAAGTGTTCAAAATCGTCTTCGGATATTTCAACCAAGTCCGGGTTTAAATCAACAAAAAGGGAATCATCAAATACGATTAAAGAATCACTTTGAAGTAATTCACTTTCTGGTAAATGATTTTCACTGAGTGGCTTTGATGTGTCGGGATTAGTTCTAACAATAGTATCTAATGGAGGCTCACTGATTATTTCGTCACTTCGAATACATGCTATAAAGGCAAAAGCAATAACGAATATGGAAAATAAGCTTTTCAATGGAATGGTCTCTTTAAAATTTGCCAGATTTGTTTAGTTTTGTCTCTGAAAGTAATTTTAATCTTCTCTGTTAAGATACATATAAAATCAATCAAAATATCTATAAGTAATTTTATTTGTAAAAAATGAAGGTAATCTTAATCTGCATTTCATTTCTTCTGGTAGCTTCTATAGGCGGATTGAAAGATCTTAAAGAACTTTTTAAAGAGCAAAATGTCCAAGCTTATAAAATATTAGCTGAGACTCAGGGGGATCTTGATAAAGATTCTATTGATGAGAAAATTGTAGTTTATGATACGGGAGAGGAAGGAGACATGGGGACTATAAGAAATATAGAGATATTCAAGCTTAATGAAAAATACTGGAAATTATGGCATACTAGTAGTGGAGCAGTCTTGCCTAGTCAACATGGAGGGCCCATGGGAGATCCTTTTGAAGGCATTACTGTAGAAAGGGGATGTATTGTAATCTATCATTCAGGAGGAGGCCGGGATAAATGGTTTTATACTCATAGATACAGATTTCAGAAAGGGCAATGGTGTTTAATCGGTGCCACTATAAAATATGGAGAACTTGCCTGTAACTTAAATACTTTTGATTACAATTTGTCAACAGGTAAAGTGGAAGCTACAATTGAAGAATGGCCTTGTCAGGAAGAAGCAGAGGACGAAGGTGAAGAAAAAAAGGAAGAATTCAGCTTTATTGCCAAGCCAGCAAAATTAACTCTTATGGATGATTTTTATCCTGGCAATAATGAAGTTAAAATACCTAAGAAGGATTATTCATTCTATTATTAATGGGAGATTAAAGGAGCGTACTCTTAAATATAAAAAGCAAGTTAAACCAACTTGCTTTTTATATTTACATATTATCATTTCTATTTAATAAGCACTTCTTCTGCAACAGCTTTCGCTGCCTTTTCGATAATAGATGTAACAGCTTCAGGATTGGATACAAAAATTGCATGACTCCCTGCTGCTTCTACTGAAATGGCCTTTGCACGTTTTGCCATAGAATGCTGGGCTTGCGGTGGAACCATCCTGTCTTCAGTTCCGATCAGGTACCAGCTGGGTTTGTTTTTCCATGAAGCTTTGCTTATCGTACCGGTTACTGCATCTATTCCCCAAGGTACCTGAGCTTCGGCCATAAATTTTGCTTTATCAGGATCAACATCAGCCGCAAATGCTTCCGGGAACTTTTCCTTGTCAAGCAGAACAAAGCCATCCTTTGGAGGCAGTTGTGGTGGAACCGGAGCTCCGGGGATAGGCTCTTTGGTAACAGCTGAAACAGATTCTCCTTTGTCAAGGGCAAACGCATTAATATAGACAAGTCCTGCAACTTTTGGGTCGTTTCCGGCTTCAGTAATCACAGCTCCACCATACGAGTGGCCTACAAGAATGACAGGTTCTTGCTGTTCTGCAATGATCCTTATCGTCGCTGCAACATCACCTTCCAGTGAAATGGTGGGATTTTGGACAATTGCTACTTTATACCCTTTACTTTTTAATTGGTTATAAACAGCCTCCCATCCAGATCCATCAACAAATGCACCATGGACAAGGACAATTGTAGGAAGAATCTCTTTTTCTGCAGGATTTGTTTGTTTTTTAAGATTTTTTTGGTCTCCCATATCTTTTAATAATTAAGCTCCCTCAAAAAATAACTGTTGTCAGTTAATTGAAGTTCATTAATCTATTCATAGTACTTATTATGAGAAATATAATAATGAAGAGGGATGAGCAGAAGTTCTGAATAAGTTGAAGACCTAATCTTACTTATTTGTCTTTGTTTATCCCAGAACCAACTATAATCTAGGTTGGCTTTTGGTTTAATATTATCACTATTCTCAATAGTCATCAAACATTGTCTTTGCAAACTCTGGGAATTAGATGGTTTGGGGTATAGTACGTTATTCTTTATTGGTGCTGATTCCTCTTTTTTATATTGGATTTATTCTTTTTGAACATAAATAAAGTTTAGGGTTATGTAAATAATAACGCAAGATTTATGAAAAAGAATAAGCTCCATTTGAAAGATTACTTCACTAAAGGAATGAATTCTCCTCAAAAAATAAGTATTTTTTTGATCTTAGCTCTAAGTTCACTATTAGGTTGTAAGGATGATGACAATGATAATGCTCCTCCTCCTCAGCAAGTTCAGACATTATCGTTTACAGATACAGCTTTTATGCGAAAAGCTACATTGTTTAATCTGGCAGAAATAAGTTTAGGACGATTGGCTTTAGCAAGCGCTTCCACTGATAGTATTAGAATTTTTGGAGCATCCATGGTTAATGAGCGTACTCTGGCTCAAACTGAACTAAACGCTCTCGCCTTGCAAAATAATGTTTTGCTACCTCAGGAGCCTGATTCCTTGCATAGGGCAATGGTGCAACGATTACAGTTTTTGACCGGATCAGAATTTGATAACTTACTTATCTCCACAATAATAACAGATCATCAAAATGCTAGGGATATTTTTACAACAGAAATAGATTCCGGAGAGGGGCAGGAAATTAAAAATTATGCCAGTAAATATTTACCCCTTATAAATGAAGAGCTGCTGACGGCTTTGAGGTTACAAGGGCAGATCGTAAGATAAGTTAATTACTAATAATAAAGGTATGGTTTTATTAGATATGACAAAAACTGTCAGGGATCAGGTCGTTCTTTGGGTTATTTTATACGCTTTAATAAGAACGATGAATTTATTTATATGAAGTAGCTTTATCGGCCTTGGAATTATGGGAAGTCGTATGGCGAATAATTATATTAGGGGAGGTAATGAATTAACGGCTTGGAATAGGAGTATGGAACAGACTGAAACATTGTGAGGTTTAATATCAAACTTATTATTTTATTGAAAAAATTAATTAAATCCGGAGGAATCTTAATAGTATGATAAGGATACCTCAGTTTAAGTATTTTTGTACTGAATGATATGGTATGTTCCAGGGTCTGTTGATCAGTAAAGAATTATTTCTAGAACTGATGCTTTAGTACAAAATTCCCGAGCTGATCCAGGGGAAGTGTTTTGTCAACAGCATTTAATTTGATCGCTTCCTTGGGCATTCCGAAAACAACACAACTTTTTTCATCTTGTGCCAATGTCAAAGCTCCGGCTTCTTTCATTTCAAGTAATCCTCTGGCTCCGTCCGAACCCATTCCGGTCATAATAATGCCAATACTGTTTTTGCCTGCATTCATAGCAGTTGACCTGAATAACATATCTACAGAAGGCTTGTGTCTGTTGACAAGAGGCCCATCTTTAAGTTCTACATAATACTTTGCGCCGCTTCTTTTTAATAACATATGTTTATTGCCAGGAGCGATCAAAGCTCTCCCACGGATAACACTATCTCCGTTTTCAGCTTCTTTTACATCTATTTTACATAGGCTGTTGAGCCTGGTTGCAAATGACTTGGTGAAAAGCTCCGGCATGTGTTGAACGATAACAATTCCAGGGGCATCTGAAGGGAAGCATTCCAGAAAGGCCCTGATGGCTTCTGTTCCTCCTGTAGAAGCACCCACTGCAATTACTTTTTCTGTGGTTTTAAGAAGGCTGTTTGAGGTTTTTATTTTTTCAATAGTATTGGAGATAACGACCTCTGGGGGATATATTTTTTTTCTGATTACTTTTGATTTGGCGGCAGCTTTGATCACTTCGCAGATTCTTGTTTTGTATTCTTCAAAAAATCTTCTGGAGTTTAGCTGAGGTTTATGTAAAACTTCAACAGCGCCTAATTCAAGCGCTTTTATTGCGCTTTCTGTGCCGGCCTGAGTAAGACTTGAGATAATCACAACAGGAATGGGATGTTGAGACATAATTTTTCTTAGGAATGTAAGTCCATCCATTCTTGGCATTTCTATATCGAGTGTGATTACATCAGGAATTTCATCCGCAATTTTTGAAGCAGCAAAGTAAGGATCCCCTGCAGTTGCCAGCACCTCCAGTTCAGGATCGGAGTCAATAATCTCTTTTAGGACTTGTCTGATTACAGCTGAATCATCAACAATCAGTACTCTTGTTTTTTTCATTATTTTAATTTTCGGATTACTTTAATTGGCATTACATGTACGTTACCTGTGGCTGTATAAAAAACGATCTTTTGGGCAAAGGGAGTTCCGACGCAGGACTTTACAATAGGGATTTCGTATTCGTGCAGTATTCGTTTTGCCAAAGCAATATTCTTTAATCCTACATTGAATTGAAGAAGTAAATTTTTATTCATGGACCCTCCAAAGATTTTTGCCTGTAAGCCTGATGGTTTTGAACCCATACGAATCATTCTCTGAATGAGTTCAGGAACAGCGTAAATCCCATATTGACCGGTCCTTGAAAATCTAGTACTATCCGGTAAAACGAAATGGTTAATGCCACCTGTTTTCAGTTCTGGATCAAAAAGACAAACTGAAACGCAACTTCCTAGTATCGTTACAACCTCTGTCGGTTCTTTACTCACATAGATTTCTTCCGGATACAGGTATTTCTTGTTCATACCTAAATCTTTCTGAATACCGTTGGCTTTACCTGAATCAAAGGCAGGTTCATATTTGTTAGCGATTCAGAATGTCCTATAAAGAGATAGCCTCCAATCTTCAGTTTAGCGCAAAGTTTTTTTAATACATTTTCCTGGGTGCGGTTATCAAAATAAATAAGAACATTTCTGCAAAAGATGATGTCAAAATTATTCGGTAAATCAAAACTTTCATCCATAAAATTCAACCTTATAAAATTAGTTTTTCCCCTCAGTTCCGGTATAATCCTAACAGTTTTATCTGTCGCACTTTTGCTTTTTAAAAAATATTTCCTTTTGATTGCTAAAGGAATAGTCATTGTTCTCTCTTCTGGATAAACCGCTAAAGCTGCTTTTTCCAGAACTTGAGAGCAGATATCTGAGCCAGTAACAGAATAATCGGTCCCAGACCAATATTCTCTTAATTCTTCAAGTACTATGCATGTTGTATATACTTCTTCTCCTGTAGAACATCCTGCACTCCAAATATATATCTTGTTGTTTTTTTCTTTATACTGAGGAAATATATGCTCGCGTATAAAATCAAAGTGCATTGACTCTCTGAAGAAGTCAGTTTTATTGGTTGTAACAACATCGATCATGTGAATGAGCTCTTGCCTTTTCCCAGTTGCACTGAATAAGAAATCACAATACTCTTCGAAGGATTTCATATTCAGGTGTCTGAGCCTCTTATTGAGACGACTTTCCAGAAGTATTTTTTTTTCAGGAGGCATTTTTATCCCGCAGTATGCATTTATGAATTCGCTTAATTTCCTGAAAACCTTTGAGGACATGGTTGTCCTGAAGTTTTGATCATGTTCAAGGCCTTTACTCACTAATTGCATCTTTTTAATTTTATACAGTCAAAAAAGAATTTTCATTATAGGTATGAATTGTTGTCATACTCCTGCTTTGTTTAATTTTATAAAAGTGGATCAACAAAGAAGCAAACAGTATGACAACAATCAGAGGTAATTTCTTAATTAGAATTTTTCGTACTCCTTATCAAGTGAGTCGTTTTCTTTCTTCAGATTTATTATAAATCCATTGTTGCTTTTGCTTTTCACATTTGAAGGATGATTGTTTGTTGCAACCCGATTAGCAGTAGTTTTTCTTCTTTGACCATTGGTATGAGTGTCTATTCGGAAAAAAGCAATTGTGTCTTGTAATTGTTCTGCCTGGCTTGCAAGTTCTTCTGCGCTTGCTGCCATTTCTTCAGAGGTAGCAGCATTTTGCTGAATGATCTGATTGAGCATCTGTAAAGCTGTATTTACCTGATCAGCTCCTGAGGTCTGTTCAATACCGGCTGCACTAATTTCTTGTACGAGTCTTGATGTTTTTTGAATATGAGGTACAATTTCTTCAAGAATTTTACCCGAACGTTCAGCAATCGATACACTTGAGGATGATAAAGAATTGATTTCATTTGCAGCGATTTGACTTCTTTCTGCAAGCTTTCTTACTTCCGCTGCAACAACAGCAAATCCTTTTCCATGTTCGCCTGCTCTTGCAGCCTCCACCGCAGCGTTCAGAGCAAGTAAATTGGTCTGACGTGCTATTTCTTCTATGATGGAAATCTTTTTTGCTATATCTTTCATAGAACCTACTGTCTGATTTACTACAGTACTTCCTTCCTGAATATCGTCAGCTGCTTTCAATGCTATCTTCTCTGTCTGCTGAGCATTTTCATTATTCTGCTGAATATTAGCTGCCATTTCTTCCATTGATGAAGATACTTCTTCTGCAGAGGCTGCCTGTTCATTTGCTCCCTGTGACATCTGTTGAGATGATGCACTCATCTGCTGACTTGCTGAGGCGATTTGTTCAGTTGCGTTATGTACATTTCCGATAATCTCTTTTAGTTTGGAAACCATTCCTTTAAGATATTCAAGAACTTCACCGATCTCATCTTTATTAGTGCTGTCGATCTGTATTAGGAGATTACCTTCGGAAACCTCTTTAACAGCAAGCTTCGCTTTTGATAGAGAATTAATAATTGAAGATATAATCCAGAATGATATCCCGATGGCGCATATAACTGCAATAATCAGAGAGATGATCATGTTTTTTTTGGATTCAGCGTAAAGTTCTGCATTCTCTTTTGCGGCAAGTGAAAGTTCTCCTTCATTTTTCTTTACTATCCTGTATATGATGGCTCTGCATTCTACAAATAATGGAGTGAGTTTGTTGTCAGATAGACTTGATGCCGCAGCCTTGGATGAATCCGTATTGATGTCAATTGCAAGTCGTTTGAAGTCATCAAAAGCATCCAGGTACTCATTCCATTTCGCATCATAACCGTCAAGGATTTCTTGTCCTTTAGAATCAGCCAAGGACCTGAGGTCTGCAAATCTACTTTTCATTTCAACTTGCCTGTCAATAATTTCCTGATGGATTTTGGTGAGTTCTGCACGATCTCTGGAAATGATAAGTGCTTTTTCCCTCTTTCCGATAAATTGCAGGTCTTCACTTACTTTTAATGAATGAGCAAGTCTTTTAGAGTTTATTTCTACTAAGGTGGTTACACTTTTATTGAGTTCAAAAGCAACTGAGTTTCCTATATAAAACATGTATGCAGCAATAGCAATTAGAATTGAGAAAGCTAAAATAAGCCTTCCTTTTATTGTTAAGTTCATTATTTTTCTAATTATTGGTTAGTGGTTAGTTATTATATTAAAAAAATTAGCTGATTAAAGAATCTTTTACCATAATCAGTTCATCTGCTGAAAAGACTTTGTCTATATTAAGCAGCATTATAAATTCGTCATGATACTTAGTCATGCCATCAAGAAACTCCGCTTTGTATTTGCTTCCAATACTGGGAGATGGCTGAATTTGTGATTCTTGAACTTCAAGTACTTCCTGTACTGAGTCTACCATAGCTCCAACTATAATGCTCTCAGAATTCATCTCAACATTAATTACTATAATGCAGGTGTTTACACTACACTCTGTTTTAGATAAGCCGAATTTAATTCTTGTGTCAATAACAGGTAGTACATTTCCTCTAAGATTTATGACTCCTGTCATGTATTCGGGAGATTTGGGAACCTTTGTTATATGGGGGACTTCAAGTATTTCCAGAACCTTTCCGACATTAGCCGCGAACGATTCTTTACCAAGCTTGAAGGTCAAATAGGAATGGATGTTGTCATTTATGTCCTCCTTCATACTGTAACTATCATTTTTGAATTTGAATATTCTTTAATTATTTTATTTGTGTCAAGAACCAAAGCAACAGTACCGTCACCAAGAATGCTTGCTCCTGAGATGATCTCAATGTTTTTATAGAGTTTACCAAGTGGTTTTAATACTGCTTGATATTGGCCGATTATTGCATCAATGGTAAGACCTATTTTTTTATCATCAGACTTTACCATCACTATCTGTTGAAGCTTGGGAGGGGTAGAAGTATCGCAAAATTCAGTTCGAAGATTAATGAAGGGTTGTCTTTCTCCATCAAGAACTAACAAATCATCAAACGCATCTTCAATAAACTCTTGAGTTACTTCGTAGCATTTCTCAATTACGCCTAACGGAATAATATAATGAGTATCGAAAATTCTTACCAGAAGCCCATCGATGATTGAAAGCGTCAAAGGAAGTTTTATCGTAAGGGTTGTCCCTTTTCCTGGCGTCGAAATTAAATCTACTTCTCCTCTTAAGTCAGAGATCTGTCTTTTGACAACATCCATGCCTACACCTCTTCCTGAAATTTCTGTAACTTTTTCTGCAGTTGAAAAACCTGGAAGAAATATCAGGTTTAAAATTTCCTTTTCAGTAAGTGGGGCATCTTTAGGAATAAGATTTCTTTCTTCCGCCTTTTTTTTAACCCTTAGGAAGTCTATTCCCTTTCCATCATCTGTTATCTGAATATTGACATTTGAACCTGTATAGAATGCTTTGAGCAGGATAGTGCCCTGTGTTTGCTTTCCGTTAGCGGTCCTTTCTTCCTCTGATTCGATTCCATGGTCAAGACAGTTGCGAAGAATGTGTAATATCGGATCTGACAGATTTTCTATTATGTTTTTGTCTAGTTCTGTATCAGTACCTTCTGTAATGAATTTAACATTTTTATTTAGCTGGGTTGAAAGATCCCTTATGAGCCTTTGAAATCTGACGACTATCGTTTCAAATGGTACAAGACAAATAGAAAAACTATTATCTCTTATTCTCCTTGTTATTTTTTCAATACTCTCGGTAATTTCCGATACTTTGTTGTCAGTTGTATCTTGTGTGAGTACGTTGAGCCTTGCCTGGGCTGTGACAAGCTCGCTCACCAGACTCATCATTTCGTCTACTTTGTTTGAAGAAACCCTTATTGATGAAATGGCATTTTCTGTTTTATGGCTATTTCTGGATAAGTCGTTTTCCTGCATTGTTTCTTCAGATGAAGTAATTCCATATTTATTAAGCAACATCTTTACTGAAGCTCCTATGTTATCGGATAAGGAGGCTTTCTTAAGGTCATCAGAAAATTTTGATGAGTTTAATAAATTTTTTTCGCTTATTTTCTCTACCACAAGTTCCGATTGAGCATCGGCGAATAGAAATATATCCCGGATATCATCTTCATTTTTTGTGTAAATAAAATTATACCAAGTAGCATAACATGCCTGTGGATCTAATTCTGTCAATTCAGGTACATCTGATAAATCAGCAATAGTAAGAATGTTTCCGAGTTGAGATAAGTCATCTATAAAGTATAATGGATTGCTACCCGTACGGAATATATCTTTTGCAGGTTTAAACTTTACATACCATGTTGATGCACCTTCCTGAGATATATTATCTTTTTGTTCTTCCTTTATACCATTGGTGGCATTGGAAATAGAAGAAAGCTCTTTTATCGCTTTCATCATGCTATCATGATTTACTTTATTTGAAGCCTCTTCAAGGTTTTCGTCTTTTAGGATACTTCTCAAATGATCCACAGATGAAAGCGTAACAGAGATGATCTGAGAAGATAACTCTAATTCATCTTTTCTTATATCATCATAAATGTTTTCAAGATAATGGGTAAATTCACTGACTGCCTCAAAACCAAACATGGAGCTGTTTCCTTTCAGAGTATGCATAACCCTGAATATTTCTTCTATATGAGCGGCAATAGCGTCTTCATTTTCAATTTTGAGTAAAATTTTCTCCAGTTGTTCAAGCAGATCACTTGCTTCTTCCAGAAATTTCCTTCGAAACTGGTCCATGATAATTTATCTGATTACTTTTTGAATGGTAGCTAATAACTTTTCAGGTACAAATGGTTTTACTATCCATCCTGTGGCTCCTGCGGCTTTTGCCTCATCTTTTTTATTTTGCTGAGACTCTGTTGTTAAAAAGATAATTGGAATGTATTGATATACAGGATTAGATCTGATGTTTTTTATCAATTCTATTCCATCCATATTGGGCATGTGAAGGTCCGTTACAACCAGGTCTATAGGGCTGCCATCAAGATACTTCATTGCATCTTTTCCATCAGATCCTGCCAGAACTTTATATCCGGCATTTACCAGTGTATAACTAACAACATCCCTCATGCTTTCGGAATCATCTGCGATTAGTATTGTTTTTGTCATATATTAGATCATCTAGGAATTACTTAAGATATTTTTAAAGCCACTTTTATCCATTAGTAATGAAAGGTCTTTAGGAAGGTTTGCAATAGTAGTGAATTCTTTACCTTCTTTTAAAATCGTTCTTTTTACCGAATGAAGAATTTGTACCATTGTAAGATCTATATTCTCAATATTATTGAGATGAATAGTTGTTTTTTTGGAAGTTGTTACTATGCTTAAAATCTTTTTATAGATACTTTCGGAGTTGCTTATAGTAAGGTTGCCACTAAGCAGTATCTCGGTATTATTTTTCTTTTCGTTTATCTTTATAGTATAACTTTTCATAGGGTGTTAAAAAAAAATGTCATTATCGTTGTTGTATGTAATTCTGTATTTCTCCTGCATATCAGGAATGCATGAGTATAATATGTCTCTTTCAGATTGCATGGTGTAGATAGATTGTATTCTCATAGCAGCTTGGCCAAGTGATTGACTTGAATCTGACACTTCAAAATTTATAGATACCATCAATTCCAGATTTTGCTTTATCTCGGAAACCAACGTTCCTATCTTAAGCGAATTTTTGAATGGAATAAAAGAGCTTAAGTTGTTAGAGTTTTTTAATCTGTTTTGCTTCTCAAATTTGTCAAGATCCTTTCTGAGAATGGAACAAATGGAAATGTATTCATTATAAGCATCTTCAAGTTGTCTGATGTTCACTTCAGCTATTTTGCTTGCATGTGTTATCAGCTCAGTAGTACCATCATTTGCATGTTCGGTAATTTTAAGTTCCTGAATGATTAATGCATTGATTTGGCTTATATGATCAAGGCGTTGGGAGAGTATATCCTGATATTGAAGATTCATAGTTATGCTGCTAATGACTTCATTGGAAGATATATTTGGCTCGTAGTGATTTCCCAGAGGTTCATGTATAGTATAACCTTTAATGAATGAAACAATATTCCTAAAATCACCGGAAATTTGTTCAACTAAAAGTTTAATCTTTTTATTAACAGTTTCAGTCAGTTTTATGTACTGGTCTTCGGACTTGTATTGCTCTTTCATGCCTGCAGATTAGAATAGCTCAACTGAAATACTCTGTACAAATGCGGTAAACAGGTACTGATTTTTATATTTTGATTTTGATATGGTAATGAGCACAGCTGATTCTTCATGGTTATTATTAAGTATGTTAATCTCACTTCTGATATCAAGAACTTTTCTTTGTTGGCCATTTATATATTCCCAATACATATCAGTATCGGTTATCTTTAACTCCATCTTAATCAGTTCACAGATGTTTTTATTCAATACGTTCTCTCTTGATACATTCCAGATTGCTTCAGCAGATTTGTTGAAGAACTCTATCTTTCCTTCCTGGTCAAATGTGATCACACCATCGACGCATCCTTCCAGTATAGATATATTTTTGTTTTTCTCCGATTCAATATCGATAATCTGTTGTCTCATCTCTTCTTTTGCTTCTTCCAGTTTAATGTGAAGATTATCCTGTGTAGCCCGAAGCTCTTCTGTATTTTGTCTTAGTTCTTCTTCCTGTGATTGAAGATTTTTTGCCAATAGTCTGGATTCTTCAAGAAGCAACCTGGTTTTTTCATTAATTCTTGCACTTGCTATGGAAGAAGCAATTGCGTCTCCGGCTTTTTCTGCAAATTCGATTTCAAAAGGTTTTAATTCATCGAAGTATGCCATTTCTATAATGCCGCAAAGCGTATCATTACTTTTTAATGGTAGGATAAGAATTGACCCTGGGTTTGATTCTCCCAGTCCGGATGTTATTTTGATATAATCTTCCGGAATATCTGTTAGATAAATAGTTTCCAATTCCATAGCAGCTTGTCCTATAAGTCCCTCTCCAAGATCAATATCTTCCTGAATGTTTTTCTTACGGTCCCATGCATAGGCAGCTTTAAGCTTCAAGCGTATATCTTGCGCTTCTTCATTCACAATATATATTTTGCCCTGGTTTGCCCTTGTGTATTTTATCAGGCTGTGGAGGCCATGGATACAAAGATCTTCCAGGTTGTCATTATATGCTCTTAATACGTCAGAGAATTTTGCCAGTCCTTCAGTAGTCCAGTTTCTTTTTCTTTCTTCTTCAGTTACATTTAATAATCTTTCGGCCATGTTTGTTAATGAACTGCCAAGTTTATCATGATCTCCCAAAGGTCTATATTGGTAATTGAACTTTCCAGCTCCTATATTTTCAGCAAAGACTGCTAGCTCTTTTTGATTATGTATAATAGTATTTATACACTTTGTGATTTCTCCCAGCTTGTCGTTACTGTGATAATCTATTTCACAATTGATATTGCCTGTCTTTAATGATGTGACTGATTTCAGAATTTTGGATATAGGGTCAGAAACAGTTTTGTGGTATTTGAATACCAGTATACATATTGATGCGAGCAGGCATAAAATTACTATACAGCTGTATATGTTATGTTGTTGTTCTATAGTGTTGGCTTTTGCTTCAATCAATTTTTCAAGTTGATCATATGCATTTATCTCTTGATTAATTATACTGCTAAGCTCTTTACTGCTGATTGAACCCTGTTTAGAGTCTTTTAATACCTTAACTATGGAAGGTGTATTTTCTTTTGTTGAATCTTTTGTATCTAGGTGAATAGATTTATTTAAATTCACAAGATTAATTAATTGTAGAGCATCTTGTGAATTAATGACTGATTGAGTCAGAGAGCTTCTTATAAAAGTCAAAGTTTGCTTTTGTTGCTTTGCTGAAGCTAATTGCTCTTGGACTACCTTTGATCGTTCATTCTTTAAATCCTTCAGGAAGCCCCAAAGGAGAATAGATAGTATGCTAAAAACAAATGAGAACTTATAGCTTGATGAAATTAATTTATTTTCTTTTTTCAAAAACAACTTAAAAATATGATTCATGTAGGGGGCTGATACGAACCATTTCAATAATAGTTATAAATACTTAGTTTAGATCAGATGTATTATTTACTATTAATGAGTGAATGAGTAGTAATGTATGTACTATTATGTAATGTATTTAGTGTTGCTATGTTCTGAAAATCAATATAAAAATGGATATTTGGTTTATTGATTATTGATTGGTTTTAATACTTAAAAATTTTGTTATTTTTTTATTAGTATAGTATATTTACGGAGTTATCGTTAAGGCTTTCAGACAATAATTCTTGAGTGCTGTTTTTTTTGATCCTTATATTGTTCTTAGTTAAATGTGCTTATGCATCGGATTTGATCTATACAATAGGGGTTTGAGCATTTCATAGGGCGACAGTCTATAGAATGGTTAATTTCAATGAGTCAAAACTAACATCATATTTGATCAAGTGTCATTTTTTGTAAAATGTCAATAAGGGGTTTGTAACCATCAAGATGACATATAGAAAGGCGTATATGGAGGGATTCGTTGTTACCTTATGTTGTTAATTATTCAAGTATGAAAAAATCAAACCCATGTCCATGATGAAGTATTGGTTCTTTAAAGATACTATTCTCTAATGTGTTAAACGAAATATCAGGCTTGAATTCTTTGGGTATATCTCCCTCTTGTCTGAAATCTTGTCCCTTTCCCAAGTGAATAATAGTTAAATTGTAATTATCATCTTTATATTCTCTGATTGAGTTAATCAGTAATCCCTCTATGATATATCTCATCCTGGATTCTGAAGGTTCATAATCAAATCCATAATAGTAGTTTATATAATTAGAAGCAATGGATGAAGAGTCATACAAAACAGAGACTTCCTGTTTTATTTTGGATTTAAGAATAATGTAGGCTTTGTTGTTAATGGTATCAGTTTGAAGCGATGCATTTGTACAGTTAGGTTGATAATTACAAAATGAAATATTCAGAGGTTCTGCATAAATCAAACCGGGTATTGTTTCTGATTGTTTGATACCTTTGTTCATGGTTCTTTTAATTACATTTACATAAGCACTTTCAGGAAAAGATCTTAACGTATCAAGCCTCGACTCTATTAATTTGTAATTCTTATTATACGTATTCAGATAACTCAGTCCACGCCAGACAGGATGTAGTCTTTCAGTTTTTCCATCTGTCGAGTCTCCTCTTCCATATGGATCTCAACTACTACAAAACCCTTTGGTGATATGCCAATTGGAAACATTCTATTCTGATCTGCAGAAAGACATGCAAAAGATTTGTTTAATGATAAGATAAATAGTAGGTGGAAGATTAAGAATCTCATATAATGCTTTTTTTCAGATGGGGGCTTGTATCATTGTTTGTTATTATCTATAAACATTTGACCTTTCTTGGCCTCAAAATCCTCAAAAAATCTCTGAAGATAACTGTGACAATATGTCAAGATACATACTTTCTCAATTCAATTATAAATACTTTTGAATGAGAATGATTGAGAGAGCTACAATGGCAGGCATCGCCTGAACAATGAAAATTTTTTTGCTTGCTGAAATTGCTCCGTAAACTCCCGCGATAATTATACAACTAAGAAAGAATGTAGCGATATTTACTGACCAATCAATATTGGTGATGAAAAGAGACCAGATTAGCCCTGCAGCCAGAAAACCATTATATAGCCCCTGATTGGCAGCAAGCCCTTTTGTTGGTTTAAATATATGTTCTGGTAAGGATTTAAATGTCTTCTTTCCTATAGTTTCCCATGCAAACATTTCAAAATACATAAAGTACAAGTGCTCAATAGTTATCACTACAATTAATATTTTTGATATAGCAGTCATATTTTTACTTCTGTTTTTTTTATGATTTGTCTGGCAGTAAGTTAAAGTAAATTATGGATTAATTCTAAAGTTGAAAATGCCATCATGTAAACAGAATATTTTAAAATCTAATTTTAGGTATTCGTAATAAAAATTGAGGGTACTTGACGAAGGTTACTATACTATGATAATATTAGTAATATAGAAGAAAAGATAAAAAGTAGGCCAATATTAGATCGTAATTGCCAAAGAAGAAATCTTAGAATTAAAGTTAGATTGGTGGATATTGTAGCTTGCAGTTATAGTAAGCTTGTCATGAAAGCATAATTATATCAATTATCTGTCTATAATAGAATATTTTACATTTTTACCATGGAAAGCAATAATGCCATTGCACAAATGTAGATGATTTTTAAAATGAGATCTTGCATAATAATTTAGGTTCTTCCGAAGAAATTTGTTCGTCTTCGGAACGGTATTTTATAAGCTATAAAATTTCTTTTCCGAAAGTATGCTTACTACACATAACACCCCTCTTTGGTAACTCTTATTATTGAAAAAAATAAAAAAAAATGAGTTCAAGGTTAATTGCTAAAACCCTCAATTTGAGAAATTCAATCCCATAAAAACAATAAGAATTAATGGAGCTTGTTTAAATCCAATTTTAATGTCAAAGGTCATCATGTCGTGGTTCATTAATTTAAAGGTGATGTCTTTAAATGTATTTGTTTGGTTGGCGTTGCTTGTTCTTTATTCATCTATTGTGTTTTGTATTATATCGAATTAGTGTAGTGTGTACTCCTGTATTTTTTACGTTGATTAAGCCAAAATGCACTTTCGTGCATCTAAAAGTTCTCCCGGTTAAGTTCAAACGGTTTATATAAGTTGCAACATCTACTTTTGGCCCCACATAAGTACTATTTAATAAATGAAAGTTAAAAACAAATTCAGGTTACTGTGCCTGGCTCTATTACTGCTGGTTAGCAGTAGTTATGCACAAACACAGCAAATGAAAGGACTCGTTGTCATGGTTGAGTTTGTAGGGAATCCTTTTCCGGAGCCTGCAGACTCTGTGGAAATGATGATGAACCAAACTGGGTTTTCACAATGGGGATGTCAGGGTTCAGTAAAAGATTATTTTTATGCCCAGTCAGATGGCAAAATTGAGATTACTCATACGGTTGTTAAGGTGTCCATACCTAATCCTATCTCTCATTATACATCAGGGGCTGGAAGAGATCTTTCTGATATTATAGATGCAATCAATGCGGCCTATCCTGCAGGTTTTACGGATTTAACGTTGAGACCAGATAACTCTTTGCTCAGTTTTACGGTGCTGACTAAAATTAATGGCATGACGTCAAATGCATTCGGGCCTCAGCCTGGAAGCAATACCATTAAGAATAATGGAGTCAATGCGTACGTCTTCAGAGGAAATTTTACCTACCTGAGCACATCAGAAAAGCCATCACACAACACGGTTTGTCACGAAATGGGACACAGTGTTTTCGATTGGCCTGATCATTATGTAACGGCATGGTCTAACCTGGGTAACTATTGTGCAATGGGCATGGGAGGAAACAGATTAGGGCCTCAGATGATAAACCCTGCCTTAAGGCTCAAAGCAGGCTGGATTAACAATGTGATAGAAATTGGTAACAAAACGTATGATACAACGATAACTGCAGTATCAAACAGCTACTCAACTGTTTATAAATATACTAATCCCAGCAATCCTAAGGAGTATCTTTTAGTGCACCCACTTAAATATGGTACTTACTTTCAGGAAAGAATAAGTAATCATGCTGTCGCAGATCAGGGATTATCTATTTTCTATGTAGACGAAGATGGAGGAATGGATCTTGCTGGTCAGGGACATGGCTGGCAGATAAAGCTTGTCTCGGCAGATAATAAAAACGACTTGCATGATGAGAAAAGTAACGGCAGTGTATCTCTTGGAGGAGGATTATATTATAATCCAATTAGTGGAGATTATGGAGACTTGTATGATGACATCAAAAACAGTTTCCCTGCAGGAACTCCGTTCAGATGGAAAGATGGAGGGGAGTTTGGATTGTTCCTGGGTGACATTTCTGCACCAGGATCCACAATGACTTTTACTGTTTATGCTCGAAGTAATACTTACATAGCGAAGTCAGACAATAATGGTACAATCTCTCCAAAAGGTATCATTAACAGTACGAGTAAAACATTTACGTTCACTCCAAACCCTGGTTATGAAATAAATACAGTTAAGATAAACGAAAGTAATGTAACTCCTGTTGGAAACCAGTATACATTGACGGGGTCAGGTACTAAGACTATTGAGGTAACGTATAATAAAATATCTCCTGAAGTTGCGCTGCCTTCACCATGGCTAAAAGATAATATCGGGTTTGGTTCAGCGACAGGATTTGCTGCACATAATTCAGGAAGTTTTTACATAGAATCTTATGGGAGCTCAGTAAGCGGAACTTCTGATAACCTGACGTTCGTTCATCAGACACTTACAGGTGATGGAGCTATTGTTGCACGAATTAAAGAATATAAAAGTCCTTCTAAACATTATAGTAAGTTTGGATTGATGGTTCGTGAAGGTTTATTAGCCAATTCGGCACAGGCAATGATCTCCAAAATACCTTATGGAGGAGTAAAAGCAGAACAGCGTACCGGAACAGGTTTATATATTGGAGATGATAATGCCTTCGGAGGTTGGCACTTGTATGAATTATATACCTGGTTAAAACTAACCAGAATAGGCAATACTATTACCAGTTATGTGTCAGCAGATGGATCTAGCTGGGTTAAAAGAGGTGAACAGACTCTTTCTCTTTCATCTTCTGTATATATTGGACTTTTTGCTACCGGAGAACTTTCAGGGGTACCGGCAAGAGTTTTATTTGATAGTGTAAGTGTCTTTCCTGTTACTCCATGCCCTAATGGTGGAGTTAAACTTGCCGGTACAGCTATAGGTACGCCAGGGTCATACAATAACTCGGGATATACACATGACAAAGCATTTGATAACGATATATACACCTTCTTCGATTCAGATGCTGCAGACGATATCGCATGGACTGGTTTGTCGTTAGGAGGGGATTATTCTATTCAAGGAATTAAATACTATCCAAGAGAGTATGCTACTGACCGTATGGTAGGAGGTAAATTTCAGGGAAGTAATGTGGCTGACTTCAGTGCAGGGGTTGTGGATCTCGCAGTTATTACAACGGAACCATCTCTTTCCTGGAATTGTGTAGATGTTACAAGCTCAGCTACATTTAAATATCTAAGATATATCAGTCCTGCAGAAGGTTATGGTAATGTTGCCGAGATTGAGTTTTTTGGTAGTGCTTTATGCCCAAGTGGAGTTAAACTTACTGGTATTGCAATAGGTACACCTGGTTCGTATAATAACGGGGGAGATACACATGATAAAGCATTTGATGGCAACGTCAATACTTTTTTTGATTCAGATGCTGCAGACGATGTGGCATGGACTGGATTGTCGTTAGGCGGTGATAATATTGTTAATGGGATTAAATACTATCCAAGAGAGGATGCTACTGACCGTATGGCAGGTGGTAAATTCCAGGGAAGTAATGTTGCGGACTTCAGTACAGGAGTAGTGGATCTTGCAGTTATTACAGCAGAGCCGGCTCTTTCCTGGAACTGTGTAAATGTCACAAGTACTGCAGCTTATAAATATGTAAGATATATCAGTCCTGCAGGAGGTTACGGTAACGTTGCTGAAATTGAGTTTTATGGTACTGCCGTGATTACAAATGTTTCTCCGACAGTAAGTATCACTAGTCCAACTGCAAGTGCTTCCTTTACAACTCCAGCTTCTGTTAACATTACAGCAACTGCTTCTGATTCTGATGGCTCAATCTCTAAAGTTGAGTTTTTCGTAGGAGCTACCTTGGTTAATACAGATTATACTGCTCCATATTCTTATACCTGGAGTACTTCCGGAACAGGATCTTATACCATTACAGCTAAAGCAACAGACGATGATGGCGCAAGTACATCTGCTTCTGTAAATATATCAGTTACTGCTTCTGCAGCAGATATCAATGGTCCTTCTTGTGGAAGCAATTATACCACGTTGACCTACGAGGTTGCAGCTGTCAAAAGAACAAACGCAACAAGTTATAACTGGTGGTACACAGGATCAGCTCAATCTGTAAATGCGGTATCAGGGACACCTTATCAGGCAAATGTAATGACTGGTAATGACTTTCAGGCAGGACAGCTTTGTGTAGGAATAAACTACAGCGGAGCTCCGTATTATGCAAGCTACTGCATTAATCTTAGTGTTTGCTCTGGTTTGAGAGGAGAAAGTGCAGAGTTTACTGAAAGTGCAAGTGAAATCAGTTACCAGAATCCATTTGTCAACTCAACAATGATTACATTCCCTAACCCGAACCAGTTTGCAAACATTCAGGTAATGAATGCAAGTGGACTTATTGTTGAAGAAGCACAGGCAACCGGTGCTTATGAGTTCGGTAGTGAATTAAAACCAGGATTCTATATAGTGAAAATCAACTTTGAGAATGAAAGCAAAGTGGTGAAATTAGTTAAAGAATAATTTTCATAAGAATCTCTTAATTATTCTATAGCAAACAGGAGGCATTGGTGTAAACCAGCCTCCTGTTTTGTTTTTATATGATTTTTTTTATGAATTTTTTGACAGTTCTGCTAGGTGACAATTTAGTTTAGTGAAAATTTAGTATGGGAGTCATTAAAGTATTATTTAAGTTGAAGGTAAAGTTTAGGGTTTTGTTAATTAAATACCAGTAAGTTGTGGTTTTGTAAAGATTAATTTAGATAAAATGATGTATTAGGATGTAATTTGTTGTATTTAAATTTAATTTTTTTACATTAGTTGAGGATTTTTTTATAACATCTTAACAACCAAATACCTATGAAAAAAAAATGTCTACTCTTTTTTGTCCTTTTTATGCAGGCTTTGTTCTTTAGAAGTCATGCAGCAAAAATTACAGTGACCAATAGCTCTGACAATGTGGTAGGAGGGTTGCGATTTGCTATTGCTAATGCAGCAGCCGGAGATACTATTGGGTTTGCACCTTCTCTTGTTGGTGGGATTATTTCAATTTCTCCAACAGTTATTTTAATTAACAAGGATCTTACCATTATTGGTCCTGGGGCAGATAAGCTGATGCTCACCAATCACAGGACAAACTCATTAGTGTTTATAGTGGAAGATGGTATAAATGTGTTTATGTCCGGAATAAAGATCGAAGGGAGTGGGGATGATGAAGTGCCCATGCAAAATGGTTTATCTGGGGCTATTTATAATAAGGGGAATTTAACGATTGAAGATGCTATTATTAAGAATAATTATATTGGAGCTGTATATAGTTCCGGAGTTTTGAATTTAAACAGAGTTTTGATTTATGTGAATTATACGAAAGGTGTTACATATCCTGGTCGATGTGGAGGGATTACAAATACTGGCCTTGCTTTTATTCAAAATAGTAATCTGGATGGAAATGGCAGCGATGGTATATATGGTGGTAACACCGCTTCAATATTAAACTATGGAACAATGGAGGTGAAAAATACATCCATTGTAAATGGATGGTCGGCAAGTAGGTATGATAGTATCGCAGCATCTATAGGGAATCATGGAACACTTCAGTTAGAGAACTGCACGGTTAGTGGAAATTATATAAACTCCAAAGGTTATAAAGGTGCAGGGGGGATTTATAACGCCGGAACCCTGAGTGTGGAGTATTGCACTATCGCATACAATACTATGCATATTTCTAATAGTTCAACCGAAATTCCTTATGACCATCCTGATCATATATTGTCATATAGAGGAAGTGGAATATATAATGAAGGTAATCTGTCTTTACGTGGTTCACTTATAGCTCAAAATGGCCCAGAAGATCTCTATTATATTTACAGAGGAGAACTTCCTCCGATAGAAGAAGGGGTTGATGTATTTACTACCGTTCCTGTTAATGATCTTGGGTGTAATTTTGTAGGTGTAAATAATGGATTGAATCTTGTATCTGCTACCAATATACTTGGGACAAGCACTAATCATTTAAATCCTATGTTAGGTCCATTGCAAAATAATGGAGGTTTTTCATTGACTCATGAGCTTTGGGAGGGGAATAGATGTATTGATGCAGGAGGAAATTCTTCAACGGTTTCGGTCGACCAGCGTGGAGTTCTTAGAGATAGTAGGAGAGATATAGGTGCTTTTGAATATCAAAATACTCCTGTACTTTCGATAATAAATCCATTATCTCATACTTCTCTCTCCGCAGGTACAAATGTTTTAGTTGAAGCAGAATTTTCTATTAAAAAGGCTCACTTAGTAGTAACTCATGTTCCTGGTTATAGAAAATTGAAGCTTGGGTATGATCATATAGGGCTGTATCATGCGAATGAAAATGTGATTGCAGGAGGAAACAATGTATTAGAGATTACACTTAAAAGTTATAATAATACAATTGATTGGAATAAAATTCAGATAAGACCTAATGGAAGCGAAGTAAGTCCTTTATCTTTAAAAAGTTATGTAGATAAAGCATATGGCTTTTCTTATCCACTTTATAGACATATAACTATAAAAATACCTTTGTCAGATTTTGATCCTAGCATAGATTTTTCTCAGCTTATAGTTCTGGAATTTCCTTATAGTACCAACGCTGAATATTTTAAGATAGGTATTGAAAAAATAGTTTTTACGGGAGGGGCAACACCCTTTTTATGGTTTGGAGATAACAAAACAGACAACACTTTTGATGGAGGAGGAATTGGAGGGCAATTACTAGGGAAATTGAATTTGGAAACAGCATTAGATAATAATTATATTGTCGATTTCTATATTGATCAAACTAAAATTGGAACAGACAGTACTCCTCCTTATACTGCACTTTGGGAAAATTTACGAGAAGGAGTACATGAAATTAAGGCCTTTGCCAGAACGTCACATTGCTATACAATAGCTGCTCCTGTTTTAAGGAAGCAGGTTTTTCGTCGATCTAATTATAGGACTTTTGGGTTAGATGAAGAGCCAGCAGACTATCAGGAATATGCTTATCCTAATCCAACGACAGACTTCATTACCATCAGGTCTCTTAATTCCAATGCTAAAGTTGTATTCCGCGATATAAACGGATCTATTCAATACCAGGAGACCTATAGCAACCTTCAGAACGGTCAGGCCGACATTTCTTTTCTTCCTGCCGGACTGTATTTTTTAAAGCTGGAAGATGAAGAAAACCCTTCCGGTAAAGTATTCAAGCTGATCAAGCAATAAACTGCTCTTATTGAATGTTGCTGAATTCCCAATCATTAATGGTATGATTGGGAATTCTTATCTATAATTTTTAATTATTTATAATCTTTTAAACATTTATTATTTATGAGAAAAAAACATCTACTCTTTCTTGTCCTTTTTATGCAGACGCTTTTATTCAGTGGTCATGCAGCTAAAATTACAGTTACCAGTAATGCTGATAATGTAGTCGGAAGTTTGCGGTATGCAATTGACAATGCCGGTTCCGGTGATACCATTTTATTTGCTTCGCCTCTTGTAGGTCCAAAGATTTCGATTTCTCCAAACATAATTGTTATTGATAAAGACTTGACGATAATAGGACCAGGGGAGGATAAGTTAAATATAACCAATAATCAGACCCTTGCATTAATCAAAATAGAACCAGGGGTTAATGTATATATATCCGGAGTAACAATTTCAGGATGTTCAAGCTATAAAGTTCTATTTGAGGATGGAGTGTCGGAGGCTATTTATAACAGAGGAAATTTAACAATTGAGGATACTTACTTTGTCGTCAATTATTCAGGGGCAATTTTTAACCTGGGTACTTTAAATTTGTACAGAGTCAAATTTAGAGGCAACTATACCTTGTCGGATAATGCTCCCGGAAAATCAAGTTGTGTTACAAATACTGGTAATGCTGTTATTCGTCAATGTCTGATATATGAAAATTTTTCTGATGGTAATTTAACACCTTCGAATCCTATTATAAGAAATACCGGACAAATGGTAATAGAAAGTACAAGTATAATTAATTGTGAAGTAGGGACTTCTGATGCCACTGAATCAGGAACGGTATACAATAGTGGAACTTTGCATCTTATAAATTCTACTATAAGTTGGAATTATTTTGTTACAACATTATCCAATTGTTCCGGTGGCATATATAACATTGGAACGCTACGTGTAGAGTATTGTACTATAGCTTATAACGCTACGATAGATAATTTAGATGGCGGATATTATGAGTATACCCATAAGGGAAGTGGAATAATCAATCATGGGGAATTTTATTTAAAGGGGACCATTATTGCCCAAAATGGTCTTCAGGAAAAGTATGTAGAGGTAAAGGAGCAAGTGCCTTATGAATTAAATGAAATGGATGGGATTTCTACTAAAAGAATTCATGATCTTGGTAATAATTTAGTTGGAATTAACGATGGTCTTAACCTAAAGCCCTATTCAAATATTTTGGGGACGAAAAGTAAAATTTGCGATCCGGGCCTAATGCCTTTGGATAGTTATGGAGGGTTTGGGAAAACGCACGCTTTAGTGGAAGGCAGCAGGTGTGTAGATGCAGGTGGAAGTTCAAGTACTGTTCTTGCTGATCAGCGTGGATATGTCCGAAATAAACCGGATATCGGAGCATTTGAGTATCATATTATTCCTCAGGTTATTATGCCAAGTCTTCTGGAGCAATACCGGTATCCGGTACCTTTGGATATTGATATTGAAGCAAAGGTTAATAGTGTCAGAAATCATTTATTAGTAACACACGTTCCTGGGTATAATAAGCTTAAACTTGGGTATGATAACATTGGCCTGTATCATGCTAATAAAAATGTGATTGCAGGGGGAAATGATACATTGGAGATAATATTAAAAAGTTATTATGGAGATACTGAATGGGATAAAATAGAAATCAGGCCAAATGGAAGTATTGCTAATCCTCTTTCTTTAAGCAACTACGCCGGTCATATAAAAACAGCAATGTCGGAGTATCAGACTATAAAAATCCCGCTTTCGGACTTTGACCAAAGCATAGATTTTTCTCAGCTTATTTTATTAGAATTTCCATACAGTAATAATGCAGGATACTTTAAACTTGGAATAGAAAAAATAATTTTTACAGGAGGAACAACTCCATTCTTGTGGTTCGGAGGGACTAAAACGGATAATAAATTCGACGGCACTGGTGTAGGAGGTCAGTTGATCGCTTCACTTTATGGAGAAGTAACGGCTCCTACTATTGAAAAGGTGGAATTCTATCAGGGATTTTTCTTTCAATCTAAGTTCGGGGAAGATTATACTGCTCCTTATACGGTGAATTTTAAAACATCAGCTGTTAGTCCAAGATGGGTTAGAGCAATTGCATTTGCTACTGATGGTTCCAGATATACTTCTCCGTGGATGCATATAGAGGTCGTACCTTCTATAGTACGTGAGGAAGAATATTTTGATAACATCGGAGCTAATGAGGCAGAACTGCTGGAAAATGTTTCAGTTTATCCTAATCCAGTCATTGATAAGTTTACTATTAAATCGGATAATAATAATTCCTTGGTAATTATACGCGATATAAACGGATCTATTCAATACCAGGAAACCTATAGCAACCTTCAGAACGGTCAGGCCGATATCTCTTTTCTTCCTGCTGGACTGTATTTTTTAAAGCTGGAAGATGAAGAAAACCCTTCCGGTAAAGTCTTTAAGCTGATCAAGCAATAAGCTTAACTTATTTTCACTTACTGAATTCCCATTACCGTTATGGTGTTAGGGGATTCATTTTACATTCATTGTTTCAGTACTATAGTTTTATAGTTGGGGATTATACATTTTATAGTTTTTGAATTTTTACAATCTTTTAAACCAATACCTATGAAAAAAAAACATCTACTCTTTCTTGTCCTTTTTATGCAGGCTTTGATGCTCAAAAGTCATGCGGCTAAAATTACGGTGACCAACAGCGGAGATAATGTGGTCGGAGGCTTGCGATTTGCGATTAGCAGTGCAGGTGCTGGAGATACTATTCTGTTTGCTCAAGCTCTTGTCGGAGTCACCATTTCACTTTCTCCAAATATTATTGTAATTGACAAAGATATTACCATTTTCGGTCTGGGAGAAGATAAACTAAGTGTTTCCAACGATCTTACGACTACACTATTCAAAATAGAGTCTTCAGCCAATGTATTTATTAAAGGAATTAAAATCGAAAGGTGTGGGGATTATACTCAGACCTTGCAAAACGATGTGTCTGGAGCCATCTATAATCAGGGGAATCTTACATTAAAGGAAGTAACGTTCTATGATAACCAGACAGGAGCTATTCATAACAAGGGAACGATCTCTCTGGAGAGGGTCACACTCTATTTAAATTATATTCAAGGGGATAGATATCCGGGGAGGGCTTCCGGACTGTCTAATACCGGAACAGCAACCATCATAGAATGCATGTTTAATTATAATATCAGTGATGGAACTGTAGTAAACCCAACGGGGATAAGGAACTCAGGTACGATGTATGTCGAAAGGACTTCTATCACAAGGGGATGGGCTGGGGCTAATTATGCTAATGAAATTGGTAGTATAACTAATAGTGGAACTCTTGAGCTGGTCAACTGTACTATTAGTAATAATGAATTGTCTTCGGCCTTGTCTTTGTGTTCCGGAGGGATTTATAATTCAGGTAATTTGAAGATTGACTTTGTACAATAGCCTATAATACATTTTATTTTCATGATTCATATAAGGCAAGTGGCATTTACAATAAGGGAATCTGTTCTGTACGAGGTACCATTATCGCTCAGAATGGCCCTAATGATTTATATTATAGACATAGAGGAACTGTAGATTATGTCGAAGAAGCTGATGGGATTTTTACTACTGCTATCAGATCTTGGTTATAATGTCATAGGGGTAAATAATGGTTTGTTTCTGAAAGCATCTACTAATATACTGGGGAGTAGCACTAAATTCTATGACCCAAGATTGGGTCGATTGAGAAATAACGGAGGTTTTACAGAAACGCATCTGCTTCCTGAAGGAAGCAGATGTATTGATGCTGGAGGTTCTTCTTCGACTGTTCTTGTTGATCAGCGTGGAGTAAGTAGGATGAAACCTGATATCGGTGCATACGAATATGTTTATGAACCCTTTCAATATGAAGCAAAAGTACTTTATACCAACCCTAGTGGATTGGAAATTAGCCCTAACTTAAATAATAGAAATGCTCAATTAGTGGTAACTCTAGGTTCCAGGATATAAAAAACTTAAACTTGGGTATGACAATATAGGATTGTATCATGCAAATAAAAATGTAATAGCCGGAGGTAATGATACTTTAGAGATAGAATTGACAGCCTTTGATTATAATATTGAATGGGATAAAATTGAAATTAGACCGAATGGAAGTACTTCGAATCCGCTTGCTTTGAAAAAGTATGTAAACGATAGTTATGTTCCCAATAGGATAAAAATTCCACTTTCTGATTTTGACGCAAGTATAGACTTTACTCAGCTTATTCTATTGGAATTCCCTTATAGTAACAATGCAGGGTACTTTAAACTTGGTATAGAAAAAATCATTTTTACTGGTGGAACAACCCCTTTCTTATGGTTTGGTGAAGGTAAAACGGATAATATATTTGATGGAGGAGGGATAGGAGGTCAACTACTCGCTAGGTTGTATCCTAAAACTACATTAGATATAATAAACAAAGTAGAATATTACAGTAACTCAATTAAAATAGGTGTGTCTGGAGCTCCTCCTTTTGCTTTTAATTGGGAAGATGTAGAAAGTGGTTATTATGATATTGTAACAATTGCACATACGGTCTATGGAAGTGCAATTGTTTCTCCTGTTAATAATGTAAGGGTTTGGCCTCGTGTATATAGAGAATCTGAACCCTTTGAAGCACTCTATCATACAGAGGTTGACGCATATCCTAATCCTATGACAGACATTGTCAACATCAGAGCTTCGAATTCTGATGCAATGGTTATAATCAAAGATATAAAAGGAGCAATTATATATAAGGAAACCTATAGTAGCCTTCAAAACGGGCAGGCTGACATTTCCTTCCTCCCTTCGGGAATGTACTTCCTGAAGCTCGAAGATGATACTAATCCATCTGCAAAAGTAACAAAGTTGATAAAACAATAGTCTCTCTGCTTTTATAGAGTAAATCTCTCTTCATGGTACTTCTTATGGATATTCATGGAGAGAGATTTTGTTTTTCAGTTTAATCTTTGGTTAGGCCCATTGCCTGTCCAATAAGGAACGTGTCTGTATATTGGTTGAATTCTGTAATCTTTCCGTCTTTCACTTTATATTCACAGGCAAAGTCTGCTTTCATATATTTTCCTGTTGCTTTATAAGTCCCTTCGTAAAAGCCAACAAGAAATACTCCGTCACCGCTGTCAATATATCTGGTGATGGTCGCTTTCCAATTAGTCCAGTTAACCCTGAACCCATCAAATACTTTTTCAAATACAGCATCTGGGCCAATATGCTGTCCGCCGTTTGGAAAGCCTTTCATCTGGTTCCATTTGATGTTTTCGTCAAATATTTGTCTTATTGCATTATTGTCTTTGCTGGCAAAGAGTTCATACAATTTTTTTACTGTTTCAATATTTCCCATTTTGATGAATGTCTTTTGAGTTTGATATATGTTGATAGTTTTTACTTAATCTTATTTGGAAGGAATGTAGACTAATATGATGAGGTATATGTGATTTTATTTTTTTGTCAGTATTTTCTTTAATGCTAATTATGTGCCAGCTGCAAAAGTTTATCTTACATCGAATATGAATATATAATTTAAAAATAGATAAAAAAGTAATGATAATAAAGTGCCATCTCAATGCGACGCGCACTGGGAAGCCCGCTTTCTCAATAATCATCGTTTTCTATGAGGAATTGTGGTAGTAGCGATAAAATCGCTATTGCTGCCAAAAAACAAATACCAAGTTCATTACATCTCTTTTAATAGAATTTCATGTTTTCCATTTTTAGGAAGGTGCATTATGTTGATCTTTTACTTCAGGGGAAGAGAAGTTCGAAAACAAAATTAGTAGGGTGTTTCTTCTGCTTTTGCTTTAAACTCAATTAGGTCGGTAAAAAATTTAAATTATTTTGGGAACTATTTTAAAAATAGGAGTCTACTATTAAAAGCTTGTAATAAACATATTTAAAAAAAAAGAATAGCATTCTTTACGCATTTTTCAAAAGTATTTCCTTGCTCGGGGAAAAATCAGTACTAAGGTCATTTAGTTTATTTAAATTTTTAAACAAAAGTCTATGAGAAAAATATTACTGGTTATTTTAATTTTATTCAATTTTTCATTAGTTAAAGCTGAGGATAAGCTAGTTGCATATTATCCATTTACGGGAAATGTTAATGATGCCTCAGGGAATGGTAACAATGGAACACCTTATGGGGCTACTTTAACCACCGACAGATGTGGTAAAGCAAACAGCGCCTATCATTTTAATGGTTCATCCTATATTTCTCTTCCTACTAAGGATTTTATTAATTCAAATTATACCTATGCCATGTGGGTATCTTTTGATAATCTAAATTCTGTAACATCACTTTTAAACATTGGAGCAAAAGGTGGAGATCAGGCAATTCAAGTAGTTCCTAACGGTGCAGGATGGGCAGGAGGTGGCTATAATACAAATGGTACCCTCACCGGGGCGATACCGGGAAAATATCCGTCAGCAAACAGATGGTATCATGTGATATTGACAAGAGATGATTCCAGTGCAAAGTTATACATAGATGGACAACTGGAAGCGACAGGTTCTACTAATAACTCATCTCCGAGTTATGCGTCAGCGCCATACTATGCAATGCTAGGAGTCAGAGGCTTTGAGAATATACAATTTTTA